>CAVYUE010000001.1:0-90692 GCA_963771625.1 uncultured Acidobacteriaceae bacterium
CGCAACTGCGGTGGCACCGAGGCGCTTTCGCCGACACTCTATCACTCGGGGCTCTCGAACGATGTCCTCGCTGTGATGAACTTCTTCATCGCACAACACGGCTTGCGGTCGATGTCTCTCATCGGTTATTCGATGGGAGGAAACCTTGTCCTTAAACTTCCCGGCGAGCTCGGCACGGCCGCTCCACCAGAGCTTCATTCTGTGATCGGGGTATCGCCAGCGGTCGATCTCGGTCCATCTGCCGACGCGTTGCATCGTCCGCAGAACCGCTTCTATGAGATGAAGTTTCTTCGCGCTCTGTTGCGTCGCTATCGCCACAAGGCCATGCTGTTCCCTCAGGCCTACGACCGCAACGCTGCAACTGGAATCCGCTCCCTGCGCGAATTCGATGACCGCATCACGGCGTTCTACTCCGGCTTTACTGGCGCGGAAGATTATTACTATCGGGCGGCAGCCGCTCGTGTGATCGATCGAATCGCTGTGCCAACTCTCATCCTGCATGCGCTCGACGATCCCTTCGTCCGCATCACCGATGAGAGCTGCAGTAAGCTCGAAGCGAACCCAGCTGTCAGGCTGATCACAACCCACCATGGTGGCCACTGCGCTTTCCTGGCCCAGCCCGACGCTGACAGCGGCTACGACGGCTACTGGGCCGAGCACACGCTGCTCCGCTTCGTTCTGGCTAACGCGTAAGTTGTCGCTGCCGACGACCCAAGCCCCAGTGACGCTAAGATAGTCGTAATGCTCTCTGAATGGTCTGCCGAATGTTCCTCAGACGATCCCGTCCTTGTCGTTCCATGGTCTGACCCATCCGATCCCTCCGGCGACCGCCGCTTCATCGATCTCCGCGAAAATCCCTATGACCTCGACCATCTTCCCGAGGCGGAGCATTTTCCCCCGCTGATGCATGCCTTGCGTGCTCTGAATGCGACGCGTTCATCGGTCTTCACGGCAAAGTGCGACGCGTGGCGGCTCGACTCCGAAGAGCTCGACCATCTTCGGACGGAGTTGGACATGATTGCAGAGGACGCTCCGGACGGGTTCGGAAGCTACATTGATTTATTGTGGCGTGAGCGATCGATCTTCGCCTCGTACCATCAGCAGGAGCAGATGCTGCACCGCCTTACTCGACATGCAGCCACCATGGAGTACCCGTACGCCATGTTCGACTGCGTGATCCGTCCTGCCCTGGTCGATCTCACCGGCCCTCAAGAGGGCTTTGCCGTCAGCCTGTACGTCAAAGCTCTCGGCCATGACGCGCAGACCGCGGAGGAGAACTGGGCTTCCGCCCTGGACGCGGTAGTGGCCCTGTTGCGCAGTAAGGATCTTGCCTTTGGCTAGGCGGGTTTCACTTTTCAGCCACGGCGGCTACCCTTCCCGCTACAATCGATACAGACGCGCATGGGCGAGTAGCTCAATTGGATAGAGCATCAGCCTTCTAAGCTGACGGTTGCAGGTTCGAGCCCTGCCTCGCTCACCACCCACTTTCGCGTCCGGTTGTCCGTTCAGGCTTCCATCAGGGCATCTTCGGCGTCCGCGTGGTGATGGTCAGCGTTGGCGTCGCGATTGCCGGTCGCATGCCGTATTCCCGCCAGCGCAATGAAGCTAAGCGCCAAGCCGCAGACCCCGTTCCACTTCCAATGCACCCAGGCAACTGTCGCCAGGGCAGACCCAATCGCGGCGCCGGTAAAGTACACCGTCATATAGACGGTATTGAGGCGGCTGCGCGCCCCCGGCACCAGACCAAAGATTCGTGTCTGATTAGCCACTTGCGTCATCTGCGCGCCCATATCCAACACAACGACGCCGATTACCAGCGCCACCACATGGAAGGTGGTCGACAGGTGGATTGGCTCCTCTGCCCACAGCAGAAAATAGGAGGCTGCCAGCAGCGCCATTCCGGCCGAGATAACCCATCTTGAACCGTGTCTATCAGCCAACCGGCCAGCTAGTGGAGCGACCATGGCGCCTGCTGCGCCAACCACTCCAAAGGTTCCGGCGACCCCAGCACCCAGCCCGTAGTGGCTATGAAGAAGAAAGGCCAGTGTCGTCCAGAAGCAGCTGAAGGAGGCAAACACGAGCCCCCAATAATAGAGGACTCCCGTAACAATGGCTGCGTGCGGAAGAGTGTCCAAAGAGACTTCATCGCATCGCTGTAATGCAATTTCTGCTTTGGCGGCAACTTGGGCATCACCTTCCACATCAACGGGACAAACGCCGCATTCATAACAGCGGCCACGACGAACACCCAGCGCCAGCCATGGATGCCACTGACCCATCCAGCGAAGGTGCGGGCCAGCAGAATACCCAGCAGCAAACCGGTCATCACGGTCCCAATGGCGCGCCCGCGCTGCTCATGGGAAACAAGATCCGGCGCGATGGGCAGTGCCACATGAGTCACCGAGGCAAAGAGTCCAATCAACGCGCTGCCAGCAATCAGCCAGTTCAAGCTTGGTGAGAAGGCAACCAGCAGCAAGGCCACCGCAACCGCACCATACATTCGCATCATCAGTGAGCGGCGTTCCAGCACATCGCCCAGAGGGACAAACGCCAGCATCCCAATGGCATAGCCGACCTGAGTCGCGACGGCAACGAAGCCGGTGTGACCGGCCGTTGATCCATAGGTGCGACTCATCTCCAGCAAAAGCGGCTGGTTGTAGTAGATCGTCGATACGCCCACGGCACACGCCAGCCCAAGAAACGGCAACGGCGCGCGGGGTCTGGAGTTTGATGAAGTGGTCATACCAAGGCTTACCTCTAGTGTAGGCCCTGCCACCCCCTTCAGCACAACCGCCGCGCTAGACTGTGAAGCTAAACCTTGCCCAGCGTTAGTTTAGCGATCGTTGCCAGCTGCATGAATGACGTTCCCTCGTAGATCTTTCCGATCTTGGCATCGCGGTAGAACTTCTCCACGGGGTAGTCCTTCACGAATCCCGATCCACCATAGACCTCGACTGCAAGGCTGGCGACACGCTCCGCTACCTGAGAAGTAAAGTACTTGCACATCGCCGCCTCCTTCAGGAAGTCGAGCTTTGCATCCTTTAGCCGCGCCGCGTTGTAGACCATCAACCGTGCCGCTTCGATCTCGGTTGCCATCTCGGCCAACTGAAACTGCATCGCCTGAAACTCCACCAGCGCCTTACCGAACTGCTTTCGTTCCTTCGCCCACTTCGCGGCATACCCCCACGCCCCCGCAGCAAGACCAAGCATCTGCGAGCCGATGCCGATGCGACCCTCATTCAGCGTTTCGATGGCGACCTTGTAACCTTTGCCGGGTTCGCCCAACACCTGGGAAGCCGGTACAACGCAGTCATTAAAGATAAGCTCGCATGTACTCGAGGCACGGATGCCCAGCTTGTCTTCCTTCTTGCCGAGCGTAAAGCCCGCCGCACCCTTTTCGACCAGAAACGCCGTAATTCCCTTGTATCCTGCTGACGGATCGAGCGTTGCGAAGACAATAAACAGCCCCGCCTCCTTGGCGTTCGTGATCCAGAGCTTCTGGCCGTTCAGCACATAGTCGTCACCGCGCTTTGTAGCTCTCGTCTGCAGCGCAAAGGCGTCCGAGCCCGAAGAAGCCTCACTCAGTGCATACGATCCGATGGTGTCGGTTGCCAATCGCGTCAGATACTTTTTCTTCTGTTCTTCATTTGCCCACCGAACCAGCGCATTGATGCAGAGCGTATTCTGCACGTCGACCATAACCCCGACCGACGGATCGACCGCCGAGATCTCCTCAACCGCCAGGATTGCATTGAAGAAGGTTCCACCGGCCCCTCCATACTCTTCCGGCACCTCAATTCCCATCAGGCCCAACTCGAACAGCTTGCGGATCAGCCCCGCGTCCATCTGCTGCGATTCATCCATGCCGCGCACCAGCGGCCCAATCTGCTCGGTGGCAAAACGCCGCACCGTATCGCGAAACAACTGCTCGTCATCCACCAACTGCGTCAACGCCATCGGAACCTGCTGCGACATCCACTCACCTCAAAACGGTATTCAAGAAAAGGCGAGTCTAGCATCTTGAAGGCACGACTGAATAGTCGTTCAGTTGTGGCTGAACGAGGAGATTCTTCTAGCTAAAGATGAACGTTGAAGAAAAGCGAAAGGCTAACCCGCTACCTTAACCAGCCGTCCGCGTCGGCTCACGATAGAGAGCTTCTCTGTATTCAGAATCTTGCGTGCCTGATCCTTGGCGTGGTTCGCCCATGGGCCCACGGGGTCGAGCCGCACATAGGCCAGCCAATGCCGCAGCGCCCGTCGCCGCTGCCCCTGCCGCTCATAGGCCAGTGCCAGATTGTAGTGCGCATCGGCATACTGCGGAACAAGCGCAACTGCCTTCTGATACGCGGTCGTTGCCTCGGCGAGCCGCTGCATCTCGTCCAGCACATTGCCCAGATCAAAGAACGCCAACGCATACTCCGGGTCAGCCAGCGTGGCCTGCCGGTACAGCTGCTCAGCATCCTCATATTTGCGAAGGTTGTAGTGAATCGTCCCCAGATTGATCAGCGCCGGCGCGTGCGCGGGCCGTCTGGCGAGAATTGTCCGGTAGATCTCCACCGCCTCGTTTATCGTTGCGGGATTCTCCTCAAGCTGCACCGCCCGCAGAAACAAGTCCTGCACCTCTGCGGTCTGTCGCAGAGCAACATCGCCTGCACCCACAACTCGAAGCTGCCGCGCAGGCGAGGTCTCGAAGTCAAATGCGAGCTGTTGGGTCAACGGGTCCATCAACGCGCCGCCATGCCGGAAGCTCAACCGCGATCCACGCCGCACAAAGCTCGCCTCAACCAGCGGATTGCGCATCCCAGCGACACGTTGCATCGCATCGACCGAGGCCCGAATGTTCTTGGCTGAGATTCGCGTGGTGGCCTGCAGGTCGCGAAGCGTCCGCAACTGGCCCAAAGCCTCAAAAGAGTAGTGTTCGCCGTAGGAGATGAGTCCGGCCCGCTCCCACGCCGTCAGCTGGCGCGTGTGCAGGTGAAGAATTCGAATTACGTCTTGACGGCTATATCGGGTCACGTTGGTGTCTCGGTTGGCCACCGTCTTACAGGTTCATCCAGCAGACTCTTACTGGAGTATGCCTTTGAAACCCAAGCCAATCAACCCTTATCTCTCCTAAACCCATCGCATAGCAGTGGATAACGTGTACCAAAATGGATTCGTGGCGAGAAAGGGAACCAGTCTGCCGATGGCCCATTGGAGAAAAGAACAAGTCGGAGAGCCCACACATGATGCATTCAAAGACGGAACGTCCTACTTCGGATCAGAATCGGTCCGGTGAGCCTCCAAAAACCTAAATCGGACGAACGGCTCATCTCGAATAACTGCCCTGACGATAGGTAGTAGGTCGCGCCCGGCATCTGTTTTCACGACAAATGCAGCACCAACCCTCAATGCCTCTCGCATCGTTTCCACACAATGGTACGAGCTGAGGAATAAGATCTTCGTGGCCGGAGAGATTTTGCGGATACGTCGGGCCGCATCCAAACCACTCATCTTCGGGAGCTGAATGTCCAGCAAAACAAGGTCTGGTTGCAAATCCGCGCTCTTCTGAACAGCCTCGAAGCCGTCAGAGCCTTCTCCTGCAACTTCCAGATCTCCATCCCCCGCCAGCATCGAACGAACAGCCCGTCGCCAAGGTTCAAAATCGTCAACAATTAAAATCCGAACCGGTCCCAATTGCTTTGAAGCCTCCCACCCGATGATCGCTCATGGTCGTTGCCGAACTGAGTCGACCACTTATTAGGATGCATTTTAGATTTCATTCCGTCATTGCTCTAGAGCAATCTCACTCGCGAAATCTGTGCCCGAATTCCAGTACAGCTCTAAAGGCAAAATGTCTTAGATCCACGTATCTCTTTCTTACCCATTGGATAACTTCGCAGCGGTGGTAGGGGCTACTCGGTTAAGAAGCCTTTCACTGCGTCCAAAATAAGGTAAGGAGTTTTTTCGCCGTTGCGGACGACCTTACTACGGGGCCGATTAGGCTTGCCATTAGAAGGCCGTTCTAATCTTTGCGCGCCCAGTTTTCAGGAGTCAGAATGAAGATCATCCCTAAGACACTTCTTTGCCTCAGCATTGCCGCATCGGCTTACGGGCAGTCTGGCCCTGCATCAAGTTTGAACAACATCAGGTATGTTGATCCGACCAGCACCACTGACCTCGTGGATCAGGTCAACACGCTCTTCGCAAATTGTTCCAATGCATGCGAGGTACACATCCCTGCAGGAAACTACGGTCCCGGTTTTACAACCCCTGTCGGAACCGACGCTTTGCATCCTACGATCCTCCTTACTCACAACACGCAGAGACTCGTTGGCGATGGTCAGAGGATCACTAACATCACCGATACAAACGCTCTGCCTTTCATAGACGGCCACATGGCATCATTCGCCATCAATCCCGGGGTCATCATCAGCGGATTCACCATCAACTGCACGAACAAGGCAGCAATATGCATCACGGCAGGAGACGCTTTTGGATTCCGCATCAGAGATATAGAGATGATTGGTCCGGGCGGCCAAGTGAATGATGCGCCCACAGGAACATCACAGGCCATCGTGCTCGTAAATAAGTCGGGATGGTTTGAGCGGTGGAGGTTTGACGATGTCGTCATCGGTGGCTTCCACATCAATCTTCACTTCATGAAGCCGGCGGGCGGTACAGACTCATTCGGCTACGGCCAAGCGGAGCAAGTCACCAGTAACATAGGATGCGGGGATCACGGAGTCCAGGTCGACTCAGGCGCCAACGTCTACAACATCATCAAGTTTGAGTACCAGTTCAACTATGGCTGCAAAGGTGTCACGACGGGCACCGAGGTCTTCACCGTCGGTGGCTCGTTTGCCGGTCAAAACTTCCACGTAACCGGCGAAAACTTCAATAGCAAATATACCTTCGCTCATATTCTAAGCGGCGGACACTTCTTCTTTGAGGGCGACTATAACGTATTCGGCACTCCCAACACGGGCCTCGTAGTAACCGACTCGACCCAGCCCGCAGATGGTCAGGTCCCGTTTTATATCGGGACACAGGTTGGCGCGACGTTCAAGAGCGCCGGCATTCCTCTATTGTTGAACTACGACGGTAGCGGCGAATCCTTCAGGGTCACTCCGGTCGAGGCACCTACCAACAGTGGCGAACAGGCCGCCCGTATGGGTTATCTCACCTCAACGACCACCGCCAAAGGTTCGGTATATGACTCGTTTGAAGCCGGCGCGAAGCGCTGCCACTTCATTCGCAATCAGTTCCAGACGGAAGCCGCACTCACCCCGGTATGGTGCGTCGATGGTGCTGGTAACACTACTCAGTCAACCATCAAGCTGGGCACTACAGCAGTCATCAGCTCATTCGTGAAGTACAGCGTCGCCGTTACTCCTACGCCGGTTCCAGCCAGCACTTGCAGGGACCAGGTGTTCGCGGCGCCCGGATTAGCCTCAAACGACTCCATCACTCAGTTCACCTCATCGGTACCGTTTGGTGAAGTCTCGGTCACTGGCTATCCCAACCCTAATAAAGCGGAGCAGCTCATTGTGCATTATTGCAATTCGACTACCGCAGCCTACACACCGCCCACGGCTACTTATAACTTCATGGCGGTTCACTGACGTCATGAAGAGAAACCACGCAAAGAGATCGATCACCTATGACTAAAGATTTTCGCAGGAAAAAATCGCGCCCTTCGGTAATTGAC
This sequence comes from uncultured Acidobacteriaceae bacterium, assembly GCA_963771625.1. GTDB lineage: Bacteria > Acidobacteriota > Terriglobia > Terriglobales > Acidobacteriaceae > Edaphobacter. The sequence continues at coordinate 7,691 of CAVYUE010000001.1, forward strand.
GATAGACTCCTCCCGAGCCAAAAAGCTGTCTTTAACGTGCGAGATGCATTTCCCCGGGAAGCAAACGCATGTTGAGCCGACGATAGAGGCGATACGAGATGGCGTCGCCGTCTCATTTTCTAAATCTGTAAGGAGATTCATTTTGCGCCCTCACCCAAAGTCTTTCTTTCGAACGCTGGTCGTTATTGGTTTAGGGATGGTCTTCCAGGGAAGTCGCGCAAGCGGACAAACCACTACAAACGATGCCGTCCCTCCTCCGCCTCACGCCAAGCAGATCCATTTGAAACACGTGCTGGTGATAGGCCAGACAAAGGGATTCGAGCACGACTCGATCTCCCCTGCGATGGCAGCCATCTACAACCTGGGCAAAGAGAGCGGTCTTTGGGACACCACGATGCGCACCGATACCGAGTTGCTCACAAAGAAAGATCTCAAACGAAACGCGAAGACGTTGAACTACTTCGACGTTCTTGTCTTTGCCAGTACCACTGGTGAACTGGAGATGGACGAGAGTCAGAAGCAGGACATGCTTTCATTTATCAAGGAAGACGGAAAGGGTTTCGTTGGCATTCATGCGGCACTCGATACGAACTACACCTGGCCAGAGTATGGAGAGATGATTGGTGGGTGGTTTGATCAGCATCCCTGGATGACGTTCAACGCGCCAATTATTAACGAAGATCCAAACTTTCCTGCGGTGCGGCACCTTCCGAAGGCGTTCGTGAAGTATGACGAAATCTATCAGCCCAAGGATTGGTCGCGCAGCAGTGTAAACGTGCTGCTGAGTCTTGATCCGACGAAACTCGACTATACAAATAATCCACGCATCCATCGTGAAGATCACGACTTTCCGGTGGCCTGGAGCAAGATGTACGGTAAAGGACGCGTTTTTTATTCAACTCTCGGTCACACAGAAGAGTCGTGGGAGGATCCAGACATTCGTACGATGTATTTCGAGGCGATAAAATGGGCTCTCGGCATGACAGAGGGAAGCACAACATCGCACCCACGGCCGGGAAAATAGCTCGACCTGAACTCAATTGGCAACATCTGTTTGTGTTATCCGAACGAAGGGACCGCCGCCAACTACTCTGATTCCATAGGCTGCGGTGCGAAAATTGTGGCAGCATCCCACCGCCGAACGGTATAGTTATTTTCCACAGTAAAAATACTAACTAAGTTCTGCATCGTTCTAGTCTTCAAAGCTTTAGCTTGCGAACTGCATCACTCACGCGGCATGAGGGCTTACGCCGTACTCTGTTCCAACGCTTTGTTCGGGTGAAGTACGTGGTCGCGGGAAATTGCAACTCAGCGCAGTATAGGGCTCGCAATCGTCGCTTCAGGAGAGATCATGCTTGGGACATTCGATCTTCCTAGACACAGACTTCGGCTATATCCGTGGCCAACTGTTACGGTAGCTCTTCTGATAACTCAAGTGGTGCTTTCGATAACTCTCAGACAAGGCCCCACCTTGGACGCGTACTGCGAAATCAGCTATTTCCTATTACTCATACTGGCCTGCGGTGTCGCTACCATAAATGCCAGTCAAAACAAGCAGTCGATCCGGCTGTTCTGGTCGTTCCTCGCGGCGTCATTTGGACTATGGGCGCTTGTACCGTGCGCTTGGTTTTACTTCCTCGTCCTCCATAGCAGAGCGCCTGCCTTTCTCTTCGAGACATTCCCATCCTTTCTCCACATCGTTTTGATGATCGCCGCAGTACTATCCCGTCCTCACTTGAAGCTCCCAAGTCACAGACCATACCGAACTACTTTGAATTTTCTTGTCTTACTGTTTGTCTTGGTCTCCGCGTATGCGTACATTCTGTTCCCATACGAATACGGAGCGTGGGCTGGAACAACGATCCGACACTATGAAGCTTTTTATTTCACCGAAAATCTCCTGCTTCTCACAATTCTTGGTTTGCTGATCTTTCGATCTCAAGGTCCTTGGAGATCGATCTATCGGCAACTCCTTGGCGCATCCACTCTGTACACGCTGGGTTCTTTAGCAGCCAACCTCGCCTGGGCATCTGGAAATCTTTATGGTGGGTTAATCGGAGTACCTTTTACCGTTTCCATCTGCTGGTTTATCTGGATTGGTTTGCAAGGCCGAAGCCTGGCATCGCAACTGGCGCACACAGTTCAACTGGATTCGATGAACACGAGATATAGCTCTGTTCTGGCTATGTTCGCAGTGGTCGGCGTCCCGGTAGTCGGCTTGTGGGAGATCTTCCGCACGAACGAGCTACCAGGAGCACATGAAATTCGCCTGTTTTTAGTGATGATTACAGTCCTCGCCCTTGCCGTCGCGGCTTTTATTCAGGACTATCTCGCAAATCGCGAGTTCACTTCCGACGTCAACGTTGCACACGACCGGTTTCGTTTGGCAATGGAATCCGGCAAGACCATCGGGTGGGAATGGGACATCGCGAGTGGTGAGTGCATTTGGTTTGGCGATTTGCGGACTATATTCGGAGTTGCATCCGACACCGATCTCGGCAACATGGAAGGCCTCCTAAGTAGGGTCCATCCAAAAGACCGTTCCCGGGTCGAGCAGGCAATTGCGGATGCAGAGTTAACCCGGCATCTCTATGCCGTCGAATTTCGTATCGTTAGGCCTGACGGTGCTGTGCGTTGGGTTGCAGCAAGAGGGCGCTCCTACCATACCGCGAAGGGCCACCCCGAGCGCGTATTTGGGATGGCGGCAGATGTCACCGATCATAAGCAGGCCCAGGAAGCGATACGCGAGAGCGAGGAGCGTTTCCGGTTAGTCGCGAATACTGCGCCAGTACTAATTTGGATGGCGGGCACCGACAAACTGTACACCTACTTCAACGATCCCTGGCTTGAGTTTACTGGCCATTCGTTGGAGTCTCAGGTTGGAAATGGATGGACTGAAGGTGTCCATCCAGACGATCTACAGAGATGCCTAAGTACATATGCAGAGGCGTTCGATCGCCGTGAGCGTTTCAGGATGGAGTACCGGCTTCGCCGCCGCGACGGCGAGTATCGATGGCTTACAGACATTGGAGTTCCGAGATTCAATCCCGATCATTCCTTCGCTGGATTCATCGGGTCGTGCATCGATATTAGCGAGCGCAAGCTCGCGGAACAGACTCTAGCCAGCGTGAGCCGCAGGTTAATCGAAGCACAGGAGCAGGAGCGTACCCGCATTGCAAGAGAACTTCACGATGACATTAATCAGAGAATTGCATTGCTGACCATCGAGCTCGAAGCAATCAAAACTCATTTCAAGAACTCCGGCCCTGAAAGTATGAGCCAGCTTCAGCGACTCGTAAAACGCACGCAAGAGATCAACAAGGACGTTCATGCGATATCGCACCGCCTGCATTCTTCGCAGCTCGAATTGTTAGGTATTGAGACAGCAGCCGCGAGCTTTTGCAGGGAGTTATCGGAACAGCAGAAAGTAACTATTGATTTTACTTGTGAGAAGATCCCTGCGGTGACGAACGATGTCTCCCTTTGTCTCTTCCGAATTTTGCAGGAAGCATTGCACAACGCAGTGAAGTACAGCAGCGTAACGCGGTTCTCCGTCCAGTTGCGTGGCACATCCGATGAGATCCATCTCACCGTGCGGGATTCTGGTACGGGATTCGATCCCCAGGCAGCGATCAATGGACGTGGTCTTGGTCTCATCAGCATGCGGGAGCGTGTCAGTCTCGTAAAGGGCACCATCTCGATTACGTCAAGGCTGATGGGAGGCACCGAGATAAGTGTTCGTGTGCCCGTCAGCGTCGACAACAACACAGATCAGGTAGCCCTATCGGCTTGAACAAGAAATTAGCCGACGGAATGCGCAACATCTTTTAACCATTTCTAATTCGCATTAAATAGGCGAAGAATAGGAGAATACGACTTAGAAAAACTGCACAATTTTTGGTAACAAAGTTGCTCGGAAACTACTGCTGTCAATTATCGTTATCTGGAGATTTAAACCGGCATACGAGGTGTTTTATGGCTCGTCCTTATTGGTCTGGTCGTATCCAGATTTCGCTTGTTTCGTTCGGAGTACAGCTCTACGTCGCAACCGAGGCAAAGAGCCAGATCAGCTTCAACCAAATCAGTCGGAGTACTGGGGAGCGCGTTCGGCACCAAAAGGTTTTGCAGAGCGCCATCGAGAACGCAAGCGATGGGGCCAGTGCGGCCCCTGCCGTACAAAAGGACGAGATCGTCAAAGGCTATGAGTTCAGAAAAGGCGAGTACGTCATCATCGAAAATAGCGAGCTGGAGAACTTGCGCGTTCCTTCAAAGCACGCGATAGACGTTACGCAGTTCGTCAATCTAAGTGAGCTAAGCCCAGAGTACGTAGAAAAGCCTTATTTCCTCGTGCCTGACGATGTCAGCGCTGAGGCGTTTGCGGTAGTTAGAAGGGCGCTGCAAAAAACCGGAAAGGCAGCAATCGGCACCATCGCGTTCTCTGGCCGCGAACACGTCTTCGCCATCTCCGCTGCCGGCGAAGGAGATCGCGGCGGAATGATGGGTTACACCTTGCGGTATACGAGTGAACTCAGAAACCAGAGCGACTACTTCCGCGACATCAAGCAAGTCGAAATCAACGAGGAATCATTAGAACTCGCTGAGAGTCTGATTGCCAAAAGAACGGCGAAGCTCGATCTAAGCAAGTTTGAAGACGGCTATGAACTCGCGGTGAAAGAACTCGTCGCCGCCAAGGTAAACCATCTGCCAGTGCCCAAGGATGAAGAAGTACAGCCAACACGCGGTAACGTGGTTAACCTGATGGATGCTCTACGGAAGAGCATCGGCAGCGCCGACACAACGGTAAACCGCGCCGCTAAGAAGCCTGTTGCGAGCGCAAAGCCCGAGACGAAGAAGGGGATTGGTCTCGTCAAACCAGCGTCAAAAGCCCCAGCAAAGCGAAAGTCGGCCTAGCAGTACTCAAGGTGGAACTAACCTGGACCTCGGTGAGTCACTCGATGTCCACGGTAGAAGCTCGACGGATTATTCCCATACTTCCACCCCAACTTCGCTTCTCTAAGAGTGCAACGCCTGTTACCTACAGCTGAGACTGAACTTTCGGCCTCCCGTGAAGGGGCTTCTAATACCCGCACAGGCGCGCCCAGAGAACAAAATTGTTCACATATGACAGAGATTTGTACATTTGGGTCAGAACCGATCCGAATGAAATTTCGTATCGCAATCTACTTGTCTTAACGCGCACCGCGAGAGCTTAGCTCGATATACGCAACAGTTGATATTCATTGGCCACGCATGGAGACGCTATGCAAACACTGTTTCAGGACGCTCGATATGCCCTGCGCCAGTTGCTCAAGGCACCGGGCTTTGCTCTCACCGCTCTGCTTACGCTGGCATTAGGAATTGGAGCAACGACAGCTATCTTCACGCTTGTCTACGACGTGCTCCTCAAGCCGCTCCCCTATCAGCATCCGGAACAGCTCGTTGTGATGGAAGAACGTGTAGCCGAGTTCCGCGACCTCTATCCGAAGCTGCCCATGAACGCAAACAACTTCATGACGTGGCAGAAGGACAGTCACAGCTTTCAATCCATGGCCATCATGAAAGAGTCGTCAATGCCTCTCGGAATGGGCGGCCATCCCCTTCAGGTGGACGTACTCACCGCGACACCAGGTATATTCGCCGTCTTAAGCGCCGAGCCGCAGCTTGGCCGCTCCTTTGGAACTCAGGAAGCGCAGCCCGGCCACGAACACGTCGTCGTCCTGATGCACAGCACCTGGAGGCAGCAGTTCCAGAGCGATCCTCAGATTCTCGGCAAGACCTTGACCCTAAACGGCTTTCCCCATACCGTAATCGGCGTCATGCCGCAGTCGTTCCACCTCCCGATCACCGAGACCATAGTTGGCCCGAACACAGATCGCGCAAAATCGGTGGCAGCCATCGTGCCTTTGGCTTTTTCCAAGGACCAGCTACAGGAGGCGATGGGCGACTTCAACTACTTCGGTCTGGGCCGGCTCAAACCAGGTGTCTCCGTCGGGCAGGCAAATGATGAGATCAATGCGCTGCAACACACGATCACAACCAGCCTTTCGGCGGAGGAGCAAGGAACGCTCTCCGCAGTGATAACTCCCTTCCAGCAGGCGCTGGTGGGTGACAACCGCACGCCGCTCCTGATCCTGCTCGGAGCAGTCGCAGCTCTGCTCCTGGTCGGCTGCGTCAACATCACAAATCTTCTCCTCGCACGCGCTACAGGCCGCAGACAGCAGATGGCAGTAGCCGCTGCGCTCGGTGCCAGTCGCGCCGAGATGCTCCACATGGCGATGCGCGAGACCGTAGTACTTGCGGCCCTCGGCGGAGTACTCGGCATCCTGCTTGCCGCCGCCCTGGTGCCGGCGATGCAGCACTACCTCCCGCCCGCACTCGACTTCCGCGGCACCCTGCACCTCGATTGGGAAGGCGCAGTCTGCGCCCTCCTCCTTGCCGTTGGCGCAACTCTGCTCGCAGGCGCAGTTCCAGCGTGGATCAGCTCCCGCACACAGCCGAGCGAAGTCCTGCATAGCGAATCGCGATTAGCAACCGAGTCGCGCAGCAGCAAGCGCATGCGCAGAGTTCTTGTTGCCGTTGAGGTCGCCGTGAGCGTCGCGCTGGTGCTCATGACCGGCCTCCTGACAACGAGCCTCGTTCGACTCATGAACAACGATCGCGGTTTTCAAGCCGATCGCATCATGACCGCGAATATCGATCTACCCCGCAAATCCTACGCAGATCTGCAGTCGCGCACCGCATTCTACAAACAGGTCCTGGAACGCCTGAATCAGCTTCCCGGCGTCGAACACGCAGGGCTGGTGAGCCAACTCCCACTCGCTGGAGACCAGTGGATCGACATGATACGCGTGCCCGGCGACACCCGCCCAGCCATGCAGCTTGCCTCACAACACTTCCGCTGGGTGAGCCCAGGCTACTTCGACACCATTCATCTGCCATTAGTCTCTGGACGCTTTCTAACCGCCAGCGACGACGGAAAACGCTACACCGTCGTCTCGGAGCTCACGGCACGCTCCCTCTGGCCAGGCAAAGATCCCATCGGACAGCAATTCAGCCGCGGAGGCAACGACAACGAGACGCCCTTCACTGTGATCGGCGTCGTAAAAGACGCACGCACCATCTCGCTGGCCCAACCCGACCCCATGATGGTCTACATGCCCTACTGGTATCGCTGCGATAACAACGGCGGCCTGCTCGTACGCACCAGCCAGGACCCATCCACCATGGCTGACACCATTCGCAAAGCAATCTGGAGCGTAGACCCCGAGGCATCCGTACCCGTAGTGCGCGCTCTCGGCGGCATCATCGCAGACTCCGTAGCGAATCGTCGCTTTGAGATGGACCTCCTGCTCGTCTTCGCCATCAGCGCCCTGCTCTTGGCCGGTTTGGGAATCTATGGCGTCGTCACTTACTCCGTCGTCCAGCGGCAGCGAGAGATCGGTCTGCGACTGGCTCTCGGCGCGCAGCGAACGAACATCTACGGCCTTGTGCTGCGGGATGGCTTAATTCCAGTCCTTGCAGGGGTCGTCGCAGGCATTGGCGTCTCACTTGGACTCGCGCGCATAGTAGGAAGCCTGCTGTTCCAGGTAAGCCCCTACAATCCCGTGGCTCTCTTCACCGCTGTCTTCATGCTCGTAACCGTTGGAGCTCTTGCGTGCCTGCTCCCGGCACGTCATGCTGCAACCGTCGATCCCATACAGGCACTGAGAGCTGAATAAATAACGAGCCTCGCGGGTTTGTGACGCATACAGCTTACGAGTGATAAAGCCTTCCACTCGCGGCAACGCTCAGTCCCAAGATACCTGTACCGAGGAGTATGAAAGTGCCCGGCTCGGGCACAGCAGAGGCGTCCGAAGCAATGACAAGAGTCGCAGCGGGCGCACCGAGGGAATGACACCACATTGAGAATGACGTGACGTAAATAACGATGTAAGTATTTGAAAGGAATGGAGCCGATGAGCGGAGTTGAACCGCTGACCTACTGATTACGAATCAGTTGCTCTACCAACTGAGCTACATCGGCCTGCCGTTCTATTCTATCGGCTTCGCGGCCATCCGCCAAATCAACTTCTCAAGCCCGGGGAGATGTCTCCACCATACAAAAATTTGGGCGAACATCGATATCGATCAGTTTGCAAGATGCTGACTTGCTATCTCAATGAAATTCCTCGCAAGCACGCTCTCGGCTCCCACCTTAACGCCCAGATCGATCGCGGTCCGGCAAGGGGCATTCATCTCCCGGTACACCGCTCCCGGCATCGCCACCCTGGCTACGCAGGCCGGTGCCAGCGAAACTCCCAGCCCAGCGGCCACCAGGCGCACCAGCGTAAGCCACTGCGGCGCATCTTGCACGATATTTGGCCGAAATCCGCTCCGTTCGCAACAGGCAATCGTTCGATCGTAGGCTAACGGCCCCATGCGTCGCGCGAACATAATGAACGGCTCTCCTTTCAGCGCCTTCACACTCAAAGATCGTCGCTGAGCCAACGGATGCGCCTCAGGCAGTACGGCGACGTACTTTTCTTTCAGCAGGGTAGTCATCCGAATTCCCTCCGTCGGGTCCCCGTCCCGCAGAAACGCAAGATCGAGCGTCCCATTCAGCAACGCTGCGATCTGCGCCGTGGTGACCAGCTCCCGCAGACGCAGCTCCACCTTCGGGTAGAGTCGCCGATAGCTCTGAATCGCGGCCGGAAGCTCCGTGAACATCACCGATCCGCTGAAGCCCACCGTCAGCGTTCCTTCTTCGCCGCGCCCCAGTCTGCGCACCTGCGATAGATCCTCATCCACCTTCTCCAAAGTGCTGCGGGCGCGTTTTGCAAGCAACTGTCCGGCAAGCGTCAGCTTCACACCACGCGTCGTTCGCTCAAACAGAGCGTGGCCCAACAGCTGCTCCAGTCGCTTGATCTGCTGGCTCAGCGGAGGCTGCGCAATTCCCAGTCGCTTGGCCGCCCTGCTGAAGTGAAGCGTCTCAGCGACAGCAAGAAAGTAACGCAGATGGCGAAGCTCAATCTGTTCACTCATACATAAATCATATAGATGGCGACGTTTTAGCTATTGGACATCCTGAAAGACTCCTCGTAGTTTTAAATTTCGAGAGGCGTCTTCAGTGGCATCTTCTGGAACCAACGACTCAACGTGCTTCGTCCGCCGCCCCGGCGTCCTCCTAGGCGAGGCCCTGATGGCTATCAAACTCGAAATAAGTTGCTGAGAACAGCGGAGGTCGTCCTATGAACGCAGCCAGTCTGGATCTGACAATTCGAGAGTTTCAAGCCGGAGACGAAGTCGCCTTTCGCCGATTGAACGAGGAGTGGATCGTACGCGAGTTTGTCCTCGAGCCGAAAGATCAATACTCCCTCACCGATCCGCAGGGCACCATCCTCGATCACGGCGGCAGAATCTTCTTTGCCCTTCGAGACGGCGAGACCGTCGGCTGCTGCGCCCTGGTCGCCATGGGCCCAGGCGAGTTCGAAGTAGCCAAGATGGCCGTTACGCTCTCCTCTCAGGGCGGCGGAGTCGGACGTCAGCTACTTGAAAAGGTAGTGGCAGAGGCAAGGGCCTCGGGCGCGACCAGACTCTATCTGGAGACCAACCACAAACTCACCCCCGCGCTGAGGCTCTACGAAGCAGTCGGCTTTCGGCACCTTCCGCCGGATCGTGTCGTCGCCTCCCCTTACGCCCGCGCCGATGTTTTCATGGAGATGTGGCTCGCCCCCAGGTAACGTAGGCTTCCGCGCAGCGCCGTTTGCAAGCTACTCCATCGGCACGAACTTCTCATCACAGCTGAAAGCCGGCTCTGTCGTCGACGCGCCAGGCTCAGTCAGCTGTTGTACTCCCTTCGCCGGAATCACCTTGACGTCGGTCCCGATAAAGCTGATGTTCGTGCTGTGCGGCCCCAATGTGACCGTCGCAAACCGGCCATGCGCCTGCGAAGCAGTAATCCCATCGATCCGTACCCCATCGAGCGTCACCTCCGTACGGTGCTCATCGTTCAACCCCGCAATCAGCACATCTCCCGGAGTCGTATCGATGACATTGCGAATCGTGATGGCCTTGTAGTCCGGGATGCGATCGCCCGTGTACTTCGGATCGTCAAAGCCCTCGGTCGTCTGGTTGGTGTAGTACGGGCTGATCGCAATCGGGTTCTTCACCCCGCGCATGCAGATGTTCTCGTACGTCAGATCGTGCACGGACCCACCCCGCGTCACATTGCTCTTGATGCGAATGCCGCTGGTCGTATGGTCTTCCGTCAACCCGTCCACCAGCAGAAAACTCTGCCCCGTATACGTCTCGCTGCCGATCGACATGCCATGGCCGCTGTAAAAGTGGTTGTCGAGCACGCTCATGTGGCTCACGCCCGTCTTGATCGCAATATTATCGTCGCCATTGTCGATCCAGCTATGCGCCACCGTGACATTGCTCGATGATCCCGGGTCGATGCCATCCGTGTTCCGCGCGTCAGCACCCTTCGTCGTGGGAGTCAGCAGATGGACTCCCCATGCCGTAAACCCATTCGTCCCATTCACACTGACATGAAAGTTTGTCGAGTTGTGCAGTGTGATCCGGTAGAGCACCAGGCCATCGGCATGGTTGGCAACGATCATCCGCGGCGTAAAGTACCGTTCATTCTTCGGCTCCGCCTTACGCGCCATCTCCCACCAGCTGTAGTCCTTACCCAGAATCTTCGCGTACCCCCGCCCATCGATAACCCCGTCCCCCATGATGCCGGCGTCCTTTGCATCCATAACGCTGATCAACGGCCTGCACCCTCCGCGAGCCGGCGCTGGACGCTGCGGCGCAGGGAACGTCGGCGGAGGTGTACCTGTTGCAATCGTTCCACACAATCCCGGTGTGGCCCCGGGCTCTTTGGACTCGTAGACCGCGGCATCGCGCGACCCAAACAGTGTGATCCCTTCGTCGACCAGCAACGTCACCCCGGTTCGCATCTCCAGCGGCCCGGTCAAAAATGCGTTATTGCCGCTCGATGGCCTCAGCTCCACCGCCATTCCCGGTTTGCATGTATCGAGCGCGCTCTGAATGCGCGCCGTATCAAGCTTGCTCTCGTCCACCGAATCGATCTGGTCGCGCATCGCTCGAAGCTGCGCCGGAAGCTGCACACACGAGGCAGGGATCTTCGGCTCGGTCACCTGTCGCGTGTCCTGCGCGGCGAGCCTTCCCACACCCATAAGGGCAAGCAGCGCGAACCCTGCACACCGCACCATCCGATTCTCGCCCACACCCTTCCGCTCCCATACCACTTGGTCCTACCTCCCCTATGCCGCTCAGCCAAACTAGCACAAGCAATTAGCGCGAGTCATCGACTCACGGCAAATCCTTCCGGTCCGGAATGTTCATCGACGTGAGGAGGAGTCAACGACACACCAACATCGTAATCATCGCTACCGCAATCATTAACTCGATCAGGAAACGACCACCATAAGACATTGAGAGAATGCATCTCGTCGTCGAGAAGTCATCGCGTCTCTCCCATACGCTCTCTGACAACATCACCACTCCATAAAAAAATTAACCGCATGTGCTCTCTAAAATCGCGCCTCTACTCCCACTTTAGTAACCATTCTGAACCGAAAATTCTCGCTCTCAAAAAGCCTCCAGAAAAGCGAAGAGGCCACCCGGCAACAGGGTGGCCTCTTCTTTAGGGAGAATAGTTCCAACGGAGGCAAAGCCATCAGAACTTTCTGGCGAAATACTAAGTTTGGCGAAATGACGTGTCAAGGCCAAAACACGCTTCCTGTAAGTCCTTATTGACGAGCTAGTTATGGGGGTTACTAAACATACAACAGGGCCTCTGGTATTCGCCTTGTATTCGCTTCTACCTATCTAGACGGATACCAAACGGCATTCCTATCAGCCGCTTAGCCAAATCCATGCACCATCCCCGGTGCATCCCAGCCCCACTCCGGCCCAAGTAACCTACCCTCGGCTCTCGGCTCCCGGAATCTCCGGCTTTATCCTTGCAGAGCTCCCGCTCAGGTCGATCCTTAGAAACTCTGGCTCAGTCGCAGCAGGCTTACCCTGAAGTACCCTGATCGCCGCCCGTCCTCCGCCAAGAAACAGCGCCAGAATAACCGCCGCCAACGCCCCCACTCCACAGAACACCAGGATGCTTGTCAGCAGGCTGACCGTCTTGCGAATCTCTGCATGGAACTCCGGAGGCACCGGCTTGTTCCACGTCACTTCGCTATGAAGATGAATCCCTTCCACCAGCTTCTGTGCCTCTGCGCCATTCCACGCGCCCGTCGTCAGCAGCAGCAGCGGACCCTCACGCCTCAGCATCACCGTGCCTGCCGCCCCGCCCTGACGATTCATCTCCGCTTCGATCTGCCTTAGGTGATCACCGGCAATCTGCGGCGTCGGATAGAGCAGCATCGTCAGCGTTCCCTTGCCCTCGTACTTGCCCGTCTCAACCTCCGCCGCTTTATCGAACCCAACGATCTCCGGCGGCAGCACTCCCCCCATCGCCTGGTAGCTCGTCGGTCCCAGCGCATAGTGTTGCGAGTCTTTCACCAGACCCTTCGTCGGAAGATACGTCGGCAGCAGCGGAGGCAACCCCTTCGGCCCACCCACTTTCGGCAGTCCCGTCTCCACCGTCCGCAGCAAAGTCTCAGCCGACGCAGGTGAACCCTTCAAATTCGCCACCACCACCGACACACCACTCCGCACCACATACGGCGCGCTCTTGCGCAGATAGTCATACGCGGCTGCTGCTCCGGTCGCATCGACAAACTGATACACCGTCACCGTTCCGTTGGGCGCCCCGTGCCCCTCTGCACCCTGCAGAGCTCCCCGCTCATATCGCTTAATCCCATCCTCAGCAAGGATCGGCCCATCGGCTCCACTCCACGACGGAACTCCATCGCCCGCCTCATGGTCTGGCCCACCTCGCAATGACTCCGGCAGCAACGGCGTCGGAGGCTCAGCCAACATCACCTTCGCCTCTTGTCCACGCAGCGACCCAGACGAAGCACCAATCAGCAACAGGCCCAGCAGGCCTGGCAACATCACCCGCATCCGAGAAGAAACACCCATACGATGGTCAGACTACACCAGCACACGAACGTAAGCATAGAGCCACCCTCGATGGTTGGCCTGCATCCGGACGATCCGTGATCCAGTTCGTCATCAGTCTCAAAGCTGGGTTGCACTTTTCTCTTCCCTCTGCGACGGAACTTCACCCAACACGTCTACGTAAGGCAGAGTATCTTCCAAAGAATTCTCTGCTGCCTTCAAGAGGACCCCGTCGATGGATGCTTCAGTGCAAAATCTAAAATTTGCCGTGCGCCAACTCTGGCGCAATCCTGGTTTCACCTTCACGGTGATCCTCACGCTGGCGCTCTCCATCGGAGCAAACACCGCGATCTTCTCTATCGTGAATGCGCTCATACTAAAGAGCTTGCCCTACTCTCATCCAGAGCGCATGGGCACCATCTACACCCGCGTCACCGGTTCAAAGCCCTCCGATGAGAGGCACCATGTAAATGGAGAGCAATGGGAGCTGCTGCGCGACAATGTCCCGGCGCTCCTGTCGGCTGTCTCCAGCATAAGAAGTTCGGGAGTCAATCTTCAGGCGGGATCCCGTGTCCAGTATCTCCGAGCGGGTCGCATCTCGGAGCACTACCTCGATGTGCTCGAAATTCATCCCATTGCCGGTCGCAACTTCTCAGAGGTAGAAGACCGCCCCCATGGGCCAAAGACCGCCATCCTCAGTTACAGCCTCTGGCGAAATTCCTTCGGCTCGAATCGCAATATTCTAGGGCAGTCCATCCTGCTCAAGGGCGAGCCATACACCGTCATCGGAGTACTCCCTGAAGATGCAACGACTCCCTTGAACGCCGACCTCTACACGGCACTTCAGCCCACCCATGACGGTGAAGGAGGAGGAACGAACTTTGAGGCCATCACGAGGCTGCGCGATGGCGCCACATGGCAAGAGGCAAATGCCGAGATCAACCGAGCCTGGTCCCTCCGTGCCCATCCCTATGAACTGGCCGACAACCCCGGCGCACAGGTGACCTACTATTCTGTACCGCTTCAACAAGGTCAGACAGCTACACTCCGTCCGCAGGTTTTGACGCTGATGCTTGCAGCCGGATTTATCCTGCTGATCGCCTGCGCCAACCTTGCCGGTCTGACGCTGGTACGCATGCTGCGGCGCACCCCCGAAATCGCGACACGACTCGCGCTCGGCGCCTCCCGCTGGCAGATTCAAAAGCAACTCTGGATTGAAAACCTTCTGCTCGCCTTCGTAGGCGGAGCCGCCGGCGTAGCAGTTGGTCTCGTCGCTCTTCGCGGATTGCTTTTGCTTCTACCCGAACACTTTTTGCCCATAGCTGATGTGCCTCTCGATGGCCGCGTACTGGCATTCACGCTTGCGCTCAGCCTCCTGACCAGCGTTCTCTTCGGCATGCTGCCTGCCCTCACCACGCGAAAGCTCGATCTGCGCACCGCCATTGCAAGTCGCACCGCAACCGGAGGCGACCGTCTCGGCTTACGTCAGGCGTTGATCGTTAGCGAGGTTGCCCTCACCGTCGTATTGCTCGCCGCTTCAGGCCTGCTCATACGCACTCTCATCCACCTTCAGTCGTTGCCGCCAGGATTCAACCCGACTGGAGTCATGACGGCAAAGCTATCGCTCGACGACGCGCGCTATCACGACGCAGCCGCCTTTCAAAAGCTACTCGATGAAAGCACCCTGGCCATGCGACAGATTCCCGGAGTGCAGAACGCCGCTGTCGGGCTGAGCCTGCCGTATGAACGCTCGATGATTATGGGAGGAATAACCCTCAGCGACGGCAAAGAAGCAGGACAAAAGGCCATGGCAGATGACGTATACGTCACACCTGATTATTTTTCTGCATTGCAGATTCCCGTCCTGACAGGGCGCGCCTTTACTGAAGCAGACGGCCCGGACTCGCAACACGTGGCCATCGTCAACCAGACCTTCGCCCGCAAGTTCTTCCATGGAGCAAACCCGGTCGGCCGCTACCTGAACAAAGACACAAGAATTGTCGGAATGGTAGAGGACGTGGCAATGGCGCCGGGCATTGATTCTGTTGCGCCTCTTACCGGCGAGGAGACGATGTATATCCCCGCCACGCAAATGCAAGCCAGGCAACTCTCGATGGTTCACGTCTGGTTCCAGCCTAGCTGGATTGTTCGCACAGCCGGACCGCTAGATGGATTGACCGCGCAGATGCAACGCGCGCTGGCAAGCGTCGATCCCAACCTGCCCTTCTCGGGCTTCTACAGCATGCGCGACCTTCTGGCTAAGACACTTGCAACGCAGCGCGTCGAAGTGGCGCTCCTCAGCACAATGGCAGCTCTGGCCCTCCTGCTTAGTGCTGTCGGAATCTTCTCGCTCGTAGCAAACATCGTCGCCCAGAAGACCCGTGAAATCGGCATCCGCATCGCTCTCGGATCTACCATTCGTCAAGCCATGATCCATATTGGAGGGCCGGGATTACGAGCCTCGATACTCGGACTGATCCTGGGTTTAATCTTCTCTACAGGAGCCTTGCGGGCCATGCACAGCGTGCTCTATGGTGTAGCCGTCTATGACGTGCCCACGATCCTCACCGTGACCTTGACCCTTATATTGATAACGCTCATCGCTACAGCCGTACCGACTCTGCGGATTGCAACAATAGATCCCGCAAAAACACTGCGCGACGAATAGAACGCTGTGCATTGAAAACCAAGAGACCTGGATCTTCGAATCCCGAGACAATACCTCGCTCATGTCTCGAAGCTTCCCAGCTAAAGTCAGTTACCGCTCGCTCGCTCCGTCGGCACCTTTGTCCCGCTCAGCCCACCCGCATACTTTGCAACACCTTTATAGAGACTCTCGGCCACCCGCTCGCGATAATCTGGCTGTTGCAACTGTCTCGCATCCTTCGCGTTCGTGACAAACGAAATCTCCGCCAGAATCGACGGCATATTCGCCCCAATCAGCACCACAAACGGAGCCTTCTTCACCCCGCGATCCTTCAACCCCGCATTGCCCTTCTGCAAACCACCATACAAACTCTGCTCGACGTCCGAAGCAAACTCCCGCGACTCCGCGATCTTGTCCTTCAACGCAATCTTCTTCACCAGGTCACTCAACTGATGAATCGACTGATCCGACACCGCGTTCTCACGCGCCGCTGTCTCCAATGCATCCGGCGACGACGTAAAGTTCAGATAATAAGTCTCCACCCCACGCGCACTCGCATCGGAAGACGAGTTCGCATGGATCGAAAGAAACAGATCCGCCTGCGCCTTATTCGCAATCGCCGTCCGCGTCTCCAGCGGAATAAACGTATCATCCGACCGCGTATAAATAATCTCCGACCCTAGCCGGTCGTGCAGCAGCTTACCCAGCCGCAGCGCCACATCCAACACGACATCCTTCTCCTCAATCCCATCGACGCCCAACGTACCCGAGTCATGCCCTCCATGCCCCGCGTCGATCACGATCCGACCAACCTTCAGCCCCAGCGCCCGCACCATCGACGTCTCACCATCAGCCATCGGGACCGCCGCCTGCGCCGGAACCGCATCCGGGTCCTTCGCCCCCTTGCCATGCCGCAGCTTCCTCGTGCTAGGAACAGGCACAGCAACATCAGCAGTGCCACTCGGCCCAGCCGTCGAAGCACCAGCCCCCGAAGCACCATCGCCACCCTGGACCCTGGGCCCTGAACCCTTAGCCCTCTCCCCCACCACTGCAGATATCGGCTGCGACGTCGGCTGCGTCGTCGCCTCCACCCTCCCCGGCTGCGCACTCAACGCCGCAACATCGAACGAGCTCGCCGACTTCACCGCCGTCGTGTTCGGCACCGTCGGAGCAGCAGCCGCCGCCCGCTGCATCGGCACGCTCACCACCGGCGCACCCGGCTCAGACTTGCTCCCTCCATGAATATCAATGATCAAACGATAAGGATCCGGCAGCAAAAACGCCGAGTACTCGGTCACATCATTCACATCGAGCACGACTCGGGTCATGTCATTCGAAAACTGCGCCGCCCGAATCTTCTTCAGAAATCCATCGTCGGTCACAGCAAAACTCTTACCCACCAACTCCTGCGCCAACCGCGTCCCGTGCAGATCAAAATAGATCCGATCCGGATTCGGCACCCGCGCCGCCTCATACGTCACGTCATCACCAAGATCGATCGCCACCCGCGTATAGTTCGGCGTTGACCAGTGACGAATCCCCGTCACCTGCGCCATCTGCCCATGCCGCTTCGCCCCCGTCTTCGCCACATGCATCGGCGCGGCGCTCTGAGCCACCGCATTCGACACACCCGCTGCATCACTCGAAACCGCCGCCCCATCCACTGGCGCAGCCGCGCCTGTCCCCACCGCGCCCGGCCGAGCCGCACTCGCCTCCGGATTCACACCGGCAGCCTTCGCACCACCCGATCCACTCGCCGAAGCCGTCGAAACCCCAGAGCCTTTAGGCAGCTCAACCGCCGAGTTATCCCTCGTCACCGGCATCGGCACGAACGAGCTGCTAGCTGCACTCTCAGCAGCTGAGCTCCCCTGCGATCCAGCCGGCAAAGCCTCACTCCTGCGAGCACCACCCAAATCCGAACCCAACGCCTTGCCCCCTGAACCCTGAGCCCTGGCCCCTGAACCCTGATCCAATGAAGCAATCCCCGCCTTCGCCTCCTCCGCCATCGAACTCCGCGGATACTCCTTCACCAGCAGCGAATATCTCTCCCGCGCCGCGCCCGCATCATGCAGATCATTCTCATAGATCTGCGCCTCAGCCAGCAGTGCCCCCACCCGCAACGAACTCCCCGGATACTGCATCCGCAAAAACTCATACTGCCCCACCGCCGCCTTCAAACTCTTTGCATCATGCAGCCCGCGCCCCTGCTCCGTCAGCAGCTCCGCCACCGCATTCACGCTATCGGGAGCGTGCACATCTCCGGGAGCCTCGTGATACACCGCACGAAACCCATCCATCGCCTTCGCATAATCCGCTCGCGTGCGCGACCCCTCCGGAATCGCCTCCAGCGTCTCCAGCCCCCGCTCCGCCTGCTCCCACGGCGTCAACTCCATATGCCGCCGAGTCGCGTTTGCAGGCAGCACCTGCACCATCGCGCAGCTCAGCACCGCCGCGCAACCTCCGCACCACCACCAATTACGAATTGTCTTTCCTGGCCCCATTGTCTTTTCCGAAATCGACAGACAGCCCTAAGTTTAAGAGGCCCCACCCCTCAACGCCCGTGAAAAGATCCCCCGTACACCCCCCGATACCCCCTACCGAAGAGTCATCGCCAACCCTCCCAGGCCATGTCTCCGCATCGCCTCCCCGCCAGGCGGCACCTCCCTCTCAAGCCAAAAAACTCCTGTACACTAACCCGCATGGTAGATATCGATCTTCTCGTCGAAGCCCTCCACAAGCGCGGCCATAAGGTAGAAGGCGTCTTCAAAGTCCCCGACAACGCCGGCGAATACGAACTCATCGTAGATGGAAACACCCTCAATCTCGCAGAGACCCGCCAGCTCCTCGAAGCTGAAGAACCGAAGTAGCAGCCTTACCTGTAGTATCCCTGCCCGCGGTATCTCCGACAGAGCCTTTCAGCACCGGCATAAGCAAAGCCGTGTTCTGCGACGCCCATGGAGAACTTAAGCGCGAGAATTCAATCAGTATTAAGTTTGGACCTGGTCCGGTAGGTAGCTCGTGCGAGTAGCCAACTGTAAACAAGCACTCCACTAGCACCAATTGCCGCCCCAAAAGCCGGCCAGCCTCTCCAATAGTCCCAGTCCAACTTGAAATGCTCAGCTCCCCGAGAAGTCACCCAAAGAACCAACGTTGGAAGCAGCACAATGAGCGCCCCTGCAATAGCTCCGGCGACACCAAGAAGTATCTTAGGAACTCTGACTATCCGATTACCCATTACGATGATCGGAATCCCAACCAATACCCAACCAACTGCAAAGAAGGGCAAACTCCAGAAATAAAATAAGAAAAATCCCCTGGCATCCCTCAAGAACAATCCAAACACTATGCCGGCCACGAACCAACAGATGCCCAGTGCTTCTAAAGAGCTCGCGACGCGGATTACCAGTGGTGCATCTTTCATAGCATCTCGAGAAGGAAAGCTCTTCTACCGCATCACGTAGACGACCTCACCCCAACAGCCCTCCCACAACCTCCGCCGCACCCTTCAACGCCGCATCCAACGAACCCACATCGCTCCCTCCAGCCTCCGCCAGATCAGGCCGTCCCCCACCCTTCCCTCCAACCTGAGCCGCCAGCTGCCCAACAATCTTCCCCGCCTGCACCTTCGAAGTCAGATCCTTCGTCACACCCACAATCAATGAAACCTTCCCATCCACCGCAGCGCCCAACACCACCACGCCACTCCCCAACTTGATACGCAGCGAATCCACCAGCTCCCGCATCTGCGCCTTCTCAACTCCATCCACCCTCTGCGCCAACACCTTCACACCCTTCACCTCCACAGCCGACGCACTCGCATCCGACAGCGAAGCCGAAGCCGACTTCATCCGCACCGCATCCAGCTCCCGCCTCAGCTTCTTCATCTCCTCTTCCTGCGACGCAATGCGAGCACGCAACGCATCCGCAGGCGCAACCGCCTCCGAAGAAGAACCTACGAACGACCCCACCACCTTCGCCACATCGAAGTCGCGCCGGAACTCATGCAGCGCACCCGTACCCGACACCGCCTCCACGCGCCGCACACCCGAAGACACCGACCCCTCACCCACAATCTTGATCAGTCCAATCTCGCCCGTCGCCCCGGTATGAATCCCACCGCAAAGCTCCGTCGAAAAGTCGCCGATCTTCACCACCCTCACCCGCTCGCCATACTTCTCGCCGAACAGCGCCATCGCCCCCAGCTCATTCACCGCCACATCGATCGGCACATCCACCATCGTCTCGACCTTCGTATTGCCGAGCACCTGACGGTTCACAATATCCTCAACCTCCTGCAACTCCTCCTCGGCCACACCCGCGAAGTGCGAAAAATCAAACCGCAGCCGCGTCGCATCATTCAGCGACCCCGCCTGCTTCACATGCTTGCCCAACACCTCCCGCAGCGCCGCATGCAGCAGATGCGTCCCCGTATGATTCCGCGTCGTCGCCACCCGCGTCGTCGCATCCACCACCGTATCCACCGTATCGCCCACCGCAATCGTCTGGTTCGCCCTCACCTTATGCGCAAACACCCCCTGCACCGGCTTGGTCGCGCCACTCACCTCAGCCACAACTGCGTTATGGTCACCCGAGTACAACCACCCCATATCCCCAACCTGCCCACCCGAGTCCGCATAGAAACTCGTGGCATCCAGCACCACCTCACCGGTCTCGCCACCCTTCAACTCCGGCACACCGATCCCATCCTTCACCAGCGCCAACACCCGCGCCCCATCCACCCGCAGCGCGCTATACCCTTCAAACTCCGTCTTCGGCAACTCCCGATAAACCGGCGCCGCCGACTTCTGCGACCCACCCTTCCAAGAAGCCCGGGCGCGCTGCTGCTCCTCTTCCTTCGCTTTGTCAAAAGCCGCATCATCTAACCCTAATCCTGCGTCGCGAGCCGCATCTTCAATGAAGTCTTTAGACACTCCGAATGTCTCGTAAAGACGAAAAGCGCTTGCACCTTCAATCTGCGGTTTGGGGTCGAGGGATGAATTGGCTCTCTCGAGATATGCTGCAAAAAGAGAAGACACGTCATCGGGACTATCGAGAGAAAGCTGCTCGTAGGGTTTTTGTTGGCGCCCCCTCTGCAAGCCTTCAAGTTCGTAGTAGTCGCGAAGGGGGCGAGCAGTCCGTGTATCGATAAGAGAATTCAGCCACGCGCGCTTCGTTTGATAAATGAGTTCATCTACTTTTGTAGAACCAATCGACATCACACGAGCAAACTGCAACTCCTCAGCCAGCACAACCTTACTAACCCGCTCCGCAGTCTCCTTCAACTCTGGATAAGCCACTTGCATCTCATCCCGAACCGCAAACACCATCTCATGCATAAACGGCTTCTCCTGCCCAAGCAGCCGCCCATGCCGAATCCCACGCCGCAGAATCTTCCGCAGCACATACCCACGACCATCATTCGCCGGATGCACTCCATCCGAGATCAAAAACGTAGCGGCCCGTGCATGGTCCGCAATGATCCTCAAACTCGCCGCGCCCTTCTCCTCCGAACCCGCAGCCTCGGCAGCGCTCATCGCCGTAAAGCCAGTCAGCTCTGCTGCCCGCGCAATCAGCGGAACAAACAGATCCGTCTCATAGTTCGACAGTACGCCCTGCAGCACAGCCGACACGCGCTCCAACCCCGCACCTGTATCGATTGACGGCTTCGGCAGCGGCGTCAGCGTGCCATCGCTGCTCCTATCGAACTGCATAAACACCAGATTCCAGATCTCGACATACCGCTGCTCATCCAGCGGAAATGGCTTATCCACCCCCGGCTCCTCAGCCGCCTCAATCCCCAGGTCGTAGAAGATCTCACTACAAGGCCCACAAGGCCCCGTATCCCCCATCTGCCAGAAGTTATCCTTGGCCGACATCCCAAAGATCCTCTCCTTCGGCACGCCCGTCTCAATCCAGAACTGCTCCGCCTCATCATCCCGCGGAACCTTCGCATCCCCTCAAAGATCGTCACATAAAGCTTCGCTCTTATCGATCCCAAAGCAATGATCGTGATTCGAAGTCAGCAACTCCCACGCATAAGCAATCGCGTCCTTCTTGAAGTAGTCCCCAAACGAGAAGTTCCCCAGCATCTCAAAGAACGTATGGTGCCGCCGCGTAAACCCGACGTTCTCCAGATCGTTATGCTTGCCCCCCGCCCGCACGCACTTCTGCGAACTCACCGCCCGCGTGTAATCCCGCTTCTCATTCCCGAGAAAGACATCCTTAAACTGATTCATCCCCGCATTGGTAAACAGCAGCGTAGGATCGTTCGCCGGCACCAGCGAAGAAGAGTGCACGCGCCTGTGCCCCTTGCCCTCAAAAAACCGCAAAAAATCTTCCCGAATCTGGCTGCCCGAACGATTAATCATAAGCACCAAGTTTATCAGCGCAGGCGCATTCGTCGTAGAATCCCGAAACGGAGACAACATGATCGTCGTTACCACGCCCACAGGTGCAATCGGCCGACAAGTCCTCGAAAAGCTTCTGGACAGCGGCGAGTCTGTCCGCGTGATTGTGCGCGATCCTTCGCGCCTGCCTGCGCATACTCGCGAGCGGGTGGAGGTGGTACAGGGGTCGCATGCTGACAGCGAAGTTGTCGACCGGGCATTCGAAGGTGCCGATTCCGTGTTCTGGGTGGTGCCTCCGGACTTCAAGACCAACAACTTTGAGACGCGGTACGTGGAATTTGTAAGACCGGCGTGTGAGGCATTCAAGAGCCATGGTGTGAAACGGGTTGTGTCGGTTTCGGCCCTCGGACGCGGATGGCCTAAACCTGCCGGACTGGTGTCCGCGTCGGTGGCGATGGATGATCTAATTTCGAGCACGGGCGTGAGCTTTCGCGCACTGACGATGCCCTCGTTCATGGATAACTTTCTTCGCCAGGTTGAGCCAATTAAGAACCAGGGCATGTTCTTCTCACCCATGTCTGGAGACCGGAAGGTCCCGACGTGCGCGACACGCGATATCGCAGCGGTTGGAGCGAAACTGCTGCTCGATCCTTCGTGGAGCGGGAGTGGCAGCGTGCCGGTGCTTGGCCCTGAGGATCTGTCCTTCAACGAAATGGCGGAGATCATCTCACAGGTGCTGGGAAGGCCGGTTCGCTTCCAGCAGATTCCATTCGAGGCCTTCAGGGCAAGGCTGATCGAGTCCGGAGCGTCCGAGTCGATGGCCAAGGGCATGGTGGACATGATGGTGGCCAAGAATGAAGGACTCGACAACATGGAACCACGTACTGCGGAGTCCACCACACCCACTAGTTTTCGGCAGTGGTGCGAAGAGGTACTGAAGCCTGCAGTGATGCGGTAGTCATCCTATCGCGCAGACAATCCCAGCACCTTCGCCGCATTCCCACCCACAAACATCTCCATCTCCGCAGCAGACAACACCCCCGCCACCTTCTCCAGAAAATCCTTACCCCTTCGTATTCGCACTAAACGGATAGTCCACCGAATACATCATCCGCTCGATCCCCACCACATCGAGCGCACACCGCAACGGCGGCAGCGTAAACCATCCACTCGTCGTCAGATGAATATTCGTCTTGAAGTACTCCGCCACCGTCTGCTTCAACTTCGCTTGCCCCGACAGCACACCGCTCGTCCGCGCCAGCGCATACGGCAGCCCTTCGCCCATGTGGCCAACGATCAACTGCAAACCCGGCACTTTATCGAACAGCCCCGACACAATCAGCCGCAGCGTATGCAGCGCCGTCTCCGAATGCCATCCCCACCCAGCGATCGACAGCATTCGTCCCATCTCTCCCGGCAATCCCGAAAAGTAAGCCTCTCGCACCGGTTCAGGAGGAGGCGCAGGATGCAGATAAACCGGCACCTCAAGCTCCGCCGCCGCCTCGAAGAACGGCAGAAACCGCTCATCATCAAAGAACCGCCCCTCCACGGTCCCATTCACCATCACCCCACAAAACCCGAGCTTCTGAACGCAACGTTCCAACTCCTTCGTCGCCTCGCCCACATCCTTCAACGCCAGCGTCGCAAACCCAGCCAGACGACCCGGATGCACAGCCACCCCAGCCGCGAGCTCGTCATTCACCTCCCGCGCAACAGCGCTCCCATCCGCCGCACTCAACCCTTCCAACCCAAACGCAACCAGCGAAAGCACCTGCAGATCAACCCCGCCCTCATCCATCGCCGCAATTCGCCCCGCACCTAGGTCCAGCAGCTTCGCCTGCATCTCCGGAAACTGCATCCCCATCTTCTCTGAGTACGCCGCGGTCGCCCGCACATAACCCTCAGTCAAAAAATGCTCTTCCAGCGTGATCGTCTTCATCTCAGCTTAGACGCCATCCGCCACTCAGAGTTTCCCAACCACTAACCACCCACCAGCCCCGGCACCCACGTATGCCCCTCCATCCGAAACACCTCATCCTCCAACTTCCGCAGCCCCGCAAACTCCCCTCGATGCTCCACCATCACCATCGCACTCACCAGCGCATCGAACGCATCCTCCGAAGCCCGCGCCTTCGCCATCACCAGCCTCGACAACCCCGCATACAGCGCACTCTCCCTCCGCTTCTTCGCCAGATACGCCGTCCGCGCCACCTCCGAACTCTTCGTCACGGCCCCCGTCATCAGCCGCGTATAAATCTCCACCACCACCGGCGCCCGCTTCACATCCGGCTCATCATAGGGCCATATCCGAAATCCAGCCGCTCGCAACACCAGCAACCCCGGCATCCCCCGCAGCGAAGCCGTCCCCACCGCCCCCGCCCCACCAATCTGAAACACCGACTTCGGAGCAATCCCCGCAATCTTCGCGATCTGCAGCGGATCGGTCATCTCCGCCCTCACCTTCAACGCCGTCTCCACCCGTCGCAGCATCCTGTGCGCATGCTCCCCGCAAAACTCCTCCGGCTTCTTCCCATGCCTCCGCGTCCCCGGAATCCCCCAGAACCGCACATCCTCACACTCACGATGCAGCCATTTCTCTCCCTGTCCCTCCGCCACCAGCTGCCAAAACTCCGGCGCCGACCCAATCCCCAACTCCTTCAAAAACCAGGCCGGATAGCTAAACGTAAAATCGAACCCCACCGCCATCCGCGGCGTCTCCTTGCTCATCTCCATCAGCCAAGCAATCAACTCGTCCCGACTCCGTCCACCCTCCAGCGTCACGCGCCCAGCCTTTCCAGAAGAATCCGAAGCCGTCCAAACTCCTGCCCAGATCTTCTTCCTCTGCCCCGGCCCCTTATCGCCCGACCAATCCACCGCCACAACCCGCTGCAATCCCATCTCTCTATCATCCATCAACCAGGCACCATGGAACTTTTCCCCCACCCCGCACGTTCTACTCTCAGGAGAGAACAACACCGATGCTCAATCTTCTGCTCTTCTTAATCCTCCTTGTCGTCTGCTGGCCGCTCGCTCTCGCCGCACTCCTCCTCTATCCACTGATCTGGCTGATACTCCTGCCCTTCCGTCTCGTGGGCATCGTCGTCGGAGGCACCTTTGAACTCATAGGCGCTCTCTTCTATCTCCCCGTCCGCATCCTCCGCTCTGTATAAGCGAGCAGTGTAAGAAAATAGAAGCATGACCGGCACCCGCATCGACAAGTGGCTCTGGGCCGCCCGCTTCTTCAAAACCCGCGAGCAAGCCTCCAAGGCCTGCGACATGAACCGCATCACCTCGAACAACACTGCGGCCAAGCCCTCCCGCGAGGTCCGCGTTGGCGACATGCTCCACATTAAAAATGAAGGCGGCGAGTTCGACATCGAAGTCCTTGCACTCAGCCAGCAACGCGGCTCCGCAGCAATCGCGCAAACCCTCTACCGCGAAACAGATGACAGCAAAGAGTTACGCCGCAAGGCCGCCGAAGAGCGAAAACTCCTGGGCCCTCTTGACTACAACGCCCCATCGAAACGCCCCACCAAGCGTGACCGCCGCCTCATCCACAGCTTCCGCGGCGACTACTAAGTCCGACCACCGGGAGGACCAAAGAAATAGCCTTACCAAAAACAAGGTACATAGTCACGAAGTGACCGCCCTCCGCGCAGGAGGCCCGTCCGGCAGGACACAGTCTTTCCTAGTCATCCTCATTCTGTTTCGAATAAGCATCCGAATCCGAAGCCCGCTCCTCCGGCTCCGCATAAGCATCCGAATCCTCCCCACCCTCCGAAACACCCACCAAAGCCTCTTCAGGAAGATCCCAAGCCTTCAACACCTTAAAGATCGCATTTGAAGAAAACCCCGCCCGCATCAGCCGGTTCATCGTCCGCACGGTCTCCTTCTGAGCATTCTCCCCACTCGGCTGCTTCATTCTCTTCCGCGCAATGTACTGCCGTGCCAACACCACCTCATCGACATCCTCATACGCCGTCTCAAGCGTCGAAGCCACCAACTCCTTCCCCACACCCTTCAGCATCAGATCCTGCTGCACGCGTCTCTTGCCAAACTTCTCATGCTCCTTGCGCACCCGAGTGTAGTCCTCTGCGAACCGCGTATCGCTCAAATAGTTCAGCTCCTTCAGCCGAACAACCACCGCATCCATCGCACGCGCCCCAGCCTCACCCTCCTCCGCGCGAGCCCTCATCAACCGCCGCAGATCGCGCTCCGTCCGCATCCGCCGCGCCAGCGCCCCTACCGCATACTCAAACAACCCGGCCTCACCCACCGGCTCCCGCTTCTTCGCTCGTGCAAACGCCATCGAAATCCCTCAACACCTATTCTCCCTCGCCGCCACAAAATCGGGTGACCCCTCCTGCAGTCTCACCGCAAAGGAGGGGTTATCGAGCGAAGCGAGACCGCACCAAAATCCACCTACGGCACGACATTCAACATCAGCTCATTCGACTTCACCACCGCACCCTTCTCGCCAACCCTCCGCGACACCTGCACCGTATACCGCCCCGGCCTGGTCAGCACAACCAGCTTCGCAATGTGCGCCGTCTGCACCGCTGTTCCGCCCGGCTGCACATATTCCACAGTGCGGCTCTCCATCTGCTGCCGCTGCTGCGCCTCGCTGCCATACTCGGTCGCCTCCACCACATGACCGGCAGCATTCTTCACCTCAATCCGATACGAAAACTCCGGATTATTTGTCCCCGGACGATGCGGAAACAATATCTGGTGATCCGACACATTCTTCAACGTAATCGTCACCCTCGCATCCGTCCCCAACTGCACCTCATTGTCCGGAGCGCTGAGCGTAATCGTAAAATCCCCACCACTCGCCGCAGTAGCAGACGCCGTAGCCACTGGAGGAGAAGATACAGCGGGAGCAGCAGGCGCAGCCGTCCTCCCCTTCGCCGCAGCCTTGGGAGGAGCCGCAGGCAACGGCTGCGTCTCATCCATCTCCGTCGGCCTCGACTGCCCCGTCCTCGCCGAGCCCGCATCCCTTGGCGCAACCGGAACCGCAGCCGGAGCAACATACGAAGACCTCATCGCATACCCATTCGTCTTCGTCCAAAGATCGCACCAGTCCCCCACCGTCCGGTACCACAGCTTCGAGTTCTGCGGCTTCAGCACCCAGTGCCCCTCATCCGGAAAGTAAAGCATCTTGCTCGGCACATTCATCCGCTGCAGCGCCGTAAACAACTGGAACCCCTCCGACACATCCAACCGATAGTCCCTCTGCGAATGAATCACCAGCGTCGGCGTCTTCGCACTCCGTATCGACAACACCGGCGACCACTTTCTAAACGGATCCTGCGCCACCGGCTTATCGAAGTACCTCCACGGCTGCCCCGGCGTAGCCTCACCCGGATTCCGGAACTCCCACTCGTTAAACCAAAGCTCCTCCGTCGTTCCATACGCACTCTGCGGATTGAACATCCCATCATGCGTCACGATGCACGCAAACCGGTCCGTGTGCGTCAGAATCCAGTCCGCCATAAACCCGCCATAGCTCGCCCCCAGCGCACACTCCCGCGTCTTATCGATGAACGGGTACTTCGTCTCGGCAAAATCCAACCCCTTCATCAGATCGACATAAGCCTTCCCACCCCAATCCCCATTCACTCCATCGATAAACGCCTGTCCATACCCCGTCGAACCGCGCGGATTCACCATCACCACCACATACCCACTCGCTGCCATCAACTCCGCGTTCCACCGGTAACTCCACGCATCTCCCCACGCGCCCTGCGGCCCGCCATGAATCAAAAACTTCAAGGGATACTTCCTCGAAGCGTCGAAGTTCGGCGGCCGAACCGTGAAGCCCTGAACCTGTTGACCATTCGCTCCCGCAAACCAGAACGAATCCACACTATGATCCAGGCGCAACTGAGCGAGCAACGCATCATTAACATGAGTCAGCGTCGTCTCCAAATCGATCTTCAAAGCAGCATTGGTAGCAGGCGGTTCGAGACGTGAAGCCGCACTACTCGACGGCCGATGGACGTCCGCGACGCCAAATACCTTTCCAAGGTTCAGCGAAATCAATTTGGTAGGCTCAATGATGCTCATTCGTCCCGCAACCAGGAACGACCCATCCGTCGACGCCTGCAGTTCGCTGTACTCCCCCGTCACATTCAATTGCTCAAGGTCGGATCCATCAGCCTTCACACCAAAGATGGGAGCCGCACCAAGGTCTGCGCTGACAAAATAGATCCGCGCGAAATCGTGCTCCGGAACAGCCTCGCGCCCCCACACAAACTCATCCACCCAGCGATCGAACTTGGGCAACACCTCTTTCGTTGTTCCGGCGAGGCGATCAAACAGCATTAACCGAAACCGATCGCTCTCATACGTGGCCCGCGCCTGCGAACGAAATGCAATGTACTTCCCATCCGGCGAATAAGCCGGCCCATCATCACTCCCCATCGAAGTCGAAATCTTTCTTGGCCTCGCCCCCGGATCATCGAGCAGCAGCGTAAACACATCGTTATTCGTACTCGCCGCCGGAACAAGATCGAGATTGGTTACATAAGCAATCTCCTCCGAACCCGGGGCCCACGCATACCCCAACGGCCCACCCAGCGAAAACGTCGGCGCCTCCGCATCTCCAATATTCCCTTCAGGCGTCAGGTCCCGCACCGCATTTCCATCCGTAGCCGAAACCACCAGCACATGACTCCGCTTCGGACCCACATAGCTATTCCAGTGCCGATACAGCAGATGCTCAAACACCTGTGCCTTCACTGGATTCGCAGCCGCCGCATCATCCTTCGCCTTGTTGCATTGGTCCTCATGCACCCACGAAGCCTCGTCACTGCACTCCGGATAAACCCGCGACGCAAACAGAATCCGCTTCGAGTTCGGCGACCATACCGCCCCATCTGCCTCCGTACTCACATTCGTCAGTCGTTTCGGCGTCCCCAGCTTTCCCGCCGCCTCGTCCCACGGCGCAAGAAATATCTGCGACAACCCCGTCGCACCATCCGCCGCAATAAACAACACCTGCTTTCCATCCGGCGAAAACCTCCCGCCCGACTCCCCTTCCTTCCAGAAGGTCACCTGCTGCTCAGCCCCGCGCCCTACCAGCCCATCAGCGTTTTTTTTGTTGTCATTCTGCAAAGCAGCGGAGGAGTCTGCCCCTCGTACGCCGCCCGCACCAGCCAGCGGCACCACCCACAGATGATTCACCTTCAAGTTCTTCTCGAGATCGACCTCCGTCATCGAGAACATCACCCACCTGCCCGACGGCGAGATCTGCGGATCGCTCACCCGCTTCATCCGCTGCAGATCCTCAAACGTCATCGGCCGCTTTGCTGCCCCAACACTCGAAGCCCCAACCTGCGCCGAACAGACAGCGCAAATCCCTGCAACGATCGCCGCCACCACTCCAGCGCGAGCCCTGAAAAACATCTGATCCGTCATCGCGCCAGTCTAAACGCAACGGGATGATCACATCCAAAGGGGGAATCAAGGAGAAGACATGCGCGCATCCCGCTCCCGCCCGAAAAATATTTAAGAAAAAGCTGGCACATTTTTAGACCGCAAAAATCACCACACAAACACCATGAAAAACACCACGCTTCGTACACAAAACACCACGGAATGCGCCACAAAAACCAGCAAGCCAAACGCTCTATCCTCAATCACTTACGCTGACAGCTCCCTCTCCCGCCCCACTCATAATTTTTTCTTCTGCAAATTCAATCGCAGGCAGCTCCACCGCCACCGCCGCGCCATGCGGATGCATGTTGAACGCACGAATCTCTCCCCCGATCTCATGCACAATCCCATAACAGATACTCAACCCCAGCCCCGCACCGTCGCCCGCCTCCATCGCATAGAACGGATCAAAGACCCGCCCCGGCTCATGAAACCCCGGTCCCGTATCACTCACAATCAAATGAGCTTTTCGCTCCTCACTCCCCTCACCGCCAGGCACGCCCCCCGTCACATTCACCGACACCCGAATCACCAGCTCCTCATCCTCCTTCGCGCAATCAACACCAGCCAGCGCCTGCGCCGCATTGTTCAACAGATGCTCCAGCAACTGCCGTAGCCGATGCCTGTTTCCCCTTACCGCCAGCACCTCGTCCGCAGCCTGAACAACCAGCCGAACTCCTCTCTTTTCAAGCGTCTCCGCACAAGCCGCCGCCAGCTCCCGCACCAGCTCTATCAGGTCAACCTGCCCCTCGCTCGTCGTAACTGGACGCGAAAAGTCCAGCAGCGTCTCCACCGTCTGCCGCATACGCAGTGCCTCGCGAACGATGATCTCCGCGTCCGTCTTCACCCGCATCTCGCCCGTCGAACCCGCGATCAACTCCGCAAACCCAAGCACCGCAGTCAACGGATTGCTCAGCGCATGCGCCATCCCCCCGGCCAACAGACCCAATCCAGCCAGCCTCTCCGCACGCAGCAACCTCTCCGCCACCGCAGCGTTTTCTATCGACCGCGCCACCTTCACTCCCAATGCCTCCAGCGGTGCCAGCGCCTCCTCCAGCATGCTTCTGCGCACACTTGTCGAGCCATCAGCACACACGGCCAGCGCCCCCAAAACGCGCCCTCCCGTCGTCCACAGCGGAATCACAATCGCCAGCCGATACTCACCCGCCGCCGCTCCCTGGCCCAGAATCACAGTAAAACTATTGCTCCCCAGCCGCGTACCCAGACTCCCATCATTCCGCCGAACACCAACTCCATCTTCACGCTCCGTCGCCACTAGAACACGCTCCGCCCACGCATTCAGCGACTCCACCGTCTGGTCCTCCATAGCCGCACTAGCGGCGACCGAAAACCCTCCCCGCGCATCCCGCGCCAACATCGCCGTCCTGCGAAACCCGCTCTTCTCCGCCATCAAACGGCTCACACGCGTCGCCAGATCAAGCACCTTCCCATCCGCCGTCAGCCGCACGTCCAGTCGCGCGTAAGCCTGCAGCTCCTCATTCGTCCGTCGTTCTCGGCGCCACTCCGCCGCACGAGCCCGCGAGCGAATCCCCAGCAACCACAGCACGCCGACCACCCCTTCGGCTCCCGCCACCTCCGGCCAGCGAGGCCCGATCAACCTCCCAATCTCCCCGACTCCCACCCACATCACCAAACCTCCCTTAATCGCGTCTATTCTTAGTAGCGTGCAGGGCAACGCAGGAAAGACAGCCCAGTTGCACTAATGGAGTTCTTACTCATGAAGCCCTTTCCGATCCATACCGCCGCCTCTGTGAGCCTTCTTGCTTTTTCTCTTCTGCTATCGGCCCCTACCACCCCAGCCTTCGCCGCTGTAGCGATTCCAGACGGCGCCGCCGCCCAGGACCCGGCCGGCTTCGGCCCCCTCGATCCCGCCCAGCCCACCGGCATGACCCCGCAGCAGATCATCGAAAAGTTCGCCGCCCGCGAGTCCGTCTTCAACCAGGCCCGACAGAACTACACCTTCCGCCAGACCGTCAAAGTCGACACCCTCACTGAAGACACCAACCGCATCGACGGCGAATACCAGCAGGTCACCGACATCACCTTCAACGCCAACAACAAGCGCGAAGAGCACGTCGTCTTTGCCCCCCAGAACACCCTCGAGCGCGTCATGATGTCCCCCGCCGACTTCCAGGACATCGAACATCGCCTCCCCTTTGTCCTCACCACCGAAGACCTGCCTCAGTACGACATCACGTATCTTGGCCGCCAGCACATCGACGAGCTCGACACCTACGTCTTCAGCGCGGCTCCCAAAGTCCTCGAAAAAAACAAGCGCTACTTCCAAGGAAAGGTCTGGGTCGACCAACAGGACTTCCAGATCGTCCTCGTCAACGGTAAGTCCGTTCCCGACGACAAACGCAAAGGCCACGAAGACCTATCCCCGCCCTACACCACCTACTACGAGCAGGTTGACGGCAAATACTGGTTCCCCACCTACACCAAGGCCGAGGGCAACCTGCACTTCTCCGGCGGAGACGGCTTCCTCTCGCAGGACGTGCACCTCCGCACCATCGTTAAATACTCGGACTACAAGCAGTTCCACGCCACCGCGCGCATCATCTACAACGGTGAAGACATCACCGACAAAAAAGCAGCCCCCGAGGACAACAAGCAGCCACCACCCGCTACCCCAAAGTCCCCACAAAAACCCTAACGCTGGGAGCGCTCAAACATCGATTGGCCGGAACAAAGCCTCACTATTGCGTGAGCCTCTTTTCGTTCCGGCCAATCGAATCTATAGTTACTTCGTCTCACAATGCGAGTCCGGGTCAGCATGCTGCTGCGTCATCCACCGGTCCATCAGCGTTCCAGCACACCGCGCTCCGCACAGATGCTTCACCCCAGCCGAGTGGGCATGATGACTCTGCCACCGCGTCAATTTAATCAGCGGCTGATCCTCCTCCGGCTTCTCACCCTGAAAGCAGTCCACCCACGCCAGCCACCAGTCCCCGCCCTCACCCTTCTTATCTCCACACACATCGCACTGATAACTCTCGATATAAGACATCCGTTTTCTCCTGCCGCTGAAGCTATCACATTCCCATTGCAACTCGCAGTGTCCTGAAACAGCAATGACACCTCCGCGAGCTCTGCTACTTCGGCGCATCGGGCCCCGTACCCGGTCCCACTCCCTCGGCAAACGGTTCCCCCCAGATATAGTGCCCAAACCAGTGCAGATTCTCCTCCATCACCGCCCGCTGCTGCTTCGGCTTATCAATCGGGTGCCCAAAGCCGTGATACACCACCATCTTCACCGGCACACCGTGGTCTTCGAGAGCTTGCCGAAGCTCATACCCATTCGGCGGCGGTACCCGCTTGTCTTTGTCCCCATGCTGAATCAGCGTCGGCGTCTTCGCTGTCGAGATATACGAGATCGGAGACGTCTTCCGGTAGATCTCCGGATCGTCCCACGGCGTTGCATGCAGGTATTGCGGCGTAAACGGAGTAATGTCCGTATTCACGTAGTACGTCATCCAGTCCGAGATACCAGCTCCCACCGACACGGCCTTAAATCGATTGCTGGAAGTAGTAATGAAGGCGGAGATATAACCACCCTCGCTCCATCCCATCGACCCCACGCGGTCTTTGTCGACAAAGCCTTGCGCGATCAAATAATCGACGCCCGAGATCACATCCGCATAATCTCCCACGCCCAGATTCCGCACATTCAACGCTCGAAACTTCGCACCATATCCCGCCGAGCCGCGATAGTTCGGCCGCAACACCAACGCACCCTTCGCCACAAACTGCTCCACAGGGTAGTAGCGATCAGGATTAACTACAGGCTGATCCACACCCGTCGGTCCACCGTGAATCACCACCAGCAGTGGATACTTTTTCTTCGCATCGAAGTCCGCTGGCTTGTTCAGAACTCCCTCGATGACCGTGCCATCGCCCGACTTCCACTGCACTACCTCACGCCGCGCCAACGTGTAAGGCTTCATCGCGTCTGTCAGATGCGTCACGCGCACAGCAGCACCGCTACCCGTCGTCGGAGCGATATAGATCTCCATACCTGTATTCGGCAGCGCCGCCCGATAGGCCACCTCGCTGAAGTCTTTCGAAAACGATGGAGAGAACGACATCAGTTCATTCGGATGCGTCACCTGCTCAATCGTGCCCGCAGTTACATTCAAACGATAAAGATGAGACGCCGTTTTCTTCACCGCGCCAAAATAAATTCCTCTCTCCGACCACGCAAACAAATGAGCGTCTTCATCAAAATCCCCGCTCACCACACGTGGTTTGCCGCCTGTCACCGGCACGACCGCGATCTTCTGGTTCGCATAGAAAAAATATTGCGCACCATCTGCAGTTACAAATGCAACCTCGCTCCCGTCCGGAGAGAACTGCGGATCGTCGTTCGGCCCAGGAGTCGTCACCAGCTTCTTGACCTTCTTGTCTGCGACAGAGACAACATAGATCGTTGCCGTCCCACCATGCTTCAGTTCGCCATCCTTCGCAGCGGCAAACGCAATCTTCACCCCGTCCTTCGACCACGAAAAGCTTTGCACGCTGAACTCAGCTCCTTCTGTCAGTCGATGAGCCTCGGGAACGCCAACCGGCGGCGCAGCAGCACCGTTCGAAGGTCCAGAAGGAGCTGGCTTTGAAGCGGGAGCCGCAACCGGAGCCGCCGTCACGTCTACCGTCCACAGATGAGTCATCCGCTCATCCGCATTCACCACCGTGTACTCCCCATATCGCTCCGCGCGATCCTTCTGCGCCTTCGACAGCGGATCCTGCGTCGTAAAAGCGATCGTCTTCGAATCCGGTGCCCATCGAAACTCATCTACGCTATCTTCGAGTTTGGTGACCTGCCGCGCCTCGCCACCTGCGGGATCGATCACGTAAAGCTGCTTGCTATCGGCTTTTGTCTCCGCAAACTGACCCGGACGATCCGACACGAACGCAACCCACCGTCCATCCGGCGACCACTGCGCGCCAGTGCTCGACTTCACCTGCGACGTCAGCAGATGCGTGCTCCCCGCGCGATCCGCTATCCAAAGATCCCGCTCAAACGCATCGTCTTTCCAGTTTGTGCGCGACACCTCGTACACCACGCGCTGTCCATCCGGGGAGAGTGCTGGTTCCGAAGGCACCTGCGCCTCCAGCGCCTGATCGATGCTCGGCACACTCGCAATAGGAGACGAAACAGCCTGCGCAACCGCTACGCCCGTCCACGGTAGAAATACCGCGACGTTTACCAACGACAAACCAATAACGGCCAATCGAGCTTTGAACCGAGGCAAAAGTGTCATACGCGACAGTGTCGCATACGATGACGCACCCACCAACCATCATCCATGCAGCCACTAAGCCGCTGGCTCTGCCTCGAAGTAGAGATACTTTCGCCACGCTGCATCCGCGCTGCCAATCATCCGCATGATGTGCCGCGAGGTGTGCAGCGAAAACGGCCGCGGCTCGCGCTGCAGCTTCATATCCGTCAACTCATGCAACATCTGGTTGCCCTTCCGCCGATTGCAGTTGTGACAGCACGCGACAAGATTCTCCCAAGTCGACAAGCCGCCACGAGACCGCGGTATGACATGATCCAGCGTCAACTCCCCCGCGGTCAGGATGACGCTGCAGTACTGGCACGAGTTTCGATCGCGCAATAGAATATTCTTCCTGCTCAGCGCACGCGTCTGGTGAGGAATTCTGCGATACTCCAGCAGCCGGATCACGCTCGGCATCGCCACCCTCATCCGCGCCGCGTGCAGCACAGCACCCTGCTCCTCCTCGGTGCGCGCCACCCCCTTCAGCACCAGCACCAGCGCACGCCTCGCCCCACAGATATTGATCGGTTCGTACGACGCATTCAGCACAAGCACCGGCGTCTGCATCGCCGGCTGACGAAACACGCCGACCCGCACCTCCCGCTCCGTCGTTACGCGTCCCGAGCCGTGTCCTGCACCGTGCCCCGCGTGTCGCTTTCCACTTAGCCCTTGCTTCCGCATCTTCCCCGATTGCATCTCAAAGCCCTCCGGTTCCAGCTACTGTTAGCACTTCGCGCCAAGCTGCTCTACACACTCCAAATTCGTTCAGACTCCCGCTAACCAGCGTCCCAGGCAGCCGTACTCGACGCCGCATCCCATGAAGCCACCATCTCCGCCTGCGCCCGCGATGCTGTGGCCACCCAAACCTTGCTGGCCCCGGCCTTCCGCAGCACCTGCGCACACGCCCTCGCCGTCGCTCCGGTCGTGTAAATGTCATCCACCAGCAAAACTTCGCGCCCGCTCACGGCCGCGCCATCTCTCACCGCGAACGCACCCTGAAGATTTCGTCTCCGACCCTTCGGAGTCAACACGAACTGGCTCTTCGTATCCTTCACTCGGCGAATCACGTCATGCGCCGGCGTAAGCTTCCACGTTGGCTTGCTCTTCTTCAGATCCGCAAGCGCAGCATCCGCGAGCAGCACAGCCTGGTTGTATCCTCGCTCACGCTCTTTCGTCGGAAACAGTGGCACCGCAACCACCAGCAACTCCCTGCCCGCCTCCGCCTCCAGCATCTCGATCGCCCGCGCCAGCAGCCCACCTACCGGCTTCGCCACAGAACGCATCCGCTCGTACTTCAGCAGGTGAACCATCTCACGCAGCGCATCCTGATACACGGCGTACGCGACGGCCCGCTCAAACTCAGGCGGCGCCATCCGGCAAGGCGAACACACCAGGCCTTCTACAGGAAACTGCCCGGCGTATCGCACGCCTTCCATGTCGAGCGCCTCACCGCAACGCACACACAGCGTCATCGACTGCGTCGCAACTCCATCCATACATTGATCACAAATAGGAGAGAAACCGGCTCTCAGCAGCGGCTCACCACAAACCCTGCAGTCGCTCGGATAGAACGTCGTAACCAGATCATCCAGCGTCGCCCGAACCACCCATCCAGGCCCTTGCCACCAGCGAGACATCACGCGCCCTTCCACCACCCCACCAGGCGGAGCACCGGGTGGACCCCCGGCGGCAACTTCGAGCGCATTGTCATTCAAGCAATCGCTGAAGACTCACCTCACTCGCCGACGCTCCAGGTCCATCGGACCGCGTCATGTCTCGCAGTATAGCCCCTTACGTCGGTAAATCGTCAACAATTCTGCACCAAGAAAGATGCGCCTGTGCTACATCTTGACCATGCTGAAAGCCGTCACATGGTGCGCCAAATGCCTGTTTATCTACTTTCTGGTCGCAATCGCAGCCATCCGCTTCTCATGGATCTTCACCACACCCATCTGGCAGCTTGCCACCAGGATGCAGTGGACGCACCTCACTCGCCTCGTCTACCTTCTCAGCTACTTCCTTCCCATCTTCGCCGCCACTGGCTTCGTCATCGGCCTCATTCCCCTTGGCAAACTCGGCAACGCTCTCAGCGACCTGTTCCGCTCGCTTCTTCCCTCCGTGGGGACACAACTCCCGCCTGAGCCCGATGCCGTGCCGCCCATCCTCTGGGCATGGCTGCCAGTCACACTCGCCTTTCTCATCCGCTTCGTAACGTGGCAATCGCGCAACTCGAGCGTCTTTGACGCACACCGATCAGTAGGCCGTGTCGAACGTTTCTTTGGCCCCCTCTATGGACAAGCCCCCGGCATGCTCGACGACAAATGGATCACCGATCGATTCATCTTCACTGGCCCCATGCTCTTCCTCATCGCCTGCGCCATAGCCGTTCTGCTTCGGCACCGCCTCACCACTCCACGCCACCCTCCCGCAGAAGTGGAGCCAAGCGGCGAATCCGCTTGATCTCGGTCGGCCCGACAACGCTAGTGCGTGGACGATGCGGCAATCTCTCCCAACGCGATAGCTGTCTTGGAGTGCTGATTCGAGTTCAGCGCCAACCCTTTTTCATTCGCAAGCTCTTTCAATCGGCGGTATGTAACCTGTCCCGACCCCAGCGCCCCCCTCGTTGAAACTTCAAGAACGCTGCCACCCGGCCACTCCCAAAGCTCCAGGCTCAACTTGCCCAGCGGCGGTTTCGCGGGCACGGTCCAACTCGTCGACTGAATATCCGCGACACGCCGCACCCGTTTCCAATCGATCTTTACCTTTGACGCCGTGACAAGTTTTTTCTGACCCGCGCTCAGGAGCTTTGACAACTCCATACCCGTCTCCGGCACCTCTGTTGCCGCATACTTTCTCTCCACCGAGAACGACTGATTCTCGACTCCATCGTTCAAATCCACTTCACACTTGTAGCCCTTGCCTCTGCGGGTAGGATCGACCATCTTCTCGCCGGCGACTGGCCGCAACTTTGCCGTAAGGTCAATCTCTTCGCCTTGTCTCAAGCGAAGAATTACACCCTTCGACAACAGATCGAGCGCAGGCGTGTCATAAAAATAGATACGCCCACGAGTCTCTCCCCCCGCTTCCAAAGCCGAGACCGCAATCTGCATCTGCGTGGGCGAGACAAGAAGTTTCACCTCCTCGTCGCAGCTCTCCTGTCCATATAGTCGAGGCACAATCAAAAGCGCAGCGATAAGAGGCAGGTATCGAAGTCGATTGTTCCCGAAAGAGTAGATCAGACATCCTCCAGACCTCTCGGAAGGCGCTCGCCATTCCATCGACGTCATATTTCCTCAAGTTATCTCAACCGCGAGAATCCTACACCCAGAGCCGCACGCACTCACGTCCCTGAGAAGAGATCTTTCGCATAACTCGGGAATTTTCGATCACACAGAGGGATCTTCCATCAACCGGAGCGCACTTCAAGTGCTAATCCGGGCGGTCACTGCGCCATGCCCGGAAGCAGACGATCGGCAGCATTATGAGGTATGTCGTCGTTCATGGAGAACGCATCTTTCAAATTGTCCTCGTAAGGAAAGACGTGAATCATCCACGTGAACATGGTTGGGAAAAACTTGCCGCCTGCGGCTTTACAGGCATCTGCGGTGCGGATCGAGCCGAACATGCCGAACTTCGGACTTTTCCCGAAGTACTCTTGCACTTTATCCGCTGGCGCTGCGCAGAAGTTCGTGTGCTCGTGCCATCTCACAATGCTGAGTGGGATTCGTTCATTCAGTTCATCTTCGCTCGCATCGGGTCTATCCGTGAACATCACGCCCTCCAGCTTGTAGCGCTGATTTGGCGTCTTGCGATAGAGCAAAGAGGACGGTTTGGTCGGATCGAAATGGCTTTCGGCTTCCTTGATGTTGGCCGGATTGTTGAAGTGTGACTGAGGCTGATCAACCTTAGGATTCGCGATCACATATCCGTCGGCCAAAGCCTTCCGGTAGTCCTTGTACCGCTCGATGGAAGCCTTCACTTGAGCTAACAGGGCCTTTGCCTTCTCCTCATCTCCAGGCTGCTTCGGCCGCAGCGGCGTGATGTACATATGACCCTCCATCGCCTCCATGCTCGGGCCCATATTACCCGTGCTGCTCATGTCACCCATGTTCATCCCAGCCATCGATTGATCCTGTTGCGCGTATCCGGATGCAGCCACCATCGTCACCAAGCCGCCTACGAGCATAAGCGACAGAGATCGGGCG
Source organism: uncultured Acidobacteriaceae bacterium (assembly GCA_963771625.1). Taxonomy (GTDB): domain Bacteria; phylum Acidobacteriota; class Terriglobia; order Terriglobales; family Acidobacteriaceae; genus Edaphobacter. The sequence continues at coordinate 46,656 of CAVYUE010000001.1, forward strand.
AAAGCAATTTGACGAAACGCACGCACGGATTCTCGGCCAGCCTGCAACATGACTGAAATATAGGCCGGTGCCGCGATTAATCAATGTCCACTTATTGAAGCTGCACAGCAAGCAACAAAGCCACTCCTGCACGGCAAATCTAGACCACCAGTTTCATGACAGCCCGCATGATGACATTGAATGGTAGGGCAGCAAGGATGATTGGAATACAAGGGATCAGCGCAGCGACCACGAACACATAGACATCGACCACTGCTACAGGAACGACGCGAATCTCTTCAATATTGTGTGCAACCGAATAGAGATTGTTAGTTGTCGTGAAGTCTGTCGTCGCCAGGACATCTTCGGGCAGGCTATCGGCGCGTTCGAGCCATTTCTGTTCAAACTTTTCTCCCACGGCACGCGCAAGGGCACCATACTGCAACATGCCTCGACGCCTCATCTGCATGAGAGTCGGCGTGAAGAAAAAATAAGGTGCGACTGATACCAGTAACGCAACTGCGATCAGAATGGGCGCCAGATAGCGATACGCAAGCACCTTTTGTCCTTCATAGAACACCCGGTTCCCGATAGCGCCAGCCAATCCAACGCCCAGACAAAAGCTAAAAGGCAGCTGCCCCAGAAGCGAGGCCTCCAGAAATCCCAATCCTCCCAGGTGGTCCGGGTGAGCTGCGATGAGACGAAGGTTCAGCAGCGTAGTCGACCGCAGAAACCGCGCCCAAATCACTTGCCTCCAGAGCCACAGAAGAGTGAGGTAGACGAGAACTGGGTAGCTGATAAATATCGCCCACGTCCCAGCGAGCGAGAAGAAATTAAAGCCATTGCCACCCTTCCACCAGCTCAAGAACTCGGCTCCCTCCGGGCGTAGGAACTCGCTCAGCCACCCCGCAATAGCAAACGTCAGCACAAGCAGAATCACTCGCACCAACGTGAAGTCCTTAAGATCTTCGTGGGATCTCCACTGCGACTGAAATCTGGCCTGCTCGTTTTCGGCGACGAGAGACGTTTCGAAATGGTGAGCTACCAGCGCGTAGCGGGCATCTACCGGCCGCTCCCCCAGAATCAACACAGGAATCACGATCAGAAAACGTGATTGCGTCGCGAAGTCGGTGAGGAACGATAGGAATGGTGCCAGTCCGTGGAACGCCGACAAGACGGCCAGAGGAAGCCAGGCAATCGCTACGGCAACTGCCGCGCGGTAAATCATGGGTGAGGTGGCGTTACGAAAAAGATCCAGAAACCTCCATGAACGAAGATCGGGAGGCTGAGCAGAGTTGGCTATGCCATGACGTGAGCTATTGTTATCTTCCACGTAGCGTCCTACCTCGATATCCCGTGATATTACTCCCAGCACATCGCGTTTAAACAAGTTCAGGGAAACGCCATCCAGAGACAAAGAGGGCTAAGCGGACTGACCAAGCTCGGCTTCGCGGCTGCTCAAGAGAGAACCACCGACCGATTAGCCCTCGACCTCAGTAGACTGACACTGCACTCCCGCTGATACACTCCCATCCAAGCTAAACAACAGCCTCAGCAAGCGAGAGACCCAAGACATGGCAACATCAACACCGAGCAAGCCCAGCTTCAAATCTTTTGTTCCCGCCACCGAGACCCGCCCCGAACTCACCACCCGCGCCCTCATCCTCGGTGCCCTCTTCGGTGTTTTGTTTGGAGCCGTCACGGTCTACGTTGGCCTTCGCGCCGGTCTCACGGTCGCGGCATCAATCCCCATCTCGGTCCTCTCCATCTCCATCCTGCGAGCCTTCGGTAAAGCCAGCATCCTCGAAAACAACATCGTCCAAAGCACCGGAAACGCCGGCCAGTCCATTGCCTCGGGCGTCATCTTCACCCTTCCGGCGCTCATCTTTTTAGGATTTGATCTGGAAGCATCGAGAATCTTTGCCCTCGCGCTCTTCGGCGGCTGGCTCGGCGTTCTCTTCATGATTCCCCTCCGCCGCCAGCTCATCGTCGAAGAACACGATAACCTCATCTATCCCGAAGGCACCGCCTGCGCCGACGTTCTTATCGCTGGCGAACGCGGCGGCAGCTTCGCATCCCGCGTCTTCCTAGGTCTCGGTCTTGGCGGCCTTTACACTCTCTTCCAGAACGACAACCTCTTCGCCCTCTGGCCCAGTCAGCCCGACTACCAGCCCAATCTCGGCGCACAGCACCTCCTCAAAGGCTCCGCTATCCGCGCCGATTGCACACCCGAATACCTCGGCGTCGGCTACATCATCGGCATCCGCGTCGCTGCCATCATGCTCGCCGGCGGCATCTTCTCGTGGCTCGTGCTGATGCCCGCCATCTACTTCTTTGGCTCGCACCTCTCCGCCCCGCTCTATCCCGGCACTGTCCTTATTACGCAGATGTCCCCGTCAGATCTCTGGCGCACTTACGTCCGACCCATGGGTGCAGGCGGAGTCGCAGCCGCCGGACTCATCACCCTCCTACGCACCCTGCCCACCATCGTCGGTGCATTGACGCAGGGCTTCAAGAAGACCGGCACAGGCAAGGCAGCCGCCGCACAACCCTCACGCACTGAGCATGACCTTCCGCCCTTCGTTGTCTTCGGCGGTTCACTCCTCCTCATCCTGATGATGTTCCTCTTCCTGCAGTTCAAACCTATCCCCGGAGCCCAGGTCGGCGTTCTCGCCAACTTCGCTGCGGCCCTTCTCGTCGTCATCTTTGGCTTCCTCTTCGTTACTGTTAGCGCGCGAATCGTCGGCATCGTCGGCAGCTCCGCCTCACCGGTCTCCGGCATGACCATCGCGACACTTATGGCCACAGCCGCCATCTTCCTCGTCAAAGGCTGGACCGCACCCGCCTTCGGTGCGCTCGCCATTACCATCGGCGGAGTCGTCTGCATCGCGGCCTCCAACGCAGGCGACACCTCGCAGGACCTCAAGACCGGCTACCTCATCGGAGCTACGCCGTGGAAGCAGCAGATCGCCATCATGATCGGCGTCATCGTCTCCATCTTCTCCATCGGAGCCACGCTCAACGCGATGAACAAGGGGCTTGAGACCTTTCAGCGCCTGCCTAAACCAATAGCCTTCTCCCTCGATCATCTCCCCGATGGCGTGCAGAACAATGGCTACTTCACGGGCAACGACAGAATTACACTCACTTCGCACAACGCCGACCAGGCCAAAGAAGAACTCACCAACGCAAAACATTACCTCCTACTCAACGCCATCGGTTCCACCACGCTTGATGATGGCAAGTACCTCTACAACCCCACCAATGGCGAGATTGAAGTGCAGTGGATTCAGGGCATTGGAAGCGAAAAGGCCGCGGCCCCACAAGGCCGTCTTATGGCTACCGTCATCAATGGAATCCTCAGCCGCAAACTTCCGTGGGCGCTTGTTCTGCTCGGTGTTGCGATTGTCCTCGTCGTCGAGATGCTCGGCGTTCGCTCGCTTACGTTCGCTGTTGGCGCGTATTTGAGCATCGCTACGACCTTGGCCATCTTTGTGGGAGGCGTGATGCGCTGGATGGTTGATCAGGCGATGCATCGACATGCAGCGCAGAAAGCACGCGCGGAACACGACGCATCTCTGGCTTTGTGGCACTCTGACCGAGACCTGTGGCTGGCCCAGCATCCTGACTTTGACCCTACGGATCCTACACATGCTGATCCTAGCGGTCTTCCGATTCTCAACACGATTACTGCTCGCGATGTCACGATTGAATCTGAGATCTCCCCCGGTTCGCTGTATGCTTCGGGGCTGATTGCGGCGGGCGGAATCGTTGGTTTGCTGGGTGTTTGCGTCAAACTTTACGAGGCGGCCACGGATCGTTCCATTCCGCGGTTCAGTGAGCATAATCCGCTGCATCATGATTGGGTGAGCGTCGTCATGTTCGCTCTGCTTGCCTTCTCGCTCTACTACTTCGCACGCAAGCCCCTCGAGACGGAGGGGTGATTTTGTGTTTTTGACACAAAAAAAATTGCGCGTGGTGGAGGGTGCGTTTTTACAGGGGTTTGTTTGAATTTGGGGTGTTTTTTGGATGGTAAATCGTGGTGGATTTGTGGTGATTTGTGTGGCTGAAGTGGTAGTTCAGCGGCCACTAATTCGGGTGCTTAAAAATACGACAGCTTTTTGATATTTATTTTTCGGCTAAATGACCCTGCCTACGATGCCCCCAAGCTGATCGTTGCCGGGGCTTGTTGGCGTCGCCGTCCGGAGCGGGACGTGTAGATGTTGACGGTACGATAGAGGCGTGGCTGGAAGCGAGGGTTGCTTCTGGTGCGGGAGAGTGGTCCTGATGAGCAATGTCCTGGTTATATTTCAGGCGAATACGGAGCATACCGAGCAGTTGGCGCTCGCGGTTGGGGTCGGCGCGGTGGAGTCCGGAGCGAATATTCGGCTAAGACGGCTGGTGGTGGCTGGAGCGGTCGAGGTGGGTCATAAAGGCTACGGAACTCTGAAGGAGGCCGACCTGCTGTGGGCTGACGCTGTGGTGATTGGGCTTGAGGATGTGCGACCGAAGACTGAGGAACTGGAAGGATTGCTTTCGTTGCTCAGCGGTGGCACTCCCGGTTCGCTCCATGGGAAGCGGGCTTGGACGTTTGGCGCGGAGGGGATAGGCGCTGCAAAGACCGAGGCACAGCTCGTTGTTGAAGCGGCGCTCCAAGCAGCGGGTATCGCTGTGTTGCCTGCCACGACGCCAGACGCAGGTGAGGTGTTGGACCAGATGAAGAAGGTGGGACGACAGCTGGGCCGAGGATGAGTCTCTCCCATCCAGCACGCTAGCACGGAGGAGCTAATGTACTTCGCGTCTGTGATCCTGCTTCTTTTTGTCCTTCCAGTTGTCTCCATCGCGGCTGAGGCCGTCCTGTCTCACCATGCAATGAATTTGGCGTTGGCTGGAAAGTGGTTTGTGTTCTGGGGCGTTGGTGTCCGACTGTTTCTTGCGGGGCTTCGGCAGGTCATTCAACCACGCTTCACTGCCGAGGAGATCTTCGGCGTTCATGACACAGGCTCTTTTGCGATTGTCCGCGAAGTGGGATTTGCCAACCTGTCGATGGGTTTCCTGGGAGTCTGTACTCTGTTTCGGGTCGGCTGGCTTGTCCCTGCTGCCGTCGTGGGTGGACTCTACTACGGTCTTGCAGGTGCTTTGCACGTCTTTTCGCGGGAAAAGAACGCAAAGGAGTACATGGCGATGGTCTCCGACGGGTTTATCTTCGTCGTGCTCTTGGTCTTCGTCTTCAAAAGTGTGCTGTAAGTGGGAAAGCAATACTGGGCCCTTGGGCGTCTCGAAAAGAGGGCAAACGTACTGGAGCGCGTTAGTCAGAACGGATATTCGGCTACTGTGCATGAGTTGAAAAACGTCGCGGCGATGGTGCGACGGGCTAGGGAGTATTTATAGAAAACACAGTTCAGGCGGTAGCATGGCTGGCATGAACAAACGTAAACAAAGTAGGATTGCGGGCGTATTTGTCATACTGTTCGGCGTTATGCCACTCCTAAACAGCCTAAGCAATCCTCGCCTCGCAGCCGCCCACGGTTCTGATCTCTTAAAACTAATCGCCGTAGGAATGTGTTTCGGAGTTGGCGCGTTTCTATTGGCTGGCTTGTTCCGCTTTCCGGGTGAGTGATAGACCCCTGGGTAGCCAAGTATATTCAGTCGACCCAAATCATTGAAAATGAATGAGATGCACTTAAAATTTGCCATCGTTCGCTGAAAAGCTTCTGTCAGTAAGAAGCTTTGAATAAGATACTTTTGAATCTTATCTCGATGTCGAGATATCTTATGTCGTAGGAGTTGGGAGGAGCCGAGATGACAGATCAGAGCAATAACGTTTCGGCACCTCGGCTCTGGTTAGTTCTGGCCCGGGCTTATGGCTCGATTGTGAGCTATATCGAAGGGTCCATCACCGGACAAGGGCTTGGCTTAAGTGACTTTATGGTGCTGGAGGTCTTATTGCACAAAGGCCCGCAGACGATCTCGGTGATCGGCGAAAAGGTCTTGCTGGCAAGTGCTTCGATGACTTCGGCGATTGACCGGCTGGAGAAGCGCGGACTGGTCGTGCGGAGAAGCTGCAGCTCAGACCGGCGAATCCGGCTGGTGGAGCTGACGTGTGAAGGAAAGGGCTTCATCGAAGAGATCTACGCACGGCATGAGAAGGACCTGGAGTTGGTGACGGCAGGGCTCTCAGAGGAAGAACGCAGAACGATGTACGAGGGTTTGAAGAAGATCGGGCTCGCGGCGAAGGTTGCGGTTCCGACACAGCAGAAGGACCAGAACACACAAGTTTCGGCCTGAGCGCTCGGCCGGATGCACGAAGGAGAGGAAACATTATGTTGACTGTTCGCAAGAGTAACGAAAGAGGCCATGCCGACCACGGATGGCTGGATTCGCACCATACATTTTCATTTGCCAACTATCACGATCCGGCGCACATGGGGTATCGTTCGCTACGCGTGATCAATGAAGACCGTGTGGCGGAGGGTCGTGGGTTTGGTGCACATGCGCATCGCGATATGGAGATTCTGAGCTACGTGCTGAAGGGCAAGCTCGCCCATAAAGACAGCATGGGCCACGTGGAGGTGTTGGGGCCGAACGAGATTCAGAAGATGTCGGCCGGCAGCGGCGTGGTGCACAGTGAGTTCAACGGTTCGGAGACCGAGCCGGTGCACTTTCTGCAGATATGGATTGAGCCGAAGAGCCGAGGGACAACGCCTGGCTACGAGCAGTTGAAGTTTGAAGCAGCAGAGAAGCTGGACAAGTTCAAGCTGCTGGCTTCGCCGGAGAAGGTCGCCGGAGCTGCGACGATCAATCAGGACACGAGCGTATCTGTTGCTGAGCTTACGCCGGGGAAACAGCTTACTTATCCGCTGGGTAAGAAGCGACATGCGTGGTTGCATGTGATTCACGGTGAGGTTACGGTGAACGGCAAATCTTTGAAGACCGGCGATGCTGTTGCCGCGGATGATGAGGAGTTGCTGGACGTGACCGCACAGGGAGCAGGCAATAGCGAGGTACTATTGTTCGACCTCGCCTAATCTCTCTCTCGCTCAGAGGGCTTTGAATTTTCGCTAAATGCAACGGTGGCCGGCACATATTTTTTGAGTCGGCCGCCTAATCGATGACATCTCACAGCAGACCCACCTTAATAAGGAGAACCACCTATGAACCGTCGCCTCTTTACCGCCGCCCTCTCTGCCCTGCTCCTGACCGGAGTTAGCGCGTTCGCCCAGAACGCACCCTCAACCTGGGCTATCGACCCGAACCACTCGCAGGTGAACTTCGCCATTAAGCATATCGAGGTGAGCACGGTGCGGGGTTCGATCAGTGGTGTAACCGGTAACGTGATCTGGGATGAGAAGGATCCGACCAAGTCCAGCGTGGAAGCCACGATTACTACGACCACGGTTACGACAAATAATGAAAAGCGCGACGGTCACCTGAAGTCGCCTGATTTTTTCAATGTCGAGAAGTTTCCGACGATGACCTTCAAGTCGACTGCCGTGACAGGCACCCCTGGCAAGCTGAAGATTGTTGGCGATCTGACGCTGACCGGCGTGACCAAGAGCGTGACGCTGGATGTGGACGGACCGACGCCTCCACAGAAGAGCATGGGCGGCAAGATGGCGACCGGGTTCTCCGCTACCGGCAAGCTGAAGCGCAGCGACTTCAACTTTGGTTCGAAGTTTACTGAGCCTTCGCTCGGCGATGAGGTTCAGTTCACGATCGACGTCGAAGCAGTTAAATAAGCAAATCGATAGGAAGGCCCTTCTCTTCGCAGAGTATTGCGAGGGTGAAGGGCCTTTTTGCGTGGTGCAGATGCTACGAGAGTTTTTCGCGGCTGAGTTCTTCGTTGCGTTTTTCGATCTGAGCCGACGCCTCGGGCTTGAGGCTACGGAGGATCTCAAGCAGTTTGGCAGGGTCGAAGGATTCAAGCTGGTAGTCGGATTCGGGACACCCTTTAAACCCGGGCGTGGTGATTACGATGATGGGGATCTTCGGCTGAATCTGCTTGATCTTCCGGGAAAGTTCGTCGCAGGGGATGTCGTCGAGGCCGCCGTCGAGAACGATGCCGTTCACGGCAGGAAATCTCGTGAAGATCTCAAGGGCTTCCTGACCGCTGTAAGCCGTTATGACATTGAACTTGGCCGTCTCGATCACGAGCTTGCGGGTCGAGATGCTGCCGGGGAACTCCCGGTCGATGACGAGGAAGCAGGGTCTGATCATGGAGAGCATTAGACACTAAACGCTCCGCAAGTTGCCACGGCACAGGCTTAGTTGCCATTGGTGCGCTGAATACGATCCTTGTTTTCGCGGACAAGACGGAGGAAGTTCTGCTGGATCGGCCCCTCGTTCTGCGGGTTCCAGACGACGGAGAGGCCCATGTAAAGGTCCTGCGGGACGAGCGGGGAGATGACGACGCCGGGCGGCTTGAGGTAACGGACGCCGGAGGGAACGAGCGCTACGCCTTCGCCAGATTCGACCAATGTGAGCACGCTGGACCAGGCCGCGGAGGTGTTGACGATGTTTGGTGAGAAGCCCGCGGAGGAGCAAAGCGCGACGATGCCGTCAAAGAGCATGGGTGTCATCTCCCGATCGCAGAGGACGAAGCGCTCGCCGGCCAGAGCATCGATTGAGATGGGGGTTCCAGCCAGGGGATGGTCACGGGGCAGGACAACGACGACGGGATCGCGATAGAGAAGCTCGGCGCGGAGGGTGCGATCGTAGGGAGCTTCGAGCGGCCGGGCGAAGGCGACGTCGATCTTGCCGTTCGTCAGGGCTTCCATCTGCTCGGGAGTGCGCATCTCGTGGAGCGAGAGCTTGATGTCGGGGTGGAGCTTGCGATAGTCGCGGATGATGCGGGCGAAGAAGCCTCCTGCACCCCAGAGGAAGAAGCCGATGCTGAGCGAACCGACCTGGCCGAGGAGAGAGCGTTGCGTGATTTCGAGGGCGCGGTCGGCGGCGATTAGAGTTTTGCGGGCTTCAGCGAGGAAAAGCCGCCCCTGCGGTGTGAGGCGCGTACGGCTTGAGGTGCGATCGATGAGAGCTCCGCCGACCTCACGCTCGAGATCGGCGATCTGCTCGCTGATAGCGGACTGTGAGATGTGAAGCTGGCGGCCGGCTTCGCTGAAGGTGCCGTGATCGGCAACGGCGCAGAGATAGCGTAAGTGTCTTAGCTCCATGTTTGTAGCTCCGATTTCAGGATATCGGTTTTTCCGATGGACGCTCGCGGAAATAACTGTGAGACCTATACGCAGGAAGAAATGTCTTACTCTATAGAGAAGATTTCACCGGACCAGGAGAGCCTCGTCGATGTGGATCGTAAAAATTGCGCTTAGCCGGCCTTACACGTTTATCGTGCTGGCGATCCTCATCTTGATTGCTGCGCCGGTCGTGATCATGAATACACCGACGGATATTTTTCCGAATATCAATATTCCGGTGGTGTCGATCGCATGGCAGTATACGGGGCTGAATCCAGAGGAGCTCGAGGGGCGACTGACGACGCCGTATGAGAAGTCGCTAACGGTGCTGGTCGATAACGTTCAGCATATCGAGTCGACCACGGTGGCAGGCCAGGTTGTCGTCAAGCTTTACCTGCAGCCGGGTGCGAGTCTGGATACGGCGAACTCTCAGGTGTCTGCGGCCTCCGAGTTTCAACTGCGCCAACTGCCGCCGGGGATTCTGCCGCCGCAGATCATCAACTTCAGCGCGTCGAGCGTGCCGATTCTGCAGCTTGGCCTTTCAGGCGAAGGGCTAAGCGAGCAGCAGCTGAACGACCTTGGATTGAACTTTGTCCGCACGCAACTTGTGTCGGTTTCGGGCGCCGTGATTCCGAATATTTACGGTGGCAAGCAGCGGTCGATCATGTTGAATATCGATCCGAAGCTGTTGCAGGCCAAGGGGCTGTCGCCGAACGATGTACTGAACGCGATGACGTCGCAGAATGTCGTGCAGCCGGGCGGGACGGCGAAGATCGGCGAAGATGAGTACGACATTCACATCAACTCGTCGCCGGTGACGCTTGAGGGCATCAGCAATTTACCCATCAAGCAGGTGAACGGAACGACGATCTATCTGCACGACGTTGCCACTGTGACGGATGGAAGCATTCCGCAGACGAACATCGTTCGACAGGATGGCCATCGCGGTGCGCTGATGACGATTCTGAAGTCCGGTACCGCCTCCACGCTAAGCGTTGTGAGCGGCATTCGCACTCTGTTGCCAAGGGTAAAGCTGACACTGCCGCCGGAGCTGAAGATCACGCCGATCGGCGACCAGTCCATCTTCGTTCGTGGATCAGTGACGGGGGTAATTCGCGAGGCGGTGATCGCTGCTGTGCTGACCGGGCTGATGATCCTCCTGTTCCTGGGAAGCTGGCGAAGCACAATCATCATCGCGGTCTCGATTCCCTTGTCGATCCTGACTTCTGTGATCATCCTCGGGTTGCTGGGAGAGACGATCAACATCATGACGCTGGGAGGACTGGCGTTGGCGGTCGGCATCCTGGTGGACGATGCAACCGTGACGATCGAGAATATCGAGCGCTACCTGGAGGAGGGGCGCGATCTGCACGATGCCATTCTTGAGGGCGCGGCGCAGATCTCTGTGCCTGCCCTGGTCTCGACACTTTGTATCTGCATTGTGTTCCTCCCTATGTTTTTCCTGAGCGGCGTCTCGCGTTACCTATTCGTTCCGCTGGCCGAAGCTGTGGTTTTTGCCATGCTCGCCTCGTACGTTCTTTCACGTACGCTCGTGCCGACGATGGCGATGTACCTGCTGAAGGCGCATGACCATAACGCAGCTCCATCCAACAACATCCTCGCCCGCTTTCAGCGTGGATTTGAACGAACCTTCGAGAAGATCCGCCGCAGCTATCAAGACCTGCTAGGTCGACTGGTCGCAGCACGAGTCTTCTTCGTCCCCATCTTTCTGTTGATCTGTCTTTGCGTCTTTGCGCTGGTGCCGTTCCTTGGACAGAACTTCTTTCCAAGTACGGACAATGGCTCTTTCATTCTGCACGTTCGAGCCAAGAGCGGCACTCGCATCGAGGAGACTGCGAGGCTCTGCGATCTGGTCGAGCAGAACATTCGGAAGACGGTTCCATCTGCTGAGATGGACAACATTCTGGATAATATCGGCCTGCCATATAGCACGCTGAACTATCAGCATGCGACATCGGGCTTGATCGGGGCGGGAGACGCTGACATTCTGGTCTCTTTGAAGGAAGACCACCATCCGACGGCGGACTATGTCGCATCGTTGCGCAAGAACCTGCCGCACGAGTTTCCAGGAGTTACGTTCTACTTTCTCCCCTCGGATATCGTGACCCAGATTTTGAACTTCGGGCTGCCGGCACCGATCGACGTGCAGTTTGAAGGTTCGGACATTGCTGCGAACCGGAAGGTCGCGGATCAGGTTCTCAGCGAACTGCGGCAGGTCCCAGGTCTCGTGGATCTTCGCATTCAGCAGCCGGACGACTATCCGGTGCTGAACGTCGACGTGGACCGCACCAAGGCAGCGCAAGGTGGATACTCCGAGCGCGACGTAGGCAGTAGTCTGCTCAACATCCTTGGCGGCAGCACGCAGTTGAACCCGCAGTTCTTTCTGAACCCGAAGAACGGTGTTACCTACAATATCGTGGCGCAGACACCGCAGTATCAGATCAGCTCTCTGAATGCACTTGAGAATATTCCGATCTCTTCACCGACGGCGAAGCAACCCGAGATTCTGACAGACGTCGCAAAGATTACACGCAGTAACGAGCTTCAGGTTGTGACGCATTACAACATTCGCCGCACGCTGGATATCTATGGAAACGTTCAGGGGCGCGATCTTGGGTCGGTGGGCAGAGACATTAATAGGATTGTCGCGCGCAACGAAAAGTCGTTGGTGCGCGGTAGCTTTGTAAGAGTACGCGGACAGATCGAGACGATGAACAGCTCGTATTTCGGACTGATTGCCGGGCTGGGGTTCGCGATTGTGCTGGTCTACCTGCTGATCGTAGTTAACTTCCAGTCGTGGCTTGACCCGTTCATTATCATTACGGCTCTGCCTGCTGCGCTTGCGGGTATCGTTCTGTTCCTGTTTACGACACGAACCACGCTGAGCGTCCCTGCGCTAATGGGCGCGATTATGTGCATGGGTGTCGCCACAGCGAACAGTATTCTTGTGGTGTCCTTTGCCAAGGAGCGTCTCACACATCATGGAAGCGCGATTGAAGCGGCGATCGAAGCTGGAGCTACGCGCTTCCGGCCAGTTATGATGACGGCACTCGCAATGATTATCGGCATGATTCCGATGGCGCTTGGCGCCGGCGAAGGCGGAGAGCAGAATGCACCGCTGGGACGCGCGGTGATTGGCGGACTTGGTTTTGCAACAATTGCAACACTCATCTTCGTTCCTTCGGTCTTCGCTCTGCTTCACAGCTCCGACAAGAAGACCGCAGCTGTGGAAGAGGACCATGAGCACCACTCGACGGCCGGGGCTTGAAAAATTTATGAATATTGAAAGAGAGCCTATGACAAGCGGGACTGAGGTGGAGACAGAGATGAACGAGGATACGAGTACACCATCGGGCAAGCTCTCAACGGACCCTCCGGAGCCTCAGCAGGCTCGCTTGACGAAAGGGACGTGGATTGGAGCAGCATTCATTGCCTTGATCGTGGCACTGATCGTCATCTTCGGTATCATCGCGCGCCGTAACACCGAAAGCACGCTGGAGAAAGATACAAAGGCCGAAGCAGTTCCTTTTGTGAATGTAATTTACCCAGCGACTTCGAGTCTGTCTTCTGGACTGGCGCTCCCAGGCAACACTCAGGCGTATGTCGACACGCCTATCTATGCGCGTACGAGCGGCTATCTGAAGAACTGGTACTTCGATATAGGAGCGCACGTCCGGAAGGGACAGCTGATGGCGGTCATCGAGACGCCGGAGCTGGATCAGCAACTTCAGGTAGCCCAGGCTGACCTGAAGAGTGCGCAGGCCAATCTCGACCTGGCCAATACGACCTCGGCCCGCTATCAGAATCTATTGAAGACGAACTCGGTCTCAAAGCAGGAGACCGATGTTGCGGTGAGCGATGCGGCTGCTAAGAAGGCAGCGGTGGATGCTTCGATGGCAAGCGTGCGCAGACTGGAACAACTGCAGTCGTTTGAGAAGGTGTACGCACCATTCGATGGAATTGTGACGGCACGCAATATCGATATTGGTGGACTGATCCAGGCGGGTGAGAATACGACGCCGAAGGAGCTGTTCCACCTTGCTTCGATACAAAAGATCCGCGTGTTCGTTTCGGTTCCAGAGGCCTACTCTACGTCCATCAAGCAGGGCGATAAGGCAAATCTGACGCTGGATGAGTATCCCGACAAGTCGTTTGTTGGTACGGTTGCGCGCAACTCGAACGCAATCGACCCCGCGACCCGCACGTTGAACGTCGAAGTAGATATCGACAATCCCAAAGGAGAGTTGCTTCCGGGTGCCTACGTATTTGTTCACTTCAAGGTGCCGGAACATGCTTCGGGCCTGATGATTCCCGCCAATACTCTGCTGTTCCGTGCGCAAGGGTTACAGGTAGGGGTCGTTCGTAATGGCCGCGTGCAGTTGGTCCCGGTGGTGATCGGCAAGGACTCCGGCGCCAACGTGGAGATCTCCTCAGGCCTGAAGGCGACCGATGCTGTGATTCTCGATCCTTCCGACTCATTGGCCAGCGGGCAGGAGGTGCAGGTGAAGAACCACGTCGACGAGAACGCGAACCAGATGAAGAAGGAAGCGGGGTCCCAGTGACGCTACGTCCGTCAGCTCTGGCTCCTTTTGCAGCGCTTCTGCTCAGCGGGTGCATGGTTGGGCCGAAGTATGTTAAGCCATCGGTCCCTATGACGCCTGCGTTCAAGGAAGCAGGCCTGGATGCTAATCCCGCCGCCAATCCTAATGCAGCCAAAGAGAGCGTCAACTGGCAGGTTGCACAGCCTGCCGATGCGACTCAGCGTGGAGATTGGTGGACGATCTTTGGCGACGCTGAACTGAATGTTCTTGAGCCTCAGGTGGCGGAGAACAATCAGAATCTCAAAGCGGCAGATGCGCGATTCCGCGAGGCACGCGCTTTGATCCGCTTCAACCATGCTTCGTTGTATCCAACGGTCGGAGTTGCTCCGTTCGCTGGAGGTCTGCGCGAGTCGTCCAATCAGCCCTATTTCAACGTGAACAACCCCAATGGAAATGGCGTTGGCGTGATTCAACTGCCGGTTGATTTGAATTATGAGATCGATGTCTGGGGTCGGGTTCGCCGCACTGTCAGCGCTGCGCGAGAAGAGGCGCAGGCAAGCGCAGGTGATCGACAAACAGTGATGCTGAGCCTTCAGGCCGAACTCGCGGTGGACTACTTCGAAGCCCGCAGCGCCGACGCGCAGGAAAAACTGCTGAACGATACCGTGAAGGCGTACGAAGAGGCGTATCGAATCACAAGAAATCGCTTCGAAGGCGGGGTCTCTCCGAAGTCCGACGTCGACCAGGCGGAGACCCAGCTTGAGGATGCCAAGGTGCAGGCGCGCGACATCACGCTGCAACGCGCACTGTTCGAACATGCGATCGCCATTCTGCTTGGGAAAGCCTCCCGCATCCTTTTCTTTGTCCGACGCTCCGCTTGATGCGCGGCCACCTGCGATTCCTCCGGGGTCTGCCTTCCGAACTTCTGGAACGCCGCCCGGACATCGCGGCAGCAGAACGTCGGGTCGCCGAGGCGAACGATCGAATCGGCATCGCACGGTCTGCTTTCTATCCGACGATTTCGCTGAGCGGGGCTGTGGGCTTCGAGGGATCTTCGTTCGGGAATCTCTTCAATCCTGCTAGTTTCCTGTGGTCTATCGGTCCAACGCTGTCAGAGACGGTGTTCGATGCGGGGCGGAGAGCGGCTGTATCTGAGCAGGCCAATGCCAGCTACGACGAGACTGTCGCGAACTATCGACAGACAACATTGACTGCGTTTCAGCAGGTCGAGGACAATCTGGTCGCACTGCGCGTTCTCGACCAGGAGGCGGCACATCAACACCAGGCAACGGCGGCAGCGCAGTCGGCAGAGCAGATATTCAACAACAGATACGTCGGTGGGCTCGATACCTATCTGCAGGTGGTGACGGCACAGACGACAGCGCTCAGCAATGAACGAAACGACATCGACATCATGCGCCGGGAGATGGATGCGAGCGTACTTCTGATTAAGGCGCTTGGCGGCGGATGGAACGTTACGAGTCTGCCGAAGTTGTAGCTTCAACGGCCCGACAAGTTCAGCGGCAGGTAGAAGGAAAATACGGAGCCTTGCGTAGGCTGGCTGGTGACCTCAATCGATCCGCCATGCGCCTCGACGATAGCCTTCGCGATGGCTAGCCCCATGCCCGTACCCTGCACCCTGTATCGCTGGCCCTGTCCGCGGTAGAACTTGTCGAAGATCATCATCTTCTCCAGGTCATCGACACCGGCACCGCGGTCTGCAACGCTTGTGACGAGCTGTCCCTTCGAGACTTCGGCGCTGACGAATATTGGGCTGCCTTCGGCTGAATACTTCGCCGCATTCTCCAGCAGATGCTGCAGCACCTTGGCGATGCGCTCCAGATCCATCTGCACCAGAGGCAGCGATTCGGGAAAACGAAGTTCGACGGGGTGAGTTTTGAGTGGTCCCTGTACTGCCTCCAAGGCAAGATCGACGGCCTCGCGCATGGACTGCATTCTCAGGTCAAGCTTGATGTCGTGCGCGTCCAGCTCCGCCATCTCCATCGCCTGGCCGACGAGTCGATCCAGACGCGCGGCCTCTTCTTCGATCACCTGCATCAACTCTCCGCTTTGCTCCTTGTCGAGGAGAGGGTCGCTTCGCAGGGTGGTGATAGCGGCAGTGATGGAGGTCAGCGGTGTTCGCAACTCGTGCGCCACGGAGTCAAGCAGCGCGTTGCGTAGGCGCTCACTCTCGCGAGAGGCCTGAACTCGTGTCAGCGTTTCGACTGCTCCCGCCCGCTCGATGGCGATGGCAGCCAGACCGCAGACCGCATCCAGCGCCTCAGGGGAGGTACCTTCACCAGTGATGCCCACCGCACCGATCGGACGTGTGCCAAGGAGAATAGGAATGAGAGTGACCTTGCGCTGCTCGTCGTGACGGTGGTCTCGCGTGAATGCTGCGTCACGAAGTTCGGCGGCGGTCACATCCATGTAGTCAGGGCTGGAACGGTAGACGCGGTCTCTTTCGCGGAGGTAGACGGCGGCTCCGGCGAGATTGAAGGTCACGGCGATCATCTGCGGGAGTACATTCAGCAAATCGATGACGTTGCCGGTTACCAGCATCTGTTGGCTGAACTCATAGAGCCGCTCCGCTTCGCGCTGGCGGCGGCGTGAGATCTTGGCCTCACGGCGCGCACGTTCGGCAAGCTGGCTTGCCACGATGCCCGTCACCAGAAAAGCAAAGAGAGCCACCCAGTTTCGGCCGTCCCCCACGGTAAACGTGAGCACCGGCGGGAGGAAGAAGAAGTTGAACGCCGCTGCGGACAGAATCGACAGGTAAATGGAGTGGCGCAGTCCCCAGTTTGCGGCTACCAGCAGGATGCCGACCAGCAGAGTCAACGCAACCGTTGTCTCGTTGACATGCAGCCAACGAAAGTAGACAGCTACAATGGCAGCTGCGCTTGCTGTGGAGATGCTGTAACGGACGATACTGCGTCTAATCTTTCGCTGCACCACCTTATCTTATCCCTATGGGTACTCGCGATAACTCGATTCCAGCACTGAAGAGCCCGGACGAATGGCTTGAAAAGGTTGCGCCTGAGAAGACACGCGGCACCTTCAAACTCTTCCTTGGTTATGCACCCGGCGTCGGCAAGACGTACAACATGCTGAGTGAGGCGATCCGCAGGCACGCACGCGGCGAAGACATTGTGATCGGCGTCGTCGAAACACACGGGCGGCCGCGCACCGCGGAGCTGGCAGATCAGCTGGAGAAGGTACCTCGAAGAAAGATTGAGTACAAAGGGGTGGTCTTCGAAGAGATGGACCTCGACGGCATTCTTGCCCGGCGCCCGCAGATCGTCCTGATCGACGAGCTGGCTCATAGCAACATTGAGGGCAGCAAGCATCGCAAGCGCTACGAGGATGTGCTCGACGTCCTTGCCGCAAACATCGATGTGCTGGCGACAATGAACGTGCAACACATCGAGAGCGTTGCGCCAACCGTGCAGAGCGTGACCGGAGTCCAGATTCGAGAGACCGTTCCCGACTGGTTAGTGCAGCGCGCCGACGAGATCGTGATGGCCGATCTAACGCCAGAAGCTCTTCAGACGCGCATGCGACGAGGTGATATCTACGGGACCGACCGCGCTGAAAAGGCCCTGGCCAACTTCTTCCGCCGTGGCAACCTGATTGCGCTTCGCGAGCTTGCCCTGCAGCACGTGACCAAGGCCGTCGACCGTACGCTGACTGCCTACATGGACGCGAAACGCATCGAGGCCCACTGGGCAGTGCGCGAACGAGTCGCGGTCTGTATCAGCTCCAACAGTTCATCGCAAATGCTGATCGCACGCGGGGCCAGGGTAGCCGAAGGTGTCGGCGGCGAACTCTTTGTGCTGCACGTCGATGACGATGATGACCTGTCCGAAGAGGATCGGGCGACGCTTGCAGCCAATATTCAGTTCGCACGCAACCTGGAAGCGCAGGTCTTCACCATCAAGGGCAAGAGCATCGCCCACACGGCCGCCGCATTCGTCCGAGAGAAACGTATCACGCACGTCGTCTTCGGTCGTACTGCCGTACACGGCTTTCGCAAATACCTCTACTACTGGGCCATCCAACACTTTTTGAAAGAATCGCCGAACGTGGACGTCCATATCGTCACACAGCATCCGGAGCGCGAATGAAACAGAACCTGCAAGACCAGGCCCACGCCAAAATCCTCATCGTTGATGACGAACCACAGATCACCCGCGTACTTCGCACCGCACTGTCCACTCAGGGCTACAGCTTGCGCATCGCTGCTAACGGAGTGGAGGCTATGGAGGCCGTGCACGCCTGGAAGCCGGATCTCGTCATCACGGATGTCTCTATGCCAGAGATGAACGGCGTCGAACTGTGTCGCGAGATTCGCGCCGTCTCCACAATCCCGATCATTGTTTTGTCCGTCCGCAATCAGGATCTGATGAAGATTGAAGCGCTCGACGCCGGAGCCGACGACTACGTCACGAAGCCATTCAGCATTCAGGAGCTTCAAGCACGCGTCCGTGCGCAGCTGCGCCGCAGCTCCGTAGCAGAAGCTGAAGCTCCACAGATCATCTCGGCGGGAGATTTCTATATCGACATACCGCAGCATCGTGTCGTCGTTCGCGGGCAGGACACGCATCTGACGCCAAAACAGTTCGATCTCCTGGTGTGTCTCGCGCAGCATCCAGGCCAGGTTCTCACACACCGTGCTCTGCTCCACGCCGTGTGGGGCACTAACGCCGACCAGCCGGAGTATCTGCGCGTGAACATCGGCCAGTTGCGCAAGAAGATCGAAGTCTCCGATGAACCGTCGTACATCGTGACTGAGCCTTGGATCGGTTATCGATTTCGACCGACCGGCAACGATGATTTCTAGCTTCTTATGAGTTCTTTATGTCTTCCTTATGGAACCTTTATGCGTAAAAGCTTCTTCTAGAGCTATTGCTGCGTATACGGGAGGCGGCAGTTTTGACTTATGTCCAAATTGCCTGCCTGGCTCATCTTTGCCGTCATCTCAACCCCACTTCTATTGAGAATTCCTGCGGAGGCGCAGGACCAAACACCGCACGCATCGTCGAGTCTCGCTGGTGGTGCGCCTTCCGACGCAGCTCCTGAAGCGCCGAAGCCGTTTTTTGTTGGCCTCATAGACGCGTACAAAGAGGACTGGAATCCGACCCAGCCTGCGGGCCCCGATCCGGTGCGTCGAGGCTACCCCGCTCCACTCGACTCGCCACCGTTTCCAAGCAGCGATTACAGCGTCGGTGGAACTTCAGTTATCGGCGCTCCTGATACGCAAACCTATCCTTTGATGCAAGCGATCAATCAGAATCGCAGCCGCACGAAAATCTACGGGTGGGTGAACGGAGGCTTCGACGTCAGCACCTCCAACAAGGGAGATGGCGCGAACTCGCCGGCTGCGTACTACTACAATCCCAACCGGATTATTCCCGACCAAGAGGTGCTGTACATTGAGCGCCTGCCCGATACAGTGCAGACCGACCATGTCGACTATGGGTTCCGCCTGGCGCAGCTCTGGGGGCAAGACTATCGCTACACAACATCGAAGGGCATCTTTTCGCAGCAACTACTTTTGGAAAATCACGAGTACGGCTACGACCCGGTGATGTTTTATTTCGATCTCTATATTCCGCATGTGGCGAAGGGAATGAACATACGCATGGGCCGCTATATCTCGCTGCCTGATATTGAAGCGCAACTGGCGCCGAACAACTACACGTACTCGCACTCGATTCTTTACACTATCGACCCGTACACACAGGTTGGCATCGTTGCAAGCATCAAGCTCTCCGACCACTGGCTGGTGCAGGCGGGATTCTCTGGTGGCAACGACGTCGCGCCCTGGACGGTTGATGTGAAGCCAACCGGGACTGCCTGCGTGGATTACACGTGGCACAAAGGCGGCGACGCGCTCTACACCTGCGCCAACTCATTCAATGATGGCAAGTACGCCTACAACAACGTGCAGGGTTACTACGAGACCTGGTATCACAAGATCAACGCTACGTGGCACACCGATACCGAGACCTGGTACATGTATGAACGAGATGTACCGAACGTCGCCGGCAACGTTGCCAACCCAATCAAGCCCGAGGTCGGCGCCAACGGAGCCTTCTGTTCCTTCGGCGAACTGAGATGCTTCGCCCCAGAGGTAGCTGTAGTCAACTACGTGGAGAAAGAGTTCAACCGTAAAAGCTACTTGTCGATTCGCACTGACTTTGTCGATGACATCAAGGGTCAGCGTACTGGCTACGCGACGAAATATTCCGAAGAACTCATCAGCTATGGACGCTGGATTGGCAGCACGGTACTCTTTCGACCGGAGATGCGACTGGAGCACTCGTACGATTTGCCCGCGTATGATCTCGGAACCAAGAAGACACAGTTCGTCGTTGCAGGAGATGTAACTTACCATTTTTAAAAACCGGAATTGCTCTGCGCATTCGTGTGCTTCCTTCACAGAAACACTTCCAATCCATATATTCGGTCTGCTACCATGACGCCTCTATGGACTCCTTCAACTCTGCTCGCCGTGAACTTCTTCGCTTAGGAGGCATGGGGCTGGCAGCCGCTGCAACCACTATGCCCGCTGCTTTTGCCGCTACGCATGCACCAAGTTCGACGGCCACGCTTGGCATCTTCGACATTCGAACCTATGGTGCAGTCGGCGATGGCAAGACCGTCGACACGCCCGCGATCAACAAGGCGATTGAAGCTGCAGCGGCCGCTGGTGGAGGCACGGTCCTCTTTCCTCCGGGAACGTGGCTCTGCTTTTCCATTCGGCTGAAGAGCCATGTTGGGCTCTATCTGGCGCAGGGTGCGACCATCCTGGCTGCGGACTCTCCGTTGCCGGGCGCTGCGACGGGCTACAACGGTGGAACGTACGACGCTGCCGAGCCCAACACCGCGTGGGATGCCTATCAGGACTATGGCCACAACCACTGGCACAACTCGCTCCTCTGGGGCGAGGACATCAACGACATCAGCATCACCGGTCCG
Source organism: uncultured Acidobacteriaceae bacterium (assembly GCA_963771625.1). Lineage (GTDB taxonomy): Bacteria > Acidobacteriota > Terriglobia > Terriglobales > Acidobacteriaceae > Edaphobacter. Next base: position 67,372 of record CAVYUE010000001.1, read on the forward strand.
GGGCTCATCTATGGCAAAGGCCTCAGCTTTGGTGGCACTCGCGCGGCTCGTGGGAACTACCCGCTCTACAAAGCAGAGCAGCCCGGCGTGGGCAACAAGGCGATCGCTCTTAAGAACTGCCGCAACGTTATCTTTCGAGATTTTTCAATTCTCAAGGGCGGCCACTTCGGTCTGCTGCTCACCGGCGTCGACAACCTCACTATCGACAACCTGAAGATCGATACAGACCGCGACGGCATCGATATTGACTGCTGCAGAAACGTCCACGTCTCCAACTGCACGGTGAACTCGCCATGGGACGACGGCATCTGCCCGAAGAGCAGCTACGCTCTTGGCTACAGCAGAGCGACCGAAAATGTAACCATCACCAACTGCTACGTCACGGGCAACTACGAGCTGGGCACGATCCTTGACGGCACCTTCAAGAAATTTGCTCCCGACTTCCGCGTCCCTCACACCGGCCGCATCAAGTGCGGTACGGAGTCGAATGGCGGCTTCAAGAACATCACGATCTCCAACTGCGTCTTCGAAGGATGCGACGGGCTCGCGCTGGAGAGTGAAGATGGCGCGCTGTGCGAGGACATCACCATCTCCAACATCACCATGCGCGACATCTTCACCTCGCCTATCTTCATCCGCCTCGGCGCGCGGTTGCGTGGCCCGAAGGAGAGCACGAAGGTCGGCACCATGCAGCGAATTCTCATCAACAATCTGGTGAGCTCCAACGCCAACTCGCGGTTGTGCTCAATTATCAGTGGCATTCCCGACCACGCGATTCAAGACATCAAGCTCTCAAATATCTATCAGCAGCATCTCGGTGGCGCAGCGCAAGACTCGGTCGCGATACGACCACCGGAGTTCGAAGATAAATATCCCGATCCCGGCATGTTCGGCCCGATGCCCTCGCAGGGCTTCTATCTTCGCCACATCCGCAACCTTGAAATGAGTCACGTCGAGGTCCAGCCGATACAACCGGACCCGCGCCCCAGCTTCTTTCTCGAAGGTGTTAACCGTGCGGACTTTATCGCCGTCACTGCGCCCACGGCCAACCCTGCGTTTTACCTCGATAAGGTCACCGATCTGCGCATTCTGCTGAGCCGTGCCGCGAAGGACATTCAACTCGACACTGCCGATAGCAAAGCTCTTTAGCGTCACCCCAGGATTTCATTTCGGCATAAGTATCCGTACCGCTCGTGGGATCAGCTGCACCGATATTGGCAGATGACCGATCCATTCGCCATCGACTTCGGAGTGAATGCGTTGTGTTGTAGCAAGTGGCGTACAGCGGAAATCGGAGACACGCACCGTTTCGAGCCACGGATTTCTCGCGTGCAAGCCGATGCTGCTGAGAGCGAACCACGCCGGTAAGCCAACTCCCGCCGGCGGCTTAACCAGGACCAACTCAAGATCGGTATCGAGCAAGGACCCTCCGCGCGTTAAACGGCTGAAGACGCCGCCGAGGTCCGCGACACGAGCGCACATGACGCTGACTGCGAGACTTTCCTTCCACTCATCAGAGTCGCTGCTGCGATACTCCACTCGAAATGCGGGGAAGCGGCGCGTCAGGAACAGCCTCACAGCGTGGGTGTAGTAAACAGCGCGGCCAAGCCTCGACCCGCGCCCTGCAAGCATGCGATACACAAGCGCGCCGTCGGGGCCGGCGCCTGCCATGACGGTAAAGTAACGCTTCGCTTCGCCATTATCGGTGGCGAAGTGAACCTCGCCTACGGAGATCGCACGCGGCACAAAGCCAAGCTGCTGTTGAAGCGCCTTGACTGGATCGAGCGACAGCCCCAGGTTGCGCGCCAGTGCATTTGCGGTGCCGAGCGGGACTACGCCAAGGGCAGACGCAGTTCCGACAAGCCCTTGCAGTGCCTCGTGTACCGTCCCGTCGCCGCCGCATGCGAAGACGGCGTCGCACCCGTTTGCCGCTGCATCAGCCGCGATGGTCTGTGTCTCGCCCGGCGCGGTCGTCAGCGTCGCATCCACCAGCACCTCATTTTGTTCCAGAACCCGCACCAACGCCGGCACAAGCGTCTGCAGGTTCTTTCTTCGCCCCGCAGCAGCATTGACGATGAGAGCCGCTCGTTTCACACTGCCAGCCTCTCACGATGCCACAAATACTGCCTACCGATTTGATGAATCATCAGAACTTTTGCCTCGTGTTTTCAAAGCAAGCCGAGGTCTTCGCTGCCCGAGTCGAACCAGCGATCTTTGCTCGACGATCTTTCGCGCCGCGCTCTGAAGGGCTTCCAACCTTGGGCCGGAGAATCTGATTGTGCGCAACCGCCAGTCCATGATTTCATCGGGGCAACACATTACGTCATAGTCCCAGTCTCCCAGGAGCTCCGCATGAACTATCAAGTCTCGCGCAACGGCCAGATGTATGGCCCCTATGCACTCGAAGATCTCAAGCGCTATGTCGCCTCCGGCAACATTCTGCCCACCGACCTTGCCAAGAGTGAAGAGATGTCCGATTGGCTGCCAGTCTCCCAGATCCTCGGCACATCCAGCGCTCCGGTTGCGGGCTATGCTCCCCCTGCGCTCACTCCGCAGGCTACGGGCCTCGCCTACCCTGACCCGCCTAATCTGAACTGGGGGCTCGAGCTGCTCCTCGGCTTCGTCACCTGCGTAGCCTTCGTCATGGTGTGGAATCTCATCATCGCGGCGTGGGCTAATCGTGTCGAACCGGCCAGCAAGGCTTTGACGTATTACATCATCGCGACCGTATTGATCGTGCTTAATCTCGGTGGATCATGGGGCGTGATGATCTCGATCGCGCACCATAATCAACCTCATCAGCATGTTCTCGGCAGCTTGATCGGCATAGCCGCCTGGGTCGCTCGCCTCATCGCACGCTTTACCCTGCGCGACACACTTGAACGGCACTTCAATGGACCCGAGCCGCTCGGACTACGCCTGAACGCCGTGATGACCTTCTTCTTCGGCGGCATTTACTTCCAGTACAAGCTCAACGAGATCAACCAAATCAAACAGACGCTCCGCTACCAGAGCGGAGTTCGATGACGTCCACAACTGGCGGCCGTATCGCAAAGATATTGCGTGCGGCCGCACCTATTGCGGTCGTTGTAACGGGCGCCGCTATTCTTGTGCGCTTTCCTCCAGCGCAGAGCAGCCTGTATCCGCGCTGTCCGATCTATGAGTTGTTTCATCTTCAGTGTCCAGGGTGCGGAGCCACGCGCGCTCTCGCTGCGATTCTGCGCGGACACTTCAGCGTGGCGATGGAATGCAACGCCCTCGTAACGTTTCTGCTTCCGATCGCCGCGATCTACGGCGCTCTTTGGTATCGTCGTTTTCTGCGACACGAAACCATGCGCTGGCCGCAACTGCCACAGGCGGCGATCTACTGCGCCTTTGGCATCGCAACGGCGTTTACGATTCTGCGCAACCTGCAGCTTCCGCTTTTCTAAAAAGCAAAACGGCCCCGGTATCATCCAGGGCCGCCATAACTCAGCGAAAGCAGCAGTCGCGTGTTTTCGTCTTACGCTTCGACCGCAACCGGCTCGGCCGTTACAGGTGTAGCCGTACCACCCTTCAGGTCGGTTCCGCCGGGCTTGCGAATGTCGATGCCGCCCTTGAAGAACGCACCGTCTTCGATAGAGATTCGTGCTGCGATGACATCGCCGGTGAGCGAGCCTTCGCTGCGAATGTCTACACGGTCGCTCGCCTGGCAGTTGCCGCGTACCTTGCCCAGCACAACGATCTCACGCGCCACGATGTTCGCTGCGACCTGGCCGTTGCGGCCGACTGTCACGCGATTGCCTGGCAGGTTGATTGCGCCCTCTACCTTGCCGTCGATGTACAGCGACTCGGAGCCGGTCACCTCACCCTTAACGACGAGCGACTTGCCAATCGTAGCTTGCTCACCTGTCGCCACAGCGGCGGCATTGGTGCCGGCGCCAACGGTCGCGGGACGGGTAGGGCTGGCCTCAAAGTTTGTCGCTGGCGTCGATGGACGTACTGGTTCAGGAGTTGAGGGAGTGTTGCTTCCAGTCTGGTTCGGTTTCCACATATTCGATTGTGTCCTTTCGTACTGCTTGAAAAATATTCCCGCCGCGATCTGTCGCACGCGCTACCACGACGGCAGCACGCATTCTTTCCACGATACTACTCTGTAAAGGCCCATGGATTGCTTGTCTGAATAATGTATTCCACAGCATTCGTACCTCATTCAATACCTCTGAAGTTCTTTCCCCCTCCCACTGAAGTTTCTTCCGGATTTCTCCCATTTCTTCCACCCTGAAAATGGTTAATCCCTGTAAAACCGCTATCGCGTGGAAAACACAGCGCATCAGGTAGCATGACAACATCTGAAATCAGCCCAGCGAGAGCCCTATCCCTTGAGTTCGACTCCCCGTACGACCTGCACCAAGCTGTCATTCGCCCGCGTTTTATCTGCTTTTTTCTTTATCATGCCAGTGATGTATTTCGCTGCTCCTCTTCTGGCAGCGGCGCCAAAGGTCCACACCGTCACTCTTGGGCCATTCCACAGAGTGCCTTATACGCAGCCTGACGCCACTCCCGATACCAAAGCCGACGAGACCAGCAGCCTGAAGGTGCGCCCACTCTTCGTCGACGATCGTCAGAAGGAGTGGACTACCGGCGAGATTCACGACGTCACAGACCGCACCTTCACGGTGCGCCGCGCCCTCCGGCTCAACGATGCTCTCCCGACCGATGCAGCGCCGCACTGGATCTGGCAGCCTGGGCCGTGGCTCTCGGTCGATCGCGTCACCGGCCACATCACCGCGCTCCATCTGCCTGACTTCGACTCCACCGTCTCTGACGTCGTATGGTTTCGCGACTACGCTGCCTACTGCGGCATCGCCACAACGGCCAAAGGCGGTCTCTTCGCAGTGGTCGCCCAAGTGGGTGCGCGGCGCGCTGTCGTGCAGAAACAGATCGGCAAATGGCCGGAAACAGACCACTTCATCCCTGTCTGCCAACCCGCACAGTGGCAGCGTCTGCCCATGCGCGTGAGCATCAAGCCCACCGGCGGCGAAGCCACAACCTACGATGTCGTCGGCACCGCCTCCATCGTCGAAGAGGGCGACAACTCGTCAGACGAGAACTAACCGTCGGCTGATGCGTGCTCTGCTCGGCGCGACCTTACCTACCCTCCTATCTCTTCTTCAAGAGGGGGCCAAAATCATGGCAGCCAGGGGCTCGGTGCGCTTTGAAATATTGGTGATTTCAGGCGGTCGATGCGTGCTACCCTCGCTGACTGGAGGAAACTATGTCCGAGACAAACAAGGCTTTAGCACGTCGTTGGTTCGAAGAGGTCTGGAACCGCAAGAACGAAGCCGCTATCGACGAGATGTTTCATCCAGACGGCCAGTCGAAGGGTCTGCCGGATCCAGACTCCATCATCCGCGGACCGAAAGAGTTCAAACGAACTCACAGCAACTTTCTAGCGAGCATTCCCTGACCTGCATGTGAACCTTGAGGAACTTGTCGCCGAGGGAGAGTGGGTGGCCGTTCGGTGGGTTGCAACCATGACTCACCTCGGCGAGGGACTGGGGTACGCGCCAACCGGTAAGGCACTTAGTATGAACGGGTCTTCCTTCACACGCTTCCGACATGGGCAGATCGTCGAGGGATGGAATCAGATGGACTTCACCAGGCTTCGATTGCAGCTGCAAGATAAGGCTTAACTCATCTATCCACTGACACACGAACCACCGCCCGGCGATCCACGCGAGGAGTCTTATTAATTGTTGAACCTGTTCCAAGGCATCAGACCGTTGAAGCGAGCCGGCGCGATACGCGATGCGCTGGCCGGCGTTGCGTTCGCGGCGATGAATATCCCGCAGGCTTTGGGGTACACACGTATCGCCGGAATGCCTGTCGTTACAGGCCTTTATTCCCTGCTGCTGCCGCTGCTGGCGTTTGCCACCTTCGGCTCGTCGCGGTTTCTGGTCGTCGCCGCTGACTCCGCCACCGCGGCCATTCTTCGCAGCGGGCTCTCCGACATGGCGCCCGCGGCCAGTGCACGATATGTTGCTTTGGCTGGTCTGGTGGCGTTGCTCACAGCGGCTTTCCTGCTGCTTGGTCGCCTGTGCAAGCTCGGCTTCGTCGCCGACTTCCTCTCGCAGACGGTGCTCGTCGGCTTTCTGACAGGCATCGGATTTCAAGTCGGCATTACCGTCCTCGGTCAGATGCTCGGCGTTGAAGTCACCTCGCACAAGACCATCTTTCAGCTCGCCGAGGTGTGCCGCAATCTTCCTAAGGTGCATCTGCCTACGCTTGCCGTGACCCTCGTCGTGCTTGCCTTCGTGTTTGCGCTCCGTCGAATTGCGCCCAGTGCGCCTGGCCCCATGCTGGCCGTCATCATCGCAACAGCGGCCAGCGCAATCTGGAACTTTGCCGGGCACGGCATTGCAATCATTGGACCGGTGGTGGGCGGACTGCCGCATCTAACCGTTCCGCATGTGAGCTGGAGAGACGTTCCTCCTCTGCTGTCAGTGGCTGGATCGTGCGCCGTCATGATTCTGACCCAAAGCGCTGCGACGTCGCGTATCTATGCAGCGCGACATAATCAGCGGCTCGACGAAAATCAGGATCTCGTCGGTCTCTCCGCCGCGAATGCTGCCGCTGCCTTCAGCGGAACTTTCGTCGTCAACGGTAGTCCCACGCAGACCGCAATGGTCGAAGGTGCGGGGAGCCAGAGCCAGGTCGCGCAGGTCACGACAGCAGCCGTCGTCGCGCTCGTCCTGCTGTTTCTCACCAGGCCTCTGCAATACCTCCCGCAATGCGTGCTCGGCGCACTGGTATTTCTGGTCGCGATCCGCCTGATCAAGCTGCCCAGCCTTGCCGACATTCGCAGTGAGAGCCCCGCCGAGTTCGCGCTGGCAGTTGCCACCACCGTCGTCGTCGTCGTTGCGGGCGTCGAGACCGGCATTGTGCTCGCGATGGTAATGTCCCTGCTGCGCATCGTGCACCACAGCTACCACCCCCGCACCGGCGTCATGATTCCCGATGAAGGCGGAATATGGAAGTTGATTCCGCCCACTCCAGGCACAGTCACGGAGCCAGGGTTGATCCTCTACCGCTTCGGTGCGGCTCTCTATTATGCGAATGCCAGTCGATTCTCCGACGAGATTCTCGCTTTGGTTGGTCCGGCGCCAACCTCCGTGCGCTGGCTCATCGTCGACGCCGAGGCAATCTCGAACGTTGACTATAGCGCCGCGCGGGTCGTCGAAGAACTGCACAAAAATCTTGCGAACGCCGGGGTTCAGCTTGGGTTTGCCCGTCTGGCCTGGAATACCAGATCCGACTTCGACCGCCACCATCTTACGGAAGCCATTGGGAGTCAGTGGATCTTCGCTCGTCTTCATGACGCGCTCGACGCCTACGAGAAGCTGAATCCATCGCGGCCGCCCATCAGCGAACTTCTGGAATCCCCGCCTATGTCGTAGCTGCGCCGGAGATATAGGCCTCAAGATGCCGGATTGTCATCTCCTGCTCGTTGATGACCGAATTCACCAGGTCTCCGATCGAAACCACGCCGACCACCGTGTTTCCCTCCAGCACAGGGAGGTGCCGGATGCGATTGTTTGTGATGATGTGCATGCACTCGCCCACTGTGTGCTTCGGTGAGACCGAGATCACAGGGCTGCTCATGATCTCGGAGACGTGGGTCTCCTTCGACAGACGCCCCTGCAGGATCACTTTGCGGGCGTAGTCGCGTTCCGAGATGATTCCCAGCAGCGTCTGCTGCTCCATCACCAGCAAAGCGCCCACCTTCCGGTCCGCCATCATCTCGACCGCCTGATAGACAGACGCATCCGGCGCAATGGACGCAACCGGCCCTGTTTTCTGCTTCAATACCATGCTGATCGTCGTCGCAAATTCGCTCATCGGGCACCTCGGGCCTCGAATAGTACCCCCGCCACGCAACCTCGCGCAATGCATAAAATCCACACTCTTATCCATCAGCAGTATCATCAAGTTATGCAGTCTTTCGACGCCCTCCTCCGCGAAGCCGAAGTTGCCCACGGCCATCTCTGCGCTGGCCAGATTCTCGGAGTGCGCATGGCCATGCTCGGCTGCGAACGCCTTGGCGTCGACGACCCCAAAGGTGTCGATCGCAAGCGTCTCGTCACTTTTATCGAGATCGACCGCTGCGCCACCGACGCTATCGGCGTCGTCACCGGCTGCCGCCTCGGCAAGCGCGCCATCAAATTTCGCGACTGGGGCAAGATGGCTGCAACCTTCGTCGACCTTACTTCGCCGCTTGCGCCGCAGGGCGACACCCCTGTCTACAAAGCTGTCCGCATAGCCGCACTCGAGTCCTCCAAGCAGCGCGCGCGCGACCTCTATCCGAATATTGAAAATAAGAATCAGCAACAGATGCTTGCCTATCGAGAACTTCCGAACGAGGACCTCTTCAGCGAAGAGTGGGTCTCGGTCCCGATTCACCCGCGCGAGATGCCTGGCTACAAGTCCGCCCGCATCAGCTGCGCTCAGTGCGGCGAAGGTATTAACTACGAACGCGAAACCATGCGCGACGGAAAGACTTTCTGCCAGGGCTGCGCCTTCCCTGAAGCTCGTTACTACCAGCCACTTTCGCCCGACGAACTTACCGCCGCAAACAGCAAGGCCGGCGCGGAAACCTCTCCGCAACCGGCCTGCGAACATTGTTAGCTTTGGTCAAACCGCAATGCTGCACTTAGCTAAAACGATTACCAGCGACCGCGGTGATCATAGTGGTAGCGATTGTATTCATGCATCCGGACCCACTCCGCATGACGACGCTCCTGCTCGAACCGCAGCCGGGCATAGTAGTCCGGCCCATAGTGAGGATAACCAACCTGAACGACAGCAAACTGCTGTGCATTCGCCTTTGCTGGTGCTGCCAACACAAACGCACCCGCCAGTAAGCCAACCGTTACGCCCTTTGCAACCATCGCCTTTACGTTTGTGATCTTCATAACTGCCTCCTACCTACACCAGATGAAACCCACCTTCCCTAACCGGGTTGCGCGCAACTATCCAGCAAAGACGGTGTCGCAGGTGCGATTCTCTACAAGCTGCAAATACTGCATCTCTATGATGTAGGTATCTCAATGCCGCAACCCGTCACTGCATTTCTCCGTCACTCGCTTGCACTGAAGACCGCGATGACCGATTGCCTCGACCAGCCCACACCAAAAGCCGTCCATTGGCTTCGAGCCTCCACGCGCCGCATCGAAGCCACACTCGCACTCCTGGTAGACACCGCTGATGTGCCCTCGCTCCCGAAGAGATCAAGAAAATTCCGTAAGTCGCTCCGCAGAATCCGCCGCGCCGCCAGCAAGGTTCGCGATCTCGACGTCCACAGCGAACTGCTCGCCACCTACAAGAACATGAGCGATGCAACGGGACTGGAGAAGGAGCTCAACTCTGTGAGAGAGAGCAGGGTGAAAAAACTCCAGCAGATCATTCGGGAGGACCAGAACGAGATCCACCGCAATCTCGAGAAGATTGAAGCCATCCTCGCACCCGCCGTCGATCTCAACCTCAGCGGTGGAAGCCTCGCCCACGTCGCACAAACCTCGCTCGCTCCCACGCTGCGCGGCCTCAACCCGCAAGACGACGATGACCTCCACTCCATCCGCAAAGCCTGCAAAACCGCTCGGTACATCGCCGAGATCGGCAGCGAGAGCTCCAAAGTCGCCGCCCGCCTTGCAAAGCGCCTCCACGGCGTCCAGAAGACCACAGGCGCCTGGCACGACTGCCTGCTCCTGCTCAACGAGGCCCAGGCCTCTCTGCCCAACGGCAGCCCCCTCACCGTAAAGCTCCACGCAAAGACAGGGAGCCTTCGGCGTCAGGCCGAATCCAAGGCCGCATACCTTCTGGCGACTAAAGCGCCAAGAGCCTCCACTCCGCACATCTGATGTACACTAAAGCCCACATGACGGTCTCCCGCCAATCCGCGATTTTGCACCTCATGGCCACCCGCTGTTGTTGTAGCTAGTCCCTTCTGCGCGTTACCCCTTTCTTTAATTCAATTTGAAAGCCACAGCTCACACTCATTCGTGTCTGTTGCGTTTTCCCTCAAGGAGACTCCTCTATGGCCACCCCTAGCACTCGCATCTCCACCGACACCTGGGCCATCGTCCTCTCACTTGCCCTCGCCCTCATCGTTCGAATCGGCCTGCTCAAAGTCGTTCCCTGGTAAGCCGCGCGATACGCAGCCTCATGCCACCAGCAGCGTAAAGACATAAAGGAGAGCCCCAATGGCCACCCCTGCCACCTCACTACCCGACCTCCGCACCGAGTATCCCCCTCACGCCCCCGGCCGCGTCCCCGCCGAGCGCTCCACCTTCCTAGGTCTCCTCCCGGGTATCGCGCTCCTCGCCGTCGTGGGCTACGCGGGCAAGTTTGTCGAGCACTTCATCAATACCTACGGCAAGGCTCACCACTACGTGCTCCCCAACATCGAGTACGTTCTCTGGGCCATCCTGTTCGGCATCCTCATTGCCAACACCGTCGGCGTCCCGCGCATCTTCCGCGCCGGCGTTGCCACCTACGAGTTCTGGCTCAAAGCAGGCATCATCCTGCTCGGCGCACGCTTCATCCTCGGCGACATCCTCAAACTCGGCGGCATCTCCCTTGCACTCGTCTTCATCGCCTTCGCCTTCTCGCTGACGTTCATGACGTGGCTCGGCCGCACCTTCAAGCTTGGCCCCCAGCTCACCACGCTTCTCGCCGTCGGCTCCAGCGTCTGCGGCGTCTCCGCCATCATCGCCACGCAAGGCGCCATCGACGCCGATGAAGAGGACTCCTCCACCGCCATCGCCGCCATCCTCGCCCTCGGCGCCATCTCGCTGTTCACCTTCCCGCTCATCGGCCATGCCCTGCACATGAGCGACCGCGCCTACGGGCTATGGGCCGGCCTCGCCGTCGACAACACTGCCGAAGCCACCGCCGCCGGAGCCCTCTACTCCGACGCCGCCGGCAAGTTCGCTGTCCTCGCCAAGACCTGCCGCAACGCCCTCATCGGCTTCGTCGTCCTCGGCTACGCCATCCAGTGGGCGCGCAAAGGGCTCGCCAGCCGCGCCGCCACCAAGCAGCTCGACAACAAGGCCGCCTTCCTCTGGAAGAAGTTCCCCAAGTTCGTCCTCGGCTTCCTCTTCATCTCGCTGCTCGCGACGCTCGGCTCTTCCACCAACCCGACCATCGCCGCGCTGGGCTTCACCAAGCCACAGCTTCTCGCGTTAGGAAACCTCAGCCGTTGGGCGTTCCTGCTTACCTTCGCCGGAGTCGGCCTCCGCACCAACCTGAAGGACCTCTTCAAGCAAGGTGCTCGCCCATTCATCGTCGGCGCTCTCGGCGAAGTCGCCATCGCCGCCGTTACCCTGCTGCTGGTCTTAGGAGCCAGTCACTTCTACCATCTGTAACCGAATCTGATTATGGTCGGGGAAGATCCATCAGCACTACATTCGAGCGCTCCTGCTCTCGTTCGAGAACAACATCACGACCGTCCGGCGAGATGTCGAAGTCGCGAATGTTGAATTCGGGAGGGAGGCTGGTCAACTGCCGCTCAGCGCCTGTCTCCAGGTCAATGAGCCAGAGATCCTTATGTTGAACCTCTCCTCGCAGGAGCAGGAGCGACCGTCCTCCAGGCAGGAAGGCCATATGCCGCGCCCCCCGCGTCAGGGTGAGGGCCGGAAGGGGATGCGAGGCCGCCTCTGCGGTGACAGCCTTCACTGAAAATGTAGTGCCGATGTCCGGTCCCGAGTAGATAACGAAGCGGCCGTCTGGCGACCACGCTGGATCAACCGAGTACTCCCCGACAAAGGCTGTCGGAGGGCGACCGTCCAAGGGCACACGGAACAGGTGGGGTAGGTCATGACCGTCGGCCGCTGTGGTGATCGACTGGCCGTCGGGCGCCCAGGCTGGAGTTCCCTGCAGATTGAGCGAATCGGTCACAACCCGCGCGTTCGTGCCGTCGGCCTGCATCACGTACAAGAGCGTTCGCCCCTGTTGCCGTACTGAGAAGGCAACATTTCGTCCATCCGGGGAGACTGCCGGGCCGCCAATAACCCGCGCGCCCTCACCGCGCCACAACTCCGTGCTGGCCCCGTTCGCGAGCTTCCAGATGCCGTCGTCGGTACCAGTCTCAGAGACATACAGAAGATAATCCGCACCCAGTCGCGGGGAGAACCCATTGCTGGTTGTCAGCGGGATAGGATCAGCTGCCGATAACTTCGCAGAGGAATCATCGAGCCGCAAGCGCCAGAGTGTTCTCTTTGGAGCTGCGAGAGTGGCAACCAGACGGCGACCGTCAGCACTGGCTGCCAACGACGTGTAGCGGTCAAGACCGGACGTCAGCCGATGGGGAATGCGGCGCTCGACGTCCATGCTGTAGAGCCACGGCCCTGAGCCATCGGGATCGCTGGCGAGGTACATCAGCGTCCGCCGATCCAGCAGGATCGGATAACTAACGTGTCCGTTGTGCGATGTGATCCGCTCCGGAGTTCCGCCGGACGGACGAATGCGCCAGATATCCAATTTGTCCGGGAGCTCCCCCTGGACGAAGTAGAGGAACGCCGCATCCGGCGACCACAATGGAAAGTGACTATGGAGCCCGGCAGGCGCAGTAAAGATCGGCCTGCTCTCGGGGCGCACGCGGCCGTCTGTAACGAACAACGGATCTCCAGGGCCAGGCGTGTGGTACGCGAGCCGGGACCCGTCTGGCGACCAGTCGAACTCGCCCACGCCTTCAAGGTACGGCCTCGGTTCGCCGCCAAGAGTAGGCACCCCCCAGATGCCTATGTTGCCGCCATTGGAGCCGCCTGGCTTGCGAATCCAAAACGTGACGAGAGAACCATCAGGCGAAAATCCCGGCGTTCGGATCGATGGATTGGCGAGGTCGGACACGCTCCCGTGGGTCAGGTTATGAAACTCACCGGAGCCGACCTGAGTCACCCAGACGTTTATGTGTCCATCCCGATCCGACAGAAATGCCACGAGATGGCCGTCACGCGACACAGCAGCAGCCTGGTCCAGTCCATCGAAGTCCGTGACCGTCTGGAATCGTGCGTTGGCTATGGGGTTTCGCCAGAAGTGTTCCGTCCGCTGAAGCCAGAGGCTTACGCCAATCGCTGCAGCTCCAACCGCCAGCAGCGGTAAGACGAAGGTCCATTTGGTAAGAAACCCCGGTATCGCCGACTGCGGTGGTGGTGCAGGAGCAGTGGCCGATACCACGTCGCTCCCATTGTTCCCATTCTCCTGCTCTGCTCGAAGATTCCGGCTGCGCATCCACGCATCCAGGTCCGTCCGATACGCGTAGACCGAACCCATCCTGTCATGCAGGTGCCGGTGGACGGGCATTCCCTCCCGCTTCTCCCAGCGCTGAACCGTCGTCACATCGCGTTTAAGGTATGCCGCGATCTCCTTCCACGAATCCAGCCGGTCTTCAAGCGGTCTCTCGGATAGCGGTATGCCAAGGGATGGTTCGCCCATCGCACCTCCTGGATTGGTCCTCAGTCGCGACGAACCCGGGAACCAAATTGTAGCCTCCTCCAGTTGCAAAGGCACGGCGAAGCACTGCATTCGACGGCAAATCGAAGATTAGCTGCCCTTCCGCGCCTTACCGCTTGAACTCCCTCTCCGAAGTGGCCGATGGTGGTCGCGTACCTCAAGTGAATTTCAAAATAGGAGTTCTTTCATGAGAAGCAAAACCCTGACTTCGGCAGTGCGCGTGCTTTCACTGCTTTTGTTGGTCTCAGCCACCTGTGCTTTGGCTCAGGAGCGTAGACCAGTGCACTTCAGCGGCCTGTTCAACGACTATTCACCCACGAATCCGTCGATCACAGGCAGCCCATGGGAGATGCACGGTCAATGGTCGATGGACGTAAACCCAGAACGGGGAACCGCCAGCTTCGCAGCGGATATGACGATGTCCGGCTATGGGACGACTGCGACGGGTGCTCCAGATGCCATTCAGGGCGGTCAGGCGGCTCACACGCACCATCTCAAATTGACGAACATGAAGATCACCTGGGGCATAGCCGGCTGCCCTGTATACGCCAAACCTGTCCCCACAGAGGGCTTTCAGATAAACGGCACGGTCAGCCTGATCACCGGGAACGGAAGCGTTGCCCCCTTCGAGACGACTCCGCCTTCATCGACCCTGCAGGTCTGCGTCCTCGGTGGAAACGAGGTCCCGTTCTCGAACGTTACGCTGGTCTTCGGCGGCCCCGCAGCGTTGAAGCACTTCGGGTCGCAGCCCATCCATGGCGTCGTGCGTATACAGCCAACCGAACCATTCGAACACAAATGGTGAACGACCAATCGGGACGATGCTGCCAGCGGAATAGATGAGTTACGCCACCACTACAACGTAATGCCGCCACTTGATCGGCCGGATGAGTGTCAAAATCTCATCCGCGCCGAAGGCGTGCATGTAAGCAGCGGATGAATGCGCTAAAGTTAAACGGTGAGTCCGAGTCGCCACTTTCGTCGAATGTTTGCGCTTCTGTTGGCATGCCTTTGGATCACGAGCGCATCTTTTGCCGAGCATCTCTCTGCAAAGTTTCCGCTATGTCAGCCGGACCGCTCTCCTTGCTGCCCGCTACCAGTAAACAATGCGCCTGGATCTTGTCCGGCGTGTCGTGCGCCCATCACAGCCGCCGCAAAAGAAGAGAGCAAATCGGAGGAAGTCCGTTTCACACCGGGTTCTGAGTGTGTTCCCCACTCTAGGCCGGCTCTTCTGCTCCACGTGGCTGTGCAAGAGCTCACTCGGGGTTTGCGCTATCATCCGACCGTTTTTCAGCTCAAGGACGATCTGCGGGTTTAGAGAGATTCTTATACTGGCCCCCATCTCACGGCCCATTCTTATGGATGGTCGTGTCGTTCTTTTGCCGAAAACCTAAAGGAGATTTTATGAAGATCAAGGTCCTATCGTTGGTATTTGCAGCAGTTATGCTCTCGTCCCTGTCGGCTTCCGCAGCAATCGTTCAGATGTGCTGCGGAAACCCCGCCTGCTGTGACGGTGGCACCTGCTGCGAATAGTGGGTGTCAGAACAGAAAGGCCGCCTTCGGGCGGCTTTTCTAATATGCAGATGAGATTTGGCTCTCGAACGAGATGCACGATAAGTAATGGAAAACGCGCTTATGCTAACTGATTTCCACCCTTACTTCGCCGACGCTCCCTGAAAGTCACGTTTGCGGCAAGTTCGGATTCAAGTTGCCGATAACCCCGTTTTACGGGGAGATTCAGAAGGGCGCGACTGAGTCGACTAGTAGTAGTTGTAGTTACCTCGGGACGGGTTCGTATGCGAGCATACTGGTATTCCGCTCGTTGCTGGACTCCTGCCGTGCCAAGAAGCTTCCACATCGCGTTCCTCGTGATTCTCAGTCTCGAGTGTTGTGGTGTGGCGCAGGCTCAGTCAGTGTCAGCGCAAAACACGCCCGCGCAGGCCGACGGAACCGTGGATATTACCCTCGGCCAGTCCGCCGTCCCGCTTTACGGTCCGTGGAAGTTTACGGTTGGCGATTCGCCGGTCGATCCCACCTCTCACGGTCCACTGTGGGCGGAGCCGCAATTTGACGACTCGAAGTGGGAGACGGTGGACCTGACATCGAAGAACGGGGCTTTGGATCCCGTGAGCGGATTAGCAGACTACGTTCCCGGCTGGACAGCCAAGGGCCACCCCGGGTACTGGGGGTACGGCTGGTACCGCATCCGAGTGCGTCTGGAGGGACCGGCCGGAAAGAAGCTGGCCCTGGCCGGACCGCCGGAGATGGACGATGTATACCAGGTTTTCGACGACGGACAACTGGTGGGCAGCTTCGGCGACTTCACCGGCAAGACGCCGGTCACTTATTTTGAGGAGCCTACGATGTTCCCTCTGCCGCAACCGATTGGCGGCAACACAGGCGCGTCCACACAGGTTCTGGCCTTTAGGGTATGGATGGAACCAAGTGACCTGGCGACCCAGGTCGACGCGGGCGGCCTTCACACAGCACCAGTGGTGGGCGAAGCCGACGCGGTGGCGGCTCGCTACCAGTTGCGTTGGCTGGACCTAGTCCGGTTGTACTCAATCGTGGCAGTCCAGGCATTCCTGTATGCCTTGCTGGGGCTAGCTACCTTCAGCCTGGTGCTGTTTGACCGCTCTGACCGAGTTTACGTCTGGATGGGAGCTGCGCTCCTGCTCCGCGCAGCCACTTATTTCTTTACGGTTTTCTGTTCGTGGACAGAGCACCTAACCATCCTGTCAACTTCACTGATAATGGACGGCTTGCTTGTCCCGCTAAATATTGCGGTATGGGTGATGGTTTGGTGGGTGTGGTTCGGGCGGCAAGGGCCGGCGTGGCTGCCACGTGCTGTGGCCGGGATGGCAGTACTGAATATGATCTCAAGCGTGATTGGCGAAGAGCTGTTCTTTGCCCTCGTCCCACATTCGGTTGCTGGCGTGTTCCAGATGGCCTCTGTGGCTGTCCGATTGCTCTTCTTTGCGCTTCTCGTATGGATCGTGATCCAAGGCATCCGCAGCCGAGGGATGGACGGCTGGCTGGCTCTGCCCGCTCTATTGTTCCTGGCGGTCTCGATATTTCAATTTGAACTTCTTCTCCTACACGTCCATGTCATTTGGTTTCCCTTTGGCGTGAATGTCTCATTCAATCACGTGGCCTCTTTGCTTCTGGTAGCGGCACTTGTGCTGCTGTTGCTGCGTCGCTTGCTGCTTTCGGTTCGACGCCAACGGCAGATGGCGTTGGATGTGAAGCAGGCGCAGGAGGTGCAGCAGGTGATTCTGCCAGAGGCGCGGATGTCGCTGCCAGGGCTGTTGATTGAGAGCGAGTACTTGCCGGCACGAGAGGTCGGCGGCGACTTCTTCCAAATCATTCCCCATGCGACTGACGGCAGTCTGCTGATTGTTGCGGGCGACGTGACTGGCAAAGGGCTTAAGGCCGGGATGACGGTGGCGTTGCTTGTCGGGGCCATCCGAACGGCGGTAGAAATGAATTCGGAGCCGAAGTCTGTTCTAGAGGTAATGAATCGACGTTTGCTAGGACGCAGCGATGCCCAGGCCACATGTCTCGCGCTCTCGCTCGCCTCGGACGGGGAAATAACACTGGCCAACGCTGGGCATGTGCCACCCTACCTGAATGGGGAGCCGGTAGCGATGGAAGGTGCGCTGCCACTAGGTATGGTCCCTGAAGCAGACTTTTCAGTCATGCGCTTCATGCTGGCGGAAGGCGACCGGTTGGTACTGATGTCGGACGGAGTTGTGGAAGCTACAGATGCCGACGGCCATCTCTTTGGCTTCGAACGGGTTCAAGAGTTGATGCATACGACAAGTTCCGCCGCAGAGGTGGCCAGGGCCGCGCAGAGCTTCGGACAGGAAGACGACATCAGTGTGATCTCCGTAACCCGAGTAGCAGTGCTCGAGCCTGTTCTCGCATAAGCGAACTCTGAGGGACTGGACTCACAACAAGGGCGCTTTGGTAATAGTCTCGCTGTCGCACGATGCTCTTTTCACCTGTCTGCGAGTCAGTTGGTGCTAGATCGCGAAAGCGCTCATTGACCGCTCTAACAACCCATGCGCCTGCAACGTCGGGTTTGGAGCAAGTTCCTAAAAACCAGGTCCGACTTTCGAAGAGTCGATTCAACAGCTTACCTGGGGAGGGGAGACCAGCTTCAACCATTTCCAGTCTCAACACCGCCCTCGATCGCATGTGCCACCCGCAGCATGGTCGCCTCGTCGAAGTGCCTGCCCATGACCTGCACGCCGATCGGCAGACCCGCCTTGGTCTCACCACGTGGCACGGAGACGCCACAGATGCCGGCCAGGCTCGCTGCGACCGAGTAGATGTCCTCGAGGTACATCTGGACGGGATCGTCGGTCTTGGCACCCAATTTGAATGCCGGGGTAGGTGTTACGGGCGCGACCAGCACGTCAACCTCGGCGAACGCGGCCAGAAAGTCGCGCGTCAGCAGCGTTCGAACCTGCTGCGCCTTGCGGTAGTAGGCGTCGTAGTAGCCCGCACTGAGCGAGTAGGTGCCCAGCAGGATGCGGCGCTTCACCTCGGCGCCAAAACCTGCGTCACGGGTCTTGCGGAACATCTCGGAGAGCGTCTTGGCCTCCTCCGCCCTCAGCCCGAAGCGGACGCCATCGAACCGGGACAGGTTCGACGAGGCCTCTGCCGTGGCAATCACGTAGTAGGTTGGAATCGCATACTTGGTGTGCGGCAGACTGACCGGCTTCACGACGCATCCAACCGCCTTCAGCCCAGCCAAAGCACCGTCAATCGCAGCGCGAATCTCAGGATCCAGTCCCTCGCCGAAGTACTCCTCCGGCACGCCGACCCGAAGCCCTTCAACCGGCTTCGACAGACCGCCTACGTAATCCTCAACTGGCCGATCCGACGAGGTCGCATCCAGCTCATCGTGGCCCGCAAGCACCTGCAGCACGGTCGCCGCATCCTTCACGGTCTTGGTCAACGGCCCAACCCGGTCGAGCGACGACGCAAACGCGATCAGCCCGTACCGGCTCACGCGCCCATACGTGGGAAGCACTCCCACCACTCCGCAGAAAGCCGCTGGCTGCCGAATCGACCCGCCCGTATCGGTCCCCAGCGTCGCAACCACAAAATCAGCTGCCACAGCAGCAGCCGAACCGCCGCTCGAACCCCCCGGAACCCGGTCCAAAGCCCGAGGATTCAGCACCGGCCCGTACGCGGAGTTCTCATTCGACGAACCCATCGCAAACTCATCACAGTTCAGCTTTCCCAGAAGAACAGCCCCAGCCGCCTCCAGCTTCGCCACTACGGTCGCGTCGTACGGCGGGCGATACCCCTTGAGGATCAGCGACCCTGCCGTCGCCGGCGCGCCCTGCATCACCAACACATCCTTGATCCCCACCGGCACCCCAGCCAGAACCGGCAAAGCCTCACCCCTGGCCGCCATGCCATCCAGCTTCGCCGCCTGCGTCATCGCGCGGTCGCGGCTCAACGCCAAAAAACTGTGAATTTTGCCGTCTTGCGCGGCGATTCGCTCGTAGTGCAGCTCGGCCAGCGCCGTGGCCGTCACCTCGCCCGAAGCCAGCGCAGAGCGCGCTCCATCAATCGTCAACCCTTCCAGTTCCATTGCCTTCACACTCACCATCTCCGCACCAAAACCATTCTCAATCCTCTAAGAATCCGCGCGCGCCTTGACGCTAGCGCTCAATCACCTTTGGCACCTTGAAGAACCGTCCGTCGGTCTCAGGAGCCGAAGCCATCACAGCCGCTCGATCCAGCGAAGGCCGAACCGAATCAGCCCGCAACGATTCGCCCGCTGCGTCCGCAACGCCGCCTAACATCTCGCCGACCTGAGCCATCGCGGGAACTCCAGTTGTATCCAGCTCATTGAGCTGTGCGATATGCCCAAGAATGGAGTTCAGATCCCGTTGCATCAACGGCTCTTCCTCCGCTGTCAGCTCAAGGTTCGCCAACTCGGCAACTCGCCGCACATCTTCGATCGTTACTCCAGCCTGTTCACTCATCGTCCATCATTCCTCTTACTCTCAAAGTGTATCTCGGTCACCTTGACCGCCGCGATCCGCGCCATCTCCCGGGCGAGCTGCCCCCGCATGCTCATGAGTTGCCGCAACCACGCCGCATCAGAGACTTCCACCCGAACCACACCCTCCGCATACCCAACCACCGTCCCGTGCTCGGCCATCATCCTGCCACAGGCCACAGGCCACGCCGCGGCGAGTCTGTCCTCCTCGCTCAGCCCAGCTAAGCTTCGTCCCAGAGCACCTTTGAGCAGATCCCGCATCCCTTCCATCGCCGATCCTCTCGAAAGCTCTATCTTGCACTGAAACTCACAGCCGAACCTTAGATTGATTCCCCGCGGTCGCTAACACTAGACCATATCGAGGATTGCCTCTGACGCCATTGCGGACGCGGCCTCGGGGACTTTTTCGAGTACAAATTCGCGTATTCGCCGCAGAAAGACTGGCGTCGCAAACTCCGCCGCTCGACTCTGAATTACGGCGGGGATGAAGGTGCCTGATTCGTCTGCCGCCTCAAATCTGGAGATCCCCTCCATTAAAGATTCCACCGTCTGCTCCGAAAAGTAAACTCCCGTCGGCGAAGCTCCCACTCCTCGGACTGTCTCCAGTGATCCACCTGCGCCGTAGGCAATCACAGGGCGGCCACATGCCTGAGCCTCGAGCGGCACCATTCCAAAGTCCTCATCCGCTGCAAATAACAACGCCCTGCAGTTTGCAAACTCCTGCCATAGCGCCTCCGTGCTCATCTCTCCCAGAAATTCAACATCTTTCGCTGCTGCTGCCAAGCTTTTTAGATACTTCTCTTCCGGACCAGTCCCGGCGATGCGGAGCTTGCGTCCCATTCGAGCGCATGCCTCAATCATCAACTCCGTGCGCTTATATCCGACCAGCCTGCCTGCGCAGAGATAATGATCTCCCGGAACGTCAACCGTTCGAGCTCGATGCAGATCAATCGGCGGATGAATGACTCTGCTCTCTCGCCCATAGATTCGGGCAATTCTGCGCGCAACATAGTCAGAGTTGGCGATGAAGAAAGTTACTCTCTCGGCTGCTCTCATATCCCAGCGGCGCACGCGGCCAGCGGTCAAAGAAAAGACCGCTCGTGTGATCGCACCCATCTGCGATCTGTAAGCTTCGTATCCGTCATAGAGATAGCGCATTGGAGAATGGCAGTAGCAGATCTGCACCGCACCTTCGCTTAACCGGATGCCTTTGACTGGTCCACTGTCGGAGGTTATTACCAGGTCGAAACCTCGCAGATCCAGCCACTCCGTCGCAGCCGGGTAGAGCGGCATCATGTGCCGGTGATACTTCCTGGCCATCGGAATCTTCTGTAGAAACGAGGTATGGATACGGCGATGACGCAATCCGTCTGGGACGCCAGGTTCATCCATGAGCAGCGTAAAGATCTCCGCGTCAGGGAACAGAGATGCAATACATTCCGCGACGCGCTCGCCGCCGCCGCGCGTCACAAACCAATGATGAACGATGGCGACCCGCACCTTGCTCGTTACCCTTCATGAAACTCTGCTAGTACGCGCCGTCCTGGTTCACCACGGACGCAAACGTCTTCAACAGAATCACAACGTCCTTGGCTAACGACCAGTGCTCGACATAGTCACAGTCCAACGCCACCCGAGCGTCATACGACAGTTCGCTGCGTCCGGAGACCTGCCACAGCCCGGTCAAGCCGGGTTTCACTCTGCAGTAGCAGTCGAAGCATTCGCGATATTTCTCTACCTCGGCTGCAACAATAGGGCGTGGACCAACCAGGCTCATCTGTCCCATCAGCACATTCCAGAGCTGCGGCAGCTCGTCCAAGCTGTACCTTCGTAAAAAAACTCCCAGTCGGGTAATCCTGGGATCTTTCCTCAGCTTATGGGTCTTATTCCACTCGGCACGTGCTTCGGGATGCCGCGCCAGATAGTCTTCCAGCACTTCGGCGGAGTCGACACACATCGTACGAAACTTCCACATCGAGAAGAACGCACCGCCTTTGCGAATCCTGCGATGTGAATAAAAGATGGGTCCTGGGGAGCTGAACATTACTACGGCCGACACAATGCCCAGTATCAGCAACATGATGGGCATCGAGGCGAGTACTAAAAAAACATCAGCGCAACGTTTAACCACTCTGTAACGGAAAAACTCGGACGGTACGCCGTTGGTTCGCTTCGATCTCTCAAGCGAGCGGCCTGCCGACTCCGTATACGAATAAGAACCTTCAATAGCCGCGGTCCGCGACTCGGGAGATTGATATTCAGCCTGCATTCGCATCCTGTATCTGTACGACGCGTTGGCGCGCTGCTCTAGAGCCAATCCGTCATACCGGTTACTTACGCATACATTTGTCTCGCAGTCCACCTTCCCAACCCGCTTGCGTCGGGTGGAGATCTGCGCGTTGAATTTGCGTTTGCCTATATGTGTTGGACCTTATATCGGTCTCTGTTTTGAGAACCCGCGGGCACCGGATCGACACTGGGGAATGTAACGTCTGCAACTAACTAACTACATCATTCTACTCGCCCACGCGTCCGCAAATTCAAAATTCGTACCTTATTCGCCAATTCTTCGTCCCACTTCGGGAGGTAATGTTTCAAATTTTCGAACGCAGTACTCTACCGCTAAACTGGTGAGATGCGAATTTTGAAAACGCCGCTACGCGACGTCAAGCTCATTGAACCCCAACGCTTCGGAGATAGTCGCGGGTGGTTTGCAGAGGTATTCAATCAATCAATGTTTGCCGCGGCCGGACTTGCTGACGAGTTCGTTCAAGACAACCAGTCATTTTCTGTCAAAGGCGTGCTCCGTGGCCTGCATTACCAACTCGGACAGCCTCAGGGCAAACTCATTCGCGTACTCTCCGGTCACATCTGGGACGTCGCAGTCGACCTGCGAGTTGATTCGCCCGACTTCGGCAAGTGGGCCGGTTTTCACCTCAAGACGCAATCTCCTGAGGACGTTATGCAACTCCTCTGGATTCCAGAAGGCTTTGCCCACGGCTTCCTCGTCCTCTCGGACACCGCTCAAGTGCTTTACAAGACCACGAACTTCTATTATCCGGCGGGAGAACGTTCCATCCTTTGGAACGATCCAACCCTCAACATCACCTGGCCGCTGGAAGCCCTGAATGGCACCTCACCCTCTGTCAGCGCAAAAGATGCGCTCGGTAAGCGCTTCGACGAAGCTGAACTCCCGCAGCAGATCAGCCTTTCAAGATCTTGATGGGACCGGGGTGGCTGGTGGGTCGGCAAGATTGCAGCTTGCGCTAGCCCCGGTCCAGCAGCCACCGCTCCACCTCAGCCAGTGATTGCACCATGAGGTAATTACCACTACATCCAACATCTTCGGTGCCACTGATCAGAAATGCCTGCCTCAACCCCGCAGCATTCGCCGCCATTACGTCTGAACATCGGTCCCCGACCATGACACTTTCGCTAAGCCTCACTTCGAACTCCCTGGCTCCGCGCAGCAGCATTCCTGTCCCAGGCTTCCTGTCTTCGTGCTCCCGCTTGTACTCACCGATCCCATGCTCCGGATGAAACGGACAGTAGTACACCGCATCCAGCTCCACTCCTTCGGCTCGCAACTCCCCGCGCATGAACTCCATCAATGCGTGAAAATCTGCCTCCGAGTAATATCCACGGGCGATGCCAGCCTGGTTCGTCACGACGATTAGCCGATAGCCTAACCTCGCCGCCGTCCTGCAAAGCGGAAATATCCCATCGACAAACCGTACCTCTTCTGCCCGATGCAGGTATCCGACTTCTTCATTGACCACCCCATCCCGATCTAGAAATAGTGCCC
>CAVYUE010000002.1:0-91928 GCA_963771625.1 uncultured Acidobacteriaceae bacterium
TTCATATTGAAGCACTCTCGCAGGTTGCCGAAAACCCCGTTTTTCGCGAGGTTCGTTTCAGCGCCTAGAAATAGCGAATGCATCCCTCTATCGAGCCTGAGAGGATGGCTGGCATGATCTCAATTCTGGAGACTGTTGGCGCGGTGGCCGCACTCGCGGGGATGATCTATCTGCGATACCGCCGGGCGAAGTGGATAAGTGACAAGAAAGACCAGAAGGCTGACGTTCAAACTCTATTCTCTGGTTGGAAATAAAATTCGGTTTCCGGCGGCCAAGTGGGGCGAACTTGGATGAAACCCCGTTTATCGAGAAAGGAGGTGGGGGGACTCTTTCTAAGTTTATGCCGAAGCCCGGTTCGTTCGACGCAAGACAGAGGACATGCGAGAAAATACCCACACAAGATTCATGAAGATCCCTATCGGAAGACCAATGAGGGACTCAGAGATAAGCTCGCGTGACATCCACAGTCCATAGATCAAACTGAAGCCCATGATGCCAACAAGAAACCACGAAGTGGCTTTCATGAAGCCGTCCCACTTGGAGCGTGGAAGCTGCGTAATCTCTGCGGAAGACAGCGACCGCCAAAAGCAGAGCATAGGTCAGCAGCACTGACGTGACAGACATCGATAAGAACAAATGCGGCGGAACGTGTTTACCCAGAAAGGCCAGCCCGATTAGGGGGCAAGTGTACAGTCCGATTAGCTTGAGAAACTTCATTGAAGTCTCAGTGTATCGGCGACACCAAGGTGGTGCGAAGCGCTGGCCCATTGCTGAAGTATCTGTTTATCCCAATCGTGAACCTGATTCCCGGGATAAATCAGACGCCGGAGACCGCAGCCCGTCGGTACCTCCAGGCGTCGGAGTTCGGAACCGACGTCTCAGGGCAATTCTTCGCCTCGGCTTAAGGGAAGTTCTCAGGCCCAATTGAGGCGCAGCACCAACCACACCTCGACGATCGCGCTAGCCAGGAAGCCGCGTGGCAGGCGGTGGTCAAGGTCTCCAGTAGCGACTTGTCTTAGCCAGCACCCTTGAGTGTTGCAGAACGAGAGGGAAGGGAAACATGCTTGCTTTGAACAATAAAGTCGCCGTCATCACGGCGGCAGTAGCGGAATAGGCCTTGCTATCGCGAAGCGCTACGTCTCGGAAGGCGCATACGTCTTTATAAACAGTCGCCCTCAAACCGAACTAGATACGTTCGCAGTCCAAATCGCCAAATCATTCGGGACCGAAGTGACTGCAGTCTGCAGCCCGAGGAATGTGGAAAGGGCACGATCAATCGGTGCGGACCATGTGATCGATTACACACGGGAAAATTTCACGCGCAGCCGGTTGTCCTTGTACCAAAGTAGCGAGTGAGACTTGCCGTCGGGAGCCGTATCAAAGCCGACGACCAATCCGTTATCGGCCACGCCTGCGGCTTGGCTGAAGGGATTGCCGGAGGGGCCTAGGTCAGTGAGTTTGTATTGCAGGGAGTGTCGTGGCTGTGGCCCGACACTTTTGTAGAAGAGGCCAACCTGAGCCGCAACATCTTTATGCTGCGGAAAGCCTTGGGGGAGAAGGCCCAGGACTACAAGTACATCGCTACGGTGCCGGGGCGGGGATACCGGCTGGTGGAGAATGTGCACCTGATTCCGGATCAGGAGGTGAAGATTGTCGCCGCCGCGCACTCTATAGTGCGCGTCGATGTGAAGGAGAGCAGGCCGTGGCGGTGGACATGGCTCGCAGTGGGAGTAGTCATCTTGCTGATCGTCGGCTTTGGGGCGTGGTGGCGGTTCCTAGAGCACCGGCGGACGGTTCTGGGGGCAAGAGACACAGTTGTGATTGCCGATTTCGCGAATTCTACAGGCGACCCCGTGTTTGACGAGACGCTTCGTGAGGGGCTGGCGATCGAGTTGGAGCAATCGTCTTTCTTGAGCCTTATCTCTGACCGGCGTAATCCGGCACATCCTGCCACTGATGGGCAACCCGGCCGTCGCGCGGATTATCCGGAGATAGCTCGAGGTGTGTGCGAAAGAACGGGGAGCGCTGCTGTCCTGGAGGGTGCGATTGCACCGCTGGGGAGCCAATATGTGCTGGAGCTACGAGCGAAGAGCTGTCGCACCGGTGAGGTGCTGGACCAGGAGCAGGTTCAGGTAACGAAGAAAGAAGATGTATTAAAAGTGCTCGGTCAGATTTCCAGTCGGTTCAGAGAGCGGCTGGGTGAGTCGCTTACCACGATTCAGGAACACAACACGCCTTTGGATGAGGCGACAACACCTTCGCTGGAGGCTCTGGAGGCTTTCAGCATGGGCTGGAAGCTTCACATGACAACCGGCGTTGGCATGCCGTTCCTGCAGCGGGCGGTGGAGATTGATCCAAATTTTGCGCTGGCCTATTCGACGCTGGGGCGTACCTATGCCGACTTGGAAGAAGGTGATCTCTCGGTGGCGAGTTCTACGAGGGCGTGGCAGTTGCGGGACCATGCGAGCGATCGAGAGAAGTTTGTTATCGATGCTAACTATGCGATTCTTGCGACGGGAAATCTGGAAGCGGCGCGACAGACGCTGGAGGCCTGGTCGCAGATGTATCCGCGTGACGCGACGCCGCATGTGATGTTGTCGGGCTATCCGAACAAAGCTGCAGGTCGATTCGAAGGGGCGATTGCGGAAGGCCGAAAGGCGATTGAGCTTGATCCGGATTTTGCGATTGCGTATTTCAATATCGCAGTGAACAGCGTCTATCTGAACCGGCTGGATGAAGCTGCGAATGTTCTCCGGCGTGCGGCTGGACGAGGACTGGAGATCGACGAGTTTCTGATGCTGGATTACTCTGAGACGTGACCGGGCCGAGATGAAGCGAGTGGCCGCGCGGGCTCGACAGAGGTCGGGAGGCGAGACTTAGATTTCAAATAAAGAGGCGTTGGCACTTGCGTACTCGGGTCAACTACAACGGGCCAGGCTGATGTTGCGGCGCGCGGTGGACCATGCGAGGCAGGACGCGCTGCCAGAGAGAGGAGGCGTGTGGGAGGCCGCAGCATCGATACGGAAGGCCTCATTCGGGAACCCGGCGGAAGCAAGGACTAGAGCGCTGGCAGCGTTGGCGCTTTCAAAGGATCGTGAGGTGGAGTATTGCGCTGCGTATGCCATGGCGCTGTCGGGAGAGGTGTCGCAGGCTCAGAGAATGGCAGACGACCTTGCGAGACGTTTCCCGGAGAATACGGTGGTGCGGTTCAGTTATCTGCCGGCGCTCCGAGCGCAAATCGCTTTGAATCATGGAGACGCGGCTAAGGCTCTTGAAGAGCTCCAGGTGACCACTCCTTATGAAGTGGGCGCTGCACGCGATTTCTGCGGGGCGTTGCATCCAGTGTATGTACGCGGAGAGGCCCATCTGGCCGCGGGGAAAGGGATAGAGGCGGTGACGGAATTCCAGAAGATTTTGGATCATCGTGGAGTCGTGGGAAGCGAGCCGATCGGAGCGCTGGCGCACTTGCAAATGGGGAGGGCTTTCGTATTGATGGGTGAAACGGATAAGGCAAAGCAGGCTTATGAGGACTTTTTTGCGGAGTGGACAGGAGCGGATGCTGCGATACCGGTTCTGAAGAGAGCGCGTGCCGAGTACCCAAACCTTGTTAGTGTCGCGTAGCCTACTATTGGGTCTCTATCATAACGGCATCATCGTCACCTACGGCATATTTGGCAGCAAGAATGTATATCGCAATCATCGTATCGGATGATTGAGATAGGCGCACTTGTGGTGAGCAAATGGATTACGGACGTGAAGCCGGCTTCTCGTGACATACTCTTCATGGACGAGTGACTCAGCGAATTATCGCTCACTGGTGTCGTCCTGAAGCGACCTCGGCCCGCCACTTCTCCAACTTCGTTGAGGGTGCAGTAATGGCTCCAGACATCGCCAAGATCGATACCGAAGATCATCCCGATCTTAGACTTCATGCACCGAATTACGGCGATGAGGTACTGCTTCGTGTTCTTCATGGAAAAACAGTCTTTCCCTCCCAGAGGACCGCTCATCCCATTTAGCGATACCGACTCGTGAGCAATTTTGCGTTTGGCGTTAATAAGCTCAGGCGTCAGCCCCTGTACAATCCAGGCAGTTTCGTGTTTACCCCCGGAGGCGACCATGACCGCGATCAGCGACAAGTACGCTGCACTCGGTGGGCCCACAAGCTTCCTCGGTCCTCCGACCGGGCCAGAAGCGCTCACGCCGGATCACACAGGAGCGTTCCAGCACTTCCGATCCGGCTCGATCTACTGGTCCCCGCAGACCGGAGCCCACGAAGTTCACGGCGCCATCCGTGACAAGTGGGCGATGCTCGGGTGGGAGAACTTTGGCTATCCTTCAACCGATGAATCCGGAGCTCCGGACAAAGTTGGCCGGTTCAATCATTTTCACAACCTTCAGTTCAACTCCGACTCATCGATCTACTTCACTCCGGAGCCCGGAGCCCACGAAGTTCACGGCGCCATCCGTGACAAGTGGGCGATGCTCGGGTGGGAGAACTTTGGCTATCCTTCAACCGATGAGTCCGGAACCCCGGACAAAGTTGGCCGGTTCAATCATTTTCACAACCTTCAGTTCAACTCCGACTCATCGATCTACTTCACTCCGCAGACCGGAGCCCACGAAGTTCACGGCGCCATCCGTGACAAGTGGGCGATGCTCGGGTGGGAAAACTTTGGCTATCCTTCAACCGATGAGTCCGGAACCCCCGACAAAGTTGGCCGGTTCAATCATTTCCACAACCTTCAGTTCAACTCCGACTCATCGATCTACTTCACTCCGCAGACCGGAGCCCACGAAGTTCACGGCGCCATCCGTGACAAATGGTCCACTCTCGGGTGGGAGGCCGGCCTCGGATATCCCACAACAGATCAATTCCTCACGCCCGACCTTACTTGGGAGAATAGCCACTTCCAGAGGGGCTCCATTCTGTGGTCGCGCATCGGTTGGCCTACAGTCGATGGAGCCCAGATCCATCACGCAGGCCGACCCACGTCACTCACCGGAGCTCTGCTGTTCTTCAATCCCTCACCTCTTTGGGGTTTCATCGCGAATCCCGGCTTCGAGGGCCGTTCCGTAAAGAGCTCCTACTTCTTCGCCGGCAACTGGAAGTTCGGAGACAAGATCTGGTATGAGTATCCGTCCGATCCCAACGATGCTCTCTATACTCTCCATCCCTCTGACGCTCGCCATCTCGGTTGGTCCGAAAGCCAGGCAAACCGCGATTTCGCGTTCGGAGCCATGGTTGCCGCAGGACTCAATGTCATTAAGCTCTCGTACTGGGGCAAGCGCGGAACCGATCGCTGGGCCTTCTGGGCGCCGATGCAATGCTCAACCTTCGCACACGATGAGGTCTTCAATACGGCCCTCGCCCATAATCTTTTGATCTCTCCCTGCATCGAGAGCGGTAGTGCCACCAACCATAACCCCGACACGGATCAGCCCTTCCAGAGCGGAGTTCCACCCACAGTCCACATCGGCAACTCACCCGCCTACTTTTTTGCCGACGACTTCCCCGGCTCTGTCTTGAACCCCGCGCCCGACCTCATCACGCAGATCGAGGATCTGATCGATCGCTATCTCAAGCAGCCTCAGAATAGTCAGTGGCCTTCGCGCTGGCTCCAGCTCTTCGACAGCTCCGGCAAAAAACGTTACGTGATCTCCATCATTCAGGCCTCCTCCAATCAGCCCGGTGTAAATGATGAGTTATACGCGCAGGGTCTCGATCGCGTTGCCGACGCCATCTCGGCATCGAGGCAAGTCGATATCGGCTTCGTCCTTGACACACTCCCCGGGAATGCTTACAACCTCACTCCAAATGCAAAGGGTTTTCTCGCCGCCGCAAATCTTTCCTGGCCATCGAGTGCTTCATCTCCGAGATCGCCTTGGGCACGGACGATCTGCGCGACCTCATCCCTCGTAAGAATCTCTTCGTCACCAACTGGATCGAGGCCGGCGTGCCCTTTATCCTCGACGTCTCTTCCGGTTACGACGCTCGCATCGTCTTCCCCACAAAGGATGACTCCTACTGGCGCATTGCCAACGACGACATCTGGCACAACGGTCAGACCCAGATGATCACCACCACAGCCGGAGCAAATTCCATTCGCGGTATCACCTTCAACACATGGAATGGATACACCGAAGGCTACGCCGCCGTCCCCACGCTCGAGTACGGAGCCCAGACCTTCACCTGGCTGCAAAGCCTCCTGCAGTTAGTGCCGTAAAACTTCGACGAAGTCGTATCCATTTCAACTATTCTTACGCTATAACTAACCTTCTTCCTTCGGTCTCTATGACAGTCGTCTCCATGGGAAGCTACCGGAAGTGTCTACGGTGTTGAGAGTCCCTGTGTATACCGAGCCATCATCGGTCTTCCCGCCAATCTCAAGTAGTCCCGAGAAGGTCGGGGAAGTCTGCGTAACACCGGAGTATGAATGCTATTTTATTGGTGGGGTACATATGGGGGTACCGTTGCAGAAGGACACATATATCTTTCCTATTTTCAATACATGAGAATCCCTGGGGGGCAACCAACGCACGTCATCGCGCTACTGCAGCACCCAAGCCTCCCTCAAAAAATCAAAACTTCCAGACCCACGCGGAACAACCCCTTGCACTCGCCGAGTGTGAATCACCTCGTTATTCGGATACCACAACGGGATCCCCGGCAACTCCTCCGCCAGAATCTTCTGCACCTCTACATAATCCGCTCTTCTCGCCGCTCGGTCCGTTGAACCCGCGGCGTCTGTGAGCAATGCATCCACGCGGTGATTTGAATACCTGCCACGGTTGCCACCCTTGGGAGGAAAGCTATCAGAGCCGTATGCATACCGAAAGATGTCCGGATCTTCGTTGCTTCCAATCCACCGCAGCGCATAGATCTGAAAAGCGCCTTTGGTCACATCGGCATAGAACGTTCCAAACTCTGACGAACGAATCTCCAGTTGAATCCCCGCAGCTCGCAACTGCTGCTGGAGTACAGCCGCCATTAGCCTGGTCGTCTCATCCGTACTCGTCTTCATGGTCAGCCGCAGCCTCACCCCATCCTTATCAGCAGGGAAGCCCGCCTCCTCCAATAGTTTCTGTGCCCGACCAACGTCGTGGGGGTACTGGGCCAACTCCTCATCCGTCGCCGCCGCCCAATGCCCCACCGGCAGCAGTGTATTCGCCAAGCTCGCCTGCCCCCGCCAGATCGCATCTACAATTGCCTGCCGGTCGATCGCGCAAGCCACAGCCTGTCTTACCCTCTTATCTTTCAGCAATGGGTCTGTAACGTTAAAGGTCATATAAACGACCGGTGACCCTGCTCCCGACTCCACCTGCAGATTAGGCGCACTCTCTAGCGTGTGCACCATATCCAGTGTCACCACATTGCTGGCCAGATCCGCAGACCCCTTCTTCAATTCCAGCGCGCTGGTAATCGCATCTGGCACCACCTCGAACCGCACCTGCTCAACTCTATGAGCGCCCTCGGGAACCTCCGTTGTCGTGGCCCAGTAGTCGTGATTTCGTTCCAGGATCACCTCCTTGTCCTGCACCGCACTCACAAACCTGAACGGCCCCGACCCGATCGGATGCAACCCAAAGTCCCTCCCGCTTCCTCTCGGCACCACCCCAAACAATCCATCGCTCATATTGAACAGAAGGCCCTCATCCGGACGCTTCATATGCACCACAACACTCAGCCGGCCTCTTGTCTCTACCCGTTCTACCGACGCAAAGTTCCCACCCTTCGCAGTTACGAGAGACCCATCAATGAGACTCTCAATCGTATAGGCCACATCTAGCGCCTCAAGCGGTTTCCCATCGTGAAACCGAACTCCGTCTCGCAGATGAAACACCCATGTCAGAGCATCCGGTTGTTCCCAACTCGTAGCCAGCCACGGCTTCAGCTCGTAGTGCTCATCCTTCTTCACGAGAGCGTCGAAGATCAGTCCACCCACTCGCTCAGACTGCGCATCCGTCCCTTGCCGGAGATCAAGATTGTTGGGGCTGCTCTCGATAATCATTACTACCGCAGATGGATCCTCGACTGGTTGCCTGCATCCACTCAAATCCAAACAAAGCAACACCATCAACCCGGCGCAAATGCGGCGGCCAAATCTACGAAAGTCTTGCGCCTTTATCCTCAGAGTTTTGGTTCCGAGGTATAGACGATGGAGTACGGTCATCGTACAGCTCATCCGTGACTTACCTTCCCCAGCACCACCGCTCTTTGCGCCCCAGTCGCGGCCGGGATATTCCCAGTCAACCCGTTCCAACTCAACCACGCGAGCAGCGCAAACGCTACTGCCTCTTTCGCCTGAGCAGGCACCCCAAGCTCTTCCATCAACCGCACCTTTGCGCCCATCGGCTCAAGGCGATCTCGCAGCATTTCCATCAGCATGGCATTCTTTGCCCCACCTCCCGCCACCACAAACTCCACTAACGACGATGGAGCTGCCTGCTTTATATGCCGCCACACAAAATTATGGTAGGCGTCCACGATCGAAGCTGCAGTCAACGCCGTCGCTGTCGCAACCACATCTTCGTCTTGAACATTACGAGCTGCCTTTCGGCACATCGCCACAAACCGCGAGACGAACGCCTCCCCAAACTGCTCTCGCCCGCACGATTTCGGCGGCGGGGCAGTGAAGTACTTCGTCTTCAACACCTGCTCCACCGCGCTCTGAAGCACCCGACCCGTACGCGCTACCGCACCACCTTGATCGAACTCACGCTCATACAACCTTCTCATGCAAGCGTCGATCACCATATTTCCAGGACCGGTATCGAACGCCATTATGGTGTCTACGTCAGACTTCGCCGGAATTACTGTCAAATTCCCAATTCCCCCAAGATTCTGTAACACTCGGCTCACCTTCTCCGAACGAAACATGCAGTAATCAAGCATCGGCACCAAAGGGGCGCCTTGTCCGCCTGCTGCGATATCTGCAGGTCTAAGGTCACTCACCACAGGAACCTGCAACCGCTCCGCAATTACCGCAGCTTCACCCATCTGCCACGTTGTCCTCAGCGTTTTACCCAGATATTTCTCTGCCGCTCCCTGGTGATACACCGTTTGCCCATGACACCCCACCAACGCCACCTTCAATCCAATGCGCATCTGCGCCTTCTCAATAGCATCCGCATAAATCTCACCCAGCCGCCAATTCAACCTTGATAACTCCGCCACCGAGATCGCGTTCGCATCCATGGCCTGCAGCACAGCAGCTCTTACCGCTTTTGGATAAGGCAACCCCACGTGCCCTAATAGGGTCACTCGGGGCGTAGAGCTCGCATCCCTCGCTGGGGACACTCTGCAAATAGCAACATCAACTCCGTCTGCCGAGGTTCCACTCATCACCCCTGCTACCACCATCGCCTTCGCCAACTCAACCCTCCGAAATTGCGGCAAGTCACTTGCAGAATTACTAAGAACTACTCTTCAACTCTCGCTGCAACTCAGCCAACAGATTCAGAGCTTCCCTCGGCGTCAATCCATCCACATCGGCCTCCGCAAGGCGATCCACAATTCTCTGTGACAGGGGCGTAAACATTGTCATCTGCATCTGTACAGTCTGCGTCGGAGAAGCTTCCCGGACCTGCTGTGTCTCCGCCCGTTCATGGACCTTCAACACCTCGCGCGCCCGCGCAATCACGCCTGCCGGTAAGCCTGCTAGCTTCGCAACTTCAATTCCATAACTCTTGTTCGCCGGTCCAGACTCAACCGTATGAAGAAACACAATTCCCGCCGAAGTTTCCTTCACCGTTACTCGCAGATTTGTCAGCCGGGCCAATCGTTCAGCCAATAAAGTCAGCTCATGATAGTGCGTTGCAAACAGAGTACGTGCGCCAATCCTGTCATGGAGATGTTCTACCGTGGCCCACGCCAGGCTCAGTCCGTCATAGGTGGCTGTACCGCGCCCCATCTCATCCAGCAGCACAAGCGACCGGTTCGTCGCAGTATTCAAAATCGCTGCTGTCTCCGTCATCTCGACCATAAATGTTGATCGTCCCCGAGCCACATTGTCGCTTGCCCCAATCCGCGTGTAGATTCTGTCTACTAGCCCCAGCCGCATCCCTTCTGCAGGAACGAAACATCCCATTTGTGCCATTACGACCAGTAGCGCGGCCATCCGCAGGTAAGTGCTTTTGCCGCCCATATTCGGTCCGGTAATCAGCAACACGGCTGGTCCCGCGTCAGCGTTCACATGAACTGAGTTGGGCACAAATCGCCCCCCTCCCGACTCTTCGAGTCGCCGTTCGACCACAGGGTGGCGCGCCTGCACAAACTCCAGTACTCCCGAACTCTCTACCTGAGGTCTGACCCACCCACGCAGAGCTGCCAGGTGTGCGAAGCAGCAAAGGAGATCGATCTCCGCGACCTTTCGTGCAGTCTCCCGCATCCGTCCTGCGGCTTCCAGAAGCTGCCTTCGCAACTCTGCAAATATCTTGCGTTCTATCTCCCCACTCCGCTCCTGTGCGGTCAAAATCTTAGTCTCATACTCTTTGAGCTCTGGAGTCGTAAACCGCTCGGCGTTCACCAGAGTTTGCTTACGTTCGTAGTCAGCCGGTACCGCCTTGGCGTTTGCCTTGGTTACTTCAAGGTAGTATCCGAACACGCTGTTGAAACGGACCTTCAGGGAGCCGATTCCTGTTCTTTCGCGCTCCCGCTCCTCAATCGCCGCCAGCGCTTGTCGGCCGCTCCGGCTCAACTCTCGTAGTTCATCCAGCTCTGCATCCACCCCTTCGCGAATTGCCCCACCATCCCCGAGCGATACCGGTGGCTCGTCCGAGATCGTTTTTATAACCATCTCGTGGAGGTCTTCCAATGGATCGACGCTCGCCGCTAACTCTCGCCACCTCGCTGCTCTGAATACGTTCACAGCCGCCACGACCCCGGGAACACAGCCCAACGTCTTCGCCAACGCCATTACCTCTCGAGGCCCTGCCGAATCTAACGCTACCCTTCCCAGCAGCCTCTCTAGATCGAGAAGCCCATCCATCGACCTCCGCAATCCTTCACGCTGCCGCAGCTCTCCCACGGCCTCGCCCACCGCCTCAAGCCGGGCTTCAATCTCCGCCAATTCGTTCGCAGGCCTCAGCAGCGTAGCCCTTAGTAGGCGCTTTCCCATAGGCGTGCAGCAGGCATCCATCGTGTAGAACAACGTCGTTTGAACTGACTCCCCCGAAAACAACGGCTCTACCAGCTCGAGGTTCCTTACACTCACCGCATCGAGCTCGAGACATGTTGACCGCTCGTAGAACCGCAGCCCATCGACGTGTTCCAGTCCACCCTGCTTGGTCGCGCGCATGTAATGTAGCAGCGCTCCCGCTGCCACTGCCGCTACCTCATGACCGCCGAGCCCCATCCCATCGAGCGAGTGCACCTTGAAGTGGTTTCGTACCAGCGGGACCGCATACTCTGCGGTGAACACCCACTCCTCAACCGCAGTCTTCGTCAGGATTGCGTCCAGTCCCGTTGCTGTCTCATCTTCGCCAGCAAGATTCACGCCGCCCAGTAATCCAGTTCCATAAAGCAGCTCCACCGGGCGCACGCGTCCTAACTCATCCACAACACCCGCCCACGCGCTGGGCCCTTTGAATTCGGTTGCCTTAAACTCGCCCGTAGAGAGATCCAGCAGCGCCAACCCGCATAACATTGCCGACCCCACACCTTGCACCGTCACACTAGCTAAATAGTTACTCTGCTCGGCCCCCAACGTCGGATCAAGTGCGGTCCCGGGCGTCAGCACCCTGGTCACCTCCCGCCTAACGATCGTCTTTGTCTGCTTCGGGTCCTCCATCTGTTCGCACAGAGCGATCTTGTAGCCCTTGCGCAGCAACCGCTGGAGATAAACCTCCGCCGCGTGGTATGGAACCCCGCACATCGGCTGCTTCTTTTCTTTGTCCCGTGCAGTGAGTGTTAGCTGCAGCTCCTTCGACACCAGGATCGCGTCCTCATAGAAGAGCTCATAAAAGTCTCCGATCCTACAGAACATCAGGCAATCCGGGTATTGCTCCTTGGCCGCAAAATATTGCCGCATTACCGGCGTCAGTCCCGACGCTTCACTCGCCAAATTCGCTATCGTTTCATTCGTCATCGCAGAACCGCAGAATACCGCAACGGCGCTCGCAAAGACGCGATTCGCCTTATTAGCCTGTTCAAAACCAGGTGATGGCACGGTTTGGAAGCCGTCGTAGCCTTGGTTTTCAATGGTCTGTCCATTGCAAGAATGAAGAGGATGGCCTACACTCGCAACTAAGTTGTTTTGATCTTCAGCGAGAGGTTTTTCATGACACAGTCGACCTGGGCCACGCCCGACTTCGAAGAAATTTCCCTTAATTGCGAGATCAACTCCTACGCGCCGGTAGAGCTATAAGCAGGAATGCGTGAGGATTAGAGTCCTGGGGGCCGCCGCAGGTGGTGGCCTTCCGCAATGGAACTGTACTTGCCTAAATTGCTCGTCTGTACGTAATAACCAACTGGGTATTCGAGCAAGAAGTCAGTCTCAACTGGCAGTCTCCGCAAAAGATGGCTCGTGGTTTCTGATTAACGCGTCTCCAGACATTCGCGAACAGCTGATTAGCGACCAAGAGTTCTATCCAAACTCCGACAATGGTCTGCGGAACACCCCCGTAGCCGGGGTCATTCTTACGAGTGCCGACCTCGACCACGTTCTTGGTCTCCTGTTGATGCGTGAGTTTACTCCTATCCGCATCTACGCCACCAAGGCGGTTGCCAGTATTCTCCAGAAAAATAGCTTCTTTCAGATGCTCGATCGTCTTCCAGGGCAAAGTCGTTGGACAACCATCGAACCGGGTGTGAGTTTTTATGTGGGTGAAAATATAGTCTGTACCCCAATCCCCTTGTCCGGCAGCCTTCCAGCGTACGTCGGAGAAGAAGAACGGGCAGCGCTGGACCCAGCGGAAGCAACCATCGGCATCATTCTGGAAGAGCCGAACGGTGCACGAGTTGCTTACCTCCCGGCGCTTTCGTCTGTCTCCACTTCGTTGAAGGAGGTGCTTTCTACATGCTCGGTTATTCTTATCGACGGGACGTTTTGGAGTGACGACGAGCTGCAGAGCATCCAACCAGGAACCCCGCTTGCCCGCTCTATGGGGCATCTGCCAATCAGCGGTCAGGACGGCTCTCTTGCTACCCTTCGAGACCTGGAGAGCGTCCGTAGGATATATACGCACATCAACAACACAAATCCGATCTTGAATGAGCAAAGTTCGGAGCGTCGTCAAGTCAATGATGCAGGCTGGGAAGTGGCATGGGACGGACTAGAGATAACGATCTAGCGCAGGCTGAGACGGTTTTGCTAGATAAGACACAGTTGCGTCAGCGCCTCCAGCAGGTAGGTGAGGCTATGTATCATCACCGCCATCCTTTTCATCTACGCATGCACGCCGGCGAATTGACACGCGGACAAATGCAGGCCTGGGTGCTGAATCGTTACTACTATCAAAGCTCGATTCCCATCAAAGACGCGATCATCTTGTCAAAGTCCGGTGATGCTGACTTTCGCCGTGCTTGGCGGAAGCGCATCATCGATCACGACGGCGATGCCGGTGTCGGCGGCATCGATAAGTGGTTGCAATTGGCCGAAGCTGCCGGGCTCGACCGCAGTTACGTCGTCCGCGGCGATGCCATTCTTCCAGGGGTTCGCTATGCTGTCGACGCTTATATCGATCTGGTTCGAAATGGCAGCCTGCTTGAAGCGGTCTCCTCGTCGCTAACCGAGTTGTTTGCAGGTCAACTTATCGCCTTACGTATGGACGCTCTCGCCAAATACTATCCCTGGCTGCAGCATGGACTTGCCTATTTTCAAGGTAGGCTAGTCCAGGCACCGGAAGATGCTGCGTTTGCCTTTGACTATGCATTCGAGCATGCTGACACGCCGCAGTTGCAGGCGCAGATCATTCGTTCATTGGAGCGAAAGTGCGCTCTGCTCTGGGCTCAGCTCGACGCCCTGCAGTACTGCTACGTCGAGCCAGGATCGCTTCCCCCACAACCCTTGCTCTTTCGACCAGAGGCGCTATGAGTGAAGTAATTCCCGACTCAAGAGTGCCGCGCCTGGCAATTGGATGTCGCGTCCGCACTCTTTCTGCCGGCGAGGCAATGCTTCTGGTTCCGGAAGGTGCATTGCGCCTGAAAGGTGCAGCGAGTGAGATCATTGGCCTCATCGATGGACATCGTTCCGTTGACGCTATCGCCGTTCTTCTACAGGAAAGACATGCCTCCGACGATGCCTCCCGCATCTCTGTTGAGGTAAAGCAGTTCATAGAGAAACTCCACATGCGTAGTGTCCTTATCTACAAGGATTAGGTTCCATGGAACTGGAAGTCTCCCAGCACGAAACAACAAGCACAGACGATTCCATTCCGGGGCCGCTTTCGCTGGTAGCAGAGGTCACCCATCGATGCCCGTTGCACTGCGTCTATTGCTCCAATCCGCTCCAGCTGCAGTCAGCTGAGAGAGAATTACAGACTGAAGACTGGGTCAGAGTTTTTCAACAAGCTTCATCCCTAGGGGTTCTTCACCTTCATCTAACTGGCGGCGAGCCCTTGGCTCGCCACGATATCGCAGACCTCGTAAAAGCGGGTAGGGAAGCGAATCTTTACGTCAACATGATTACGTCAGGTCTTGGCCTTACCGCCGACCGTCTGAATGATCTTCAGGATGCGGGACTAGAGCATATACAGCTCAGTCTCCAGGACGCAGATGAACAAAAGGCTAATGAGTTCGCCGGCGCGCGCGCACATGCCCACAAGCTGAAGCTAGCCCAGCTGATTCGTAAATTGGATATTGCCTTTACCGTCAACGTAGTCGTGCATCGCGAAAATCTCGACCGTCTGGAATCCATTCTGGCTCTTGCAGAGGCGCTCGAGCCACAAAGAATCGAAGTAGCTCACGTCCAGTACTACGGGTGGGCTTTGACCAACCGAGACCGACTCATGCCCACGCCGACGCAAGTCGAAAAGTCTGTACGTTTAATTGCAGAGGCGCAATCAAGGCTCAGCGGACGCATCCAGCTCCAGGCTGTGCTGCCGGATTACTACGCGCGTTACCCCAAAACCTGTGTTGGCGGCTGGGGAAGGCAGATGATGCTTATTGATCCTGTGGGGCAGGCGCTGCCGTGCCATGCAGCAGGAATTATCCCCGGTCTGCAGTTCGACTCGGTCCGCTCCCATAGCCTGCAATGGCTTTGGGAACACTCGCCTGCTTTTAACCGTTTTCGTGGGAACGACTGGATGATCCAGCCATGCAGCGATTGCGACCGGAGAGAGATAGATTTCGGAGGATGCAGGTGCCAGGCGTTCCAACTCACGGGGAATGCCGCAAATACCGACCCCGCCTGCAGTTTGAGTGATCAGCATGAAAACTTAGTTGCGATTACGCGAACGTCTTCAAGCAGGACACCAGAATGGGTCTATCGAATACAGTCAAGCTCGTAAATAAATGACCCGTCAAAGTTGCGTCTCAAAGCCACAAGAACGCTGTAAGTTACAGGTAGTCAGCCTGTTCGGTCTTCCGAACTGCAACTATTCCATCTAAGGGTTTATTGATCATATTGATAAACCACGGGATACGTGGTCTACCAGCTTTCGCTGTCCGAAGTTTGAAAACCGGATTCGGAAGTGACTAATAGGCAATAGGTTAGATAGGTTTGTGTTTCTCTGAAGCAGTGTCACCAGCTAGTTGTGGACCCATGCCGCTGATCACGATGCCCTGCAGGGATGGATGAAGGCGAAACCTTTTCTTTGAGAAGACTGGCTGGGCGCTTGGAATCGAATAAGTGGTCACTAAAAAAAGGCGGCACGAACGGTGATTTGCTCGTGCCGGGAGGCCAGTGACGCAACTTGTGTCAGCCCTCGGATGGTTCAGGCTGAAAAACTTTCACGGGCGGGGAGGCACGCTCACGTTGAATAAAAGATACCACAATATGGAGGTAAAAAAAGCAAAATATGTTCAATCATAGAAATTAGGCGATTAGCAGCCCGCATTGCATTAGCAGAAATAGCAGTGTCCGTCCGATAAACGTATGTTTATCAGTCACATAGTTAAAAGAAAGCATTTTAGTAGTTACTTTCCCATTGAAAAGGCAGATAAGAGATATTACCTATGGAATTCCGTTCTTCAACGGCTAATCCAACCTCGATCGAAGTCATTACTGCGGCGCGAACTCTTTGCTAAGCCTGCTAGCCATACTGGCATCGCGCTGAGTAATTCCGCCTGCGTCATGGGAGACCAAACCAAGAACCACTTGGTTGTAGCGCACGTCGATGTCTGGATGGTGTCCAGCGTCCTCGGCGAGTACGGCTACCCGATTCACAAACGCCATAGCCTCGACGAAGTCCTTGAAAGTCCATTCCCGGACGAGCTTTCCCCCTTGAAGCTTCCACTCCGGGTTGTTCCTGAGCACGTCATCGATTTCAGTGGAGTTCAATGCCTTTTTCATGACTAAATACCTCGCGTTTGCGATCCTAGCCGCCTTATCGGCTCGGCGCAACCGAAGAACTGCGCTGATCTGCTGCTGACTCGCCCGGCGGATCTTTCGGTTGCGGCGCGCAACTCACGCCAGGTCTTGTGTGGAATGGCAAGAAAAAGCTCGACGATCTGTGGGTCGAACTGCGATCCGGCACATCGAACGATCTCTTCTTTGGCCGCAGCGAAGCTTATTCCTCTGCGATACGGACGGTCCGAGGTCATGGCATCGAGGGTGTCGGCGATGGCGAAGATTCGCGCACCGAGGGGGATCTCTTCGCCTCGCAATCCGCGTGGATATCCGTTGCCATCAAACTGTTCCTGATGGGCGTAGACGATCTCGGCGGCCTCGCGCAGGAAGGGGATTTTACGGACCATCTCGTAACCGCGCTCACAGTGCTGCTTCATGATGGTCATCTCCTCGGAGGTCAGCCTACCTGGTTTGAGGAGGATGTGGTCTGGGGTCGCGATCTTGCCGATGTCGTGGAGGAAGGCGCCGCGTGCAATGATTCGCAACTCCTCGGAGTCGAGGCCCATTGCCTGGGCGAGTGTGATGGCGTAGGCCGTGACTCGTTTTGAGTGGCCCTCGGTCTCCTGGTCGCGCAGGTCGAGGGCGTCTCCCATGGCTTCGAGGGTGATGTCGTAGCTGCGTTCGAGGTCCTGCATGGTGGAGCGGAGACGCCCTGTTCTGGCTGAGACGATGGCTTCTAGATTTTGCCGATAGATGGTGTTTTGCTTGCGCAGGCGGCCGTGTTCGATGGCGCGCATGACGACGCTTTCCAGTTCGGAGCGTTCGAATGGCTTGAGGAGATAGTCGATTGATCCGCGGCGGAAGGCGTTGGTGACGACGTGGGTGTCGTTGACTGCGGAGAACATGACGACGGGCATGCCGGGGTGGTCGGCGCAGATGTGGTCGAGCAGGGTGAGGCCGTCGGTGCCGGGCATCATGATGTCGGAGAGGACGAGGTCGTAGTCGGGGTCCTGCTGGAGGCGCGTGAGGGCTGCTTCGGCGCTATCGGTGGTGGTGACTGCGTAGCCGCTGCGTTCGAGAAGGGCGGCTGCGACTGCTCGGACGGGCTCTTCGTCGTCGACTACCAGAATTCTTTCCTGCGGCATGGGCGGGTACTTTCGCGTTGTGGCGCTGCCGTCTCTCTCCAGGATTGGATGCGAGCGGTTTCTGTACCTTTATCGGCGGGGAAGGCGATGGGATGAGGAGCTTGATTGAGGATATTTTGCAGAAAAAAATTGGATGGGGTTGAGGGTGCTTTTTTCTTTGTTTTTCGAAGGTGTTTTGCAGAATAAGGCGTTTTTTTGATGGTGAATTGGTGGTGAGATCGTGGTGGAATGTGTGGTGATTGTGGTGGTTTGTGTGCTCTTAAATCGGCGTCGAAAAATACGCCAGGTTTTTCAATTATTTTTTCGGGCGGATCGGGCAAAGAGCACAAACAGGAATCCTTCCCGCCACGACTGACGCTCAGAGTCAGGGTGACGACTGCGAATGATTTGCGGTGGCTTGGTGCGTTGGGTCAACAGCCCTTCTTTGCTTCTGCGGCTGCTTTTCGTGCGGCGACCCAGCCGGGCTTGGTGACCTGGCGGGAGCGGCCCAGGGCTAGTGCTCCTTCGGGGACGTCTTCGGTGATGCTGCTGCCGGCGGCTACGTAGGAGCCAGCGCCGATGGTGACCGGGGCGACGAGGGTGGAGTCGGAGCCGATGAAGGCTCCGTCGCCGATGGTGGTGAGGTGCTTGTTGACGCCGTCGTAGTTGCAGGTGATGGCGCCTGCGCCGATGTTGACGCCTGCGCCGATGACGGTGTCGCCCAGGTAGTTCAGGTGGTTGGCCTTCGAACCTTTGCCGAGGGTGGCTTTTTTGGTTTCGACGAAGTTGCCGACGTGGGCACCGTCGCCGATCTTGCTCTCGGGACGTAGGTGGGCGTAGGGGCCGAGGATGGCGTTGTTGGCGACCTCAGCGGTGTCGAGGATGCAGCCGTTGCGGACGAGGACGTTGTCGCCGATGGTCGAGTTTTGGATGACGGAGTAGGAGCGGATGCGGGATTCGGTGCCGATGACGGTCGTGCCGAGGAGTTGGACGTAAGGCTCGATGACGGTGTCGGGGCCGACGGTGACATGGGCGTCGATGACGCAGGTCTCCGGGCGGAAG
This sequence comes from uncultured Acidobacteriaceae bacterium, assembly GCA_963771625.1. GTDB lineage: Bacteria > Acidobacteriota > Terriglobia > Terriglobales > Acidobacteriaceae > Edaphobacter. The sequence goes on from CAVYUE010000002.1 coordinate 18,638, forward strand.
ATGGTGACGCCGGAGGCCATGAGGCGCTTCGCGGTGGCTAAGCGCATGGCGGCGTCAAGGTGCATCATCTCGGCGATGGTGTTGGCGCCGAGGACTTCGTCGACGCTCTCTGCTTTTACGGCGACAACGCGCTTGCCCTCGGCGACGAGCATGGCGGCGACGTCGGTGAGGTAAAACTCGCCGTGGGCGTTGTTGGTATCGAGTGCGTCGAGTTTGGCGAAGAGGGCGCGGGTTTCGAAGCAGTAGATACCGGAGTTGATCTCGGGTGCGGAGAGCTGGTCGGGGCGCAGGGATTTCTGTTCGACGATGGCGATGACGTTGGGTTGGTCTTCGCTGACGCGCAGGACGCGACCGTAACCGGTAGGGTCAGTGGGTACGGCGGTCAGGATGGTCATGGCGGCGTGCTCGCGGAGGTGGACTTCGCGGACGGCGGCGATGGTTTCGGGCCGGATGAGAGGAACGTCTCCGGAGAGGACGAGGAGGTGCTTCGGAAGCGGCCTGCCGGAGAGCTCGAAGTCGGCTTTGAGCATCTGCATGGCGTGACCGGTGCCGCGCTGCTCGGGTTGAAGGACGAACTGAACGCCGGTGGAGGCGACAGCGGAGCGGACGCGGTCTCCTTCGTGGCCGATGATGCAGAAGATTTGGTCTGCGGGGACTACGGTCTCTGCGGCGGCGATGACATGGAGGAGGAGTGCGCGGCCACCGATCTCGTGGAGGACTTTGGGGCGCTTACTCTTGAGCCGCGTGCCTTTGCCTGCGGCCATGATGGCGATGGCGAATTCGTTGGAGACCATAGATCAATATGGTCTCATGTTCGGTTTGGGGCCAAAACCGTAGGGATACAATGAGCGTGGTTCGTGGGCCCAAGATGTTGCTCGTTCTGTTGATTGGGGAACGCCATGAATCGACGTAAGTTCATAGGTTTGGCCGGGCTCGCTCCACTGATTGGCGGATCGGCCGGTCTGCGCGCCGAGGCCGGAGGCAATCCGCTTATTGTGCTGCCACAGCACGCGCGGGTGTATGACGCAGGGCAGGGACAGACACGAATTCTAGCGGGCACAGAGCAGACGCGAGGAGCGTGGTGGCTCGGAAGCTTTGTTTCAGATCCGGGGAGAAAGACTGCTCTTCATATTCACTACAGTGCAGACGAGCAGGTGTACGTTCTCGAAGGGACTCTGTCGTTTTGGGTGGAAGGTCAGTGGGAAGATCTTCCCGCTGGATCTGTGGCGGTGGCGCCTCGAGGAGTAGAGCACGCGCTGGGAAACCGCAGTCAGCAACCGGTACGCTTTCTGGTGGCGGGAGAGCCTGCAGGCTTCGAGCATTTTTTTGCTGATCTCGAAGCAACGGTACATCGGTTTCGCTACGGAAGCCCAGAGTTCCTTGCAGAGTTAGCAAATGTTTATAAGAAGTACGATTCGAAGTTGCTTGGCCCCCCACCGCGAGGTTAGGTAAGACTCGCCGTTATGAGGCGTGTTGAGTGTGGAATTAAATCTCACTGCTAGGTTGTTCGTTAGTTTTCTTCCAGGATAACCAGATCCCAGGGTCTTAAGGTTACTGACGCCTGCGGGGTCATGGCTTTCCCTGTTAGTAAGTCGGTTCCGGCGCTGAAGGGCGATGTGAATGTTTGTGAATCGCTTGAGTAGTTCAGGAGGTAGTGGAGCTGCTTGCCTTGGGCGTTGGTTCCGCTCTTGACTCGAATCGATGGCGGTAACTGGGAGGCGCGCATTTCGACGCCACTCTCTTTGAGTACGTCGGTTACGACTCGTCTTTGTAGTGTGTCTGAGAGCCAGGTGCCTTCGTAGGTCAGGGTTCCTTTGCCGTAGGTGTTTTGAGTGATTGCGGGCCATTGGCCGAAGAACGGATGGTCGTAGGTTGCGAGAACCTTCGCGTGGTCGGGTATGAGGAATTCGGCCCAGTATGAAACTTTGTTGTCCTCGCCGGCTCCGTAGGGATCGCCCTTCAACTTGAGGGGTGTTTCGAGATTTGAAAACTCCTGGTAGCTAAAGCCTGCTGCGGCTCGCAGGGGGCCGGGTGCGCGTACGTCTCGAACCATCGAGTTTTCGTTTGCGAATCCGCTCTTGAAGGTCATCAGCACATGGCCGCCCTGCTTGACGTAGTCCGAGAGGCGTTGCAGCAGTGCATTGTCTGCGATGTAGAGTGCGGGGACCACGATTAACTTGTAGCGAGCGAAGTCTGTGCTATCCGGAAGAATGAAATCGGTTCCGACGTTGTCTAAGTAGAGCGCGTGATGGAGCTGGTCGAGCAGTGCTGTGTAATCGGCCACCGGCGGTGAGAAGGACCACTGGGGCGAAGGGCTGGTAAAGGGCATGAAGTCCAATGCATTCGCCGAGTCGACGCTATAGAGAATTGCTACGTCATTTTTGATCTTCAGGTTTACGAGATGTGGACCGATGCGTTCGAGTTCGTGCGCGGTGCGGGCGAACTCTGCATAGATCCGATTGGGTTCCATGTCGTGGCTCAGGAGGCCCTTCCAGTAGGTTTCCTGGCCAGAGTGAATGGAGTGCCAGTGCCAATACTCGACCATGTTGGCGCCGCTCGACAGGTGCGTATAGACGTTCAGCCGGAGTTGGCCGTCGTATGGGGGAAATTGAAAGGAGGAGCTCCAGTCGGTGGTCTGCGCGTTGGTCTCCGTGACGAGGTAGTTCTGCTGTTTGAGAGAGCGGTAGTAGTCGCCCTGGAGAGTTTGCAGTTCGCCGTCCATGCGATCCTGCGCGTGGAAGTACGGATTGACGGATACGACGTCCAGCGCCTTCGCGACCTCTTCCTCGTTGACGTCGCGATGCAGCCGGCCAGAGAAGTCCTGCGTGACGAACTGGTCTGGGCGGCCGTATTTGCGGACGAGTGCGGCCTGCCAGGTTAGAAAATCGGTGACACGCAGCTGCTGCCATCGGGTCCACTCGAGTTTGTAGGCGGTGCTGGTCGCACTTGCGCGTGTGGGCATGTCGTTCCAGTCGTTTACATCCTGTCCCCAGTAGTTGAGCAGCCATGCCTTGTTGAGCGCGTCGGTTGTGCCGAATTTCTTTTGCAGATGGTGAACGAATCCTTGAAAGACGTCGGGATTTGCGGCGCCGTAGGAGGAAGTTTCGTTGTCTATCTGCCAACCGATTACGGCTGGGTTGTCTTTGTAGTGCTCGACCATCTTGCGAATGACGCGCTCGGCGTAGAAGCGATAGTCGGCGTTGTCGGTGTCCATGTTCTGGCGCATGCCGTAGGTGGCCTGCTTGCCATCGAGGGTGACTACGAGCATCTCCGGATGCTTCTTTGCCATCCACGTTGGTACGGAGTAGGTGGGCGTGCCCATGATGATCTTTATTCCAGCCTTGCTCAGGGCGTCGACGGCGTGGTCCATCCAGGCGGTTTCGAATGCTCCGTCTTGCGGCTCCCAGAGGCTCCAGGTCGATTCGCCCATGCGCACTACGGTGAGACCAGCAGACTTCATGAGAGCGATATCTTCGGTCAGGTGGTCCGTAGGTTCGTACTCGGGGTAATAGGCGGCGCCGTAGAGCACACTTTTGAATTGAGGTGGCGTTGTCGCTGAGGGTGGAAGGGCCTGCGTCACTTCCTGGGCGCTGCTTGTCGCGGTTACTGCAGACAGGGCGATGGTGCAGAGCGTGAGCGAAAGCAAATTAAAGCTGGAGCGTGTCCTCGAGTGTGTCAATGTCATCCCCTGTTTCTTGAAGAAATTCGCCTTGCGAGTGATGGCTCAGGCTGCCGCAGATCACTTCAGAACAATATAGTCGCGTCCGTTCGATCGCTGGACGGAGTTGTCTAGCTTGCCGGTTTGTCGAGGTGACGGATGTTGCGGAGGGCTTCTCGTCAACTGACCGCGGGGTGCGTATGATAGCTTCGGCTTCTGCATCCAAGGGATGATGGAAAGATTCTCAGGAGGGACGAAATTGCGAGTTGGCCTGATGACGCGCGAGTATCCGCCTAATGTTTACGGCGGAGCTGGAGTTCACGTTGAATATCTGAGCCGCGAGTTGGCGAAGAAGATCGACGTCGAGGTTCATTGTTGGGGGACTCAGTTTTCTGACGAGGGGAATCTTCATGTTCGAGGCGGTGAACCGTGGTCGAAGCTGAGCGAGGGGACGCAGGAGAAGTTCAATACGGCGCTGGAGGCGTTCAGTCTGAACCTTGCGCAGATGAAGTCGCTGGCCGCGATCGATATTGTGCATACGCATACGTGGTATGTGTCGATGGCGGGATTTCTGGCGAAGAAGCTGTTTAATATTCCGTTCGTGTTGACGACGCATAGCCTTGAACCGCTGCGGGCCTGGAAGGCTGAGCAACTCGGCAGTGGGTATGCGATGAGTTCGTGGATGGAGCGGACGGCGGTGCTGGATGCGGATGCGGTGATTGCAGTTTCGAAGGGGACGAAGGAGGACATCTTGCGTGCGTACCCTGAGATCGATCCGAAGCGGATTCACGTTATCTATAACGGGATCGATCTGAATGAGTATCAGAAGACGGCAGAGAAGAGTGCGCTGGTCAAGTATGGCGTGGATGTCGATGTGCCGTATGTGCTTTTTGTCGGCCGGATCACGCGGCAGAAGGGCGTGACGCATCTGGTGGAGGCGATTCGGTATCTTCCGGCGGAGACGCAGGTGGTGCTGTGCGCGGGTGCTCCGGATACGCCTGAGATTGCGGCCGAGATGCGCGAGAAGGTGGAGGAGGCGCGGGCGCACAATTCAAAGGTGGTGTGGATTGAGAAGATGGTGACGAAGCCGGAGGCGATTCAGCTCTACAGCAACGCCAGTGTCTTCTGTTGCCCGTCGGTGTATGAACCGTTCGGAATTATCAATCTGGAGGCGATGGCGTGTCGGGCCCCTGTGGTGGCGAGCGCAACGGGCGGGATTCTTGAGGTTGTGGTGGATGGTGTGACGGGACACCTGGTTCCGTTTGCGCAGGACCCTGTGACGACGTTTCCTTCGGAGCCGGATAAGTTCGCTCGTGATCTTGCCGCGAAGATTGCGGATCTTCTGGACGACCCTGCGAAGGCGAAGCGATTTGGAGAGGCAGGACGGAAGCGTGTGGAGGAGACGTTCGCGTGGTCCGCGATTGCCGACCAGACGATCGAGCTTTATCAAAAGCTGATGCGTGCTTCGAAGGGCTGAGGCGAGGGTCGCTCTACAAAGAACGACGTTTATTACGTTTATTGAGGTCCACCGAGTTATCGCGTGGACCTCAACACTATTCGGCTGGTTTGCCCCCGGGTGGCGGGGGGATGGTGATGTCGAGGTTGGTGACCTTGCCGAGGGTGTCGAGCTTGGGTGTGATCTGTGACTCGTTGCCGACTACGACGATGGCGAGTTTTGAGGTGTCGATGTACTTGTTGGCTACGCGCGAGACGTCGGCGGCGGTGACTTTTTCGATGCCGGCTTTGTATTTTTCGAGGGTGTCGGCGGGATAGCCGTAGAAGGCGAGCGTGACCTGCTCGCTAAGGGTCTTGTCGGGTGAGTCGTAGTGGAAGATGAACGAGTTGAGGACCTGGTCTTTGGCTTTGCTGAGTTCGGCTGGTGTGGGCGGCTCGGTCTTGAGGCGATCGATCTCGGCGAGGAGGGCCTTGGTTGCGGCGACTGTGGTTGCGCTCTTGGTAGCGGCCTCGACGACGAAGATGCCGGGGTGATCGTAGGAGGCGCCGAAGTTTCCTTCGACGGTGTAGGCGAGGCCGAGTTTGGTGCGTAGCTGCTGGAAGACGCGCGAACCAAAGCCGCCGGAGAAGATCTGGTTCATGACGCTGAGGGCGTAGTAGTCCGGGTTGCTGCGTTCGGTGCCGAGGCCGACGATGAGGACGTTGGACTGGTTGACGTCATCCTTTTCAACGAAGTTGACGCTGGGTTTGGGGTCGGTGAAGGTGACCTTGGCGGTCTGCAGACGCTGGCCGCGCGCAAGCGGTTCGAAGGCGGCGCGGAGCTTGGCTTCCATGGCTGCGCTGTCGAAGTCGCCGGAGACGGCGATGATGATGTTGCTGGCGACGACGGTGCGATCGTGCCAGGATTTGAGGTCTTCGAGGGTGACGGAGTCGACGGTCGCGTATTCGAGCTCACGGGCGTACGGGTTATGTGCGCCGTAGGCGAGCTTGATGGCTTCGCGGTTGGCGATGCCGCCGGCGTCGTCGTTACGGCGGGAGATGCCGGTGTCTAGCTGTTGCTTAGCGAGCTGAAGTTTATCTTCCTTGAAGGTGGGGTGAAGGAGGAGGTCGACGGCTGAGGCGAAGACGGTGTCGAAGTCGCCTTTGAGGCTGGACCAGGTCATCGAGGTGGAGGCGGTGCCGCCGCTGGTTTCGATGGATGCGGCCTTGGCTTCGAGGACGTCGTCGAGTTTGTCGCCGTCGATGGTGGCCGTGCCGCTGGTGCGCCAGGTTTCGCCGTAGAGGGAGACGAGGCCGGTCTTGGTAGCGGGCTCGTCGCGTTTGCCGCCGCGTATGAGGATGGTGCCTTCGATGAAGGGGAGCTCGTGGTCTTCCTGTAGGAAGATGACGAGGCCGTTAGGAAGTTCGACGCGGCGCGGTTGGACGGGCTTGAACGCGTGAAGGGGTGGGATGGGGATCTGCTTCCAGGGCTGGGCCTGGGTTGCAGTTGGAGTGGCTGGCGGGGCCGCAGTGGTTTGAGCGGAGACGTGAATGCTGGTGAACAAAACGGATGACGCGAGAGCTGCGAGGAAGAGGTGCTTCATTTTGCGCCTCCGGCGTTTTGTGCGGTCTGTTCGGTCGTCGCGGGAGGTGCGGTCAGCATGGCGGTTCCTGGGTTCCCTGGTGTTGCTGGAGTGGTGGGGGCTTTTCGCTGGGGTGGGACGAATTCGATGCGTGCGCTGGTGCGATTGCTGTCGATGAAGATTTTATTGGCGACGCGGCGGATGTCGGATTTTTTGACGGCGTCGATCTTTTGCAGCTGGTTGAAGAGCTCGCGCCAGTCGCCGAAGCGGGTCTGATATTCGGCAAGTTCGTGGGCGAGGCCTTCGTTATCGGCGAGACCGCGGAGGAGATCGGCCCGGGAGCGAGTTTTGAAGCGCTCGAGTTCGGCGTCGGTGACGTCTTCGTTTTTGAGGCGGTCAAGCTCTTTGTGGATGGCGGAGCGCATCTCGTCGGGTGTGTGACCGGGGAGGGGGACAGCATAGACGGCGAAGAGGCCGGGATATTTGTCGCCAGGGAAGCCGCTAAAGCCCTGGGCTTCGGCAGCGATGGACTGGTCGCGGACGAGGGAGCGATAGAGGCGTGCGGTGCGGCCGTTCGAGAAGATGTCGGAGATGGCGTCGTATGCGGAGTCGTCGGGGTCTAGATAGTCGGGGCGGTGGTACCCCTCGATGTAGAAGGGCTGAGTGGCTTCGCGGATGGTAACCGACTTTTCAGCGACCTGCGGCGGCTCGACGGTGGTCATGGGCTCGGGCCGGGGGCCGGTGGCGATGGGTGCGAAGTAGCGCTCAAGGACAGGCATGGCCTCGGATGCTTTGACGTCGCCGACGACGGCGATGACGATGTTGGAGGGCACGTAATATTTTTCGTGGAAGGTGGTCGCTTCGGTGGCGGAGACCTGACTGATCTCACTCTCCCAACCTACGCCGGGGCGGCGGTAAGGGTGCGCAACATAGGCAGTGGCAAGGAACTGCTCGACCATGCGACCGATGGGGTTGGAGTCAGCCCGCATGCGCCGCTCTTCCTGGACGACGTTGCGCTCCTTGTAGAACTCGCGCTCGACGGGATGGCCGATGCGTTGGCTTTCGAGGTAGGCCCAAAGTTCGAGGCGGTTGGAGGGCATGCTCCAGAAGTATTGAGTGGAGTCTTCGGTGGTGGAGGCGTTGATGCCGACGGCTCCGTTCTCTTCGGCGATCTGGGAGAACTGATTCGGGATGACGTATTTTTGCGCTTCGGCCTGCGCGTCCTGGAAGGCTTTGAGGAGTTGCGCGAGTTTTTCGGGATTTTGGCCGACGCGTTTGCGGTACTCGGCGTCGTAGGCTGCGTAGGCGACTTCTACTTTGGCGAGGGCGATTTTTTCGGCGGGGTAGTCGGTGGTGCCGATCTCGGTGGTGCCCTTGAAGGCCATGTGCTCGAACATGTGGGCGAGGCCGCTGGCGCCGTCGGGATCGTCTGCGGAGCCTGCGTCGACGAGGGTGTAGAAGCTGAAGACGGGGGCTTCAGGGCGTTCGCAGACGATGAGGGTGAGGCCGTTGGGGAGAACTTTGACGGTGGTGCGCTTTTCGAAGCTTGCCAGGTCCTGCGCTCTTGCAACCAGGCTTAGAGCGATCGCACATACAGCAATCGCTGCAACTCTACGTTTTACTTGCACCAAAGCCCTCCACAGACTTTTTTGAGTCGGAAATTCAATTCTATCGAAGCCCGAGCCGGGCTCTACGGGCGCCGACCGAATAAGACATTCAGAGTTTGACGTATGCGACCCCAGATTCGCTTCAGCCATGACTCGGTTTCTGCCTGAATGGTGGTGACGACGGCGCTGAGGAACTGCTGCCGTGTCCATGTGTTGCGGGCTGCGCTGGGGCCGCGACGCATGCAGCACTCGGCTGCCTGTGCCCATTCGCCGGCGTCGACGGCTGCGATGAGGTGAGGGAAGTCTTTAAAGAGGCCTGCGGGGCCGAGGTTGTAGATCATGTCGAGGAGCGCCATCTTTACGCCGTCGGGGAGGGTGTCGTAGTGGGGAAGGTGGGTGCGGAGGTCGGTTTCGAAGCCTTCGAGGACCGAAGTTAGTTTTGCATCGATGGTCTGTTGCGGGAGTTCAACGGTAGTGGGGGATTTGTAGAACGCGGAGGCTCGGCCGAGGGGCATGGTGTCGACGCGAGAGAATTCGGCAGCGATCTCCTGCGGTGTGGCGGGGCGCGTGCCGACGACGAAGGGGAGTGCTTCGGCAGCTTTTGCGTCAGGAAGCATGAGCCCGACGCCGACAGTTACTTTGCCGACTGTATCGCGGTACATCCACGGGATGCAGCCTTCGAACTCTTTCAGCTTTGCGAGCGATTGCTCCAGGTAAGTCGCCACGATAGTCAGGCTAGCATGAGGGTTTTAGGCGATGTTGCAGAAGGCGGCTTTGATGCCGGGGGTAGTGACGCTGACTACGGAGCTGCCGTTGTTGCGAATAAGCGTAATTTCGGAGCGGCCGTTGCATACCTCGACTACGCGGGAGGCTTTGGTGGTGCCGCGGTTGTCGATGAGAGTGCCCATGCCTGCAATGGAGAAGCGCACGCGGTTGCGAGCGTCGAGGCAGAGGACGCCCTTCGCGTCGTAGAGCTTCGCCTCGACGGTTACTGTTTCTTTTCCGTCGAGGGTGTTGCGGGATTTTTCAGTGAGTTTGATCTCGGCAGATGCGGCCCAGGTTTCGGTCTGATAGAGGAAGGTGATTTCGTCGGTGACGGTTTTGCCGGATCTGGTCGCGACGACGCGGAGGGTGTTTTTGCCGGGGACGAAGGCGGTCATCCAGCGAAGACCGGCGGCAGGGAAGTCCTGGCTATTGCGATGTTTTATTCCGACGGACTTTCCGTTGACGAAGAGTTCGGCTGTGTCGCAGTTGGAGTAGACCTTGACCATCTTCTCTTCGCTGGCGGCGCCCCAGCGGATGGGCCAGGAGTGGCCGTAGATGTGGGCCATCGGGGCTTCGGCCCAGTAAGACTGGAAGACGAAGTAACTTTCTTTCGTCGTCATGTCGCGTTCGATCAGGCCCTTTTGGTTGATGCGAGGGACGGGATTTTCAACGCGCAGGGGAGTGGTGAAGTCCTTGAAGACCCACTGGGCCGAGCCGGTGAGCCAGGGGAGGTTCTCCTGGGTTTTGAGGTACCAGTCGAACAGATTGCAGGCGTAGGTCTCGGACCAGTCACCGTCTTTTGAGACTCGTGCCTGGCCGCCGGTGAGGAGGTAGTCCATGCCGCGTTCATCTGTTCCTTTTCCGGTTACAATTTTGGCGAGGGCCTTATCGGGGTCTTCGGAGTGACGGCCGGCGTGGCTGTCTGCACCCCACTCGGCGTGGAAGAGATGGTTGACGCGCTCGCGTTCAATCTCGAGGGTCTTTTGATACTCGGTGTAGGTGCCGCGATACCAGCCGGCCCAGATGGAGGGCGAGTAGACGTCGGGGATGTCGCGGGCGAAGTCGCAGCGACGGATAGTGGTGAGGCGCGATGGGTCGAGTTGATGGGAGAGTGCGTTCAGCTCCTGCAAGTAGGTGCGGATGGCTTGCTGGTTGACCTCGGGATATTCGGTGGGCCAGTCGTCTTCGTTGCCGAGGCCCCAAAGCAGAATGCTGGGATGGTTGTAGTGTTGCGCGATCATGTTGCGGAGGGTGCGGCGCCCCATCTCTTTGAAAGTATCGTCGCCCACGCCGCCACGACACCAGGGGATCTCTTCCCATACGAGGATGCCGAGACGGTCGCAGAGTTCGAGGACGCGGCGTGATTGTTGGTAGTGTGCGAGGCGGATGAAGTTCACGCCCATGTCTTTGATGAGCTGCATCTCTTGATTGATCAGGTCGTCGGGCATGGCGGCTGCGTAACCGGCGTGGTCTTCGTGGCGATGGGTGCCGCGCAGGAGGAGGCGCTCGCCGTTGAGCTTGAAGGGGCCATGTTGGACGAACTCGGTGTGTCGAATGCCGAAGGTTTCGTGGGCGATGTACTGTGCGTCGGAGCCACTGTCAGTGATTGGTTGAAGCGTGATGCGGCATTCGTAGAGATGAGGGTTGGAGGGGCTCCATAGATGCGGCTTGGGGAGGGTGAAGGTGGTGAGTTCGGCTACGTCGCGCCAAGGGGAGATGGTGTGCTTTGCGTTGTGGACTGTTGAGCCGCTCGCGTCTGATACTTCTATCGAGATTTGGAGTTGATCGGTGGAAGTGGATGGGTTGTGCAGGGAGCCGAGGATTGTCACTTTTGCTGGTGCGTCGGGGAACGGCAGTTCAGTTCGGATATGAACGGTTTCTAGTGAGATTGCGGGGACGTAGACCAGATTTACATGGCGGTAGAGACCGCCGTAGAGACTGAAGTCGCTGAGGTCGGAGGGCATGCGGTCCTGATCGCGCGAGTTGTCGCAGAGGATCGAGATCGGGATGCCTTTGGGCTTGGGTGTTGTTGAGCTGGTCGCGGCTGATGAGTGGGTTTGCGTTTGAGAGGCTTCGGCGATCAGGTCTGTGATGTCGAAGACGAACTCGTCGTAGCCACCTGTATGTTTGCCAGCGAGTTTTTCGCCGACGTAGACAGTTGTTGTCTGTCCGGCGCCTTCGAAGTGCAGCAGGGTGCGGCCGCTTTTGAATGGGTTGGCGATGGGGACATGCGTTCGATACCAGCCGTTACCGCGATAGTAGGGGACGTCGGGGTCGCAGGCGTCGTAGGCGTTGAAGCAATGCGGCATCGCGACGGACTGCCAGACGGCGACTTCCTCACTGTGCCATGCCTCCCATGGACTACCGAGAGAGCCTTGCAGAAACTCCCAGCCGTTGGTGAGGCGATAGTGCATGTTGGTCGCCTGACGCGGCGTTTGTCGTGGCGGCGAGGGTTGCGATCGACGCGCGCAATGGGAGGGTTGGCAACAGGGAGGCCGCGACCGTGGTGGCTCCGGTCTTGAGGAAGTTTCTTCGGGAATACGTTGTAGTCACTGCTCTCCTGGCTGCTTGGGGCGCGTTTCAATCTATTGCTCTACGGGCGATTCGGCGGTAATTTTCGGTAGCCGCAAAACAATAATTCAAAGTATCTACAAAATGCCTGACCTCCAGTGGTATAAAGACTCGTCGTCAAAGATGTCAAGCGACTGTGCGTTTGTAGAGAGTGCGACTTTATGTCGTGGCGCTACGTCTACGCAGGATTCACACGTTTCATTTTGTTATTGCTGCATTTTGATCTCGATAGACGGAAAGTAGACCATGCCCACCTCTCAAGCGTCCCGGTTCACGTTCACCCGCAGGCAGAGCGCATCGAACAAGACACCACGTCAGATCAACCGGAACCTGGTCTTCAATCTGATACGAACTCGTCAACCACTGTCGCGCGCAGATCTTGCTCGCGTCTCCGGTTTGCAGCGCAGCACGGTTTCGTTGATCGTTGAAGATCTGATCAAGGAGCGGTGGGTGCTGGAGGGCTCTACAGGGCGACCGCCGCGAGGACGCAGACCTACCTTCCTCGAACTCAATCACCAGCGCGCTGTGATTGCGTTGGATATTCATCCGTCGCAGACGACGGTTGCCGTGACCGATCTTGGCGGCAAGATCGTCGCGCAGAATGTTGTTGAGTTGCCGGCCGATCCGAAGAAGGCGATCCAGCCGATTATCGCTGCGATTAAGAAGCTGATTGCCGCAAATGGTGACAAGTCCTTCGACGGCATCGGAATCAGTTTGCCGGGACGTGCAGACCCAATTCGTGAGGAGCCGATCTTCGCGCCGAATCTGAAGTGGCCGATATCGAGTATCAAATCTCGCATTCAAAAGGCCACCGGGTTGCGCGTCGAGATGGACAATGTGGCCAATGCCTGTGCGCTATCCGAGGTGTGGTTCGGTGACAGCGATGGTGTGCATGATCTTGTGGTAGTGAACGTGTCGGAGGGTATCGGAACAGGGATCTTTGCGAACGGACAACTGTTGCGCGGGGCGAACGGCATGGCAGGAGAGTTTGGGCATGTGCAGATGGAGATCAATGGGCCACGCTGCGGCTGCGGAGGGACCGGCTGTTGGGAGACTGTGGGCTCGAACCGTGCGGGCCTGCGCTACTACGAGGAGATGAGCGGAGGAGCCGCTCCAGCAAACTTCGCCGCACTGGTGAAGATGGCGCAGTCCAACGACACGAACGCCATCAAGGCGCTGGAGAAGATGTCGTCATTTCTCGGCCGAGGGTTGCGGATGATTGCCTCTGCTCTGGCGCCGAGCGAGATCGTTATTGTTGGCGACATCACTGCTGCCTGGTATCTGTTCGGTCCGATCGTTGAAGCAGAGATGAAACAGAATGCGCTCTCGAAGGAGCCAAGGCTGCGGCCCTCTTTTGAGGGAAATACGGCGAGACTGCGCAGCGCGGTCGCACTCGTTATGAATGGAAGTCTGGTCTAACTTTTTCTAAGGGAAATTACTGTGTCTTCATTGAACTTTGTATCACTTCGTTCTTCTATTTCTCTTGCGCCTTCGCAAGGGCAGTGGGCAGATAAGATTGTGCGCAGTGTTGCCGTGGGCTTGCTGTTTGGCGCTTCTTGTTACTGCTCGTTCGCGCAGACGGCACCTGTTGCTGCACCTGCGGCCAAGGTTGTTCCGGTGGATGGCACTGCTGCCGGGGATGCGCTGGATAATCCTGGGCCGCTGGCGACTGGCCTCTCCGCTAAGTTGAAGCCGAAGGCCATCGACGCGGCGATGAAGAAGGTCGCGGATTGGCAGGTTGCGTACGCGGAGAAGAACTTCAACAAGCAGTGGACCTTTGCTGCGCTGTATGACGGTCTGCTTGCGGCGTCTAAGACCACCGGCGATCAGAAGTATCGCGATGCAGTGCTTCATCTGGCGGAGCGTTCGGACTGGACGTTGCTGGATGCACGGTTTCCTCATGCTGACGATCAGGCGCTTGGTCAGGCTTATCTCGATCTCTATCGCGATGACCAGCAGCCGGTGCGGATGGCCGATACCAAAGCGATTATGGATCGGTTGATTGTTCGGCAGGATGATCCGGACAAGCTGCTGTGGTGGTGGTGCGATGCGCTGTTCATGTCGCCGCCGGTGCTGTCGCGTATGTACCTGATCACGAATGACCGCAAATATCTCGACTACATGGATCACGAGTGGTGGCTGACTTCGGGAAGTCTCTACAGCCAGCAGGAGCATCTTTATTTTCGGGACAGCCGCTACTTCACGCAGAAGCAGGCGAACGGCAAGCCGATCTTCTGGTCGCGCGGGAACGGCTGGGTGATGGGAGCGCTGGTGAATGTGCTTCGTATTATGCCGGCGGATTATCCGTCGCGGCCAAAGTATGTCGCGCAGTTTCGCGAGATGGCGGAGAAGCTGGCCGCGATTCAAAGTCCGGATGGATTGTGGCGCTCGGGTCTGCTCGATCCGGAGTCGTATGATCTGCCGGAGGTGTCAGGCTCCGCGTTTTTTACCTTCGCGATTGCCTATGGGATCAATGAAAAGATTCTCGACCGGAAGACGTATCTCCCGGTGGTTGAGAAGTCGTGGAAGGGAATGCTGGCGCATATCTATGCGGATGGGCGACTGGGTTCTATTCAGCCGATAGATGCGCAACCGGGTAAGTTCAAGCCTTCCGCCAGTTCTGTGTTCGGTGTGGGTGGGTTCCTGATGGCGGGCTCGGAGATGCATCGGCTCGCTGCGTCGAAGCACTAACGGTTCCTTCGAACTTCTGGTTTCGTTAGCCATAGCAGCGGTTGGCGAACCGGACGTTTCGAAATGACCTCCGGGGTCGGGTCGAGGTTTTCTAGACCGCAAGTAGCTCAAAATGAGTAACTTATTAAATTGGCGGAAGCTTTGCTTGACGGACTGAATGGTCATTCAGTATGCTTCGCATCGTTCGGGTATATCACCCGTTGGAGCCTTCATCCATGCCCCCCAGCACGACCGCAGTGTCCTCGGCCAAGCATAAACAGATCAGCAAGGTAGCCGTTCTCGGAGCTGGGACCATGGGTTCCCGCATCGCCGCTCACATCACGAATGCGGGGCTACCCGTCATCCTGTTGGACATCGTTCCTCCGGGAACCGATGCTGGGGCGCCGAAGCAGGAGCGGAACAAGATCGTGCTGGCGGCTCTTGACGGTCTCAAGAAGTCGAAGCCCGCGGCTTTTTACGCTCCCGAAAGTGCTCGTCTGATTACCGTCGGCAATTTTGACGACGATCTTGCGCTGATCGCGGATTGCGATTGGATTATCGAGGTGGTGGCTGAGAACCTTGAGATCAAGCGAGCGCTGCTCAATAAGGTGCTGAAGCATCGTCGTGTGGATGCGATCATCACCAGCAACACGAGCGGACTGCCGATACATGAGATCGTCGATGCGATGCCGATGGAGCTGCGCCGGCACTGGTTTGGCACCCATTTTTTCAATCCTCCGCGCTACATGCGGCTGCTCGAAGTGATTCCAACGCCCGACTCGGATCCTGCGGATGTTGCGGCCGTCGAGCACTTCTGCGATCTGCGGCTGGGTAAGGCGATTGTCCATTCGCACGATACGCCGAACTTCATTGCGAATCGTATCGGCACGTTCTCGATGGGCAACGCGATCCGCCTGATGCAGGAGCAGGGGCTGTCGATCGAAGAGGTCGATACGCTGACGGGTTCTCCGCTGGGCTGGCCGAAGACTGGAACGTTTCGCCTTGGCGATATGGTTGGCGTTGATGTGCTCGCACATGTGGCGTTGAATTTTTCCGCGCAGGCAGAACGTATCAAGGATGAACGCGCAGAGGTGAGGCTCGCTCCCTTCATCGTGAAGATGCTTGAGAAGAAGTGGCTCGGTGATAAGACCAAACAGGGGTTTTATAAGAAGGAAGGCAAGGACGCTGAGGGCCGCGATCTGCGCCATGTTCTCGATTGGCAGACTCTGGATTACAAGCCGAGTATGCGGCCGAAGTTCCCTGCGATCGAGATGGCAAAGAATGTGGAGTCCAGCGCGGCTCGGATTGCGCAGCTTCTCCATGGCGATGTGAGCAAGGATAAGGCGGCGGCTTTTTACTGGCCATTATTGACTGAGCTTTTTACTTACAGTGCGAACCGCGTGCCCGAGATTGCGGACAACATCGTTGAGATCGATCAGGCGATGAAGACCGGCTTCAACTGGGAGCTTGGGCCGTTTGAGATGTTTGATGCTGCGGGTGTTCGCGCCACTACTGAGAAGATGCGCGCTGGTGGGGCGCCGATCTCTGCAAATGTCGAGAAGCTTCTTGCTTATGCGGAGAAGAATGGAGAGTCGAACGCTACCTGGTACAAGGACGATGCTTCTGTCCCTTCGGGACGTCTGTTCTTTGATCCGATCAGCAGCACTTATAAGCCTGTCATTACCGCTGACGGAGTGACTTCGCTGGCGGTGATCAAAAAGGCGAACGGCGTCGTGAAGAAAAACCCTGGTGCTTCGGTGATCGATCTGGGCAATGGGGTGGCTGCGATTGAGCTTCACTCGAAGATGAATGCGCTCGGCGATGACATCGTCAATCTGATTACGCAGACTCTGAAGCCTTCGAGTGAGATCGTTGGCAACTTCGAGGCGTTCGTGATTACTGGTGATTCGGCTAACTTTTCGGTTGGCGCGAATCTGATGCAGTTGCTGCTGGGCGTGCAGGAAGAGGAGTGGGACGAGGTCGAGATGGCTGTGCGAGCGTTCCAGAACATGACGCAGGCTATCAAGTTCTGCCCGCGACCGGTGGTGGTTGCACCGTATGGGATGTGTCTTGGTGGAGGAGTGGAGATTTCGTTGCATGCTGCTGCGCGGCAGCCTCATGCAGAGTTGTACATGGGATTGGTCGAGGCCGGTGTTGGGCTGATTCCCGGCGGTGGTGGTTGCAAGGAGATGACGATTCGGAGCATCGAAGCGGGATCGAGTATTCGGCCGGATGCGCGTGGCGAAGGCGTGGAGATCTTTGAGGCGCTGAAGAAGAACTTCGAGACGATTGCGATGGCCAAGGTTTCGACCAGTGCGGCGGAGGCTCGGTCGATGGGATTCTTCCGGGCTTCTGACAGCGTCACGATGAATCGTGAGCGGCTGTTGACAGATGCGAAGACGAAGGCACGCGCGATTGCAGATGCAGGTTATACCGCGCCTGCTGTTCGTACCGATATCGCAGCACCTGGTGAGAATGCACTGGCCACGTTGAAGTTAGCGGTGTGGACGATGCGGGAGGGGCAGTACATCTCCGATCATGATGCCAAGATTGCGAATTGGGTAGCGTACGCTTTGTGTGGAGGCAAGGTGACGCCGGGCACTCCCGTTACGGAGCAGTATCTGCTTGATCTTGAGCGCGAGGCCTTCCTGTCGCTTTGTGGAGAAAAGAAGACTCAGGAGCGGATTGCGTTCACGTTGAAGACGGGAAAACCGTTGAGGAATTAGAGCAGGCGCCTGTGTTCAGTTTGAGTTTGAAAACACGTTGTATCTACTGCCTCGGCAAAAGTCCGGGGGCAAGGTCAGGAGTTGGTTCCCTATGAAAGACGTCATCATCGCATCCGCTGTTCGCACTGCCGTTGGCAAGGCTCCTCGAGGCACGCTTCGTTCAACTCGTCCGGACGATCTCGCTGCAGTCGCAATTAGCGGAGCTTTGGAGCGCATTCCGCAGCTTGATAAGTCGGAGATTGAAGATGTCATTCTCGGTTGCGCCATGCCTGAGGCAGAGCAGGGAATGAATGTGGCGAAGATCGCCAGCTTTCGCGCTGGCTTGCCGGTCACGACTGCAGGGATGACGATCAATCGTTACTGCGCTTCGGGGCTGCAGTCGATTGCGTTGGCGGCAGACCGGATTCGCGGCGGGTCTGCGGATGTGATTGTGGCGGGTGGCACTGAGAGCATGTCGTATGTTCCGTTCGGCGGCAATAAAATCTCGGTGAATCCGTGGTTGGTGGAGAACTATCCGGGCTCGTATATGTCGATGGGACTTACGGCGGAGCGGGTTGCGACACACTACGGCATAACGCGCGAGCAGATGGATCAGTTCTCGTATGAGAGCCATCAGAAGGCGCTTGCTGCGATCGCTGCCAATAAGTTTGAGGATGAAATTGTTGCGGTAACGGTTACAAACTCTGCTCCGAATGGAAAAGGGAAGGCTAAGTCGGTCGAGTCGACGTTCAAGCAGGATGAGGGGCCGCGAGCGGATACGTCGCTTGAGGCTCTCGCCAAGTTGAAGCCCGTCTTCCATGCGAAGGGAACTGTGACGGCGGGGAACTCCAGCCAGACTTCGGATGGGGCTGCTGCGGCTGTTGTGATGTCGGCGGAACGGGCTGCACAGTTGGGGATCAAGCCGATGGGTAAATTCATTGCCTTCGCTTACGCTGGTTGCGACCCGGAGGAGATGGGCATTGGGCCGATTCATGCTATCCCGAAGGTACTGAAGATGGCCGGGCTTTCGCTTGAGGATATTGACCTGTTTGAGTTGAACGAGGCCTTCGCTGCGCAGTCGCTGGCCGTGTTGAAGGTGCTCGGCATCGATGCTGCGAAGGTGAATGTGAACGGAGGAGCGATTGCTTTGGGTCATCCGCTTGGTTGCACCGGAGCGAAATTGACCGCAACTCTTTTGCGAGAGATGCCACGACGTAAGGCTAAGTATGGGATTGTGACGATGTGTGTTGGTGGTGGAATGGGCGCTGCAGGAATTTATGAGGCTGTGAATTAGTTAATGAGCAGAAACTCCATGTCGGATCGATCCGCCTGGGCTAGTTTGAACCCAAGCACGAGCAGGGTCTGGCATCGAGTTCGGGTAATGAGTGCATACATCGTAGTGATCGTGGTTGTTTCAGCTCTATTCTTCTTCAAACACAGGCACCATGATTATGTGGAGCAAAACTGGAAGTGTGCGACAGCCACCATTGTAGAAGTCCGCTCCAAAGAGATAGAGCAAGTGAACAGCGCAAGAGGTGGAGTGATTCTCTATGAGGTTTCCATACTAGCGAAGTACACATCGGGCGGTACAGAGCATGAACAGTGGATCGTCGTCGAACAACCGCCGGTGACTCTTGCCGAATTGGAACTTGAGACATTTCGCTGGAAGGGCCAGCAGTGCGTTGTTCGGTGGAAGTTGTCCGAACCCGATCAGATGATCGCTGAAGTGAGTTAGATTGCATCTTTTTAGAGTTCAGAATTCGTAGAAGGAGTAAGACCGATGGCAACCATGACAACACCCACACCAGCCTCGTCCACCCGCATTGCCGGTGGCTCGTTCCTCATCCAGGATCCCACCACTGCCGACTGTTTCTTTCCGGAGGACTTTACCGACGAGCAGAAGCAGATTGCGGAGACGACCGCGAACTTTGCTGTCAACGAGATTATGCCGGCGTCTGACTCGATTGAGGCGAAGGATTTTTCGGTGACGAAGCGGTTGCTGAAAGAGGCGGCTGAGCTCGGGCTTACCGCAATCGATATTCCTGAGGAGTACGGCGGGCTGGAGATGGATAAGGCGTCGTCTGCAATCGTCGCAGAAAATATTTCTAAGCAGGCCAGCTTTTCCGTTGCGTTCTCAGCTCACACCGGCATCGGTACGCTGCCGCTGGTGTGGTACGGCAACGCGGAACAGAAGAAGAAGTATCTGCCGAAGATTGCATCGGGCGAGATTGTGTCGGCATACGCGTTGTCGGAGTCGACCAGCGGGTCGGATGCGGTGAACGCGAAGACGAAGGCTGTGCTCTCTGCCGATGGAAAGACGTACACGTTGAACGGCGAGAAGATGTGGATCTCGAATGCGGGATTTGCGGATCTGTTCACTGTGTTCGCGAAGTGTGCGATTCCAGACGGGCCGGATGCAGGGAAAGAGAAGCTGACAGCATTTTTGATCGAACGTGGGACGCCTGGCTTTACCCAAGGGAAGGAAGAACACAAGCTTGGTATTCGCGGCAGTTCGACTTGCCCGTTGATCCTGACCGACTGTGTGATTCCGGCCGGCAACCTTCTGGGTGAGGTAGGTAAGGGACATCATATTGCGTTCAATATTCTGAATGTCGGCCGCTACAAGCTGGGAAATGCCGCGGTTGGCGGTGGACGAATGGCGTTAAATAACGGGATTCGCTATGCCATCGATCGCAAGGCCTTCGGCAAGTCCATCTCGGAGTTCGGGTTGATTCAGGAGAAGATAGCGAACTGTGCCACCGGCATCTTTGTAGGCGGGGCGGTCTGCTACCGCACGGTAGGCCTGATTGATCGCGCGCTTGCTGGCGTCGACAAGAACGATACGAAAGAGATTCAGAAGCGCATTGAGGACTATGCCGTTGAGTGCTCAATCGTAAAGGTGTGGGCGAGCGAGATGCTCGACATGGTGGTCGACGAGACGTTGCAGATCTTCGCTGGATACGGCTATGTGGAGGAGTATCCGGCAGAGCGGGCCTACCGCGATGCTCGTATCAATCGGATCTTCGAAGGAACGAACGAGATCAATCGTCTTATCATTACCGGCTGGCTGATGAAGTCCGCGATGAGCGGCAAGCTGGCTCTGATGCCGGCGATCAAGAAGCTGATGGACGAGGTGATGTCAGGGCCGAGCGAGAAGCTGGAACGCGAGGGTCCTCTGGCGGACGAACTCAACCTGCTGGCTAATGCGAAGAAGCTGACGTTGTTCGTCGCTGGTGCCGCTACGCAGAAGTACATGACGCAGATCGCCGATGAGCAAGAGGTGATGGGAGCCATCGCCGATATGATCATTGAGGTCTTTGCGATGGAGAGCGCGATTCTGCGGGCAGAGAAGATTGCCGCGGCGCAGGGAAGTGAAGCATCCGCGATACCGGTGGCAATGGCACGCATCTACGCGGATAAGGCGATGTCCACGATCGAACTATCTGCTCGCAAGGTCATTGCGGCGGTTGCTGAGGGCGATATGATGCGGACTCAGCTTACGATTTTGCGGCGTCTTTCCAAACACGACTCGGCAGATACTATCAGCCTGCGTCGGCAGGTGGCTCGGCACTGCATCAAGGCGGGCAAGTATAGCTTGTAACAGTCGCCTGCGAGAGACGTAAGTTTATCGAAAGACCAGCCAAGGTGCCGCGCGGCTGGTCTTTTTATTGCTGCGAGCTGCTCTGTATGATCTTTCAATCCTTGGGGGGTGTAGAGGCACGCCCAAGGACGTAACTGCGAATGTGAGGTTCAAACAATTCTTCCCGGAATGGCACCTGTATGGCCCCACAAATTAATCTCTTTGCATGTAGGCGCAACATTTTCTCACAGCGTCTGTCTAAGCATGTACCTTGGTCTCTAAGCTCTGGTTCCGTTGAACCGGTTCATCCTCAGTGCGTCGATTAGCAGGCCACTTCGTAAACTGGTAATAAGGTAGAAAATATACATGCGCAGCCGTCTCCTCGCTCACCTGGTTCTTCCCGCCGCCCTCCTTGCCGCGTCGTTTAGTACTACCGCCCAGGCCGCCGTCCGCGACCGAATTGCGGGCTCGATTAACAGCGGAGGTCGAGCCACCCTGCCCGGTATGATCATGGCGCGGGCTAAGCGTTCGACGGACCTTGGTCTGGCACCAGCCGACAAGAAGCTGAATTCGCTGTCGCTTCGTTTCAGCATGACTGCAGCCCAGCAGGCCGACCTGACTCAGCTTCTGGCTGCGCAGTTGAACCCGAGCTCACCCAGTTATCACCAGTGGCTGACTCCGGAGCAGTACGGTGCACGCTTTGGGCTCAGCAGCGCCGATCTCGCCAAGGTTTCCTCGTGGCTTACCAGCCAGGGATTTACCATCACGAGCGTTGCGCGTAGCTCCACGTATATCAATTTCACGGGTACGGTGGCGCAGGCGCAAACCGCGTTCGGCACGACCATTCATAGCTTGTCCTATAACGGTGAGCAGCACATCTCCAATATCACCGATCCGGTTCTCCCGTCGGCTGTTGCCGGCGTAGTGACTGCGGTGACTGGACTCAATGATTTCAAGCTCAAGCCACGCTCGCGTGCGCGCCATGCATCCGCGATTGATCCGTCGCAGCCTCTTTACACGCAGACCGTCAATGGTGTCACCAGTCACTATATTTCGCCAGCAGATTTCTACACGATCTACGACTTCAATCCGTTATTGACCGCTTCAACGCCTATCAATGGTTCAGGAATCACGATTGCCGTGATGGGACAGACGGATCTTACGTGCGAATCCGGACCCCAACATCGCCCAGTTTCGTTCGGCCGCGGGTCTTCCTTCCCTTACTACGAATCCAATCAAGCTACAGCTTGTGGGAACTGATCCCGGCCTCTCAGCTAGGAGATATCGACGAGGCGCATCTTGGACCTGGAGTGGTCTGGCGCTGCCGCTCCCGGGAGCTACTATCCTCTACGTTTTTAGCGAGGATGTCTTTACCTCTCTGCAGTCTGCTATCGGCAATAAACTCGCTCCGATCATTACGATCAGTTATGGCGAGTGCGAGAGCGGATGGGGTACTGCAATGCTCGCCAGCAATAATCATGCTTCTGGCGCAGGCAAACGCCCAGGGACAGACCGTCATGAGCTCCTCTGGCGACGCCGGTGCGACCGACTGCGATGTAACCGGGCTTGCGACAGAGGGGCTCAATGTTGATTTTCCAGCTAGTTCCCCTTACGTCACAGCCGCTGGTGGAACGATGTTTAGTGGTGACGTAACCACACCGGCGACCTATTGGAGCAACACGAATAGCTCCACTGGCGGTTCGGTTCTCTCTTCACCTGGGTACATTCCCGAACAGCCCATGGAACGAAACGACCGCCTCCGCTGGTCTCGGCGATAATGCCGGTAATGGTGGCGGTGCGGGTGGTGGGGGCGTAAGCGCTTTCTTCTCTAAGCCTGCATGGCAAGTAGGAACTGGAGTTCCCCCTGACTCCGCTCGAGATACTCCGGACTTTTCGCTGAACGCAGCGGCTGAGCATGACGGCTATCTCGTCTGCAGCTCGGGCGACGGCACACGATGGTGAGCCCACATGCACGAACGGCTTTCTCTCTTCTGGCGGAGTGCCAAATGTCTTCGGTGGCACCTCATTCGTTGCGCCTACCTTCGCTGGTATCCTTGCCATTGTCGAACAGAAGCTCGGAAACACGACAGGTCTGGGCAATATTGGGCCGACGCTATATGGCTTCCTGAACGGACCGACTTATTCCAGCGTCTTCCACGACATCACCTCGGGCAACAACTCTGTTCCCTGCACACAGGGAACGGCTAACTGCCCGAATGGCGGCTCAACGGGTTTACAATGCAGGCCCCGGATATGACCAGGCCTCAGGGATTGGCACTATTGATGTAAATCAATTGGTGAATGGCTGGAGTTCGGTGACCCCAACTGGAACAGGGAGCACGATTGGGTCAGGCATCACAACGACGTCGCTTACGACCAGCAGTCAGATCTGCGCGGTCTCTGCCTCGAGCAGCTCTCGCGCTCAGCGTTACGGTGACGGGTTCTATCTCAGGGACAACACCCACAGGTACGGTTCAGTTCTTTGTCGATAACGTAGCTGTTGTCGGTGCGTTCGATGCCGTTGTCCAGCGGAACTGCAACCTATCCCCTTACCCTGTCTTCGCTCTCCTCGGGTGGTCACAATATCAGCGCGGTTTATTCTCGGCGACGGCAACTACGCAGGATCGAAGGGAACGCTTCTCGCACCAGCGAGTCTGAGCGCGGTTGTTATCGAAAATGGAGCAGCTTCCCGCTCTATCCAAACGGCGCGCTTGCATCGGTCGACATCGTCTCAAGTAGCAAACCCGACTTCTCCATCACAATACTTCGTCCTCTACCCATGCAGCGGGACTGCGACTGTTCAGCCCGGTGCTACGGCTTCAGGCATCACGTTCACGATCACACCGTTCAACGGGTTCACAGGAACGGTCAACTTGAGCGCCACGAACCAGGACGGCATGGCGGCGACCACCTAGCTTTTCGGTTTCGCCCGTGAGCATTACTACTTCAGCTGGGGTCACCACCTCCTTCGTCGTTCAGGCCTCTCAGGCAACGACAGCGAAGCTATCAAGACCTAGACTTAAGCCGTCCGGTCAATATCCGTCGGGCAAAGTGCCCTGGTATGCAGCCGGTTCCGGGGCTACCCTCGCCTGCATGCTTCTTCTGACACTTCCGCGCCGCCGTCGCTGGGGGGCTTTGCTCGCTGTAATGCTCTCCGTTGCTGCTCTCACAGCTGTCGGATGCGGCGGTTCAAGCACCTCGAATACAGGTGGAGGTGGTGGCGGAGGCGGTACCACTCCTGGTCACCGATGCCAGGTCCCGGTACTTATACCTTCACGATTACTGCCACGACCAGCACCGGATTGGTTCACAGCATACAGGTGGCTTATACCGTTCCGTAATCATTAAAGTAGTTACCTTTAGCCGCGCCACTGAGGCGCGGCTTTTCCTTTAACGGGACAATCACCCGGATGCGCCATTATTCTTTGATAACTCTTCTTGACGCGGCCTCACAGTCAGGAAAGAATCAGGCCTAGTTTACTTGCTTCACCTTTACTGCTGAGAATTTTGCTCGATCTCGGCGGCTGGAAATATCGAATGCCTGGTCTCTCAAGAGTTCTGCTGCTGCCCCTGACGTCTGTCGTTTTATTCTTCGCTGCCTTCACAACGGCATCTGCGCAGTCTTCGCTGCCCGCTCCACGGTCGCGGATACTTCAAGCTGTCGACGACACCCGTCTTACAACCCTTTCCGGCAACACCCACCCTCTGGCACGCGCTGAGTTCGATCAGGGCACTCTTGCTGACGCCACACCGCTCCGGCGCATGGTATTGGTTCTCGAACGCAGCTCTGATCAGGAGAACGTCCTCGAGCAGCTTATCGACCAGCAACAGGATAAAAGTTCGTCGATGTATCACCAGTGGCTTACACCCGAGAGCTTCGGTGCTGCGTTCGGTCCTTCGGATCGCGATCTTTCCGCAGTCACGACATGGCTCTCCAGTCATGGCTTTGCCGATGTACAGGTCAACGCCGGAAGGACGCTCATCGAATTCAGTGGAACCGCAGGGATGGTGCAGACTGCTTTTCACACCAGCATGCACCGTTATGCTGTACAGGGTGAACAGCACTTCGCGAACGCCTCGGACCCGCAGATTCCCGCCGCTCTTGCATCGGTCGTCGCTGGTGTTGCTTCGCTAAACAGCTTCCCGCGCAGGACGGCCAGTCACAAGATAGGCAATTTCCGACACGATACGGCAACGAACCTCACGAGCCGTCTGCCGGAACAGGTCTCGAACAAAGTACTACCGGATTTCACGATCAGCAACGGAGGCCTGGCTGTTTACGGGGTCACTCCTTATGACTTCGCTACGATCTATAACGTTCTGCCACTCTGGAATGCCAGCTCACCGATCGACGGCACCGGCCAGACAATCGCTATCGTCGGCCAAACAGATATCAATCCTGCCGACTTCGTAAACTTCCGCAAGCTATTCAATCTCCCGCTTGGCAACACCGCAACGCCAACAGGAACCCAGTACCTCAATATCATCTACAACGGGCCGAATCCTGGGGTAACAGCGGATGAAGGTGAGGCCGACATTGACACCCAATGGTCTGCCGCCGTTGCGAAGGGTGCCACCATTGACTATGTCGTCTCCCAAGGCACAGAGGTAACCCAGGGCACGGACCTATCGGCGATCTACATCGTCAACAACAACCTTGCGCCGGTGATGAGCTACAGTTACGGCCAGTGCGAACTCTTTCTTGGCAATTCGGGAAACAGTTTTTATAAGACGCTCTGGCAGCAGGCTGCCGCGCAGGGCATCACGGTACTGCTGGCAAGCGGAGACGCAGGATCGGCTGGTTGCGATACCGCCGGTGCGATTGGTGCCAGCAGCGGTATCGCCGTCAACGGTCTAGGAAGCACACCGTATAACATCTCCGTCGGCGGCACTGACTTTTACATGCCACAGGGAGGTGCCGCTTTCTGGAGCACCACGAATAACAGCGCCACGCAAGCCTCGGCCAAAGGCTACATTCCTGAAACGCCCTGGAACGAGAGCTGTACCAACAGCGTATTCAATACCTCCCGGGTCTTCTCCGGTCAGGGGCAGGAGCAGGTTTGCAACAATCCGATTGCTGCTATCGATGGACTGCTTACCGTCGTCGGTGGTAGCGGCGGTCCCAGCTCCTGCACTCAATCCAATGGCTCGTCGCCCGCAAGCTGCAAAGGCGGCTACGCCAAGCCCTCGTGGCAAAGCGGCGTTGGAGTGCCCGCGGATGGCGTTCGCGACACTCCTGACGTCTCTTTGTTCGCCAGCTCTGGCTTCTTTGGGGCGTTCTATGTGGTTTGCCAACAGAGTTCAAATCTCGACGGCAAACCCTGTAGTCTTGGCGCTCCAACCTATGATTTTGCGGGCTACGGAGGAACCTCGGTAGCCTCACCCGCATTCGCCGGCATTCTGTCGTTGGTCAATCAGAAGACAGGCAGTCGCCAGGGCAACGCCAACTACGTTCTCTATCGTCTAGCCAACCAGCAGACTAAAGCCGGGACGGCCTGCAACGCGATCACTGGAACGCCTGCCGCTACTTGCGTCTTCAACGACATCACGACAGACACGATTTCCATGCCGTGCCTGAAGGGCAGTCCGAACTGCACGGTGGCCAACTCGAACGATCACTTTGGAATCCTCTCGGGCTACAACAGCGGCGCAGGCTATGATCTTGCGACAGGATTAGGTAGTGTCAACGCCGCGAATCTTGTCGAAAACTGGTCGAACACTAGTTTCACCGCCAGTGCAACGACACTATCGCTCTCGCCCTCCAGGATTTTGCATGGCAGCACAGTAGCCGCTGTCGTCAATGTCACTTCAACCTCTGGCACACCCAGTGGCAGCGTCTCCATCAATGCACTCGCTGCTGATGGCTCGGTTCAGACAGGTGTTCTGCAGAGCGGCAAATATACCGTATCGCTCAGTAACTTTCCCGGTGGCTCCTATTCGGTTCAAGCGCACTACGCCGGCGACGGAGTCTACGCACCGAGCGACTCCAATGCCATCACGTTGACCGTAAGTCCAGAGGCCAGCACCACGACGCTTCAGCCATTACTCTATAACCCGGTCTCTGGAACGATTACGCCACTCGTGTCAGGCTCGACGTATTCGTATGGCGGTTTCTTTCTTCTCCGTGCCAGCGTTGCCGGTAGCTCGGGACAAGGAGTGGCCACCGGCAATATCAATCTCACCGATTCTGGCGCCCCCATCGACGAAGGCACCTTTCGCCTCAACTCGACCTCGAACACCGAAGACCAGACCCGCTCGCTCACACCGGGACGACACGTTCTTTCCGCGGCCTACTCGGGCGATGCCAGCTTCAACGCCAGCCAATCGGCGCCTTTCTCTATCACGATCGTCAAAGCCCAGACCAGCAGCCTGCTTCAGACTGCCTCTGGATATGTCTCTGCAGGTGCAGCGGTCACACTTACCGCTCAAGTCAACGCTCGCGGATTTGCCACCAATGGAATGGCAGGCTTTGGCACTGCCGCGCCGAGTGGCATAGTGACATTCACCTCCGGAAGCACACTGGTCGGAACCGCAGTTCTCACGCAGGCTGCATTTCCTGCCGTCTCGACCGACGCCGGCACCGTTAGCTTCACGTTTCCCGCGAATCAACTGTCAATTGGAAACAACTCGATCGTCGCAAGCTACTCCGGAGATGCCAATTATCAACCATCCGTCTCTCCGGCTGCGGGGGTCTATGTTGCAAGCTCCACACTTGCCACGAGCGCTACGTCTCTCATTCTATCGAGCGCATCTGTGAGGCCGGGCGATCCATTTGTCTTTACCGCGACCGTGTCACCAGGTAGCCCACAACCCACTGGTACCATCACCTTTGTTAGCGATGGTCAGGCGGTGAGCAGCCCACTGCCTCTCTCCCTCGGTGCTGTGAGTGGATCGAACAAGTCTCTTACAATCGGACTCGGCACGCACCTTATTACGGCGATCTACTCAGGCGATGCAAACTACCAGGCCTCTGTCTCCGCGCCTGCTTCCTTTACGCTTAGCACAGACGCCACGCCTAGCACCGTCTCCGTCGGCCTCTCCGATACAACGACGGTTCAGGGGGCCAGCATTATGGTGAATATAACGATCGCGCCGGCTTCCCCCACCCCGGGTGGCACAGCACAGTTAATCCTCGATGGTAATCTCTACGGCCAGCCAACCGACCGTGACTTCCGCCACGACCAGTCTCCCTCTTCTCACGAATACGCTGCAGTCCGGTCCTCACGTTCTACAGGTCACTTACTCGGGCGATAGTACGCACTTGGCAACCACCTCCGTTGCGACCACCCTCAACGTTCTCAATCCCGTCGGGAGCTTTACCCTGTCGCCGTCGACCACGTCTGCCAGTACGACTCAGGGCAAGACCTCCAACTCCGTCACTCTGACCGTAACTCCCACTGGAGGCTTCAACTCCACCGTCACTTTCGCCTGTACGAGCGGGCTTCCCTCGGGCGCTGCATGCGTCTTTGCTCCTTCAACCATCGTCCCCACCGGTGCGAATCCCCAGGCCACGGTGCTCACAATCTCATCAACCCCAATTGGCACCCAGGCCTCCACATCGCCTGCAACCGGAAGGCGTTTCTCAGGGAATCGGGGTAGTGCTGGCAGGACTACTCGTATTTTTCTTTCCTAAGCGTACCGGCCACCGGAGCGTGCTGACACTCGTCCTGCTCCTCTCCACTTTGGGAGTTCTTAGTGGTTGTGGTCGAGGCGGGGCAGACCCAAATACGAGTCTCCTTCGCACCGGGACTTACGCCGTTACCGTAATGGCAACCGGCGGCTCGACGATTCAGACTGTAACGATCAACTTCACCGTTCAGTAGAGTCGGGCCTTATATGGGCGAAGCTAGTGAGTTGGCGACTTCTCGTGCTTCGGCGGCTCAGGTATCTTCTCGGCGACGCCCTCTGCTACCTGCATCAGATAACTTTGAGCACTGAACGCAGCTCCAGTCTTTGGTGCCCGCACATACTCTCCATCAGGCTGCAGCAGCCGGGCCTTGGTGTTATCCGTGAGATAGGCTGCCAGAATCTCTTCACGAAGCCGCTTGTGAAGGTCAGGCTGCGTCACCGGAAATACCACCTCGCATCGTTCAAGGAGGTTGCGTGGCATCCAGTCTGCGCTCCCGCAGTAGACCTCCTCCTTGCCCCCGTTTGCAAAGCTGAAGATCCTACTGTGTTCCAGGAATCGTCCGACGATGCTGCGCACTCGTATATGCTCGCTAAGCCCCTTGACGCCCGGTCGCAGCGAACACATTCCTCGAATGATCAGATCGATCTCGACGCCTGCTTTTGAAGCTGCATACAAGGCCTCGACCGTTCTCCTGTCTAAGAGGCCGTTCATCTTGGCGACAATTGACGCGGAACGTCCTGCCTTTGCGTGGGCTGTCTCTCTTTCGATTAATGCGACCAGTCCATCGGCCAGAGTCAACGGAGCAACCAGCAGGGGCTTGTAGGACTCCGACTCCGTCTCAGCCGTCAGGTAGTTGAAGACCTTCTGCACCTCGCTAGTAATTTCGGGTCGCGATGTCATCAGGCTGATATCTGAATAAAAACGTGCGGTGACCGGGTTGTAGTTTCCCGTTCCCATGTGCGCGTATCGCCGCACCACACCATCGGGATCACGACGGACCAGCAGCGACAACTTGCAATGCGTCTTCAGCCCAAAGATGCCATGAAAGACACCCACGCCAGCGTCTTCCAACTCACGCGCCCACCGAATGTTCGAATCCTCATCGAAGCGGGCCATTAACTCCACCACAACGGTAACTTCCTTACTCTGCCCGGCCTCGGTAAGAGCTTTGAAGATAGACGAGTCGTTGCTGGTGCGGTAGAGCGTCTGCTTCATCGAGATCACGTTTGGATCCTGTGCACCTGCTTCTATAAACTCCTCGACTGCCTTGTATGAGTCGAAGGGGTGATGAAGCATTACATCTCGCTTGCGTAACTCGTCGAAGATGTCGGTGGCCTTCGCGCTTAGTTTGAACTCTTTTGCAACGAAAGCCGGATACTTCAGCAGCGGCTGCTTTACCTGCGAGTAAAGATTCATTAGCCGAGATAGATTCACTGGCCCGTTTGTTTTAAACACTTGCTCTGGATCCAGCTCGAAGTTAATTCTTAAGCGTTCGACCATCTCCTCGGTGGCTGAACTTTCAATCTCCATGCGGACTGCGTCGCCCTTGCGCCGATTATGTAACTCTGCGCGAACACTCTCCAGGACTGAACGCGATTCTTCCTCCTGCATGTAGAGATTGCTGTTGCGGGTGACGCGAAAGGCTGACCGGGACAGAACCTCGTACCCTCTGAACATCCGCTCCACCTGCGATTCGACTAGCTCATGCAACAGAATGAAGTCGCAGTTGCCGCCAGTGCCCACCAGAGGAACAAGCCGTGGCAATGCGCGAGGCACTGTTACAACACCCAGCGACGTAGCCGCTTTGAGGCCCCTTCGCTTATGCCGCAAGAGCAACCCGATGCAAAGCGCCTTGTTCAATACCCGTGGAAAAGGATGCGAAGGGTCGATGGTGACGGGGGTCAAAAGGGGATCGACCTCGTTTTCATAGAAGTCCAGCGCCTGCTTTCGGGCTGCTTCGCCCAGGTCTTTCCAGCCCAACACACGGATCTTTTGCGTCTGCATGGCAGGTAGTAACTGTTCGTTCCAGCAGCGATATTGAGCATCCACGAACTGATGGATCCGCTCCATCAATCCATCCAGACGCTCCTGCGGAGTCAGTCCGCCTTCATCCGGCGGCTGTGCCAGGTTGTAACCGTCTTCGATCCGTTGCAGGAAACCCGCGACCCGGATCTCAACGAATTCGTCCAGGTTGCTGGCTGTGATAGCCAGAAATTTGACTCGTTCCAGCAGAGGGTTTGTCTCATCCTGCGCTTCTTCCAGCACACGCTGGTTGAAACGCATCCACGACTCATCCCGGCTAAAGAACAGATTCTCAACGATCTTAGGTGTAGTCCGTTTTGTGCTGGTCGACCTACCGCTCGTTCGCTTCGTCGCAGTCATAGAGGTCTAAAAGCTTACCGCACGCGGATCTATCCACAGTATGAAGAACCGGCAAATATCGGCGAGACCCTTCTTTTTGTTGGCGTTTGCGGTTCCTGCATCCTTTTGTCAACAAATAGCGCCCGACCTAAAATATTCGGCCCGGTCATCCGTCTACACCTGTAGATGAGTCAAATTCCTAGCAACTGGACAATTACCGAGCAGGATCAGCTCATCTCTCAGGCACTGGAGAGGGATCGGCCCAGGCTTCGCAGCTTCATCCGCAAGCATGTAGCCGACACCAGCGAAGCCGAGGACATACTGCAGGATGTTTTTTACGAACTTCTTGAGACGTACCGCCTAATGAAGCCGGTTGAACATGTAACCGCGTGGCTCTTTCGTGTGGCACGCAATCGGATGATCGATCTTTTTCGGCGAAACAAGCCAAGCTCGCTCAACAATCCAGTATCCGCCGAAGAGGAAGGTGGCACGCTAGAAGACCTTCTCCCCTCAGCAGATGCCGGTCCAGAAGCGGCCTATGCACGGAGTCTCCTCCTCGACGCGGTGGATGAAGCCCTTGAGGAGTTGCCCGAGGCTCAACGCGAGGTTTTTATTGCTCACGAGTTGATGGGCCAGAGTTTCAAGGAGATCTCAGCCGAGACAGGATTAAGCGTCAACACTCTGCTCTCGCGCAAGCGCTATGCCGTATTGCATCTGCGCCAGAGCCTGCAATCGATCTACGAAAGTTTTGAAAAGAAATAAGGAGCTGAAAAATATGGGCCGTCATCCGGTACTTAAAGGAATAAGAATCGCGCTCTTCGTTGTCATCGCTACCATTGCGTTTGGCTTCATCGTCAAAAGCCTATGGAACGTCCTGATGCCGCCGATCTTTGGGTGGCACACAATCACCTTCTGGCAGGGCCTGGGTCTTCTTGTGCTCAGCAAGATTCTCTTCGGCGGCTTCCATCGTCACGCTGGAGGCGGCGGCAATCGATGGAGGCAACGTATGAAAGACCGCTGGGAGAATATGACACCGGAGGAGCGCGACAAGTTCCGCACAGGAATGCGTTGCGGCCGTTCTCCCTTTACCCGTTCCGCGGAGCCACAGATATGAGCAAGTTGGGCGCAATTACCAACACTGGAGAAGACGCGGAGCCTGGCGGCTTTAACGAATCTTCACCATCGATACGCTATGGGCAGTCGAGCGCAACCTTCAACGAACGTCTCGTCGAGCTTGAGATTGAGAACTCTCGCTTGCATCGCTTGGTTGCGGAGTTGCTGCTAAAAAACCAGCAGCTCCGCAAGCCGGACTAAGCGCAACGAATTCGCTCTACCGATGCCAATGCATCTTCCAGCCGAGGTATTTGCTGGCTGCTTCGTGAACCGGTGCCGCAGTGGTAGAGAAACTGGCAGCGACGTGGTGTTCGAAGCCGTTTTCGCAGATGTAACGTAGCAACTCCTGCATCTTTGGAATCTCGACGACTCCGGCCCCGCCAAAGGTGTGGAGTGGATCGTTGGTGAAGGCGCCCTCCCCCACATAGCCGGTGATCTGGCCGGCGAAGTCATCCGTGGAGAAGCGTGCGAAGCTCATCGCTCCTGCCTTCACCGTGCCATCGAGAGTGCCGTGTGTGTTCTCTTTACCCACGGTGCCAGCGATGATCTGCTGGAAGTCCATTTTTACGCCCTCATTGAAGAAGTGTTTGGGCAGATTTGAGCAGTGGAAGCAGACAGCTTTGTCCGGATTGTCACCGTAGTTGTTGTTCCAGTCCAGCAGGGCGCTTGGCGTTTCGCTGGCCAGCGTCAGCGCGTACATGCTGAGTGTGCCCAGCACGTCCACCTCGCAGGCGGAAGGAATCAGGTTCTCGCTCATCATGCTCATGACGGTGCAGGGGACGATGCCCAGGAACTCTTCGATCGAGGTCCAGCATTGCACTGCGCTCACGGTAAGTTCGCTGGCGGCCATCCACTGGTCAATCACCGCGCCCAGCTTCGCCATCTTCAACAGCGCGGCATCCGGCGTCTCACCGACCGGAATGTACTTCTTGATCGCGGCAAGCTTCGCCTGCGCGGTATCATCGTTATCGTTCATCCGCCCGATGCGCCCCATCACCTCGCTGAGATCCAGCGTTTCGACGGTGATTCCGGAGCGCTCGAGCAGCTTCTCCGAGTAGCGAACCGTGTTGAAAGCAGTGGGACGCGCTCCGATCGCTCCAAAGCGAACGTTTTTGAGGCCACGCACAACGCGGCAAACACCAGAGAACCATTCAAGATCTGCCTTGAATTCGTTCGAGTCGGGTGCTTCCGTATGCAGTCGCGTGAGTGAGTAGGGAATGCCGTACTGCTTCAGGTTGTTGCAGATCGACATCTTGCCGCAGAAACTGTCACGTCGAAACGCAATCGTCATCTTACCGGCATGGTCGGGCGTTGCTTGAATCAGCACTGGCACCTGAAGGTTCGCCAGCCGCAGGGCATCGGCGAGCCCGCGCTCTTCGCCGAAGTTCGGCAGCGTGATGATGATGCCGTCGATATCTGCCGCGTGTCTCTTGAACAGCTCCGCACACTTCTTTGCATCCTCATAGGTCTCGACAGCTCCATGAGCGGTCTCCTCCGGTGTCAGGACAATGGGTTTGATTCCCGTGGCCTCGAGTGCTGCGATCATCTCCAGCCGTCCGCTGGTGGCCAGATGGCTGGGAAAAAATCCACGGTTGCCTACAATCACACCCATCGTCATCTGCTTTGCCATAATGCTCCTCAATTGGTCTAAGCCGCACGGCCTTGGTAGTTCGTTCACACATCGCCGCGCTCAAACCTCCTGCGCGGCACTTCAGCAATTACTAGGGCCTGCCCGGACGAAAGCGAATTGAATAGAATCCGCCGAATATAGTCAGCACCGCGCCCCACCATAACGTCGGATGCAGCGATTCGAGCCAAGGCAAGAGCACCTCGTTCGGTGGTGGATGGTTGAACTCCGTGATGCCTGTAACTACGAGCACCAGCCCATAAGCCAGCATCAGAATCCCGCAGAAGAACCAGATCGATAGTTCAGCAGACTCAATCTCTCGTTCCTGTTCATCCATAACAACCACCTCTTACCAGAAGATCAGATTCAGAATAAAAAAGACGACGATGACGACGATGGCCCAGAAGATCGGCTTCTCCCAGATCGTCTTCGCTCCATCATCCGGAATGGGCGTGACGCCGTAGACGAGTCCGGCGAGCTGTGCGGCTGGCACTGGCTTCGTTACTAAACTCACTACCACTGTGACGACGACACAGATAATCCAGCTCCACAGCGCCCGATAGAGGTTCTCAGCCATCGGCTTCGCGTTCGCACTCATGGCGATGTAGCGCAGCGCTCCGGCATCTCCCTGGACCCAGAGAAACATGCTGACCGACGAGACCGTGCCCGCCAGCAGTCCAAGAAATCCGCCCCAGTGCGTTGCGCGCTTCCAAAGCATTCCAAGAATCACTGTGCCAAAGAGCGGAGCAATGAAGAAGCTGAAGAGCGCCTGCACGTAATCCATGATGCTGGCAGCGTTCATCACCAGGTATGCCGTGCCGATCGACACGAGCATTCCGATCACCGTCGACCACCGGCCCATCGCGACATAATGCTTGTCGCTGGCCTTCTTATTCATGAAGGCGCCGTAGATGTCGTACGTCCACACCGTGGAAAACGCGCTGACGTTCCCGGCCATGCCGCTCATAAATCCTGCGATAAGGGCTGTAATTCCCAGTCCGAGCAGACCCGGCCCGCAGTAGCGAATCAACATCAACGGAAGCACTTCGTTGTAACTATGCTGTCCCGTGGCCGCCGCGACACTCTCAGGAACCAGGTGCATCATGCTGCCGTCAGGATTCTTCAACACTGCAAGCGCCAGCAATCCGGGGACGATCACAATAAATGGCACGGCCATCTTGAACGCCGCGCCGATGACCGGAGCCATCTTCGCAGCACGTAGATTATTCGCGCTCAACACACGCTGGACCACCAGGAAGTCGGTAGTCCAATATCCGAAGCTGATGACGAAGCCCAGCCCAAAGACGATCCCGGTCCAGTGCACTCCCATGGGGTTGTCCTTAAAGCTGCCAAGGGTGCTCCACATATGCCCGTAGTCGGTCGTTCCAACGTTGACGGCGATCTGCGCCTTCAGCTTGGTCCATCCGCCGGCCTCAATCAGGCCGAGGATTGGAATCATCGCCGCGCCGGCCCAGATCAACACAAACTGAAGCACCTCGTTGATGATGGCCGACCGCAGGCCGCCAAGCATGACGTAGAGAGCCACCGTGGCCGCGCCGACCCAGATACTGAAGCTGATGTTCCAACCCAGGACTGTCTTCATCACCAGCGCCATGGCGTACATGTTGACGCCGCTCATCAGAATCGTCATCACGGCAAACGACACAGCCGCGACTGCTCTCGCGCCTTCGCCGAACCGTAACTGCAGGTAGCCGGGAACCGAGTGCGTCTTCGAGATGTAATAGAAGGGCATCATCACGATGCCGAGAAACAACATCGCTGGGATCGCCCCGATCCAGTACCAGTGCGCGGCGAGAATGCCGTACTGGTAGGCTGCGCCAGCCCATCCCATCAGCTCGAGCGAACCCAGGTTGGCCGATACGAAGCTCAGCCCGGCAATCCAGGCCGTCATCTCGCGCCCAGCCAGGAAGAAGTCTTCGCTGGTATTCGCCTTGCCTTTCGCGTAGAAGCCGATGAAGACAACCAACGCGAAGTAGAGCACCAGAATGAGGATGTCGACTGGCGCCAATCTCGTCAGTTGTTGATTCAGTAATAAAACTGCTGCAGAAGCCTGCATTGGTCAGATCCCTAAGTAAACGTTATCTCGATCAGGGTTGCAATTGAAAGAACGCCTACACTCTCCATTGAAGCTTTGTATGGTCGCTGCAGAATCTGTCGGTACACCAAGCGGAGCAACCCTTTCCTAGATGGTGCGACCGAGAACTGTCGAACGTTGCAACTATACAACAATGATTTCGTCATTAGACAGATCTGAAAACCAGCCTCGGGAACTTTCACTCGTGGGTAAGACTGCTTTTCCGGAGTTTTGCGAGCAACCGCTCTATTTTACTGGTTGTTTTGCAACACTTCGGTTCAATCGCTACTCTATCCGAGAGGGACCTATTTAATCCCGAAGGAGATCTAATGCAAATTCGCAAGCTAGAGACCGTCATTCTGGCATCGGCGCTCGTCCTTTCCATGTCAGGCGGCTTCGCCATTGCGCAGGACGGGGCCAAACAGGACATGAAGGCTGCCGGTACGGATACTAAAAACGCGACCAAGGATGTTGGGAACAGCGTCGCCACTGGGACCAAGAAAACCTACAACAAGACCGCCAGCGGAACCAAGACTGTGGCGCACAAGACCGCCAACGGCACCAAAACAGCCGCTGACAAGACTGCAGATGGCACCAAGACGGTTGGCAAAGATGTCGGTCATGGGACCAAAGTTGCCGCGCAGGACACAGCCCACGGGACCGAAAAGCTCGGGGACAAGATTGCGGGTAAACCCACGCCGCAGTAGCGCACGCGCAATTGTTTGCACGACTCCTCAAGTCTCCGGCAATAGGGCTTGGGGAGTTTTTAGCTTAGGTGCGGTACGTCGCTTCGATGGTGTCCTTCGGCCATACAACCACAGCGGCCAGCATCACCAGGGCAACCCAGTA
Organism: uncultured Acidobacteriaceae bacterium; assembly: GCA_963771625.1. Taxonomy (GTDB): domain Bacteria; phylum Acidobacteriota; class Terriglobia; order Terriglobales; family Acidobacteriaceae; genus Edaphobacter. The sequence continues at coordinate 54,886 of CAVYUE010000002.1, forward strand.
TAGGTCTGCTCCAAGCAGATGCAGAATCTGCATCCACACCGGTGCCAGCAGCAAAACATCCGCCAGTCCCAGCGCAAACTGAAATCCAAGCAGGCCCAGAACCAGCCCTGCAAGTCGTCCCGCGCCAGTTCGCTTCGCCTGAGCCATCAGCCAGAAGACAAATATAGCCGCTACGAAGGCGCTTGCTGGATGGACTCCACGCAACCGCAGAAGCCAGGGCGAGCCAGCGGCAAAATCCTGGGCAAACGCCGCCCGCAGAGACGAGGCAGGGAACAGCGTATCTCCCAAGGCAGCCAGCGAACCGCTCACCCCAACCACCAGAGTTGCCGCCAGCCCCATCAGAGCCCAAAGCTTCTTTGTGCCGCGTGAACGTAACTCGCGGCCTATCTGCCCCGTCCTGAGCAGCCTCGCTGTCAGGGTCAATGCAGCCAGCAGCAGCAGGGTATTGCTCAGATGGATCGAGAGCACCACCACCCGTCCCATGGACTGATTTCCGGTGACGTAGCCCAACTTGACCAGCAACGCACCCAGGAACGCTTCATTCAGCAGCAGCACCATCGACACGACCGCTGCAAACCGCGCCGCCTGCCCTTTGACAGTCCCGCGGAACGTCCAAATCAACAAACCGATTACGAGAGATGTCGAGCCGCCCGTCATGCATCGGTGGGTAAACTCGATGATCGTGTCCACTCGCGGCGAAAGCGGAATCACCTGCCCATTGCACAGTGGCCAATGGTTTCCGCACCCAGCGCCCGAGCCGGTCGCCCGCACCAGCGCCCCCCAGAGGATCACAAGAACGTTGTAGCCAACCACAGCCCACGCAAATCGCACCAGCGACCGAGACACTTCGGGCCTAGTCGTTGAACCCTTCGGCACCGTTGCTGCACCAGCCGTAGCCATACCCTTATTCTACGCAGCCTCGCGGAACGTGCTTGTCGTACAGCCTTCCGCCGGCTCATGAAGCTCTAACCGTTCGCCAGTTCCTTGGCCCGCTGGGTGGCTCGCTTCACGGCTTTGATCAAGGTCACACGAAGCCCACCCTCTTCCAGCTCCAGAATTCCATCGACGGTACACCCTGCCGGCGTCGTCACCGCGTCCTTTAGCAGCGCCGGATGATACCCCGTCTCGAGCACCATTCGCGCCGACCCGAGCGTCGTCTGTGCCGCCAGGAGAGTCGCGATGTCTCGCGGCAACCCTACATTCACCCCTGCCTCTGCGAGTGCCTCGATGATGATGTACAGAAACGCCGGGCCTGATCCCGAAAGACCGGTCACCGCGTCCATATGTTTCTCATCGACGACGACAGTCCGGCCCACCGTCTGAAAGATCCGTTGTGCAACGGCCATCTGCTCCGCCGAGACGAAACGCCCGCTGCAGAGAGCGGTGATTCCAGCCGCGAGCATCGCAGGAGTGTTCGGCATCGCTCGAATGACTGCAAGTTCACAGCCCGCGCCATCCTCGATGCTCCGCGTCTTCACCGAAGCCGCAAACGATAGCACCAGTTTGTCCGGCGTCAGGGCAGGTTTGATGACATCGATGAGTGCCGGAACCTGAATCGGCTTCACCCCCAGCAGAATCACATCGGCCTGCTGTGCAGCAGCAAGATTATCGGTCGTGACCTCGACACCAAACTGCGCAGAGAGTGCTTGTGCGCGCTCGGCATGATGCACAGTAGCGAAGATCTGCTCCGGAGCCAGCAGGTTGTTCTTCAGAAAGGCCTGCAGCAGAATGCCGCCCATCTTGCCCGCACCAAGCACCGCCACCCGCAACCCCGGCATGACAGGGGGCGGAACCAAAACTTCGTAGCTCTCACTCATTCCCAAAGGCTATCAGACCCTCACTTCTTCTGTGCCGCAATCCACGCATCAACACGCCGATCGAGCACGTCCAGTGGCAGCGCCCCCGAATCCAGAACTTCGTCATGGAAGGCCTTGATGTCGAACTTTGGCCCCAGTGCAGTCTTGGCACGATCTCGCAGCTCGAGGATCTTCAACTGCCCCATCTTGTATCCGAGCGCCTGCCCGGGCCACGCGATATAGCGGTCAACCTCGGCCTGGATGTTGGTCTCATCGATCGCTGAGTGCTCGTGGAAGTAGTCCACCATCTGCTGCCGCGTCCAGTGCTGCGAGTGAACGCCTGTATCGACCACCAGCCGTATCGCGCGCCAGATATCCGCCTCCAGCCGGCCGTAGTCGCTATAGGGATCTTTATAGAAGCCAACGTCCTTGCCGAGACGTTCGCTGTAGAGACCCCAGCCTTCGGTGTACGCCGTGTAGTAGGTGTATTTTCTGAACTCGGGCAGCCCTGTCAGCTCCTGCGCGATCGAGATCTGCAGATGGTGACCAGGAAGCCCCTCGTGATACGACACTGCCTCGACCGGCGCAAGCGAGCGCTCCGCAAAGTTGTACGTGTTCACATACACACGTCCCGGCCGACTCCCGTCGGGTGTCCCGTTGTCGTAGTACGCCGCGGCCTGATCCTTCTCCATGTATGCCGGCACCGGAACGACTTCAAGAGGAGCCTTCGGCAATCGCCCGAAGAGCTCCGGTAGCTTCGGCTTCATCCCGGCGAGGTAGCCTTTGTACGAGTCAATCAACGCATCTGCGGATGCCGGATGCTCCTTCGGATTGGTCTTCAGCGCGGCGCTAAAGCTCTTGATGTCAGAGAACCCCAGGCTCTTCACGATGGCCAGCATCTCGGCCTCATCGCGCTTCACCTCGTCGAGCCCTATCTGGTGAATCTCTGCCGCCGATTTGTTCAGCGTCGTGCTCTGCCGAATCCGGAACGCATAGTAGGCATCCCCATCCGGGATCGCCGATACCCCGGGCTCCTTACGCGACTTCGGAATGTATTCAGCCTTCAGAAATCCGGCGAACCGCTTGTACGAAGGCAACACATCGGTCGAGATAGCCGCCAGCAACTCTGTAGAGATGCGCTTCTGTTCCTCCGCGCTCACGGTCTTCGGAAACTGCTTCAACGGCAGCGCAAACGGGCTCTCCTCGGGTTTCTGATCCGCCAGTGTCTGGGTCTGCACCAGTACCTTCTCCATCAAGTACTGCGGTGGCGTGCGTCCTTCGTCAGCACCCAGTTGCATATTCGTCATAATCTGCGAGAAGGCGTTGGGAATCTTCTTCATCCGCGTGATGTAGTCGTCATAGTCTTTAACGGAGTCGAACTGCAACCTGTTTGGAAGCTGCGGAAGATCGGTATGAAAGCCGTTGAACTGGTTCACCGGCATCTCCCACTCTTTGAACTTTGCCGCCTGCTGCTCGTCGATCAGAGAACGCAGCATCAGCTCGGACGATAGCTTCTCCTGATCGGTCAATCCGGTCGTATCAATCGCGCCCAATCGCTGAATGTAGTCCAGCCCCTTTGCCAGGGAGGCATTGAGCGCTTTAGCCGAGTAGTCCGTCAGTTGATCGTCATAGCGTTTGTCGCCAATTGAGGAGGCAAACTCCGGCGAACGCTTCAGCCGATCCTCCCAGATCTCCGTGAACAAAGCAGAGAGCGCTTTACTCCGCTCGGCAACCGAGGGGCCTACCGGCTCGACGGCGGTCAATTTCGGATACTTCTGCGCCATACCCGGCGTGACGCTCAGGCAGCAAACTACTACGAATCCACCCACTCGACCCAACAAGAATCTCGTTATTTCCATCCTCTCAGTCTATCGTGGCGGCCGAAGACTCATCGTTCCCCGTCGCCTGAAAGCCGCGTTGTCGAAGCTACTGCAGAACCGTAGGAGCGACTGCGTCGAGCATCCGGTAGAGCGTCGACCGGCTTATCCCAAGTGCTTCCGCCGCGCGCAATTTATTGCCACGACAGTCCCTCAGCACCCGCAGCACATGCTGATCGACTACATCCTGAAGTCGCGTACTCTCACCCGCACCGGATGTCGTTGTGGTGGACAGGTTCACATCAGCAAGCGGCGGCAGATGATGTGGTTGAAGCACGTCATCTTCAACCTGCAGCAGACTGTTTCGCAAAATACTCTCCAACTCTCGGACGTTGCCACGCCACCGATACCCCAACATGCGCTCCATCGCTTCGTCCGAAACCATCGGAGCCGTCCTCCCATAGAGCAACGCAAACCGATCCAGAAAATGCTTTGTCAGCTCCGGAAGATCCTCCATTCGCGTGCGCAGCGGCGGCAGAACGATCTCTACCATGGCGAGTCGCTGGTAGAGGTCCTGGCGAAATCGGCCCGCAGACGCGAGAATCCTCAGGTTCTCACTCGTTGCGGCGATCATCCGCATCTCTGGCCTCTGCGGCTCCAGTTGAGTCTGCGCCAGCTCATGACGCCTCAAAATCCGCAGCAGACGAAGCTGCATCTCTAGCGGCATCTCCCCGATCCCATCAAGAAAAAGCGTCCCACGCTGGGACATCTTTATCAGGGAGTCGAGGGCGTTCCCTTCACCCTTCGCCCAACTACCGAGTGCATCTTCAAGCGCCGCCGCATGGCAAACCACAAACGGTCCGTCGGCGCCCTGGCTCATCGCATGGAGCGCACGCGCCGCCAACTCCTTGCCGGTTCCAGCCTCTCCACTTACCAGCACGGTGCGAAAGTGAGGACCGATCCGTTGCACCTGCAGCCGCAGCCGCTGCATCGCCGCACTGCTGCCAACTATCTCGAACTTGCCTGCCTCGGGGGACGGCTCTCCGACAGGCCCAAACGGAGGATCGCTAAAACACAAAGAATCAGTTCGGGAGATCGACATGGCTGCTTCCTACATCGGCAGATCCAGCCTTCTGTTGAGTCCAAAAACACAAAAGCCGGAGACCCGCGGAACAGCAGCAGGTCTCCGGCTTCTTATGATTTGTATCGAAAGCTTAGGCAGTCGTCGGTGCGCAATACGTGTCGAACGCGCGCTGAAGCTCCTGAGCAATCGCCGGAGCGGTCGAGGTCTCGATCGCCGAACGCTGCATCAGGTACACCAGCTGCCCGTCGCGCAGAATCGCAATTGCCGGCGAGGTCGGCGGATGTCCACCGAAGTAGCTGCGTGCCTTCTCGGTGGCCTCGCGGTCCTGCCCTGCGAACACGGTTACGGCGTGGTCGGGCTTGGCGGAGTGCTGCATCGCCAGACGAACTCCCGGACGCATCTTGCCTGCCGCACAGCCGCAGATGGAGTTCACCACCACCATCGTTGTTCCCGGCTTTGCAACAGCCGCGTCCACCTCGGCCGCACTGCGGGCCTCCGTCAAGCCAGCGCGCGTAAGCTCCTCGCGCATCGGAATCACCATAATCTCTGGATACATAACACTCTCCCTTTAACCCATTTTTCTCGCGGGTAAAAGCCGCGCTTCTTTCGATTGTACGGTTTCGTCCCGCGCGACGCCAATAACCTCCGCCAACCCGGCCCCGAGGTGTTGTACTCTCAAACGCGTGCCACCTTCCAGCCTAGTCATTCAGGAGCAGGTCCCGCTCGCCCCCTACACCACCTTCCGCATCGGCGGCCCCGCCCGCTATTTCTGCGAAGTTACCAGCCAGGACGAGCTTCTCGAAGCCGTCACCTTCGCCCGCGAGCGCAATCTCCCGCTCTTTGTCCTCGGCGGAGGCAGCAATCTCCTCGTTACAGATAGTGGCTTCGACGGCCTCGTCCTCCACATCAAGATAGAGGGAGGGGTCATCATCGACGGTTACCGCGACGATATGCCCCGAAAGACAAGCGTCACCTATCAAGTCCCCGCCGGAATGGATTGGAACGCCTTCGTCCTTCGAGTCGCCGAAGCGGGTGTCACCGGTATCGAATGCCTCGCAGGTATCCCGGGTCTCGTCGGCGGCGCGCCCATCCAGAACATCGGCGCCTACGGTCAAGAGGTCTCCACCAGCATTCTCTTCGTATATGCGCTCGATCTCGAAACGCTCGACTTTGTCATGCTGCCTTCGAAGGTCTGCGGCTTCGCCTATCGCCGCAGTATCTTCAACACCACCCATCGCAACCGCTACATCATCACCTCGGTCACCTTCCAGTTAGATCTCCATGCAACCCCCACTCTCCGCTATGCAGATCTGCAAAATTACTTTGCGGGTCGTGGGTCCGCCCTGAAGCCCATCGATATCTACCATGCCGTCCGCGAGATCCGTCACGGCAAGGGCATGTTAATCGTCGAAGGTGAAGCCGACTGCCGCAGCGCAGGCTCCTTCTTCAAAAATCCCGTCATTCCCGAATCGCTACTAACCCAAATAGCGACCACCCTCGAAATCCCAGCCGATAAGATTCCCCATTGGCCAGCCGGTGAATCTCTCATCAAGCTTCCTGCTGCGTGGCTTCTCGAAAAGGCAGGCTTCACCAAAGGATTTCAGCTTGGCAACGCCGGAATCTCCTCCCGGCACACGCTCGCCCTGATCAATAGGGGCAATGCCAGCGCTGCCGATATACAAAGACTGCGCGACACAATTCAGGAGAAGGTAAAAACACTCTTCCACATCCAGCTGGAGCAGGAGCCGGTACAGCTAGGCAGTTGATCCAGCGCGAAGTCGCTCCACCAGCCTGCGCCGCTCCTCTGCGAGCACAATCTCCACAGGCCCTTGTTCGATCACCTGTCCCTCAGCCATCCGCACAACGTCGGCGCGTAGCAGATAGCACTCACCCACATCGTGCGACACCGACAGAACTGGAATCTTCCAACGTACCAGCCAGCGCTGCATCTCGAGCGCAAGATCATCTCGCAGCAGCTCGTCCAGCCCGGCGAATGGCTCGTCCAATAGCAGCAGAGGTTTGTCTGCACCGTCGAATGCCACTGCCGCCGCCAGTGCCCTCGCTACCGACACTCGCTGTCGTTCACCGCCACTGAGCTGCTCCGTGCCGCGTTCAGCCAGAGTCGTCAGCCGCATTAAGCCAAGCACCTCATCCAGCACCTGCAACTCATCCGCCGGATGCGAGTGCCACGCCATTCCAAAGAGAACGTTGTCGCGCACGCTCTTGTTGGAAAACAGTCTCGCCGACTGCGCTGCGCTACGCACCGGCCGCAGGTGTGCAGGCACAAATACACCCTCCGCAGTGCTCACCAACTGCCGCTGCATCGGGCCGTAGACAATACGCGCCGCATCCGGACGAACAAACCCTGCAATTGTCCTCAGCACCGTCGTCTTGCCGCTGCCCGACGGCCCGAATAACACAGTCCACGGCTCCGTCAGCGCGAAGTTCACGTTGAGCGAGATCGCACCTACTCGATGTTCCATCTTCACTGTCAGCAGATGCTCCGGCAGACTAGCGGACAATGTCAGCCTGCCTTCCGTCCGTCTTCCGCATGCTCGGCAGCAGATAGATCACCATCAGGGCGACAATCGCAAACACGACCAGCACCAATGCAGTCCGATTCGCCGCCGCATAGTTTCCATCCTGTACCAGGTCGTAGAGCGAGATCGAAAGCGTCCGCGTCGCACCCGGAATATTTCCACCCAGCATTAGCACCACACCGAACTCACCGACAGTATGCGTAAACGCAAGAATCGTACTCGTGAGCAGGGAAGTGCGCGCCATCGGCAACACCACCGACACGAACACCTTCGCAGGTGACGCCCCCAGTCCCGTTGCAGCCTCAATAAATCCTCGATCCACCGCTTGAAATCCGGCCACTAGAGGCTGCACGGCAAATGGAAGGCTGTACAACACCGATCCCACCAGCAGCCCGCCAAAGCTGAACGCTAGCGGATGTCCGAGCATCCGCATCAACAGACGTCCTGGTGCAGTCATCGGTCCCAACGCGATCAGCAGATAAAAACCAATCACGGTCGGAGGCAGGACAAGCGGGAGTGCCACCGCCGCCTGCACCAGAGCACGCCCAGCACCATGCCCTGAAGCCACCCACCACGCCAGCGGCAGCGCCACCACCAGCAGAATCGCCGTCGTCCCCACTGCCAGCCGCAACGTCAACCACAGCGCCTCAAAATCCATACTGCGCCAGTCTATGACAGTCCATGACAGTCGGGCACTCGCAACATCACTTGCGGCAATCTGCTACTTCACAGCACTCAGCCCCAGCTTGCTGAAACTCCCTTGAACAGCGGGCGACAGCAGCCAATCCAGAAAAGCACGTGCGTCCGCCTTTCGGTCGGAGTTTTTCATGATCACTGCGCACTGGTGGATCTCGGAATACTGCGACGTCGGCACCAGCACATATGTCCCGATCTCTTTGAAGTGCTGCGAACTCGCCGCCGTCAAAGAGATCAGCCCAAGCTGCGCATTACCTGACTCTACAAACTGAGCGGTCTGCGAGATATTATCCCCAACGACAAAGTGCGGTTTCACCTCGTCATAGATATGCATCCTCCGCAACGCCTCTGCCGCCGCCCGGCCATACGGAGCATGCAGCTCATTCGCAATCGCAACTGTCTTCACTCGTGGATCAGTCAGCCGTTCTATGCTCAATGGAAGCAGTTGAGAATCCTTCCGAGTCCACAACACCAACGTCCCATTCGCATACGGCGTCGGCGCGGAGTCGTCGGCCAAACCTGCCGCGATAACCTTCTCCGGATAAGTAAAATCAGCGCCGAGAAAGACATCCATCGGGGCACCGTTCAAAATCTGCGTCGCCAGCGTCGATGAAGACCCGAAGCTCACAACCAGCTTCACTCCGGTCGCCTTTTCATACTCCTGAGCCAGCACAGGCATCACTGGCTGAAGATCTGCTGCAGCAGCTACCCGCAACTGCTTCTGCCCCCACGCATCCGCCGCGCCCATCAGGCCGAAACACACTCCAAGACACACAAAGGCGGCGCACGCACTCCGCGCTTTACGATAGGCTAGTAGGGACCATGAGAGTAGCAACACATCACCTTAGATGCACCGAATGCGCTACCGTCATCGGAAATGACGCGGTCAGCAGCAACTTCCGCTGCCCGCTCTGCAACGGCCTCTACGAGGTCCTGTACCCATGGTCCAACGGATCCACCGGCCCCGACAGCCGCCTCCCCAATCCCAGCGCCCTCCGCTGGCTGTGGCAGGAGCGCCGCTCCTCCACGATGCCCGTCGATCAGTCCGGCGTATGGCGCTTCCGCGACCTGCTCCCGATCGTCGACGACCTCGAAAAAGTCGTCACCCTCCGCGAAGGCAACACGCCCCTCTACGATCTTCCCCGCTGCGCCAAAGCCGCCGGCATCGACTGGCTCCTCGCCAAGCATCAGGGGATGAATCCAACCGGTTCCTTCAAGGACACCGGCATGACGGCCGCACTCTCCGTCGCCGCTCAGCGTGGCTTCGATTGGGTGGCCTGCGCCTCCACCGGCAACACCTCCGCCGCCATGGCTGCCTACGCCGCCCGTGCTGGTCTCCGCAGCATCGTCTTCATCCCCGAAGGCAAGATCGCCTGGGGTAAGCTCTCGCAGTCGATGGACTACGGCGCCCTCACCATCCAGCTCAAGACCGACTTCGACGGCTGCGTCAAAATCCTCGGCGAACTGGTCCAGAAGTTCCCCATCTATCTCCTGAACTCCGTCAATCCCTACCGCCTCGAAGGCCAGAAGACCCCCGCCTTCGAGATGGTCGAGCAGATGGACTGGCAGGTCCCCGAACACATTGTGGTTCCGGGCGGTAACCTTGCGAACTCCGCAGCCCTTGCGAAAGGCTTCTCCGAGATGTTCCAGCTCGGCCTTATCTCCCGCAGACCCAAGATCAGCATCATCCAGGCCGAGGGAGCCAATCCCCTCTACCGCTGGTTCATCGACTCCAACCGCGTCATGAAGCCTGTTACAGCCGACACGCGTGCCACCGCAATCCGCATCGGGAACCCGGCATCTTGGCGCAAAGCCGCGAAAGCCATCGACGAACTCGGCGGCTGGTGCGAGCAGGTCTCCGAGCAGGAGATCGCGCTCGCCAAAGCTGAGATCGGTGCCGAGGGCGTCGGCTGCGAACCAGCCTCGGCGGTCACCCTTGCGGGTCTCAAAAAGCTTGTCGCTCTAGGAAAGATCACCCCCGAGGAGCGCGTCGTTCTCATCCTCACCGGCCATACCCTCAAAGACTCTGCCTACACCATCGACTATCACCGCAACGAACTCTTCACTGACGCTGAAAACGCTCAGCTTAGCCCAGTCGAACGAGCTCAGCACGCTGCACTTCGCAAGGCCCCGATCGTCCTCGAAGCAGACCCGGACCTGGTCCTCCGCACGCTAGAATCCCACATGAATCAGCCTCAGCCTGCATGACGGTACCGGTTCCCAGCGCAGCGAAGCCCCTTCACCTTCGCCTCCCCGCGACGTCGGCTAACCTCGGCCCTGGCTTCGACGCCCTCGGCCTGGCTATGGCTCTCTATCTCACCATCGACGCCAGCGTGGCGGAGAGCTTCCATATCGAAGCCACCGGCCGCAACGCCGATCTATGTGCTCGCCTCGAAGACAATCTCATCCTCACCACCTACATCGACGTTCTGGCAAACGCAAGCGTCTTCGCCCGCAGGCTCCATCTCAAACTCCACAATGAGATCCCTCTCGGGATGGGCTGCGGCTCCAGCGCCTCCGCGCTTTTGGCCGGCGTCCTTCTTGCCAATCACTTTGGCGGCCTGAATTGGACCAACCAACAGATCCTCGAAGAGGCCTGCCGCCGCGAGGGTCACCCCGACAACGTCGCAGCCTGCTATTTAGGCGGAATGACCGTCTCCGCCGTCAAACAAGGCTCTGTAGTCACAGCAACTTGCGGACAAAACCTGCCGTGGGGACTCACCCTTGCACTCCCTTCGGCTAGTCTTGCGACCCCCAAGGCTCGCGCCATGCTTCCTGCAACCTACTCTCGCGAAGACGTCGTCGCAAACATTCAGTCCACAGCCCTGCTGGTAGCAGCCTTTGCGCAGGGTCGCGGCGACCTCCTCCGAACCGCGATGGAGGACAGCCTGCACCAGCCCTATCGCATGGAGGCCTGCCCTCTTCTTGGCCTTCTTCTCCCCCTCACGGAGAATCCAGCGATCCTTGGTGTCGCTCTCAGCGGGGCAGGCCCATCCGTCCTGCTCATCACCGAGACCGAAGCGCCAGCCGCACTCCCAGCCATCATTCGCCAAGCTGCTGAAGATGAGTCACTTGAAATCATCCAAACCCGAATCTCCGCAGGCGCGTTGCTGGCTTAAACCCCTACAGTGAACACTCAAAAGGGCTTAGGTACGGAAGTTACACCCGGTAACGTGTGTGTATATTACCTAAGATTTCTTTACGAACGGCAAAAACCTCCGTACCTTAGCTCGTGTGGGCAGTTCTGGGGAGGGCTGCTACGCCGCCCGTTGACCTCTTCTCAGAGGTCCGGGCGTTTGCTTTTTAACCCTACAACCTTCGGTCTGAAACTCCCGCTTCGAAATTGCATCTATTATTGAGAAGACTGCGCCGCACCGCATGGGTGTACAACGTGCAGAGCAATCTGGAGGAAGATAAATGGCAGGACAGTACGTCACTGAAGTAAACGATGCAAACTTTGAAAAAGATGTTCTCCAGTCAGCAGAGCCTGTGCTGGTAGATTTTTGGGCCGCCTGGTGTGGTCCTTGTCGCGCTCTTGCCCCGGTCGTCGACGAAGTGGCCAACCACTACCATGGCAAGCTCAAGGTCATGAAGATGGACGTTGACTCCAACACGGCCACACCGATGCGGTACGGCATTCGCGGCATTCCCGCACTGCTCATCTTCAAGGATGGCAAGGTAGCGGAGCAGATCGTCGGTTTTGTCCCCAAGGACACCATCGACAAGTCTGTAAATAAAGTTTTGGCATAAAAGCCAGTTACACGGATTCAGGGATACATCGAACGGCCCGGTAAGAGTTCGCCTCTCCGGGCCGTTTCGTCTGCTCGCATGCTGCTTAGCAAATCTCAGTCGCTGACTAGGCCATGTCATCTCGACCAGAGGCGGCGCACTTAGCCTCCGCAGTGGAGAGACTCACATTCATTTTTCTGCTGCCAACGCTCTCAAGCAACACCACCACAGGCACAAAACCCACCCTGATAAACTCAAGCCTTAATGCTTGAATGGATGCTCTTCCGCGTGATCATGGTGGCCTTTTTCATTCTGGCCAGCAGCTTCTTCGTGGCTGCCGAGTTCGCCCTGGTCAGTGTCCGTGAGACCCGCATCCAGCAACTCATCGCTCTCGGACGGCCCGGCGCACGCACCGCCCTCAAGCTCAAACACTCCATCGACGAGTTTCTTCCCGCCGTCCAACTCGGTGTCACGGTCGCTGGCCTCGCCCTCGGCTGGATCGGCGAGCCCGCTGTCGTCGATATCATCCTCAGCCTTGCATCGAACTGGCTGCACCGTCTTCCGCCCCACGCGCTGCTCTACGCCCACACCCTCGCAGTCATCATCTCCTTCTCGCTGATCACCTACTTTGAGGTTCTTCTCGGCGAACTTGTCCCCAAATCTCTCGCCCTCCAGCGAGCCGAGCGCATCGCCCTCGCCGTCGCCGGGCCGATGGACGTCTTCATCCGCATCACCCGGCCCGTCGTGCGCTTGATGAACACCTCCGCATCCCTGGTTCTCAAACTCTTTCGCGCTCCCCTCCGCGGCGAAGGCGCCGTCCACTCTCCGGAAGAGCTGAAGCTCATCGCAACTGCTACTCGTCGCATGGGCCTGCTCCCGGTCTTTCAGGAAGAGATCATCCATCGCGCCATCGAACTCAACCACGTCACCGTTCGCGAGATCATGACCCCGCGCGGCAACATCTTCTCTCTCCCCGCAGACATGCCGCTCCAGCAGGCCTCCGCCCGTATCGTCGATGAGCAGCACTCCCGCGTCCCCGTATACGACCCCGCCGCCGGACACGAGCACATCATCGGCATCGTCTACTCCAAGGACATCTCCCGCCTCATGCACTTCCGCACCGTGGCGCTCTCTCTCGGCGGCAAAGGAGAATCCGGCCTCACCCTCCGTCAGGTCATGCGCGAGCTCACCGTCGTCCCCGAGACCAAGCTCGCCATCGAGCTCCTCCAGGAGTTTCAGGAGCGCCGCCGCCACATCGCCATCGTCGTCGACGAGTTCGGTAGCACCGTCGGCCTCGTCACCGCCGAAGACGTCCTCGAGCAGATCGTCGGCGAGCTCGAAGACGAGTTCGACGTCAGCAAATCCCCGCTCCTCAGCACCACCGGAGCCATGTCTCTCGATGGCAGCACGACTCTCCGCGACCTCGGCAACCAGCTTCACTGGACCTTCCCGCGCGAGGCAGGCGTCGAAACCCTCGCTGGCTTCCTCCTCGCCAACTTCGGCCACATCCCCACCGTCGGCGAGAGCACCGAGCACGAAGGCCGTCGCTACGAAGTCGCCGAGATGTCCGGCCACCGCATCAGCCGCGTCATCGTCGAAGACGTCGCCGCTCCGGAATCCGCCCCCGCTGACGAGGTCGACAGCAGGGAAGCCATCCAATGAGAACTTCGCCACGAGTCGTTAGAAAGCCAGTTGCTAAACAGACAGTCACCGAGAAGGTGTCACTCTGAGCGAAGTGACAAACCCCCGTATCTCCCCCGAAGGGCCGCCATCCCAGGCGTCAGCTCCACCAGCCTCGCGCCCTGTCGCATTCAGATTCTGGCCACCCCTCCGTCGAATTCTGATCACCCTCCCCGTCCTGTGGGTGGTCGTCTCGGTCGTCTTCCTCCTCATCCACCTCGTTCCCGGCGACCCGATCGTCCAGATGCTCGGCGAAGGCGCCACCGCCTCCGACATCTCCGCTCTCCGCCACTCCTACGGCCTCGACGCACCCCTCAGCCAGCAGTACAGCCACTACTGGCACGGCATCCTCCACGCCGACCTCGGCCAGTCCCTTCGCCTCCACGACTCCGTCACCCACCTCGTCCTTCAGCGCTACCCCTACACCCTCGCCCTCACCATCGCGGCACTCCTGATCGGCATCGCTGCATCGATCCCCGCCGGCATCTGGTCGGCCCTCCATCGTGGCCGATGGCAGGACCGCACCCTGGGCGTCGTCTCCCTCGTCGGCCTATCCTTCCCCAACTTCGCTCTCGGTCCCATCCTCATCCTCTTCTTTTCCATCTATTTAGGATGGCTTCCCGTCTCCGGAGCAGGGAACGGCGGTACCATCAGCTTTCTCCTGCACCTCGTCCTGCCAGCTGTAACCTTAGGCCTCAGCCTCGCCGCCATCCTCACCCGCATGGTCCGCACCGCGATGCTCGAAGAGCTCAACCAGGACTACATCCGCACCGCCCGAGCCAAAGGCCTTACCGAAAACGCGGTCGTCTACCGCCACGCCCTCCGCAATGCGCTCATTCCCGTCCTCACCGTCATTGGCCTGCAGTTCGGCAGCCTGCTCGCGGGAGCCATCGTCACAGAAACGATCTTCAGCTGGCCCGGAATCGGCCGCCTCACCCTCTCCGCCATCTCCAACCGGGACTATGCTTTAGTTCAAGGCTGCATCCTGGCCGTGGGGCTAACTTATGTGGTAGTGAATCTCCTCACCGACATCGCCTACACTGTAGCCAATCCGCGCATGCGCGGCGAATCACGGTAACCGAGAAGGAAGCATGAAACCCTATCCCGTGTCGTTCTGCACAACGATTGCCCTGCTCATCATCGCGACCGCTGTCTCCTCCGCACAGGTCAAAACCGAGCCTGTTCCGCCTCTGTTGCGCTCGAAGCCCACGGTCATCGAACCCACCCTACCCCCGGCCCATCCCTTCCACGACAGCCGCTACGGCGTCACCTTCACCGTGCCCGCAGCATGGGACATCACCCGCAAGGACGCCGAGGTCAGCACCTTCAACCTAGACGCCCGCACCATCGCCCGCACCACCCAGCTCCGCGCGGTCGCCACCATCAACTTCAACCCACACCCCAACTCCACCTTCAGCGGAGCTCTCTTCTACTTCAGCGTCACTCCGCACCTCACGCCCGCCCAGTGCAGTGCGCAAGCCTCCGCTCAAATTCCCCACACCGCCTCAACCACCGAGATCGGCGGCGTCCCCTTCACCCACGGCTACGACGAGCACGGCGGCATCTGCACCGAATCCCGCGACGAAATCTACACCACGCCACGCAACAACATCTGTTACCGCTTCGACGCCGTCATCAACACCTTCTGCGGCGGCGACGTCAGTGGCGTACAGGACATCACCCCTCGCGAACTCGACGCCGTCCGCCGGCGCATGCAGAACATCCTCGACTCCGTCCACTTCGACACCAACTAGAAAGCCACCCCGCATCGTCACGAACCCACGACACTTCATCGCGGGAACGATACACTGTTTCCGGATAAGGCTTGCCCGAGGGACCACTCCATGAATCCAAAACATCTAGCTTCCGATCGCCGCACCTTCCTCAAAACCGGAGGCGTCGCTGCCGCGGCCCTGTTGACTCAAGGCGCAATCGCGCGAAACCCAGCGCACCCTGCCACCGCTGCCTGTCAACGCCAACACCCGCGCCGCCATGCCCACCCGCAACCTCGGCAAGACCGGCTACAAAGTCGGCATCTTCTCCCTCGGCGGCCAGGCTGCCCTCGAGAAGCCCAACAACTTCGACATCGCCGTCCCCATCATCGAGCGCGCCCTCGACCTCGGCGTCAACTACATCGACACCTCCTCCATCTACGGCGGCCCCGAGCGCTGGAGCGAGCAGTACGTCGGCCGCGTCATGAAGACCCGCCGCAACGACGCCTTCCTCGCCACCAAGACCAAGGAGCGCACCCGCGACGGCTCCATGCGCATGATCGAGAAGTCGCTCCAGCTCCTCAACACCGACCACGTCGATCTCTGGCAGCTCCACGACGTCGGCCTGCCCGAAGACGTCGACGCCATCTTCGCCAAGGGCGGCGCCATGGAAGCCCTCATCGAGATGCACGACCAGAAGGTCGTCCGCTTCCTCGGCGTCACCGGCCACTACCGCCCCGAAGCCCTCATCGACGCCGTCAACCGCTACAACTTCGACACCATCCTCATGGCGATGAACGCCGCCGACACCCACATCCACAGCTTCACCGACAAGCTCCTCCCGCTCGTCGTCGAAAAGCAGATGGGCATCATCGGCATGAAGGTCCCCTCACGCGGCCGTCTCCTCGCCTCGTGGACGCCGCCGTCGCTCGACGCGCAGCGCCACTCGTGGGAAGGCTCCGCCATCGCCACACGCCCCGGCGTCATGACCATGAAGGACGCGATGCGCTTCACCCTCTCGCACCCGGTCAGCACCGTCATCATCGGCTGCGACAACATCGCCCAGCTTGAAGAAAACGTCCACATCGCCCGCGACTTCACGCCACTCTCCAACTCCCAGATGGCCGCCCTCAACGAACTCGCCGCCCCCGTCGCCGAGCAATCCCTCTTCTTCCGCTTCACCGACCGCAGCAAAGGCTAACGTGAAGAAACAGAGTAATCGCTCAGACCTTCTGAGGTATCGCAAACGCAATGCGAAGATGGAAAAAAGATGTTGGTAGCCTGCTCATCTGGACGCCTTTGGTCGTTCTTTCGGTTGGGTGTCTTCTTGTCGTCCTAATGTATTCAATTTACGCGGAGGTTCGCTGGACTTCGAAACTTCCGGTCTCTGTCGTCGGAGCCGTGGGCGCCCTTATCGTTTGCGCGTGCGTAATCTCAGGCGTTCGCTTACGGAGAAGCGCAAGAGAGTAAATAGATCGAAGCCTCTAAGTCAGTACAAGCTGATGACGTACTGTAAGTGGGCGATGTTGGTGGAGAGGTGATCATGAACATATCGTTCGTAAACCAAGTTGCCCTCGTTACAGGCGCCGCATCTGGATTGGGTCTGGCGACAGCCAAGGCCTTTGCCGAGGCGGGTGCTTCCGTTGTGTTGGCCGACTGGAATGAGAAGGAAGTGCAGGCTGCAGCCAAGACTCTCGCCGATGAAGGTCACAAAACACTCGCCGTTCGCTGTGACGTCTCCGACGACGCGCAGGTAGAAGCAATGGTGAAGCAAACTGTCTCTACCTTCGGACGGCTCGATGCAGCTTACAACAACGCCGGTGTACAAGGTGTCCTCGCTGAAACCGCTGATTCCCCCCGCGACGACTACGACCGGGTCATGGGAATCAACCTGCGGGGGGTGTGGAGTTGTATGAAGTTCGAACTTCAACAGATGCGCGAACAGGGAAGCGGTGCGATCGTTAATTGCTCTTCTCTCGGTGGTCTGTTGGGCGGCGCTCGACGTGGCACCTACCACGCATCGAAGCATGGAGTCATTGGATTTACCAAAAGTGCGGCCCTTGAATATGCGACGCAGGGTATTCGGATAAACGCCGTCTGCCCAGGCATGATTCAGACGCCCATGTCTGACAAGATGATCGCCGAAGGCCAGGGTGAAGAATTGAACGCGATGTTGAAGGCCTACGTTCCGATGGGCCGGATGGGGCGTCCCGAGGAGATCGCTGATGCCGTACTGTGGCTCTGCAGCTCAGCCGCCAGCTACGTCACCGGCCAGTCGATCTCGGTCGACGGCGGCTACGTCATGCGCTAATGAGACTGACCGCACCAATGGGCCGACGCACCTCACCATCAGATACCGATTGAGAGCGCTCTATGAAGGCGATAGTACGGGAACGTTACGGCTCACCAGACGTTTTGCAGCTTTCAGAGGTGGAATTACCTATGCCTACGGACACCGAAGTGAGGATTAAACTCTACGCGGCCTCGGTGAATCCCCTGGATCTCTACCTTATGAAAGGTTCGCCGTGGAATAAAATCCCCGGTCTGCGCAAACCAAAGTACAAGATCATCGGTTGCGACGTCGCCGGGCGAGTGGAATCGATTGGCAAGCACGTAAAGGAGTTTCAAATTGGTGACGAGGTATTTGGCGTAACAGGCTTCAAAGGGGGTGGATTCGCAGAGTACGTATGCGTGCCCGAGGAGAGTACGTGGCGAAAGCCGGAAAACCTGCCGTTCGAGGATGCAGCAGCGGTTCCAGTCGCAGCTATCACGGCGCTGCAAGGCCTTCGTGACAAAGGACGCATCCAGCTCGGCCAGAAGGTTCTCGTAGAAGGCGCCTCAGGAGGCGTGGGAACGTTCGTGGTGCAGATTGCTCGAGCGTTCGGAGCCGAAGTCACTGCCGTGTGTAGTACGAGAAACGTACCGATAGCGCGCTCTCTTGGCGCAGACCATGTAATCGACTACACCGAGGTGGACTTTGCGCATGGACCAGAACGTTACGATGTCATCTTCGCCGCAAACGCTCATCATTCCATCTTCCAATACAGGAGGATGCTGGCCCCAGACGGAATCTATGTCTGTGCCGGCGGCGATATAACGCGGGTTCTTAAAGCTTTCTTATTGGGCCCACTCCTGTCATGGATTGGACGCAAGAAGATGTATTTCTTTTTGGCGAAAGTGACCCAGAAAGATCTGGCTTTTTTGAAGGATCTTTTGGAGGCGCGAAAGATCGTCCCGATGATAGACAAGCGCTACTCGCTGAGCGAGGCAGCAGAGGCCCTTCGCTATCTTGCACTAGGGCACGCGCAGGGAAAGATAGTTCTAACCGTTCCTGATCATGTATGACTATGCTCACCCACTACCAGCTCTTTCACACTAGCCTCAACGCCACCCTCCACCGTCACAAACCCCACAGTGACCGGCAATGAAAACCTTCGCGGCCCCGCACTTCCGGGATTGAAGTAAACCACCCCATCCTTTACCTCGACTTTCGCCTTATGCGAGTGCCCGCTCACCACCATTGCCACACCAGCCGGCTTGGGATTGATATCCAGGTCACGCACCGAGTGCACCAGATAAAACAGTTGCCCGCCTAACTCGACAACATCCGTAGCAGGCAGCTCCGCACAAGCGCCCGTTGTATCCACATTCCCACGAATCGCCGTCACCGGGGCGATCTCGCGCAGCGCGTCGAGAATCGCAGCATCCCCCACATCGCCCGCATGCAAAATATGCTCCACGCCTTGCAGCGCGGCCAGAGCCTCCGGCCGCAACAATCCATGCGTGTCCGAGATCACCCCAATCAACAACGGATAACTCCGATCAACATCGAATCACCGCCAACATAGCTCTAAGCCAGCTTCAAACTCTGAAGCGAAGCATACGCCTTGCTCAACTTCGGATCGTGGCTTCTATCCGGATCGATCCGCAGTTCAAGCGTCGTAATCCCGTTCAGGTTCACCGGGTAGTCTTCAATCTCCTCGGTCGAACCCTGCGGTGAAAACGTCCACTGCTGCCGCACCACTTCCTTCAACTCCGCACCCGCGCCCGCATACACCGCAAACTCCTGCGACCGCTCCGCTGCTTTGTCGACAAAATGCAGTTGCAGCCGCTTGATCGTCAGCGGCTCATCGAAGTGCAGCCGGATCAACTGCGGTCCGGTCTCTGCGGCCTTCCATCCCGTCGTCCCCTTCTTGCCCAGCGCATGTTCAATCGGGAACAGCTGATCTTCCGAACTGATCTCCACCCGCGCAATCCGCTCCAGGTCGCGCCACAGATCGCTGATAGGAGTTGCCGTCGTAGCTGAAGGTGAAACGATACTCTTGCGCATTGAAGTTGCCTCTCAGTCCCAAAGCCAAGCATATCCGATATCGACCCACAAATCCGGATGCCCCATCTTCAGCGCGCATTTTGCGCCTAATCTCGGCGCGTGCGTCAGCTCCACTCAGAGCAACCACGCAGTATCACAGCCCGACTCCCAACCTCGTCCGCGGATCGAGATAGTCCCGCAACGCATCCCCGATGAAGTTGAACGAGAGCACACAGAGCATCACCGCCACAGCAGGGAAGAACACCAGATGCGGCGAGTCAAACAGATGCGACCGCGCATCGTTCAACATCGACCCCCAGCTTGCTGCAGGCGGCGGAACACCTAGCCCCAAAAAGCTCAACGTAGCCTCCGCCAGCACTGCTCCAGCCATGCCGATCGCCGCCTGCACAATCAGCGGCTGCAGAATATTCGGCAGAATATGGCGTGTCATCACCCGCAGATCGCTTGCACCAAGCGCTCGCGCCGCCTCCACAAACTCCCGTTCCTTCACAGCCATAACCTGCGCCCGCACCAGCCGGGCATACCCCACCCAACCCGAGATCGCCAGCGCCAGAATCACATTCCCCAGCCCCGGCCCCATGAACGCAACAAAAGCAATCGCCAGCAAAATTCCCGGTAGCGCCAGGAACGCATTCGTTACATAAATATTCACGACGGTATCGGTCCACCCACCATAAAACCCGGCCAACCCACCCGCCACCAGCCCCACTGCCAGCGACAACCCCACCACACTCACGGCCACGATCAACGAGATCCGCGCCCCAAACAGCGTTCGCGAAAGAATATCCCGCCCCAACTCATCGGTTCCAAACCAGTGCGCTGCCGACGGCGCCATCAGCCTGCCCGTTAGATCCAACTGAGCCGGATCCTGCGGGGCCAGCCACGGCGCAAACACCGCACACACCAAAAACACAGCCAGCAGCACAACCCCCACCGCCGCCAGCGGCTGTCTTTTCATCGCCATCGCAATCGGCCGACCCGCAACCCCAATGTTTGCTTCAGAAGTCTCCACGCCCTAGATCCTACATGCGCCATCCCCACAATGGGGGCTTTGAAGCTAAGTGGCGGAGCATGTAGGGTTGAAGGATGAAGGATCTTCGCCGCCTCGCCGTCGCCCTCCCCGCTGCCATCTTCGTCCTCTGCCTCGCGGCGGCATGGTGGACACGCGGAGCCATGACGCACATGCCCTTCCTGCACTCGAAGGGCGACCCCGCAGGCTCGAACAGCCTCGTCGACCAGCGCCCCTGGCAAACCATCGAGTCCCTCGCCCCCCTCGCCGTCTCCGCTGAAGAGCAGTCCTACGCCCACGAGGCCGAGCGCCTCGCTGACCACGAAGTAGACCAGTCCTTCGCCCTTGCCCTGCGCCAGGCAGCCCTCCAGACCCGCACCCTAACCGGCGAAGCCCTTGTCATCCAGCAAAAAGTCACCGAGCTCCAGGCCCTCGTCAAGGAAGATCAAGCCAAGGTAGACGCCCTCACCGCCTCCCTCAAGCAGCCCAACGGCTCCATCGCCGACTCCGATGACCTCGACGTCGCCAAGGCCCAGCTTCAGCTCGACAGCGACGAGCTCGCCGACGCCACCGAGCAGCTCTCCCGAGCCAGCGGCGACAAGCGCGGCCAGATCCAGCAGGAGCTCACCGCCCGCCAGGCCGCAATGAAGAAGTACGATGCCTCGCAGGCCAACAGCGGCGGTCAGATCGGCGTCCTCTCCGCGCGCCGTTACGGGACCTTCTACGGCCGCGTCTCCTCCTGGTTCGACCAGCGCAACCGCATGGCGCTCCTCCGCCAGGCCAAAGCCCAGACCGACTCCGACATCGCCACCCTCACCGGCAAGCACGCCGACTTCGAAAAGCGAGCCACCGCCGCGGCGGCAGCCATCGGCTCAGGCGCTGCCCCAGCCCCCGGCCAAGCCAGCCCCAACGCTCCCGCCGACACCGTCAAAAGCCGTGTCGCTCGCATGGCCCAGGCCCACTCTCTCGCGCAGATGCACAGCATCGTCGAAGACCAGCTCCAGACCCAGCAGCAGCTCTCCGCCGTCTACGGCAAGTGGCTCGCTCAGGTCCAGCTCCAGCACGGCATCGTCACTCACCTCACCCTGCAGTCGCTCTCCACAATCGCCTTCCTCGTGCTCCTCGGTGTCTTGCTCGCAACCGGAGCGCGAATGCTCCTCGATCGCTCAGCCATGGATCGCCGCCGACTTCACACCCTGCGCACCATCGTGATCCTCGGCATTCAATTCGTCACGCTGCTCATGGTTTTGCTCGTCGTCTTCGGCGCACCCAGCCAGGTTCCGACCATCCTCGGCCTCGCCACCGCCGGCCTCACCGTCGTCTTTCAGGACTTCATCCTCGCCTTCTTCGGCTGGTTCATCCTCATGGGCAAAAACGGCATCCGCGTCGGCGACTGGGTTGAAATAAACGGCGTCGGCGGCGAGGTCCTCGAGATCGGCCTCTTCCGCACCGCCCTCCTCGAAACCGGCAACTGGACCGCAAAAGGACACCCAACCGGCCGCCGCATCACCTTCATCAACAACTTCGCCGTCACCGGCCAATACTTCAACTTCTCCACCACCGGTCAGTGGATGTGGGACGAGATCAGCGTCAACATCCCCGCCAGCGCCGACAGCTACAGGATCATCGAAGCCATCCACAAAGTCGTCCTCGAGCAGACCGCACAAGACGCAAGCCTCGCCGAACGGGAATGGCGGAACACCGGCGAGAACGGCCTCAGCCAATTCAAAGCCACGCCCTCAGTCGACATGCGCCCTGCCGCCTCCGGCATCGACATCGTCGTCCGCTACGTCATCCGCGCTGGCGACCGCTTCGAGACCCGCAACCACCTCTACCAATCCGTCATCGACCTGCTCCACAAGCCAGACCCAAGCACAACCGAGCAAACACAAAACCTCGCCGAGACGGTGGGCAGTCGTTAACCTCGGCGAGCTAACGGAACTGCAGCGATATATGTAACTAACTGAGTTGCAAAAACAATCATTCACGTATAGATGATTGCCGCAACCAGCGACTCAAAGCTATACCTATGTTTTGAGCCGTCCCTAGTACTTCTAGGAGTTTCATGCTCTTCGATGCCGAGGTATTCTTGCGCTCGTAGGAAGCCAGAAGGCAGGTTCGGATGAATATCGCGGCAGCCATTCTTAGCTACACCATAGGAGAACATGCTCCCTGGAGCGTCGACTGGGTGTGGGGCTGCCCCCTGATCGTGGTGACGGTGATCTTCCATGTCATGGGCCTTGGGTTCATCATGCAGAAGGCTATCCAGTTTCACGCCGATATGAAGGAACCTCGCCGCGCAACGGCTGAAGCCGCAATGGTGATAGGTGCGGTGACCCTCCTGGCAACACTCTTGCACGGGATCGAAGCGGGCATCTGGGCTTGCGCCTACTGCCTCAACGGCGCTCTCCCGGACTTCAAGGACGCAATGCTCTATTCACTCGGGGCGTTGACAACCTACGGACATCGGAATCTGTATCTCGGGGATCACTGGCGACTGATGGGTCCTATTGAAGCGCTTGATGGCTGGCTGCTCTTTGGACTTTCCACAGCCTTTCTTTTCTGGCTCATTCAGGAAGTCTCCCCACACACCCGAAATCGCCGCTAGAACCGCTGCTGACAGCCGCTTCTCTTTGAAGATATGATCTGGTGGCTTGCCCGCGCCCCCGTTCGGGCATTGGCAATCGCTGACCTCGTCTGTCCCAAATGGTGCATTTCCCCGGAACTGACAGCCAGCTATACTTAAAGCAGGCAGCAGCCCGTTGTTATGCGCAGTATGGAATAACCCAAGTCAGCGCAACAAGTTAGAATCTTGAGAACCAAAAGGAGCCCTCCCCCGAATGAAGCTCAAAGGACAAAAAGCAGTGGTCTGTGGTGCCGGCGGATTCATCGGCGGCCATCTCGTGCAGAGCCTGCTTAGCAATGGCGTCGAGGTCATACGTGCTGTCGACATCAAACCTCTCGACGAGTGGTATCAGGTCTCCAAAGACGTCGAGAGCCTTCAACTCGACCTCAAGGACAAAGAAAGCTGCCTCAAGACAGCCGCTGGCGCCAACGTCATCTTCCAGCTCGCCGCCGACATGGGTGGCATGGGCTTCATCGAAAACAACAAGGCCCTCTGCATGTTGAGCGTCCTCACCAACACCCACATGCTCATGGCCGCACGCGACAAGGGTGTCGAGCGCTTCTTCTACTCCTCCTCCGCCTGCGTCTACAACGCCGAAAAGCAGACCAACCCCGACGTCGTCGCCCTCAAAGAAGAGGACGCCTACCCCGCGCTTCCCGAAGATGGCTACGGCTGGGAGAAGCTCTTCTCCGAGCGCATGTGCCGCCACTTCGAAGAGGACTACGGTCTCCAGTCCCGCGTCGCCCGCTACCACAACGTCTACGGCCCGCTCGGCACCTGGACCGGCGGCCGCGAAAAAGCTCCCGCCGCCGTCTGCCGCAAGGTCATCGAGGCCAAGCACTCCGGCTCCAACCAGATCGAGATCTGGGGCGACGGCAAACAGACCCGCTCCTTCATGTACATCGACGACTGCACCAAGGGCACGCAGATGATCGCCGAAAGCGACATCCACGAGCCCCTCAACCTCGGCTCCGACGAGCTCGTCACCATCAACCAGCTCGTCGACATCGCGGAAGAGATCGCCGGCGTCAAGCTCAAGCGCAACTACAAGCTCGACGCCCCCAAGGGCGTCAACGGCCGCAACAGCGACAACACACTCATCCAGCAGAAGCTCAACTGGGCACCCTCGATCAAGCTCCGCGAAGGCCTCGCCAAGACCTACGCATGGATCGAAGAAGAGATGATGGCCGCCAAACCCCTCGCAGCCGCCACACGATAGTCAGTCGTAGCAAACAAAACCGGACCCTTGAGCATGTAGCTATCCTCAAGGGTCCGATTTGTTTTACACCAAGTCTTGCCCGATCGGCTCCAAACGCTCAGGACACTAGAAGCTAATCTTCAGTATCTGGCCGTTGTTGCCGACGAACCATCCGGCTTGTGGATTCGCAAAAGCGACCGCCCAGTAACCGCTCACCTCTGGCAGTTTGATCCAGGTTTGTCCTTCATCCGGACTCCAGGCAGCTGCGCCGGAAGAGAAGTCCGGCTGAGTCTCTGTCGTGATCACCACACTCCGGTCGTGTTCATGGTCGAAGTCATCGCGATGGCGCCAATCATCGTGTTGTTCAATACCACGCACATAAGCGAGACAGAAGATCGTTCCCGCAATCGGTGGCTTGCTGGTGAGCTTCCATCTTTGGCCGCCGTCATCCGAGGTCGCCGCCTGCGTAGCGCTGTCGTTGGTCAAATCGCCGCCACCCACGATGCCGTGCCATGGATCGCGGAACGCTACCGAGAGAGCGCCCGCATTGGGATTGCTCACGAACGGAGTGTCATACGCGTTCCACGTGTAGCCGCCATCCCGAGTCGCCAGGATTCTGGCGATGCTTGAGCCGCCGGTGGCAATCCAGGCGTTCTGCCATCCTTCCGTAGTGATGCAGGTTCCGCTGGAAGAGAACGAAGCTTCGCCCGCCAACGCAGGTGGCATATTGCGGGCGATCGAGTGCCAGGTCGTGCCATCGTTAGTGCGAATGTCGGGAAATACTCCGCTGACTGAGTCACTATGCGCGATGCCGCGATCCGGCCCCCAGAACGCGAAGCAGTCATAGAAGGCGTTTGTCGTCTTATTCGTAAACTGAACGGTCCAATGCGCGCCGGCGTCTTCCGTCTTGTAGATGCGAAAATCTCCTGTGTTGTCCCCGATCGACATGAGATAAGCGACCCGATCGCTTACACCCTGCACATCGCGGAACTGTAGAGCTTCTGCTCCCGGCACGACCCCGGATCTCCAGGTCGAACCACCATCGGTCGTAACCACGTACGTACCGCCGGTCCCGGCCGCCCAGACGACGCGGGAGTTTACCGGACTAACGGCAATCAGCAGCTGCGTCGTACCGCTCTTTTGTGGAACGAGAGTGGGTTGATGACCTTTCTTCCATGAGTCTTCTGCATATCCGCCGGTAGTGGCGGCAATCAAGAGAATGAACAACAGCAAACGCTTTGACATAGACTTCCTCCTTGAACCGCCATTTCGAGCGTGATGCAGTATAGGAACGTCGCAGAAGCCGCGTCAAATCTGGATAACTGTGAACTGAAAGATGCTTATTGACGTCAGATTTAGTAATGCCTAATCGGCTTGCAGGTAGTAATAAGGTGACACCGCGAGAATTGGCGAGTCCTCATCGTTTGCGTGTCGAATAAGATAAGAGATGACAGATCTCTTCATGGCGACAACTCCCCCCAATCATCACCGCATCCTCGGCATCGACTTCTTCGACGGCTCCGCAAAGGAAGCCATAGAGATCATGCGAACCAACGGCGGCCTCCTCGTCGTTCCCGCCGCCCCAGCGCTCAAAGACCTCGACCGGAATCGCGACTACCGCGAATCCCTCCTCAACGCAGACCTCGCCATCACCGACTCCGCCTTCATGGTTCTCATCTGGAACCGTCTGCAGTCCACCCAGATCAAACGTCTCTCCGGTCTCGAATATCTGCGCGAACTCCTCCTGGATCCAGAGATTCGTCAACCCGGCAACACCTTCTGGATCATGGCCAGCCCAGTCAGCGCCAAACGCAATCTGGATTGGCTCGCAGGGCAGGGAATCACCATCCCTGAAGATCACATCTACATGGCACCGATGTATGGCAACGCCGCCATCGCCGATCCCACCCTCATCGATCTCCTCAATCGACTGCGCCCCCGTCACGTCATCGTCACCATCGGTGGTGGAACTCAGGAGCGACTCGGTCTCTACCTCAAGCGCAACCTCTCGTACCGCCCGGCCATCCACTGCATCGGCGCAGCCATCGCCTTCCTCAGCGGCGATCAGGTTCACATCCCTGTCTGGGCCGATAAGTACTACCTCGGCTGGCTGCTTCGCTCCCTCGCCGAACCCAAGCGCTACATCCCCCGCTACTGGGACGCCCGCAAACTCTTCGCCATCATGCTCCGCAACCGCAGCCGCTTACCCGACCTCAAGTCGTAATCGACTCAACACATGACCCGAAGTCCCAAAACGACATCATCGATGCCTCGAACTCAAAAATAAACTTGCAAAAGTTGGCGTATTTTTCGGCCTCGAATTAGTGGCGTCCAAAACACCACGGTCACCACGCGATCCACCACAAACTCACCACGATTTCACCACAATAAATCACCACAAAATGCCAAAACCCCCAGCAAAAATGAGGGTTTTTCCATGCGCTAATTTTTTTGCCAAAAACGAGCATCCAGGCATCGTCCCCTCAAGTTCACATCGTCACAGTCGATAGAGAACAGAGGGGAACAGCCTATGTTGACCCTAAAGTTGTATTACCTTGCTCGGCACCTCGAACCTAGAATCACGTCCATGCCGGACTCTCTCATACCGCGCGTCAAATCATTGATTTCATTGCGGAAATCGCCCCTCAAGGCTTTCGCTATCCTCTTGCTTCTCTCTGCATCCCCTCTGATCCACGCACAAAACCTCAGCCAGGCAGCAAACCTCACCGTGGCCGAGCAATACCTCTTCGCTGCCGCGAACGAAGACCGCGCCAATCAAGGGCTTCCGCCACTTCGCTTCGATCCCGTCCTCGCCGAAGCCTCCTCCGTTCACGCTCGCGAGATGGCCGAACACCAGGAGATCTCCCACCAATTCGACGGTGAACCTGAACTCGCAGCTCGCGGAGCCAATGCTGGCGCGCACTTCAGCCTCATCACCGAAAACGTAGGAGAGGCCCCCACCTCCGTCATCATCCACAACCTCTGGATGCACTCGCCCGGCCACCGCGCCAATCTGCTTGATCCCAACGTCGACTCCATGGGCATAGCCATCGTCACCCGCGACAATCAACTCTATGCTGTAGAAGATTTCGCCAGCACCGTTGAAACCATCTCTTTCAACCAGCAGGAGCGCACCGTTGCCGATATCATAGCGCGCTCAGGAATACGTATAGCAGAGACGACCAAAGACGCTCGCGAAACATGCACCATGAGCACTGGATATGCGGGTTCCCGCCAGCCCTGGTTCATCATGCGCTATACCGCTGGAAGCCTTAACGAAATTCCCACTCAACTCAAAAGCAAGCTGACCTCCGGCAAATACCATCAAGCCGTAGTCGGCGCCTGCGCTGTAACGCGCAACACCCCGTTCACGGCTTACAACATCGCCGTCCTTCTCTATCCATAAGCGTTCTCAGCATCTGGCAAATCTCACAGCGTCTCGCAGTCGAGAAATAAGCGGCATAGTCAGCCTACGTCGACAGGGTCATCGCAGCACAAAGCCCCCAACAATCACGCAGGTATCGACGTAGCCTTTGACCCGCTTATCTGTATTTGCTATAACAATAGAGGCGCGCGATTCTCGCGTGTCCCGCAATATTCCTGAGTAGCTCAATGGCAGAGCATTCGGCTGTTAACCGAAGGGTTGTAGGTTCGAGTCCTACCTCAGGAGCCATAAAACATCTTAGAAATAACCTAGAAAGGCAGCCAAATCGGGCTGCCTTTTCTATTTCGCCGATGCTGATCTTGCGAAATGCTTAGGGCGGAAGAGAAGCTTTCGCTTAGCGACGATTCCCGCATTCGTCTGGATACTACATCAGGACACTTGTGACGCTTTCTTGAGACTTTCAAGGCTGTTCAAGGCCCTCATCGTAACTTCACGGACTGAAATATGTGCCATAGCAGCATCTTGGAGGATCGGAACAACACTCGGATCTTCCTTGAGATCGAGTTCAATTTGTAATTCCAAACTCAAAATACTCAGCGTCAATTCGGCCACCAAGTCATTCAGGAGCGCTTGGGCGTCGTATTTCGTGGATAGAGCTGTATCAGGAAGCGTAGAGGCTATCTTTTGGTCAGGCTCTTCACTCTCGGCGCGGGAACTGATTTTGTCGGTACCGGGGGAAAATACCATGGACCCTGATGGTACTCAGTGGAAGTTGACGCAGTGTTAATAGTGCGTCAAACCCACACAAAAATAGGCTCAGCGGGCTCCCCAATATATCTCTATGGCAAAT
Source organism: uncultured Acidobacteriaceae bacterium (assembly GCA_963771625.1). GTDB lineage: Bacteria > Acidobacteriota > Terriglobia > Terriglobales > Acidobacteriaceae > Edaphobacter. The sequence continues at coordinate 83,338 of CAVYUE010000002.1, forward strand.
ATTGTTTTTGCCTCCACTCTTATATTCGGCGGCGTGGACACTGTCGTGGGCATTTCAGCAGACTTCGTGAACATCGCGATGCTTGTGGTGAGACTCGTTCTGTTTATGGTTGTGGAAGTCAGCGATGACACGCGGAGGCTCAGTCATGTTGCGATCTCGATCACAACATGACTGAAGGAAAGCTACGGCGCGGATCGTCTCGGCTGACGCGGCGCACGAAGCAGGATGACGTTGATCGGGCACTCGGGTGTATGGTGCTCGGTGATGACGTCAATGACGATGCGCTCGAGCCACGCGTGGCGGACGAGAGATTCAATCTCGGCCTCGCGGCTGAAGTAGAGGCGTTCTTTGCCCTGCTCGGTAAGGAGAACAAAGCCTTCGAAATCGCCGAAGCGGTCGTAGATGATGGCCTCGACCTTGCCGATGGAGTCACGGCCACGGCCGAGCAGGCCACCCTGGCCAAAGATGCCTCCTTTGCCAGGACCAGTTCCCTTGCCGGGCCCTTCGCCTGTGCCTTTGCCTGGACGCGGCGGACCGTACCAACCCCATGGCGAAGGTTTGACAGAGCCGGGGTTGACGCCGATGCCTGTCAGGCGGCCACGGATGTAGCCGAGGTAGCGTTCGAGGACCGGAATCCAGCGGTTGCCGGGCTCCATTTGCGAGAGACGCCAACTGAGCAGCGAGTAGATATTCTTTTCAATGGGCACCATCACGTCCGGCTTGGCGACGGGGATGCGAACGACGAAGGACCCGATGATGTAGCGCCAGTTGCGCATCGTTTTTCTTGGAAGCTCGCTGACGTTGGTTTGTACAGCGAGCGCCGTGCTGCCGGCGATATGCGGTTCCGTCGGCTGCGTCGGCTGTTGTGGCGGCGGCTCTTTGAAGGAGCCGCGCCGCGTAGAGACGCGACGCACGGTGATGTCGAACTCTTGACCGGCGGTGACGCCTACGGGCAGTTCTACGGTGAAGAGACCGGCGAAGTTTGCGCCTGATCCTGGTGGGATAGGTACGAAGGTGTATCCGCGGGGGACGGCGCACTGGATGGTGTTGGCGTCTGCGGCGGAGAGCTGATTGGTGGAGTAAATCTTTTTGGCAAGCGCGAGAACGTCTGCCGAGGAGACTGCGGGCCAGTAGATGCTGGCGGTCGAGCCAACGGGTGTGTCGCCCCAGGAGATCATGAGCTCGTCGGGATAGTCTTCGAGCTGGCCGGTGCCGAGCGCGAGGCTGGGCCTGGCGTCGAAGGTCTGCGGGCAGATGTGGGCCGATGCAGGACCGGGGTTGTCGGAGAAGGTGACCTGCAAATTGCGCTGCGCGAAGTTGTCGGAGTACTCAGGGCCTTGCAGAACCCCGGGGCCGGTGGGCATGGGGGCATCATCGTAGACCAGCTGGGCGACGATGCAGGCGTGTGTACCGGGGAAGAGAGTCTGAACGGCCTTGCCCCCGATGGTATTGCCTGCTGGGTAGATGTTCAGGTAACAGCCGTAGTAGGCCCATGACTCGCCCCCGCCGATGATCTGAACCGGTTGGTTGTTGATGCTCGTGCCGGAGTAGTCGACGTTGATGCCGTAGTCTGAGTTTGCTTCGTAATTGCCAGTGGCGAAGAAGGGAATGGTGGTGTCGCCGGTGCCGAGGAGCGGAGAGAGCGCTTGTCCTTCACTGTCGGTAGTAGAGGGATAGGTGAGGGCCTGATAGTCGGTGTCGTTCGTCTGGGTGGCGAACATGCGGAAGAGCACGCGGACGTTGGGGCCGGAGCTGGTATTGGGGGTTCCGCTGAGTCGGACCTTGGCGACTGCGAAGTTGTAGTTTGCGAGTGGATTGCTTCCCGGGCTCGAGGGATTGACCTGCGTGGGAGTAACGGAGGAGTCGGCGCTCAATGCATTGGTCTGATCGGGGAAGAGGCTGAAGGGATCGGTGCCGTTGGGGTCAGCGTAGGTGGAGTTGAGATGGCCGAGGAGGGCCTGGATGTATTTGTAACCGGCGTCGGTATCCCAGCCGGTGGTGCTGGAGGAGTTGAGGGAGATGCCATCGATGGGAGAGTTGTTGATGCCGGGGCAGACGGTGAAGACGCGGAGATCCGAGGAGAGGGCGAAATAGTTGTCGGTGGCGTAGTTGGAGAAGAAGGGGTCGGCGCCGGGCTCGAGGAAGATCTCCGTTTCGGCGGACAGGGCTTGGCCTCCGATGATGATGGATGAGCTGATCAGTGGGACCGTGGTGGGGACGGGCGGGCTGCCGGGGTTGGGGAAGATGCCTCCGCTCGAGAGGGACTTTACGGCGGAGGGAGTGAAGTCGACGGTGCAGGGGAAGAAGACGCGCTGAGGCGTGTCGAGCAAAGTGGCAATCTCGAAGCTGGGTGCGCCGACGTTGACGGCGATCTGCGTAAAGGAGGCAGTGACCTTTGGCTTGATGTTGGCGGCCTTCACGGCGTTGGGGGTGAATCCCTCCAGCACAAGCTGGATCGGAACGGGATTGTCGAACTTGGCGTTGATCTGGGCTTCTTCGAGGCCGAAAGATCCTTTATTGACCTGGAAGTAGAAGTTGGGATTGTAGAGCAGGGAGCTGATTCCGTTGAGCAGTTTGGTGCCATCGACGCTGCCAAGGCCGGTGCAGGCGTCCCAACCGGCGGCGGCTGTGAAGAAGGGAGCGTTGGGGGTGGTACCGGTGTAGCCGGAGATGGCGAGCTTGACGTTGGCGGGTGTGTCGTTAGAGCTGTTGTTGCCATTGGTGATGTCGTTGAAGGCGACGTCCTTCAGGGCGTAGAGAGTGTTGTTCAAGGGGCCGATGTCGCGGCCGAGGGCGGAGCGGATGACTGCGGCGAGACCGGCATAGAGTGGAGCGACACAGCTCGTGCCGATGAAGTTATAGGAGATGCCGTTGACGAAGAATGGATTGAGGCCGACCATGCCGGCTATGTCGGGGACGCCCCGGCCAGTCTGCACGTTTCCTGCGGAATCGGTGGCGCCCGTGATGCCGGCGGCCGTCTGGTAGGGGGCGTCGGTTGAGGAGGTAAAAGTCTTGCTGACGCCTCCTCCTGTGGCGGCACGGTTGGAGTTGGAACTGCCGAAGTTGGTGCCAGAGGTGTAGGCGTCACCCCAGACGTATTCGTCGGTGGTGCCAAGCACGGTGCCGCCGACGGAGATAACCCAAGGGTCGCTGCCGGGGTACATAACGTGACTTGCACCGTCGGGAGCAGTGCCGTTAGCGAGGAGCCACCAGTTGTCGGCGCCCCAGTCGCCGAGCGCGACGAAGACGTCGACCCCGACAGCTGCAAGCTGCTTAAACTGCTGAGTCATCAGCGAGACAAGAGAACCAGAGTCGGAGAGGTTGCCGATGTAGCTGCTGTCGTCGCCGAGTTCAAGAGTGAAGCTGCTGGTGAGGACGGTAGGGCCGTTTTCGCCTTCTGGCAGGAGAACGCGATTGAGGAAGACGAGCCAACCCTGTTCGTCATCAGAGGTGAAGTAGACGTTGACGGTAGCGCCCTGGGCGACCGTGGAGGAGGTGGAGATGTCCTGTGTGAGTTCTAAGATGGGCGCGTTCGCGTTAGAGCTCAGGTTGGCCGAGGTTACAGCCTGCACAAGGGCAGAGTTGTTCTGATAGGTCGTTCCGCTGACGGTGAGGTTGACGTCATGGATGGTGGGGGCCGTTTGATAGGCAAGCGGCTGGCTTGGAAAATAGGAGGTCGTGAAGTCGCTGGCGAGGTAGCTCGGGGTAAATCCCGATGCCTGTGGCGCATGCACTCCGATCGTCTGATCGGACGCACCTGGGTTAGGGAAGTTGTAACGCTGTGCCAGAGCTTGCGCGGAAAGGAAGACGGCGCCCGATGGATCGTTGCCGCCGGAAACAACACTGCGCGCACGGTTATCGAGCCCGACGGCTGCGAGGATAATGTCGTGGAGTTCGTCGGGCAGGTGGAGAGGGCCATCGTAGCCATGGTGGATCTGGCTCCGAGCGGGCTCCTGCTCTTTTTTCTTCGCTGCGAAGTTGGGTCTGGGGCCGCCCGATGGAAGCGGCGCCTCGTATTGGTTGAGCACGATTCCAAAGGCTGAGTTGAACTGCGCAGGGAGGCCTTCAATCGTGACGGAGCGCCGGCCGGGGTGAGAGGCAACGACTTTGAGGCCGTGGGCGGCGGCGAACTCATGCACCTTGTTGATGTCTGCAGGGGCGGCACCATAGTTACGCGCATACTCTTCGCGAGTGAGGGCGCGACGCTGGGAGATGGGTGTTTTCTGCCACGTTTGAAGGTCAGGAAGAGGTGGGCTCGCCGGGTTAGGACGCACCATGATGGTGATGCCGATCAGGCGTGACGGGTCTGCAGGTCCGATCAGCTTGTGGGATTCTCTACGTGGTCTTTCACTGCCGATAAGGGGGCGCGTGCTATTCGCATTCATCATTCCCATCTCTCCTTGGAAAACGGATGGGGCCTCAGGACTCGGCCAAGTCCTGTGTGCGGGATTGTAGTCCCGCAATTAGAAATGCGACAAACGCCAGGTTAAGGTGCCACGACCTCTGAAGATATTTCAAGACAATCGTTAGATGTGCCCCATTTTTCCCGCATGGGTCCATCTGCCGCAGAACTCAGTGAACTCGTATCGGAGGTCACCCGCATCACGCTGGAGCGAATCTAGTTCTCTGGCCTTATTAAATATCTGCTTTCCCGCAGATGTTGTTGCAGGTTGGCCAAATGGAAGAGGTATTGATTGAAGCCTGCTGCCATCAGCTTCATCACTTTCGCCCTGTTTCCCACGGCAGCCATCAGATAGCATTCTCTGCCCATGCTTGAATAGAACTCAATATTGTGCCGGTGCTTGTTCTGATGTTGAAAGAATCCGGCGTAGAGAAGGATGTGCGCACCTGCCGACTCCATCCAGAGAGGGTTTTTCGCACTCGTAAGTTGCTGCATCATGAGTTCAGCGATCTGGGTCAGATCCGCGAACTGACGGAACTCCAGCTCGTTCGGGCTGTAATCCGGAGAAAGGACTTCCGTCCGATCTATCGGTTGCAGGCAAAAATGACCAAGCACACTTGCAAGATAGACCCCCGTAGAGTTGCAAATCTGGGACCACCGCTTACTGCCTATCGTTTCGTGGAGATTGGAGGCCCAGAAGTTCAGAGCTCCTTCTTCTGTGACACCATACAGATCCTGAAAATCCTGACTGTGGATAGAAGGCATATCAGTGACCTCGGCCCTAGGTTTTCCAACGATGTGCCTATAGTTAGCTTGTTCGTCTTGCGTATAGCAATGTTTAATTACCCTCCGCATCCAACTGGGTACATCCGCCTCCGTATAAAACCCTTCAAAAATACCATTTGTCTTGTACGCATTAATCTCTAGCCAGAAAAGTTTTCACTTCGTCGAAGGTCGGCATGGAAGGCTGCGCCCCCACCCGTGTCACCGAAACAGCAGCAGCTGCTGCTGCAAACCGCGCACTCTCTTCGGGAGAGCGTCCGTCAGCAAGCCCCACCGCAAATGCTCCATTGAAAGCATCCCCCGCGGCAGTTGTATCCACCGCCCTGACTGGAAATGCCGGGACGTGAATATTCAGGCCATCCTTACTTTGCAGATACACTCCGGATGCTCCCAGTTTCAGAACCACGCTCCGCAGTCCCTGGTCCATAAGCTGGCTGGCGATCCTTTCCGGCCCCTCCTTCTCGTTTCCTCTGGCATAAAACAGCGCCTCAGTTTCATTCGGAGTAAACCAGCTAACTCGCCTCATTACGATGGGAGAGAGTGCCTGCGCAGGCGCGGGATCGAGCATGAGTGGAACTCCTTCCTGCTCGCAAAGCTGAGCAAGATACTCGACAATCTCCATAGGTGTTTCCAACTGCGTAAGCACAAGCTTCGCATTACGAATCATCTCGATATTCGCATCCAGATCAGCAGGTCTTACAGCTGCATTCGCTCCCGGCGTCACCACAATGGCGTTGTCCCCTTCTGAAGAAACAACGATCACTGCGATCCCCGAACTATCTTCCACAGTCCCGATTGCAGATACATCGACCCCTGCTTGCTCTAACGCGGAGTGCAACTGAATCCCAAATTCGTCACTCCCGACCTTGCCTATCATCTTCACCGGGTATCCTAGTCGCGCTATGGCGACTGCCTGGTTCGCTCCTTTCCCTCCAGGATGTGTTTTGAATTCGGTTCCAAGCACGGTCTCTCCCGACACCGGAATCCGTTCGGCCTTCGCCACCAGATCCATGTTGATGCTGCCTACTACGACAATCGGCTTTTGGCTGTTCGACATTATGCCTGCCCTTTGATTGATGAACTAGAAAAGTGGCGCCAGGGCTACCATCGTAAGCCCTATCAAAAAGAGAACAAACATCCAGAACAAATAGTTCTTCGCTCTGGGAGGAGCTGATGAGAACTCCTTCCAAACGAAGACGCCCCATGCGGCGGAGACCATGGTGGCTCCCTGACCAATCGAGTAAGAGACAGCCGGGCCTACGACGTGTGCTCTCGAAGCTACAAAGTTGAAGACGGCTCCAGTGCACCAGATGACTCCGCCTAGCACCCCCCACAGATGCCAGCGGCCAGGAGCTGAAGTAAAGCCAGTCATGGAGACGGGACGCTGCGCGTCAAGCGGCTTGCGCATCAGCAGATAGTTAAACGGGATAGCACAAAGCGCCACGCCAATCGTGAAGAAAAGTGCAGTCGCATAAGGACCGGGAGCCCCCGCACCCGTCATAGCGCGCGAAACAAAGGGGTAGAAAACACCCATCAAGAGACCGGCTACGAGGCTGATCAATACTCCACGGCGGCTGGTTGCCTGATGTTCGCTCTCACGAAGCCGATAAGCGATCGCATCGCACACAATAGCTGCGACGACTAGAGCTATTCCGCCGAACAACATCAACGGGTTGCCATGTGGAGACAATATGTAACTGCTGACCGCTCCTATAATCAACGCCAGCCCAATACCGACAGGAAACGCTACTGCCAGCCCCGCAATTTCAATTGCAGCTACAAGTAGTAGGTTGGCTCCGTTGAAGATCACCCCTGCAATTAGCGCGAATCCAATATGTGTTGCATCGGTCGCTGCCAGGTCGGCAGGGAAGGCCCTGCCCGTTGAGCCGGCAGTTCCGAGGGTGAGGCCCCAGATCAACGCGCCTGCTATGAGTCCGATGACGTAGTCCCAGTAAAAAAGCTGGAATCGATATCCCGGACAGAGTTTTACCGTGTTGGCCCATGATCCCCAGCACAACATGCTGATGATCATGAACGAAAGAGCAATTGTGTAGGTCTCAGGTTGATACAAGCTGTCCTCTCCTGGATAGAACCAACTCGTCACTGACTCGGATTCAATCTAGGATCTTATCCCGGAATCCGATATCAGAACGCCCGTTTGAGTCCGAGTCGCATATTTGTGCCCGGTTGTTCGATGCGGCTTGGGTCTCCCCGGCAAAAGAGACTTGCAGGGTGCCACCTGTCGAGAGGTTAGAATTCGGTGAGCCATTTTCTCTAATTCAAGATTCCGGCTCAATATCGGAAACGGAAGATTCGCCGATAGCTCTCGGCGTCGTTTTCGCGGAGGCAATACTCTTGCTCGATCTAAACCGCCGTTCCTACTTCACGATCACATTCGTGCTGGCATGTACTGCTTGTGCTGCCATAGCGCAACAACCAGCGTCCTCCGGCACCTTCGCGTTACATAAGTTCGCAAAAACGATCGGGAAAGAGACCTACTCCATCGAGACGAAAGGCGACAGCTATACGCTGACTTCGCACTTCCTCTTCACAGACCGGGGTTCGCCGGTTCCTTTGGAAACGACCTTCGTTGCGAAAACTGCAGATATGGTGCCACGCTCTTATGTTGCGAAGGGACGGGCTTCGCGGCAGTCCGAAATGGATGATGCCCTGAAGGTGAATGGCAATGTCCTCACAATCATGCGAAGAGGCAAAACGGAGACACACACTCCGAGCGAACCGTGGTTTATAACCGACGGCTACTCGCCAGTAGCCATGCAGGAGCAGATGATGCGCTGGTGGCTCATGCATGGCAAGCCATCGGAGTTCACTGTGTATCCGTCGAATTCGAAGGTTCACATTGAGTCTGCAGGAACGCTGGACATCAACGGCCACACAGGGCACGGCTACACCGTGGGCGGCCTCATCTGGGGAGAAGAGTCGCTGTGGATGGACGACGCACAGAATCTTATGGCCTTGGTTAGTACGGACGCAGAGTTCGACCATTTTGAGGCTGTGCGCGAGCCTTATGAGGCGAGCCTGGGCGCGTTTATCGCCGCCGCCGTCCAGGCGGACCTTGCCGCATTGGCGAAGCTGTCTGCAACTGCACGAATGGCTCCCGCTCCCACACTTGCTATCGTCGGTGCGACATTGGAGGATTCGATTGGCGCGCCTCCGTTGAAAGATAGTGTGATCCTCATTGAAAAGGGCGTCATCACAGCGGCTGGGCCGCGCAGTCAGGTCCATGTGCCTGGCGATGCGAAAGTCATCGACGCGTCAGGTAAGTACGCCATTCCTGGTCTTTGGGACATGCACGCCCACTACGAGCAAGTAGAGTGGGGACCGATCTATCTCGCAGCCGGCGTCACCAGTGTTCGCGATGTTGGCAATGAGTTCGACTTCATTC
>CAVYUE010000003.1:0-48588 GCA_963771625.1 uncultured Acidobacteriaceae bacterium
CAGTTGGTCAGCGGTTCGACTCCGCTCATCACTCCATTCCTTTCAAATACTTACATCGTTATTTACGTAACGTCATTCTCAATGTGGTGTCATTCCCTCGGTGCGCCCACTGCGACTCTTGTCATTGCTGCGGACGCCTCTGCTGTGCCCGAGCCGGGCACTTTCATACTCCTCGGTACAGGCATCTTGGGACTGAGCGTTGCCGCGAGTGGAAGGCTTTATCACTCGTAAGCTCTATGCGTCACAAACCCGCGAGGCTCGTTATTTATTCAGCTCTCAGTGCCTGTATGGGATGGACGGTTGCAGCATGACGTGCCGGGAGCAGGCACGCAAGAGCTCCAACGGTTACGAGCATGAAGACAGCGGTGAAGAGACCCACGGGATTGTAGGGGCTTACCTGGAACAGCAGGCTTCCTACTATGCGCGCGAGTCCAAGTGAGACGCCAATGCCTGCGACGACCCCTGCAAGGACTGGAATCAAGCCGTCCGCAGCACAAGGCCGTAGATGTTCGTTCGTTGCGCACCGAGAGCCAGTCGCAGACCGATCTCTCGCTGCCGCTGGACGACGGAGTAAGTGACGACACCACAGATTCCCAAACCGGCCAAGAGCAGGGCGCTGATGGCGAAGACGAGCGGAGGTCCATATCAAAGCGACGATTCGCTACGGAGTCTGCGATGATGTCCCGAGAGCGCGCACTACGGGTACGGATGCCTCGGGGTTAGCTCCAGTTTGCTTTGCGAATGGTGTCAGCCATGGTGGATGGGTCCTGGCTGGTGCGTACGAGCAGGCCGCCGTTGTTGTCGCAGCGATACGGTAGGGCATGTAGACCATCATGGGGTCGGGTTGGGCCAGGGGGATGGTGCGTGCGTCTTTTACGACGCCGATCACAGTGAAGGGCGTCTCGTTGTCGTTGCCTCCGCAGCTAATTGCTGTCCGATGGGATCTTTGCCTCGCCAGAGGGAGCGTGCCGTGAGCTCCGAGACGACGGTGTAGCGTTTCGTAGTCGCTGGCGGTTAGAAAGCGTCCAGAGACTAATGGCAGATGAATGGTGTCGAAGTAGCCTGGGCTCACCCAGCGGAAGTGTTGCGAGGCAAGCTGCATGGCTGGGCGGGTGTCGCCGGGCACGCGTCTCATGTCGATCCACTGGTCTCCAGCGAGTGGGAGTACGCTCACCGGCCCTGCATGTTCGACGCCGGGAAGCTGATTCAGGCGTTCCAGGACCTGTTTGTAGAATGCGGTGCGCGACTCCAGATCCCCATCGGATTTGCGGGGTAGTCGATATTCGCGGTCATGATGCGATCGGCTTGAAAACCGCGATCGTTGTTCATGAGTCGAACGAGGCTCGTTGTCAGGAGGCCGGTCATGAGCACCAGCGCGACGCTCACGGCGACCTCAACGGCAACAAGAACTCTGCGCATGCGCTTGCTGCTGCGCGACTCGGTTGCTAATCGCGATTCGCTATGCAGGACTTCGCTCGGCTGTGTGCGGGAGCTGATCCACGCTGGAACTGCGCCTGCGAGCAGAGTTGCGCCAACGGCAAGGAGGAGGGCGCAGACTGCGCCTTCCCAATCGAGGTGCAGGGTGCCGCGGAAGTCGAGTGCGGGCGGGAGGTAGTGCTGCATCGCCGGCACCAGGGCGGCGGCAAGCAGGATGCCGAGTACTCCCCGAGGGCGCAAGTACTACGGTCTCGCGCATCGCCATGTGGAGCATCTCGGCGCGACTGGCACCGAGCGCAGCGGCTACTGCCATCTGCTGTCTGCGGCCTGTAGCGCGTGCGAGGAGAAGATTTGTGATGTTGACGCAGCCGACCAGGAGCAGAGCTGCGACTGCTCCGAGCAGGATCAGGAGCGGCGTGCGGTTGTCACCCACCAGCGCCTGCTGGAAGGGAGTTATCACTGCGGAGAGCGTTCCTTGCTCCTCCGCCGAAAGGCTGGTTGTGATCGTGTTTTGCAGCGCATTGATCTCATCATTTGCCTGCCCGACGGAGACACCTGGTTTGAGCCGGCCCAGACCGAAGTAGTTGAAGTCGCCCATCGCCTCCTGTAGCTGGTCCTTGGAAAAAGCCAAAGGCACGATGGCTGCCACCGATTTTGCGCGATCTGTGTTCGGGCCAACTATGGTCTCGGTGATCGGAGGTGGAACGACTGCGGCATGACGCCGATTACGGTATGGGGAAAGCCGTTTAGGGTCAAGGTCTTGCCGAGAATCTGAGGATCGCTCTGGAACTGCTGCCTCCAGGTGCTGTGCATCAGGACGACGACGTGTTCGTGGCCGGGCTGCGCTTCCTGAGTTCCAAAGGAGCGGCCAAGCTGCGGCTCGGCGCTTAAACGGCGAATATACCTGGTGTCGCGGTGAGTACGTCCACCTGAAGGGGATGGCCGCCCATTCCGAGAGGCATTGACGACTCTTTCATGATGGCCATGGATTGAAAGCTGTGACTGTCCTTCTGCCACGTCATGAAGTTGTTTGCGTTCATGGGCAGCTTCGGATAGAGGTCGCGGAACTCGGCTACACGTTCTTCCATCACAACGAGCTGTTCCGGATGCTGATAGGGGAGCGGCTTGAGGAGCACGTCGTAGACAAGCGTGAAGATAGCTGTCGTTGCTCCAATTCCTAATGCCAGCGTAAGCAGAGCGGTGAGAGCAAAGCCCGGTGCCTTGAGCAACTGGCGCAGGGCATATCGAGCGTCCTGAAACAGTGTTTGCATAGCGTCTCCATGCGTGGCCAATGAATATCAACTGTTGCGTATATCGAGCTAAGCTCTCGCGGTGCGCGTTAAGACAAGTAGATTGCGATACGAAATTTCATTCGGATCGGTTCTGACCCAAATGTACAAATCTCTGTCATATGTGAACAATTTTGTTCTCTGGGCGCGCCTGTGCGGGTATTAGAAGCCTCTTCACGGGAGGCCGAAAGTTCAGTCTCAGCTGTAGGTAATAGGCGTTGCGCTCTAGAGAAGCGAAGTTGGGGTGGAAGTAGGGAATAATCCGTCGAGCTTCACCGGGACGTCGAGTGACTCACCGAGGTCCAGGTTAGTTCCACCTTGAGTACTGCTAGGCCGACTTTCGCTTTGCTGGGGCTTTTGACGCTGGTTTGACGAGACCAATCCCCTTCTTCGTCTCGGGCTTTGCGCTCGCAACAGGCTTCTTAGCGGCGCGGTTTACCGTTGTGTCGGCGCTGCCGATGCTCTTCCGTAGAGCATCCATCAGGTTAACCACGTTACCGCGTGTTGGCTGTACTTCTTCATCCTTGGGCACTGGCAGATGGTTTACCTTGGCGGCGACGAGTTCTTTCACCGCGAGTTCATAGCCGTCTTCAAACTTGCTTAGATCGAGCTTCGCCGTTCTTTTGGCAATCAGACTCTCAGCGAGTTCTAATGATTCCTCGTTGATTTCGACTTGCTTGATGTCGCGGAAGTAGTCGCTCTGGTTTCTGAGTTCACTCGTATACCGCAAGGTGTAACCCATCATTCCGCCGCGATCTCCTTCGCCGGCAGCGGAGATGGCGAAGACGTGTTCGCGGCCAGAGAACGCGATGGTGCCGATTGCTGCCTTTCCGGTTTTTTGCAGCGCCCTTCTAACTACCGCAAACGCCTCAGCGCTGACATCGTCAGGCACGAGGAAATAAGGCTTTTCTACGTACTCTGGGCTTAGCTCACTTAGATTGACGAACTGCGTAACGTCTATCGCGTGCTTTGAAGGAACGCGCAAGTTCTCCAGCTCGCTGTTTTCGATGATGACGTACTCGCCTTTTCTGAACTCATAGCCTTTGACGATCTCGTCCTTTTGTACGGCAGGGGCCGCACTGGCCCCATCGCTTGCGTTCTCGATGGCGCTCTGCAAAACCTTTTGGTGCCGAACGCGCTCCCCAGTGCTCCGACTGATTTGGTTGAAGCTGATCTGGCTCTTTGCCTCGGTTGCGACGTAGAGCTGTACTCCGAACGAAACAAGCGAAATCTGGATACGACCAGACCAATAAGGACGAGCCATAAAACACCTCGTATGCCGGTTTAAATCTCCAGATAACGATAATTGACAGCAGTAGTTTCCGAGCAACTTTGTTACCAAAAATTGTGCAGTTTTTCTAAGTCGTATTCTCCTATTCTTCGCCTATTTAATGCGAATTAGAAATGGTTAAAAGATGTTGCGCATTCCGTCGGCTAATTTCTTGTTCAAGCCGATAGGGCTACCTGATCTGTGTTGTTGTCGACGCTGACGGGCACACGAACACTTATCTCGGTGCCTCCCATCAGCCTTGAGGTAATCGAGATGGTGCCCTTTACGAGACTGACACGCTCCCGCATGCTGATGAGACCAAGACCACGTCCATTGATCGCTGCCTGGGGATCGAATCCCGTACCAGAATCCCGCACGGTGAGATGGATCTCATCGGATGTGCCACGCAACTGGACGGAGAACCGCGTTACGCTGCTGTACTTCACTGCGTTGTGCAATGCTTCCTGCAAAATTCGGAAGAGACAAAGGGAGACATCGTTCGTCACCGCAGGGATCTTCTCACAAGTAAAATCAATAGTTACTTTCTGCTGTTCCGATAACTCCCTGCAAAAGCTCGCGGCTGCTGTCTCAATACCTAGCAATTCGAGCTGCGAAGAATGCAGGCGGTGCGATATCGCATGAACGTCCTTGTTGATCTCTTGCGTGCGTTTTACGAGTCGCTGAAGCTGGCTCATACTTTCAGGGCCGGAGTTCTTGAAATGAGTTTTGATTGCTTCGAGCTCGATGGTCAGCAATGCAATTCTCTGATTAATGTCATCGTGAAGTTCTCTTGCAATGCGGGTACGCTCCTGCTCCTGTGCTTCGATTAACCTGCGGCTCACGCTGGCTAGAGTCTGTTCCGCGAGCTTGCGCTCGCTAATATCGATGCACGACCCGATGAATCCAGCGAAGGAATGATCGGGATTGAATCTCGGAACTCCAATGTCTGTAAGCCATCGATACTCGCCGTCGCGGCGGCGAAGCCGGTACTCCATCCTGAAACGCTCACGGCGATCGAACGCCTCTGCATATGTACTTAGGCATCTCTGTAGATCGTCTGGATGGACACCTTCAGTCCATCCATTTCCAACCTGAGACTCCAACGAATGGCCAGTAAACTCAAGCCAGGGATCGTTGAAGTAGGTGTACAGTTTGTCGGTGCCCGCCATCCAAATTAGTACTGGCGCAGTATTCGCGACTAACCGGAAACGCTCCTCGCTCTCGCGTATCGCTTCCTGGGCCTGCTTATGATCGGTGACATCTGCCGCCATCCCAAATACGCGCTCGGGGTGGCCCTTCGCGGTATGGTAGGAGCGCCCTCTTGCTGCAACCCAACGCACAGCACCGTCAGGCCTAACGATACGAAATTCGACGGCATAGAGATGCCGGGTTAACTCTGCATCCGCAATTGCCTGCTCGACCCGGGAACGGTCTTTTGGATGGACCCTACTTAGGAGGCCTTCCATGTTGCCGAGATCGGTGTCGGATGCAACTCCGAATATAGTCCGCAAATCGCCAAACCAAATGCACTCACCACTCGCGATGTCCCATTCCCACCCGATGGTCTTGCCGGATTCCATTGCCAAACGAAACCGGTCGTGTGCAACGTTGACGTCGGAAGTGAACTCGCGATTTGCGAGATAGTCCTGAATAAAAGCCGCGACGGCAAGGGCGAGGACTGTAATCATCACTAAAAACAGGCGAATTTCATGTGCTCCTGGTAGCTCGTTCGTGCGGAAGATCTCCCACAAGCCGACTACCGGGACGCCGACCACTGCGAACATAGCCAGAACAGAGCTATATCTCGTGTTCATCGAATCTAGTTGAACTGTGTGCGCCAGTTGCGATGCCAGGCTTCGGCCTTGCAAACCAATCCAGATAAACCAGCAGATGGAAACGGTAAAAGGTACTCCGATTAACCCACCATAAAGATTTCCAGATGCCCAGGCGAGGTTGGCTGCTAAAGAACCCAGCGTGTACAGAGTGGATGCGCCAAGGAGTTGCCGATAGATCGATCTCCAAGGACCTTGAGATCGAAAGATCAGCAAACCAAGAATTGTGAGAAGCAGGAGATTTTCGGTGAAATAAAAAGCTTCATAGTGTCGGATCGTTGTTCCAGCCCACGCTCCGTATTCGTATGGGAACAGAATGTACGCATACGCGGAGACCAAGACAAACAGTAAGACAAGAAAATTCAAAGTAGTTCGGTATGGTCTGTGACTTGGGAGCTTCAAGTGAGGACGGGATAGTACTGCGGCGATCATCAAAACGATGTGGAGAAAGGATGGGAATGTCTCGAAGAGAAAGGCAGGCGCTCTGCTATGGAGGACGAGGAAGTAAAACCAAGCGCACGGTACAAGCGCCCATAGTCCAAATGACGCCGCGAGGAACGACCAGAACAGCCGGATCGACTGCTTGTTTTGACTGGCATTTATGGTAGCGACACCGCAGGCCAGTATGAGTAATAGGAAATAGCTGATTTCGCAGTACGCGTCCAAGGTGGGGCCTTGTCTGAGAGTTATCGAAAGCACCACTTGAGTTATCAGAAGAGCTACCGTAACAGTTGGCCACGGATATAGCCGAAGTCTGTGTCTAGGAAGATCGAATGTCCCAAGCATGATCTCTCCTGAAGCGACGATTGCGAGCCCTATACTGCGCTGAGTTGCAATTTCCCGCGACCACGTACTTCACCCGAACAAAGCGTTGGAACAGAGTACGGCGTAAGCCCTCATGCCGCGTGAGTGATGCAGTTCGCAAGCTAAAGCTTTGAAGACTAGAACGATGCAGAACTTAGTTAGTATTTTTACTGTGGAAAATAACTATACCGTTCGGCGGTGGGATGCTGCCACAATTTTCGCACCGCAGCCTATGGAATCAGAGTAGTTGGCGGCGGTCCCTTCGTTCGGATAACACAAACAGATGTTGCCAATTGAGTTCAGGTCGAGCTATTTTCCCGGCCGTGGGTGCGATGTTGTGCTTCCCTCTGTCATGCCGAGAGCCCATTTTATCGCCTCGAAATACATCGTACGAATGTCTGGATCCTCCCACGACTCTTCTGTGTGACCGAGAGTTGAATAAAAAACGCGTCCTTTACCGTACATCTTGCTCCAGGCCACCGGAAAGTCGTGATCTTCACGATGGATGCGTGGATTATTTGTATAGTCGAGTTTCGTCGGATCAAGACTCAGCAGCACGTTTACACTGCTGCGCGACCAATCCTTGGGCTGATAGATTTCGTCATACTTCACGAACGCCTTCGGAAGGTGCCGCACCGCAGGAAAGTTTGGATCTTCGTTAATAATTGGCGCGTTGAACGTCATCCAGGGATGCTGATCAAACCACCCACCAATCATCTCTCCATACTCTGGCCAGGTGTAGTTCGTATCGAGTGCCGCATGAATGCCAACGAAACCCTTTCCGTCTTCCTTGATAAATGAAAGCATGTCCTGCTTCTGACTCTCGTCCATCTCCAGTTCACCAGTGGTACTGGCAAAGACAAGAACGTCGAAGTAGTTCAACGTCTTCGCGTTTCGTTTGAGATCTTTCTTTGTGAGCAACTCGGTATCGGTGCGCATCGTGGTGTCCCAAAGACCGCTCTCTTTGCCCAGGTTGTAGATGGCTGCCATCGCAGGGGAGATCGAGTCGTGTTCGAATCCCTTTGTCTGGCCTATCACCAGCACGTGTTTCAAATGGATCTGCTTGGCGTGAGGCGGAGGAGGGACGGCATCGTTTGTAGTGGTTTGTCCGCTTGCGCGACTTCCCTGGAAGACCATCCCTAAACCAATAACGACCAGCGTTCGAAAGAAAGACTTTGGGTGAGGGCGCAAAATGAATCTCCTTACAGATTTAGAAAATGAGACGGCGACGCCATCTCGTATCGCCTCTATCGTCGGCTCAACATGCGTTTGCTTCCCGGGGAAATGCATCTCGCACGTTAAAGACAGCTTTTTGGCTCGGGAGGAGTCTATCGTCAATTACCGAAGGGCGCGATTTTTTCCTGCGAAAATCTTTAGTCATAGGTGATCGATCTCTTTGCGTGGTTTCTCTTCATGACGTCAGTGAACCGCCATGAAGTTATAAGTAGCCGTGGGCGGTGTGTAGGCTGCGGTAGTCGAATTGCAATAATGCACAATGAGCTGCTCCGCTTTATTAGGGTTGGGATAGCCAGTGACCGAGACTTCACCAAACGGTACCGATGAGGTGAACTGAGTGATGGAGTCGTTTGAGGCTAATCCGGGCGCCGCGAACACCTGGTCCCTGCAAGTGCTGGCTGGAACCGGCGTAGGAGTAACGGCGACGCTGTACTTCACGAATGAGCTGATGACTGCTGTAGTGCCCAGCTTGATGGTTGACTGAGTAGTGTTACCAGCACCATCGACGCACCATACCGGGGTGAGTGCGGCTTCCGTCTGGAACTGATTGCGAATGAAGTGGCAGCGCTTCGCGCCGGCTTCAAACGAGTCATATACCGAACCTTTGGCGGTGGTCGTTGAGGTGAGATAACCCATACGGGCGGCCTGTTCGCCACTGTTGGTAGGTGCCTCGACCGGAGTGACCCTGAAGGATTCGCCGCTACCGTCGTAGTTCAACAATAGAGGAATGCCGGCGCTCTTGAACGTCGCGCCAACCTGTGTCCCGATATAAAACGGGACCTGACCATCTGCGGGCTGGGTCGAGTCGGTTACTACGAGGCCCGTGTTGGGAGTGCCGAATACGTTATAGTCGCCCTCAAAGAAGAAGTGTCCGCCGCTTAGAATATGAGCGAAGGTATATTTGCTATTGAAGTTTTCGCCGGTTACGTGGAAGTTTTGACCGGCAAACGAGCCACCGACGGTGAAGACCTCGGTGCCCGTCGTGACACCTTTGCAGCCATAGTTGAACTGGTACTCAAACTTGATGATGTTGTAGACGTTGGCGCCTGAGTCGACCTGGACTCCGTGATCCCCGCATCCTATGTTACTGGTGACTTGCTCCGCTTGGCCGTAGCCGAATGAGTCTGTACCGCCCGCCGGCTTCATGAAGTGAAGATTGATGTGGAAGCCACCGATGACGACATCGTCAAACCTCCACCGCTCAAACCATCCCGACTTATTTACGAGCACGATGGCCTGTGATGTTCCTGTGGGCGCATCATTCACTTGGCCGCCCGGACCAATCATCTCTATATCTCTGATGCGGAATCCAAAAGCGTCTCCTGCCGTGATGCATATTGCTGCCTTGTTCGTGCAGTTGATGGTGAATCCGCTGATGATGACCCCGGGATTGATGGCGAATGATGCCATGTGGCCGTCTATGAAAGGCAGAGCGTTTGTATCGGTGATGTTAGTGATCCTCTGACCATCGCCAACGAGTCTCTGCGTGTTGTGAGTAAGGAGGATCGTAGGATGCAAAGCGTCGGTTCCGACAGGGGTTGTAAAACCGGGACCGTAGTTTCCTGCAGGGATGTGTACCTCGCATGCATTGGAACAATTTGCGAAGAGCGTGTTGACCTGATCCACGAGGTCAGTGGTGCTGGTCGGATCAACATACCTGATGTTGTTCAAACTTGATGCAGGGCCAGACTGCCCGTAAGCCGATGCGGCAATGCTGAGGCAAAGAAGTGTCTTAGGGATGATCTTCATTCTGACTCCTGAAAACTGGGCGCGCAAAGATTAGAACGGCCTTCTAATGGCAAGCCTAATCGGCCCCGTAGTAAGGTCGTCCGCAACGGCGAAAAAACTCCTTACCTTATTTTGGACGCAGTGAAAGGCTTCTTAACTGAGTAGCCCCTACCACCGCTGCGAAGTTATCCAATGGGTAAGAAAGAGATACGTGGATCTAAGACATTTTGCCTTTAGAGCTGTACTGGAATTCGGGCACAGATTTCGCGAGTGAGATTGCTCTAGAGCAATGACGGAATGAAATCTAAAATGCATCCTAATAAGTGGTCGACTCAGTTCGGCAACGACCATGAGCGATCATCGGGTGGGAGGCTTCAAAGCAATTGGGACCGGTTCGTATTTTAATTGTTGACGATTTTGAACCTTGGCGACGGGCTGTTCGTTCGATGCTGGCGGGGGATGGAGATCTGGAAGTTGCAGGAGAAGGCTCTGACGGCTTCGAGGCTGTTCAGAAGAGCGCGGATTTGCAACCAGACCTTGTTTTGCTGGACATTCAGCTCCCGAAGATGAGTGGTTTGGATGCGGCCCGACGTATCCGCAAAATCTCTCCGGCCACGAAGATCTTATTCCTCAGCTCGTACCATTGTGTGGAAACGATGCGAGAGGCATTGAGGGTTGGTGCTGCATTTGTCGTGAAAACAGATGCCGGGCGCGACCTACTACCTATCGTCAGGGCAGTTATTCGAGATGAGCCGTTCGTCCGATTCAGGTTTTTGGAGGCTCACCGGACCGATTCTGATCCGAAGTAGGCCATTCCGTCTTTGAATGCAACATGTGTGTGGGCTCTCCGACTTGTTCTTTTCTCCAATGGGCCATCGGCAGACTGGTTCCCTTTCTCGCCACGAATCCATTTTGGTACACGTTATCCACTGCTATGTGATGGGTTTAGGAGAGATAAGGGTTGATTGGCTTGGGTTTCAAAGGCATACTCCAGTAAGAGTCTGCTGGATGAACCTGTAAGACGGTGGCCAACCGAGACACCAACGTGACCCGATATAGCCGTCAAGACGTAATTCGAATTCTTCACCTGCACACGCGCCAGCTGACGGCGTGGGAGCGGGCCGGACTCATCTCCTACGGCGAACACTACTCTTTTGAGGCTTTGGGCCAGTTGCGGACGCTTCGCGACCTGCAGGCCACCACGCGAATCTCAGCCAAGAACATTCGGGCCTCGGTCGATGCGATGCAACGTGTCGCTGGGATGCGCAATCCGCTGGTTGAGGCGAGCTTTGTGCGGCGTGGATCGCGGTTGAGCTTCCGGCATGGCGGCGCGTTGATGGACCCGTTGACCCAACAGCTCGCATTTGACTTCGAGACCTCGCCTGCGCGGCAGCTTCGAGTTGTGGGTGCAGGCGATGTTGCTTTGCGACAGACCGCAGAGGTGCAGGACTTGTTTCTGCGGGCGGTGCAGCTTGAGGAGAATCCCGCAACGATAAACGAGGCGGTGGAGATCTACCGGACAATTCTCGCCAGACGGCCCGCGCACGCGCCGGCGCTGATCAATCTGGGGACGATTCACTACAACCTTCGCAAATATGAGGATGCTGAGCAGCTGTACCGGCAGGCCACGCTGGCTGACCCGGAGTATGCGTTGGCGTTCTTTGATCTGGGCAATGTGCTGGACGAGATGCAGCGGCTCGCCGAGGCAACGACCGCGTATCAGAAGGCAGTTGCGCTTGTTCCGCAGTATGCCGATGCGCACTACAATCTGGCACTGGCCTATGAGCGGCAGGGGCAGCGGCGACGGGCGCTGCGGCATTGGCTGGCCTATGTGCGGCTCGACCCCGTGGGCCCATGGGCGAACCACGCCAAGGATCAGGCACGCAAGATTCTGAATACAGAGAAGCTCTCTATCGTGAGCCGACGCGGACGGCTGGTTAAGGTAGCGGGTTAGCCTTTCGCTTTTCTTCAACGTTCATCTTTAGCTAGAAGAATCTCCTCGTTCAGCCACAACTGAACGACTATTCAGTCGTGCCTTCAAGATGCTAGACTCGCCTTTTCTTGAATACCGTTTTGAGGTGAGTGGATGTCGCAGCAGGTTCCGATGGCGTTGACGCAGTTGGTGGATGACGAGCAGTTGTTTCGCGATACGGTGCGGCGTTTTGCCACCGAGCAGATTGGGCCGCTGGTGCACGGCATGGATGAATCGCAGCAGATGGACGCGGGGCTGATCCGCAAGCTGTTCGAGTTGGGCCTGATGGGAATTGAGGTGCCGGAAGAGTATGGAGGGGCCGGTGGAACCTTCTTCAATGCAATCCTGGCGGTTGAGGAGATCTCGGCGGTCGATCCGTCGGTCGGGGTTATGGTCGACGTGCAGAATACGCTCTGCATCAATGCGCTGGTTCGGTGGGCAAATGAAGAACAGAAGAAAAAGTATCTGACGCGATTGGCAACCGACACCATCGGATCGTATGCACTGAGTGAGGCTTCTTCGGGCTCGGACGCCTTTGCGCTGCAGACGAGAGCTACAAAGCGCGGTGACGACTATGTGCTGAACGGCCAGAAGCTTTGGATCACGAACGCCAAAGAGGCGGGGCTGTTTATTGTCTTCGCAACGCTCGATCCGTCAGCAGGATACAAGGGAATTACCGCGTTTCTGGTCGAGAAGGGCGCGGCGGGCTTTACGCTCGGCAAGAAGGAAGACAAGCTGGGCATCCGTGCCTCGAGTACCTGCGAGCTTATCTTTAATGACTGCGTTGTACCGGCTTCCCAGGTGTTGGGCGAACCCGGCAAAGGTTACAAGGTCGCCATCGAAACGCTGAATGAGGGTCGCATCGGCATCGGCTCGCAGATGCTTGGTCTTGCTGCGGGGGCGTGGGGGTATGCCGCGAAGTGGGCGAAGGAACGAAAGCAGTTCGGTAAGGCGCTGGTGGAGTTTCAGGCGATGCAGTTTCAGTTGGCCGAGATGGCAACCGAGATCGAAGCGGCACGGTTGATGGTCTACAACGCGGCGCGGCTAAAGGATGCAAAGCTCGACTTCCTGAAGGAGGCGGCGATGTGCAAGTACTTTACTTCTCAGGTAGCGGAGCGTGTCGCCAGCCTTGCAGTCGAGGTCTATGGTGGATCGGGATTCGTGAAGGACTACCCCGTGGAGAAGTTCTACCGCGATGCCAAGATCGGAAAGATCTACGAGGGAACGTCATTCATGCAGCTGGCAACGATCGCTAAACTAACGCTGGGCAAGGTTTAGCTTCACAGTCTAGCGCGGCGGTTGTGCTGAAGGGGGTGGCAGGGCCTACACTAGAGGTAAGCCTTGGTATGACCACTTCATCAAACTCCAGACCCCGCGCGCCGTTGCCGTTTCTTGGGCTGGCGTGTGCCGTGGGCGTATCGACGATCTACTACAACCAGCCGCTTTTGCTGGAGATGAGTCGCACCTATGGATCAACGGCCGGTCACACCGGCTTCGTTGCCGTCGCGACTCAGGTCGGCTATGCCATTGGGATGCTGGCGTTTGTCCCTCTGGGCGATGTGCTGGAACGCCGCTCACTGATGATGCGAATGTATGGTGCGGTTGCGGTGGCCTTGCTGCTGGTTGCCTTCTCACCAAGCTTGAACTGGCTGATTGCTGGCAGCGTGTTGATTGGACTCTTTGCCTCGGTGACTCATGTCGCGCTCCCCATCGCGCCGGATCTTGTTTCCCATGAGCAGCGCGGGCGCGCCATTGGGATCGTGATGACCGGTTTGCTGCTGGGTATTCTGCTGGCCCGCACCTTCGCTGGATGGGTCAGTGGCATCCATGGCTGGCGCTGGGTGTTCGTCGTGGCCGCTGTTATGAATGCGGCGTTTGTCCCGTTGATGTGGAAGGTGATGCCCAAGTTGCCGCCAAAGCAGAAATTGCATTACAGCGATGCGATGAAGTCTCTTTGGACACTCTTCCGCACGCAGCCATTGTTACGGGAGTCCTCTATTATTGGGGCGCTCGTGTTTGCCTCCTTCAGCTGCTTCTGGACGACACTGGCCTTTCTTCTTCATAGCCACTACGGGCTGGGTGCTGGGGTCGCCGGAACCTTTGGAGTGGTTGGCGCAGCAGGCGCCATGGTCGCTCCACTAGCTGGCCGGTTGGCTGATAGACACGGTTCAAGATGGGTTATCTCGGCCGGAATGGCGCTGCTGGCAGCCTCCTATTTTCTGCTGTGGGCAGAGGAGCCAATCCACCTGTCGACCACCTTCCATGTGGTGGCGCTGGTAATCGGCGTCGTTGTGTTGGATATGGGCGCGCAGATGACGCAAGTGGCTAATCAGACACGAATCTTTGGTCTGGTGCCGGGGGCGCGCAGCCGCCTCAATACCGTCTATATGACGGTGTACTTTACCGGCGCCGCGATTGGGTCTGCCCTGGCGACAGTTGCCTGGGTGCATTGGAAGTGGAACGGGGTCTGCGGCTTGGCGCTTAGCTTCATTGCGCTGGCGGGAATACGGCATGCGACCGGCAATCGCGACGCCAACGCTGACCATCACCACGCGGACGCCGAAGATGCCCTGATGGAAGCCTGAACGGACAACCGGACGCGAAAGTGGGTGGTGAGCGAGGCAGGGCTCGAACCTGCAACCGTCAGCTTAGAAGGCTGATGCTCTATCCAATTGAGCTACTCGCCCATGCGCGTCTGTATCGATTGTAGCGGGGAAGGGTAGCCGCCGTGGCTGAAAAGTGAAACCCGCCTAGCCAAAGGCAAGATCCTTACTGCGCAACAGGGCCACTACCGCGTCCAGGGCCGAAGCCCAGTTCTCCTCCGCGGTCTGCGCGTCATGGCCGAGAGCTTTGACGTACAGGCTGACGGCAAAGCCCTCTTGAGGGCCGGTGAGATCGACCAGGGCAGGACGGATCACGCAGTCCAACATGGCGTACGGGTACTCCATGGTGGCTGCATGTCGAGTAAGGCGGTGCAGCATCTGCTCCTGCTGATGGTACGAGGCGAAGATCGATCGCTCACGCCACAATAAATCAATGTAGCTTCCGAACCCGTCCGGAGCGTCCTCTGCAATCATGTCCAACTCCGTCCGAAGATGGTCGAGCTCTTCGGAGTCGAGCCGCCACGCGTCGCACTTTGCCGTGAAGACCGATGAACGCGTCGCATTCAGAGCACGCAAGGCATGCATCAGCGGGGGAAAATGCTCCGCCTCGGGAAGATGGTCGAGGTCATAGGGATTTTCGCGGAGATCGATGAAGCGGCGGTCGCCGGAGGGATCGGATGGGTCAGACCACGGAACGACAAGGACGGGATCGTCTGAGGAACATTCGGCAGACCATTCAGAGAGCATTACGACTATCTTAGCGTCACTGGGGCTTGGGTCGTCGGCAGCGACAACTTACGCGTTAGCCAGAACGAAGCGGAGCAGCGTGTGCTCGGCCCAGTAGCCGTCGTAGCCGCTGTCAGCGTCGGGCTGGGCCAGGAAAGCGCAGTGGCCACCATGGTGGGTTGTGATCAGCCTGACAGCTGGGTTCGCTTCGAGCTTACTGCAGCTCTCATCGGTGATGCGGACGAAGGGATCGTCGAGCGCATGCAGGATGAGGGTTGGCACAGCGATACGATCGATCACACGAGCGGCTGCCGCCCGATAGTAATAATCTTCCGCGCCAGTAAAGCCGGAGTAGAACGCCGTGATGCGGTCATCGAATTCGCGCAGGGAGCGGATTCCAGTTGCAGCGTTGCGGTCGTAGGCCTGAGGGAACAGCATGGCCTTGTGGCGATAGCGACGCAACAGAGCGCGAAGAAACTTCATCTCATAGAAGCGGTTCTGCGGACGATGCAACGCGTCGGCAGATGGACCGAGATCGACCGCTGGCGATACGCCGATCACAGAATGAAGCTCTGGTGGAGCGGCCGTGCCGAGCTCGCCGGCAAGTTTTAGGACAAGATTTCCTCCCATCGAATAACCGATGAGAGACATCGACCGCAAGCCGTGTTGTGCGATGAAGAAGTTCATCACAGCGAGGACATCGTTCGAGAGCCCCGAGTGATAGAGTGTCGGCGAAAGCGCCTCGGTGCCACCGCAGTTGCGCATATTCATGCGGATGACGTTGCAGCCGGCGCGCCATAGCTTATTCGCATTTCCGACGACATACTGCGAGTTCGAAGAGCCTTCGAGACCGTGCACGATGATGCCGGTTGGCCGTGTTGCGCGCACCTCCTCCGGCTGCCAGTGACAGTGGCAAAGGACTTGGCTTGAGATCTGGTTCTCTGTCGCTGGTGAGACTACGACCAGTTGCGCCTCGGGCGAGGGGAGGCCATTCACACGCGGAAGATAGTTCCCCATGATCGTCTGCAGATGGCCGTTGATCATGAAACGCCGTGGCTGAAACTCCT
Organism: uncultured Acidobacteriaceae bacterium; assembly: GCA_963771625.1. Lineage (GTDB taxonomy): Bacteria > Acidobacteriota > Terriglobia > Terriglobales > Acidobacteriaceae > Edaphobacter. The sequence continues at coordinate 15,965 of CAVYUE010000003.1, forward strand.
CAGCATGGCTTGCGATGAGCTCGATCTCAGCAGTCTGCATCACGGTTTCGCTGCTTCCGCTTGGATGCGTTTGAGGAAGGCCGTAGCGTTGAGTGCTCCGGTCGGTTCGTCTTCATGCTTGAAGTAGACGTAGACGTCGCGCTCCTGGGCTATCGCGGCAAAACGTTTGGCGAAGGCATCAAGCTCTACCGCGGAGTAACCGCTATTTCGCCGCAGGCGATAACAAGTGTGTTCCGCGGCGGTGTGAACCTCCGGGGTAAGGAGATCGTCACTTTCGGCGATGCACAGTGCCGCGTTGTGCTCTCGCAGCACCGTGTAAATCGGTTCGTTGAACCATGACTCGTGGCGGAACTCGAAGGCGACTGGCGGGGCGCCTGGTCTTTTGAGAGCCTCTGTAAAGAGAAATGCGCTGAGAAGCTCGGCGTCAGCTTTGAAGTTCGGCGGAAGCTGGAAGAACAGGAGGCCGAGCTTGCCCGCCTGTCGTACCGGCTCAAGCGCTCCAACGAACTGGGCCACATCTTCACCGCAGTCGCGCAACCGCTTGAAGTGCGTGATGCGTTGCGGAGCCTTGAAGCTGAATCGGAACGGTGCAGGAGTCGCGGCAAGCCAGCCTTCGAGTATCTTGGCGGTCGGCAGTGCGCGGAAGGTATAGTTGACCTCGACCGAGGTGAGTTGGGAGGCATAGAACTCCAGGAACCGTTTAGCGGGGGTGCCGGCCGGGTAGAAGTCCGGTTTCCACGTCGGATAAGCCCAGCCCGAGGTCCCGGCATAGATGCGCGCGGACGGCATCGGGCTGTCAACCGAAACTGGCGTAGGCGGTGTTTTGGGAACGCGGTTCAAGGTTGGGCCGCTGATAAGAATTGAAGAAGTTTGGGGCGGCTAGTGGGTTTCGAACCCACGACATCCGCTGCCACAGAGCGGCGTTCTGCCACTGAACTATAGCCGCCGTATACTGGAATTATAGCACTGGCAGCCTGCGGGGCAATCCCGCAGATTGACGGGAGGGAACGGATGCCGTTTACCGCCAAACCTGAGGTCCTGTCCCCGCGCCTGAAACGAGGCGGGAAGGCTTTTGACGACGAAAACCTCGACCTACTGTCGCACGTGCTGGACGACTTCATCCGAATCCCCGGCACCTCGATCCGCTTCGGTCTGGACGGTATTGTCGGCTTTATTCCGGGTATCGGCGACCTGATCGGCGGCATCGCGTCCTGCATCATCATTATCGCGGCATGGATGCGTGGCGTCTCCTACGTCACTGTGACGCGGATGGTTGCGAACGTCGCAATCGAGGTTGTGGTTGGATCTGTCCCGGTGCTCGGCGACATGTTTGACATCGCCTGGCGCGCAAACCGCCGCAACTACGCCCTTTTAATCGGCAGTGTGGACGAGCCACGTAAGCATACGCTGCAGAGCTGGCTCTTTCTTGGTGGCGTCTGTATCGTACTGGCGGCCCTCGTCATTCTGCCTATGCTTCTGCTTACATGGGTCTTCGATGGGCTTTTCCATTCACTGTTCGGCCCGGGAAGCCACGGGATCTTCCGCACGTTGTAATCCCCGCGGGCCGATTGATGCGATAAACTAAAAAGAGTCGGGGCGTAGCGCAGTCTGGTAGCGCATCTGGTTTGGGACCAGAGGGTCGGGGGTTCGAATCCCTCCGCCCCGACCATCACCTCAGTCTTTTAATCGTGTAAGAACGTCGATTGCCGGAGCTTCGGTTCACGAAATCATCGACCAGATAGTCCAGGGACTTTCGCGCCGGCACGTTTTAAAAGATGTCAGACCGCGGAATTCCTGATAAAAAGGTATCCGGCCCCCAAGAAAAATACTGCTGTGGCGATCTGATGTCGCTATGCCGCCTGAATCAGGCGACTAAAAATCTTTGGCCTTAAATCAATCTGAAACGGTCTCCCCCTCGTTATTTAGGCAACATTCCGACCTACGGAGCCAGAATGCAAGGCGAAGTCAATCAACGTCTCGGTGACTATGAGATCCTCGGCATGTTGGGTGCCGGAGGTATGGGCCGGGTATATCGGGTTCGGCATGTAATCTCAGACCGCATTGAGGCGATGAAGATTCTGCTGCCTGATCTGGCGGGACGACAAGACCTTGCGGACCGATTTCTACGCGAGATCAAGCTGGTCGCAAGTTTGAACCATCCAAATATCGCTACTCTCTGCACTGCGCTGACAATCGACAACCAGCTTGTGATGGTGATGGAGTTCGTGGACGGCGTGACCCTGTCTCAAAAGCTTGAGTCGGGTCCAATCCGAATTCCAGACGCGTTGGGCTATCTCGATCAGGCTCTGTCTGCATTGGGTTACGCTCACAGCAAAGGCATTATTCACCGTGACATCAAGCCGGCGAACATGATGTTGACCCCGTCAGGCGTGGTCAAACTAATGGACTTCGGGATCGCTCACGCGGACACTCAGCGTGCGTTGACGCAGACCGGGACGACGCTTGGGTCGATCGATTACATGTCGCCCGAACAGATTATGGGTCAGGCGACGGATGCTCGCTCGGACCTCTATTCGGTCGGGGTCTCCTGCTATGAGATGGTTACGGGGCAGCGTCCCTTCCGGGCTTCAAGCGACTTCGAACTGATGGCCGCGCACGTCAAGGAGATGCCGAAGAATCCCATCGAGATCCAACCGTGGATGCCTGCGCGCCTTAGCGAAATCATCATGAAGACGATTGCCAAGGCTCCCGAGGACCGTTTTCAAAAGGCCGAAGATCTTCGCGAGGCGCTCAAAACCGTGAACCTGACGCCTGTTCCGGGTGGGAAGACGATGATGGAACCGCCCATGCTAACCATGGTGGAGAGCCGGGCTATATCGGTTGTGCAGGAGCGTTCCGCAACGATCGTTGAGAGCCACCATCAGCCAACCATGCTGCTGAATAATGCACGTGACGAGCGCAGGATGACTGAGGTCGCGGGCACTCCTGTCTACTCAAAACCATCTACGGCAATTGCAGTCCGAGACAAAAAGAAAAACACCGTCGTTTACGTGATATGCGGCGCGGTCGTAGCGGTTGCAGCAGCAGCGGTGCCCATCTTCCGCATGGCGCATTCTTCGGAAGATAACAAGCCGAAGCCAGTGGCGGTGGTGCCAGACAAGACAGCACCTGCACCGACAACTCCTACACCTTCCACTCCACACCCGGCCGCGAAAGTACCGCCAAGCACACTCAAAGCTCAGGTTCCGAATCAGGTGCCGCCTCACGGGACCGTTCCTCCGGCGCAACGACCGGGCATTGTTGCCACTGGTACGGCGGTCGTCGTTTTGCCCGGCGCGCAGACACCCGAACAGCCGAAGCTCACCCCGGAACAGAAGAGCAAGCTGGACGAGCTGGAGCCTGAGATCGATCAACTCAACAGTCGAGCCACTGCCGTCAACAACAGCTTGAACACAATGCAGCGTTCCATGCAGAAAGATGGGTTGTCGCTCCGGGGAGATATCGCCTCCCGACAGGTGAGCATGAACACTAATCTCGGCAAAGCAAAACAGGCATTTGCAGCTCAGGATCCGGATCGTGCGTCACGCTATGCTGCTCTGACAGAAACCGATGTGAAGGCGCTTGAGACATTTCTAGGTCGTTGAATTCTTATTGAGGTGAGTCCGATGAACAGAGGTGGGGCCTCCGCTACGTCTCGTTTCCTTTCTAAGAATGTTGTTGCTCTGGTTGTGCTGACCTTGATGATGGGCTTTTGTGCGGTGCCCTCGATACGGGCACAGCAGCGCAGGCGCATCGCCGTAATGAGCCTGGATGTCAGCCCCGACGCCAAGCAAAAGGCAGCTAGCCAGTTCGGCATGCAGAATGATTTAGGAGCAACTCTGGCCGATTTGATCATCAATCGATTGGTCACAGATGGAAAATTCATTGTTATTGAGCGGGCGGCGCTCGATAAGATCATCAAGGAACAGAACTTCTCGAACAGCGATCGCGCCGATCCAAGCACCGCTGTGAAATTGGGAAAGATCGCTGGCGTGGATGCAATCGTAATCGGATCCATCACGCAGTTCGGCGGCGAATCGACGAAAAAATCTACTAACATTCCCATCAAGATTCACGGCATCCCTATGCCGGTAGCAAATAATCAAAAGACCTCTACTGTGACGGTTGGAGTTACAGCACGTTTGATCGATGTCAGCTCCGGCCTTATCCTTGCTTCGGCGACAGGCTCCGGCACATCCACCAAGACGACGACGGACTCAAACACCGGGGGAGTAACGAGCACGACAAGCGCAAGCGACTTTGCCACACCCGCGATCAATGACGCTACGACCCAGGCGGTCACGCAGGTAGTGACACAGATTGAAGCGGCGCCTATACCGGCAGTAGCGGCCCCGCCACCACCACCGCCCGCTCCCGTTGTTGCGCGCGCCGTCTACAAAGGCACGGTTGCGGATGTCTCCGGCACAACCCTTATTATCACCGTCGGCACGGCTGGCGGCGTCAAGGTTGGAGACACCGTCGAGATCACCAGGCCGACACGAAAAATTAAAGACCCTAAGACTGGAGTCGTCATTAAGGTGTTGAGCGACAAGCTCGGGGAGGCCAAGATCACCGAGGCTGACGATAAGACCGCGACCGCGACCTACAGCGGTACATCAGTGATCAAAGTGAGTGATGACGTGAGTTTTGAGCCGTAGAGTGTGACACGAAATATTTCCCGGGAGCAGTATCCGTTATCTGGTCAGGTATCAAGCGATCTCGAATCTTCTGCTTGATCCGACGTAAAGGACTTCGAGTATGCCGGCTTCTTCGCCGCTATCGTCCACACGCACTATCCGCATCGGTCGCTCACCGGACTCTGATGTAGTCATCGATCTACCCATGATCTCGTGGGAGCATGCGCGCATCTTCTCGGAGAACGGTGAGTTTTTCATCGAAGACCTGCACTCAAGCAACGGCACATCACTGAACCAGATCGGCAACAAGATCTCGCGAAGCCGCATACAGATGAGCGATGAAGTTTATCTGGGATCGCTGAAGGTCTCAGCATCTCGGCTGCTCAAAGGAGCTGGCACGGCGATCGGCACCCCTGCCGCGCAACCTGTCGACCTGCAGGAACAGACCGTTATTCTTGGCCGCGATCCTGAGTGCGGTGAGCCGCTGGACGATCCGCTCGTCTCTTGGCATCACGCGAAGATCAGCCGCTCAGGCAGTTCGGTGTTCCTGGAAGACCTCTCCTCACGAAACGGTACATTCCTCAACGGCATTCGCATCACAAGCAAGACCGAACTGCGTGAAGGTCAGGAGATCGGCATCGGCGGCTTCCAGTTCAGGCTAGTAGCGAACGGAAAATTGGAGCGCCGCGAATACCATGGCAACGTCTCCATCTCCGCAGTTGGCGTCTGTGTTGCCGTCGGAGGAAAACGGCTTCTCGATCCCATCTCGCTCACAGTCTATCCATCGGAGATGGTGGCTCTGATGGGCCCTGCGGGAGCGGGCAAGACCACCTTCCTCAAAGCTCTCAACGGCTACACTCCGCCAGAGGCTGGCAATGTCCTCTTCAACGGTGTGGATCTTTACCAGTCCTACGACCAATTCCGACAGCAGATGGGATACGTCCCGCAAGATGACATTGTTCATTCACAGCTTACGGTTAGAGAAGCGCTTTACTTCTCGACCAAGCTTCGTACTGATCTCAGTGATAGCGAGATCGAAGCGCGCATCGACAAGATCCTGGATGAACTGGGCATTCTGGATAAAAAGAACACGCTCATCGGATCACCGGAGAAGAAGGTTCTCAGCGGCGGACAGCGTAAGCGTGTGAACATAGCGATGGAGCTGATCACCAACTCACCGGTGCTCTTCCTTGACGAGCCTACCTCTGGCCTCTCCTCCTACGATGCCGAAGGCGTGATCGATCTCCTCAAGCGGTTGGCAGGCGAAGGCAAGACCATCATCACCACCATCCACCAGCCAAGCATCGACGTCTATCGCAGGTTCGACAATCTCATCATGATCTCGCGGGATCGCGGTGGTTGTGGATCGCTCGCATACTACGGCCCGGCCTTTCCGGATTCGATCGAGTTCTTTCATCCGCCGGCGCAGCAACAAGCCGACAAGAGCACACTCAACCCAGAGATGCTCCTAACCGGTCTCTCAAAGGAGTCGACCGCCGACTGGGTCAAGCGCTTTGGCAAATCGCGCTACCAAAAGATGTTCATCGACGATCGTGCGGGCAAGGTCAAGGGCGAAGGCACGCCTAAGGATGTCTCTTCGACGCGTAGCCTGGGCTTCGGCCAATGGTGGACTCTGCTTCGTCGCAACATCGTTCTCAGAACACGCGATCGTGCGCAGCTCATCATCACTCTGCTTCAGGCACCTCTTTTTGCTGTGCTGATCGCGCTCGTCTTCGGACGAGTGAAGGATCCCGATAACCTGTCGCACGCATTGAACGTCCCGCCGGCACAGGCCGCCGTATCGATGGCGAAGGCGCAACAGGACTTCGGTCAATTGAGCGGTAATCTGGTCGGCATCGAATTCCTGCTCGTGGTTGCGGCAATCTGGTTCGGTTGCAACAACGCAGCGCGCGATGTCGTCGGCGAGTGGTCGATCTACCAGCGCGAACGCATGGTCAATCTGAAGCTGCCATCCTATGTATTCTCGAAGTTCTTCGTGCTCGTCGGTCTCTGCATCTTCCAGTGCCTCACGCTGCTCAGTGTCGTCTACTTCGCCTGCGGCCTGCGCGGAAGCTTTCTGCGCGAAGCTACCATCCTGATAGCTTCCTCGCTCGTCGGCGCCGCGCTGGGCCTCGCCATCTCAGCACGAAGCTCCACGACGGAAACGGCGATTGCCCTCCTTCCCGTAGTGCTTCTTCCGGTCATTACGCTGGGTGGAGGCATTCGCGCAATCTACAAGATGCCCATACCTGCGCGCATCATGAGCTATGCCGCACCCTCGCGTTGGGCGTTCGAACGAAACATGATTGATGAGGCAAAGGGTCATGTCTGCGGCTATCTGCCGGGTCCCCAGAAGTGGGATTCGTGTCCGTCTGGCGGCAAGGGAGTCGATGCTGCTACCCTGCAGGTTCCGGAGGCCATCACGACAGTCGACGATATCAGCCAGCCTGCACCGTTAACCGCAGGAAAGACTCTCCGCTATTCCTTCGGTCAGTCTGTCGCAGTTCTAGGCGGCATGCTGATCGTTCTGCTCGGGTGCGTGCTTGGCTTCCTGCGAATGCGCGATATCCTCTAATCAGCATTCACGTACACCATGGAAAACGAAGAGAACGCCTACGCTAAAAGCTACGACCAGACAACAAGCATTGACTCTGCAGGAGAGCCAGCTGGCATCTCGTTCAGTCTGAGATGCCATCCTGGCAAGGTTCGCGAGGAAAATCAGGACTGCGTGGGCAGCTTTCAAGTGCCGTTCGGCGAACTCTTCCTCGTTCTGGATGGAGTCGGTGGTCGTAGCGGTGGAGCGCGGGCTTCAGCGCTTGGACTTGAAGAGTACAGGCGATTCCTCTCTGGCCTTCCTGCTGAAACCGATCCTCTGGATGGCTTGCAGCAGTCTACGACATGGGTCAAGGAGCGTTTAGAAGAAGCCAAACGGACCGGGCCACCCGCGATGCAGGAGATGGCATCGACCGTTGCGCTCGTGTTGATCCATGAAGGAGTGGCGTACGTCGGACACATCGGAGATTCGAGGGTGTACCGGCTTCGTGGCCGAAAATGTACGCAACTCACTCGAGACCATTCGGTTGTGCAGAGAATGGTCGACGAAGGTCTCCTCTCTAACGAGCAGGCTCAGACACATCCCAGCGCGCATATCCTGACACGCAGCCTGGGGCAGCCCGATGCGTCACTCGAAATCTCTTCGCACGAAGTTCAGGCGAGTGACATGCTGCTCATCTGCTCCGATGGGCTCTGGGGATACACACCGACTGCTGAGGTGGAGCAGACACTCGCGCAAGCAGGAGCAACCGTGGCCTCCATCGCCGACGCGCTACTTCAGCTTGCGCTTGCAGGCGAAGCCGGAGACAACATCAGTGTCGTTGTACTTCGAGCCGGGGCAGAATGGAAAGCCGCCAAGCCCGCGAAAGTCTTGACCGAAAAGCGCTTCAGTCAAAAACAGATTTTAGGGGCACTCGCGATCACCATACTATTGGCGGGTGCGGCCGTTTACCTCTGTCTTTAGAGGCTGGGTCTCTTGGAGAAATGTCACACTTGGATATCGACGCTATGAAGTGTGCATCGCAAGCAGTTTGTAAGCGCTGAGGTTGCCTTCATGCTTCGTTGTGACTTCCACCGGCTCGACTTCAAGTTCTCGCCAGAGCTTTTCATAGATCTGCGGACTGATGATGATCTCGCTTAGCCCAGCCGCAGCGCAATAGCGTGCCGTCATGTTGACCGCGTCGCCGATGATAGTAAACTCCATCCGGTCGACCGACCCAATGAAGCCATGGATCACCTCACCCGTATGCACGCCGATGCCGATCTCGCAGACTCTTTCGCCCTTCGCCTTGCGCCGCTCACTCACTGCGCGGGTAACATCCATAATCGCTATCGCAGCTTTCGCAGCCTGATCGACATGATGCGGATGAGTCTCGGGACTTCCAAACACAACAAGCAGCGCATCGCCGATGAATTTGTCGACAGTTCCTTCGTAGCGAAAGATACACTCGACCATAGCAGCAAAATAGTCGTTGAGCAGTAGAAGCAGGTCATCGGTGTCCATGCTAGCGGCCATGATCGTAAAGCCTCGAATATCTGCACAAAGGATCGAAACGTTCGATCGCTCACCGCCGAGTTTGAGTCGCCCAGCCTGCGCCCGCTGAATGAGATAGGTGCGGACCTGGGGCGAAAAGTTCGTCATCAAGCGCTCGAGAACGTGGATCTTCTGCGCGATCTCCGCCTTCAAGTCACGATTTGCCAGGACCAACCCGATCTGGTGCCCAAGTGACGCTGCGAGAAAGAGGTCCTCCGCAGTCAGCCGCGATGCAACACTCTTCGTGTTCAGGCAGATCACACCAAACGATTTGCCGTCGGCGATGATGGGCGCGTAAACTCCCGATTCCAGATGACTCTCGAACTGCGTCTTGCTTAGGTTTTGCCGGCGCTGCCAGATGAAGGCTTTCTTTTCCTCAAGCGCCTGGAGCGCCGACGATTTGCTCAGCGAAACATTCCCACGCGGCATGTGCGCCTTCAGGTCGAGGTCACCGGTCACGGGATCGATGATCAAAATCGCACCGTGTGTCGCTCGCGGAATAAAGCTGAGGATCTTTTCGGTTAGCGTCTGCAGAAGTGTGCTCATACTGCCGCTCGCGCCGGCCTCCCAGGCAAGTTCGCAGAGCGTAGCGAATTTAGGCCCTACGATGCTCCAGTTGATCTGGGATTCAAGGACTGTATTCGCATCCAGTGCGTGGAGCACGATGTCCCTGGTCTCGGGTCCTTGGAAGGTGGGAGAAACGACAAACGGTGAGGGAGCGGGTGGCATCGGAGCTGGGGAGTCCGGACGCATTAGGCTCGACGCAAGCTGCGCAGCGATCGCCGGAGTAATGCCGAAAACGGGGTAGAGCTCTTTGCTGCACATGACAAATCCGCCAGCCAGGTGACGCAGGCGTGCATGAGAGATCGACTCCTCCGCCGCCGCGATTCCAGCCTGCTCGAACGCTCGTTTGCTCGCGTCCGATCTCGAGATCGGGGCGCCGCTGCTGGATTGCTCGGACGGAATTGTCATGATGTGCCCGTCTGGCGTTGTCTGCAGGCGTTGGAGAATTTCGCTGGCCTTCAGGCCGAGCGACTCAAACGACTTGGCAACCTCATCCAACTCCGGCCCCGTGTCTGGGTCCTCGAAATGCGCAGTATCGCGCAGCGTGGTGAGAGAAAAAATAGTTGTAAGGAAATGTTTGGGCTCGATAAGAGTTTGGTCGCGTTTCGCGATGAGCGCGGCCATTCTCCAAACCATCCAGACTGCGGGGGAGTAGTTCATCGTTCCCTCGGTGTTGAATACTCGATGGGGCAACATGACTCATTCGTGGTCATAAAAATGGAAGCGACTATCTCTATTCGCTGCGAGCCCAATGTCACAACAGAAAAGCAGGTTCGAGATCGTCCTGCCTTGCCATACTACAGGAAACAGACTGTGGCAGTAAGAAGTCTCCAATGCACAAGAGCTCGGGAATCGACACTGGGTCAACCACTATTCTGTCATTTGTGTGAGCACCTGCTCCAGGCCGCGGATCAATCTTTCATTTTCTGGCTCCGAACGGACTGCAACCCGCAGATGGCCCGGCGCGAGTCCCTCAAAGTTCTCGCAGGAGCGAAGAACGATCCGTTGCTCGACGATCATTCTCTCCCAAAGCAATCTGACGTCCACCTCTGCCGGAAATCGCAACAGAAGAAAGTTTGCGCATGGCCGATATGTCACGATCCCCAAGCTGCTCAGGCTCTCTTCAAGCCATGCGCGTCGCCGTTCATTCTCGCTGCGCGATTCTTTGGCGTACATATCATCTTCTAGTGCGGCACAGACGGCATCCGAGGCGAAGCTGGTAACGGGCCACGGTGCGAGAGAGCGATTGAGGTTCTTTGCGACCGTGGTACTGCCAACCGCGTACGCTACTCTCAGTCCCGGAATAGCAAAAAATTTTGTAACTGAACGGAACACAATCAATTCCGAATGTTCTGCTGCTTCTTGTGTGAGCGAGTTTTCGGGACAGTAGTCAATAAAAGCTTCGTCCAGCAAGACTGTGATGTTGTAGTGCATAGCCGCCTTGATGAGCTTCCGCATTGCCTCCACTTCAAGAAGTGCTCCTGAGGGATTCTGGGGATTCGCCAGCAGAATTGCATCACAGGAATGATCCCACAGAGCCTGAAGGACTGCGTCCGGCTCATATCGAAAGCCGCTCTTCGACGACAGAAAATGAGGGAAGACGGTAACGCTGGCACTCTCAAGCGTTCGCCGATATTCGCTGAAGCATGGCATAGGCAATAGACATCGCTTGACCCTTAGCGACCGAAGTGCCGCCTCAAGTAGCGGAGCAAATCCGTTCGCGACACAAATATTGTCGTGTCGCACTTTAGCTCGGCTTGCGACAACACTCTTCAACTCTGTCAGTTCGAGATCTGGATAGGTAGTCAAAGTTGCTGGGTTTGTGAGTGTCCGTTGAAGCGCCGCGAGCACTGAAGGGGGTGGCCCAGCTGGATTGATGTTCGCGCTGAAGTCGAGGAGTTGCTCCATCGCAACTCCATACTGCCTAGCGATCTGACGAAGTTGGCCGCCGTGTGCAGGGAGTAGAACTTTGTCTGTTGTGGTCATCGTCTCCTCCTCGTAAACAGCAAGGCCGTGACAGCGCCCAAAACCGAAACCGCAGCAGCAATTCGGATCGCTTGCGCCGCTTTTTTCTTGGATGGTCGTTGAAATTCCTCGCCTATCAAAGACGTAGCCAGAGGCTCTCCTGCATAAAAGTTCTCTCCACCAAGCCGGACCTGCAAAGCGCCTGCCATCGCACTCTCCGGCTGCCCCGCATTGGGACTTCGGTGTTTCATGCCATCACGCAACCACGTATTAAAGGCTGCAGTCGGATTTGCATCTTCCACCACGGTGGCGGTGGCTGCGATTCCCAGCGCCGTCAATCGCGATGGCACGAAGTTGGCGACGTCATCCAGCCGCGCCGCTGCTTTTCCAAAATAAAAATACTTTTTATCAGTGTGGCCGATCATCGAGTCGAGCGTGTTGACCGTCTTGTATGCCATCGCAAGCGGTACCCCTCCAAGCGCCATGTAAAACATCGGCGTTATCACACCATCGGAGCAGCTCTCCGCCACGGTTTCGATAACGGCACGGCTAATCTCATTCACATCGAGGTGCTGTGTGTCGCGTCCGACAATTCTTGCCAGTCGTCGTCGCGCGTACGGTATATCGTCCGTCTCCAAAGCAGCTATGACAGCAGTGGCCTCGTCATGCAAACTGCGCGATGCGAGACAAGTCCATCCAAGTAGTATCTCTGCAACAAACCCCAGGTTGGCGCTTTTACCGTTCGTCCATGCAATCGCTTTTGCCGTCCCAAAGTAAACTGCTGCAACCAAACCGAATGTCAGCGTTCCACCAGCTACCAGCTCAACTGCGGGCCGCTGGCTAGATGTCCGTAGTATCCGTTCACCAAGGTTCACACCTTTGCCGATCAATCGGACGGGGTGTGGAAGCCACTCTGGATCGCCGGCGATCCAGTCGAGCAGATACGCTGCAGCCAGAACCCTTCGACCGCTCATCGCGCTACGCCTTCACGTAAATGATTGTGGCTTTCGGCTGCTGAGCTTTTGTAAGAAAGACCAACCCAACCAAAGATTGTCTCCATGTCCAGCGCGTCTTCGACCGCCCGCGCAAGCCGATTCAGAGAATCCTCTCGAAGCTGCTTCCATAGATGAAGTTCTGACCGTACCGAAAGGTTATGAAAGCAACGGGCTGCGCGAAGAAACTGATGGCGAAAAATATCTTCATCGAAGATTCCGTGCAGGTACGTGCCGAAGACGTGTGTATCGGCACTCACGCAGCCATCTGTGCTCATATCGGAGGGCTCGCTCTCGGACGAAAGAACTGCGAAGTGCTTGGCCTTTGACTTATAGCGCGTTTGTCCGATATGAATTTCGTATCCCGAGAGTTGGGTATCGGTAATGGGTTGGCCAAACAAAACCGCGGTAGCCATCCTACCTTTTGCAGTACGCGTTACCTTATCCGCCTGCATATCAGTTTCGATTGGCAGCAAGCCGAGGCCCGCAACGGAGCCCTCGTGTTCCATCCCGAGATGATCGGTGATTGTTTCACCCAACATCTGCATCCCGCCGCAGATGCCCACCACGAGACTCGTCCGGGCATGTTGCTGGATAGCACTATCGAGGCCCCGACCTTTCATCCACAACAGATCATCCACAGTCTGCTTACTGCCTGGTATAACTACGACGTCCGCTTGCGCAATTGCCTCTACCGTCCGACAGAACAATAGAGAAACTGACGGCTCCGCGCGCAACGAATCGAAGTCGGTGAAGTTCGAAAACGATGGCAGTGCAATCACGGCGACACGCAAACTACGCTGTGATGAATCATCCGAAATCTGATCCGGCGTCCATTGCGCCTGCGTCAGGACCGGTAGTCCCAGGCTGTCCTCTTCTTCGAGCATTAGCGAACGCAGGTGCGGGATGACTCCAAGACAGCGTTTTTGTACACGATCTTCAATCATGCGTATCCCAGGTTCGAGAAGGCTTGCATCGCCTCGAAACTTATTGATGACGAATCCGCGAACCAGCTCTCGCTCTTCCGGCTCAAGCAGTTCAAGCGTTCCCAGCAACGAGGCGAAGACTCCGCCACGATCAATATCGCCAACCAGTAGGCAGGGAGCGTTAGCCATCTGGGCCATCCGCATGTTCGCTATATCGTGCTGCCTTTAGATTGATCTCTGCGGGTGAGCCCGCACCCTCCAGAATAATCACGTCATACTGCGAGGCGAGCGAGTTGTAGCTCTCTCGGACAAGGGGCATCAACTCCTCAACGCGTCGCTGATGATAATCAGCGGCAGATACCTTTCCCCAGATCTTTCCGCGCACGACAACCTGTGAGGAGGTTTCTCCTGAAGGCTTGATGAGAATAGGGTTCATGTGAACTGACGATGCTATTCCAGCTGCTTCAGCCTGCAGAGCCTGTGCACGTCCGATCTCAAGACCCTCAATAGTGGCTGCAGAGTTCAGCGACATGTTTTGTGATTTGAACGGCGCAACGCGGTGCCCATGCTGTGCGAAGATACGGCAGAGAGCAGCAGTGAGTAACGATTTGCCAACATGCGAGCTAGTGCCTAGAACCATGATTGCCCGCGCTTTCATGATGTTGACCTTCCGTCGCCCCAGCTGCTGTCGTATTCGTTGAAGGACAGTACGCTCTTCAGCGTCGTGCGCTTCTCCCAGCCGGCGCGCTCAAGGTCGGGCTCTGCTGCGAAAGCATCAACGTATCCCAGGCATAAGTACGCCACTGGAGTAATTTGCTCAGGGATCTTCAGCGTACTGCGCAGTAGATTCGGCTCGAGAATACTTACCCAGCCAACACCAATCCCCTCAGCTCTGGCAGCGAGCCATAGATTCTGCACAGCACAAACGGCTGAGTAAACAGCAGTCTCGGGCATCGTCCGCCGCCCAAGCTGGTGGCCCTGATTGCTTTGCGAGTCGCACACAATACAAAGATTCTGGGGCGCCTCTAGTATTCCTTCAAGCTTCATGCCGGAGTAGTTCTGCTGCTGGTTGCCTTCGTAGGCTGCGGCCGCCTGCTGATTTTCTTTGAGAAAGATACCGTGGACAGCCTGCCGAACAGCGAGATCTCGCACAACAATAAATCGCCATGGCTGCATTAGGCCAACAGAAGGTGCGTTGTGTGCTGCCTCAAGCAATCGATACAGCAGCTCGTCAGGAATCGGCTCCGGCAAAAATCCGCGACGCACATCTCTACGCTCGCGGATGGCGCGATAGACAGCTTGGCGCTCACCTTCGTCGAAGCCTGCAGCCTTTGTCATTTCCATGCCCTTGACCACTTCGGCCCCGCTGTCTCGCCGCTGCGCAAACGTGCATCGATACCAGCGTTTACTTCGATCAGTCTGCCAAAGAGCCAGATCAAGTCGGAAAGACGATTCAGATATGCGAGTATTTCAGGTTTGATCTCGACACCGCTGGTGGCGAGCCGAACCGCGGCGCGTTCTGCCCGCCTACACACTGTGCGCGCCATCTCGTACGCAGCCGATTCTGTATGTGCGCCCGGCAGCGACCAGTCAGAGAGAATCCCCTCAGTTGCTTCGATCTGATGAACCAGCTTCGTTAGTGCTTCGACATCTTCCTCCGTTACGACAGGAGGTGTCTTCTTGCTATCTGCCGGAGTAGCGAGCGCAGACCCGACTCGGAATAGCGTGCGTTGAATTGTTTCGGTCCAGTCGCAGATCTGCTTATTCGTACAGATGCTGCGAGCAAAACCCAACACCGTATTTAGCTCATCGACTGTGCCGTACGATTCGACACGCAAATCGGCCTTCGAGATGCGAATGCCACCAGCAAGACCCGTTTGTCCACCATCTCCACGTTTCGTTGCGATACTCATAGTTCGTCTCCTTGTAAATCTTTGGTTTCATCAAACGGTTCGAGCGACTCTTCGATACGCACTCGGATGACCTTGCGAAGGCGCGTTCGTTCGTAACTAAGAGTTAATTCCTCATCAAGAAAATCCATGACCCGAGGCGGCCGATCCGAGAACAATTCCCCTTCGCCGAAAAACCATGGTTCGGTGGCGCCGAGCTCTCTAGTTGTTTGCGTGAAAATCACTACAGCGGGGACACAATTCACTCCTGCTTGCAGCAAGTTATAAGCGCGGTGGTATCCGTCGCGCAAAAACCATCGGTCGCGGAGTTTAGCCACTTCGAGAAAAGGGCTGCCGCCATGAAGCGAAAGAGACGAAAGCACAGCTCCGCTTTTCTTAGCGACCAATCGAAACTGAAGATCCGGGTTGCTGGAGTAAAGGCTGACATCCAAGCTGTCTACTCCGCATTTACTACGCACGAGCCGATGTTCCGTACCTCTCTTTGTTCCTAGTGCAAGCGAGATTAATCGCGGCCAGTCATCCTGGTTGATGAGCGCCAACGTTGGCCTTGCGGGATCGAGAATCAGCCTGCGTTGGAACGCAAGCAAGCGGCGAAGGTCGACTACAGCTAACGTCCAGTCAAGTCCTTCATATTCTTGTTGAAGATCGCCTCGCTGCGAAACCAGTGTAAGAAGATGTTGAATTCTATTCGTCTCTTCCGGCAATAACGCATCACAGTCAACATGGCACTCTCGCTCGGTTAATACTTCGCCCGCCCGCTGGGTCTTGTTCGCCAGCATTTCGGGCCTGAAGTCTGCCATTGCGCTGCGGAACGAGTATTCATCAAGGCCCCAGCCGATCAATTCAAGCACTTCGACACTCGATGCACTCATAGGCCCACCTCAGTAAACTGAGGGGAAGACCAGGCTGCAACGGGATAGCGAACGATCGAGCAATAAAGCTTCGTTTTCTCCCAAGCTTGTTCTGTGGAGCATCTGTTCAACGTGCATAAAACTGTACGCAATACGCCAGCGTGTGTGACGACTGCGATTTTGCGCTCTCTAACTTGCATCGATAAAAAATCCACTTCATCCAAGACGCGTTGTTCAAACTCCGAAATGCCTTCGCCTCCGCGCGCCGGTAGATTGGGATATTCCGCAACCCAGCGGCGAGCATAATCTTGATCCTGCCGTTCAATCTCTTCCCAGTTATGACCCTCCCACTCGCCAAAGTTAATCTCACGTAACGCAGGTCGAACGTTGCAGTCGATAGCAAAAGACCTGGCAATCGCTTCTGCTGTGGTCCGCGCGCGGCGAAGATCGCTGGTGTAAACCGCATCAATATCGTCCGCACGCAGCCTGGCAATAAGCTCCCCGACTTGAACGTGGCCGCGTTCATTCAGTTCAGGATCAGAGTGACCGCAGAAGGTACCGGCCATGTCCGTCTCTGCATGACGAATAAAAAGTATCTCGCTCATGCGACCCACACTCCACAAAAGTACACGGCGATCTCAGTCAGTTGATTGGTCGCACCGAAGCAATCGCCAGTTACTCCGTTAATTTTTCTCCAGTAGAGCCATCCGCTCAACGCAACAGCAACGAGTGCAGCGAGTAGCGGTGCGACAGCAGACCATCGAAGCGCAAAGATAACCACGGCAAAACTAAACATCGATCCAAATATCAGCGTAGCCAGGGACGTCAACTTTGCGATACGCGCGCCCTGACCCTCCTGTTCCCGCGCTGATGGAAGAAAATAACTCAGCGGTAGTGCGCTCCAACGACACAACACGTTGGCCGAGATGACATACGCAGCAAAGTGTTCAATCGGCAGGGATGCCAACAGGACATAGCGCGTCAGCAACGACAAGACCAGGGCGGACGCGCCATAGCTTCCAATTCGACTATCTTTCAGAATGGTCAGTATCTGATCTTTGCTCCAGCCACCTCCAAATCCGTCCGCGGTGTCGGCGAGCCCATCTTCATGGAGGCAACCGGTGATGAACATTAAATAAGCAAGGACGACGAGGGCGATGAGCGGCCGACTTAGATGAACGAGCAGAATCCTTTGCAAGAGAGCAGCACCGCAGCCAACCACTAATCCGACCAATGGGAAAAACTTGGCAGCGCGCGAGAGCGAGTCAGCTTCGAACTTTATCGAGGGCGTTGGAATCTGTGTCAAAAACTGAAACGCAGCCACGACCTCCTCGCCTAGCCTGCCAATCTGCTTTTTCGCGTTCACGCCGTCGCCTCACTAACGCCAGCAGAAGCGAAGGTCGCCATCTGGTTATAAAGTCCCATTGCAGATTCGATGATTGGCATCGCCAGAACCGCTCCGGTTCCCTCACCAAGTCGCATATTCAAAGAGAGGATCGGTTTAAGATTTATGTGTTCCAGAAGCACACGGTGACCGGGTTCTTCAGATTGGTGTCCAGCAAACAGATAACTCCGCACCCGTGGCTCAATCGAAAACGCGATTGCTGCCGCCGCCGTTGAAATGAACCCGTCCGCTACCACTGCAATTTGATGCAGCGCTGCGCCTAGTATGAAACCGGTCATGGCGGCAATCTCCAGACCACCAACACGGCGCAAGACATCATGCGGTTCAGGTGTGACACCTGCTTGAAAGTGTTTCTGCACGATGGCCTCGACAATTTCTAACTTGTGAGAATGGGCAGTTGCATTTAAACCAGTTCCTTTGCCAGTGACCAACGCAACAGGCGTTTGGGTCAAAATAGAAGTAATTACACTTGCTGCTGTGGTGTTCCCAATGCCCATCTCTCCGACGGCCACCAGACTTTGCTTCTTTGTCTTCGCCTCCGCCGCAAGCTTCAGCCCAACCTCAAGCGCTCGCCCCAACTCCTCGCCACTCATCGCCGGTTCGTGCAGCATATTGCGTGTCCCACTGCGCACCTTGTGGTGCAGAAGCCCGTCGATGCCTTGAAAGTCAGCATTGACGCCGACATCGACGACATTCAGCTCGACATGATGCATCTTTGCCAGCACATTGATCGCCGCACCCTCTGTTAGAAAGTTGAGCACCATCTGCCGCGTTACTTCGCTCGGGTACGCACTGACGCCTTCGGCCGTAACCCCGTGGTCCGCCGCAAATACGTACACGGCCTTTCGCAGTGGCACCGCGAAATCATCCTGCCGAATTGACACCATCTGCGCGGCAAGATCCTCAAGCATGCCGAGGCTGCCCAACGGCTTTGTCAACACATCCAAATGTGCACGTGCACGTGAACGCCACTGCTCGCTGGCCGGCCTGATGGCGGATGTAATTTCGGAAAGGAGCAGTTGATTCGACGCGTTCATCCGGCTCTCCTTGTGAATCGCTGCAGTCGCTCGAGCAGCAAAGGATGTCGGCGGGGTGGACAGTCGAACGCTTTTTCAAGAAGTGTTGGCTTTAGCATCTCCTCTGGTGTTCCGTTCGTCAGTGGCATATGTGGACTAAGTATCACGACTGACGAAAAGTTGCCTTCCACGAGCTGCAGGTCGTGAATGGAAGCGAAGATGGTGATCCCCTCTGAGCGCAGGAAATGAAGCAAGTCAATTAGCTCCACCTGACGTCCTATGTCGAGGTTCTGAGTGGGTTCATCCAGAAGCAGCAGCTTCGGTTGCTGCGCTAGGCCAAGCGCGATCTTTACACGCTGACGTTCTCCTCCGCTTAGTTCATTGAAAACTCTGTGCTGCAATGCGGCCACATCCGCAAGTTCCAGAGCGCGATCCACCGCCATGCGATCTCCACTCATCGGTCCGCGCAAAAAACCAAGGTAAGGAGTTCGTCCCTGCTCTACCACCTCGCGCACAGTGAACTGGAAAGGAACATCAAGCTGTTGCGGGACCAACGCTACCGTACGTGCTACTTGCTTGAGCGCGAGCGCATGAAGCGGCTCATCGTTCAGAACTACGCTGCCCAAACGGGGCCTCAGCGTACCGGCCGCAAGGCGCAGCATCGTTGTTTTGCCTGCTCCATTCGGTCCGATCAGCGCCGTGCAACTTCCCTCATTGAGATCAAAGCTCGCAGACTGGATTACATCGAGAGCGCCATATCCAAAGCTGACATCACGGAATCTTAGAATTGGGCTCATAGTGCATAGCTCCGTTTTGTCTTGCGAAGCAGATAGAGAAAGAACGGCCCTCCAATAAAAGCCATTAGAATTCCCACAGGCACCTCATTCGGAGCGAAGACTGAGCGAGCAAGTGTATCGGCCAGCACCAGAAAGATCGCGCCCGATAATGCGGTAACTGGAAGAAGTCGCGTGTGATCCGGCCCTAGAAATAGACGCGCAACATGCGGCACAATCAACCCGGCGAAGCTGATGAGACCCCCGAGCGACACCGCGACCGCAGTCAGCAGGGAGCCCGTCAGTATGATTCCCACACGCGTATATTCCACCCTGAGCCCAAGCTGATGAGCGTATTCGTCGCCCAAAGCAAGCGTATTGAGCTGGCGCATCAACGGGGTTGCAATCAACGTTGCAAAAACAAGAAGCGCGCCTGTCACCGCGAGCTGTGTCCACCGTGGAATTCCAATCACACCATGCAGCCAAGAGAGTAAGACCAGGTGATTTGCGCCATTGCTGCTGTCGAGTAACTCAAAGACATAACTCGAGTACCCCAGCATCGTGCTGACCGCGAATCCAGCAAGCAGTAGCGTAACAACGTTTGTCTTTCCGTTTGTACGAGCGAGAGAATATACGATCGCCATCGTAATAACTGAGCCCGCAAACGCCAGGAGCGCTGTAGCGCTAAAGCCAAAAAACGAGATCTGTGAGAAATAAAAAATCCCGATGCAAGCTCCCAGCACCGCACCGCCCGAGGACCCGATGACGTAAGGGTCTGCCATTGGATTGCGAAAGAGCCCCTGGAACATCAGCCCCGAGATGGACAGCGCAGCCCCAACCACCGCTGAGGCTAGTACTCGCGGTAAACGAATCTGCAGCACGATAATCTCTTGCGTAGCAGTCAGCGGATGGTGGCGGAAAAGAGCGCCCAGGATCGCACTTGGAGAAACGCGAATTGCTCCAGTCGCCAGAGACAACAAAACGACCAATACTAGCGTCGCAAACAATAGCGAGACCAATGTCGCAAAAACGGTCCTGCCCTTCGGCGAGTAATCACCGCGGGAGAGCGTCTCCGGTATCTGTAGCTGAGACGAGTCAGCGACAGACACCGAAGGCACACTATTCCGGCCTGCTTCGGGAGTTACTTCAGTCCCCAGGACTCGCCTCCAAAGTTGATTTTAATTCCCGCCCTGAATGTAAAGGGCAGGGAAGGGAACCCAAACGCCTGAGCATAGTGTTCACTCAACAGGTTTTGCATATCTGCATAAGCGGCCAGTCTTGATGTGACCTGATAGCCACCACTCAGATTGAACTGTTGATAGGCCCCGTCCAAATTACGGTTGGGCAGCAATAAATTTGGTCCGAAGTCCGGGTCGAGGAGAAAGTCGCTGTCGTCGCGTCGTCCAACCAGTGTACCCGTGAGGGAGCTATAGAACTTTGAATGTGTATAGTTCAGCCCGACGTATCCGGAGTGCGGAGCCACGCGAAATGGCCGCGATCCCGCAAGAGGAGCGAAGGAGCCGATCGGAATTTCACTGAAGTTGGAAGTTGGATTGAACGATGCACTCGCGAAGGAATGCTGTACGACCGCGTCGGTGTAGGTGTAGCCGCCGCGCGCAAAAAATCGACTGCTAATCCTGTACTCTGCCTCAAACTCCACACCCTGTGAGCGCAGTGCTTCAGAATTGACGTAAGCTCCATTCTCCAACGCTGGAAGATTCGCCTCAGGAACTCCAAGCTCGATCAATCCCGCCGGCGGAACATCTTCTACGCCATTTGTAAATTCATTGTGGAAGTAAGTGACACCGAGTCGAGCACGGCCGTTCCACAACTGCTGATCGATGCCTCCATCATAGGTACGCGAGTTTTCAGGACCAATCTGTCCAACGTTGAACTGCGAGATCAGTTGCTCCCCGTTCGGAAGTGCCGCAAGAATATCGAAGAGCGAGCTTGCCTGTTGAGAGATGCTCGGCTCTTTAATCCCTTTGCCAAAGCTGGCGTGCAGCTTCGTTCCACTTAGCCAACCTGATGATGAAGGGCGCACAAGATAATAAGCGAGGGACGCTCGCGGCGTTCCCGCAACTCCGAACAACCCATTATTTTCGATTCCGCTACCTACGTTGTAGTAGAGACGGTTGCCGATATCACCCGAGATTTGCAACGTATAACTATAGTTGCCTCGGCTAATGGAGCTGGCTGGCTCGCCGGTGAACTGTGTCGATCCACGCTCAGCCTCATATCTAAATCCGCCGAGTAGTAGTACATGTGGGTTTATGCGGTAGTCACTCTGGGCGTAGACAAAGTCGCGGCTGGTGACGGCGAGAAATTGATTTGGGTAGGCCTCTCCAAACTGAAAGAGTGCCTGGCCGCTCACGCTGTATCCATTCGCTCCCGTGATGGTCGTAGGAGCGCCGAGAAAATTACCGGATCCGGACGGGTCGGGGATTCCCGTCGGCGCGAAGTCGTCGAACTGTGAGTTCAGACGCAATCCGCCATAGAGAATCTCATTGTGCCACTTCGCAGTGGCTTGGTTGTTCCATGTGCCGCTGTAGTAGGTATTTTGAGCCTTTTGTGCTGCGTCGTCCGCAATGCCATACAGCAGAATGGCGTTGGGCTGTCCGCTGGAGACCGAAAGATGACGTACAGTGAAGCGGAGATCGTTGGTCGAATTTGGCTGCCATCCAAAGTTGCCGGCGTACGTGGCGTTATGAAACGAATCGTTCGGCAGATTATTGCGACTATCCAAACGCGCAAACGCACCATAGTAGTCAAACTGCCGTACAGTGCCGCTCCCAGTCGCTTGTTGGTTATACGTGCTGAAGTTCCCGCCATCGCCGGCATAAGTCAACAAAGGAAACCGCGTTGTACCTCGCGTGGTCGTCAGGCTCACGACGCCAGCCAGTGCGTCCGAGCCATACAACGCGCTGTTCGGCTCGCGTAGCACTTCCATCTTGTCGACGCCCACAGTCGCGAAGTTGGCAAACTCGACCGCTCCACCGATATCGTTCACCGGTACGCCGTCGATCAGCACCTTATTCGCATCGGTGCTGCCACCGCGAATATTAAGCCCAGTGGTACCGCCGAGCTGTCCGACCTGCGTCACCTGCAGCCCCGGAACCAGGCGCAGAGGATCCTGCACCTCTGTGAACTGGCGATAGTCTTCCGCAGTCAATACCGTGACGGACGCGCCAATCTGAGCGACTGGTGTGGGCGTTGCAGATGCAATTACTGAAACTTCTTGCGTCAGAGTCTGAGTGGCAAGCGTTACGTCCATCTCTGCCCTTGTAGATTTCGTAACGTAAACTGATTGGCTTGTGGTGGCTTGGAAAGTCGGAGCGATAGCGCGTACCCGATAACGCGCAGGCATCGATATATCGAATGTATAGTTGCCAGTTGCGTCCGTCGTCGTTGTCTTCACGACGGTGGTCCCATTCATGAGTTCGACGGAAGCATTGGCGACAACAGCTCCAAGCGGGTCTTTCACCGTTCCGCGCAAGCCCCCTTGCTCTGCAGCGAGCGCAGTAAGCGTGGATGACAACGTAAACAGCGAGACGACAAAAAGGCCCACAATCCAATGGCCTCTCGATAAGTTACGAACGAAGTGATGCATATTTCCCCCTCGGGTTGGTAGAGCAAGGCCGGTCTCCTGGCTTGCGCTTCATCGAGCCGTGGCTGCCTTCCCGGAATGCTCTCCAGTGGCGTTGCACGTCCATGCCTTGGCTCTCTGCGCTTACAGTTACGGGGTAGTGGCGGATTCGCACCGCGCTTCCCGACACCTTGCTGTTGATTTGGTGGTTGCAAGCTGAACGGCTCAGCTCAGGGATGAAACTGTTTTGCGAGATCCTCCAGGGCATCAATCGCGGCCGGACTGGCAAAGTTAATCCGATCGTCGATGTAGTACACGCGATGTTGCTGGATGGCGGCCATGCTGCCCCATCCCGGCCTGCTCTCCAGCACTTGAAAGGTCATCTTGCCGCCGCGCACCATCACCAGCGCTTCGGGAGCACGTTCGAGCACAACCTCCATGCTCACCTGTGGCCACTCCGCGGAGATATCGTCTGTCACAGATCGGCCGCCGGCCGCTTCAATGACCTCCGTGATGAACGCATTCTTTCCAATCGTCGTAATCGGGTCGTACCAGATCGGCATAAAGACTCTCGGCGCAGGCAAGCCGCTAGTCCGCGCTTTCACTGCATCCACTCGCAACTGTAGACTGTGGACCAGCGCATCCGCCTGAGGTGCTCGATTCAACGCTTGTCCGATCGTCTCCACGGAACGCATGATGCCAGCAATGCCGTGGGGACTCACCAGAAAGATCGGAATGCCAATCCGTTCCAGTTGGTCGGTCACCTCCAGCGGCCCCTTGAATTGATATCCAATGACGAGGTCCGGATGTAACGAGACGATCGTCTCGATGGACGGCTTGATCAGATCGCCGACGCTCGGCTTCTTCAGCGCTGCTGCCGGATATTTTGTGTAGTCACTGATAGCGATGACATCGTCGCCCGCACCGAGTGCATAGACAGTATCGGTCACGCTGGGCATCAAACAGATGATGCGATGTGGATGATCTGGAACCACCACACTCCGGCCCATCTCATCGGTCAGCGTGCGACTAGCGAAGCATGGAACAGCAAGTAGCGTGACTAGCGATAGACATAAGAAAGAACGCTTCATGCCATCACCGCCTTGCCTGCTCGTGCCTGCCGAATCGCGGCAACAAAGTTCTCGGCCACAGTGGTGTTCGCTCGAAAGTGCAGGTGAATGTAGCTCATCAACACGTTGTCTTGCCCGAACCCTTCAAGCTCTTCTTTGCCAGACATGGAATGCAGCACGCGGTAGTTCGTCGCGACTTTGCCTTGAGAACTGATGCGCGAGTAATGAAAACTATGCCCGCGAACGATCGTTCCCTCACGTCCAAGAAGGCAGTCGTGGGTGAATTCAACCGTGACATACCCGAACTGGACAAGCCTCTCGGTCATCTGCATCGAGAGTGGCAGTACACCGGCCATCGCGTAGGTCAAGCCATCAGCCGTTCGCAAACTCTCAGCCAGATAAAGCATTCCACCGCACTCCGCATACACCGGCCGGCCGGACGCGGCAAACGAGCGAACATCCTCAAGCATCTGTCGGTTTCCTCTCAACTGCTCTGCGTGTAACTCCGGATAGCCACCGCCGAGATAAAGCCCATCGAGATCGTGCGGCAAAGCAGCGTCGTGCAACGGGCTGAAGCGAACGATCTCAACTCCCTGCTCTCGAAGCAGATCGAGATTGTCTTCGTAATAAAACGAGAACGCATGATCGGACGGAACACCCACCCTAACCGTCCCGCCAAGGAACGTATCTCCTCTGCGCGAACTCGCAAACTCAGCCATCTGCAGGCCGCACTCCAAACCAAGCAGCGCATCAAGATCGAAATACTTCTCCGCCAGCTCAGCCAACGTATAGATGGCGTCATCTTCGTTGTCCTCAGCGATCTCCGCAGCTGCCTGCAACCCAAGATGCCGTTCAGGAATAGCGATCGCCGCCTCCCGAGGCAGCCAGCCTAAAATCTGCGTCTTGCACGACGACTCAATCGCCGCGCGCAGCATCTCGTAGTGCGGCTCACTCGCAACGCGATTCAGAATTACTCCCGCAAGCTGCAACTCGGGATCGAAGATCTCAAAACCCAGCACCACCGCAGCTATGCTTCGCGCTGTCTTCGCCGCATCCACAACGAGCACCACCGGCAGCTTTAGCAACTTCGCGATCTCCGCGCTGCTCCCAGCCTCCGAGCTCCCGCTCTTTCCGTCGAACAACCCCATCATGCCCTCTGCGACGAGTACATCCGCCCCCCGAGCAGCGTTTTGCAGAACGCTCTCGTTCGCCTCCGCACTCAGCATCCATGTATCGAGGTTCCGCGCCGTCCTGCCGCAGATCCGCGTGTGATGGCCTGTGTCGAGAAAGTCAGGTCCGCACTTGAACGGCTGCACGATCATCCCGCGCCGTCGCAGTCCTGCCATGATCGCCAGCGCGACCGTCGTCTTCCCCACGCCACTGGCTGTACCCGAAACCAGTAGCCCCCTCACAGTGTCACCTCGAGGTGTCCCTTCAAAGCCAGCGGCAGTCCTGCCACCATCAACACAACGTCATCGGCAACCCGCGCAATCCGCTGGTTGATTTCGCCCAGCAGATCGCGGTACCTCCGCCCCAGCGGATACGCCGGAACTACGCCACTGCCCACCTCATTTGATACCAGCACAACGGAACAATGAGCATCACGCAGCGCCGCGCTCAGAGCCTCGATCCGCTGTTCAATCGCTTCGTCATTCTCTCCCTCTTCTTCAAGAAGGTTCGCCGCAAAGATAGTAAGGCAATCCATCACCATCACATCGCAGTCGGTCTGATGATGCGTCAGCACTCGGGCCAGTTCCAGCGGCTCCTCCACGGTGATCCAATCGGCGGGGCGCTCCTCGCGGTGGCGCGCAATCTTCCTCTGCATCTCGTCGTCCGCGATCTTCGCGGTTGCCACAAACATCACGCGGTCCGACCGCTCGGCGAGCTGCTGCGCGTAACGGCTCTTGCCGCTACGAACACCACCAAGAACGAGAGTTACGGAACCCTGGCGCGTCTCCTGCATCGTTAGCTCCTTGCCCGGGTATCCATCGGATGCCCATTGAGCTGAGCGGGAATAAATTTAGGCAGCGCTCGTGCAGACTTTCTATCGAAGTCAGCGAGAATGCTCTCCAGCTCTCCCAGCGAAGCTGAATCAAGCCTGATCGGCCTCTGGCAGGTCTCCTGACTTACGCTTCATCGGAACTTGACTCACCTTCCCAGGACGAATCCCAGTGGCTTAGTACAACCTGTCAAACCCTCAGCGCTTACAGTTACGGGGTAGCGACGGATTCACACCGTCTTCCCAACACCAGATGACAAAAGACTATCCCGCTCACAGGCGTGGGTCAAATTTGAAAAGTTCGCGCCAACCCCGACAGCTAGCCCTTGCCCGCAATCTGCCGCGCTGCACCACGCGCATCCCGCACTAGATCGGGCACGCCCACGCCGCGATATCCGTTGCCAAGCAGCCACAATCCGTCGAGCGCCTTCACTCGATCCTCCAGCGCCTTCATCCGCTCCAGATGCCCCACTCCATACTGCGGCAAACTACGCGGCCAGCGGCGCACCACGGTAATCTGTGGCTCCGGCAGCGGTCCCAGAATCCGTGCCAACTCCATCCGAGCTACCGCCGCCGTCTCATCGTTGCCGCAACGCATCAGCCGTTCAGCCGCCTTCCCCCCAAAGAACGCTCGAACTAGCCGACCACCCTGTGGCACGCGGTCATCGAACTTCTGATCAACGAACGTACAAGCCAGCAGCAGACTATCCGAGCCCGGCGGCACCAGAAACCCGAACCCCGGCGGCACCGCAAATCTCGCCGCGTCAGGAAATCCAAACGCCACCACTACCGCTGAACTCGCGTCCATCTCCATTAACGGCGCCATCTCGGCATCCACCGGTTCCAGCAGGCAACGAGCTACGTCAACCGGAGCCGCCATCATCACCGCATCAAACTGCTCCACGCCACGAGCAGTTCCAATCAGCCAACCTTCCTCACCATACGAGACAAACCTCACCTCCGCGGCGAGCCGAATCCAATCCTCCGGAATCGCTGCGATCATCCGATCCACCAGCGTTCCCATACCGCTCCGCAGCGTAGTAAACACGGAGGGTGTCTTCGAAGCAGCAGCCCGCACATGCAGCGCGGTGATCAAGCTTCCGTGCTCCTGCTCCATCGCGACAAATGGCGCCATCACAGCCCGCACGCTCAACTTGCTCACATCGCCGCCGAACACACCGCTCAGCAGCGGAGCGCCAATCTTCTTCAACACCTCATCGCCAAAGTGCCGCCGTACAAACTCCGCAACACTCTCGTCCGCATCGGGAGCGCCTGCCTGCAGCTCCTCCGCCCGTCCCACCTCATCGCGAAATGCCTGCTTCGCCTCGCCGCTGAATAAATCCGAGGCGTCCAGTGCGTCCAGGTTTCCCGGCACCATCATCCGCATACCATCCGGCATCGCCAGCAGCTTTTTATCGACCAGCACATACGTCTTCCGCGTAGCGTCATTCGAAGCCATCACCTCGTCACCGAGTCCAAGCTCCTCCGCCAGCTCCCGCGCCCACGGCTTTTCTGTCACCCAGGCATCAGGCCCACACTCAATGACAAACTCACCCTCGTGTACCGTCTCGATGATTCCACCCAGCCGCGTCGAGGCTTCAAACAGCACTACTTGCAGCGCTGCGCCGTCGTAAACCTGCTGCGCCAGCTCATACGCCGCCGCCAGACCGGCCACTCCGCCGCCCACAATTGCAACCCGCTTCATCATCTCTCCCGGGAAATACCGCAAACAAAAAGCGGAGGCCAGAGCCCCCGCCTTCGGCCCTCATGACAGCCTATACCTACGCTGGAACCATTACCTCATCCACCGTCGCCTTATACTCGCCGGAGACAACATCCACCAGCGCGTGCACCAGCAGCTCGGAGTCATTCAAACTCTCTGCCCGCCACAACTTCAACCCCAACTCCTGCGCGCTCTCTCGAAACGCAATGTCGATGTCGTACAGGATCTCAACGTGATCGCAGAGGAAGCCCACCGGCTGCATCACCACGCCAACGTGCCCTTCGGCCTTGATCGCCTTCAGCGTATCCTCAACCGTCGGTCCAATCCAGGGCCCACCACTGACACCCTGACTCTGAAACGCAAAATACCAATCGCTCTCATGAAATCCCACCGCGGCCATTCGATCCGCTACCATCTGAGCCGTGCGCTTTGCCTCTACTGGATATGGATCGGGCGAATCCTGCACAGGAGTTCCTGGCCTCGCACCTGCTACTGAAGCTTCTCCCGTCATGATCGTCCTGCACGGCACGCTATGCGCGGTAAACAAAACCGGCACTCGCTGCCCCGTCTGCGCACAAGCCTCAGCCCAAACCGGCCACAGCTTCTCCGCAAACGCCTCCGCCAGCAACGGACTCTCCGCCCACCCAGCGACAAACTCCACCTCAATCCCCGTCGCAGCCGACAGCACAGCCTTCCTGTAAAGCCCCACGCTCGTGCGCGAGTTCTGCGGAGCCAGGCACACCGCCTTGATGTGCGTCACCCCATCCTTCCGCATCTCGTCCACAACATCCGCTATGTATGGATGCCAGTTCCGCATTCCCACATACACCTTGCCCGCGCCCAGCGCCTGCTCCAGCAGATAAGCCTGCGTCATCGTCCACTTCGTCAGTGGCGGAGCCTCCACACCGGGAGCCTCTCCCAAGCCAATCAACGCATAGCGATGCTGCAGCTCCTTCACAACCTCATCCGGCAGCGCTCGACCACCAGTCACTTTGCTCAGATACTCTGCCATCTCGCCCAGCACATCCGGCGTGCCATGCGCGAGCAGCAGCACCGCACTCTTGCCTGTCGAACTCTCCGTTGAACTCACAGCGCGCTCAACTCCTTCACCCACTCCGCCACCCGAATCACGTTCTCAACAGGCGTTCCCGGCACAATGCCATGGCCGAGGTTAAAGATATGCCCTGGTCGACCAGCCGCAAGCGCAAGAATCTCGCGCACCTGCTCCTTCAACACATCTTCATTCGCAAACAGTGCTATTGGATCAAGATTCCCCTGAACAGCGCACCCAGCACCGACCGATTTCCAGCCCACGTCCAACGGCGTACGCCAATCAAGTCCAATCACGTCGGCTCCGGTCTCACTCATTGCTGGAAGCAGGGAAGCGGTCTCCACGCCAAAGTAGATCACCGGCACACCCATCGCTTTGATTCGCTGCACCAGCTCCGTCGTCCACCCTAAACAATACTGCTTGTAGTCCCGAACGCTCAGCTTGCCCACCCAACTATCAAAGACCTGGATCACATCCGCACCGGCCTCCACCTGCTGCTGCGCATAAGCAACCAAAACCGTTACAATCTTCTCCATCAGCAGAGACCACGCAACCCCATTCGAGTACATCATCTTCTTCGTCTCGATATAGTTGCGGTCCCCACCGCCCTGCTTGCCACCCTCGATCATGTAACTCGCAAGAGTCCACGGAGCACCACAAAATCCAATGATCCCCAGCTCATCTCCATCGGCTCGCGGCGCAGCAAAGTGCGTCGCAACCTTCTCGATCGCCCGAGCCACGTAACCAAGCTCCTCCACGCGATCAGTCCTCAACGCCTGCACATGCTCCAGCGACCGCACCGGCGTATGCACCACCGGTCCCTCGCCCGCCACAAACTCAAAGTCGAGCCCCATCGGCGTAAACGGCAGCAGCAGATCCGCAAAGATGATCGCTGCATCCACCCCCAACCGCTCCGCCGCCGTAATCGTCACCTCTGCCGCAATCTCCGGCGTCCGGCAGATCTCCAGCAGTGAATGGTGCTTCCGCACAGCCATATACTCCGGCATATACCGTCCAGCCTGGCGCAAAAACCAAACTGGCGTTCTGTCGACTGGACGACGCAGGCACGCCCGCACAAACCGACTCCCACCTGCCACCACATCGACAGGCTTCACTACTGCACTTTCCACGATCGCATCACTCAAAAGACTCGTCCTCTATAACCTTTTAAGCCTAGCACCCGCAGACAGCGACGCGCACGAGCCCACGGGCCGCGATGTTGGTGATGCATCCAAAATTTACGTTAACTTCCGTGCCGAGTACCGCCCAGGAAGCCTCCGCTCAGGCCTCCAGCCGGAACGTAAACTCTTCAATCACAGGGTTTGTCAGCACCTCACGCGCAATCCGTTCGACCTCGGCCTGCGCGGCGTTCTGTTCCAATCCATCTTCCAGGGTCAGCAGGAAATACTTCCCCTGCCGCACATCGGAGATGCCGCGATATTCCATTCGCCGCAATGCATCTGCAACCGTCTGCCCCTGGGCATCCAGCACCGTTCGTTTCAGCGTGACATAGACATGAGCCTTCATCTTGTCTGATTATAGACATGGTGCAGCTTTTGCCCTCCTGCGAGGACACGAGCCTCCCACCCCGGCTCCCCCGATCACAACCAGCCTTCACCTGCAGGCGCCAATTTTTTTACACAACGCGAGTAACGAGAAAAGATACCAAACTTTATGACGAATTACCTGGAGCTCCCCGTCGGGCCGAACAGCCCCGAGGTCATCAATGCGGTCATCGAGATTCCCTACGAGGGTGTCAACAAATACGAGTACGATAAAGAGCTCCACGTCTTCCGTCTCGACCGCAATCTCTACTCGCCCGTCCACTATCCCGGCGACTACGGCTTCATCCCCAGCACCCTTGGCGACGACGGCGATCCGCTCGACTGCCTCGTCCTCGTCGACACCCCCAGCTTCTCCGGCTGCGTGATGCAGGTCCGCCCCATCGGCGTGCTCGAGATGCTCGACCAGGGGCTCGGTGACGAGAAGGTCCTCTGCGTCGGCAAGGGCAATCCCCGCTACAAGGACGTCTGGAACTTCTCCGAGATCTATCCCCACATGCTCAAGGAGATCACCCACTTCTTCGCCATCTACAAAGACCTTGAAGGCAAGCGCGTCGAAGTAAAGGGCTGGCGTGACGCCTCATTCGCTCGCAACAAGGTGCTCGAAGCCCAGCAGCGCTTCATCGACAACAAGACCAATCCAATCCCAAGCCCGTCCCCAAGAAGTAGTCATTCGCCAGCTCAAACAGAAGGGGTCGCCAACTGGCGGCCCTTTTTGCCGCTCTCGCCACCAGATACACCACCGGCCCCATCACCGCCACAATCGCCGCAAACCCCAGCGCCGGAAGCCCTGCCACCTTCTCCCCCGAGCCGCCCACAACGCAAACCCGATCAGCACTGCCGGTCCCACCCCCATCGCCACCGCCCCTAAAATCCCACCCGGCACCTTGAACGGCCTCGCCAACCCCGGCTCCTTCACCCGCAGCACCACCAGCGCCACAAACTCCAGCATCAACCTCGCCCCATACAACACCAGGTCAATCGAGATCAGCCGCTCAAACGACAGCCTCAGCGCCAGCGCCCACGCCACCGAACACAGCACCACACTCACCCACGGCACCCCCACTTGTTCTTCCGCGCCACCACCTCCGGCAGCATCCCCTCCTCCGCCATCGCAAACGGCACCCGCGTATAGCTCATCATCAGCGCGTTGAACATCCCAAACCCATTGATCGTCCCGCCCACCACCACGCACAGCGCCAGCCACGGCCCCACCAACTCCCGCGCCGCATCCGCCCAGCCCCCGTCGAAAACTGTCCCGCCGGAATCCCCACCAGCCCCACCGCCGCCAGCGGCAGAACATACGTCACCGCCACCAGCCCCGCCGCCGAAACCATCGCCAGCGGATAGTTCCTCTGCGGATGCTCCACCTCCTGCGCCACCGTCGAAGCGTTGTCCCACCCCATGTAGTTCCACAGCGCCACCGACACCGCCCCCGCAAAGTCCCTCCCCGCCGCCGGACCAGCCATGCCGGCCGCCCCCTGCGCCCCATGCACCAACCCATGCCACAACCCAACCCCCATCAGCACCACAAACGGAGACAGCAGCAGCAAAACAGCCCCACCGACCCCTCGCCCACCGCCGGAGCCCCGCGCAGATTCCACGCGCACACACCACCACCACCAGCAGCGCCCACACATCCCCCGGTGCCCCGCCGTCATGCCGGATTGAACCGCCCAGGTAGATCACAAAGATCGTGGGATAGATCGCCATGTCGAACACGCTCGCCGCCAAACTAGCCACGCCTCCTGAAATCCCCAGAACGCCCCAGCGCCCGCCGCACCCAGCAATAAAGCCGCCCTCCTCCGGCATCGCCGACGCCAGCTCGCCCACCATCAACGTCGTCGGCAGGCTCCACACAAGCGGCACCACCAGCAGCAGCGGCAGCGCCCGGCCATACCCCGCCTTGCCGATAATGTCCTCCAGCCCATACGGCCCCCCCGACACCATAAAGTATGTGGCCGCAATCAGGGGCAGCAGCCGCATCTTCGCGGGGGAAAATGCTCGTGCCTTGCCTGGCTCGATTCTCTCTCTATAACGTAATCTGGTCCCACCTCGATATATATCCGGGCCGTCCTCTCAAACGCTCCTCACCGTCTCTCTGACGTCAGTGTTTTTTTTATGTGGGAAAAAAAAAATTTTCATCTCTGTACGAGCGCAACGAAGAATGCCAGCATCCCATTTTCTACTTCTCTAGTCGTAGTTGCGTAAGGATCTCCTGTGAATACTCGGTCTATTTTTTTTTTTTTATATATATAAAAAAAAAAAAAAAAAAAAAAAAAAAAAAAAAAAAAAAAAAAAAAAAAAAAAAAAATTGCTTTCGTTCCTCCCCCAGCCTCAAGCTATAATTGCGAAAGCCGGAGCGGAACCGAAACACCCATCTGCAGGGTTTCGCTCATAGTAATACCAGAGACGGAGAGTTGGCCGAGTGGCTGAAGGCGGCGGTTTGCTAAACCGTTATAGGGTCGAAAGCTCTATCGGGGGTTCGAATCCCCCATTCTCCGCCA
>CAVYUE010000004.1:0-57656 GCA_963771625.1 uncultured Acidobacteriaceae bacterium
GACACTCTCTGTTCGCAAATAGGCGGGTTCGCCATACCTCGATTCTGAGATGTGGGCATCGTCCGAAGGACCGCACCGCGACTCCAGTCGTCCACCCCGGACACACAGTAATCTAATCTCCATGAACCCCCTCGTCACCCCCACATGGCTCGCCGCCCGCCTTCAAAATCCCGACACAATCATCCTCGACGCCACCCTCCCACCCGTAGGCGTCACTCCCTCCATCGACACCCACGCCCGCTACCTCGCCAACCACATCCCCGGCGCCATCTTCTTCGACATCGAAGACCTCTCCGACCACGGGACCTCCCTCCCCCACATGCTCCCCACAGCCGAAGCCTTCTCCCGCAGCATGTCCACCCTCGGCATCGCCGACAAAGCCACCATCGTCATCTACGAACAAGAGAGCGTCTTCTCCGCCCCCCGAGCATGGTGGATGCTCCGCACCTTCGGCGCCCCACACGTCTACATCCTCGACGGCGGCCTCCGCGCCTGGACCGAAGCCGGCCTCCCAACCGAATCCGGCCCCGTCCACCACGCACTGGCCGGCTTCCACGCCAAGCTCAACCACGAAGCCGTGAAAGACCTCGCCCAAATCAAAGAAAAGATCTCCAACCACCAGCAGATCCTCGACGCCCGCTCCGCTCCCCGCTTAACGGCACCGCGCCCGAGCCGCGCCCCGGCCTAAGCTCCGGCCACATGCCCGGCGCCACCAGCGTCCCCTTTACCGAACTCATCGAAGACGGCCGCCTCAAACCCGCCGACAAACTCCAACAACTCTTCGCCGCAAAAAACATAGACCTACAGCAGCCAATCACCACCACCTGCGGCTCCGGCGTCACCGCAGCCGTCATCGCCCTCGGCCTCGAACTCGCCGGCGCAAAAAACGTCAGCCTCTACGACGGCTCATGGGCCGAGTACGCCCAACAACCCGACTCGATCATCGAAAAGACTACTTAACCAGCGGCGCGCCGGGTGCCCATGCATCGATTCTGATGTGTGGGCATCTTCCGCAGCACAACCGCTTTTCTCCGCTACAATTCATCCAAAGCTCAGACCCATGCCAGAGCTACCCGACATCTCGGCCTACCTCTCCGCCCTAACCCCACGCATAGTTGGCCAGCCCTTAACCCAACTCCGCATCGCCAGCCCCTTCCTCCTCCGCACCGTCCAACCCACCGTCGAAGAGGCCGAAGGCCACACCGTCCGCACCCTCCGTCGCATCGGCAAACGCATCGCCGTCGAACTCGACAACGGCATCTGGCTCGTCCTGCACCTCATGATCGCCGGCCGCCTCCACTGGCGCCCCCTCGGAGCCAAACTCGGCGGCCGCAACAACCTCGCCTCCTTCGACTTTCCCAACGGCTCCCTCGTCCTCACCGAAGCCGGCTCCAAGCGCCGCGCCTCCCTCCACCTCTTCCGCAATGAAGCCGACATGCAATCCATCGACCCCGGCGGCATCGACATCTTCACCACCGACCTCCCTACCTTCCGCGCCGCCCTCACCGAAGAAAACCGCACCCTCAAACGCGCCCTCACCGACCCGCGCATCCTCTCCGGCGTCGGCAACGCCTACTCCGACGAGATCCTCCATGCAGCCCAGCTCTCCCCCATCCTGCAGACCCACAAACTCACCGACGAGCAATGGCAACGCCTCTTCAACGCCACCCGCGACACCATGCAACTCTGGATCGACCGCCTCACCGCAGAAGCCAACGAAGCCTTCCCCGAAAAAGTCACAGCCTTCCGCAAAGATATGGCTGTGCATGGTCGTTTTCAGCAACCATGCCCCACCTGCGGCCAGCCAATCCAGCGCATCCGCTACGCCGACAACGAAACCAACTACTGCGCCCAATGCCAAACCGGCGGCAAGGTCCTCGCCGACCGCAGCCTCTCTCGCCTGCTCGGCAAGGACTGGCCCCGCACCCTCGACGAATTAGAGATGCTGAAGCGCCGTTAGCGCGAAAGATCACACCGTCTCCGTGGATGTCCAACCAACGCCGGCGCCTACCGAGTAACAGCCTGCAAGATGAGCGGAGCACATTCATCCCCGTAACACTCTTTACCAATCACCTGTACAGTCGTCCCAGGCTTGAGAAGCTTACGCAAATCTTCTTCTTGGGGTGCGAAGACAATGACTCTCTCGTGCGAAGCATTATCTTCCACCAACATATCGGGAAAGAGAACTGAACTTTTATCATCTAGTTCGATCTGATCATTGTTCGCGGCCGTTTTCGACAGCTTTTTGATTCTGACCGGCGAATCGTCGTTGCCTTTGGCTTTAGTCGTCGTTGGAACAGTAGACAAGGAGTTCATCTGACGGTGTTCATCGAGAGTGTGCTGACCCTTAGGAATCCACGGCCATCTCACACCATATCGGACATCGGCAACAGGTTGAACCCTGTCACCAACCACGTCATACAACTCATAAGCGTAGCTAAATCCGTCGAATCTATCTCCCTCCTGAATAGGAAGGACAATACTTGCCCTCTCTGCACCCGGTCCCCTGACGATCTCCTTCACACCGCTATCGTCCCAATCGAACATCGACGTCGCTTGCCACGGCATCGGCATCCCTTCCTTATTGAACAAAAAAAGAGAGAGTTTTGTATCCCACCCTCCACTACTATTTATACCTGCGGCTAGCAAGATAATGGATGGGGGGTAGCCGGGCGAAAGTTCAGCCGCCCATACCTCGCATTCAGCGACAGGAGCCACCTCTATCGTTGCTCTCCACTTTTGCCCATCATTAGAGTGGCCGGCAATGCTAATCTCGCCATCCTCCGCGGAATCAATCTCAACCTGTTGGTAGAGCAGCACAGGATTAATGGCGTGGGCACACTCTCCGATCTTGGTTTGTTTTATCTGTCCATCCATAACCCTGGCCAAAACTGGATTGGAAGCAGGAGTCGCCGCAATCTGACCAAAGGCGGGAGCAAGCAAGCTGGTAAAAAGGAATAGCAAGGCAGTTGTTGCAGTCACAGGGCCCTCTGGCAGAAACATATAGTCAGATTAATCGACCGATTCATCTCCGAACCGCATCGAAACAGATCAAACATATACCATCCCCAACACCCCCACGGAGCCAAGCATGCAAGACAGCCGAGAAGTTCCACCATGGAAGCAGATCACCCTCTTCCTCCTCACCCTCGGCGTCCTGATCATCTGTGCATTTGTCCTCCAGCCCTTCTTCACCGCCATCGTGGGAGCCATCGTCCTCGCCGTCGTCACCCAACGCCCCTACGACTGGCTAGCCACAAAGATCAAACACCGCTCCACCTGCGCTGCCGTAGCGCTGATTCTGGTCATCCTCGCCGTCATCGTTCCCATGTTCTTCCTCACACAGGACCTCGGCGAACAGGCCCTATCAGCCGTCGCTGCCCTCCGCAGCAACGCCACGCAGAACCCAATTACCGACTTCATCGCCAACCGTCCAGCCCTCGCCTCACGCCTCGAAGCCTTCACCGACTCCATCGACGCCAACAACGCCGCCCGCACTACCGGTGCCTTCCTCGCCGGAAAGCTCAGCTCACTCCTCGGCGACTCCATCCGCGTCATCACTCAACTTGTCGTCATGCTCTTCCTGCTCTTCTTCCTCTTCCGCGACCGCGCCCTCGCCCTCGCCGGACTACGCTCCCTGCTCCCCCTTCGCGAAGACGAAACCAACGAACTCCTCGAACGCGTCGGCGACACCATCCTCGCCACCGCCCTCGGTCGCCTCGCCATCGCCGCCGTTCAAGGCTTCCTCGCTGGCCTGGCCTTCTGGGCGCTCGGAGTTCCCGGTATCGTCCTCTGGTCCTTCACTCTCATGGCCTTCGCGATGATCCCTGCCTTCGGTGCCTTCCTCGTCTGGGGACCCATCGCAATCTACCTCGGCCTTAACGGACACTGGGGAAAAGCCGCACTCCTCGCCATCTGGGGAGGCCTCATCGTCAGCACCATCGACAACATCCTCTACCCGATCCTCGTCGGTGGGCACCTACGAGCTCACACGGCCGCCATCCTGCTCTCCATCCTCGGAGGCATCGCCGTCTTCGGTCCTATCGGCATCGTGCTCGGCCCCGTCCTCTTCACCATCGCCGCCACCCTGCTCGATATCTGGCGCACCCGCACGAGCACCCACACGCCCATCGTTCCCTGAGCCCTATCGCCCCTTGAACTTCGAGGTCAGCATCGCCAGCTTGTCCTCAAACGAAGCCGGAGCCTTCGGTGGCATCTGCGTCTTTACCTGCACCTGAGCCTTCACTGCTGGCCGACCCTGTCCCATCGCACCAGTCGAACCTTGTGCCACCGGCCGAACACCCCGCGGTCCAGCCTCATGCAACGCTTTGATCGATAGCGCAATCCGCTTCGTCTTCGCATCCGCCGAAAGCACCTTCACCTTCACAATCTGTCCCGCCTTTACCGCTTCAGACGGATCCTTAATAAACTTCACCGACAGCTCGCTGATATGAACCAGCCCATCCTGATGCACCCCGATGTCGACGAACGCGCCAAACTTCGTCACATTCGTCACCACACCTTCGAGCACCATATCCGGCATCACATCCGACAGCTCGCGCACGCTCTCATTGAAACTCGGCGCAACAAACTTATCCCTCGGATCCCGCCCCGGCTTCCTCAACTCCTCCAAAATATCGTTCAGCGTAAAACTCCCCGCCGAAACCGCGCTCTTATCCACCTTCTCCAGCAACCCCGGACTCTTAATCAACTCCTCAACCGGAGCTTTCAACGACGCCGCAATCTGCTCCACCACCGCATACGACTCCGGATGAACCGCCGTCATATCCAGCGGATTCTCCCCATCCCGAATCCGCAAAAACCCCGCAGCTTGCTCGAACGTCTTCGCCCCGATCCCTGGCACCTTCATCAACTGAGTCCGTGAGCGAAACCGCCCATGCTCATTCCGATAGCTCACAATGTTCAACGCCGTCCGCTCCGTCACACCCGAAACATACCGCAGCAACGTCCACGACGAAGTATTCAGATCAACGCCCACACGATTCACGCAGCTCTCAATCACCGTCTCAAGCGACTGCTGCAACTGCCTCTGGTCCACATCATGCTGATACTGCCCAACCCCAATCGACTTCGGATCCACCTTCACCAACTCCGACAACGGATCCTGTAATCGCCGCGCAATCGAGATCGCTCCACGCACCGTCAGATCCAGATCCGGAAACTCCTGCCGCGCCACATCCGAAGCCGAATAGATACTCGCCCCCGACTCACTCACCGTCACCGAGAAGATATTCTCCAGCCCCCTCTCCCGCAGAAACTCCCGCACAAACGCATCCGTCTCCCGCGAAGCCGTCCCGTTCCCAATCGCAATCGCGCGCACCTGATGCTTCACCACCAACGCTTCAAGCGTTTTCACCGCCGCGTCAGCCGCGGCCTTCGACGTATGAAGGTACAACACATCGTTCGCCAGGAACTTCCCCGTCTCATCAACCACCGCAACCTTGCACCCGGTCCTCTGCCCCGGATCAATCCCGAGCACTGAGATAGGCCCCGCCGGCGGTGCCAGCAACAGATGATGCAAGTTCTCCCGAAACACCTGAATCGCATCGAGATCCGAACGCTTCTTCAACTCCAGCCGCAACTCCCCTTGTATCGACGAGTTCAGCAATCGCGACCAGCAATCCTCAATCGCCAACTCCAACTGCGGCGTCCAATCCCCCTGCTCTCGCAGCACTCCACGACGCAACACACCAGTAGCACGCAACGCCTCCAACTCAATCAAAAAGTAAAGAACGTTCTCACTCTCGCCCCTACGAATCGCCAGCATCCGATGCGACGGAATCGTCTTCACCGGCTCGCGATACTCGTAGTACATCTTGAACTTCTCCTGCTCATCCACCGCATCCAGTGCCTTGCGACTCACCACCACGCCCTCTTCAAACATCAACGCGCGCGCAGCCTTCCGCAGATCGGCACTCTCGCTGATCATCTCCGCAACGATATGCCGTGCCCCCTCAAGCGCCTCCTCCACCGAAGCCACACCCTTCTCCACATCAACAAAACGTGGAGCCATCACACTCAGCAGCTCATCCCCAACCTTCTGCTCCCACAGATAAAGCGCCAGCGGCTCCAGCCCCTTCTCGCGCGCAATCGTCGCCTTCGTCCTTCGCTTCGGACGATACGGCAGATACAGATCCTCCAGCTCACTCTTATCGAGAGTCGCCTCAATCCGCGCCTTCAACTCATCGCTCAGCTTGCCCTGCTCCGCAATCGAAGCAAGAATCGTAGCCCGTCGCGCAGCCAGATCGCGGAAGTAAGCGAGCTTCTCCTCGATATCACGAATCTGCACCTCATCAAGATTTCCCGTAGCCTCCTTACGATACCGCGCAATAAACGGCACAGTCCCTCCCTCATCCAGCAGCGATATAACTGCTACCAGACCATGCATCGGAAGGTTAAGAGTTTGGGCAATGTGCAGCAAAATCTGGGGAGAGAGAACACTAACGTCAGTCATAGCTTGTACTCATGCTACCGCTAACAAGCTAGGAAAACTCGTCTACTTGATATCGCGCCAGTTCTCCCCGATCCCGACCTCAGCAACGATAGGAACAGAGAACTCCTCAACATGCTCCATCTCCTCCTTCACGAGTTGCTGGAGCTCCTCCGCCTCCTCCGGCACAACGTCGAAGAGTAGTTCGTCATGAACCTGCAGCGTCATCTGCGACTTCAGCCTTCGATCACGAATAAGCTGATCGATCTTGAGCATCGCAAGCTTGATCAAATCCGCAGCAGTCCCTTGCAACGGCGTATTAACAGCGGTCCGCTCAGCGAAGCCGCGCATATTGGGATTGCGAGACTGGATATCCGGAATCGGCCGGATGCGCCCGAAGTGCGTCTTGACAGACTGGTCGCGACGCACGGTCTCAAGCGTCTCCTCGATGAAACGCTGAACGCCCTTGTACCGATCAAAGTAAGTCTCGATATAAGTCTTTGCAGTCTTCTGATCGATGTTGAGCTGCGCGGCCAAACCGAACGGGCTAATGCCATACACGATGCCGAAGTTCACAGCCTTCGCGCGCGCCCGTGTCTGCTTATCCATCATCTCCGGAGAGACCCCAAAAACCTCCGACGCAGTCAGCGTATGGATATCCTTACCGGTTCGGTAAGCATCGAGCAGCAACGGATCCTGCGAGAAGTGGGCCATCAGCCGCAATTCGATCTGTGAGTAGTCAGCCGACATCAAAACGTTGCCAGGAGCAGGAATAAATGCCGCACGGATCTCGCGGCCAAGCGCTGTACGGATCGGAATATTCTGCAGGTTAGGGTTCGTGCTGGACAGTCGACCGGTCGCAG
This sequence comes from uncultured Acidobacteriaceae bacterium, assembly GCA_963771625.1. Lineage (GTDB taxonomy): Bacteria > Acidobacteriota > Terriglobia > Terriglobales > Acidobacteriaceae > Edaphobacter. Next base: position 7,315 of record CAVYUE010000004.1, read on the forward strand.
TACCAACCTGGTTGAACGTAGTGTGCACGCGCCCCTCTGCGTCCGTCAGTTGCGGAAGCGAGTCGAGATAAGTTGATTTCAACTTGGACAACTGCCGGTACTCCAGAACAAGCGCGGGAACTGCATGATGTTCTGCAAGCTCTTCCAGCACATCCTGCGCTGTACTCACGACCTTGCCCTTGCCATACTTCATCGGCTTAGGCAGCAGCATCTTGTTGAACAGGACGTCGCCTAGCTGTTTGGGAGAATTGATATTAAAGCGGTAACCGGACTCCGTATAGATGCGTTCAGCAAGGTTGTCCATATCAATCGCGAGCCGCGTAGACATGCTACCCAGCACGCTCGAATCGATGCGAACACCAGCCTGCTCCATGCGTAAGAGCACCGACACCAGAGGAAGATCCATCGTCTCGTAAAGGTGGGTGAGATGAGCCGTCTCAACCTGCTCACGCAGCGTCTTCGACAGACGATGCACGGCGTTGGCGGCTTCGGGCAAAAGATTTGCAATCTCCTCAGCCGTAGGATTCTTCGAAGCATGAGCTAACGCTCGATCGGTAAATCGAGCGGTAACATCAGGCAGAATATGAGAGCCATGCGTCGGATTGACCAGGTAGCTATAAAGCATCACATCATCGCGTACGCCGCGCAGCGTAACACCATGCGGTTCGAGTGCCCGAAGCACGGCCTTCAGATCATGAACATGCTTGGGAAGCTTCTCGTCTTCCAAAGCATCCCGAAGACCCGCAGCATCTATTGATACGACCATGGCCGTGCTGTCGGAGGTCGTGAGACCGATCTGAAGAACCGCTGGAACAGAAGGAGCGCGGGAGGCTGGGGTCGCCGGCTCGGGAGCTCCGAAGAGCGACATCGACTCCGAAGGTTCTGGCTCTGGCTCAATCTCTTCCGCAGACGAATCGGCCGCAACCTCTTCGGCAAGCGCGCGTGAGTCTTCAAAAACGGCGACAGTAAGCCCTTTGATCTCACCCGACGCTCCAGTAGTGCGAGCGTCAGCCAGTAAATCATCTATTTGTGCTCGATTGGGTGACAAATTATAGCTGATCGGGGTGTTATCGACAGACGGAGCGAGTTCTTTCAGCAATGTCGTGAACTCAAGTTCAGAGAAGAGTTCGCGGCAGGCAGCATTATCGGGCGGCTGGGTCAGCATGTCATTCAGGTCATACTCAATCGGAACGCCTGTGTGAATGGTGACAAGCTCTTTGGACAAAATGATATTGTCGCGATTGTTTTGTAGCGACTCGCGATACGTCTTGCGTTTGACCTCATTCGCACGGTCAAGAGCCGCCTCGACCGTCCCAAACTGCTGAATCAGCTCAATTGACCCCTTGTCGCCTATACCGGGTGCGCCGGGTATGTTGTCTATCGAGTCACCGCGCAGGGCCATGACGTCGATCACCCGCTCCGGCGGGACCCCGAGAGTAGCTTCAACGCCTGCGCGGTCAAGAATCAGGTTGTCCTTCGTCGGATTCAGGATCACAACATCATCATTGACGAGCTGCATCATGTCCTTGTCGGAGGAGACGACGTAGACCTTGTGTCCTAGAGCACTGAGTTTGCAGCTAAGAGTGCCAATAACGTCGTCAGCTTCGAACCCTTCATAACTCAGGATCGGAATGCGAAATGCTTCCAGCGCTCTTCGAATGAAGGGGAGTTGCTGTGTAAGATCTGCCGGCATCTCGGTCCGATTCGCCTTGTAACCGAGGTAGTCGATCTCCTCAAACTCCTGTGTCTTGATGTTGAACTTCTTGACCGCCTTCATCTCACGAGCCCGCTCATCGCGGAATACGGGCCCGGACAGGTCGTAAACAGCTGCAAGGTAGTGCGGCGAGAAGTCCTTGCGAAGCTTGTTGATCATGTTCACGAAGACATAGGTCGCCGCCGTGGGTATGCCGGTTCGAGTGGACATGGGGCGCTGGCGCTGCATCGCGTGGTATGCGCGAAAGATAAAGGCCATGCTGTCTAACAGGTAGATCGGGGGCTTTTGTTCGGAAGATGCTTTGGGGTCAGGTGTCTTTGCCATGCTGTTTGATGGTAGCGCGGTTGTGGCTGAGCGTGTGCCCGTCAGGAACGGGCTGGACCCTTAGCCTTCAGAAAAATAAAGTTGAAAAACGTGGCACGATTTCAGACCTCATTTTAGGGACGTCTCTTGTCCATCTTCACCATGCAATTCACCACGTTTTACCACGCAAAAAACCACATCCTGCACGCCATTTTTTCAAAAACCCCCTGCAAAAACGCCACTTCTACGCTCACAATCCAGCGCCAAAAAAAATCGCACTAAACGCCTTCGGGCTAGGCAGTCTAAATCAAAAGCATGCAGTCGCCGTAACTGAAAAAGCGGTATCTCTCCTCAACCGCATGCTCATAAGCGGCCAGCACCGTCTCCCTGCCGTTTTCCCGCCCGGCGAAGGCGCTGACCAGCATAAGCAGCGTAGATTGTGGCAGATGGAAGTTAGTCAAAAGTCCGCTCACAACTCGGAACTCATAGCCCGGACTGATGAAGATGCTCGTCTGCCCCGAATGCGGCTCAAGAGGCGCCCCCGCGGCCCTTTGCGCACAGTGTTCAAGCGTGCGAGTTGTAGTAGTTCCAGCAGCAATGATGCGGCGCCCTTCGCTAAGCGCCCTGTTTATGGCCTCTGCAGTCGCTTCAGGAAGCGTGTATTGCTCACTGTGGAGGCGGATATCCTCAATCTTTTCAACACGGACCGGTTGAAAAGTCCCCAGACCTACGTGAAGCGTAATCGTTTCGATCTGGACACCGTTGTCCCTCAATTTGGCTAGTATCTCTGGGGTGAAATGGAGTCCTGCGGTAGGAGCGGCGGCAGAGCCAGATTCGTGAGAGAACACCGTCTGGTAGCGGTCGCGATCAGCTTCGCTGTCGTCGCGATGAATGTAAGGGGGGAGCGGCATGTGACCTATTTTGTTGAGGATGCCGTGAAAGTCAGGGGTTGGGTCGAAACGCAGTGTGCGCTCACCGAAGTCGGAAGCAGCGATGATTTCGGCCTGAAGTAGCGCCTCCGGTTCGTTAGCGGAATGGAAGAGCAGACGTTCACCGGGCTGAATCTTCCGGCTTGGACGGACGAGCGCAGTCCATTCGTTCACGGCAAGTTGTTGCGTTAGAAGCACTTCGATGCGGCCTGACGGATCAGGTGAACTCAGCTGCGTCTGATGGCTCCTTGCACGAGTAGCGTAAAGGCGAGCCGGTAAAACACGGCTATCGTTGAGAATCAGCAGGTCGCCGGGCTTGAGAATTTCGGGCAAATTGCGAAAAAAATTATCGTGATGCTGACCGGTGCTGCGATCAAGCACGAGCATGCGGCTGGAGCCACGAATCTCCGGTGGAGACTGGGCAATCAGCTCCTCAGGCAGGTCGAAATTGAAGTCGGTTACGAGCAATCTATGTCAATTTTAGTGGTCAATATCGTGGTGTTATGTGTGGTAAGCGTGGAGAGTTTGTGATGGTTTGCGTGGCTGATTTCGCCCCCGAAAAATACGCCATGTTTTCCAACTATTTTTTCGGCGACACTGCCAGTTCTACAACTCGGTCGAGTGCGGACTGAACCTCTGATAAATCTCCTGGAACCTGGCGTGACCAAGCGACGATGACCCGGGAAAAGGGCTTGGGAATGAGAAAGCGATCCCAGGAGCGCAACTGCCAGGCACGTTCGGGATAGGCGTAGAAGGCGCCGACTGTACTGTCGGCTAGTTTTGCGAGCTGTGTGATGCCAGGTTTCGCTACCATCGCGGGACCACGGGGGCCGTCCGCAGTAATGGCGCAGTAGTGACCTGCGAGATAAGCGCGATGAAGCCCACGCAGGCCGATGTTGCCGTTACGAGAGCTGGAGCCTCGGACGGCGATGAAACCGAGACGCTCGACGGTGCGGGCGATAAGTTCTCCATCAAAGCTACGACTTATAAGGATGGCGACACCAAGGTTGCGGAAGCGCCATGCGCAGGCAAGCAAGGAGCGATGCCAGAAGGCATAGACGGCAGGAGGCGGCGCGTCGTAGCCAGGGGCAGCACCGGGCTCAGACACATCCTCGTACTGAAGAGTGAGGCCAAGACAACAGATGGCCATGCTCGCAATGCGTGGAACGATGGCGAGGGCGAGGCGTTGCTTCAAAGTATAGGTGGAAGCCACTCATGAAGTTTACCTGCGCGGTGGACGTGGCGCGCATCCGAGGATAAACGTAACCTTTACGATCAATTTACTGTGAACGTGATTTGCTTAACTGCATTTTCGAGAGGCCAATCCTATGCGCTGCTTAAATCGACTCACCACCCTCGTTCTGTTCACCTCACTGATGCCTGGAGCTGGGTTGCATGCCCAAACGTCAACCTCTCCCGCCGCCGGCAGTGACGTGGAGGAGCTGCGGCAGACGGTACGAGAGTTAGCGCTTCGCGTCACTGCCCTCGAGGAGGAGTTACATAACGAACGACGGGCGACTGCTCCTGCTCCAACGACATCCATCGCTACTTTGAGGCCAATTGCAATGCCTGTGCCGGCCGCTGATATTCGCGCAAGTGTTGAGAGCGTCTCGAGCAGTGGGGAGGCATCCATTCCTGTACCCACAACCATTCCTATACCCACAACTACGACGGTTGCGACTGCTATCCCTGTCAAAACGATCACGCAAGCACCCAGCGCTCCAGTGATCTCTCCCCTGCCGACGCAGCTCCCAGGAGGAGCCACGCTGAACTACACCTTCGACGGATATTATGACTACGACTTCAATCACCCGATCGGAAGGGTGCAGTATCTACGGGCCTACGATGTACTGAGCAATTCGTTCAGCATTAATCAGGCCGATGTCATCTTCGACCTTGACCCAGATGTTGCTGCGGGCCGCCGGTATGGAGTTCGACTTGACCTCCAGTTTGGCCAGGCGACCGAGACGCTCCAGGGCAATCCTTCGAATGAGCTGCGTCCCGAGATCTACAGGAATATCTTTCAAGCTTATGGCACCTATGTTGTCCCTGTAGGCAAGGGACTGACGGTGGACTTTGGCAAGTGGGCCAGCTCGCTCGGAATCGAGGGGAACTACACGAAGGACCAGGTGAACTATTCGCGGTCGTTCTTCTTCGACTATCTGCCCTTCTACCATGCGGGTGTTCGAGCCAGTTATAAGATCAACGACAAGCTCACGGCGAACTACTGGCTGGTGAATGGGACCAACCAGTCGGAGCCAACTAACTCCTTCAAGGACGAGTTGTTCGGATTTACGGCTCAGCCCACAAAAAATATCTCATGGACCGTCAACTACTACTTCGGGCAGGACCATCCGGACGTTGAACCTGCGAAGAACTGCACGGCGCCGGTGCAGCCGGGGTTGTGTCTGCAGGAGATCAATCCAGCCCCAGATGGCAGGCAACATATCTTTGATAGCTATGTAACGTGGAACGCTACACCCAAGTTGACGTTCTCGCTTGAGGGAGACTATCTGATCTCGCGCGAGTGGACGAAGGCAGCACCGGGCGAGTCGTCCGCTCCGGGGCACGTGGATGGCGGGGCCGCTTACATGAGGTATCAGTTGACGCCGAAGACAGCGCTGGGAGGTCGGATGGAGTACTTCTCTGATGCTGACGGACTATACAGTGGAACGTCGCAGGCGCTGAAGGAGTTTACGGGGACATACGATTACAAGTTCGGCGAAGGCTTTTTGTCGCGTGTGGAGTATCGCAGGGACTGGAGCAATGTGCCGTTCTTCCTGACGAACAAGCCAGGGGTACTGTCGCCGAATCAACCCACGCTTACGCTGGGGCTGGTGTGGTGGGTCGGGGGCAAGCAGGGACCCTGGTGATAGTCGGGCTAACTTCGTCTAGCTGTACTTCAGCCAGCGGAGGATCTCGGGCAGGTTGGGTTTTTTGCCGTACATCAGGATACCTACGCGATAGATGCGGCTGGCAACCCAGAGGATGATGTAGATCGTAACCAACATGATCACGATGGAGAGCGCGATCTCCCATGCGGGCGGTGTGGCCAGCGAGATGCGCAGGTACATCATGAGCGGAGTGCAGAAGGGGATGAGAGAGATGATGCGAGCGAACAGTCCGCTGGGGTTGTTGATGACCGGAGCGAGGGTAAACATGCAAGCCGCGAGCGGCATCGCGAGGAACAGGTTGAGTTGCTGAAGCTCCTGCTCTGAGTTGACCATGGCGCCGAGAGCGGCAGCAATGCTTGAGTACAGCATGAATCCGAGAACAAAGTAGATGACGAAGAAGATGATCTGCATGGCGCTGAGAGAGACGTGCATGCCTCCGCCACCCACCGAAGTGACCATCGAGGTGCTGGTGAGAATGATCGCGGTTGCGAGCCAGACGCCAACCTGAGTGAGACCAACCGAGCCCACGCCAATCATCTTGCCCGCCATCATCTCTTCAGGCTTGATCGTCGCGAGGAGTACCTCGAAGACGCGGGAGGTCTTCTCTTCGATGATGGAACGCGCGACGTTCATTCCGTAGAGCATGATGACGAAGTACATCAGAAAGAAGAGCACGTAGATGGCGACAAAGCTTGAGGTGGTATCAGCGTTTTTGCCAGCCTGTGTTGTATCCACCTGAACTGGCTGCATGATGGCGTCGACGTCGGCGGCGACCATGCCCTGGTGAGCGAGGCGTTCGCGCATAAGTACGGTGGTCAGAGCAGAGGTGATGGAACCTTTGGTAGCGATATCACCTGTGGAACGTGGCGTGTAGGAAAAGGTGGGACGAGCGTTGGACTGCGACGCCGGTGCGATCCATAGGTAACCGTCGAGCTGCTTTTCTGCGAGCATGCCGTCGAGTGTGGCGCGCGTGGCGCTGTTACCAGGAGAGATGACGTCGACCGTCATCTTGCTCTCCTTGCCGCTCTGAAGCTCGTTTTGAAGGTCGGTCGCAAGTTGCTGATCGGGAGAGACGATGGTGATATGTGAGGTCGATTTGGCCCGGCTGCCTGCGATTACGGAGCCAATGATGCCACCGCCCATCAACAACGGGATGAGAATGGTGGAGAGAAGGAAGGCCTTGGTACGAACACGCTCGAGGTATTCGCGTTTTGCGATAAGCCAGACGTTATGCATTGACTTTGCCTCCGGTATTCGGCTCCATGGAGCCTTCCGCTCCTTCAGTCACCTTTTCAATAAATATCTCTTCCAGCGTCGGCTCCATGACTTCGAAGCGCGTGATGCGAGTGCCGCGTTGCACGGCCTCGGCGAGTAGTGCCTGCGCGTCGGCGCCCTCTTGAAGCTTGATCTCAGCATGCCCGTTGTAGTTCTTTGACGAATCGATGGAGGGGTGGTGCAGGAAAGATGCGTCGCCGGTGAAGTTGATCACGACGCGGTTGACGGGGTAGCGAGATTTGATCTCGCGCATGGAGCCGGAGAGGACAAGATGACTGTTGTGGATGAGACAGATGTTGTCGCAGAGCTTTTCGACCTGGTCCATACGGTGCGTTGAGAAGAGGATGGTACGGCCTTGTTTGCGTAGATCGACGAGCGTGTCCATGAGGAGAACGGCGTTGACGGGGTCGAGGCCGCTGAAGGGCTCATCCATGATGATGAGCTCGGGCTCGTGCAGAAGGGTAGAGATAAACTGGATCTTCTGCTGCATACCCTTGGAGAGCTCCTCTGTCTTCTTGGGTATGGCTTCGGTGATCTCCAAGCGCTCGCACCACAGGTGGGCACGCTTGCTGGCAGTAGTCGCGTCAAGGCCGTGGAGCTGACCGAGGAAGATGAGCTGGTCCATAACCTTCATCTTCTTGTAGAGCCCGCGCTCTTCGGGAAGGTAGCCGACGCGCTTTAGATTTTCGCGGGTGAAAGGCTGACCGAAGAGGCTGACGGTGCCGGAGTCGGGGACTGTGATGCCGATCATCATGCGGATGGAGGAGGTCTTGCCGGAGCCGTTAGGGCCAAGGAGGCCGAACATGCTGCCGGGTTCGATGGTGAAGCTTAGGTCGGCTACGGCGATCTTGGTGTCGTAGGCCTTGCGGACATGTTGCAGTTCTACGATAGACATGGGTTCTCGTGTTGTTGAGTTATGGCCAGTTTAGCAGGGGCTTCCGAATGGATTTTGGCCATCAAAGAATGGAGAGCTCTTCGGCGATGCGGGCGTCGCGGTGTTTGCGATCGAGTCGTGCGGAGAAGACCGCGAGTATTAGCGTGAGGCCGGTGACGATAATGCTGGCCAGCGGCAGTTGGCGGTAGGTGAAGCCGGCGGTCAACATCATGCCGCCAAGAGACGCGCCGGTGGCGTTGCCGAAGTTAAAGGCTCCCTGGTTGAGAGTAGAAGCTAAATTGGGTGCGGCGGCGGCCTGATCGACGATGCGGGATTGCAGCGGGGCGCCAGCAGCAAACTGTACGGCTCCCCAGATGAGGATCATAGTGATGGCCGGCACCATGTAGGGCTCGGAGTAGTAGAGGGCGATGAGCGACGCTATGAGGGTGACGAGCGCTCCGATAAGGAAGGTCATGGGGCGCCAATCGCTCAGCGTGCCGCCAAGCAAGTTACCAATAGTGATGCCGACTCCGAAGAGTAAGAGCGTGAGGGTGACGGCGTGGGGAGAGACCTGCGTGACGGCCAGAAGCATCGGTGCGATGTAGGTGAAGACACAGAAGAGAGACGCGGAGGTGAGAACGCTCATCGCAAGAACAAGAAGAACCTGTGGCTTGCGGAGGACGCGGAACTCGTGGAGGAGGCCGCCTGAGCCTGCAGCTTGGGGAGGGACGAGGAAAAACACTGCTGTCCCGGCAATAAAACCAATGGGGACGATAGCCCAGAAGGCAGATCTCCACCCAAAGGCTTGACCTAGTGCGGTGCCGGCAGGCACGCCGAGAACATTGGCAAGAGTGAGGCCGGAGAACATCAATGCAATGGCTTGAGCGCGCTGATTGCGGGGGACAAGGTTAGAGGCGACAACACTGCCGATACCAAAGAATGCCCCGTGGCAGAGAGCGGTCAGGACGCGGGCGGCAAAGAGGAGATTGTAGGTGGGCGCAACGGCGCAGGCGAGGTTGCCGAGAGTGAAGACGCCCATCAGGAGGAGTAGGGCGAGTTTGCGCTCAAGCCGGGCGGTCGCGATGGCGACGATTGGCGCACCTATGGTGACGGAAAGCGCATAGCCAGTAACGAGGACGCCCGCTTTTGGAATGCTGACGCGGAAGTCGACGGCGAGGTTAGGCAGGAGGCCCATGATGATGAATTCGGAGGTGCCGATGCCAAAGGCCGCGATGGCAAGGGCCATGAGGGGCGTATGCAGCAGGATGTTTTTGCGTTCCGCAATAACGTCTGAGCTCGCTTCAATGTGTGCCATTTATTTATTGCAACATATTCTATTGTCCAGATTGAAATATTCGTGCAGTAGATGCACCGGATGCAGGATTCGGGTTCTTGGTACGATCGGTCTGTGCTGGAACTTTCTACACCGATCAAGTTTGTGAAGCTCGTGGGGGAGCGTATTGCCGTCGAACTTGCCAAACGGGGCGTTGAGACCGTGGAAGACCTGCTGTACCACCTGCCGTTTCGCTATGAAGACCGCCTGAACCCGGTGCCGATGAGTTCGCTGCGGGCGGGGACCATGGCATCGATCATCGGCGAGGTGCGTGGGACAGTGCTGCTCCAGACACGTAGTATGCCGCTGTTTGAGATGACCGTGGGCCAGGGACTTAGCACGGTGAAGTGCATGTGGTTTCGTGGGACCTATCTGCGGGATAAGTTTCATGTGGGGCAGATGGTGGCGCTGTACGGAAAGCTTGAGCCTTCGCGGAGCAGCGCGGGCAAGTTCAAGATGATCCAGCCTCAATTTGAGGTTTTGCCGTCAAGTGCAGGAGGAGACGCTGAGTTTTCCATGCTCGAGGTGGGGCGCATTGTGCCGGTCTACGAGTCTCTGGGTGGGACAACGGCGTGGGGAGCAAAGCTTGGTTCAAAGTGGCTCAGGAGGGTGATCTGGGCGCTGTTTGAAGAGCTGGAGAAACAGCACGTCGGCGAGTCCACTGGTCAGCAGATTGAGTCGATCGAAACTCTTCCGGCAGCGATGCGCATTCGGCTCCTGTTTCCAGAGCGGCTGAAAGCTCTGAAGGCTGTTCATTTTCCCGACGCCGGGACACCGATGACGGAGTTGATGTCAGCGACGACTCCGGGGCATCGGCGGTTGATCTTTGAAGAGCTGTTTTATCTGGAACTAGGCTTGGAGTTGAAGCGGCGGCGCATGCGCGAGCGCGAGGGCACAGCGTTTGTGACCAACGTGAAGGTGCGGGAAGCGATCAAGCAGGTACTTCCCTTCCATCCAACTGCGGCGCAGAAGCGGGTACTTGGTGAGATTGCCAGCGATATGCGCAAACCGCAACCGATGCGGCGGCTGCTGCAGGGTGATGTGGGCTCAGGCAAGACGATTGTTGCGATGCAGGCGGCGCTCGTCGCAATCGAAAACGGATATCAAACTGCATTGATGGCACCAACGGAGATTCTAGCGACGCAGCATTATCTATCTGCGCGGAAGCTGTTAGGTGATGTACTGTCGCCGCGCTCTGGAAAACCGTATCGCGTGACTCTTCTGACAGGGTCGCTCGATGAGGCGACGAAGCGGGAGGCGCGAGGAAGGATCTTTCGCGGAGAGACCGACCTGGCGATTGGGACACACGCGCTCATCGAAGATAAGGTCGACTTTGAGAATCTCGGGCTGGTGATCGTGGATGAACAACATCGGTTTGGTGTCCAGCAGAGATTTCGACTTATGAAGAAGCCAGGTGCGCTCGATCCTGACGTGCTGGTGATGACTGCAACGCCGATTCCGCGCACGCTGGCGCTAACGCTCTACGGAGATCTTGATGCAAGCGTGATCGATGAACTGCCACCTGGGCGCACTCCGATTGTGACGCGGAGAACGACGGAGGAGCGGGCCGAAGATGTGTGGGGATTTGTGCGGAAGCAGGTGGAGGCAGGTCGGCAGGCCTATATCGTGTATCCCGTGATTGAGGGAGCGAAGGACGATCAGCCGGAGTTGGACTTTCCGCAGGACATTGAATCGGACGAGGCTTCGGCAAACTTGAAAGCGCAAGCGGATTCCTCCGCTACGCTGCGGAACAACGCCAAAAAGAAGACTACGGGAAAAACGGCGAAAGCTGGCAGCTCAAAGGCGAAAAGCGCGAAGTCATCGACAAAGACGGAAAAGCTTTTTGAGCCGAAGAGGGCACTCCGCGCCGCAACCGATATGTATGAGGAGTTGCGTATAGGGCCGCTCGCCGGGCTGAGATTGGGATTGTTGCACGGGCGATTGAGTGCGGATGACAAAGAGGTAACGATGCGCCGGTTTCAACGGGGTGATATCGATGTGCTCATTGCAACAACGGTTATTGAAGTCGGCGTCGATGTGCCTAATGCTTCGGTGATGGTGATTGAACATGCAGAGCGATTCGGTTTGGCGCAGATGCATCAGCTGCGCGGACGTGTAGGCCGTGGTGCAGCGAAGAGCTTTTGCATATTGATGACTGGTGGGCGCGTGAGCGATCAAGCAGAAGCGCGGCTAGACGCAATGGTGAGGACGCAGAATGGTTTCGAACTGGCTGAGCTTGATCTGCAGCAGCGCGGTCCTGGTGAGTTTTTTGGTACGCGGCAAGCGGGATTGCCGGAGTTTCGTGTCGCTAATCTGATTCGTGACCGTGCGCTGTTGGAGCTAGCCAAGGCCGAGGCAGCACGCTTCGCATCAGAGCCCGATCCAGCCGTTTCCACGGAAGAGAAAGATGCTGTGTGGACGCGTTTGAAGATGCAATGGCAAAGGAAGTATGGGCTGGTCGAAGCCTAAATTCTCCCAGCTCCTAAATCCTGACTGTAAATTTCTAAATACTGGAGGTTTGTCAGCTCGCTGTAGCGTGGGTGTAGGTGGCAAGTTCCCTGGAATGAGAAGGCGCTGTCAACGCTGCCTTTTTAGGGCCGCGCTTGCGGGCGACGAGGACACGGATGCGTTCGATCATCTCAGCAGGAGAGCTAGCGCCCTTGGGAAGAAAGACGTCGGCGTGAACGGCCCGGTCGAAGGCGTTGACCGTACCGGATACGATCATGGCGGGGAGACCGGGGTGAAGTTGTTTCGCGCGGCGGACGAGCTCGTTGCCGTCCATCTGCGGCATGATGAGATCACAGAGGATGAGATCGATGGTGCCAGGGAGCGATCGCTCGATTACCTCCAGTGCCTCATGCGAGGCGTGGGCCGCAATAACACGGTAACCACGGGTTTCCAGGAGGAAGGTGCGGACAGAGAGTGCTTGTTCGTTGTTGTCAACGCAGAGGATCGTCTTCTTGGGGCGCATGCAGTCTCAGTTCTGCCGGACGCCACCTTGTGGTGGCTCGCGGCCGATGGGCCAGACTGATGTCCTTGCTGGTTTGCAGGCGCATCGGTCTGGTGGTGTTAAAATGCCCCGTGGTTCAGCCGATATGGCTCTTCGGCACGTAGTTGGTCGACTGCTCCGCGAGGGTAGCTGACAGCTAGAGCGAGGCTCTCCTGTCTGCTCCACGAAGGATCAGTGCCACCTTGTCCGACAAGCTTTATATTGCCGAACCGCGGGGTGCGAGAGAGGCCGTGTACCGGCGCAGGTTGCCACGCGCTCCTGAACGCAAGAGATCGGTCTGTTGCGAATACAGTGAGGGTCGATGCCGGAAAAACTGGCATCGACCTCACTGCGTGTGCAGACAGCGAGGTTGCGTTGGGGAGTCGCGACTGCGGGGCAGTCAAGCTTCTCTCAACTCAAATTGTCAGAAAACAGGCGAAAGCATTCATCTCCAACGACGCTGCATGTTGCATGCAACGTCGCCGTTAACGCTTTCCAACAGTACGAATGGTTTGCCGGCTTGGCAACGGCGAAGTTTGAGCGAAGATGCCTCATTATTAGAGCTTGCACATCCACCGCTGCGTGGAACTGCGCGTGTTCATTGGGGATTTGCAACACCCCCCTGTTGAAATCGAGTGCATCACGGCAGGAAAAGACGTCCGCTTGCAACAGGAATGGTGCGCCCACCTACGAACACTTTTGTGACGATGTTGTTCTCGAGCGCGGCGCTGACGTGAATACGACTTGGACGCAGCATCTCGATTCCCTGCTCGATGACGATCGGCTGTTCACTTGATACGACACCGTGGCGAACAAGGTAAGCGATAGTGCAGCCTGATGCTGATCCGGTTGCGGGATCCTCACCGGTGTCGAACTGCATGCGCGCATGCCAATCTGCTCCTGAATTTGCATTAGCAGGAGTAATGCAGTGGAAGAACTTTGCGCCGATGCGGTCAAGGTAGGGACGAGCGTTTTGCGGAGAGATGCGCAGACGAGTCGCAACCTCCAGTGAGCGCAACGGCACAATGCAGAAAGACATGCCGGTTGAGATGACCTGTGCGGGAAGGTCGGGCGCCAGATCATCGACGGAGAGATCGAGGGCAACGGCCAGGGCAGCGTGATCTTCGCTCGAGGTGAGAGCTTCGCCGAATATTGGATCGTTCTGTCGCATGGTGCCGAAGACGCCGGGCTCGCCGGGTTGCTGTGGCTGAAAGCGGACTGTGATCGGGCCCACCCCAAGATCGAGGGTAACCTGCTGACCACCGCGGAGGATTGGATGATTCAAGTAGAGCCAGCTGGCGGTGCCAAGCGTGGGATGACCGGCAAAAGGAACTTCCTCGGTGGTGAGGAAGATTCGGACGTGAACGCCGAGTTCATGCTCAACTTCGGGAGCTCGAGGCAGAATGAAGGTGGTTTCGCTGAGGTTGGTCTCGCGGGCGATGGCTTGCATTTCATCGTCGGAGAGGCCACGGGCGTCGGTGAAGATCGCGAGGGCATTGCCTTCGAGTGCCCGTTCGGCGAAGACGTCCATCTGGGCGAAGTCATAGGCGCGAGGAGCGCTGGGCTCGGCTACAGCTAACGGAGAGGGTTCATTATTTGACATGCAAGCTCCTCGGAAGTATGGTTTGGATAGACCGCAATGGAGCAAAACGGCTTCATGCTAGCTTAGCTGGCAGCGGTACAAAATATTATGACGATGATGCCAAACACGATCACCACACTCTGCCGTTGCTGTTGCTGCGGCCCAGCATGGGTGTGTCGATGAGCAGATCGAAGTAGCATCTTCGAACAGCACAGAAACCCACCCAGAGCGAATGAGCCGGGTGGGTTTTTACTTTGGGCCATCAAATAGTTTGGACGCTTCAAATAGCACGGTTATCTCAAAATGCATTGGGCAAAGCCCAAAGAAAGCGAATCGACATGTCACTCCGCATCAACGATGTTGCTCCTGATTTCACTGCCGAAACTACCCAAGGCACAATCCACTTCCATGAGTGGATTGGCGATAATTGGGCGGTCCTTTTCTCTCACCCGAAGGACTTCACGCCCGTGTGCACGACGGAGCTTGGCGCGGTTGCAAATCTTGAGAGCGACTTCGCGCAGCGCGGTGCTAAAGTGATCGGGCTGAGTGTTGACCCGGTCGGCAACCACGAGAAGTGGGCTGTAGACATTGAAGAGATCGGCGGATCGAAGGTGAACTACCCGTTGATCGGCGATCCTGAACTGAAGATCGCCAAACTCTACGGCATGCTCGCGGCTGATGCCGGCGAGACCTCGGAGGGTCGTACACCAGCAAACAATGCGCCGGTGCGGACTGTGTTTGTGATTGGACCCGATAAACGGATTAAGCTAACACTCGCATATCCAATGACGACTGGTCGCAACTTCGACGAGATCATCCGCGTGCTTGACTCGATGCAGCTCACGACCAAGCATAAAGTGGCAACACCTGCGAATTGGAAACAGGGCGACGACGTGATCATCACGGGAGCGGTCTCCAACGAAGATGCCGACAAGATCTTCCCGGGGTATAAGACGGTGAAGCCGTATCTCCGCACGGTCGCACAGCCGAAGTAGACTAGATCTAATACCCAACAAGAAATCACACTTCTCGTTGGGCTGCTCGCCGCAAGATTCACTTTGCGGCGACAAGGGCACCGGTGGCGAAGTGGCTAACGCGCTGGTCTGCAAAACCAGTATTCATGGGTTCAAATCCCATCCGGTGCTCCAATTTCATTAGCTACATAATGCGATTCAGCGTCCTTCGCGATTGAGGTCTGGAAGCCCTTCGCTCCCTGATCGTTCCAAATTGGTTAGGCTAAGCCGCGTGGCTTGGTGAACTGCGGCATCACGGACCTGAGAATCAGCCCGCCGAAAATCCAACGACCACCGCAAGAGGTTTCCGTATAGCCATTGCAGGTGGGTCTATCTTGGCATACATTCATACCTCCAATCGTTCTCCTGCTTATCGCTTAGCACTTCGGCCCATTTAGGGGAGATATGTTTGCACGAGCATCCGCCGCTGGAGGATAGATTCCAAAGCTGCGGGTAGACGCCGGAACCTATTGCGGTGTAGCGTTTTAGCTGGATCAAAGGAGCTTTCATGTTGCGTCGTGATTTTGTCCGCGCGGTCGTATCGGTAAGCATCGCGCCGAGACTTTTGTTATCCCAACAGACTGCTAATCCGGCCCCACCGCCTCCCGCGCCTGTTCCATGGACGCTAGGGTTGAACCCAAAAACACCGCTGCCAGAGACTGCAGTGGTTGATGGGATTGCAGATACGGAGCTTCGCTTTTTCAGCTCCCAACAGATAGCGACACTTACCCGGCTCTCCGATATTTTGTTGCCGCCAATCGGCAATAAGCCGGGCGCCCTCCAGGCCGAGACTCCACTCTTCCTCGACTTTCTTATTGGCAATTCGCCGGACAGCCGGAAGAGGGTGTACACCGGCGGCCTAGACTGGCTCGACGCGGAATCGCACAAAAGATTTAGTTTGCCCTTCGCCAAACTCAGCAACACGCAAGCCGACAGCCTGCTTAAACCTTGGCTGCGCACGTGGATGAATGACCATCCGCCCGTCGAGCCACACGCAGACTTCGTCAATATCGCTCACGATGATATTCGTGCGGCAACAGTGAACTCCAAGGCATGGAGTGATGTTCCCTCCGTCGGGGCACAGGAGACTACACAGGTCGGGCTGTATTGGTCTCCCATTGAACCCGATCTACGCGCAGACAACTCGGAATGCACGCGAATCCCGGCAAAACTCACTGCTGCTCCCAAAGCAGCTCATATAAGCTCTGCTTATCCTCAGTAGTGATCTAGGGTCCTTTCTCATTCAATGAAAAACGAAAATTTTGATGTACTGATTATCGGATCGGGCCATGCAGGCGGTATGGCTGCCAAGATCCTTACCGAAAAAGGTCTAAACTGCCTGATGCTGAACGCAGGTCCCGTGGCTGACGTTGCCAGAGATGCAGAGCGCAAACCGGCATATGAGCTTCCCTACCGTGGTTTTAAACCACCAGGCAGGATCGAGCATGTCTTCCAGTCCAATGGGTTCGATGCAAACGTCTGGGTTGACGAGCAGGAGGTTCCGTATACCTTTGACGCAGCAAATCCTTATAACTGGGTTCGTGTGCGCCTGTTCGGCGGTCGGTCTCTCTTCTGGTCGCGACAGTCGTTTCGTTTGAGCGACTACGAGTTTAAAGCAAGGTCACACGACGGCTTCGGAGAAGACTGGCCTATCAGCTCAGCAGATTTATCGCCGTACTACTCGCGCGTGGAAGAGATCTTTCAGGTCGCAGGTGCGATGGATGGCCCGCCACAGATGCCAAACGGCAACTTCGTCCCAGACGACACTCCCTGGTCAGAGTCGATGCAACGATTCATAGTGGCGAGCAAACCCTTCAGCATACCCGTATGCAAGCAACGGCGTGCACTTGGCCGCGATGGTCTGGCAAGCTCTGTCAATCTCCTGCTGCCGGACGCAGAAAAAACCGGCAAGCTCACCTCAATCGCGAATGCCGTCGTGCGGGAGTTGACAGTAGACAAGAACACGGGCCAGCCCAACGGGTGTCACTTTGTTGACCGCATCTCCCGCAGAGAGCTAAGCGTCAAAGCACGCGTCATCGTCTTGGCTGCGGGAACACTGGAGAGCACACGACTGCTGCTGAATTCAAAGGTAGGAAATTCCAGCGGAGTCGTCGGCCACTATTTGATGGACCAAATCTACGGTGCCGGGGTCGTATGCTCAGTCCCCGAGGCACGCAACGGTAAGGCCACAAAGGAACTGATGGGTGGATCGGCGATTGTTCCACGTTTCCGCAATATCACCACCAAGAGCGATAAATTTCTCCGCGGCTATGCACTGAATGTTACGAGCCGCACTGGAGCTGTCGAACCTCGTAACTTCGCGGCCTACGGTGCAGAGTTGCAGCGGAAACTTGACGAGTACTATGGTAGTGCCTTCCAGATGACGATCATGGGAGAGGTGTTGGGTCGGTATGAAAACCATGTTCGCATCGACAAAGACAAAGTAGATGCCTGGAATATTCCTGTCCTACATGTGGAGACCAAGTACACCGACAACGAATACAACATGGCAAAAGATGCAGTAGAGGTAGGCTCTGCGGTCGCCGAGGCCGCTGGGTTCGAGGTGCTGTCGAAGAACGTCGTTCCTAACCCTCCCGGTTACAGCATCCATGAGGTGGGAACCTGCCGCATGGGCGACGATCCGAAGCGTAGCGTACTGAATAAGTGGTGCCAAAGTCACGACCACAAAAATCTGTTCATTGTGGACGGGGCAAGCTTTACCAGCGCGGGATGGCAGAATCCGACCATGACGATTCTGTCCTTGTCGATGCGCGCTTCAGAGTATCTTGCAACTGAGATGGGTAAGCAGAATATCTAGAGGATAAAACGTGACACAAATCTCTCGCAGAAAATTTATGGGTTCTACCGCGGCAATGGCCGCACTGAGCATGGCAGGCAGTGTCGCATTCGCCAATCCGCTTGGTCTACCGTTAGGCGTCCAGCTCTATTCAGTCCGTCAGCAAATGATGGAAGACTTTGAAGCAACGCTTGCCGCAGTAAGCGCCGCAGGCTACACCGAGGTGGAGGCCGCCGCGCTACCCAAAAAGAGCGCGACGGAAGTTCGTGCAATGCTGGACAAGGCGGGCCTTCGCTGTGTCAGCGCACATCATCCTTTCGCCGACCTTCACTCACGCTTTGAGGAGATCATCGCGTATGACAAAGAGCTTGGAGCGAAGTTCATCATCTGCGCCAGCCCTGGATATAGAGTTCCCTCTCCAGCGGGAACGCCTGGAGGCCCGAAGCCCTTCACGCTCGATGATTGGCATTACAACGCAGAACAGTTCAACATCATGGGTGAAAAGACCGCGGCCGCCGGCATCCAATTTGGCTATCACAACCACGTTCGGGAGTTTGCCGTCACAGATGGCAAGACCCCGTACATAGAGTTGCTGAACCTTACAGATCCGAAGAAGGTTACTTTTGAACTCGACTGCGGATGGGCCGTTGTCGCGGGCATGCGCCCGGTCGAAATACTTAAAGACCATCCCAACCGCATCTCAATGCTTCATGTCAAAGACTTCAAGCTTCCAGCAACTCCCTTACCCGATCCGCACGACGCAAAAGTGACGGAGTTGGGACAAGGCACCATTGACTACAGACCCATCTTTGCGCAGGCGGCCAAAACACAGCACATACAACACGCCTTTGTGGAACAGGAAGCATTTGATATGCCCTGGAAGGAATCTCTGAAGGTGGATGCTGACTATCTGCGGGCGCTCAAGACTTAACCGGATGAGGGATCAGTTAGCATTTTGCAAAGCGACATCGCGAAGGGTCATCTTGGTACAGCTGGCGGAGTCGTCACATCATTTACGTTGCTATTATTGTGATGCTTCCCGCTAGTCTCGGCCCGAGTTCATCTGCGTTGTCGAAAGGATCGCAAGTATGAGTAACGCACCCATCGCTCTCGTACCGCCATTCACGTTTGAAACTGCAACCCTTAAAGTCCGCAAGGCCGAGGATAACTGGAACTCGCGAAATCCAGATCAGGTTTCCCTCGGCTACACTCCCGACAGCAAGTGGCGCAATCGCTCAGAGTTCGTCACCGGCCGAGCAGAGATCGTTCAATTTCTCACTCGCAAGTGGCAGAAGGAGCTGGATTATCGCCTGATCAAGGAGCTGTGGGCGTTTGGTGGATCTCGGATCGCAGTAAGGTTCGCATACGAATCGCACGACGCAGCCGGACAATGGTTCCGTTCCTACGGAAATGAGAACTGGGAGTTTGACGAGAGCGGAGTGATGCATCACCGCTATGCGTGCATCAACGATCTACCGATCCAGGAGAGCGAACGTCTTTTTCATTGGCCGCTGGGACGACGTCCGGACGATCACCCGGGCTTGAGTGAACTGGGCCTCTAGCTTACGCGGCGCCAGCTTAGCGATAGGCTTCACAGAAAAAGAGACAGGAATAACAACAAGAATCTTTTTTTGACTGCCTGACTCTAAGCCATAGACAGCCACAATTGTTTACTTTCGTCTCAACAGGAGCTCTATGTTCATTCTCGTGCTTGCATTTCTGATCGGTATTGTCGCCGGGCTGCGAGCGATGACTGCCCCCGCAGCTGTCAGCTGGGCTGCACATCTCGGTCTCCTGCCCCTTCAAGGAACTCCGCTCGCCTGGCTTGGTTATGCATTCACACCTTACATCTTCACGGTTCTGGCTCTCGGGGAACTGGTCAACGATAAGCTGCCGAAGACACCGAGCCGCACAGTCCCGCCGCAGTTTATTGCAAGAGTCATCAGCGGTTCGCTAGTCGGCGCAGCCATCGGAGCTGCAGGTCAGTCCCTCGTTCTCGGTCTGATCGCGGGCGCAATCGGAGCGGTTGCAGGCACGCTAGGCGGCGCGGCGCTTCGCTCGAAGCTAGCCGGACTCTTCGGGAAGGATCTGCCTGCTGCTTTGCTTGAGGACGCTATAGCGATTATTCTAGCTATCGTTGTAGTCACGAGACTTGGATGAAACGAGACTTCGACGCGATCATCGTAGGCACAGGTCAGGCGGGACCATCCTTGGCGGGGCGTCTCACCCAGGCTGGATGGACCGTGGCCGTCGTCGAACGAAAATTGTTTGGTGGCACCTGCGTCAATAATGGATGCACCCCTACGAAGGCCATGGTGGCGAGCGCGCACGCTGCTCACCTTGCTCGTCGGGGCGGGGATTTCGGCGTCATCAGGCGCGAACCCGTCACGGTCGACATGCGCCAGGTGTTGGCCCGCAAAGATGGGATTGTAATGAAGTCTCGCACCGGCATCGAAACCTGGTTACGAAACATGGAACGCTGCACGGTATTCCAGGGAACAGGGCGCTTCGAAGCCCCGAACGAGATTCGCGTCAATGATGATGTCCTTCACGCGAAAAATATCTTCCTGAACGTCGGTGCCAGGCCGGCCGTCCCCGACATGCCCGGTGTTAAGGATGTTCATTTTCTGACTAGTACCACGATCCTCGATCTCGACGAGCTTCCGCGACACCTCATCGTGGTTGGCGGGAGCTATGTTGGGTTGGAGTTCGCACAGATTTATCGCCGCTTCGGCGCCAACGTCACAGTGGTAGAGCGTAAGTCCCGCCTTGTGCCTCATGAGGACGAGGATCTCTCCAAAGGCGTCAAAGATATTCTCGAATCCGAAGGTATTCAGCTTCGATTGGACGCAAACTGTATTCGTCTCGAAGACCGCGGGAACGACGTCGCCGTGGGAGTGGACTGCATTGAAGGCCACCCCGAAGTTGTCGGGTCGCACATACTTCTCGCAGTCGGAAGACAACCGAATACGGACGATCTTGGGCTTGAAGCAGCAGGTATTCAGGCCGACACGCGTGGATATATCACCGTGAATGACGAGCTTCTCACCAGTGCTGCCGGAGTGTGGGCGTTGGGAGACTGTAACGGCCGTGGAGCTTTCACTCACACCTCCTACAATGACTTCGAAATCGTCGCTGACAACCTGCTCGCCAAAGGTTCACGTCGCGTAAGTGATCGCATTCCGGTAAGCGCTCTGTACATTGATCCGCCTCTCGCGCAAGTTGGCATGACCGAAGCGCAGGTGCTGCAAAGTGGCCGTCCCGCCCTGATCGGAACTCGCCCAATGACTAAGATCGGACGTGCTGTGGAGAAGGGCGAGACGCAGGGATTCATGAAAGTGCTAGTCGACGCAGAGAGCAAGAAGATACTTGGTGCAGCCATCCTGGGTACGGGCGGTGACGAAGCAATACATTGCATCCTCAGCACCATGTACGCTGGCGCACCATATACGACGCTCTCTCATGCGGTCCACATTCACCCGACGGTATCCGAACTCATCCCAACGATGCTCCAATCAATGACACCTCTCGCCCGGTAAGTTCAGCTAAGTGCCACGTCGAGAGTTTCGCGGCGTAGGTGCCATGCCAGCGCCAGGGAGCGCTTGTGCCTCAATCGCGCACAGGCGCCTCTTCATCCTTAACTCCGTACTGAGCCCCGCGATGCGGCTCACCTGTCGATGAAGAGAATGTTCGTGTTGAGTCGTTGGGATGCCTGATGGACTCCCGCGGCGTTGTAACTACTATCGCTTATCGCTAGTCAAAACCGCTCGGTTCGACGTTCGAGGTTGCCCTAACCAATACGAAGGTAGCAACCGATACCTTCGTCTGATAGCGCCTTCGGAGCCTTCGAAGCACACTAGCACCTAGTGGAGAGCTCAAAGCATGCGGCGCTAAGAAACCAAATATTACAAGACCTCCATCACCTCTAACCAGTAGGCCCGCCTATGGCCTTATTAATTGGGCGCAAGAGCACGCAATACCGGGGTTTATCGTCTGGAATTTGTCGAACTAGCAGACCAGAGAGTCGAAGAGGAAGCGCCGAAGACGCAAGGTGCAGGAGTGCCAAGAGAGGAGTGAAGATGCAGCCTCGAACCTGGGCTATAGCGATGCTGCTTTGTCCCACGTTGTATGGCGGCCTCACCGCTTTGGCGCAGTACAGCGCACCCGCTACGCCTGCGCCGTACAACCCGATCGCTCTGGCCGAAATAACAGGAACACCGCGAACAGCCGTTCAAGCTGGCCAGAATAACTATCAGACCCTGTCGCAGAATCCGTACCTTGGAGGAGTTCCTGCAGGAAAACTCAGCGCAACTCCAGTGGCGCTTTCCCTCGACGACGCCGTCGCCCTCGGGCTCAAGCAAAATCTCGGTGGAGTTTTGGCCACGGATGTCGTTACCGACGCGCGGGGACAGCACTGGCAAGCACTGAGCGAGTTGCTTCCCCATGTAATCACCGACACGGGTTTCGGAGTGCATCAAGTAAATGTGAAGGCGGCCTTCGGTCTGACAATTCCTGGAGAACCGCCGATCATCGGACCATTCGGCTATTTCGATTCAAGGGCTTATCTCACGCAATCAGCTTTTGATTGGGGATCCATCGAGCGGGTGCGATCTTCACAGGCGCAGGTGAAGTCGGCAGAGTTCGGCTCCAAAGATGCTCGTGAGATTGTCGTTCTTGTGATTGTCTCCAACTATTTGCTGGTCATCGCCGACCAGTCGGAGGTTGAGTCTGCCACATCTCAACGGGACACAGCCAAGGCACTTTTTCAACAGACATCCGACCAGAAGACTGCAGGTCTTGCCTCAGCCGTGGATGTTCTGCGCTCACAGGTCCAACTGCAATCACGCGAACAGAAACTGATCGTCGCGCAAAATAATTTAGCGAAGCAGAAATTGGTTTTGGCGCGAGCTATCGGTCTCCCTCTCGGGCAAAAGTTCGAGATAACCACCCATGTCCCTTACCAGGAGCTGACGCCTTCGATTCTCGATGAGGCGATTCAAAGCGCCTACAAGGCTCGCCCTGATTTTCAGAGTCAGATGAATCAGGTCCGGTCTGCTGAACTCGATAGAAAGGCCGCTTCTGCCGCGCGTTATCCATCGTTAGGCGTGGAAACCGACTATGGTCTCTCGGGAGTGAACCCGGGCTCGTCACACGGCACCGTTGATGCGGCTGCCACGCTCCGCATTCCTGTTTTTCAGGGTGGACGAGTACACGGGGATGTTCTCCGAGCCGACGCTTCGCTAACAAGGGAAAGGCAGCGACTGGAAGACTTGCGAGCCAGGATCGATCAGGAGGTTCGCGACGCTTATCTCGATCTGGATGCGGCTGCGCAGGAAGTTTCTGTCGAGAAAAGCGCGATAACTCTGGCCACTCAGAACCTGGAACAATCTCGTGATCGATTCGCTTCGGGAGTCACAGACAACATTGAAGTCGTTCAAGCGCAAGATGCGCTGGCAACCGCTAGTGACGCCTACATTGCCAGTCTTTACAGCTACAACCTCGCAAAAATATCTCTGGCAAAAGCGACCGGCGTCGCGGCCTCAAGCTTTGCTGAATACGTGGAGGGAAAATGAGTATGGCTGAGCAAAATCCCGCGACGAATCCACCGCAAGCAACTACGACAGGGCGAAGCGCACCAGAGGACAACGCCGGTGTAGCTGACCTGCCAATTTCGTCTTATCCGAGGAAGCGCTCCTACAAGCGTTGGATATTTCTTGCCTCGTTCATTGTTCTGGCCGTCGCTGGCACTCTGCTCTGGCACTATCTTTCCGGATTCGAATCCACCGACGATGCGCAGGTAGACGTCCATCTTTACCCTGTCAGCGCTCGTATTTCGGGGTATATCCAGAAGGTCAACGTCGAGGACAACCAATGGGTCAATGAAGGCTCCACGCTCGTGGAAATCGATCCAAAAGACTATGAAGTGGCATTGGCAAGAACCCAGGCAACGCTCGATACTTCAGAGTCTGCTGCGAGCGGTTTGAATATCGATGTGCCCATATCTTCCGTCGATACCTCAAGCCAATTGAAATCCACGTCCTCGGATATTAAGAATGCGGAAGCAGCGATCCAGGCAGCAGAAAAACAAGCCGCCGCCGCCCACGCCCGCGTTTTGGAGGCGCAAGCGGAAAATGTAAAGGCTCAAGATGACGTCACCCGCTATCACTTGCTGCTCGCAAAGGAGGAGGTACCGAAGCAAGTCTACGACCACGCTTACGCTGCCGCCGCGACCGATGTCGCCGCCGTAGCCGCGGCAGAAGCAACCGAGGCCGCTGCGCAACAAACCGTCCTAGAAGCACGCAGCCGCCTCACTGAGGCTGAGGCACACTACGAAGACGCTCAAGCCGGGCCGCAACGCGTTGCCTCAACACGCGCCAAAGCCCTTTCGGCCGTGGCGGATGTACGCCAGAAAAGAGCTGCTGCCGAACAAGCGCAGTTGAACCTGAGATACACCAAGATATTTGCGCCTGTTACCGGCGAGGTCACGAAAAAGGTTGTCGTCGGATTGAATGTTGACCCTGGGGAGCAACTACTCACTGTGGTTCCTCTGGATCAGGTGTGGATCACCGCGAATTTCAAAGAGACCCAGCTCAAACACATGCGTGTGGGTCAGAAAGCAAAGATTGACCTCGACTCGAACGGCCGCACATACCGCGGTCATGTGGACAGCATTGCGGGAGGAACGGGCCCCATCTTCAGCTTGCTGCCACCCGAAAACGCAACCGGCAACTACGTGAAGATCGTTCAGCGCGTTCCCGTAAAGATCGTTCTCGAATCAGGCGAAAATCAGGACCACCAGCTTCGGCCGGGTATGAATGTCGAAGCGAAAGTTTACCTGCGATGAGCGCCACAGCGCTAACTCTTCCGTCGGAACAGGTGGTCTGGCGGCCGAAGGTAAATCCTTGGGCGATTGCCGCCACCGTGTCGATGGCGGCGTTTATCGAAGTCCTCGACACGAGCGTTGCAAACGTAGCGTTGCCTTACATCGCCGGAGGTCTGGGAGCCAGCTACGACGACAGCACCTGGGTACTCACCTCGTACCTTGCTGCGAACGCGATCGTCCTACCCATCAGCGGATGGCTCGCGGAGTTGATCGGCCGCAAGCGGTACTTCATGATGTCGCTTGCTATTTTCACGGTGAGTTCACTGCTTTGCGGGTTAGCGCCCAGTCTGCCGCTATTGCTGTTGTTTCGAGCTGTGCAAGGCATTGGTGGCGGTGGGCTACAACCGATGGCACAAGCCATTCTTAACGATACGTTTCCTCCGGAGCAGCGCGGCTCCGCGTTTGCTGTCTATGGCATTACTGCAGTTCTCGCCCCTACCGTCGGGCCGATGCTGGGGGGGTGGATTACTGACAACTACACATGGCGCTGGATATTTTTCATCACGCTGCCCGTGGTCCTTCTCGCTCTTTATTTGACGCACACCCTGGTTGAAGATCCGCCTTTCCTCCGTCGCTTGAAGAGCGGGGGTATCCGCGTGGACTACATTGGAATATCGATGTTGATGCTGGGAGTCGGTTCCCTGCAGGTTGTTCTGGACAAGGGGCAGGAAGACGATTGGTTCGGCTCGCATTTGATCACGACCCTGGCAATAAACGCGACGATTTGCCTAGTCTCGCTGGTCATCTGGGAATGGTTCCGTAAAGACCCGATCATCGATGTTCGTATGTTCAAGAGCTTCAACTTCGCAACAGCGAACTTAATGATGTTCATGATGGGCTTCATGCTTTTTAGCACGCTGGTCTTGATTCCAGAGTTTCTGCAGACACTCATGGGTTACACAGCAGAGCTTGCAGGTCTCGTCCTGTCCGGCGGCGGACTTATCTTGCTGGTGATGATGCCCATCGTTGGTCGGCTTACATCAAAAATTCAAGCGAGATGGCTGATCGCGACAGGATGGCTTTGCCTTGCCATTGGTCTGTTCTATTGCGCGAATCAGATTGATTTGTTCGTCAGCTTCCGCTTTGCAATGTGGCTGCGCGTCGCGCAAGTGATAGGAATCGGATTTCTATTCGTCCCCATCACGGCAGCGGGTTACATCGGAGTTCCTCCGGAGAAAGGTAACAGCGTCTCCGGCATGATCAATTTCATGCGTAATATCGGCGGCAGTATCGGAACTTCCGTCGTGACCACGATGATCGCCCGACGAGCCCAATATCACCAGCAAATCCTCGTCGGCCACATTACTCCCGACTCTCCTGCATATCGTTCGGCACTCCATGCGCTTGGCTCTAAAATCGGGCACTCTGGGCTTCGGCCTACGGACGCTCACGACCAGGCAATTGCAAGGTTCTACGAATTAGTGCATCAACAAGGCGGTGCACTGTCTTATATGGACATCTTTTGGGTCTTAGGCGCGCTCTGCTCGATCATGTTCGTTCTTGCGTTTTTCTTGAAAAAGAATGATCCGGGAGCGGGCGGAGATGTCGCAGTAGGCTGAGGATAAACTCAATGGTTCACGCTATAACAATTGAGCGCCAATTCGGCTGCGGAGCATCCGAAATTGCCAGTGTGGTCGCCACTCGCCTCGGATGGAATCTGTGGGACGAACGGTTGACACAGGAGATCGCGCGACTGACCGAGAGTACGCCACAGGCGGTTGAGCAGAGAGAGTGGCGAACCGATCCAGTCGTGTACAGGGTTTTCAAAGACTTTCTTCGGGGCGCCTTTGAGGGAGGGTTGCCTCC
Organism: uncultured Acidobacteriaceae bacterium; assembly: GCA_963771625.1. Classification (GTDB taxonomy): domain Bacteria; phylum Acidobacteriota; class Terriglobia; order Terriglobales; family Acidobacteriaceae; genus Edaphobacter. The sequence goes on from CAVYUE010000004.1 coordinate 33,707, forward strand.
TACCAACCGGCTGCACATGCTCGATGCGCGCCGCATCGCCGCTGTTTCGGAAACAGCTGTCAAGGCAGCAGTCTCCAGCGGTCCGTCGGTGATTGTCGGTCGCGGCTCGCAGTTTTTCCTGCGCAATCGCAAGGATGTCTTCCACGTGTTTCTCTATGCATCCCGCGATCATAAAATCCGGAGACTGATCTCTAGGGGCACAACTGAGGACAAGGCAATCGAACAGATCGACACAACAGATAAGGCACGAGCTGCGTTCGTCCGGGATTATCTCGGGCTGAAATGGCAGGAGTCTAATCTTTACCACGCAATGTTCAACACTGAGATGGGTGAGTCTTGTACAGCCACCATGCTTGTTGAGTGTGTCAAACAATTCGAGCGCGATCGATCGATCGATCTCAAAATCTCCCGACAGCAAATAGGCGCGTCAATCAATCAAGGCTAGTCGCGCCGAATTGCCACGCAGTGCCCTTCTGCAGCGTCTTCAATCAATGCGAGAACCGCTCTTTTGGACCTGGGCGATTGTCCCAACAGGCAAATTCCCATCTGCTCTTGCAGCGTTGGCCTCTAGCACAAAATTCAATCTAGCTCGCCGTTCAAGATCAGAAGTAACATCCAAGAGGGCAGCACATAACCGCATTCCGGTGTACTTATGCAGGTCTTTTTCGTTTCTTGATTTCTCTTCCTCTATTGAGACCTTCGCGCGAAGCTCCGCATCGTGCGCATTTGTGGACGAGAGCTGATCAGGCGATTCTCTTTCGATTGCATTCGCCAATCCATGAAGCACACTGGAGGCTCGCTCTTCCACCTCCTGAATAAGTACCTCGTTTACCTCGTCTACCAATAGGCTTCTGTGCTGCAGGAGTCCCGTCTTTACGAGCAGGAACGCGCGCAACTCCGGCAAGAGCGTCAGAATGCTCCGGTTTACCAGGCTTTCGTGCGGCTTCTTCGGGAAAGACTCAAAGGCGTACATATCAGCAAGATCTCGCAGCTTGTCGAAATCTTGGTTGATCTTCGAACTCTCCGCAGCCAATCGCTGATTCGCCTCCTGAAAAGACTCAGCCGGAACCGCCTTGAAGTTCGCTACGCTGTGCAGCGTTCCCAAAAGTAGACCGCGTACGGATGCACTGGAAGTCTTTGCCCAAAGATGGTCAAACACAAGCCACATTGCTACAACACCCAGTACAACGCCCAAAACCGCGTCGCGAGCGGGTACAAGGGAGGTATTGATCGTGAACCTGTTGAGGTTCACCAGGCTATAGGACAGGACAATCTGAAGCCCGATGAATGCTATCCGTGGTCCTGAAGTCGCTACCCAAGAACCAATCCAGACAACTGACGCGAATAACACAGCGTACCCCACGATAGTGTTTAGCTGAGGAAGGATGAACACCTCGGTTCCCCATCCAATAACGCCTGCGCCCACAATAAAGCCCGCGAATCGGAGACTCTGTCTCTGCCGACCTGCCCCTGTCAATCGCCGAGCTGTGAGGGTACACGTTAAGATTGACGTCGTGGCAAGACCCATCCAACCTGCGCTCATGTAGAACACATAGCAAACGAGGGCTGAGATCGTTCCACGCACGGCAAACTTGATGTGCTCCGTATTTCGAAGGGCGCCAGCGATAAACTCACTGATCGATTCTGTTGGAGGAGGTGCTGGCATGAGCCAATGCATGCGAAAGCTCTCACCACAAAGACTCTGATCGATTAAACCCGTCGTGCGTTCAATTTCTATCAATATCGGATTTGACGCATGGCTTGCAAAAGGAAGATCGATCCAATCAGGACATTGCTTGCGCGCGAGGCTGGAACGAACCGAACCGAGATTTCGCGCAATGGCTCGGCAACGTTCATGGTCTTCAATAGACAGGTTTGGAGCCGATTCGACTAGAGTCGAACCCAACTCTATCAACTGTCTTGTGAGAGCGATCACCGTGGCGAGCAAATCGCGAAAGCTTGCGTCATAGCTGGAAGTTGCGAGGAGCGCAGACAAATCGTCCACCCCCTTTGTGGCAGAACGAGCGAGCTGATTCGTCAGCGTTGAGGAGGGAAACTCTGCTAAGGAGGTTTGACTCAAGAGCGTTTCTATTAGATTCAAGCGGCGGGAGATTCCGTCGAGCACTGGGTCCGGCGGATTCTTCTTCGCAAATACGGTTTCAATTATGGCGGAAATTACACACGCCAAAAGAACCGCGAGCAAGGTGTAGAGCGTGCGTTCCACGCGTTCTTCAGCAGAGATTGGATAGTCCCATATTCGGATACCAAGCGCGAGTACTGCGCTTACAGCGAGGGACGCATTCATAAAGTTCAAACTGCTGATTGCGTAGAACACGGCAGAGAGGCTTATTATCACCCACATCACATGGAGAAATGGTGACCCAGCCGTCAACATCCCACCAACAATTATTTCAGCAGTTCCGATCGAACAAGCCAAGCCAATGTGAAACGCAGTTCTCCGAGTAGCTTTGGGGCTTTCTCGCGAAATCAATATCGGGAAACCGGCGCCTAATACTGCGCCCGGAATCCGAAAGACCACGGCCAGCAACATCACACTCATGCATGCGAGCACGATTCTTGCCACCAAGGCGGGCCGGCCCGGGTACCACGCAAGTTCGGTACGCAGCATTTCAATGAGATTCCGAACCGACGACTTAGACCCACCATATGTTGTCATGGCCAACCTCAGCGATCTCGGTGGGGAGGTCGCATCACGACAACTGCGACCTGACCAACGCGAAGTGTCGCCGGTGGCGGGTCAATGATCCTAATACGTACCGGGTATCGCGATGCCAGACGCACCCAATTTAGCGTACGCTGTGCATCCGGTAATCCCTCCGTAAGTTTGCCGACTACATCTGGATCGGGGGTGACACCAAAGCTCGCGCTCTCAACAACGCCATGATATTTCCTGGTCGAATCGGACATGAGGAACACGTCAACGGGAGTTCCAGGCACAGTGTGTGAGATTTGTGTTTCTCTGAAATTTGCGAGCACCCACCAAGTCCTATTGTCGATGAGAGTGAACAGTTGCTTGCCCACCTTTACGTATTGACCCTCTGATGTGGTGAGGTTAGTAACGCGGGCGTCAAATGGGGCTACCACATTGCATTGCTCATAGTTGTACTGAGCAAGCCGAACCGCTGCAGCCCTTTGCTCGCGCTGCGCGAGTAAAGGTGCCAGAACCAGAACCGAATGTGTTGATTCTTTGACTTGGGCGCGGCTCTGCGAAATCTCCGCTATCGCTTGCTGTTTTTGAGCAGAAGCAGCAAGCAAACTCGCTTTAGCGAGCTGCAATTGAGACTTCGCCTGGTCCACTGCCGCCGTCTTCGCGTCGGCTGTAGTACGAGCTTTATGAACGTCATCCTCGGTTACGAAGCCCTTAGCAAGGAGCGGCTCGATACGATGAAAATTGCCTGTAGCGTAACTCTCGTCAGCCTGCGCTTGCTTGAGTGCACCTTCCGATCGTGCAATTGCCGCTTCCGCGATCTCGATTTCATCAGAGGCCCTGGTCTCATTTGCCAAAGCACTTTGCTCACCTGCGTTCGCCACATCAACGCTGCTGACCTGAGAGGAGATTCGACGGGATTCATTCTCAATTTCACCTTCGAGCTCCGATTGCATAGCGAGTGCATTCTGCAAAGCATACAGATAGGGTCGATCATCAATTTTGTACAGCAAGTCACCTTTTTTGACGAAGTCGTTATCGTGAATAGGTAGTTGCACGACGGGACCTTCAACAACAGGCGCAATACCAATAAAGTTCGCTGTCACTTCAGCGTCATCCGTACGCGGATATAGCACAACTTCGCGAAGTACCAGCCCTGCAGAAATAAGTGCAGCGACGACGATGCACGCGCTGATGATCGATCCTTTGCGTTGAAACATCGATTGTGGGATTGAAGTTGGCAAAGCGAATTCCTCACTACCTAAAAAAGATGTACCAAAGGGTGCAACTGAAGAAACATAAAAGCGCTGAGTAAACGACCGGTAACGGCCAAAGTTGGTCCGCAAAATTCTTCTTCGTAACGAACATGTGAGCCAAAAAAGTCAATCCGATTGAGATTCCCAGACATACAAGCCACGATGGGAAATAGGATCCCAGGATGTTGAATACCGGCGATCCGGAGCACCCAGCAGTAACCAGCACAAACAAGCTTGTTGCAAAGCTTGTCCACAATCGACGGGTGTTAGAACGCTCAAGTGACTGCTGATTGGAACTCATGGATTCTTGCCTCTCGGATGATTTGCCAGTAAGTCGCCTGTTCGGAAGTCAAGATCGGTGAACGTTTGGAGAACCTGAGTGCGGGCAGTGACGTCGATAGCGCGGGCTTGTGCCAGGACATTCTCAGCCGCCAGCACATCCAGGAAGTTGCGGACGCCGTCTTTGTACGACTCCAGCGCCGCCGAGTATGACTCTGACGAAGCACTTAATAAAGCTGCCGCAGCCTGCCTTTGCTCCAGCGCTGTCGACGCGTTCGTATAGTCGCTCCAGACTTGATTTGTAATCTCGTCTTGACGGTCGCGAACCTCCTCCGTCGCGACCTTCTCTTCCGCCTTCGCCTCGCCGATGCGGCTTTCCCGACGGAATCCATCGAATACCGTCCATTTCAGACCAAGTGTGGCATCGTAGGTAGGAGTCTGTGCATAGACACCAGGCGAGCCATGCTGCTGCCCGAAGGCGCGCAGCCAACCTTTCGAGCCTTCAAATGTCAGCGATGGGTAATAGGCGGCCTGAGCATGTTTTACTTCAGCCTGCGCCGCACGCACACGAGCCTCGTCGGCCTGCAGGTCGGGGCGATCTTTGAACGCCGTGTTTATGGCATCCTCGACTGATTGATCGAGCTTATCTGGAATTCTCAGTTGGTCGAGGGGTTCCACTTTCAACGGTTTCACCGGATTCGCGGTAATGGCCTTGGCGAGGTCTCCGATCGCAACTTGCTCAGCCCCGATCGCACTCTTCAAATCATAGGCTGCCTTCGCAGTCGCAGCCTTAGCCTCCAGAACTTCCGGCACGGTAGCAAGGCCGTTTTTACGTCTTTCTTGCGCAGCGGTCTCTGTAGTCCTGGCGTCGTTTAGGGAAACCTCTGCAGCTTCCCGTAATCCTCTTGCTCTGAGCAGACTGAAGTACGCTTGGCTAACCTGCTGGATAAGAATCAAATGTTCATTGTTGAATGATAGATTTGCAGCAACAAGTCTCGCTTGAGTTGCCGTAATCTCCGTACGACGCGCACCGAAGTCCACAAGCGTGTAAGACAAATGAACCGCTGCATCGAAGAGACCCAGGTCCTGCACGACGAAGGTTTGATAGAAGAGCTGTGGGTTAAGATAAGCTTGCCCAGCAGCCGTTGCGATGATTGTCGGATACAGGTCGCTCTTCGCAATCCCGACCGATGCGGCAGTCATCTTAGCTCGATTCCAAGCCGCTTGTGTCGTGGGGCTGTTCGATTCTGCAATGTCGATCAGCTCACCTAAGCTGTAAACGTGCTCGCTATCTATCGACGCTTCGTGAGGGGCGACAGCGGTCGTGTGGCGCTCCAACGAGCGGTGGTCCGGTAACCAAGGCGCATTCGGCGTGGTCGGAGCCGTTTGACCCCACGCCCCAATCGATAGAAAAGATGTCATCGCCACACCAAATTGGAGCAGTTTTGAGACTACCGCCCGTGACAGAGTTCTTTTTGCCTGATGACGCGACCTCATATCAACAACTTTCCACCACTGTTCGCCGCGAGTCTTGTACGACCTTGCTGTATCCTGCATTTCACCGAGAAACTCGCTGAGATCGAGCACGGGAAGCATCACTATGCATGGCTCATCACTACTGAGCAGATTGTTGCGAGCGGTTTTTGACGTCGAGACAATCGTCTATTGGTCTTGAGCCGTCGCGTGACAACTGATTGCGTTCTTGTCGCAGTTCACGGGATGCCTGATTCTTCTTGTCTGACTGAAGCGAATTGCGTCGTGCATCTCCATTTCTCCCGCAATGAGGGACCGGTGATCAGTCGAGCTCCACGGCTTATGCGAGCAATTCGGCTAATACACAGCTGCAATTAAGCCAATAGGAAAGGAAAAAATCTATTGGACCATGGTATTGGTCAATACTTTGGTATGCGGATGGACCGACGAGCGACAGCTTCAACTGTGCCAACTGTTTCGTAGACCGAGCGCGCACGTCGACCTTCTTACTCCTGCCAAAGCAGCCGTCGGAACCAGGCACGACATATAGAAAACCACTGTCTATCATGACTTCCATGCGGGTGCGCTATGCCTGATTTGCTGAAACCTCTACCGCGCTGCCTAATGTCCCAACGTAATATCCAAGTCGATTTTCAACATCTCCCGGCTTGTGAAAACCACGTTCAAACAGCGTCCGAAGTCTTGCTTGTGCGGCAGGCCTCCCCAGGGAGGCAATAAAAGCATCCCACTCCGGCACGATCTCTGCGTCAGAAGGAAGACTGTTCAGATCAACCAAACGTTTCGTTTCTGCGATCGCCTGCCGGTCGAAGGACGAGATCCTTCTCGCGAAAGCATCGACAAAATCCTCAAGCTGACTATCAGACATCGACCGATTGACATAGCCATACAGTTCGGCAAGATCACCGTTGATGCCGTCGGCTCCTAACAGTACTTCCAATGCCCTTCCGCGGCCCATCAGCCGAGGAAGTCGAGCCATGGGACCGCCGCCCGGGACCAAAGCCGCTCCTACTTCCCATTGGGAAAGAACCGCTTTTTCGCGGCTGGCAAATCGCATGTCACATGCAAGTGCTAGTTCGCTCCCCACGCCGGTGGCGCGGCCGCGAATGGACGCAATTGACACGACAGGTGCGCGACTCAGCCTGGCAAGCATGTCAGGCAAAGCCTGCAAGCCGGTTCGTCCCACAGGAAATTTCGCAGACTCCTCGGGCTTTGCCAGGAAGTCATAGTGGTAAAGAAAGAATCCTTCCACCGCACTATCAAAGATCACTACTTTCACTCGCTCGTCAGATTCGAGCAAACCCACAATCTCTTCAAGCTGTGGGATGTTTGCGGGACCAAAGATGTTCAAAGGTGGGATGTCAAACGTCACCCTCCAATATCCATCAGAGATCCGAACTAAACGTATTTGTCCCTCGTTGCGAGTGTCGGCCATTTTGCCTCCTGTTTTTTCCGATTAGGCCGGAGGCTGAAACTGAAAACAATTGGACGATAGTATCGGCAATACTTTGGTATATGCGTGTACGAGTGGTCGCTGATACTAAGGTATTTGGGGGAACCGTCATCTAATAGATTTGCCTCCAAGCTCTTGGCCTAATTGTGGGAATGGACGCATCCCCCTCAAAGAAGACGGGAACCAACTTAGTGCCAGGGAGAACCGCCGTAAAGTAGTAGACAAGTAGCACGTAAATCACTAAGCGGCTTTCCGAGCGAGCAGATTCACAAGGTTTTGAGCTGCAGAGGTTGAGGACGCCGGATTCTGGCCTGTGATGAGACGGCCATCAACGACTGAAAACGGTTGCCAGTTTGCAACCTTCTCATAGATGGCTCCCAGCCGTAGCAGTTCGTCCTCTACTAGAAACGGCACGACATGCGTCAGCTGGACTTCTGCTTCCTCGCCGTTCGTGAAGCCAGTCACATGCTTACCTTTTACAAGTGGCTCACCTTTGTAAGTTACTCGATGAAGCACCCCAGGCGAGTGGCAGACCAGCGCCACTGGTTTGCCCGAATTGTAGAATGACTCGATCAAAGCGATGGAATCAGCGCTTTCAGCGAGATCCCACATTGGGCCATGTCCGCCCACATAAAACACCGTGTCGAAATCCGCCGATTTCATGTCGGCAAGTTTGCGAGTGTGTGCAAGGTCGCTTTGTGCCCTCTGGTCCTGCTTAAATCGCGCCATGGCGTCCGTCTGATTTTCCGGCAGATCGCTTTTCGGATCGACCGGTGGCTGGCCGCCTTTCGGTGAAGCAAGCGTCAGATGCACACCGGCGTCCCGGAAAACAAAGTAAGGGGCAGCAAATTCCTCGAGCCAGAAGCCGGTCTTTCGCCCAGTATTCCCGAGTTGATCGTGCGATGTAAGCACCATCAGAATTTTCATGCTGGTCTCCGTTGTCATCAAAATGCGGATATCGATTAAAGCTTCGCCATTACGCCGTAGTCAGAGCAGAAGAGAGCGGAAGTAACAATTAGACGATGGTATCGGCGATACCTTTATCGGTGTTCGCGTCGCGCGTTGACGTCGAAACTGAAGTTGATACGAAAGTATGGCCGACACCATTGTCCAATTGCGCAGCACATCGTGTTCAGGCTGAATGAATGAATCACAAGCGGCACGGTGGGGCACACGTGGCCCGATGGTAGGTGGTAAAGGTTCAAAGCCACGCAGTGCTGATCGCTGGCTCCAGGCCCTTGGCATACAGCTTGTTGAAGAAGAAGTACCCGGATGATTGGAGGGAATGATGGCTCTTTCAGGTGAATACGGCTCTCAGATGGCAATAACTCTGCCGTCCGACAATGATGTCAGAACCGGTGCTTATACTACCTCGCCAAGTGATCAGCACCTTGTGCTTGCTGCGCGATCAGGTTGCCGGACCGCATTCAACGAGCTCTGGGATCTCTACTCAAGGCGAATTTACAGAACTACTTTAAGCATTACAAAGAATGCGCAAGACGCCGAGGACGCATTGCAGGATTCTTTTCTTCGCGCATTTCTAGCTCTTGAGACCTTTGAAGGCCGGGCAAGTTTCTACACATGGTTGACTCGTATTGCAATCAACTCGGCATTGGGAATCCTGCGCAAGCGCGGCTGCCGGCCGGAAACCTCACTCAACTCAACCTCTCAACCAGAGGTAGAGAATACTCCCGAGGAACTAAAAGACTCCGCTCCGAATCCTGAGCAAATCTTCGAACAACAACAGAAGCACGCGAGGCTCATGCAGGCAATACACAGACTCCCTGCCAACCTGCGGGAGGCCGTTCAAGCTCACATTGCGGGAGACTGCTCGGTGAAGGAGGTCGCCTGTCAGCTCAACATCTCTCAGGCTGCTGCCAAGTCGAGGCTCTATCGGGCACGTACAAGGTTAGGTTCGTTGACCACCGCCGGCTACGGATCGAGAGCCATCGGGGCATGATCAATAAGCCAGCAGTGTCTCTGGTTTGCAACAAAGGATCATGTAAATATGACGAAATCAATTCTTCGAACTTTCGTGCTCTTGGCAGTCGCTCTCGCCACCAACACAAGCCTTGATGCCCAAAACGGTGAAGGTGCAATGGACAAGCAAATCTTTTATCGCACAGTGAAAGTCAACGGGCTCTCTGTCTTTTACAGAGAGGCGGGACCGAAGAACGCACCCGTTATCCTTTTACTGCACGGTCTCCCGTCATCGTCGCGAATGTTTCAGCCGCTGCTGACACGGCTTGCCGAGAGCTATCACCTGATCGCGCCCGACTATCCCGGCTTTGGACATAGCGACTGGCCAGACCCGAAGCAGTTCGATTACACCTTCGATCATATTGCTTCCGTGATGAATGACTTTACGCAAGCGCTGGGCCTGTTGCACTACACGCTTTACATGCAGGACTACGGTGGCCCGGTAGGTTTTCGCATGGCGTTGGCACACCCGGAGCGAGTGCAAGCTCTCATCGTCCAGGATGCGGTGGCCCACAATGAAGGCCTTGGGGCGAACTGGGCAACACGGCGGGCATTCTGGGCAGACAGGGCTGCTCATGAAGAAGCCTTGCGCACGAATCTGCTGTCGCTTGCCACCACAAAAACGCGCCACGTCGGAGACGATCCGAAGATTGAACTCTACGACCCCGATCTTTGGACCGATGAGTACGCGTTCCTGAATGCGCCAGGACAGGCGCAGATTCAAAGCGATCTCTTCTATGACTACCGCACAAATGTCGATGGTTATCCAACTTGGCAAGCATGGATGCAGAAGACTCAGCCGTCGCTACTTGTCATTTGGGGTAAGCACGATCTGTCTTTTGATTCAGATGAGCCCGAGCGCTATCGCCGAGACGTGCCGAAGGCGGAAGTTCATGTCCTGGACACAGGTCATTTCGCACTTGATACAAAGGCGGACGAGATCGCAGCGATAGTGCGCCAGTTCCTATCAGCACACTTTAGCCGCACAATTTCAAATAAGAAATGAGTCGAGCTGTTGCGCACAACTCCCCTGCTGCGCGGTGTGGCTAGCTTTTTTCTCTTACGAATAGGCACCTGAAGATCCGACATCGGCCTGAACTCAGCGAAAGTCCGAATTGTCTTGGTGCGGTTCATGTCGCAACTTCAGGCTGGATGTAGCCCGCCTGGGCGAGAGGTATAATGGCGTCGCGCAATCTCTCTCGTTCCAACTCCTTTGCGCATTACACAATCACTGGTCCCCCACAATCCGGTCGGGTGGTAGACAGTTGTTTTGTATTCCGGATGAGCCGGATATTAGGAGGAAAGGCCATGAAAGGCGTCTCACCACCCATCTCCCTTGCCGGCTCTCAACTCGGCGAAACGCGTCATGTCTGCGCGTTTTTCAACAATGATGAGGAAGAATATCGCATCCTGCTACCGTTCATAAAGGACGGGTTAAAATCTGGCGACAAAGCCGTTCACGTCCTAAACCCAGACCAACGTCAGGACCATCTACAACGCTTGACTGCTGCAGGCATCGACCTGGCGGTTGCGCAGCAAAGCGGACAGCTCGAGCTTCGAACCAACACCGAAGTCTATCTCCCAGATGGCCGATTCGATCAGGATCGAATGCTGGAGGTGTTTGAGAACCTGGCCAGCGGAAACGCCAAAGGCGGATTTCCCCTGAGCCGCATTTGTTGTCGTATGGACTGGGCGGTTGAAAATCGATCTCATGTCGATGACGTGATTGAGTTCGAATCGCGTGTCAACAACGTGTGGCTTCGGCACGACGACGCGGTTATCTGCACTTACCATCTCGGTCGTTTTGGGGGTGACGCTGTGATTGACATCATGCGAACACACCCCATGGTCATCATCGGTGGCATCCTTCAGCAAAATCCTTTCTTTGTACCGCCGGATGAGTTCCTGCGAGAATTTCGGCAACGGCGAGCTGGTCGGAGCAGTTCGCTTGCCACGGCCTGAGATATGGACCTGCAACCGAAAGATCTTGCAGAGAGAATCAAGCACCTTCAGCATTGCGTTAATGATCTGATTAGCGTCCTCGCTCTTCCAGCCATGTGGAGCGGCGGTGAACCCTCCCGGATTGTCGATACCTTGCTCGACGCCCTGTTGCGTATGCTCCAACTGGATCTCGTCTATGTCCGGTTGAAGGAAACTGGCGATCAGGCACCAATCGAGATGGTTCGATTCGCTCAGTCGCAAAAAAATATACTCCCACCGCATGAGATCGGCGAGCTACTCGAACGCTGGTTGGGGCCCGACCCTCAGGAATGGTCTCCACTGTCGCGGAACACTTTAGGAGGCTGGGACATTTCGGTTGTGCCCTTGGGACTAGGGCTGCAGGGTGAAATTGGCGTAATCGTAGCAGGGTCAGAGCGAGCGGATTTTCCGCAGCAAACCGAGAAACTTATCCTGAGCGTGGCAGCGAATCAGGCCTCCATCGGGTTGCAGGAGGCACGACTCCGGAGTGAACAGAAGCGGGTCACGAGCGAACTCGATCGCCGCGTCGCGCTACGAACAACAGAGCTTGCTGCTGCCAACGAAGAGCTGCGAAAGGAGATCGCCAATCGCAAGCACGCCGAAGACGATCTAAAAAGTAGCGAAGAAAAGCATCGCGTGATTGTCGAAACAGCCAACGACGCAGTAGTCAGCATGGATGAAACGGGCGCTATCCTCCTCGCAAATCCCGCCACGAAGCGCGTCTTTGGCTATGACCCGATCGAGATCGTCGGTAAACCCCTGACAATGCTCATGCCGGAAATGATGCGGAAGCTGCATGAGAACGGGTTCCAAAGATATTTGGCTACTGGGAAGCGGCATCTCAACTGGCAGGGCATCGAACTTACGGCTCAACGAAAGGATGGCCAGGAGTTCGCGGTCGAAGTTTCGTTTGGGGAACTAACAAGTGATGGGCATAAATTATTTACCGGCTTCATCCGCGATATCAGTGAAAGAAAGCAGGCCGAGGATCGGCTTCGCGCGAGCGAGCGCAACCTCCAGATGACACAAGCTGAGCTTGTGCGGGTTTCCAGGCTCACAACCATGGGCGAGCTAGCAGCTTCGATAGCGCATGAGGTCAATCAACCCTTGACCGGGGTAATCAACAACGGCAGCGCCTGCCTGAGACTGCTCGCCAATCGCAATCTAGAACCTGAGGTTCTCCGTCGCGCCCTCGAAGGAATCATTGCCGATGGTACTCGCGCAAGCGCCGTTTTAGCTCGGATCCGCGCATTTATAAAGAAGGAAACGGCCGAAAAAAATCCGTTGAATATAAATGAAGTGATTCAGGAGGTGCTGTCCCTCGCCGGTCGTGAGCTTGATGAAAATCAAGTCACGCTTGATCACCAACTAACAACAGATCTACCGTTTGTATTGGCTGATCGCGTTCAGTTGCAGCAGGTCCTGCTCAATTTGATCATGAACAGCATCGAAGCCGTAACTGCGGTGACAAATCGACCTCGCTTACTCTGGGTACAATCCCGGATCGACGAATCTGGGGACGTACTTGTTGCGGTAAGCGACTCCGGCACTGGCTTCGGCAAAGAGGTGGATCACGTCTTCACTCCCTTTTTTACAACGAAAGCGAAAGGCATGGGAATGGGTTTGTCGATTAGTCGCTCACTTATTGAAAGTCATGGCGGTCGACTCTGGGCCGCGCCTAATTCTCCCCACGGCGCAGTATTTTCGTTCACGCTGCCGGCAACCGCAGGGAGTCCCTCATGACTGGAGCTCCGGTTGTTTTCGTCGTCGATGATGATCCTTCGGTACGGTCTTCACTGAAGTTCCTCTTAAGCACCGTCGGTCTGCACGTTGAAAGCTTTGACTCGGCCGACACGTTTCTAAGCAAGATTCTGCCAGATGCGCCTAGCTGCCTTGTGCTTGATGTTAGGCTACCGGGATTGAGTGGACTCGATTTTCAACGCGAGCTGGCGGCCAGAAAAATTTATATTCCAATAGTCTTTCTCACCGGCCACGGCGACATTCCAATGAGTGTTCGCGCTATGAAGGCTGGCGCCGTCGAATTCTTGACCAAGCCATTCCGTGATCAGGATCTGTTGGATGCTGTTCGCATCGCGCTGGAGCGAGATCGTGCCAGACGTGAAGAGGAAAAGGAAGTGATGGTCCTCCAACGGCGCTTCGATTCGTTGACTTCGCGCGAACGGGAGGTGATTTCCATGGTTGTCTCGGGCATGCTCAATAAGCAGATTGCAGACCAGCTTGGAACTGCGGAGAGTACTGTGAAGGTTCAGCGCAGCCGAGCATTGGAAAAGATGCACGCGGAGTCTCTTGTCGACCTCGTAAAAATGATCGAGAAGCTGAACGGCCCCCCAGGGAGGCTCCAATAAGCGAAAGCTTATTCTCATAGCCCTTTTGTGACGCCGAATATCCCAACATCCAATAGATTCTTTGTCCGTCTGGGAATAAATTTGTTTCCAATACGGAGTTAAAAGGTGACAAAGAATCTAATCTCGGTAGTTGACGATGATGAGTCCGTCCGCGAAACCACTACATTTCTCATCGAGTCTTTCGGTTTTCGAGCGGCTGCCTTTGAATCTGCCGAAAGTTTCTTGAAGTCCGTCCAATTGCACGATACTTCATGTCTGCTCGCTGACATTCAGATGTCGGGCATGAACGGACTACAGCTCCAAAGCGAGCTGGCTGCCGCAGGCTACGGCATTCCTATCATTTTCATCACTGCACATGACAATAAAGATACCCGTCGGCAGGCGATGCAAGCCGGCGCAGCCGCATTCTTAGGCAAACCTTTTAACGACGAGGAGTTGCTCCAAGCCGTCCGTATAGCCTTGCGAGGAAAATTCGGAGCGACAAAAAATCTAATATCGGTGATTGACGACGATGAGTCCATTCGCCGAACCACCACACTACTCATCGAATCCTTCGGTTTTCGAGCGACAGCCTTCGCATCGGCGGAGAGTTTTCTTAAGTCTGACCAACTGCACGATACTTCATGTCTCATCCTGGATGTACGAATGCCGGGCATGAATGGATTAGAACTCCAAAGCAAGCTCGCTGCTGCGGGCTACGGTATTCCAGTTATTTTCATCACCGCTTATGACGATAAAGACTCTCGTGGACGAGCGATGCAGGCCGGCGCCATTGCATTTTTAGACAAGCCTTTTAGCGATGAGCAATTACTTGAAACCGTCCGTTCAGCCTTAGTCATACGCGAAAGCAGTAAGAAAGCCGTGTGACTATGGAGTTCTAAACGTGGATATCTACAGTTTCACCTGCAACATGCTTTGCGGCCTCGCGAAACGAAGAACGTTCGCAACATAATTTTTGCTTCAGAGGAGTGACAGCCATGGGAGAAATCGCTATGAGCTTAGCGCGCGTGATGGGTCAGGAATTGGGGTCTTTGCACATGTCAAACGCAGAGCCGATCGTGTTCGTAGTCGACGACGATAGCTGCGTCCGCGAATCGCTTGAATCGCTAATTAACTTTGGCGGTTGGCAGTCGGAAACATTCGCCTCCGCTCATGAATTTCTAGCTAGGCCGCGATCCGCTGTTCCAAGCTGCTTAGTGCTCAACGTCTCTCTTCCAGACTTTAATGGTTTAGACCTCCAAAAGCGTGTTGCTGTCGAACGCCCTAACACGCCAATCATATTCATCACGGACCAGCCCGATGTATACACGTCTGTCCAGGCTATGAAGGCTGGAGCCGTCGAATTCCTGATTAAACCATTCGACGCTGACGTTCTCTTGGGTGCGATCCAGGAGTGTCTCAAACGAAGTTGCGCTGCTCTTAGACGCGATGCAGAAATGCGCGCACTCCGTAAGACCTATGTACGACTCAGCCAACGCGAACGGCAAGTTATGGCCTTGATAGTCTCTGGCCTATTGAATAAACAGGTTGGAGCGGAACTCGGCATCAGCGAGATAACAGTGAAGGCACACCGAGGCCAGGTAATGCAAAAAATGAAGGCTGAATCTTTTGCCGACTTGGTGAGGATGGCCATGAGGCTCCGTTCAGAGCACTTCATTAGCTCATCAAGTTCAGATGAAGTCTGCGTCCAGTGCTAAAAGAACTTGCAGTCTTCCTACGATAGACAGCCAACAAAAAAGAGCCGTAGTGTAACGCCCGACCCGAGCTTTATCGCGAAAATGCTCTGTTCAGCATGGACCAACTATCCACCGCGCACTCTGTAATGAGTGTGAACCACCTGGCATCCACTTTCTCTCTTTGACCATCTAGTCAGTCAGCAGTATTGTTATTTCATGAGATACACAGCTACCGAGAACAAACCTCATCGCACACAGACGCGAGACCGAGAAATCACCGTACCGGCCATTCTGGACGCGGCAGAGATTGAGTTTGCCACAAATGGTTTTGCCGCAACGACAACGGAGAGCATTGCGGCGCGTGCAAATGTGGTCAAGGGTCTGATTTTTCACTACTTCAAGTGCAAGGAGGGGCTCTATGAGGCGGTTCTCGTGCGGGCTTACCAGCCAATTAGCGAAGCGCTCGATAAGTCTTTCGACAAAAACCTCAATGCTACAGACGCTCTGCTGACCTTTGTCGAGAGACTGCTCGGTGCAATGAGAGAGCACCCCTTGTCTCCCGTTATCTTTGTGCTGGAGAGCATTCAAGGCGGAGGCGAGCACGTTCGCAAGTTAGGAATGCCTTCGCTCTATAGCCGAGTCGAAATCTTGCTGAAAAGGGGGATCGCGTCGGGAGAGTTCAGGGAGATGGACCCCCGACATGGCGCCATCAACATTATTGGCTTATGCGGCTTCTATTTTTGTGTCGCTAACAACATCTCTCATATTCCGGGCAAAAGCCGTAACCCTTTGAGCAGGCAGTCGTTGGCTAGACACACAGAAGAAGTGATGGCTCTTGTCAAAAAAGGCATCATCTCAAGCAGCTAAAAAATGTGGGTCATTTGTTGCATTAGGACATCCTATTTACTGACTATTTAGATAGTCAATAGCTAAGCGGATACTAATAGCAATCGAAATTTGAACCAACTCGAGCAACACGAAATCGGAGGATTTATGACAACCGCAGTCGCCGTAGCAACCATGAAAGCCGCACAGGTAAAAACTGCTGGAGCCGGTCTTAGAATCGTTGAGCTGGGGATTCCCGATCCAGGCCCGGGACAGGTGCGCATCAAAGTTCAGGCGTGTGGTGTGTGCCACAGCGACGCGATCATCCTCGAAGGCCTTCGACCAGGAATTCCCTATCCGCGCGTTCCGGGGCATGAAGTGGCCGGTGTGGTGGATGCGCTCGGCACTGGAGTGACTGAATGGCGAAAAGGCCAGCGTGTTGGCGTTGGCTGGCATGGCGGACATGACGGCACCTGCCCCGAGTGCCGACGTGGAGATTTTCGGAACTGCCGCAATGAGCAGAATCCAGGAATCAGCTATGACGGCGGCTATGCGGAGTACATGTTGGCCCCGGTCGAAGCGTTGGTTTCGATCCCGGACAGTCTCAGCGATATCGAAGCTGCGCCGCTGCTATGCGCCGGAGTTGCCACGTTCAACGCCCTGCGGCATGCGGGGGCGCTGCCAGGAGACCTGGTCGCGGTGCAAGGAATCGGTGGCCTTGGCCACCTGGGTATTCAATTCGCCAACAAATTTGGCTACAAGGTGGCCGCAATCGGGCGTGGCTCGCATATTGAGCCGCTGGCAAAGAAACTCGGCGCCGATGTGTATATCGACAACAAAGTGAAGAACGCAGCAGAGGAACTACAAAAATTAGGCGGCGCAAAAGTCATTATTGCGACAGCGCCGGACTCCAAAGCAATGACTCAACTGGTTGGCGGCTTGAGCCCGAACGGCAATCTTCTCCTGATCGGCGTGGCCTCCGGTGTTATCGAGGTGGCCCCGGTTCATCTCATCAGGGGCAGCAGGACGATTCAAGGGTGGGGAGGGGTTACGCCGGCGGATTCGGATGACACCCTCCGCTTTGCCGAACTGCGTGGGGTACGCGCCATGATCGAAACCTATCCCCTGGAAAAAGCAGCCGAAGCATATGCCCGCATGATGAGCGGCGACGCAGAGTTTCGCGTTGTGCTGACGATGTGATTGCGGCCAATCGCGGCGAAGAGCAGCCCCATTTGAGAACAGACAATTCTGCTCGGACGCACGCGTTGAACACGTCAGAAAATCACAGAAGAACGGCAGCTTGACAAAGTTCGATATACGGCAAACTTTTTAGTTGACTGATCAGATGGTTAGTAAAGGAAAGTTGAAATGAACGTAACAACTGAAAGCAGCACCAGACAATGGTCCTCGCCGGCAAAGATTGCGGCGGCACTGCTGCTTCTCATACTCGGCATGAAGACTGAAGTGATGAAGGCGCAGGATGCATCTTCCGAAGACAAGAAAGACCAGAAGCTGACCTTGAACGGCGCTGTTGATCTCGCTCTAAAACAGAATCTTGACATCCAGATAGCCAATATCGAAACTGCGACGCGACAGCAGGACCGCGTTATTGCGCGCTCTGAACTGCTGCCACACGCGAGCTTCGGGGCCGATGAAAGTGATAATCGCTACAATCTGAGGGCCCAAATTGGTATTCAGATTCCGCTTTCCCAGGTCCCTCACAGCATTGGACCTTATCAGGCAGTTCACGTCGGGCCAACATTCTCGGCTCCTGTCTTCGATCTGACGCTGATTCGCGAATACCAGGCGAGCGGGCATCGCTTACTGGCAAGCCGTGCTGATGAGCAAAACGTTCGTGAAGAAACTGTGCTGCTTACCGTCAGCGAATACATGGCTCATCTTCGTGCCCTGGCCAGCATCACGGCCGCCGAGTCTCGTGTGGAATTAGCGACTCGTCTAGCCCATCAAGCGGATGACCTGCTAAGGGATGGCGTAGCAAGCAAGATCGATGTATCGCGTTCCCAGGTGAGGCTCAGAGAAGAGCAGCAGCGCCTGATTGATGCCCAGCGCGATGGGGACACTACCATCTATGCGCTGAAGCGCATCATGAACGTTTCCGACAGCCAGAAGATTGAGTTCGCCGATCAGCAGGACTTCTTTCAGACGCCTTCGCTCGACCTCTCAGACCCGTTGGCAACGGCCCTGGTGCAGCGGCCCGAACTGCATTCTCTGGCCGAGAGTATCAAGGCCGCTCAATCGGCGCATAAGGCCGCTATGGCAGAGTCCTTGCCGAAAGTTACCTTCGATGGCTTCTGGGATGAGCAAGGTCAGGCGTTCGACGCGGTCACTCCCGGATATCAATACCGAGTCAGCATGAGGGTTCCCATCTTCACCGGTGGACGGCTCAGAGCAGAGCGGAAGAGCACAGCCCTGGCCGAACAGCGAACACAGAAGCAGCTCGCCCAGGAGCGCAACCAGGTGACCGAGCAAGTGCGCGACGGCCAGGTCGAACTGCAGTCTGCGCTTCACCAGGTTGACCTTGGCCGACAGGAAGTGCAGCTGGCCAATGAGGAAGTCACACTATCGCAGGGCCGCTTTCAGTCAGGCGTTACCGACAACATCGAAGTCACCCAGGCGCAGGATTCGCTTGCCCGCGCAAACGATACAGAGATCGGTGCATTGTTCCGCTACAACATCGCACGCGCGCAGCTTGCCCGTGCTGTCGGCAATGTGGAACAGACATACACGCACCCCTAAGAGTTTGCATTTACAAAAAGGAAAAATGTCATGAGCCCAGCAGTAATGGAATCGGAAGTTAGCGAATCAACCACTGTACCTCAACCTCCGAGCACCAGTGGAATCGCCCGGCGGAAGAAGACACTCCTGGTCTCCGGCGGAGGCGTGGCCCTGGCCCTGCTGCTGGTCTTCGGCGTTCGATACCTCGTGTGGTCAGCTCATCATGAGGAGACAGACGATGCATATCTAACGGGACATCTGCACCCAATCAGTGCTCGCGTCACGGACACAGTGCAGCAGGTCCTGATCGACGACAACCAACATGTGGTGGAAGGACAGACCCTAATCATCCTTGACCCCAACGACTACAAGGTGAGACTGGACCAGGCAAAGGCTGCCCTTGATGCGGCAGGCCGGCAGGCTGATACCGCCGAGGCTGCGATCCGCTCCACGTCGCAGTCCGCTACGGCTCAGACCACACAAGCGGTAGGCACCATTGGAGAGGCTAAAGCTTCGATCCAGGCGTCAAAGGCCGCCGTCACCGCCGCTGAGGCCGGAGTTCCGCGTGCGCAGGCCCAGCTTCAAGAGGCAAATGCAACACTGCAACGCGAAGACACCGACCTGCACAGGTACGAAGATCTCTACACGAAAGAGCAGGTCTCAAAGCAAACCGTCGATCACCAGCGCGCAAGCTATCAGGTCGCCGTCGCTGGACAAGCTGCAGCTCAGGAACAGGTGCGACAGGCACAGGCACAACTGGTTGCGGCGCAGCAAGGCGTCGTCCGCACGGAATCACTGCTAACGAACTCCCAGGGCGGACTGCAGTCTGCGCAGGCTACAAGGCTTGAGACGCGCGTACGTGAAGGCCAGTTTGCAACGGCTCAGGCGTCAGTCGCGCAAGCAATGGCCGCGTTGGAGGATGCAAAGCTTCAGCTTTCCTACACCGTCATCAAAGCTCCTGTAAGCGGACGAATCGGCAGAAAGTCAGTCGAGGCCGGGCAGCGCATACAGATTGGGCAGCCGTTGATGGCGATCGTGGAAGACCAGCCATGGGTAGTCGCAAATTTCAAGGAAACACAACTGG
The DNA here is from genome assembly GCA_963771625.1 of uncultured Acidobacteriaceae bacterium. Taxonomy (GTDB): domain Bacteria; phylum Acidobacteriota; class Terriglobia; order Terriglobales; family Acidobacteriaceae; genus Edaphobacter. The sequence goes on from CAVYUE010000004.1 coordinate 53,501, forward strand.
AGAAGATGCGCACCGGTCAGCGTGTCGAAGTGCAGATCGACACCTTTTCAAAGCACAAGTTCTATGGACACGTGGACAGCCTCGCTCCCGGCTCTGGCAACGAATTCGCACTGCTGCCTCCCGACAATGCGACCGGCAACTTCACCAAAATTGTGCAGCGAATTCCGGTCAAGATCGTGCTCGATCAGGACAGTGTGCGTGGCTATGAGAACCTGCTTTCGCCCGGCATGTCGTCGATCGTTACTGTAACCACAAAGTAAAGGAAAACTTCCATGGCTACCGCAACGATCAATCCGGCGAGGGCAGCAAATCTCACGTCTGGTGCTCAGGATCACGTGTCGCTGAAGACCTGGATATGTGTTCTCGGAGTTCTTCTTGGCTGCTTTATGGCAGTGCTCGACATCATTATTACGAACTCCTCACTGCGCGACATTGCCGGAACGCTTTCGGCCAGTTCGGATGAGATCTCGTGGGTGCCAACCGCATATCTGGTTGCTGAAATCGTTACGATCCCACTGAGTTCGTGGCTCTCCGCCGCATTTTCTCTGAAGAGATATCTTCTCGTGAATTCGATATTGTTCGTGTTCTTTTCTGTTTGCTGCGGACAGGCACATTCGCTGGAACTGATGATCCTCTTTCGCGTCCTGCAGGGTTTCACCGGCGGCGTGCTAATTCCCCTCTCCTTCGTCGTTATCCTTACATATCTTCCGCCGTCGAAACATCCGATCGGCATGGCACTCTTCAGCGTTACCGCAACTTTTGCTCCTGCTATCGGGCCGCTTATCGGTGGCTGGCTGACCGACAACTACGGATGGCCCTTCGTCTTTTACATCAACATTATTCCTGGAGCACTGTTGATCGCTGCTGTATGGTTCACTATGGAAAAACAGCCAATGAACCTCAGTCTGCTCAAGAAAGGGGACTGGTGGGGAATCCTCACCATGGCGATCGGGCTAGCTGCTTTCGAGATCGTACTCGAAGATGGAAATCGCAAAGACTGGTTCGGCGATCCAGGAATTGTAAAACTGGCCTGGACTGCAGCGATCTTCATACCTGCCTTCATCATCATTGAACTTCGCAAGAAAGACCCGCTTGTTGACCTGCGCCTCTTCGCGCGCAGAAACTTCAGATTTGGCAGCATGATTAACGTAATCTTCGGTGTTGGGCTTTATGGCGTCGTGTTTATCCTTCCCTTGTATCTGGCGCAGATGCATGGCTACGATGCCTTACAGATCGGCAAGGTCATTATCTTTCTGGGCCTTCCGCAACTGCTCGTCATTCCCTTGGTGCCGAAATTGATGCAACGCTTCGACGCGCGAGTTCTTATCGGCACCGGAATACTCTTATTTGGCGGTAGCTCGTTTTTTACCTCTCATCTCGATTCGGATTTTGCGGGCCCGCAATTCTATATTCCGCTCATCATTCGCGCCCTGGGTCAGCCCCTCATCATGGTTCCACTCTCTGCCGTATCAACGGCTGGAATGGCTAAAGGACGCGAAAGCGGTTCAGCCTCTGCACTTTTCAACATGATGAGAAACATCGGAGGCTCGCTCGGCATCGCTGGCCTTTCGACATTGCTTTCTGTGAGAGAACGCTTCCACTCGGCTCGCATTGGAGAGTCCGTGTCCATTTACTCAGGCGCTGTGCAGGAGCGCTTGCAACAGTCGGCAACTTACTTCATGTCTCAGGGCAGCGACCCGTCGTCGGCTCACATGCGCGCAGTCGGCGCAATCGGCGGCGCGGTCCGCCGCCAAGCATTCCTGCTCGCATACAGCGATTGTTTCCTCGTGCTGGGCTGCGTGTTACTCTCAAGCGCAACTGCTTTGTTCTTTATGAAAAAAGCACGTATCTTGGGTGCGGGCGGTGGACATTGATGTGCAACAACGCACTCGGTAACCGCAATTCAACGAGGTGATGGCTATGCCTGCCACTCAAAAACTCGATACTCACCACAAAGCGCTCACTATTAATCTTGATGCATCCAGCTTCGGTTCGTTCGCCGAAATTGGCGCCGGCCAGGAAGTCGCGCGTTGGTTCCTTTTCGTGGGAGGAGCTTCCGGCACGGTGGCCAAAACCATCTCCGCTTACGACAAGGAAGTCAGCGATGATCTCTACGGCGCCGGGTCGCGCTATGTATCCAAACAGCGACTCGAGGCGATGCTGGACAACGAATGGACCCAGCTTCTCACGCAATTAAGCAAGACTCGTGGGCCGCAGACTCGGTTCTTCTGCTTTGTTGATACCGTCTCCGCCCGTAACTTCGCCGGAACCAACGACTCACATGGTTGGATCGGTCTCCGGTTCCAGTTGCAGCCGGGTGGTCCTCCCAACGATGTCCTGCTGCATATCAATATGCGCGACCCTTCGAATGTCCTCCAGCAGCAAGCCATCGGTATTCTGGGAGTCAACCTCATCTATGCCGCGTTCAATGAAGCACAAGCCGAAGATTCCTTTTTAGCAGGCCTGGCAGAAGATGTCGTTCCAGAGCGAATCGAGATCGATTACGTTGATCTTCACGGGCCAGCATTTGAGAGTTGGGATTCCCGCGCTCTGCTAGTCCAGTTGGTTCGTGACGGACTCGCCGAGGCGGTATTTTTCCCAACCAAGGGTCCCACCGTTCCTCCGACCGAGGTTCTCTACAAGAAAGCCATTGTGCTTGCGCCAGGATACTTCGGCCACACCGATCCCGTTCACTCGCACGTCCATCTGCAATTATTGACTTCGGCAATTCAAGAACTTCACGCAGACCTTGCTGAAACAAAATCGGCGCCAGCTGGTTTCTTCTGCCTGACCGCTGCTCCGCTCACGCCGGAAGAGCAAGCCCCGGAAATTTCCGACATGCTTCGCCGCATCGATTCGCTTCTCGCCGCCGGCGGCGACGTGTTGCTCTTTCGTAAACCCGAGCTCTACCACATGACAGCCCTCGTAAATCGCCATACGCAGGCACCTGTACGCTTCGCCGGAGGTCTTTCCCTGGTGATCCGAGCGTTTGAAGACATCTACGGCAACCTCGAAGGCAAGCTTCTTGAGGCCCTCGCACGTCTCTTCGCGCAGAATGTTCGCATCTACGTCTATCCGATGACCGCTACGGATCTGCGAGAATGGCTGAAGAGTGCTTCCATCGACGGCTGGGAGTGGAGTGAGACCAATGGATGGGTCTCGGCAAGCGAGCTGCGGCGCACGCCGCCTCTCGGACATCTATTTGCCTATCTCCTCGCCAGCAACTTTCTCGTTCCTATGCGAGTCCCTGTAGAAGCATCAAAATAAATAGCTAAAGAGGACAAAGATATATGGTGCCGGGAGGGGGGGTCGAACCCCCACGAGGTTGCCCTCGGCGGATTTTGAGTCCGTTTTTTGCCCTTTTGCAGGCCCTCGCATGGAGTCGCAAAAACTCGCAAATCGCCAGTATTCATAGGGGTTTTAGCGACTATGGCCTGTTGCATCGGATCGCACCAAATCGCACCAAATTCCGGTACAAACCGGCACCAAAACCGGCACCAGAGTTATGCCCATTTTTCGCAATCGCACCCGTCGGACTTCCGCTCCGATCGCGGCGATTTCGAGACGAGGAGTGATACCCGCACTCAGCGGATTTTAGCACTTTCGGCCAAGCAGAAACCGGCACCAGGATTTCGTAAAACCCCTGTCAAATCTGCATGAAACTGACATGCAACCGGCACCGCCCCTATTTACGAGACTTTTATCCGACGTACGGCGCTCTCAAAAGACCGTTTGCGGTCCTCGAAAATAGGATAGTCAGACCGGTGGGTGGTTCAGTTCACCGTGCGGTTCTGGGCGCCGATCTCCACCAGCCACATTGGATCGCCATCATCGAGACTACAGCGGTCTTCGCGACGAAGCTGTGGTTTCCGCACTCGCGCCGCCCTAGAAGCCTTCTGGGCTCCTTGAACCTTCGATCCCGCGTTCTCATCAAGGTGTCTTGCCGAACCCTACCAGCGATCCCACTTCCCGGCGAGGACGCGGTTGGTTTCCGTGAGAGCATTGGCGATTTGGCATCAAGTCAGCCGTGTCACTTCCGACAAGAGCGTTTGTCGGTACGCTCGACAAACCCATTGGTGAGTCCGCTTCAATATGCCACCGCTCACCAATTGGGAGCTCCGTTCAAAGATGCTTCAGAGCCCAAGTGCGGTGAGAA
>CAVYUE010000005.1:0-1106868 GCA_963771625.1 uncultured Acidobacteriaceae bacterium
TGTAGAAGGTTCCAAGGGTTAGGCTGTTCGCCTATTAAAGCGGTACGTGAGCTGGGTTCAGAACGTCGCGAGACAGTTCGGTCTCTATCTGCTGTGGGCGTAGGAGATTTGAAGAGGGCTGTCCTTAGTACGAGAGGACCGGGATGGACGAACCTCTTGTGTTCCAGTTGTCCTGCCAAGGGCACGGCTGGGTAGCGAAGTTCGGTTGTGATAACCGCTGAATGCATATAAGCGGGAAGCACGCTCTAAGATGAGATCTCCCAACCCAAAAGGGAAATGAAGGGCCCTAGAAGACCACTAGGTTGATAGGCTGGAGGTTGAAGTGCAGTAATGCATGTAGCTTACCAGTACTAATCGCCCGTTCGGCTTGTCCATAGAATTTACTCTGCGCAGATGATATCGTAAGAACAACTACGAGTCCACTGTTCTGGAGTCATTCAATACAAGCTTTGTAGTTATATCTTTTGGAAACTACGCAACAACGTAACAAACGTCTAAACCCAATCTATTCAGTTGTGGAAGATCGCGAGAGCGATATTTCTAAAGTTTGCCGGTGAGTTTACCGCGAGGGTCACACCCGTTCCCATCCCGAACACGGAAGTTAAGCCTCGTTGGGCCGATGGTACTGCACGCGTAAGTGTGTGGGAGATTAGGTGATCGCCGGCATATTATCAAAACCCCATCCTTTCGAGGATGGGGTTTTTGGTTTAACTCCTCTTTTCTAGGCTACCCCGAGCCTGGATTGTCTCCGATTTCGGTCGTGATCTTTATTCCCTAGCCCTTCCTAGCTGAGCAAAAGTCAAGAGGAGAGGACGGACCACTTTCTTGTGGATAAAACGGATCTTCGGCATTTGTGGTGAGTTGTGGTTGATTTTTGGTTTTTGTCGGTTTGTTTTCGATTTGCTGCACTGGATCTTTGGTGTTTCAGCAAGCGCTGAGCCGGTTTTTTGAGTGCAAAAACGTGGTCAAAAGTGTGGTGGTTGGTGCAAGATCGTGGTTGTTCGCTGTCAGATCTTAAGAGCGAGACCTCGAAAGGGAAGATATGAGTACGACAGAGAGTAATAAGGCTGTGATCGGCAGATTTATATGAAGAGGTGATCAACCAGAACCGAATGGATCGGGCGGACGATCTCGTGGTGGAGGATTTTGTGGAGCTGGATCCGTTTCCTGGACAACGGCCAGGGCGGGAAGGTTTGAAACAAGTGCTGGGGATGATGCGGGCGGCGTTTCCGGATATTCATTGGGTGATAGACGAGATGGTGGCGGAGGGGGATACAGTGGTCACGCGGTTTACCTGGAAAGGCACACACCGCGGCGAGTTTCTTGGGGTGCCGCTACGGGCAAAGGTGTGACGGTGAAGGGCATCGTGATTGATCAGTTGGCGGACGGGAAGATGAGCCAGAGCCGAATTCTGATGGATAGTCTGGGGATGATGCAGCAGCTTGGGGTGGTGCCTTCGTCGTAGTGTGCTTCTACAGATCAAGTTTTGAGGGTTACTTCAGCGTCTCCCAGCTGCGGAGGGTGTGTTCGTAGATCTCCATGTTGACGCGCTTGCCTCGGAACTTTACGCCTTCCATGCCGAGGCGAAAGCGTTGCTCGGCTGCGGCTTCGCCTTTCAGCTTGATCTCGCCGCCGGCGCCTACGATGCGTTGCCAAGGGAGTCCTTGAAACGGGGCGTTGCGTAATAGCTTTGCGACGGCTCGGTGATAGAGGGGATAGCCTGCGGCCGCGGCGACTTTGCCGTAGGTGGAGACCTTGCCTTTGGGGACCGAACGAATGATGCGGCGAAATGCGTCGTCTCGCGTCTCATTTTTGCGAAGTGCATCTTTGAGGATGCGTCGCTTGAGATTCTGCGGGATGACTGTGGTGCGCATTAGCAAACTTTATCAGAGGATTGTGGGCTGACTGTCAGGGGCAAACTCTACATACGCCTTGCGTGTCTGCGCGGGAGGTGCGGAGACACGAGGAGGGCACAATCTTAACGAGGCCGCACTTTGATGAAGGAGTCTTCAGAGAATTCCCGCTGGTATCAACGGTGGTGAGGAAGATCTTTCGCTTGCGGCGACGGTGACAACTAAAAAGTACGATAAACAAAGGAAACTACTAACAGCAGATTCCTCCGCTCCGCTGCGGAATGACAACAAAAAAACAGGCAACGGCTAAGGCGGAAACGTATCCTCCGCCTGCGCGAAGGATGACAACAAAAAGCAACAACAACGCTAAACGCCGAGGCATCAGCTTTAGTCGTTTTCCCTTATAGGTGTGGTGCCTCGTTATAAGAAAGACAGGGATCCTCACTGCGTTCAGGATGACGACAAAAGATTATGCGCTTTAGAGTGTCGGCGAAATGCTGTATCAGAACCGGGTTAGGTCTGTGGGTTTATTTGATGGTTGTGAGTGGGGTTGGTGTGTATTCGAGTTTTGGATACCAGTCGGTGCCGCGGCCTTCGGGGTTGAGGTCGAGGAATGTCCATAGTGGGTCGATCTCGGGGGCGCCGCGTGGGTCCTGGCCGGGGTCGGCCATCTCGCCGCTGATCTCGCCGCTCCAGAAGTGGCGGATGGTGCCGTCGCGGCGGGTGAAGACGCTGAGGCCTGGAACATCGGCGTCGTCGGCGTTGACGTAGGTGCGGGTGTAGTTGCCGCTCACGTCGGAGTAGAGTTGCAGGTTTTGCCAGCCTCGTTCTTTTTTGTAGTCGAGGAGGCGCTGGATGGGTGAGCGTGCGAAGACGGCGAGGGCGACGCGCTCGCGGAGGTTCCTTGTAGTTCCGTCCCATGCGGAGAGGAATGAGGTGCACACCGGACATGCCCGTTCGCGTTGTGGCCCGAACATCATGCTGTAGATGATGAGGGTCTGCTTGTCGCCGAAGAGGTCGGAGAGGTGGACTGTTCCTTTCTCGCCTTCGAGGGTGTAGTTCTCGGGCACGGTGCCGCCTGGGGGTAAGGCACGGCGCAACTCGGCGACTCGTTCGATGTGTCGTCGGAGTTCAATCTCTTCTGCGAGGAGGGTATTGCGCGCCTTCCTGTATTCAGGGCTTTCATTGGGGAAGTGGGATTTGTTCTTTGCTGCGAGTTCTGTTGCCGGGGTGAGAGTGGTGCTGGCGGTCATCCAATCCTCCTTTTTGCAGAGTAGAGATCAGGTTTAATGAAGTCGGAATGATATTCAATCTCGACATCATATTGAGAGATGGTTGCAGTTGGCTGTGATTTGTTAGCTTGATAGACGAAACTTTGGCTGGCCAAAGCGGTTCGTGCTTTCGCACGAATGCCCACATCTCAAAATCGAGATATGGGGGACCCGGCTGTATCTCGGTTATACATATCGAAATTGGACGTAGCTATCTGGGACGGTTGGCTTATAAACGTCGTTTGGAAGAGAGTCTGAGTATGTTTTCACTGTGGCCTGGACTCTATAAAGGAGAACCGTCGTTTCAGTCGGAGGAATGGCTCTTCATGTAACGATATGAAAGGCGGCTATCCCTACGGTTAGTAATAGCGCTGCAACGGGAGGGAAAATGGCGTCTGGATGTGTAGACGATGAAAATATTGGTAAATCACGAAGCGAAAGCGTGGAACACATAAACACCTTAGCAGTTTTGCCTAGATAGATCAGCGGAGAACAGACCGGAGACACCTTCATTCCGTAGAAGGACACAAAGATAAAGATCTACTCGCGGAAAGGGAGGAGAATGCGACGATTACGCGAAATCCTCCCGGTTTGAGCAAATAAGTGAAAAGTAGAGCTAGACCAAATCCGATCAATGCAAGTGGTAAGCGTGTAGATTTTGGACTTTAATAGTTGGTCGTTTATGTAGCCACAGGGCAAGCAGAGTTCCTGCAGCAAAGAATTGAAATTCGACTAATGTGTGGGTGAATATCTTGAATTGTGGGGCGCCTGTGCTGCCAAGCAAATACAAGGTGAGATTAGCTAGCAAAACAAAAATTAACGAAGACAGATAGAGAATTCGGCGTTGTCCCAACATAACGAGAGCAGGCCAGAGTAAATAAAATTGCTCCTCAATCGAAATGCTCCATAAGGGACCTAAAGGCGAAAGGAAGAGAAATCCCCGCGCATAGACGAACCAGTTACCCGCGAGTAAAGCAAAGGCAATAAATTCTTCACTTGTAAAGTGAGTCCAACGTCCGAACAGAACTCCTACAGTAATTGTGAAGAAATATAAGGGCAAGATCCTCAAAATGCGTCGCATATAAAACGACTTAAGGTGAACTGATCCAGTTTCCTCTGGCTCTCGAAGTAAGAGTTCCGAGATTAAGAACGCGCTCAGCAAAAAAAACAACTGTAATCCAACTTCGCATGCGTCAGAGAAATTCTGGAGAAATTGATGGTTCCGAATAAGTACGCAGGCATTGCATGATGAACAAAGACGAGCGCGAAAGCCAGAAAACGGAGAACGTCTAACTCGGGGCGATAAAACCCTTTCGAGGGCGCAACTGTTTTCAAATCTAAAGGTGCTTGGTTAATCTCAATTTTCTGCATTCAGCTCTGTCTCTAAGCCTTAACGACTCGTAGTGATCCAGTAGTCATACGCTTCTTCGTCATTGCAGAACCAGGCTGACGGGGATCGTGACATTCGGGTCTTGCTTCTTACCGTGTCACAATCTGCCCATCGAGCCGATTCAGTGTAGTGATCAGAGAAAAGCCACTTCAAAAGTTTAGTCATTGAGGTGTCGCTGACCGCCTTTCCCGCTTTTTCAAGTGTCTGACTAAACTGAAAGAAAACTTGGACGCAATCATATCAGTACTGAAAAGTCGGCTTTTCGAGAACCACCATAAATGAGGTCCACGCTCGAGTACGGCTCTATCGCTGCGCAAAAAAATAGAAGCGAAAGCAGATTCCTTCGCTTCGCTGCGGAATGACAACAAAAAGGCAGAGACAACAACGAGCTCTCCACTACGCTACAGACGATGACGCTGTCTGTAGCTCCGGTTGGAGATGACGTGTGGCTCGTGGATCATTCGTGGAGCGGATTTTGAACGGCAAGTACAAAGCTCACAGCAGATCCCCTTCGGGGATGACAACAAGAAAAGCAAGTGCAGAACCCTAAGGCGGCGGCAAGGATTTGATACTAGTAGGCTAGGGCGCAGCCGTCGGCTCGCATCTCGCTGGCGGCGGAGTAGACGCGGTCGGGGCCGTCCATGCGGTGTTCGATGCACTCGTAGCGGCCGTAACCTCCGTCGGATTCGCCCATTGGCCAGCCCAGGGCGATGAGGGCTTTGCGGGTGGACTCGGGAACTCCGGCTTCGAGGCGGAGGATGCCTGTGGGGCCGAGGCCTTTGGGATCTTCGCCCATGGATTGCGAGCTGCCTTCGTGGTGCCAGCGGGGGCTGTCGCCTGCGGCTTGGATGTCGAGGCCGTAGTCGACTCGGTTGATGATGATCTGGGCCTGGCCCATGGGCTGCATGTCGCCGCCCATGACGCCGAAGGACATCCATGGCTTGCCGTCTTTGGTGGCGAAGCCGGGGATGATGGTTTGGAAGGGGCGCTTGCCGGGGGCGTAGATGTTGGGGTGGCCGTCCTGGAGGGAGAAGAGCTCGCCGCGATCCTGGAACATGAAACCGAGGCCGTCGGCGACGAGGCCGGAGCCCATGCCGCGGAAGTTGGACTGGATCATGGAGATCATGATGCCGTCTTTGTCGGAGACGGTGAAGTAGGTGGTGTCGCCGTGGCTGGGGGCCTGGCCGGGATGGACTGGGGTGAGGATGCTGTCGGGCTTGATGAGCTTGGCGCGCTCGGCTGCGTAGGACTTGGAGTTGAGGAACTCGTAAGGGATCTTGGCGAAGTGGGGATCGGCGTAGTAGCGGGCGCGGTCTTCGTAGGCGAGGCGCTTGGCTTCGATCTGGATGTGGAGGGACTGTGGTGACTGAAAGCCCATGTTGCGGAGGTCGAAGTTTTCGGCGATGTTGAGGAGCTGAAGGGTGGCGAGGCCTTGGGTGTTGGCGGCCATGCCGTAGACGTCGACGCCACGGTAGTTGGTGACGAGCGGGTCGCCCCATTCGGCGTGCTGGTCGCGGAGATCGTCGGCGGAGAGCCAGCCGCCGATGCGCTTGAAGTAGGCGTCGATGGTCTTGGCGATGGGGCCGTCGTAGTAGGCGTCGCGGCCGCCTTGGGCGATCATCTTGTAGGTGCGGGCGAGATCGGGGTTGCGGAAGACGTCGCCTTCGTTGGGAGCTTTGCCGTTAGGAGCCCAAGTGTGCATGGCGTTGGCGGTCTCTTCGACTCCTGAGCCGGGGCGTGTGAAGGCGGCAAGGTTTCGCTTGATGTAATAACCGATGATCTGTGGGACGGGCGCGCCGGATTCGGCGAGATGGATTGCGGGTTCGAAGAGCTCGGCCCATTTAAGTTTCCCGTAGCGTTGGTGGAGTGTCCACCAGGCGTCGAGCGCGCCGGGGGTAGAGACGGTGATTGCTCCTAAGGAGGGAAGGACGCCGTTTTTTGCTCGGGAGCGAGCGGTTTCCAAGGTCAGGGATTTGGGAGAGCGACCGGAGCCGGCCAAACTGACGACCTTGGAGAGCTTGGGATCCCAGATCATGGCGTAGCAGTCGCCGCCGATGCCGGAGCTTGTGGGCTCGAGGAAGCCGAGGCAGGCGTTGGCGGCGATGGCGGCGTCGATTGCAGAGCCACCGCGCTTCAGAGTTTCGATTGCAGTCAGCGTTGCGATGGGGTGCGCGGTTCCTGCTGCTCCGGAGCAACCCATCGCGGCGGAGCGGCTGGCGAAGCTTGCTCCCGACACGCGATCGCCTGCGTGAACGTCTGGCCGTACAAAGCGCTCGGCGCCTGTGGGCTGGAACTTGGGCAGTGGGGTGTCCGGCGTAGGAGATTTCGATTCGCCACTTTGGGCGAGGGCACTCGATGGCTGCATGGAGGTGATAGAACCGGCGGCGGCAAGCGGGAGTGCGGCGATGAACGAGCGACGGCGCAAAGGTGTTCTCCTGGTAAAGATGTCTGAAGAGATACGAAAGCTGTGCTTCCGAGCGCAACTCGGTCGGCGTTTGGTTTGAGATATACGGTATATCAGTTGGGCTTATTTCCCAAACTAGCTGTTTGCTGGAGGGCGATCACCCTTCCGAAGAATATTCTGCACGATGCACCATTAGACGCTCTGGCTCAGCTCGAACCTAGCTTTATTCACTGTCCAGATGTTCTCGGGGGAATGCCGCGGATAACTTTTAGACAGCGTTCCATTGATCGTCACTACTGATGCCCAACGACAAAGATTCAGGACAATGCTGATGGCCCGAAAATCATGTCCGGGCCATCGGTGACTCTGCATCAATGCTCGTCATCTTCTGTAAGGAGGTCGCCTAACCGGTCAAGGCGCTTCTCCCACAGGGAACGACGATCTGCAATCCATTGCTGCGCCACTGCGAAGCCAGCGGGGTCGAGGCTGCACGTGCGTATCCTGCCGCTTTTTTCGGTGCGGACGAGACCGCTTTCTTCCAACACCTGCAGATGTTGGACGACTGCGGCGAGGGTCATCTTTAGAGGAGTGGCTAACTGCGAGACCGAGATGGCCCCCGCTGTTAGCTTCTCCAGGATCAATCGGCGGGTGGGATCGCCGAGAGCGTGAAATACGCGGTGGATTTCAGCTTTTTTACCAGGTGTTGGCATCTACACTCCTGCGCAGCATCTGACTAACGCGCCAGTTCCTTTGCCAAATTTTCGAATAGATGACGCCATCCGGCTTCGCGCATTTGAGGTCCGTCTGCGCCTTCAAAGAACGCTCCCTGATGGGTGCAGATGAGATCGGTGCCTTTGTCCGTCGGCAAGAGCTCGATGGTGACGAGCGAAGCCGAGATGCGCTTGTCGCCTAGAGTCATCCTTGAGGCCATGACGACGCACTCGTTTGGAATGATGTTCTGATAGGTGCCTTCATTGGTTAGTAGAACGCCTTTGAATGGGGTCTTTTCATTCAAGCGGTAGAGAAGCCGATCGGTCCCTCCGACTCGAAAGTCAGATACAAACTCCTCAATTTCGTGGCTATCGCCTTCGGCAAACCAGCGGCGTCTTTTGGCCGCATCGGAGAAGGCGGAGAAGACGACTTCGGGCGGCTTGGGATAGCTGCGCTCGATGACGAATGTGTTGTGGATAACGGATTGTTCTGTCATAAGACTTCCTTTCTTGAAATTCATTAGTTAAGTACTTGCTTAAGTTTTCATATCTCAGAAAAATTGTCAAGTGGCTACTTAAGTATTTTCATTTTTAAGTTATGGTGTTTGGATACTCAACAACGGCATGCTTGTTGGAGCTCGGTTCCGAGCGTCCCAGGCCTATCGCGAGGATTGTCTTCTAGAAGGTGATCAAGATGGTTGAGTTTAGGGAGGCTGGATTATCCGACGTTGACGCGATGGCACTGATTCGTGCGAGGGAGTGGCAGACGGAGGAGTATTGGCTTGACCGCATCACTGGATATCTAGAGGGCAGAAGTAATCCGCAGGAGGGGTCGAAGCCGCGTGTCATGTACGTGCAGTAGAAGGCGGCATCGTAATGGGCTTTGTCGCCGGCCATCTTACGCGACGGTACAGGTGCGACGGGGAGTTGCAGTGGATCGATGTTGTGGCGGAGCGTCGAAGGAGAGGCGTGGCGACGAAGCTGCTCAGGCTGATTGCGTCGTGGTTTGTGTTACAGGGTGCGCGGCGCATCCGTGTGGATGCGGGCAATAGCGCGGCAAGGCAGCTTTACCAAGCGAACGGCGCTGAAGAGCTTAATCAACATTGGATGGTCTGGAACGACATTGGTCTGGTACTCGGGGAATAGAGGATGTTCGTCGCCGGTACCTGCCTGGGTTGCGTGATAGATGCTGTGTTGTTGCCGGTCGAGATCGTGGAGCGAAGGTGGAACTAGGTGGTGGGTGTCCGAAGACGCTTATTTTCTGCTTCGAGTTCTTCGAGGCGTTGGCGCATCGGTTCGAGAACCTTCGTCAGCTCTTCCTGTGTGTAGCGTGGGGTGATGTGCTGTGGGCAGTTCCAGTCGAACCCTTCGATGTGAATGATGATGGCGCGTTCGGCGGGCGTCTTTTCCTCGGGGACGCGTAGCTGCACGATGAGTTTGCGTGCCTCGGCGGTTCCTTCGTGGACCTTGGCATGACCGAGAATCTTCAGGCGGCTTTGGTTCGGGTAGTCCATGAAGAAGAGGGCCACGCGATCATTATGGTTCAGGTTGCCGACGCTGATGTATTGCTTGTTGCCTCTTAGATCTGCAAAGCCGAGAGTGCGATCGTCGAGGATGCGGAGGAAGCCTTTCGCTCCGCCGCGATACTGGATGTAGGGCCAGCCGGTCTCGGTGACGGAGGCCATGTAGAAGCCATCGCGAGCCTCGATGAAGGCGCGTTCGTAGGGTCCCAGGCTGTCGCCAAGATCGTTAGAGCGCTCGACTCGTTCGTAGAGGTGGCGGCTGCCGTGCTGTTTTTGCTGCTCTTTGACGAGAGGAGTGAAGGCTATTTCTGAATAGCGGCGGCCCATAGGTTTTCTCCTGAAGCGCCCGGACATGTTTAGGATGACACGATACGTCAATCGGCTTCATCGATAAGAGCGGCTATGTTTGAGTGCCGCTTTGGTTTGATTTGGATTTAGAGTTACCTTATTCCCTTTTCTGGAGCGGCTGCCTTGAGACGATTCGATTTGTTCAGGAAGTTTTGCATTCCACTGGTATTGAGTGGTTCGTTGGTCTTCGCGTTCGCGACTGCCGCTGTGGGACAGACGTCCGGCGGAACGCTGCAGCAGGAGCGGAAGTCGCTGCGGACGATCGGATTTATGACGGACTTTGATGTGAAGGACGATGCGGTTGGGATTTGCAAGGCGGTGATGAACGGGGTTGCTCCTGGGGTCGAGGTGATCGACATTACGCACCAGGCGACGCCGTATAACATCGCGGAGGGCGCGCGATTTCTTGCCGGGTCGGCACCGTACTTTGAGAAGGATGCGGTGTTTGTGGTGGTGATCGATCCTGGGGTGGGGAGTACACGGAGGGCGATCATTGCGCGGTCGAAGAAAGGCCAGTTTTTTGTGCTTCCGGATAACGGTCTGCTGACGCTGGTGCAGGATCGTGATGGAATTGAAGCGGTGCGGGAGATCACGAATCCGGCGTGGATGATTGGAGCGAAGACCTCATCGACCTTTCATGGGAGGGATATTTTCTCTCCAGCAGGGGCACACCTGGCTCGTGGCGATGACTGGACGACGGCGGGGCCTACGGTCGATGTGGCCAAGCTGGTGAGGCTGGATATTCACACCGCCATGGTGGATGATGCGGGGCTGCATGGCGAGGTGATCGGGACGGATGGGCCGTTCGGGAATCTCGTGTTGAACGTACCGGCGGAGACCTTTGCGAAGCTCGGATACAAGGTGGGAGATTCGGTCCCAGTGCAGGTTGGCGGGAAGACATACGAACTGCCGTTTGTGAAGACGTTCAGCGACGTGGCAGTAGGGAAGCCGCTGGCTTATATCGATTCACGTGGGCGGTTGAGTCTGGGGATCAACCAGAGAAACTTTTCAGAGACGTATGGAATTCATGCTCCGGCTGAGGTCTTGATCGTCAGGAAGCCGTAAAGATTAAGAATGGATTCAATGCAATGGCGCACTCTCGACGATCAAGAGTGCGCCATTATTGTTTGAGGGATTAGTCGGGATCTTTGTCCTGCTGCTTGAGATCCTTAGCGGCTCGTTTGGCTTCGGCTGCTGCTTCCTTTGCCTCTCGACTGGCTTCAGCCGCAGCCTGCTTTGCTTCGCGACTGGCTTCGGCTCCGGCCTGTTTTGCCTCTCGAGTGGCTTCGCGGGCTGATTGCTTTGCGTCTTCGAGGGACTGGCGCGCATCCGGAGGCATGACGGTGATCTTCGGCATGGGCGGCAGAGGCGGAAGAGGCATAACGCTTGCCTTCTTGATGGCAATGTCGCCCTGGCTTGTGGAGATATGGAGTAAAGGACCGCCTTTGCCTGCTGTGCCGCTGATGGTCTTCTTCTGGAGGCCGCCATCGGGAATCTGGATCTCCGAGAATTCGCTCTCGATGTCGCCGTTGGTTGCGTCGAGTTGGTAGGCGAAGTTGGCCTGTTCGGGGAGGGTCAGGTTGACGGAGCCGTTGCGATTTTCCACGGTAACGTTGCCGATCGGCGGCGCGCTGGTGAGGTCGACGGAGCCGTTGCGGTTGGTGACGAAGACGTCACCGGCGACGCGATCAAGGGTGACGTTGCGGTTTCCGGCGGTGAGAGTGAGGGGACCGACGGCTTCGCTGGCGTTGATGTCGGAGTGGCTGATGTCGATTTCACCATCGAGGCGGGCGAACTGGAGGTCGGTGCGGCTGGTGTGGAACTTGATGGGGCCGCGGATGCGCTCGAGGTGGGTTGTACCGAAGAAGTCGCCGCTCATGGTGACGGGGCCGCTGAGATCGGAGAGGGTGGTGTCGTGGCCGCGACCCTGGATGTTGACCGCGCCGGTTACGCTGTGAGCGGAGATGTCGGAGTCGCTGTTGTTGATGTGGGTGGTGATCTGCCCGGTGATGGCGGTGAGTTCAATGTTGCCGTGGTTGGCGGTGACTTGAACGGGTGCTTTGAGCGTGTTGACGCGGACGTCGCCGTGGTTGGCGTTGACGGTCACAGGAGCGGCGGCGGGCAGGGTGATGGTGAGGTCTGCACGAGTGCCATCGAGGGCTGGTACAGAGAGTGAAACGTTGCCGCCGTTGGTATTCAGGGTCGGGCTGAGCTTCTGGGCCTTGGCGTCAGCTTCGGAGTCGGAGCGGGTGTAGACCTCTTTGTGGACGGCGACGTGGATCTGGTTGTCGTCGCTGGTGCCGGATACGGTGACGTCTCCGCGGGGGTTGTCGATGGTTAAGGCTGCGTTGGCAGGAAAGGACTCGGAAAGGGTCTGATCGCTTTCGTGCTTGTCGCCGAGGAACTCATCCAGATTGTCCTGGTTGATATTGAATCCGTCGATCAGCTTGCTGCGGCCACCGTTACGAACGCTGCTGAAGAGAATGCCGGTGAGGCCGAGGAGAAGGAGGAGGGTAAAGACTCCTCCGCCGAGACGACGGCGGTAGCGGGGCTCGGTGGAGTCGTTCTGCATGTACTGGTCGTAGGCCCACTCAAGGAGCATGATCACGCCCGCGCCGACGAGCAGGATGGGCCAGAAGCGACCGTACCAGTCCCACAAACTATGAGCTGCAAGGCGTCCGGTCTGCACGAGCAGAAAGAGGATGCCGATGGTGATGAGCAGCAGAGGGCCCAGGATGGAGCTGCGACGAAGACTGCGAGCCTGATAGCGGTAGGCGTCGCGCTGGGCGCGGGCTATGTCGCGTTGGGCACGAGCCTGCTCTTTGAGGACGCGGCGCTGATACTTCCAGTCGCCTCCGTAGGGCGGCCCAGGCGGTGGTGGATAGGGCGGTGGCGGATAGCTTGCCATGGGTTAGCTCCCTTCCTGATCGTGCTGGTTGGAGGGAACAATGGACGTGCTGCTGGGAGGAGCAGGCGGCGGAGCAGTCGGAGGCGCCGGATAAGGGTACGCAACGGCTGCGGCGGAGTTATAGGAGACGCGCTGGAAGACAGCCATGAGACCAGCGACGATGATGAGGAGCGGCCAGCTATGACCCCAGGAGAGGATGTCGAAGGAGTCGAGCAGGAACAGGACACCAACGAGGATGACCCAGATTGAGCCGCGCAGAGCTGCGAATAGTCGATATTGATAGGCCGGGGTGCCGTCATCTGTGAGGCCGTTGCCGGTGCCGGTCATCTTGTGAACAAAGAGCCAGACACCAAGCCCGATCAGGAAGAAGGGGATGATTCGGTGAATGGGAAAGTGGTGGAAGAAGCCTGCGTTGCCGACGAGAAAGATGCAACCGAGGCCGATGAGCCAGAGGGCGCCCGCGGGAAAACGGTTACGGGGCACGGTCAGGTCTGGATCAACCGGATAGGGTGGGGCACCGTAAGGGGGGATCGGCGGAATTGGAGGAACTGGGGGGCCGTAACCCTGCCAAGGGGTGCTCCAAGCGGCGTTTGGTGAGGTGTAGCCGGGAGCAGGCGCGGTGTACGGGGCTCCGGTGGAGGCGGCGTCGGACGCGGGGGCGGTGCCCTGTGGGACGAAGGGAGCAGCAGCGCCGGTTTGGTTGGCAGTGCCGGGCCATGATTTGCCGAAGCCGAGGCGTTCGCCCAGGTCATTCAGGCCGAAGGGATTGGGCAGTGGTGTGCCATCGCGTCGGGCGCGGGCGGTGTGGTGTGCTTCGATGACTTGGTAGCAGACCCAACCTGCGATGAAGAGCCCGAAGATGCCGTGTTCATCGGCAAGGCTAACGAGGACGGCGAAGACGATCAGGTGGACGACGCCCTTGGCGTACTGGCCGTTGTACATGGCGCCGACGCCGGGGATGAGGCCGAGCAGAGCGGCGAGGCCAGGATTCGGGGCACCGGCAGGGTAGGGCGGAGGGATGGCTCCGGCCACTGTGTAGTCGACTCCGCCAGCGTTGCCGGTGTACGTGTAATTGCCGCCGGCTGGGGTCTCAGTATAAGTGCCGACTGGATTTCCGCCGGCCAATTTGGCGGCTAGGCAGGGCTCGCAAAAGACAGCCGAGCCAACGGTGCGAGAGCACTCCTGGCAGAGTGGCTTTCCGCAGTTCTGGCAAAAGGCAACACGTTCACGGTCAGGATGGTTTGCGCAGTTCATACCAATCCCCTTTCCTTCTTGAAGACACTGGGAGTAAGTACAGCAGAAGCTTGTATCGCGAAGGAGGGAGGGGCCTGGTTACGAACGGACTGAACGAGACGGATGTTGCCGCCTGGGGTCTCGCGCCGGCTGGAGCCGGGGTTGGGACGGGGGCTAGTCTGCTTCTGGTCGGGTTGCTGGCTGCCGGGTTTTTGATTCTTTTGATCGTCCGGCTGACTGCCTGCAGGTTTTTGGTTCGGTTTGGCGGGATCGCTCTGATTGCTTGGCGTGCTGGTCGATCCATCGTCGTCCGAGGAGCGTTGCAGGTCGCGGACGCGGGACTCGAGTTCATATACGACACGGAGGTTGTCGGAGTAGCGGACTACCTTCGCTTTGGCTGCGTAGCAACTGCGCATGATGCTGGAGGGCTTGAGGTCGCTGGCGTGAAGCTGGCTGAGACGAACGCCGGTGAGGTTCATGGTGAGGGCGATCGAGAAGAAGGCCATGGCGGCAGTCATCGCGAGACGGGGCTGCAGCATGGTATGGCCGAAGGAACGGAGCCCGGAGGTAATGCGGGTGCGGAAGGGCAGGACGTTGGTGGAGGCGTAGGGGAGGGCTGCACCGGCTAAGGCAGGCGAGGGGACCAAGGTGGGACGGCCAAGGAGTGTGTTGGGGATGCGAGGTGGCGCCGGAGCGCGGAGGTAGTCGGTGGGGCCGAGGACGATGACGGGTTTAGCGTCTTTCTCGGCCTGGCCACTGGTCTGGGCGATGATGCGCTCCAGCAGGGTCGCGGGGGGCTCGGGCCGGGGAGACTTGAGCATCTCCATCCAAGCGGCTCCGCGCCGGGCATCGGCCAGCATGTCGGCGCAGTTGGTGCAGCCGACCAAGTGGAGGTCAAAGGTGGCCTGGTCTGCCGGAGAGAGTGTGCCGTCAATCACATCGGTCAGCATCGCCTCGCATTGAGCACAGTGCTGAGGGTCGACGGGCCCGCCGGGTTTGGGGCTGCCGAATTGGTTGAAGTCTGCCACTTTAAACCACCTGCCCTTCTATACGTTGCAAAAGCTTTGCCAGTTCCCCGCGACCGCGACTTATACGGCTTTTTACCGTACCTTCGGGGATGCGGAGAACCTGGGATATCTCTTTGTAATCCATATCCTCAAGATCGCGAAGAATAACAGCTTCACGAAGCTCTGGAGAGAGCTGTTTAAGGGCGTTTTGGACGCGGACTTTGAGCTCGAGGCCAGCGACGTGCTGCTCCTGGGAGGGCCGGGGGTCGGCGAGGCGGTCAGCCATGGAGGGACCGTCTTCTTCGCCGTCAAATGTGGCGTCGAGGGACTCAGAGGCGCGCTCGAGGCGGGTACGGCGGAAGTGGTCTACCAGAAGGTTGCGAGCGAGGGTGGTGATCCAGGTCTGGAAGCTGCCCTTTTGGGTGTCGAAGCTGGCCAAGTTCTTGTAGAGCTTGAGAAAGACCTCCTGGGTGAGGTCTTCTGCATCGTTGCCAGAGCCGGTAAAACGGTAGCAGATGGCGTAGATACGGCGATGCTGGGAGGCGACCAGCTGCTGCCAGGCCTGGGAGTCGCCGGCCATACACTGGCGTACCAGTTTGGCGACTGCTTCCTGCGCTGCTTCCTGTTCCGGTGTTCGCTCCAACTTCGCCTCAAGTGATTTTGTCGGTGGGAGAAGTGTACCGCGTGGAGCAGGGGATGGCTGGATTTGTTGGAGGACTTGTTGATCTTCCTTGGTCCGTGGAACCGGCTGTGAATTGTGTCGGATGACGCGTCTGGGCGTGGATTTGAATCCGGTCAGCCGGCCCGTCGTCGGAATCGCGATGTGCATAACGCCCATGGTTTTCTTATACGCATGGGCGTTACGGTTGGTTCAACGGGAGATGAATGCCAAAAGACTAGGGTGTCGGCGAGGAGATGACACCGCAGGCGATGCGGTTGCCGGAGTTGCCGGAGGGGTCGGTCTTCATGTCGTCAGCCTTTTCGTGAATGACGATGGAAGTGCCGCCGTTGGCGATGATGCTGTTCGGTGCGGTGGGGTCGAGGGAGATGTAGTTGACGTTGAAGGTGGCTTGGCCGAGGTGGCCTTCACCGATGACTACATTCTTCGGGAGGTCGCCGGCATGATGGCCCATCGGGTTCTCGAAGCCGTGCTGCTTGTTGTCGGGGTTGAAGTGGGGGCCAGCGGTCTTGAAGTCCGGACCGTCGCACAGGGCTTTGGCGTGGATGTGAACGCCATGCTCGCCAACGGGGAGGTTCTTGAGGTCAAGTTTGATTTGAACGCCCTTTTTGGTGGGGCTGAAGGTCGCGGTTCCAGCGTCGTCGCCGGTGCCGGTCTTGATGGGCACGACGATCGCATCCTTTGGAGTTTTGGCGAAGGCTGGAACAACAAGAAGGCTGAGAGTGATGGCGGCGAGGATGTTGCGCATAGGCTTGGTCTCCAAATCGGGTTACTCCTTGAGAATACCTAAGTGTTTGTTTTGGTTGCGTGGACAGACGGAACAACTATGTAAAATTTGGAGCATGAGTCTGAAGCAGTCCTTTTCCTTATCGAAATCCGTCGCGTTCTTATGTCTTTCTGCCGCAATTCCAATGATGCTTCCATCTGCCGCTCTGGCGCAGTCCACGTCGGACGCCAAGACGCCTGCGCCCGACGCTAAGGCCGCCGCGCCGGATGCAAAAGCGGGTGCCACGCCGGGGATACCGATCGCGCAGCCACCACTTCCGCCCGATGCGCATGTGGAACAGACCATGCAGCTTGATGGAAAGCCGCTGCGCTATACCGTGACGGTGGGCACGCTGCCGGTTCGGGACAGCAAGGGTGCGCTGAGCGGCGAGGTTGTTTATACCGCATATGTCGCGGAGGGGAAGGACAGGCCGGTTACGTTTGCGTTCAATGGAGGGCCAGGCGCGGCGTCGGTGTATCTGAACCTTGGGGCGATTGGGCCGAAGAGGGTGGCGTTTGGCGCGGAGGGGCAGAGCCCTTCGGACCCGGCGACGCTGATGGACAACCCCGGAACGTGGCTGGACTTTACGGATCTTGTCTTCGTTGACCCAATAGGCACGGGCTTTTCGCGGTCGCTGGTCTCGGAAGAGGAGTCGAAGAAGCAATTTTATGGGCCGGACCAGGACATTGAATATCTCTCGAAGTGCGTCTACGACTGGCTGGTGAAAAATGGACGGTTGCAGTCTCGCAAGTACATCGTTGGCGAGAGCTATGGGGGATATCGCGGGCCGCGGCTGACGGCTTATCTGCAGTCGAAGATTGGTGTGGCGGTGAATGGGCTGGTGCTGGTATCTCCTGCACTGTCGCCGGATGCTGGATCGCAGGATCTGTCGCCGATTCCGTGGATGATGACTCTGCCGTCGATTGTGGCGGCGAACTATGAGCGGCAGGGCAAGCTGACGAACGAGAGTATGGCGGAGGTGATCGACTACACGCGTGGCGAGTACGCGGTGGATTTGATGAAGGGCAACAGCGATCCGGCTGCGACTCCGCGACTGGTGAAGAAGGTGACTGAGTTGACTGGGCTGGACGCGACGTTTGTGCGGCAGTCGGGCGGCAGGCTGGAGACGCAGGCGTTTTTGCGGGAGGAGTTTCGCGAGACGGGCAAGCTGGGCAGCCGGTATGACCCGAACGTGACGGCTTATGATCCGTTTCCGTATAACCCGACGCAGGAGACGAACGACCCGATTTTGTTGAGCATTATTGCGCCGACGACGACGGCGATGGTCGACTTTGTTACGCGGACGGTGGGCTGGAAGACAGAGGCGCGGTATAACGCTCTGTCGTTTGAGGTGAACCACCTGTGGGATCAAAGCGGCAACGGCGCGTTTGCGGGATCGGCTTCGGCGACGGATCTACGTGTGGCGGTGGCAACGGATCCAAAGCTGCGTGTGGTGATTGCACATGGATGGGACGATCTTTCGTGCCCGTTTATGGGGTCGGTGCTGACGGTGAGCCAGATTCCGACGATGGGCGATCCGACGCGCGTGCAGGTGCATGAGTATCCGGGTGGACACATGTACTACGCGCGGCCTACGAGCTCGCTGGCGCTGCGGAAGGATGTGATGGAGATGGTTTCGAAGCACTAGCGATCACAGATAGTAGTCCTGCCGGACGGGCCGCCTGCGCGGCGGGCGGCCACTTCGTGGCGGGTATACCTTGTCTTGGCAGGTAGAGACCAGGGGGCCTCGCGTTGCTCGGCGCTTGAGGCACATTCAGATGGAAAGAAGCTCTAGCTGCTCAGTGTGTTGCTCGTCTGTGAAGGGCTCGAAGTGGGTGCGGCAACGGGCTTCGTAGAGGCCTGCAGCACCGACGAGGACTAGCTCCTGGCTTTGTCCGAGGCGCTGGGTGTGGATGGCTGGAGCGCCGCAGACCATGCAGACGGCGGAGAGCTTGGTGACCTCGTCGGAGATGGCCATCAGCGCGGGGATGGGGCCGAATGGCTCGGCGTTGAAGGTGGTGTCGAGGCCGGCGATGAGGATGCGTTTGCCTAGGTGGACGAGCTCGACGGTGAGGGGGATGATGCTGTCGTCGAAGAACTGGGCCTCGTCGATGCCGATGACGTCGACCTCGTGTAACTGAGGGAATAGCTCGGCTTTGAGGTGCTCGACGTTGGTGACGGTGCAGGCTTCGTGGGTCTGAGAGCTGTGGGAGGCGATGGCTGTGCGGTGGTAGCGGAGGTCGATGTCGGGCTTGTAGCAGGCGATGCGCTGGCGGGCGATGCGGGCGCGCTTGAGGCGGCGGATGAGCTCTTCGGATTTGCCGGAGAACATGGGGCCGGTGATGACTTCAATGCGGCCGGGTACAGGGAGGGTCATTGTGCGGAGCCTTTGCTGGGGTATCTGGCTATCCTAAACGGCGGCGAAATGGGGCGCGGTGGATTTCCGGGGCGGATTTTTTTTGTTGGTGTGGTGGAGTGGCGTTTTTGCAGGGGTTTTTGCGAAAAGTGGTGTGCAGAACGTGGTGTTTTGGTGGTGAGTTTGTGGTGAATTGCGTGGTGAAGATGGTGGTTTGGCAGCGTGTTTTTGAGCTCTGAAAAAAGTGACAGTTAGTGGAAGTATTTTTTGTGCGGCGGAAAATGTGGATTTTGACGCTTGACCGCAGGCGGGGGCGGCCCGTAGTATCCACCCACCGGTCAGACCTCAATAACACTTTCGTTGTAGCTTTACGCTTCTCGGTCACCCATCTCCAAGACATATCAATCCAGTGAGGCGATTCCATGATGCAGCTCTCCCTTCGTAGAACGTTGGTTCATTCTCTTTGCCTTGCAGCGATAGGACTTTCGCTGACGCCTTTGGCGCAGGCACAAACCGCTTCCGCAGCGCCGGCGATGGTGACGGCGCCTGTCGACGAGGCCAAGATGGTTCCGCTGCTGGGCAACGTTCGTGCCCAGGCCAAGGCCGCTAATGATCGCGGCGCGGTCCGCAGCGACCTGAAGTTGGAGCATATTTTGCTGCAGTTGAGGCGGCCCGCTGCGCGCGAGGCTGCGCTGACTGAGCTTATTGAAGAGCAGTATCGGCCCGGAAGCCCGCTCTTTCATCACTGGCTGACGGCAGAGGAGCTTGGAGACAAGTACGGGCCGAATCCGAGAGACATTGCTGCTATTACAGCGTGGCTTGAGAAGAATGGATTCCAGGTGAACAGCGTGTCGAAGAGCGGCATGGTCGTGGATTTCTCGGGTAGTGCGAGCCAGGTAAAGTCGGCGTTTCGCGCCGAGATTCACAACCTGAACGTGCGAGGCGAGAACCATATTGCGAATATGGCGAATCCTCAGATTCCTGAGGCGCTGTCTGGCGCGGTGTTGGGAATCGCTTCGTTGAGCGACTTCCGTCCGAAGCCGGCGAACAAGGGCATCAGCTCGGCCCGTATCGATTCCAACTCTAAGGCTGTTGTTAAAAATGCGAAGCCGGAGTTCACGGTCAATGCCGATTACCAGCTAGTGGTGCCGGATGACCTGCACACGATCTACAACTTCAACCCTGTTTACAACGAGGGAGTGACGGGCAAGGGTGAGACGGTCGTGGTGATCGAAGACACGAATGTCTACTCTACTGCGGACTGGGATACGTTCCGCAGCACGTTTGGCCTGTCGAAGTACAAGAAGGGCAGCTTTACGCAGATTCATCCGGGTGGCTGTAAGAATCCGGGTGTGAACGGCGATGACGGCGAGGCGATTCTGGATGCGGAGTACGCGAGTGCGGCGGCCCCGAATGCAGCGATCGTGCTGGCTTCGTGCGCTGACACGGACACAACCTTCGGTGGCTTGCTGGCGATGCAGGCGCTGATCAACCAGCCGCTGCCACCGCCGATCATCAGCATCAGCTATGGAGAGTGCGAGGCTGGGCTGGGCGCGTCTGGAAACGCGATCTACAACACGACGTACCAGCAGGCAGCTGCGGAGGGCGTCTCGGTGTTTGTTTCGTCCGGGGATGAAGGTGCGGCGAGCTGCGATGCAAACGAGCCTGCGGCGGAGTATGGCATTGCAGTGAGCGGGTTTGCTTCAACGCAGTACAACGTGGCCGTTGGCGGAACAGACTTCGCCGACAGTTATGAAGGAACCAATTCGCAGTACTGGAAGAACAAAAATAATGCGACGTACGGTTCGGCGAAGTCTTACATTCCAGAGATTCCGTGGAATGACTCCTGCGCCAGCACGTTGATCACAAATACCGTTGGTTACAACGTCCCTTACGGGAAGAATGGCTTCTGTAATTCAGCCCTCGGAGAGGCGGACTTTCTGACGACGGCGAGCGGCAGCGGCGGCCCAAGCAATTGTGCTCATGGAAATACGTCACCGTTGGATGGCACACCAGCCAACAGCGGAACATGCAAGGGGTACTCGAAGCCGAATTATCAGAACGGCCTGTTCGGCAACCCGAAGGACGGCGTTCGGGATCTTCCGGATGTGTCGTTGTTCGCGGCGAATGGCGTGTGGGGACACTACTATGTGTTCTGCTACAGCGATCCGACGCCGGGTTATTACGGAGCACCGTGCGTAGGAGATCCGGCGAACTGGTCGGGTGCGGGCGGTACATCGTTCGCTTCGCCGATCTGGGCGGGTATCCAGGCGCTGGTGAATCAGTCAACCGGAACACCACAGGGTAATCCGAACTATGTGTACTACGCGCTGGCGAAACAGGAGTACGGCGGTAAAGGAAACAACTCCTGCAGCTCGTCGCTGGGTACGGATGCTGATGGTTCGTGCACCTTCTACGACGTGACTCAGGGCGATATGGATGTGAACTGCCTTGGGCCGTTCAACTGCTATACGCCTTCGGGAACGAATGGAGTGCTGTCGGTTTCGAGCAAGGCGTATGAGAAGGCCTACAACACCACTGGCGGTTGGGATTATGCGACCGGCATTGGAACGGTGAATGTAAAGAACCTGGTCAAGAACTGGGATAAGGCTTTCCAGTAAAAGCTGTGGTTTGAAGGAAAGGGCAGGCATTCTGACGAATGTTTGCCCTTTTTATTTGGACACACAAGATGAGTTGCAGAGATGGTTCAGTATTGTGGGTTAAAGTCGTTGGGCCGCCCGGGTGGGTGGCCCAACTGACTTAACCATTAGAGAGCCAAGGAAGGATGGTGTGGGGAGGGGTGCAGTGGAAACCGAACTACTTCTTCGCGTGGCTGAATGTGGGATTGCGCTCTGCGAACGAGATGAACTGATCGATCGGAGTCGGCTTCTGCCACTGTTTGAGGAGGTTTCTGGTTTGCGAATTTTGTAGTGATCCGGGGGAGGTTCTACGCGCCAACTCAGCCTTCAATTGGCGTTCACGGCAGTTTCTTGTTGCGACTTCATGCAGAAATACGACTTCAAAGAAACAGTCGTCAAGGTTATTCAGTGCTTCAGCGGCGGCTTCGTAGTCTGCATCGTTCAACTCCAGCTCGGGTAGAAGAACTGGATTCGATGTTTGCTGACGGATTGTTTTTGGCCATTCTATCGAGTTCGTCATACTGGAATAAGATGCATTCGCCAGTGCGACAGTTTCCTCGAAGGCCACTGTGGATCTTTTGCATGCAATAACTTGCGCAGAGGCGATGCAATAAGATGCAGTTTTTGAGTCATTCCTGGTAGAGGGATTCTTCGGGGGCGTCGGTGGGGCTTTCGAAGTCGAGTTTGTAGCCGTCGGGGTCGGTGAGGATGGTGACCCACATGCCATTGCCGACGAAGGGGCGCTGAGGCTTGAGGCCGTGGGCGATGGCGTCGTTGTAGATGGCGATGGCGTCTTTGCACTGAAAGCAGATGGAAACGCCTTCGCCGCGTTTGGTGGTGGGAAGTTTGTCGGGGCGGTACTCCTGGAGCATGTGGGCTGCGCCTCCGAGCTCGAGCCAGCACCAGCGGAGCTTGCCGTTGTCGATCCATTCTTTGGTCTTCCGGAAACCGAGGCCGTCGACGTAGAAGCGGAGAGAGGCTTCGAGGTTCGAGACCCAGAAGAAGGGGACTGCCTGCTGGACGTTGGTTTGAATCTCTTGGGATTTCGCTTCGAGAGTCGGCATTGGGTTCTCCTTTCGGCAGATGCGCCAACGACTAAAGTTTGCCATAGGTCGAAGCCGCTGTGTTCGGTGGCGATTTAGCGAGCGGCGGATGATTCTGGGAATTGTTTGTACAACCTGGCTGCAAGCAATTTCATAATATTTTTCAAATTCAAAGAGCCAGAGATCGGGGGCGATGAAAACAGGAGGCTTGCTCGACGGACCGAGTGGCGACTGGATTGCTGCTTTACAGCGCATCTTTCGCAGAGTTCTTTCGCAGTTCTACCGCAGAGTTCTACGAGGGATTCAGGAGGCTACTACGTGAAACGTCTCGTTCGTGGGCCCAATCACATCCCTGTCGTCTTTAGGGCGACACCGGTCTGGTCGTGGCGGGAGCAGACCATTGACGTTTGGTGCGCCAATGGCCTGCGATAAATCCAAGTGCACGGGACGCTGTTTACGCGGTGGGCAAGGGCTGCCACAGCTCGATGCGGTTGCCCTCGGGGTCGACGATCCAAGCAAAACGGCCGAAATCAGAGTCCTCCCGGTGGGGATCGATGGTGACGCCTGCGGCCGTGAGCTGCGCAAGGAGGGCGTCGAGGTCGTCGACCCGGTAGTTGACCATGGCTTGCTGAGCACCTTTTTCGTTGCCGGCGCCGAAGTAGGTGGTGTCTTCGGGGAAGAGCGACCAAGCAGTTTTGCCAGTAGCGGCGGGGATTTCATCGGACCAGAGGAACTTCGCTCCGCCCCAGGGGTTGAGTTGAATGCCGAGGTGCTTTGCGTACCACGCACTGAGAGATTTGGGGTCGCGAGTGCGAAGAAAGATACCGCCGATGCCGGTGACGCGGGCCATGAGTGCCTCCGTAAGTTTGAAGAGGAGTATAACCGTCGTCCGTTTGACCAAGGATCTTTTCTTATCTCGTCGCGGCTTAAAGTTGGGTGGACTGGCTGCTAAGTAAGTACTAGCGGTGGAAGTGCCCCGTGAGTTTACCGGCGGCGAGGATGTGGCCTTGCATCGCTTTTGTGAGCTGGTCTTTGTTGGCTGGGGACGGTACGTTCAGCACGGTGTCCATTGCATAGAGCGTGAAGACGTATCGGTGGGGAGAGTTGCCGGGCGGGCAGGGGCCTGCGTAGCCGATGCGGGGGTCGCTGTTGGTACCTTGTTTTGCGCCGTTGGGCAGCGATTCGTTTCGGGGAATGCCTTCGGGGATGCTGTTGGGTTCTGGGGGCAGGTTGTAGAGGATCCAGTGGACGTAGGGCCGGAAGCGCGAATCCAGATCCGTGACGAGGAGGACGAGGCTCTTTGTTGTGGGAGGAGCGGCGCCCCATGAGATTGCTGGCGAGATGTTGGCTCCGCTACAGGTGAACTGCGTGGGAATGTCTTCGCCCTGATGGAAGCTGCTGCTCTCGACGGTCAGGGTCATGGGTACTCCATCGTTGATGGAGTCTTGCTTGCAGCCGGATGGGCCAATGACGATGAGGGCGATGAATGCAAGACGGGCAAGAGCCTGGTTGCGCTGTCGAGATCGGTTGAAGCGTGAGATCAGCATGGAGCCTCCGCAGTCACATCGTAGGATAGCTGGCTACGGTGCTGCTTCGGTTGAGTGTGATCGATGTGGGCTGCGGCGGATTAGTCCTTGGTGCGTTCGACGACGACGGCGGTGCCATAGGCGAGGACTTCGGTGACCCCGTTCATGAGCTCGTTGGCGTCGTAACGGAAGGCGATGATGGCATTGGCGCCGAGCTGGGCGGCGTGGAGGGTCATCATGGCGAAGGAATCCTGGCGGGTTTTCTCGCAGAGCTCGGTGAAGAGGGTGATGTCGCCGCCGACGACAGTCTGCAGCGCCGCGCCGATGGTGGCGACGACGTTGCGGGAGCGGACGACGATGCCGCGAACGACGCCGATGTTGCGGATGATGCGATGGCCGGGGATCTCAAGGGCGGTGGTGACGAGGGCTGGATCGAGTGCTGGGTGAGGGGGCGGGTAGGTCGACATAACGGAGAGAGCTCCTGTCTTGCTTGAGAAGATACGGAGTGGGTTGGGTTTTGGTTCCGGCGTGGTTCGCTTGCCGGTGCGGTACTGCTAGTCGATGTGGAAGACTTCGTCGAGTGGCGACATAAGCTGGTCGGGATCTTTGTCGCCGGTTTCGACGAAGAAGTCTGCGCATTTCGGCCTGCCAGAGTTGGTTGACGGGTTCGTCGCGCATTTTTTTCTGAGCGAGCTGGAAGTCGTCGGTTTCGAGATAGCCGATGAGTTCGCCGCGAGGGGTGAGGAAGAGAGAGTAGTTGTGCCAGCCGGTGCGCTGGAGGGCCTCGA
Organism: uncultured Acidobacteriaceae bacterium; assembly: GCA_963771625.1. GTDB lineage: Bacteria > Acidobacteriota > Terriglobia > Terriglobales > Acidobacteriaceae > Edaphobacter. The sequence continues at coordinate 24,445 of CAVYUE010000005.1, forward strand.
TCATGGTGGGCCAGACGGAGGCGTGGCGGAGACGATACTCTTCGAGGCGGTCGGGCTTTACCTGGAGCATGAAGCAGACTCGCTGCTTGTTGGTCACGAGGGTTCTCCTTGGGTGCGGAGGTTGCGGATGAGATTGGTGACGGCGCCGGTGTCGATGGCTTTGGCGGCGAGGGCTATTCCGTTGAGCAGGTCGGGGGCGAGGTCGGCGGCGACGAGGACGGCGGCGGCGTTGAGCAGGACGATGTCGCGGCGGGGGCTTTGTTCGCCGGAGAAGATGGCGGTGAGGATGGCGGCGTTGGTGTTGGCGTTGCCGCCTTGGAGCGCGTCGAAGGGAGCGCGCTGGAGGCCTGCTTCTTCAGGCGTGATAGTGCTGAGAGTGACGATGCCGTTGTGAACCTCGGCGAGTTGGCTGGGGCCGCTGATGGAGAGTTCGTCTAAGCCGTTTTTTGAGCCGGTTTTGCTGGTGAGGTCTGCTGCTTTGTCGCCGTGGACGACGAAGGCGTGGCGGGTGCCGAGGAGGGCCATGGCTTCAGCGACGAGCGGAACGAGATGCGGCGAGTAGACACCCATGACCTGTGCGGAGGCTCCTGCGGGGTTGGTGAGGGGGCCGAGGATGTTGAAGACGGTACGGATGCCGAGGGCACGGCGTACAGGCATCACGGCTTTCATTGCGGGATGAAGAGTGGGAGCGTGGAGGAAGGCGAAGCGGTGGGTGCGGAGCGCAGTGGCTGCGGCTTTCGGGCTGAGGTCGACGGGGATACCGAGAACTTCGAGGACGTCGGCTGAGCCGGTCTGCGAGGTGACGGCGCGGTTGCCGTGTTTGGCGACAGTGGCACCGGCAGCTGCGGCTACGAGGGCGGCGGCGGTGGAGATGTTGAAGGTGCCGCTGGAGTCTCCGCCGGTGCCGCAGGTGTCTACGAGCTGGAGCCGTTCGGCTTCTTCCAGCGGGAGTGGGGTGGCGGCGATGCGCATGGCGTCGACGAAGCCGGCGATCTCATGAGCGGTTTCGCCGCGGGCTGCGAGGGCGCCGAGGAGGGCGGCGATCTCGATGTCGGAGAGTTGGCCGCTGAGAATCTGCTGCATCAGCGCGCGCGCTTCTTCACGGGTGAGGGTGGCGCGGCCTTCGATGATCTGCTTGAGGTGGTGATGGTGAGGCATTCGTTAAAGCGTAGCAGGTGTGGCACTCCTGCCTGTGCGGCGGAAGATGAGGGTTGCTGTGCCACAACAAGCGCAGGTCGTAGAAGGCAAGTGAGTCGTTCCGTTTTGGCACTGAGAGATGACGTCAGTATGGATTTTTCTCTCGGTGTCTTGTTTTCGGACGATAGCTTAGACAGCGATGCTTTACGAATACAGTTCGTCTTTTCGGCCACTGAAGACTCGAGTCTTCTCCGTGGCATTTGTCTACATTGTCGCCGCAAATATTCCTCTGTGGATAGCGAGTCGATCGATGGGATTTTTGTTGATTGGTGTATTTAATGCGGAGTTTTTGATCATTGGTATTTTGTCAGTTTTTCTTCGTACGAGACTGACCGTCGGGTTGTTGGTGAGCGCAGTTTTTCTGGATATCGTGCGAGGCATCGGGTCGACCTATATGTTTAGCCCGTCAGAGATGCTTCGCAGTATTCAATACCTATTTGCATCTTCGCCTTCCCATTTGTGGCGCGTCATGGTGATTGCGATCTGCATCGCGGTGGCCTGCCTCCTTGCAGTCTTTGCTTCGAGCGGTGGAGCCGATGCTCGGGAGCGGAGGTATGTTGCCCGAGCACTCTTCGTGTTCTTTTTTTTATGCGTCGGTGTCGATGTTCTTGTGGGTCATCTCGGGATTCTTCAGAGAGACGTACAGTTGAACGTCCCGCGGTTAACTCGATTTCCGACACACTTTCTCGTTAAGTCAGAGTGGCAGGCTGAGACGTTCAGACATCCAGGCCGCTTTGGAGACGACGCTTCCGTGAAGTCGGCGTCAACCAGGTTGGTCGGGTTGGATATCACCTCCGCGTTGCCGAAGACGAGTGCGACACTGCCGAACGTGGTGCTGATTCTGGTTGAATCATGGGGCAAGCCACGCGCTGCGGATCTGGAGGGTGCTCTTGTGCAGCCGTATTTATATGAGGGTCTCTCCGAAAGGTACACGGTAAGTCAGGGGACGGTTCCGTTTCATGGGCCGACGGTGAATGGGGAGTCGCGTGAACTTTGCGGGAGTGCGATGGGGTTTGGGCTGCTCTCCGCATCGGTCTCCCAACTCAAGGGCTGTCTGCCAGCAAGGATGAATGGCATGGGATATCACAGCATCGGAGTTCATGGGAATAGTGGCAGGATGTTTGACCGGAGCGAGTGGTACAGCAGGATCGGGTTCGACGAGACCTGGTTCAAGGAAGGGCTGCAGCGAAGTGGGCTGCCGGTTTGTCCGGGGGCGTTCCCCGGGATATGCGATGCCGCAGCTTCGGAGTGGATTGGGGATCAACTTCAAAGGAGCTCTGATTCGCCAAAGTTTATTTATTGGGTGACGCTGAACTCGCATCTGCCGGTGCCGATTCCGAACATGGTCAAATCTCCTCCTACTTGCGAAGGTAGTCACGTGGCAGCGGAGAGTCCAGCGCTGTGCTCCTGGTATCAGTTGGAGTTCAATGTTCATCGATCGGTGGTTGAGCTTGCGATGCGAGAGACGACGCGGCCTACAGTCTTTCTCGTTGTCGGAGATCATGCGCCTCCGTTTTCTTCAGTCAAATTGCGGAGTCAGTTCTCGGATGAGGTTGTTCCTTACGTTCTGCTTGAGCCGAAGGCAGACGAGATAAAAGAGACTCTACCGAAAGCGCGGCCATTCACAGTTGCGATGCGTTCGCCTGCTGGGATGCATCGGTCACGCTTCAGGAAGATTAATTTGTCTCGGGCATCTGGCGGTCAATGACGTTGTTTGCCGTATGCTGCACAGGTTCACGGTGAATAGCATCGCGCGATAAACGCACCGTTGTGCGAGTTTGCGTTGCTAGGAGTTGTTGGCGTCCGCTACACTTCTCGGGCGAGCGAAATTGCAAACACACCTATGAAAATTCACGAGTATCAGGCAAAAGAGATTCTGCGGAAGTATAGTGTGCCGGTTCCAGGCGGCGAGATGGCAACAACTCTGGAGCAAGCCGATACGGCTGCGAAGAGCTTGTTTGGTGCGGGGAACAAGGTCGTAGTGGTGAAGGCGCAGATTCATGCTGGTGGTCGCGGCAAGGGTGGCGGTGTGAAGTTGGCGAGGACGCTGGAAGAGGCGAATGCGGCTTCGAAGGCGATTCTAGGGATGCAGTTGGTGACGCACCAGACAGGGCCTGCGGGGCAGAAGGTGCAACGGTTGCTGATCGAAGAGGGATCGGCGATTGAGCGTGAGTTGTACCTCGGGCTTGTGCTGGATCGGGCTTCGGCGAAGGTTGTGTTTATGGCTTCGCAGTCGGGTGGGATGGAGATTGAAGAGGTCGCGGCGAAGGATCCTGAGGCGATTTATAAGGAGTACATCGATCCGGCGGTGGGTTTCGCGCCGTACCAAGCGAGGAAGCTAGCGTTCAAGCTGGGATTGAAGACGACGCAGATCAACGATGCCGTGAAGTTCATGACTGGCTTGTATAAGGCGTTCGTTGAGACAGATTCAACGCTGATGGAGATCAATCCGTTTATTACGACGAAGGACGACAAGCTACTGGCGCTGGATTGCAAGATCAATTTTGATGACAATGCGATGTTTCGGCATAAGGATTTGAAGGAGCTTCGTGATCTTGCGGAGGAAGATCCGCTGGAGGTCGAGGCGAGCAAGTTTGCGCTGAACTATATCAAGCTGGATGGCACGATTGCCTGCATGGTGAATGGCGCGGGGCTGGCGATGGCGACGATGGACATCATTCAGTATGCGGGTGGTAGTGCCGCGAACTTTCTGGATGTCGGCGGTGGCGCGAATCAGGAGCAGATTGAAAATGCGTTTGGGATTTTGCTAAGCGATCCGAACGTGAAGGCGATCTTCATCAATATCTTTGGTGGGATTCTGCGTGTGGATGTGCTGGCTCAGGGCGTGGTGAATGCTGCGAAGAAGCTGGGCGTGAAGATACCGATCATTCTGCGGTTGGAAGGTACCAACGTTGAAGAGGGCCGGAAGATTCTGGCTGATTCGGGATTGAATTTTCAGGTGGGGACGACGATGAAGGAAGCCGCGGATTTGGCTGTGGCTGCTGCGAAAGGTGGCAAGTAATGGCGGTACTGGTTGATAAGAATACGCGGCTGATTGTGCAGGGAATTACGGGGCGTGAGGGTACGTTTCACGCGAAGGGCTGCGCGGAGTATGGCACGAATGTTGTGGGCGGAGTGACGCCGGGTAAGGGTGGAACGACTCATGAAGGATGGCCGGTGTTCAATACCGTCGAGGAGGCGGTGAAGGAGACGGGCGCGAATGTGTCGGTGATCTTTGTGCCGCCGCCGTTTGCTGCGGATGGGATTCTGGAGGCAGCTGCTGCGGGTGTTCCTCTGGTGATCTGCATTACGGAGGGGATTCCCGTGCTCGACATGGTGAAGACGTGGGAGTTTGTGAAGGGCACGAAGACGCGGCTGATTGGGCCGAACTGTCCGGGGGTGATTTCGCCAGGGAAGGCGAAGGTTGGGATCATGCCGGGGCGGATTCATAAGGAAGGCTCGGTTGGGATTGTGTCGAAGTCGGGGACGCTGACGTATGAGGCGGTGTACCAGTTGACGACGCGTGGGATTGGGCAGTCGACGGCGATTGGGATTGGGGGCGATCCGATTATTGGGACGACCCATATCGATGCGTTGAAGCTGCTGAATGAGGATCCGGAGACTGAGGCGATCATTATGATTGGTGAGATCGGCGGCTCGGCGGAAGAGGCTGCGGCGAAGTACATCAAGGAGCATGTGAAGAAGCCGGTGGTTGGATTTATCGCGGGGCAGACGGCTCCTCCGGGACGCAGGATGGGTCATGCTGGGGCGATCATCTCCGGCGGTGAGGGAACGGCTGCGGAGAAGATGAAGGCGATGACGGAGGCGGGGATTACGGTGGTGAAGTCGCCGTCGGAGATTGGCGAGGCGATGGCCAGGGTGTTGGGCAAGGCTTAGCGTTCGTCTGTGAATCGGAAGGGCCCGAGGGCGATGCTCTCGGGCCTTTTTGCGTTCGTTTGTATACTGCCTGCATGCGTTTATCGGTGTTGTCTTGTGTGCTGGCTTTGGCCGGTGGTGTTTCGTTGAGTGCGCAGACTGGTGTTCAGGCTGTGTCGGTGTCTTTTCCTGCAGCACAGTCGGCTAAGCCGCTGGATGGGCGCGTGCTTTTTCTGTTGTCGAACGATCCGTCGGAGGAGCCGCGGATGCAGATCGACGATACACCTGCGAGCCAGATGGTGTTTGGCGTGACGGTGGATGGGTTGAAGCCGGGGCAGAGCGTAACGGTGGGCGATACGGCTGCGGGGTATCCGATCAAGAGCCTGAAGGATGTGCCGGCGGGTGACTATACCGTGCAGGCGGTGCTGAATGTGTATGAGACGTTCCATCGCGCGGATGGGAAGACGATTAAGCTGGCTCCGGATCGTGGGGAGGGGCAGCATTGGAATCTGGCTCCGGGGAACTTGTATAGCAAGCCGAGGAAGATTCATGTTGGGCCGGGTGGCGCGCCGATTGTGATCTCGCTGGACCAGGTGATTCCGCCAATTGTGCCTGAAGCAGATACAAAATATGTTCGGCATGTACGGATACAGAGCGCACTACTGACGAAGTTCTGGGGTGCGCCTACTTATTTGAGCGCGGTGGTGCTGGTGCCGGAGGGTTTTGATGAGCATACGGAGGCGCATTATCCGCTGATGATCTTTCACGATCACTTTGTGACGGGGTTTGATGATTTTCGGACGACGCCTCCGGACCCAAACTTGAAGCCGAACTACTCGGAGCGGTTTCATCTTGCGGGTTACAACCGGATTCAGCAGGAGGAGGCTTATAAGGAGTATCAGCAGTGGACGAGCGCGAAGTTTCCGCGCGTGCTGGTGATGAAGATTCAACATGCGAATCCGTATTACGACGACTCGTATGCGGTGAACTCTGAGAATCTGGGGCCGTATGGGGATGCGATTGAGACGGAGTTGGTACCGGCGGTCGAGAAGCAGTTTCGCGGGATTGGGCAGAGCTGGGCTCGGTTTATGTATGGCGGATCGACGGGCGGGTGGGAGTCGCTGGCGGTGCAGATCTTCTATCCGGACCACTACAACGGGGCGTTTGTGGCTTGTCCTGATCCGGTGGACTTTCATGCGTATATGACGAGAGATCTCTACAAAGACGACAACATGTTTTATATACAGGGAGCGACCAAGCGGATCGAGCAGCCGGCGATGAGAAACTACCTGGGGCAGACGTTGATCTCCATGAGAGACAACATTGCGTATGAGGCTGCGCTAGGGGATCACGGGCGTTCGGGTGAGCAGTTCGATATCTGGCAGGCTGTGTATTCGCCGGTAGGGAAGGATGGATATCCGCAGCCGATCTTCGACAAGGAGACTGGTGCGATTGATCATAAGACCGCGGAGTATTGGAAGGAGCACTACGATCTGAATGCAAAGCTGCAGCGAGATTGGGATACGCTGGGGCCGAAGTTGCAGGGGAAGATTCACTTGTATGTGGGGAGCGATGACACGTACTTTTTGAATGACGCGGTTTATCTGATGGAGGATTTTCTGAAGACTACGGGGACTCCGGGGCATGGCGTGCCGTATGAGGGGGAGGTGCAGTATGGGCCGCGGGCGGAGCACTGCTGGAACGGTGATCCAACGCTGCCGAATGCGCTATCAAGACTGCACTACAACACGATGTATCTGCCAAAGATCATGGATCGAATTGCGAAGACGGCGCCGGCCGGTGCGGATGTGACGAGCTGGCGATATTGATGGCGAAGTCAGTTTATGAATGCTGCTCGTAGCTACTTTTTAAAGACGAATCGCCTAGGTTTTGGCCGCTGGGATGCGGGTGACCAGGATCTGGCGATGTTGCTGTGGGGCGATGTTCGTGTGACTACGTTTTTGGGAGGGCCATTTTCAACGGAGGCTATTGCTGCGCGTCTCGTTCGCGAGATGGAGACGATGCGTTTGCACAGGGTTCAGTACTGGCCTGTGTTTTCGCTGGCCGATGGGGAGTTTGCGGGTTGTGCCGGGCTTAGGCCGCGAGAGAGCGGCGACCGAGTTCTGGAGATGGGTGTTCATCTGAGGCCGCCGTATTGGGGGATAGGGCTGGCGCAGGAGGCAGGACGCGCAGTGGTCGGGTACGGCTTTGGATTGGATGGTGTGACGGGGATCTTTGCGGCGCATCACCCGGAGAATGCAGCTTCAAAGAACATGATTGAGAAGATTGGGTTTCGCTATACGCATGAGGAGTTCTATGAGCCGACGGGAAACGAGCACGCCTGCTATTTGCTGGTGAAGTCCGATTGGCGGGCTTAGGCTTTCGGTGGAAGAGCTTCAGGTTTGGCGGCGGTAGAAGAGGCCGGCGGTGAAGAAGACGATGGCGACCATGAGGGCGAGGCGGGCGTGAAGGACGTTGTGGAGGCGGAGGCTGAGGAGGCTGTCGGCTAGCCAGGCGGCGAAGCCCAGAAACCAGATCCACGCTGTCTTTTGGAATATCCGCATGCATCCATGCTCCACAAGAGAAGTTGCAGCCAGCTCGAACGGGCGCGGTTCGCTGGCCTTGTTCTACACTAAGTAGTAGAGACTCACCTAGGAGAAATACGTTGTCACAGCGCACATTCAGCATCATCAAGCCGGACGCCGTTCGCAAGGGCTATACGGCAGCAATCCTCGCCGAGATTGAAAAGGCAGGGTTTAAGATTGTTTCGATCAAACGGCTTTCGATTTCAAAGGCGCAGGCCGAGGGCTTCTACTACGTTCACGCAGCGCGGCCGTTTTTCGGCGAACTGACTGAGTTCATGTCGAGCGGACCCATCTTCCCGATGGTGCTCGAAAAAGACAATGCGATTGCCGATCTGCGGAAGCTGATGGGCGCGACCAACCCGGCGCAGGCTGAGGAAGGTACGATTCGCAAGAAGTTCGCTTCGTCGATTGGCGAGAATGCGATTCACGGCTCGGATGCAGAGGATACGTCTGCATTTGAGATTGGATACTTTTTTGCCGGGATCGAGCTCAAGTAGTTCTTTGGTTCAGCATTACGTAGCGTCAGAGCGGCGGGCGTGGTCGAGAGGTCTGCGATCTGCCTGCCGTTTCTGATTTTGGTCAGACGACGTTGCGAACTGTGTAAAGGAGTTGTCTATGCCTGTGGATCTGAAGACCAAGCGCGCTCGGTTTCGCGAGTTGCACAAGGCTGGATGTTTTGTGCTGCCTAATCCGTGGGATATCGGCAGTGCGCGGCGGCTTGAAAAGCTGGGGTTCAAGGCGCTGGCGACGACGAGTGCGGGCTACGCGTGGGCGATGGGGCGGGACGATGGGGAGCTGTCGCGCGATGAAGTGTTGGAGCACATGCGAGTGCTTTGTGAAGCGACTGATCTTCCTGTGAATGCCGATTTTGAGGCGGGTTTTGCTGATTCTCCTGAGGAGGTGGGCGCTAATGTGGCGCTTGCGGTTGCTACGGGAGTGGCGGGGCTGTCGATTGAGGATCGTGTGGGAAAGGAGCTTTACGAGCCGCGGCTTGCAAGTGCGCGTATTCGAGCGGCGCGGGAGGCGATTGATCGGTCTGGCGAGGATGTCATGCTGATCGGACGTTCGGAGGGCTTCCTGATTGGGCAGACAGAGTTGTCTGCGACGATCGATCGCCTGGTTGCTTATGCCGAGGCAGGTGCGGATTGCCTGTATGCGCCGGGGATCGTTGAGGCTGGAGCAGTTGCTGCGGTTGTCTCTGCTGTGGCGCCGAAGCCGGTGAATGTTTTGCTGTTTCCGGGAATGCGTGTTGCGGATTTGAAGGAGGCAGGAGTGAGAAGGGTGAGCGTTGGAAGTGCGCTTGCTGCTGCGGCGTGGGGTGGGTTTGATCATGCCGTCAAACAACTATTAGAAGAAGGAACTGTGCCGCCGCGCGGCTGAGGAGGTTTTCGTTGACGAGTTTGGAGAGAAAGTTGAAGTTGCCGAAAGGGCCTTTCAAGGCGTACCTGTTTGATTGTGATGGGACGATTGTTGATTCGATGCCGCTGCATTACGTGGCGTGGAAGAGGATTCTCGGTGAGTGGTGCTGTGAGTTTGATGAAGAGACGTTTTATTCTTGGGGTGGAATGCCGGTAACGGAGATCATCGCTGCGCTGAACGTGCGGAATGGTGTGGCGATGCCGGTCGAAGAGGTGCAGAGGCGGAAGGAAGCGCTGTACTTCGAGATTCTGCCGGAGCTGAAAGGTGTGCCGGAGGTGCTGGAGCATATCGAGTTGAGCCACGGGCATATTCCGTTCGCGGTGGTGTCGGGGAGTACGCGGGAGTCGGTGACAAAGTCGCTGGAGACGCTGGGAATTCTGGATAAGTTCGACACGCTGATTTGTGCGGGCGAGTATGAACGAAGCAAGCCTGACCCTCAGCCATTTTAATGGCGGCAGAGAAGCTTGGGGTCGCGCCGGAGGACTGTCTGGTGTTCGAAGATACGGAGATGGGGATTCAAGCGGCTACGGCTGCTGGAATGGCGTCGGTGAAGGTGCTGCAGCCGTGGGAGCGGGAGAAGGTGCCGGTTGGGTGAAGCTGCACCCGGTTGAGGGTGGCCTAAAGAGTTTTGCGGAAGTGGACGCAGCGATCGACGACCTCGAAGCCGAGAGCCTGATGGGCTTTTTGTGAGTCTGCGTGGTCGATCCAGGTGTCGGAGGCCATTTCGATGCAGCCATGACGGCGTGCCCAACGCTCGGCCTCGCGCATGAGGGCTTTGCCGATTCCGTGACGACGAGCGGGCTCGTAGACGAACCAGCCTTCGATGAAGCCGACGGGCTGGGTGGTGTCGCAGCCGTCGGCGTGGGAGCGCAACCCTACTTGCAGAAATCCGGTGAGTGTCCCGTCATCATCGTGCGATACCAGGATCACTGCGGGCAAAGTTCCGCTCAGACCGGATTGGAGCAGGAGGGCTACTTCCTGCTGGTGCTCCTGGACGGATGCGTCGGGCCAGAGCACAGCGCACATCTTTGCGATCTCGTGTTGATCTGAGGTGTGCGCCTTGCGGACTCGGAGATTGGACATGTTCAACTCCTGGTGGAGTTAGTTGCTTGTTCTGCCGTAGCTCCGATTTGTGAGTGGCTACCTGGTGAAGAGTTTGAGGTCGATGGATTCGCCCATGGCTTTGTAACCTGCGTCGCCGGGGTGGAGGTGGTCGCCGGAGTCATCGAGGGGTAAGAACATTCCGGGGTGGGTGGGGTCGGTGGTGAGCTTGTCGAAGTCGATGACGCCGTCGAGTTGATTGGTGGTGCGAATCCACTGATTGACGGCCTGGCGCATGGTCTCGCCTTCGGTTGACTGGTATTTTGCGCCGACGAACGGTGTCAGGGTTGCGCCGATGACCTTGATGCCGTGGGAGTGGGCGCGAGTGGCGAGCTGGCCGATGCCTACGATGAGGTCTTGCGCGGTGACGACGTCGTAGGGTTTGTTGGGGTCGGTGGCGTGGCCGATGTCGTTGATGCTCTCCATGATGACGACGTATTTGACGCCGGGCTGGGCGATGACGTCGCGGTCGAAGCGGGCGAGTGCGGAGGGGCCGGTGGTGTCGTGGAGGATGCGATTGCCGCCGATGCCTTCGTTGAGTACGCCGAGCTTGTTGGTCTTCTTGTCGGCCTGGAGGCGGCGGGCGAGGACGTCGGGCCAACGGGCGTTGGCGTTGCGAGTGCTGAGAGCGCCGTCGGTGATGCTGTCGCCGAAGGTGACGATGGAGGCGCTGTTTTTATCGGAGAGTACGTCGATGCCTTTGAGGAAGTCCCAGCTGAAGAACTCCTGCGGGGCATCGAGCGAGGCGGCCGTGACTGAGTTGCCTGCGGTGAGGTAGTTGGTCTGGTCGGCGAAGGAGTGGAGGGTGATTTGGTTGATGGGCTGGTCGGGGAGAAAGATGCTGACGGCCAGGTTGGCGAAGGGGGCGGCTTTGATGGCGACCGGATCGCTGATCATCAGAGCGCCGGGCGGGATGACGACGGAGGCTTGCCCGCCGAAGGTGAGGGGTGCTCCGGTGCCTGCGGTGATACCGCTGCCGCCAGAGCTGAGCGCGACCTGCGCAGCACCGATGGTGAGCGGGTCGAGGCCGAATTCGTTGGTGAGGACGACGCGGATGGAATCGCCGCCGAGTGAGATATGAACGATTTCACGAAGGGTGGTGCCGGTTTCTCCTTCGGCTCCGAACTTCGCTGTCGGATTTTTCGCGGCCATGGGAGAGGTGGCCCAGGTGCCGACCCAGTGGTCTGGGGGAGTGGCGGCGGAGGCGAGCTTTGCGGTGAAGCAGGAAATGCAGAAAAGAGAGAGGGAGAGGAGGGTAAATCTTTCGAGTTGCCGGGTCATGACCGTCCTTAGCGCGATTGGATTGACAATCCATGGTATCGCTGTTTCGCGCTTCGGGGGCATCACGTATAGTGGCGAGGGCTGCTGGAGCACTGGAAGATTTGCAGCGAAACGGACTGCATGGCGGATGTCAGGCGGTTGAAATAACGAGGGAGTATGACGATGAGATGGCTAGGGATTATGCTGCTTAGCATGACAACTGCACTGGCAGCACATGGCTCAGTAACGAAGACGGCATTTGGAACCGCTCCGGATGGCACGGCGGTGGACCTCTATACCTTGAAGAGCGAGGGTATCGAGGCGAGCATTATGACGTATGGCGCGCGTGTGGTGTCGATCAAGACGCCGGACCGCGATGGCAAGGTGGCCAATGTTGTGCTGGGCTATAGCGCTCTGGATGGCTATGTCGCGGATAAGTCGACGTACTTTGGCGCGATTGTAGGAAGGTACGGGAACCGCATTGCGTTCGGAAAATTTTCGATTGATGGCCATCAGTATCAGATCCCAACAAACAACAATGCGAATTCGCTGCATGGTGGGACGGTGGGCTTCGACAGGCTGGTTTGGCAGGGTAAGCCCATTGCGGATGGCGTGGAGATGACGCTGGTCAGTAAGGATGGCGACCAGGGCTTTCCGGGAACGCTGACGGTACATGTGCGGTATACCGTGCACCATGGGGCGTTGCGCATTGACTATATCGAATCCACGGATAAGCCAACGGTGGTGAACCTGACGAATCACTCGTACTTCAACCTGGCGGGCGATGGGACGTCGACGATTCTTACTGATGAGGTGACGCTGCCTGCAGACCAGTACACGCCGGTTGATGCGGGGCTGATTCCAACTGGTGTGCTTGCTCCTGTGGAGGGTACGCCGTTTGATTTTCGCAAAGCGAATGTGATTGGTGCGCGTATCCATGATGATAACGAGCAGTTGAAGATCGCCGGCGGCTATGACCACAACTGGGTTTTGCGTGGAAAGAACGGAGAGGTGAAGACTGCGGCGCGGGTCTACGATTCAAACAGCGGACGCGTTCTGACGGTGACAACGACGGAGCCGGGCGTGCAGTTTTATACAGGGAACTTCCTTGATGGAACGAAGTATGGTGCGGCGCAGGAGGGACATGCCAAGAACACCGGCCTGTGCCTGGAGACGCAGCACTTTCCTGACTCGCCGAATCATCCTGCGTTTCCAACGACGGAGCTAAAGCCGGGAGAGACTCGGCATAGCACGACGACGTTCACTTTTTCGACGCACGCGAAGTAAGACACAGACGGGAGGCGCGGCGTGTACTCCTCCGCCGCGTCGGGGAAGTTTGATCGATGAATAAAGTTGTTCAGACAGCAGAGGAAGCGGTTGCGGACATCGCGTCCGGTTCGACGATTATGCTTGGGGGCTTCGGCCTCTGCGGAATTCCAGAGAACCTGATTGCTGCGCTGGTGAAACGCGGTGTGACTGGGCTGCATACGATCAGCAATAACATGGGCGTGGATGGCTTTGGCATGGGCTTGATGCTGGAGGCGGGGATGATCGCGTCGCATGTCGGCAGCTATGTGGGCGAGAATCGGCGGCTTGAGTCGTTGGTGTTGAAGGGTGAGCTTGATTTGACGCTGATTCCGCAGGGGACTCTGGCTGAGCGAATTCGCGCTGGCGGCGCGGGGATTCCGGCCTTCTATGTGCCGACGGGATTGGGGACGGTTGTCGCGGAGGGCAAGGAGACACGCAAGATCGGCGATAGAACTTATGTGATGGAGCACGCGTTGCATGCTGATGTTGCGCTGATCAAGGCGTGGAAGGGCGATCGTCTTGGGAATCTTGTCTATCGCAAGACGGCGAGGAATTTTAATCCTGCGATGGCGACCGCTGCCGATCTAACGATTGCTGAGGTGGAGGTATTAGTTGAGCCGGGAGAGCTCGATCCGGATCACATTATTACGCCGGGTGTTTATGTGAATCGTATCCTGGTGGGCGCGGTGTATCGCAAGCCGATCGAGTCGAAGTTCATTCAATCCGGAGGTGCTGCATGACGGGTAAAGAACGGATTGCACGACGGATTGCGCGCGAGTTCAAGGACGGATTTTATGTGAACCTTGGCATCGGGTTGCCGACGATGATTGCGGGGTATGTGCCTGCAGGGATCGACGTGATGTTTCAGTCGGAGAATGGAATGCTTGGAGTTGGTGCGCCGCCGACGGACGAGTGTGCGGATCCGGATTTGATTAACGCAGGAAAGCAGCCAGTGACGGAGCTTCCGGGTTGCTCGTTCTTTTCGAGCGAAGAGTCGTTTGCGATGATCCGCGGTGGGCATATGGATATGAGCATCCTGGGAGCGATGCAGGTGGACGAGCACGGCAATCTTGCGAACTGGACGATACCAGGCAAGATGGTCAAGGGAATGGGTGGGGCAATGGATCTTGTTGCCGGTGCGCGGCGGGTAATTGTAGCGATGGAGCACCAAACCAAGGATGGCGGGTCGAGGATTTTGAAAGAATGCACTCTTCCGCTGACTGGACAGGGTGTGGTGCACGATATCGTCACGGAGCTTTGCTGGATTCGTGTGACTCCAGAAGGTTTGCTGTTGACCGAGGTGGCGGAGGGGCTCGATGCCGCGAAGGTGCAGGAGCGGACGGATGCGAAACTGATCGTGTCGCCGGAGCTGCGCGTGATGACTGTTTCGGTCAGTGTCTAGCGGGCGATTTGATTCGTGGATTTGCGCTTCGCGATGACTCAGGCCTGCTATCCACTGGATTTGTTGTGGTATAACGAAATTGTCTCGGGTGCCCACCAGGGCATAACAGGGAAGTCCGGTGAAGAGCCGGCGCGGTTCCGCCACTGTAAGTGAGGAAAGCTGCTTTGAAGTACCACTCGGCCGAATGGCTGGGGAAGGTAAAGCAGCGATGCAGATAGATCTGCAACCTCCAAGCCAGGAGACCTACCCGAGAGCAACCAGCACTTCTGCGGAGAACAGAAAGATGCATGATCATTATCCTTTTCGTACCCTTTTTTCCTTTTTTGTTCCACCCATCACACCTGCGCAGCGATCAGGGAAGAGAGGGTGTGGACTTTGAGTGAGATGCATCGTCAACGAGTCGTGCGGGCCGACGGGCGTCCGGTGAACATTGTGCAGCGGCGCGCTCACCTTTCGTATTGCTTCACGGGGTGCTGCTGTGGGCGGACGGAACGTGGCTATGCTCAGGTTCCAGTTGATACGTACAAAGAAGAATGGACGCGTCGCAAAATGCGCAATGCGGTCCATCTGACGAAGGCGGGATGCCTCGGTCCGTGCGTGCTGTCGAATGTGGCGAGCCTGGTCTTCGATGGACGGTCGGTGTGGTTTCACTCGGTCAATAGCCCATGGCAGGTGAAGCAGATCTTCGCTTACATCGATGCGATGCTGGAGGCGGACCGCTTTTTGCAGCCGCCTGAAGAGCTTTTGGAATATGTTTTCAATTTCTATGACTGGGATGCGCGGCCTGCTGCCTTTGTCTCTTTGCCGACGGAGGCTCCGCCGCAGAAGGTGCAGGGAATCGCGCTGTTGTCTCATGCAGACACTGATTTGGTGACGCTGCAAAGGGTGCGTGCTGGTTTGTCTTTCGAGGTGGATGTATTTCCGTATTCGCTGAATGGACTGCGCAGCGAGGAGCAGATGACGGCGCTAATTGAGGGGGTGCTGTCGCGTGCTCGAATTATTGTTCTGCGGCTGCATGGGCCGTTGCATTCTGTTCCGGGTTTTCCACTGCTTCGAGCGATGTGTGTTGAGCAAAACAGATTTCTGGTTGTGACGAGCGGAACCGGCGAGTTGAATCCGGAGTTTCTTCGTGCTGGCACGGTCGAGCCGGACGTGGTTGCATCTGTGACGACTTACCTTGAGCGGGGTGGAGTTGCGAACGTTGCAGAGTGCGTGAAGTTTTTGTCTGATCGATTGCTGTTGACCGGACATGGCTACGATCAGCCGGTGACTCCTGCCGAGCATGGGATCTACATGCAGGATCTCGAAGACGCAACGTATGAAGATTGGGCTTTGCGATCGAATCAGGATAGGCCGACGGCTGCGGTGCTATTTTATCGTGCTCATCTTCTTAGCGGAAACACTGCGTTTGTTGATGCTCTCGCCGAGTCTCTGGAATCTCGCGGTACGAATGCGCTGTGCGTGTTTACGTCGAGCATGAAGGCGATAGACGATGGCTTTCCGGCGGCACTGCGGCTGGTTGAAGGACGAGCAAACGTTGTTATCACGACACTGTCGTTTGCGCTGGGCGAGATTAATGCGGGGTCCGTCACGCTGGCAGGCGATAACGTTTCGATGCTTGAGCGGCTTGGAGTTCCTGTGATTCAGGCGGTATCGAGTGGGATGCCTCGCGGGAACTGGGAGGTTTCGCGGCGGGGCTTGAATGCGTTGGATACGGCGATTAATGTTGCGCTGCCGGAGTTTGATGGGCGAATCATTACTGTGCCAATTTCGTTTAAGGAACGGAGCAACACGCAGTCGGGCGATCTGTATGTGGCGCATCGGGAGCGGGCGGATCGTGTTGCTGGAATTGCTGCTCGGCTTGCAAGGCTGCAGGTTCTGGCAAATCCTTACAAGCGGGTTGCGTTCGTGTTGACGAATTCTTCTACGAAGGCGGCGAAGGTTGGTAATGCTGTTGGACTTGATGCGTCGGCCAGTCTGTTGAATTTGCTTCGGGCGATGAAGGGGCGGCGTTATTCGATTGGGGAGTTGCACTGAGTCGAGCGATGATTTGATTCACGATCTGCTTTCGCGGGGGACCTATGATGACGCTTATCCTCTTGATGCAGCGCGTGCACATCGGTACTCGCGAAGGGTGTATCGTGAGCGGTTCGAGCGATTTCCAGAGGTGCCGCGGAAGCGGATGAAAGAGATGTGGGGGCAGCCGGCGGATCACGGTTATACGCTGCGATCGTCGTCGCCAAAGATCGATAAAAAGTTGATGAGCGACGTGGCGACGAAGATTGCGGCGATGGATTTTGAGCCGTGGAGTGCGTCGGATGACTATTTGTTCGCGGCGATGGATTTGGAGAATGCACTGATTGCGATCCAGCCGCCGCGTGGCTATGGGTTGAATCCGGATGCGATCTACCACACGCCGGATTTGCCGCCGACGCATCACTACACCGCGTTTTATCAGTGGCTGGCGACGCCGGTGGAGGCTGGAGGCTGGGGTGCTGACGCTATTGTGCATGTGGGGAAGCATGGGACGCTGGAGTGGCTGCCGGGAAAATCTGTCGGGCTTTCAGGAGACTGCTTTCCGGATTTGCTTCTCGAAGACATGCCGCTGATCTATCCGTTCATCATCAATGATCCGGGTGAGGGGAGTCAGTCGAAGCGCAGGGGCCATGCGGTGATTGTGGATCATCTGACGCCGCCGATGACGAGTGCTGAAACCTATGGCCCGCTTGCGGCGTTGAACCAACTTGTCAATGAGTACTATGCGGTTGAGAAGCTGGATCCGTCGAAGCTGCCGTTTATTCAGCAGCAGATATGGGAGTTGATTCAGGATGCGAATCTGAAGGCGGATCTCGATCTGCGCAACATGTTGTCGCGAGATCATGGGGATCATAAACATGACTGGGATGATGAACTGACGCCGGAGGGTGTGCCGGTGTCGCTCGCTGAGATGAGTGGCAGTGAGGTTGCGCATCTCATCGAGGATATTGATGGATATCTGTGCGAGCTTGGTATGGCGCAGATTCGCGATGGGCTGCATGTTCTCGGCAATATGCCGCCTCTGCCGGAGATGCTTCGGTCGATGACGCGGCTGGTGAATGTTGGTGCGCCGAGTTTGCTGGATGGGATCGCTCGGGCGCTGGGCTTTGATTACCGCGTGCTTCTCGATGTGCCGGGGAAGAAGTTCGATGAGGCGGTCACGCTTGACGGAACGGTTTGCTACACGCATGCGGATGTGCTCGAAGTGCTGGATCGAATGGCGCTTGAGCTGTATTCGCAGCTTGAGGAGTTGGGCTTTCGTGTAGATGGTTTGGAGGAGTTGCAACGGGTGATTGTGGGCGCTGCCTCAGGTGAGGTTACGGAGGCGCTTACATTTGCTTGTCAGCAGCTTGTTCCAAATCTTGAGCGCGCGGATGAAGAGGTCGAACACGTTCTCGATGCTTTGGAGGGGCGCTATATTCCGGCGGGGCCTGCGGGTGCGCCGACGCGAGGGATGGCGCACATTCTTCCAACGGGGAGGAACTTTTATGCTGTCGACCCGCGTGCGTTGCCCTCTGAGGCTGCGTGGCGCGTGGGTCAGCAGCTTGCGCGAGAGGCGATTGAGCGCTATCGCACAGAGGAGAATGAATATCCGGAGACGGTGGGGCTCAGTGCGTGGGGCACCTCGCAGATGCGGACGCATGGGGATGATGTGAGCGAGGTGCTGGCGTTGCTGGGCGTGCAGCCGGTGTGGAATAAGCAGTCGCGGAGGCCGGAGGGGATGACGTTGATTCCGCTCGAGAAGCTGGGGCGGCCACGTATTGATGTGACGCTGCGCATCAGCGGTTTCTTTCGCGACGCGTTTCCTCATTTGATTGACATGATCGACGATGCTGTCTCGCTTGTGGTGAGTCAGGATGAGCCGCCTGAGATGAACTTTCCTCGAAAACACTATTTGAAGGATGTTGAGAAGAATAAGGACCAAGGGGTTGAAGAGGCGGAGGCGTCGGCACGCTACAGAGTCTTTGGGGCCAAACCAGGAACGTATGGCGCGGGCATTCAGGCGCTCATGGAGACTCACCATTGGAAGAGCGATGGAGATATTGCTCAGGTGTTTCTGGAGTGGGGCGGCTACGCATATGGGAAAGATGTTGATGGAGTCGATGCTCGGGGCATCTTCGCGGAGCGGCTGAAGAGCGTGCAGGTTGCGCTGCACAATCAGGATAACCGCGAGCACGACATCTTCGACTCGGACGATTATTTTCAGTTTCACGGTGGGATGGTGGCGACGATTCGCGCTCTGACTGGGGTTCAGCCCAAGGCTTACTTTGGCGATAGCTCACGGCCCGATGCGGTGCGAGTGCGTGATCTACGGGAGGAGGCGCTGCGCGTGTATCGTTCGCGGGTGATTAATCCGAAGTGGATTGAGAGTATCAAGCGGCATGGGTACAAAGGTGGGCTCGAGTTGACGGCGACGGTCGATTACATCTTTGGTTTTGATGCGACGGCGCACATTGCTCCTGACTTTGTCTATGAGGGGCTCGCGGAACACTATGCGTTGAATGCAGATACGCAGGAGTTTTTGAAGCAGAGTAATCCGTGGGCGCTGAACGCGATCGCGGAACGGCTGCTCGAGGCGAGTGAGCGGGGATTGTGGGAGGAGCCAAAGACGGAGACGCTCGATGCGTTGCGCGGAGTTCTGTTGGATAGTGAAGGTCTTCTCGAAGCCCGTGGTGAGACGCGGAGGACGACAGCATGAAACGTCCGGCTTATCCATTCGCGGCGATTGTTGGGCAGGAACAGTTGAAGATGGCGTTGTTGCTTGCGGCTGTGGACTGGCGGCTGGGCGTGCTGCTTCGCGGCGACAAGGGCGCAGGGAAGACCACGACGGCGCGAGCACTGGCGGAGCTTCTGCCTAAACCAGCACGCTTTGTTAATCTGCCGATCGGTGTGACGGAAGATCGTCTGCTGGGCGGGATGGATTTGGGAAAGACTTTGAAGGGCGAACCGGAGCTTCGGCCGGGTCTTCTGGCGGAGGCAAGTGGAGGTGTGCTTTACGTCGATGAGGTTAATCTGCTGCCGGATCATCTTGCTGATGCGCTGCTTGATGCTGCGGCGACTGGAGTCAGCACCGTCGAACGGGAGGGATTCAGCGCGGTGCAGGAGGCACGTTTTGTTCTGTTGGGAAGCATGAATCCGGAAGAGGGTCTGCTGAGGCCGCAGTTGTTGGATCGATTTGCTCTCGCTGTCGATATTTTTGCAACTGGTGTGGTTAGAGAAAGACGAGAGGTTGTCGAACGGCGCATGGCGTACGACACTGATGCTGCTGGCTTCGTTGAACGGTGGGCACAGGAGCAGGTTCATCTGCAGCAGCAGGTTGTCGCGGCGAGGGAGCGGCTTGCTTCCGTAAGGTGTTCGTCTGCGATGTTGGAGCGGATCAGTACGCTGGTATGCGAGCTTGGCGTGGTGTCGCTGCGTGCTGATCTTGCTATTGCGCGCGCCAGTTGTGCTCATGCGGCGCTGTTGAGTTCTGCGGATGTGACGGAAGAGCATATTGATGCAGTGCTGCCGCTGGCTCTGAATCACCGCGCCGCGCATGCCCCTCCGCTACAGCGTTCCCCTCAATCTCCACCGCTGCCGAATCGAACGGAGAGCCCTGAACCGCCGACGAGCAGAGGACAAGACGAGAAGGCAGGCGAGTCAGGCGAGCGGCGTTTCTCTTCCACTTCGATTAAAACTCCTGAGTTGCGATGGATGGCGGATGATGGGAGAAGCGGGGCAACGGCAGCAAAGAGGGGGCAGGCGCCGGGGCCATTTACAAGGGCGCGGAAGAGTGAATTACCGGTTGAGTTGGATCTTCGGTCTTCGGTGCGGTCTGCGATTGCGGGTACGGGTCAGAGCACGCCTCGCATTGAGGATCTCTACGAAAAGATTCGTGAGCCTCTGGTTGGATCGAGATTTCTGTTTGTTGTGGATTCAAGCGGCTCCCATGCGGCGCGGGAACGAATGCGGGCTGTGAAGGGCGCGGTCAAAGGACTTGTGGAACGCTCGCTGCGGCGACGAGATGAGGTTGCGGTGATTGTGTTTCGAGGCGAGGCTGCCGAGGTTCTGGTTGCGCCCACCAGCGATACTGCAACAGTGCTCTCCGCGCTGGAGTATATGCCGACCGGAGGGCGCACTCCGCTGGCGCATGCGCTTGAACTTGCCTATGAGTTCGTTAGTGAAGAGACGCTTCTGCTTTTGCTGACGGATGGTCGTGCGAATGTTCCGTCGCGTACAGCAGACCCCTGGGTCGACGCGCTGGAGGCGGCTGCGAGGATTCGGTGCGCTGCGTTGGTGGTTGATACGGAGCTGGCGAGCAATGCATTTGGCAAGGCAAAGGAGATCGCCGATGCGATGCGCGCGACGGTGGTTAATTTGGCCACGTTTGAGGCTGGATACGATCTTCCGATTCTGCTTAGGAGTGCTGCAAGGTAGTTGCGGCTGCGTTGCGTTTGTCGTCGCTTTTGCGGCGATGCTGCTCTGAATTCAAATTGATGGGGTGATCTGAAGTGATCCTTCGCGATCTCAGATGTAGAGCTGCAAGCAAGAAGAGTCCGCCATAAAACGGCGGACTCTTCTTTGGTTATTTCTAAACTATTTCCAGGGCAATTTCCCTTGTGGTGTAGAGAATGCAAACGCAGATTCCCTTCGGGAATGACAAACAAAAGGGGAGCGGCTCTACACCAACTGCAGCGTTGCTTCAGGTTTTAGAGCGTTGCTTTAGCTTTAGGCGTTGCTCTAGTAGACGTCGCGCTGGTAGCGTTTTTGCTTCTTCATGTTGGCGAGGTATTCGGCGGCGTGATCGAGGGTGCCGTTCGAACCTCGAGCGATGACGTCGAGGAGGGCTGTCTCTACGTCCTTGGCCATGCGGGTGGCGTCGCCGCAGACGTAGAAGTAGGCGCCGCGCTCGAGCCACTCATAGAGCTCTTTGCAGCGCTCCTGCATGCGGTCCTGTACATAGACCTTGCGGGCCTGGTCGCGGGAGAAGGCGGTGTCGAGGCGGGTGAGGACACCATCTTTTTGCATGGCCAGGAACTGGTCTTTGTAGAGAAAGTCCATGGCTTCGCGCTGCTCGCCGAAGAAGAGCCAGTTGTCGCCGGTCTGGCCGGTGGCCTGACGCTCTTCGAGGAAGGCGCGGAAGGGAGCAATGCCTGTGCCGGGGCCGATCATGATGACGGGCTTGGTGGTGTCTTCGGGCAGGCGGAAGTTGTTGTTGGAGTGGAGGAAGATGGGCATGGTGGTGCCTTCGCCGGCGCGGTCGCCAAGGTGGCCGCTGGCTACGCCCTGACGGTCGCGTCCGTGGCTCTCGTATCGCACGACGCGGACCGTGGTTTGCACGTTGTCTTTGTGCATGGCCTGGCTGGAGGCGATGGAGTACATGCGGGGGGTGAGGCGCTGAAGGACGTTGAAGAGCTGTTGGGGCTCGGTGACTACTTTGGGGAAGTCGGTGGCGAGGTCAACGAACTCGCGGCCCCAGCAGTACTCTTCGGCGCGGGCCTTGTTTTCCGGGCCGACGAGGCACTTGAGACCTTCGTTGGCGGGTGCGAGCTTGGCATACTGGCCTACGGAGCCGCGGGATAGCTTGCCGATGCCGAGGCGGGTGCGGAGGGCCTCTTCGAGGCTGATCTCGACCTTGTAGTGGTCGAGGACGCGCTCCCGGCCGGTGTAATGGAGGGCTTCGAGGACCTCGGCGACTGCGATGGCGCGATTTTCGGGGATGATTCCGACGGCGTCGCCGGGGGTGTAGGTCATACCCTCATCGAGGGTGAGCTCTACGTGGCGAGTTTCCTTCTCCGAGCCTTCGCCGGTGAGGAGGCGGTTGTAGGTCACGGTGGAGAGGAAGGGGTTGTTGCGGGTGTATTTGGAGGCGTGTCCCGCGGATTCCTTTGTCTGTTGGTCTTGCTGGGCTTCCACTTCGGTCATGATTCTATGGTAAAACGCATCGGGTCGAAATGGAGGCGGATTTGGATGATTTGCTGATGGATTGTGGGTTTTTTGAAGAGGGGGAGCGCTTACACGTGCGCGGCTGCCGGGGCTGATTCGATCGAGGCCAGCACTGGGGACACGAGCGTGACGATGGTGTCCACGACGGCGTGCGATGGCGGGCGGTTGGGGGTTTGGGCCCATTCCTTCGCGGCACCGTAGATCGCCCAGCTCGCTGTGGTGGCGATCATCTGAGGGGAGATGGGCTGGCTTGAAGGATGCTTTTGGAGTCCTTCGAGAAGCATGCGCCGAACGACGGCGATGATGGCCGACTCCATGTGAGGCTCTATCTGCCCGGTCTTCCCGGTCTGCTCAGAGCAGAGCACTTGGGAGGCGGCGATGAAGTCGCAGACTCCGAGAGCGATCGCCTTGAGCGCTGAGGTGCAGGTGAAGGAGATTCCGCGTTCGTCCAGTAACTCGTTGAAGCGGCTGGCGACGGTGCATTCGAGCAGGGTGAACTTATCGGGGTAGTGGTCGTAGAAGGTGGCGCGGTTGATGGTGGCCGCTTCGGCTATGTCCTGGACCGAAATGCAGTCGAACCCCTTCACTTTCATGAGGTTGACGAGGGCCTGCTGAAGAAGCTTGCGGGTTCGCAGGATGCGGGGGTCCACTGTCTTTTCAGGTGCGAATTCGGGGATCTCGGCGAGTTTTGCGTTGGACCCGGACATTGGACTGACTCCAGTTTACTAAATTTTGACGACGTTGCTTGCTTAAACGACATTCGTCGTGTTTTTATGAATCGACACCAGTCGCTTAAACGTCAGATGTCGTATAGGAGATTTTGCCATGCCCACTTTGCTCGTCGTAAATTCCAGCCCATTTCTTGAAACCTCCGTCTCTCGCCATCTTTCCGATGAGTTCGTACAGAACTGGAAACAGGCGAACCCGAACGGACGGGTGATCACTCGTGACCTTACTGCCAGCGATCTGAAGACGATCGATGCTGCCTGGGTAGGCGCTGCGTATACGCCCAAGGATGCTCGCACTCCTGAACAGAACAAGACGCTCGCGTTCTCTGACACGCTGCTGGCTGAACTGAAGACGGCAGATGAGTATGTGTTTGGCGTGCCGATGCATAACTTCGCCGTGCCCTCGGTCCTGAAGCTTTGGATTGACCAGATTGCCCGCGTGGGCGAGACGTTTTCGTATGCGGACGGAGCACCAAAGGGTCTGTTGCATGGGAAGAGAGCTACTTTTCTGGTTGCTTCGGGCGGCGCGTATGGCGCAGGAACCGCTATGGCTTCGTTCAACCACGTTGAGCCGTATCTGCGTTCGGTGTTCGGTTTTCTTGGTGTGACGGATACGAACTTCCTGTCTGCCGGCGGAGCTGCTGCGCTGACGTATGGCCAGGTCGATCGCGCGACGTTCCTTCAGCCACATGTGGAAGCGATTCGCTCGCAGTTTACTGCTGCCTGATTTCGCTCCAAGTTTTGGATTCCAGGAGAACACCATGGCGTGAGTCGCCGCTTGTGTAGCGCGAACGGCTCACGCGCGGTTTCGTTCGTTGGGAGTACAGTATTCCAGTCTCGATTTCAGTCCTGGGTTCGGGATCTTTCAGGAGTCGTGGTTCGACTGATGCCGGAGGTATCCACCAAAGAGCGGGGGGTCGTTTTTTCTTGTAGCAGAAGTCTCAGGAGGTTGTCATGAACGTTGTTGTGTATGGAGCGACTGGAAATTCGGGTAGCGAGATTGTGAAGGAGCTGCTGAGGCGCGGACACAAGGTGACTGCGGTGGCTCGGAAGGCTGGTTCGCTGAAGGCGGCGGATGGCCTGACTGTGAAGACGGACGATCTTTCGAATGTGGATGCAATTGCCGGGATCATTAAGGGCGCCGATGCGGTAGTGAGTGCGTATGCTCCGCCGATGGAGGATACGGATGCGTTGCTTGGTGTGACGGAGCGGGAGATTGCGGCAGTGAAGAAGGCTGGCTCGGCGCGGCTGCTGGTGGTGGGCGGTGCGGGGTTGCTGGAGGTAGCGCCGGGAGTGACGCTGATCAAGTCGGGACATCTGCCGGTGGAGTATCTGCCGATCGCTACGTCGCATGAGAAGGCGTTGGCGGTGTTGCGGAAGTCGGATATCAACTGGACTTATCTGAGTCCGGGGGCGTACTTTGTGCCGGGCGAGCGGACGGGTAAGTTTCGGCTCGGGACGAAGGAGTTGATTGCAGATGCGAAGGGTGAGAGCAAGATCACCTTCGCGGATTATGCGATTGCCCTGGTGGATGAGATTGAGAAGCCGACGCACGAACGGGCTTCGTTTTCGGTGGGATACTGATCGCCAAAGAGTATCTGTTGCAGAGGCGGCTGCCGAGGCCGCCCCTTTTCTTTTAGGTGCGACGTTTACACACGTTCGTGATCTGCGCGCCAGTTGACGATGGCCTGCTTGATGGCCTTTGGCTCCATGTTCTTGGTGAGGGCGCGGTGGGCGAGATCAGGTAGCTCGGCGTCGGAGGCGAAGCGGAGGGCGATCAGCTGGCGGGTGGTGAGCTCGTCGATGTGTGCGCGGTCAGTGGCGGGGAGCAGTGCCTGGAGGCGGAGACGTTCTTCGAGGCGGATGATGCGGTTCTGGGCTTTAAGGGCCGACTCGCGGGAGTAGCCAGCCATCATGAAGAAGACGAGAGCCATGACGATCCACCACAGGTGAGTGTGCTTGTAACTGGGCCAGTTGTGGACGGTGATGTAGATGGAGAAGGCGAAGTTGAGGATCAGAAGTGGAATGATGCAGAAGTGAAAGATAGGGTCGTAGCGGACGTGGTTCTTCAGAGTTTGTGGAGTGGGCATGGGCGCGTCCTTCTTTGTGAATTGCCGGCGGGGCCAGCATAGCATTCCTGAGATTTGAAGGAGATAGAGGCGAGGAATGAGCGTTTCGGTCATTTTTTAGCCGGGATGGGATTGTTGGTGGCGTAAGAGATCGGACAGTTCAATTCCTGTGTGGCGAACTCTCTTATGTGTTTCGGTAGACATTGTGCTCCGAAGAAGCCTAATCTTAGTCTCCCCAGAAATGAGGCCGCACGATGGCCGATAAGCTGATCTCTTTCTATCCACACCGTGTAAACCGCGATGGAACTTACGATTCCATCTGCCTTACGTGCTTTGCCACGATTGCCTCGGCGCGCCGGGAGGAAGATCTGAAGGGTCTGGACAAGGCGCACGTCTGTAAGCCAGCGACACTTTTGCAGCGGTCTTTTGATCGGCTTCAACCGTTGAAATGATCGGTTGTGAGGACGGGTGACGGCTGATTTGCGGGTGGGTTAGCCTTGAGGGATGGCAAAGACAGCGAAGAAGCGAATTGGTGTGCATGTAGGGACGGCGGGGGGAACATGGACCGCTGTGGAACGGGCAGTCGCGGCTGGGGCGAATACATTTCAGATTTTTTCTTCGAGCCCGCGCCAGTGGAAGGCGGCTGCGGTGAAGCCGGAGGATGCCGCAAAGATGCGGGATCTGCGCGCGAAGCATGATGTGGGGCCGGTTTCGGTGCATGCGAGTTATCTGATAAATCTGTGCAGTCAGACAGAGAGCGTAAGGGTGAATGGCGTGGCGGCGTTTCGCGGGGAGGTGGAGCGGGCGCTGGCGCTGGGGGCGGAGTACCTGGTGCTGCATCCGGGAAGCTGGAAGGGGCTGACGCGGGAGGAAGGCTTGGTGCTGGCCGCGGAGTCGATTGAGAAGGCGATCGATGGAGTGCCATGGCAGGGGAAGGACTTCAAGATTTTGATTGAGAATACGGCGGGGGCGGAGTTTTCGCTGGGCGGAAAGCTGGAGCAGGTGGCGGAGCTGGTGGAGCGGCTGAAGCCGTGTGCGCCGGTGGGGGTTTGTCTGGATACGTGCCATGTGCATGTGGCGGGGTATGACCTGGTGTCTCCGGATGGTTATGTGGAGACGATGTTGCTGGTGAAGGATACGGTGGGATTCGACGCGGTGAAGGTGTGGCACTGCAATGATGCGAAGGCGGCGATGGGGTCGAAGCTAGATCGGCATGAGCACATCGGCGAAGGGACGATTGGGGCGGAGGTGTTTCGGCGGCTGCTGCATGACGAGCGGTTTGCGCACGCGGCGTTTATTGCGGAGACACCGGTCGACGCTCCGGGGGACGAGGCGCGGAATGTTGGAGTGTTGCGGACACTGGCGGCGGGGTGATTTGCTTTAGGTGCCGTAGATGTTGGCGTCGATGAACTGGTTGCGGAACTTGCCCTGGGGGTCGTACTGCTTGATGAGGGTTTGGTAGTCGGGCATTTTTACGTAGAGCTGGTTGAGGCGCGATGAGGGAATGGTGAAGAGTTTGGCCCAGTGGGGGCGGGCGTCGAAGGGGGCGAGCTTTTCTTCGATGAGTGGGAGAATGGTCTTTACTTCGGGCCACTCGGGCTTCCAGGTGAAGTGGATGGCCATGGAGGGGCGCTGATAGGCCATGCTCATCCAGAGGTTGTCGGGGGCGATGGTGCGTAGCTCGGTGATGAAGAGGTGTGGGGTGATGCGGTCGCGGAGCTGCTCGACGGCGAGGATGGCCTCGTAGGCGCGGTCGCGGGGGACGAAGTATTCGGTTTGGAGTTCGGCGCCGCTGCTGGGGGTGAAGTTGAGCTTGAAGTGGGGGAGGCGCTCGTACCAGGGGCCGGGGACGCCGAGTTGGTCGGTGCAGGCTTCGGGGTTGTGGTCGACGATGGGGTGGAGCTTGCGGGTGGCGGCTTTGGCGCCGAAGAACTCAGGGGCGAAGTTGGCGGAGGTGGCGCCGGGTTCGAGGCGCCGTTTGACCCAGACTTCGGAGATGTTGTGGTTTTGCCAGTCGGTGAAGAGGCTGACGCTGTAGCCGCTGAGGAAGATCTCGTCGAGGTGCTTTTCGAGCTGAGAGATGGAGAGATTTTGATAGACGGTCTGGGCGACCTGGAAGGTTGGGACGAGATCGAGGGTGGTTTTGGTGACGATGCCGATGTCCCCTAGAGCGACGACCGCGCCTAAAAACTTGTCTCCGTCTTTTGCGCGGGAGAGGGTGTGGATGGAGCCGTCGGCCGTGACGAATTCGAGGGCTGAGACTGCGGTGGAGAGGTTGCCGTTTTTGCTGCCGGAGCCGTGGGTGGCGGTGGCGCAGGCTCCGATGACGGAGACGTGAGGGAGCGAGGCGAGGTTGTGGACGGCGAAGCCGCGGGCGTCGATGACGGGGGCGAGCTTGCCGTAGGTGACACCTGCTCCGACGGTGACGGTGTGGGCTTTGTCGTCGATGTCGATGGAGTCGAGCTGCTTGAGGGAGATCTGGTTGGTGGTGCTGTCGGCGATGCCGTTGAAGGAGTGGCCACGGCCAAGGGCGCGGAGTTTGGGGCAGGTAGTGACCAGGTGCTGGACTTCGGCGGCAGTTTTGGGCTCGTAGAGGTGTTGGGCGTGGAAAGTGTAGTTCCCGGCCCAGTTGGTGCGGGGGGTGGCGGCTAGTTCCGCGGCTTGTTCGGCTGTTTGCTGGGCTGCTGGCTGCTGAGCGGAGAGGACGCGAGAGAGCATGGTTCCCGTAAGGATAGAGCAGGAGCCTTTGAGGAATTGTCGTTTGTCCATTGCACCTTCTCGTCTCTCTTGAATTTCCGGAATGCGGGAGCAGAGGCGATGCTCAGGTCTCTTTTTCCGCGCGAACCATGTATAGAGACTTGTGATGTGCAATGCAAGTGTTGGCGGGCCTGCGCTTTGGGTGTGGTGAGCGGACGGGTACAATCGAAGGAGTATGTCTGAGATCACTACGAGCGAAATCGGCGGGAAAACCGCGAATATTGACGAGAATTCTTCTGCCGGCGAGTTGAACCAGCCGCAGCGCTATAGCCCGGCGGAGATTGAGCCGAAGTGGCAGGCCGTGTGGGATGCGGATGCGTCGCTGTATGCGGCGGAGGGGCATGATTCGGGGAAGCCGAAGTACTACTGCCTGGAGATGCTGCCGTATCCGAGTGGCGCGCTTCACATTGGACATGTGCGGAACTATGCGATCGGTGATGCGTTGGCGCGGCACATGTGGATGCGTGGGTTCAACGTGCTGCATCCGATGGGGTGGGATGCGTTTGGACTGCCGGCGGAGAATGCCGCGCTGAAGAATGGAGTGCCGCCGCGAGATTGGACGTTCGCGAATATCGCGGCGATGAAAAAGCAGTTCCAGCGTCTGGGGATGGGCTTCGACTGGACGACCGAGGTGACAACCTGCCTGCCTGAGTACTACCGGTGGAACCAGTGGTTCTTTTTGAAGATGTATGAGAAGGGGCTGGCCTACCGGAAGAAGAGCAAGGTGAACTGGTGTCCCGAGTGTTGCACGGTGTTGGCCAACGAGCAGGTGATTGGCGGACGCTGCTGGCGGCATGAGGATACTGTTGTCGAATTGCGGGATCTGACGCAGTGGTTTTTGCGGATTACGAAGTATGCGGATGAGTTGCTTGCAGGGCTCGACAAGCTGGAGGGGTGGCCGGAGAAGGTTCGGACGATGCAGCGGAATTGGATTGGGCGCAGTGAAGGGGCTCATGTAGATTTTGCTGTCGCGGGTAGCGATGCGAAGATCACGGTGTTTACGACGCGTGTGGATACGATCTTTGGGGCGACGTCGGTGCAGCTTGCGCCGGAGCATGCAGTGTCGAAGGCGTTTGCGCTGGAGGATGATGCGCTGCGGGTGCAGATTGAGGAGTTGCTGGAGCAGCAGAAGGTGGCTCGTGAGAGTGACGGGCTGGGTGCGATTGAGAAGCATGGCGTGTTTACCGGGCGGTTTGCGGTGAATCCGTTCAATGGCGAGAAGGTGCCGATCTGGGTGGCGAACTACATCCTGGCGGACTATGGGACGGGCGCGATTATGAGCGTGCCAGCGCATGATGAGCGGGACTTTGAGTTTGCGCAGAAGTATGGGTTGCCGCTGCGACGGGTGATTGCTCCGAATGTAGATACAAATGATCTGACGCTGCCTTATACGGGTGAGGATGACGCGGTGCTGATCGACTCCGGCGAGTGGACCGGAGAGAATTGCCTGGAGGCGCAGGAGAAGATGGCCGCGTTTGCCAAGGCGAATGGATTTGGTTCGCCTACGGTTACATATCGGTTGAAGGACTGGGGTGTGAGCCGTCAGAGATATTGGGGAACGCCAATCCCGATGGTGTACTGCGATAACTGTTCTCCAGATGAGCCGATTCCGGTAGCTGAGAGCGAGCTGCCGATTGTGTTGCCGGAACAGATCGATATCACGCAGACGAATGGATCGCCGTTGGGTCGGGTGGCGGAGTTTGTGAATGCTAAGTGTCCGAAGTGCGGTGGGGCTGCGCGGCGAGAGACGGACACGATGGACACGTTCGTGGATTCTAGCTGGTACTTCTATCGGTATACGGATTCGAAGAACTCGAAGGCGCCGTTTGATTCGGATAAAGCCAACTATTGGTTCCCGATCGATCAGTACATCGGTGGGGTCGAGCATGCGATTTTGCACCTGATCTACTCGCGGTTCTGGACGAAGGTGATGCGGGATCTTGGGTTGGTAGATAACGATGAGCCTGCGGAGCGGTTGTTTACGCAGGGAATGGTGATCAAAGACGGCGCGAAGATGTCGAAGTCGAAGGGCAATGTGGTTTCGCCCGACGACATGATTTCGAGGTATGGGGCGGATGCGACGCGGATGTATGCGCTGTTTGCGGCTCCGCCGGATCGGGATTTGGAGTGGCAAGAGGAGGGCGTTGCGGGGATCAGCCGGTTTTTGTCGAAGGTGTATCGGTTGACGACGAAGTTCTCTGCCGTTGCACGTACTAAAGGTGCGTCATCGGCGCCGAAGGATCAGGCACTGTTGAGGAAGCTGCACCAG
This sequence comes from uncultured Acidobacteriaceae bacterium, assembly GCA_963771625.1. Lineage (GTDB taxonomy): Bacteria > Acidobacteriota > Terriglobia > Terriglobales > Acidobacteriaceae > Edaphobacter. The sequence goes on from CAVYUE010000005.1 coordinate 54,378, forward strand.
ACGATTGCGAAGATTACGCATGACTTCGATGGTCGCTGGCACTTCAATACGTCGATCTCGTCGATCATGATTCTGGTGAACGAGATTACGGCGAATGAGGCTTCGATGGATGCGGGCGAGATTTCGCCTGGCGCTATCGCTGAGGTGTTTCGCGGCTTGATTTTGTTGTTGGCTCCGTTTGCGCCGTTCTTTGCGGCGGAGATGTGGGATCAGATCGGCGGCGAGGGCGTGGTGTTTCGCACGGCGTGGCCAGTCGTGAATGAGGAACTCGCGCGTGAGGATGAGATTGAGATTCCCGTACAGGTAAACGGCAAGCTGGTGAATGTGGTGAAGGTGCCGGCGGGAAGCGACGAGGCTACGGTGAAGGCTGCTGCGCTCAATGATGGAAAGGTCATGGCTCGGATTGAAGGCAAGACCGTCGTGAAGGTGATTGTGGTGCCGGGTAAGCTTGTGAATCTCGTGGTGAAGTAGTGGGCCGCTTTTCTGAGGACGGGATATCGCAAGATGGCGTGGTGATTGCGGCTGGGACGGTGCGGGGGACGCAGTCGTTTGTACATACGTTGTCGGAGTGCTGGCGGCGGCCTTCGCTGACTGCACTGGAGGTGCTGTGGCGGTGGGTGTATGGGATTCCGGCGCTACTGGTGTTGAGATTTGAGGGCTTAAAGATTCTGCAGGAGACTCCGCTGGACTATGCGGCGTTGAAGAGTATGACGGTGCTGGATCCGATGGGTTCTGCTCAGACGCTGGCGAAGGCGATGGCGCTGCTGTTGCCGCGCGTGCTGGGGGTGGCGTTGTGGTTGGCGCCGCTGCTGGTGGTGGTGTGGGTGGTGGTGTCGGCTGTGGGGCGGACGGTGGTGATGCGGCGAGTGGATAAGCGGCTGCATGTCCAGGTGGGGACGCTAATTGTGCTGCAGGCGTTGCGAGTGGTGGCGCTGCTTGGAAGCTTTGTTTTCTGGTTCTGGTGCATGGAGCGGGTGGCGGAGTTGACGGTGACGGGGCCGATTGCGGCGGGCGGAGAGCCGAATTTGGTGGGATATTTTTCGCTAGTGATTGTGGCGACGCTGGGGCTGTTTACGCTATGGGCTGTGGTGAGCTGGGCGCTGTCGGTGGCTCCTCTGTTGGCGATGCTTAATGGGTTAGGGGTGGGTGGGAGTTTGTCGGCGGCGTTTCGGTTGGGGCCGTTGAAAGCGAAGCTGGTGGAGATCAATCTCGTGATGGGGATTGTGAAGATCGCGTTGATCGTACTGGCGATGGTGTTTTCGGCGACGCCCTTGCCGTTTGAGAGTGTTACGACGCCGGAGTTTTTGTTCTGGTGGTGGACAGGCGTGACGGTGGTTTATTTTGTTGGATCTGACTTCTTCCACGTGGCGCGACAGGTTGCGTATCTGCAGCTGTGGCGAGCATATGAGTACTAAAGATTTTTCTTGCACAGGCGCGGATTTGGCATCTTATTGGAACGGGCCCCCCTCATTTCATTTGGAGAGAGACCATGTCCGCTGCGCTCTATTCTGTTGGTTATCTGTTTGTCATCGCGGGAGTATCGTACCTGGCTTATCTTAGCCATATTCCTGAGCCGTATATCGCTGCGATCGCGGTGATCATGCTTGGAATTGGCGTGGTGAGTGGGATGGAGACCGCGCGGCAGAAGCATTCGAACTATTAATTCTTCGATCGTCAACAGGTCCCTCGAACTGAGTGATATGTCAGGCCTGTATGGCTTATCCGTCGCGTTCTTAATCGCGCGTAGCTATGCTTTGGGGTTCGTACCGCTATTTCCGTTCTCGTTGAAGCGGGAATTCTGCATCATACCTGCAGACTACGAAATCTGACTTGGAGAACGCTCATGTCATTTGGGATTTATGCGATTGGTTATTTGATTTTGATTGCCGGAGTGGCGTATCTGGCGCACCTGATGCACATTCCGCAGCACTACATCGTGGCGATTTCGGTGATCATGCTTGGAATAGGCGTGGTTACAGGCGTACAGAGCACGCGCCATCGGGATCCGAGCTAAACCATGAGTTTCTGGCGCCCCGATTTACACTGGGTAGGTGGATACCTCAACGATCGTCATTCTTGATTTTGGATCGCAGTATACGCAGCTGATTGCGCGGCGTATTCGTGAGTTCAATGTGTTTTCTGTCGTGCTGCCTTGTACTGCTCCGCTGGAACAGGTGAAGGCATTGAATCCGAAGGGCGTTATTCTTTCGGGTGGGCCGTGCTCCGTGTATGACGCGGATGCTCCTGAATGCGGATGCGGGCGTGCTGGCGATGGGTGTGCCGGTGCTGGGGATCTGCTATGGGCTGCAGTTTATCGTGCATCATCTGGGTGGGAAGGTGGTTGGTGCGGCGGCTCGAGAATATGGTCATGCTGAGGTGACACTGGTGGCGGAGACGCCGCTATTTCGTGGGCTGCCGGGCACGATGGATGTGTGGATGTCGCATGGTGACGAGGCGGAGGCGCTGCCGGATGGGTTTTCGCTGACGGCGAAGACGTCGAATGCGGTGGCGGGGATTGCGGATGAGGCTCGGAGGATCTGGGCGGTGCAGTTTCATCCGGAGGTCGCGCATACGCGGCAGGGGATGGAGCTGCTGAAGAACTTCTGCCTGGATATCTGCGGGGCCAAGCAGGATTGGACGCCGGAGCACTTCATCCAATCGACTGTGGAACGGGTGCGGGCGCAGGTTGGGACGGGGCATGCGATTTGCGGGTTGAGTGGGGGTGTGGATTCGAGCGTGGCTGCGGTGCTGGTTGCGCGAGCGATTGGGGATCGGCTGACTTGTATCTTTGTGAACAATGGCGTGCTGCGGAAGGATGAGTTTGAGAAGGTGCAGGCGACCATGCGCGAGCAGTTGGGGTTGAATGTGGTAGCCGTGGATTCTTCGCAACGATTTTTAAAGAAGCTTGAAGGTGTGACCGATCCGGAGCAGAAGCGGAAGGTGATTGGGAACGAGTTTATCGCTGTGTTTGATGATGAGGCGAAGAAGATCTTTGAGGCGGAGAAGAGTGCCGGCGAGGAGGTCGCTTGGCTGGTGCAGGGAACGCTTTATCCGGATGTGATTGAGTCGTCGAGCGTGCATGGGCCGAGCCATACGATCAAGAGTCACCACAATGTTGGTGGGCTGCCCGCGGATATGAAGCTGAAGTTGATTGAGCCGCTGCGGGATCTGTTCAAGGATGAGGTGCGGCGGATTGGTCGGGATTTGGGGATGCCCGAGGACATTATTGAGCGGCAGCCGTTTCCGGGGCCGGGGCTGGCGGTGAGGATTCTGGGTGAGGTTACTGCAGAGAGGGTGGCGATTCTGCAGGAGGCTGATCAGATTGTGGTGGATGAGATTAAAAAAGCTGGCTTGTATCGGAAGGTTTGGCAGAGCTTTGCGGTGCTGTTGCCGGTGAAGTCTGTTGGTGTGATGGGGGACCAGCGGACTTATGCGAATACCTGCGCGGTGCGTGCCGTGGAGAGCGAGGATGGGATGACGGCGGACTGGGCTCCGCTGCCCTATGAGGTGCTGCGGACGATCTCGAGCCGGATTGTGAGTGAGGTGCGGGGGATTAATCGGGTGGTGTATGACATTACGTCAAAGCCGCCGGGGACCATTGAGTGGGAGTAGGGCACTGGGAGGCTGCTCTAACATCTCAACAACTTCGGGCGCAACCTTTGTCAATCCAGTAATCAGGCCATCTTGCGAAAGAGTGCAGAGCCGTGAAAATCTGGAATCTCGATTAGAAGCTCTGGCTTGTCGGCGAGGAACTCGTGGGCAGCGCGGGAGATGCCATGGGCTGACTCCGGCGAATTATAGTCGTGCAGAAAAAAGTAGCCGCCACGCACCATTCGAGGATAGAAGAACTTAAACACGTCGAGAGCAGATGAGTATAGATCGACGTCCAGCATGACGAGAGAAAACTTCTCGTCCTCCAGGCCCGCCGCTGTATCTGGAAACAAACCTTTTCGAAATTGGATGTTGGTCGTGTCACCGATCAGTGCGGAGACCCCCTCTTGCGAAGTGTCCTTGAAGCGCGTATCCGTAACGCCTTCAAGTGACTGCTCAGGAAATCCCTCGAATGTATCAAACAAAAAAAAGCGGCGTTCGGGAGCCTGACGGTGAATAAAGGAACTGGTCACTCCACGATAGACACCAACCTCTGCGAAGGCGCCTGGAATTTTATCGATTTCGAGTCGTTGGATAGCCAGCGCCAGCATGGAGTACCGTACTTCGTCATGGTACTGCTCAATCCGTTCAGCGACTGCGGGGGAGTACGTTGGAAATTGCATTGTCCGCCGGGCTCTGGTGATTTTGGCGAGGCTGCGAGCCGCGACGCGAAGAGCGACCTTGACGGGGCTTATTTCGATAGACATAGATGGAGAGGCCCTGATCCTTAGAAACTTTGTAAGACTGTTGCCAATTGCATTTCTATTAGAAGGTTGAGTTGGATCGTAACCGCTGAGGGTTCGAATGATTAGCTCAAGTATCGCTGGTACCTGTTAACAAAATCAAGGCGCTGTGTATCGCAGCGCCTTGATTTTCTGCAAATGCGAAGACCAAACATTACTTGGATTCGACTTTTTCGTGCCAGGAGTGGGCTTGCTTGAGGGCGTTGTTGACGTTGGTGATGTTTTCTACGCCGGTGGTGTTGAGCCAGTCTTCGAAGGCCTTTGGGCCCTGCTTCGCGTAGATGGCGATGCCGTCTTTCCAGGTGGCGCGGCCGCAGAGGACGCCGTTGAAGCTGGTGCCTGACTCGACTGCTAGCTCCAGGGTTTCGATGAAGACGGGGTTAGAGACGCCAGCCGAGAGATAGATGAAGGGCTTGTGAGTCATGGTGGCGGCGTCGCGGAAGTGCTGCAGGGCCTCGGCGCGGGTGTAGGCCTTTTCGCCTTTGAAGGACTTGGTGCCTTCGACGAAGGCCATCTCAACGGGAACCTCGACTTTGAGGACGTCGACGTTGTAGTGGGCCTTGCCGAATTCGGCCATGGAGCCGGAGACGATCTCAGGCTTCTTTTTAGCGTAGGCTACGGACTTTTCGTCGCCGCCCTCGGCGTCGTAGCCGACAAACTCGAGGAAGAAGGGGATGTCGTGGGCGATGCATTCTGATCCGATACGTTCGATCCATGCGTGCTTGAGGTCGTTGACGCTGGTCTTCTCGTAGGGGGTGTAGTAGAGGAGGATTTTGATACAGTCGGCACCGGCGGCCTTGAGGCGCTGGACGCTCCATACGTCGAGGAGGTCAGGCAGGCGACCGGGGGTGGTGGCGTCGTAGCCGGTCTTCTCGTAGGCGAGCAGGAGGCCCTTGCCGTTGCGGTGCTTGGAGGCAGGGAGGCCGAACTCTGGGTCGAGGAGGATGGCAGAGGCGTGTTTGGTAAGGACGGAGGTGACGAGGATCTTGAACTCCTCGAGGTCGTGGGCGTCGGCTGCTGCTCCACGCTCCTTGGCGAGGGACTTCTGAAGGGATCCGCGTTGATCCATGGCGGCGGCGGCAATCACGCCACGATGGTCGGAGACGGCTTTGAGGCCGGCTAGCTTTCCTGGTGTCAACTTGATCATGGTGTGCATCTCTCCTGGAACGGTTCGAGTGATAGAAGGACTACGAAGGGTCATTTTACACAGCCGAGGATATGTTCGGCGTGAAGCGCGGGACGCAGTTGGGTGGGGCCGGTCCGAAACTACAACTTTGATGTCAGATCAATCGAAAAGGCTGCGCGATTCCGCCATTGCTCAGAAATCTGGTGGCTCTATATACTCGTGCCTGCCAAGCGTCGTGGATTCTTAAAATCCTTGTTGAGGCGTTGATTCATGATCGTTCTTGCATATTCTCCCCTACGTTCGAGTGGCCTTTTCCTTTCTATGATGGCTGCGCTCCTCCTTGGTTGCAGCGCGAGCCATCCCCCTACTAGCCCTCTTACTGGGGCGCAGTTTCACGGCAGTCTCTATGGCGGTCAGCAGCCAGTCTCAGGGGCGAGCATTCAGCTCTATGCGGCCGGGACTGCAAGCTATGGAGGTGCTGCGACAGCCCTGCTCAACTCTCCAGTTGTGAGCGATAGCAACGGGTTCTTTACGATCACGGGAGACTACGCGTGTCCGACTTCGTCAAGCCAGCTTTATATCGTCGCTACGGGCGGCAATCCGGGGCTTCCTTCGCCGGCGACGAACAACTCCGCGCTTGCGCTGATGGCGGCGCTGGGGAAGTGCGGTATGTACGGAGGCCATAACACGCTTGACCCGAATTCCTTCATCAAAATCAACGAAGCGACGACGGTTGCGTCGGTGTATGCGCTGGCGGCATTCATGGGTGGGGACGCTGCCCATGTCGGTACCAGCAGTACGAATGCAGTTGGGCTTGCCAACTCTTTTCAGCTTGTGAACAACCTGGTCAATACAACGACAGGCACTGCGCTGGCGACGACCCCGGCGGGCAATGGTGTGGCTCCTCAGGCTGCGATCAATACGCTGGGGAACATCCTTGCGTCATGCGTGAATTCAGATGGAACGGGAACGCCGTGCGGCGCGCTATTTGTTGCCGCGACACCGAGTGGAGGGACGGCGCCGACCGATACGATTCAGGCGATCCTCAATATAGCGCGGAATCCGATCAACAATGTTAAGACTCTCTTTTCGCTTTCTCCTCCGTCGCCGCCGTTCCAACCGACACTGTCGACCGCGCCGAATGACTGGCTGCTGGCGGTGACCTATTCGGGGGGAGGGTTGAGCGGCGCGTCGATGGCGATCGATGCGTCCGGCAATGCCTGGTTCGCGAGCAATGTTTATGGCGGACCTTATAGCGTGACGGAGTTGAGTAGCAACGGCACGATTCTGTCTGGTGCGAATGGTTATACCGGGGGCGGTCTTAATGCGCCGAATAGCATTGCGATCGATCCGACGGGAGATGTGTGGGTGTCGGGCACAGGAAACGTGGTGAAATTAAGCAGCGGCGGAACATTTCTCTCGGGGGCAAACGGATTTACCGGCGGAGGGCTGAATATGCCGGGTGCGATCGCGGTTGATGGACAGGGGAGCGCATGGGTAACCGATGCAGCAAGCAAAAGCGTGATCAAGCTGGACAACAGCGGCAACGTTCTTTCGGGTGCATCAGGATTTAAAACGGGGACTGCGTCCTATCCAGTTGGAATAGGTATTGATAGTGCCGGAGATGCATGGGTGGGGAACGGAACCGACCAGACGGTGGCGGAGTTCAGCAGTGATGGCACATTGCTCTCTGGAAGCGGCTATGTGGTGACGGGGAACGTCAGTCCGGCAGCCGTGGCGTTTGATGCGAGTGGTAACGCCTGGGTGAACACCGTCCTCTCCGACAGTCAAAATCTCAATAACGTAGCGAAGCTGAGTTCAAGCGGCACCCAGTTGTCGCCTCCCGGCGGATACGCGAATTGTGTATCGCCCGGGATCGTAGGGGATTTAATCATTAGTTGTTTGTGGTGGAGTCCGGATGCATTTGCCCTGGATGGGGTTGGAAATGTGTGGGGTGAAATGGCGCTGGAGACAAAGGTGAACGGACGGGTGCCGAACCCGATGTTTACAAGTGCCATGACAGAGATTTCGAACACGGGAACGATTCTGTCGGGTGCCAGCGGATACACCGGCGGTACGCTTCTGAGCGCCTCTGGCGGTGCACCGAGTACTCAGACGATTTCGATCGATGGCGGAGGAGACGTGTGGGTACTTTTCGGGAACTCAGTGGCGGAGTTTGTTGGGGCGGCAACGCCTGTGGTGACGCCGTTCTCGCTGGGCGTGAAGAACCATACGTTGGGTTCACGGCCATAGGCTGGCGCTGAGCGCGGTGTCCGGCGGCACGAAATAATTCATGATTCAGTGTTGTTAGCAGATATTCAGCTCTGCGCATTTTTACGAAAAAATTGAGTATCCACGTATCGCTTCGGTGAGTCTGAAGAAGTGGCGGCGGGCGTTTAGCCGCCTTTGCACGCGCATTTTTAGCGGCGGATTTACTAAGGAGGAATGAATGACTCATGATCGAACACTTTCGCTGTCTACGGTGACTGCGATTATTAATGCTCCTATCGAGAAGGTTGATATTGCGGACTGGCTTCTACATTTACCTGATGCGGAGTATCAACGCTGCTCGCATGCACACATTGCGGCTGGGAATACAACGACCGATGACGGCCGTCCGATGTCGATCAACGTCGAGACCATTGGGGATGCGTTGATGGTGCAACACTACGTCGCGGAGAGGCATGAGCCGCATTTTTGTCGCATGGTGTCGATCTCCGACTCGATTACGGCGACCGGCCGTACGAAGGTAAAGGTGGAATGGGAGTTGAGCGTCAAAAAGATCGACAACGAGACCTGCGAGTACAGCAATCATATTCACGGAAGTGCGATCGATGAATCGATGGCCTTCTTCGAGAAACATGGGATTTCGCTCGAGAAGGCAAGGGAGGCGAGACAGATCGCGTCGGATACACACAATCGGGAAGAGACGCCAAACTTTGCGAAGAGCCTTGAGCGAAAGGCGCTAGGAGCGAAGTAACGGCGATAGGCAGTCCGCTTGTTAGTGGTTGCAGTCGAACTCTTGATCGTTCGCTGGTGCGAGGTTCATGAGTTCGACTGTCGGTCACTTCGCTGGGATAGCTGCAGTTAGTGAGCGGCTGCGAGCTTTCTGGGATCCTGATCGATATCTTTGCGGCGTGAGGCGAAGATTCCGAAGAGCGCGATGTAAACGTAGCAGACGGCGGGAATGATGAAGGCGTGCTGGACGCCGATGCGGTCTGCGAGGTGGCCTTCGGCGAGAGGGATAAGTGCTCCGCCGACGATAGCGGCGACCATGAGGCTCGAGCCTTTGCTGGTAAGTTCGCCGAGGCCTGCGAGACCGAGGGTAAAGATGGTGGGGAACATGATGGAGTTGAAGAGACCGACTGCAATGACGCTGATGATGGCGAGATGGCCGCTGCTCATCATGGTGAGGACAACGAGGCAGCAGGCGATGAACGCTGCTCCGGCGAGGACCTTGCCCGCGCTGAGACGGCGAAGGACAGCCGAACCAATGAAGCGACCCACCATGGCTCCGCCCCAGTAGAAGGGAACAAGGTTGGCTGCGGTCTTCTGACTGAGGCCACCGATGTGCGGTAGGCCAAAGTAGTTGATGAGAAAGCTTCCGATGGAGACTTCGGCGCCGACGTAGACGAAGATGCCGAGAGCTCCCATAAGGAGGTAGGGATGGGTCCAGATGCTGCCAGTGGCGGCGGTCGTGAGCTCGCCGGGGCGGAAGTCGCGGGTGAAGTCGGTGGTGGGGAGCTTGATGAGGGCGATGCCTACGGCTAAGGCAAGAAGGGTGATCGCGATGCCAAGGTAGGGCAGGCGCACGGTGGAGGCCTGCTGCTCGCGGTAGGTTTGAAGCGCCGTGGCGGAGAAGGCCTTGATTGCTTCAGGGGTTGCTTCGATGGCACCGAGGATGAGGGCTCCGCCGAAGAAGGGAGCTATGAAGGTGCCGAAGGAGTTGAAGGCCTGTGCGAGGTTGAGGCGGCTGGCAGCAGTGGCCTGGGGGCCGAGGTTGGTGACGTATGGGTTGGCTGAGACCTGGAGGCAGGTGATGCCGGCAGCGAGGACGACCAGGGCGGTCAGGAATAGGCCATAGGAAGCGGTGGTGGCGGCGGGGAGGAAGAGCAGGGCTCCGGCGGCCATGACGATGAGACCGATGACCATGGTCTGTTTGTAGCCGCGCCACTCGACCAGCTTGCCGGAGGGCAGAGCGAAGATGAAGTAGGACGAGAAGAAGGCGAACTGGACCAAAAGTGCCTGGCCGTAGTTCAAGCTGAAGATGGCCTTGAGGTGGGGAATCAGGATGTCATTAAGACAGGTGAGGAAGCCCCACATAAAGAACAGCACCGTGGCAATGCTCATGGCGCGGACGTCGGTGGATTGGGGGTCGCGGGTGTATGCGGTGGACTGCGTGGGGGCTGTGATCAATGTTTTCCCTGCCTTTGCCGGCAGGTTGTGCCAGCGTGAGAGATTCTACAGGGATTGGAGTCGAGTTTTCAGAATTCCGTCGCAAGGAGGTGAGGAGAAAGTTACAACCCCGGAAAAGGCAGGACCATCCTAGGTGTTTGTTATGGGTCGTGAATCTGCCCCTTGCCGAAAGCCCTGTGGCATGCGGTTTTTGACGAGGTAGAGCTTATGTCGGGACGCCAGAAGGTCATCCTGATTGTTGTTTATGTGATCGCGACGATACAGTTTGTGTGGTGCTACCTATGGCTGACACGGCCCTACATCAATACCGCGCTGTATGAGCGGGGGCTTGAACGAATGCCTTTCCAGGGGCGTAGCTTGATGATGCTGCCGATGCGGTGGGCGCACAATAGCCGAGTGTTGATGTGGTTTGCGGGGCCATTTGCGAAGTCGCACTTCTGGTTTCCGAGGCCTGTGACTCCGGAGGTGCTGGTGCAGGCGGCGATCAATGTGTGTTGTTTGTTGGTCGCCGGATACACAACTACGAAGATCTATCAGGCTACCTCGAAACGACGGTTGCTCACTCCTATGGTTTATCCGCTGATGCTGGTGGTCTGCGGAGCGACATACGTGATGCATACGGTGCAAAACTTTCGGTTTATTTATGATCTGCCGAGTCTCGCGTTCTTTTCGATGGCGATGTATCTGATGTATTTTCGGCGGCACCGGATATACTTTATCGGACTGTTTTTAGTGGGGACGATGAACCGGGAGACCACGCTGCTGTTGCTGCCTCTGTTGATGCTGAATGACGCAGTGGAGGATGGGCGGCTGCGGTGGCCGTTGCTGCCTCGTGCGCAGACGTTGCGGGTAGTAGTTCCTTTGGCGATGTTTTGGGTGGGGTGGCAGATATTTATTCGGCACGTTTTTGCGCTGAATATGTCGGAGTTCTATCCGCGAATCAACTGGAATGTGAAGTCTCTGTTGGTGCCGCAGGCATGGCCGCAGCTGCTAAGTGCATGCGGGTATCTGCTGCTGTTTGTCATGGTGATGCGCCGGCGGATTCGCGACCCTCACCTGCAAGCCTGGCTGTGGCTGCTGCCGATTTGGTGCGGGTTTATGTTTGTCTACGGGATTCTGATCGAGACAAGAGTGTTTGGCGAGTTGATTCCGCTGATCGTTTGCGCGACGGCACTGATCGTGGAAGAGAACTTGATGGCGCGTGTGGCGACGCTTGGCAGAGCGCCGTCTCTGGAGTTGGCAGGGCCGGTATCTTCTGCTTCAGTGGTGGTTCGCGAGGCGGCCTGAGAGCGCGATTAGATTTCGGTGTCGAGGATGGCGCGCTGGGCGGCGAGAAGCTCGTGGATACCCTTTTCAGCGTAGTCGAGCATCTGGCCGAGTTGGGTGCGGGAGTAGGAGTCGTGCTCAGCGGTGGCCTGGGTCTCAACGAGGCCGCCGTTGGCCAGCATGACGACGTTCATGTCAACTGCGGCGCGGGAGTCTTCCTCATAGGCGAGGTCGAGCAGGACGTTGCCGTCGACGATGCCGACCGAGGTGGCGGCGACCATCTGTTTCAGGGGAGAGGTCTTCAGAGTGCCCGCTTTGACTAGTTTGCCGAGGGCAAGGGCTAAGGCAACGCAGGCTCCGGTGATTGCGGCGGTGCGGGTTCCTCCGTCGGCCTGGAGGACGTCGCAGTCGAGGATGATGGTGCGCTCACCGAGGGCTTTCATGTCGACGACGCTGCGCAGGGAGCGGCCGATGAGGCGCTGGATCTCGTGGGTGCGGCCGCCGACCTTGCCGCGTTCGCTCTCACGTGCGGTGCGTGTGAGGGTGGCTCGGGGAAGCATGCCGTACTCGGCGGTGACCCAGCCGCGGCCGGAGTTGCGAAGCCAGCCGGGAACGCCTTGTTCGATGGTGGCGTTGCAGAGGACGCGGGTGTTGCCGGACTCCATGAGAACAGAGCCTTCGGCCATGGCGACGTAGTGGGGGGTGATGCGGATGGTGCGGAGGGCGTCGGCGGGACGGTGGTCAGGACGGAAGAGCTGGGGGGAGGGTGTTGCGGTGGTTACGGACATGGGGGAATTATAGTTGTGAGGGTCCTGTTATGTTTTGCTGGGCGGCGAGATAGGTCGAGGCTGAGCCCTTTGTGGGAGTGTTCCAAAATGGGATTGGTTCCACAATGGGAAACCAGGATTGGATCTGGAGTTTGTTGAGGTTTTGCGAACGCGGTTCGAGTTACGGTTCCGAATCGGGAAGGGTTGATTCGAGATTGGGAGTCGGGTCAAGAGAGCTTAGTGTTCATGAGCAATCACTTAGGGAAGGAGTTCCAGTTTGGCACTTGAAGTGATTACAGAAGTGCACCTGCTGTGAGAGATAACTAAGCAGGAGAACGGTGGATTTGACGGAATGCAGGCAATGCAGAGCAGTACTGCCTCGGGGCCAGGAAGTGATTCAAGACAATTTGCAGCACTACGGCACGTGACTCGCCAGATGAACCTGCATGGTTCTCATGGTTCGGCGATGCAGAGTGTGCGGAGGACAGTTGCTGCGCCGGTGGAGGGCGTGGAGACGAGTTCCGTGGTTGGCGTTGCTGAAGGCGCGGGGTTGGCGCATGACGCGGGGAATCTGCTGGGTGCGTTGAGCCTTTATTCGGATTTGCTGGCGCTGCCGGGAGTGCTGCATGAAGAGCACCGGGCGTATGCGTCGGAGCTGCGGATGTTGAGTGATCGCAGCTGGGCGATGATCGACAGACTAGTGAACCATGCTCGGGCAGGACGGCCGACGAAGGTTCAGGGTGAGTTCTCGGTGCTACCGGACGTGATTGACCGGTGTAGAGGGCTGTTGAGCCGGGTGGCGGGACGAACGGTGGAGGTCTCGTATGGCGTGGGGGCGTTTCAGCCGGTGCGAGTGCCGGTGGAAGCGGTGGAGCGGATCCTGACAAATCTGGTTAAGAATGCCGCGGAGGCGACGCCATGGGTGGGGGCGATCTCGATTCACGTAGAAGGTGTGCTGGAGCGAGCGCAGGCCGAAGATGAGGAGCCGCGACGCCGAGTGGTGATGACGGTGCGGGACCGCGGTTGTGGGATGGATCAGGCAGCGGTGAGGCGGTTGCTGCAAGGCGCGGGAGTTACTTCTGGAAGCGGACGCGGGCTTGGATTTCGTGTCGTGCGCGAGCTGGTCGCGATCTCGAACGGCTGCCTGGATATCGAGAGTCAGCCTGAGGTGGGTACGAGCATCTCGGCGGAGTGGGATGCGGTGAAGCAAGAGGATGTTGTGGTGCAGCGAGAGGAGTTGAGGATGAACGATTCAGGAGTGAAGACGTTGGTGAAGGGAGATGCGGGGTGGATGGCATGTTAAGGATGACGAGTAATGACGCAAGGAACGCAGGAGAGGTTCAGGTGTTGAGTGAAGGGTTGAAGGTGATGAACGAAGGGGTGGGGGATTCGCCGTCGGGCGTGCTGATTGGCGTGTCGCCAGTGGGCGCGTCCGCTGAGAGTGCGCAGAAGGTTGGCCTGGCGGAGCATTTGGGATTGCTGCATATGCTGGTGGTCGATGATGATGATGCGGTGCGGAAGGCGTGCTGCCAGATAGCGGCTGGGATGGGATTTGAGGTGGTCGGCGCGGAGAGTGCGACGACGGCGCGGACGATCATGAAGGAGCGGCGGATCGATCTGTTGTTGCTGGATCTGAAGATGCCGGGTGGAGGTGGGCTGGCCCTGCTGGAGCAGGTGAAGGCGCTGCATCCAGATACTGCGGTGATTGTGATGACGGCGTTTGCGACGGTTTCGTCGGCGGTGGAGGCTATGCGAATTGGCGCGGGGGACTATCTGACCAAGCCGTTTGCGCTGGAGGAGTTGACTGCCGTGCTGGAGCGTACGGGACAGCAGCTGCACATGGATGTGCAGAGCAGGCAGCTGCGGGAGAGGTTGAGGACGCAGCAGGGGATGGGCGGGCTGGTGGGGCGGTCGCCGGGGATGGAGAAGCTGTATCGAATTCTGTCGAAGGTAGCGTATTCGGCACATCCGGTTTTGATTCTGGGAGAGAGCGGGACGGGCAAGGAGCTGGTGGCACGGTCGATTCACTTCAATGGGCCGAATGCGGCTAAGCCGTTTGTGCCAGTGGACTGCGGGTCACTGGTGCCGACACTGATTGAGAGCGAGTTGTTTGGCCATGTGAAGGGAGCGTTTACAGGAGCGGATCGGGCCAAGGAGGGATTGCTGGCTTCGGCTGAGGGTGGGACGGTGTTCCTGGATGAAGTGGGCGAACTGCCGCTGGATCTGCAGGCGAAGCTGCTACGGGCGTTACAGGAGAAGGAGGTGCGGCCAGTGGGGGCGACACAGGCGAGGCCGATCTCGGCGCGGGTGTTGGCGGCGACGAATCGGGATCTCGCGTTGATGGTGGAGCAGGGAAGATTTCGCAAGGACCTCTACTTCCGGTTGAATGTGGTGAACCTGCGGATTCCGCCGCTGCGAGACCGACGTGAGGATATTGCTGTGCTGGCGACGCACTTTCTCGAGCTGATGGAGAAGGAGAGCGGAGTGGTGCGGAGTTTTTCCGACTCGACGCTGCGGGTTATGGCGGAGTACGACTGGCCAGGCAATGTGCGGGAGCTGGAGAACGCGATCGAGCGGGCGTGTGCGCTGTCGTCGGGGCCGGTGCTGCACATGGGAGATCTGCCGACGCAGTTGCAGAACTTTCGCTTGCAGCAGGGGCCGACGATAGAGGTGATCGAGGAGACGATGCCGGAGCGTCGTGAGGTGATGGGTTCGACGCAGGACGGCATCGTGTCGATTGCCGAGATGGAGAAGCACGCCATTCTTGGGACGATTCGTCAGTTGAAGGGTGACAAGTTGATGGCGGCGAAGCTGCTTGGGATCGGCAAGACGACGCTGTACCGGAAGCTGAAGGAGTATGGGATTACGGAGGGTTTAGGGGACTAGTCGACTGGATGTGACGCTGAATCTGATTGGATGGCCGGCCATGACGGACTGATTGAGAGATAGAATCGGTGGCGAGGAAGGTGGTTGCATGGAATGTACACATCTGGATCAGATTCGGAAGGTTAAACCGTCGGCGAAGGGCTGCGAGGATTGCCTGAAGATAGGCAGCACCTGGGTTCATCTGCGGATGTGCCTGGAGTGCGGGCATGTAGGGTGCTGCGATTCCTCTCTGCATAAACATGCGACCAAGCACTTTCATAAGACGCAGCATCCAATCATGCGTTCGATCGAGCCGGGTGAGAGCTGGGGCTGGTGCTACGTGGATGAGATGGAAGTGGATGTGGTGTGATCGGGCTTGGGGATCTTCGAGTGGGTCCGGAAGCGGGAGGCGGCATCGCTCGGCGTAGGGCGTGATCTTGACGGCAGTGGAGCCTGCGCGTAGCTGGAGGCGGCTGGATGGCGTAGATCTTCTGCGCGGCCTTGCCATCTTCTTTGTACTGATGAATCACGTCAATATGCGTCTGCTTGGGGCGGGTGTTCCCTATACGCGTGGTCTTCCGGCCCAGCTGGTATCCTCGCTCGTTTGGAATGGGCAGTATGGCGTACAGATCTTCTTTGTTGTCTCCGGGTTTTTGATCACGTCGACAACACTACGGCGCTGGGGTTCGATTGGTGGAGTGAGCGTAGTGGATTTTTACCGGTTACGGTTTGCTCGCATTGCACCACTGCTTTTGCTTCTTCTTGTAGTGCTGAGTGTTCTCGATTTGATCCATGTCAAGGGGTTCGTTGTCTCTCAGAAGAGCGGCGGATTGGGCCGGGCGCTCCTTGCAGCCTTTACGTTTCATGTAAACCTGCTTGAGGCTCGAAGAGGCTATCTGCCTGCAGGTTGGGATATTCTCTGGTCACTCTCCGTGGAAGAGATGTTCTACCTGTTTTTTCCGTTGGGTTGCAGAGTTTTTCGACGGGTCCGTCTGTTGCTGGTTCCACTGTCGGTTTTTGTTGTGTTGGGCCCTTTTGCTCGGTCTCATGCATTCAATCCGAACCCAGTGTGGAGAGAGTACTCGTATCTCGGAGGGATGGATGCCATTGCGCTTGGTTGTTTGACGGCATTGTTCTGTGCCAGGGTAGATCTTTCTCGCGCTTTGCTGTGGGCGTGTGGCGTGGTGGGGACGGTGCTGCTCATGTTCAGCCTCGGGTTCTCGAATCTTGCTTACAGGTGGGGCCTGGGCTGGAATGGATTGGATATGACGATTCTGGCTCTGGGAGCTTGCATGGTCGTTATTGCGGTCGCGCAGACAGGGTGGCAGGCGCCGAAGGTTATTCGGCCGCTGGTTCGAATGGGGCGATTGAGTTACGAGATTTACCTGACCCATATCTTTGTGGTCATCGGGATCTTTGACGTGTTTCTTGCCGCTAACAGACCGATGAGAGCTGTTCCGGTTCTGTTTGTTGCCGTTTTGCTGCTCGCGGGGCTGCTAGGTGCTGCCGTCTCGCGAGGCTATTCGGAGCCGATGAATCGGTGGCTCCGTGAGCGGTGGAGGGAGGGTCCGAAGGAGTTGGGATCTGTCATCGAAGGCGATGAAAGAATGGCGGAAGCCGAGAATGTTCCCTCACGCTAGGGGGCGACTGGCTGCGTGTGCATCAATCGGATCGCCAGAACTGTGTTGCGGGCGCAGGTTTGCTATGCTGAACCAATCCTTTGCAAGAGAGAGAGCAACGAACGATGTCAGAAGAAGCGGTAAGAATTACGGTTCGCCCCAACGGTCCTTTGCGTGTAGAAGGCCACATCATTTTGAAGGATGCCGATGGCAAGGAGTGGGACCTTACGGGAAAACCGGCAGTGTCGCTGTGCCGCTGCGGAGCGAGCGAGAAGCGCCCGTTCTGCGACGGAGCGCACAATCGGGTGGGTTTCCAATGTGCGGCCAGCCCGGAAGGAATCCTGACCTAACGCGATTGACCACGATCCTGTTCATCTGCGGAAAGAATCGCCGCCGAAGCTCAACTGCGGAGGAGATCTTTGCCGGATGGGCGGGATCGAGGTTAGTTCGGCCGGCACCAGCTCTGATGCAGAGTGCCAGGTGAGCGCCGATCTTCTGGAGTGGGCGGATCAAGTGTTTGTGATGGAACAGAGACAGCGGCGATACCTGCAGGCTGATTTGGCGCTGTTTTGAAAGACAAGAAGATTGTTTGTTTGGGAGTTCCGGACGTCTATTCCTACATGCAACCGGAGTTGCTCGCGCTGCTTCGAACGAAGGTGATGCCATGGTCGCTCCGGTCATAAGGGCTGAAGATTTATTTCACTTTGAGGGTTACGCTCGATGATGGTTCGCGGCGGCTGTGCGGTGGTTCTTTCGGCCTGGTTGATGGCTTCGGCGACGGTACTATGCGCGCAAGAGACTCAGACGGTCGAGAAGCCGCACACTGTTGCGGTGCCTTCGAGCAAGCTGGATGAATATGTGGGGCAGTATCGCGAGGCTGAGGAACCGGATGTAGTGACCTCGGTCTACCGCGAGGGCGAAAAACTGTTTGTTGAGGGAGAGCGATCGCCACGGATTGAACTGCAGGCGGAGTCGGTCGATCACTTTTCTGCACGCGGACTGCGGGTTGTGTTTGTGCGGGATGCGTCAGGGAAGGTATCGAGTTTGATCGGCAGCCTTCGGGGAAGAGGGGGCGCAGGCACTGAGGTGAAGGAGGTGCGCTTCAGCGAAACGGGGTTGCGGCTGAATCACTTCCGCGATTACACGCGCAGCGAGGCGATGATTCCGGTGCGGGATGGAGTGAAGCTGCATGTGGTGATTCTGCGGCCGGTGGGGTCGGAGACGAGCGGCGAGCCGTTGCCCTTTTTGATGCAGAGGACGCCGTATGGCACTGCGGGCGCGTCATCGGCGAGCGTGAATGGCGGCAAGCCGGAGCTCGCAGCGAGTGGATACATCTTTGTGTATGCGGATATTCGCGGACGGTATGAGTCGGAGGGGAAGTTTGTGATGAACCGCGCGATCGTTGCCCACGCGACGAAGAACGATGTGGATGAGACGACGGATACGCGCGACACGATCGATTGGCTGCTGAAGAATGTACCGAATAACAGCGGTAAGGTGGGTGTGTTGGGGGTGTCGTATCCGGGGTTTCTGGCGATGTCAGCGGGTATCGATGCGCATCCGGCAGTAAAGGCGATTTCGCCGCAGGCCCCAATGACAAATGTGTGGATGGGGGATGACTTTTTTCATAATGGGGCATTTCGCGAGACCTATGGCTTTGACTATGTGCAACAGTTGGAGGCACAAAAGACTGACGCGCGGGTACAGAACAAAGAGGATATGTTTGATTTCTTCCTGCAGCATGTGAACTTTGCGGGAGCGGCGTATGCGGCGAAGATGCAAGACCTGCCGACAGCGAAGGTATTTTTGACGCAGCCTGAATATTCAAAGTTCTGGCAGAATATGGCGGTAGAAAAGCATCTGACGAAGGTCGAAGTTCCAACCCTTGAGGTTGGTGGGTGGTGGGATCAGGAGGATATGTGGGGGACGCAGGCCGAGTATGCCGCACTGAAGCCACACGACAAGAACAATGAAGTGTTTATGGTTTTGGGGCCGTGGAACCACGGCGGGTGGGGACCGACGACACGGCATCTTGGGGTGTTGGACTTTGGGGCAGCGACGGGCGATCAGTATAGGAAGACGATAGAGGCGCCTTTTTTTGAAAAGTATTTGAAAGGACGAGCGGGGTTCGATCTACAGGGAGTCGCCAGCTTCAGGACCGGAGTGAATCAGTGGGAGCGTTATGAGGTGTGGCCACCAAAGGTTGGGTTCAAGGAAGAGAAGCTGTTTCTGACCGCGGATGGCAGCTTGGGGACGGCGATGCCGGCCGCGGAGGGCGTTGGCGGGAAGATCGCGAAGAGTTACATTGCCGATCCGGCGAATCCGGTGCCGTATCGCAATCGACCGATTCAATCGACGTATGGGGATGGGTCGAAGTGGCGAACGTGGTTGGTGGAGGATCAGCGCTTTGTAAGCGGGCGTAAAGATTTGGCGAATTTTTCAACTCCGGTTTTGGAGAAAGATGTAACCGTAACGGGGGATGTCGTTGCGGATTTATTTGCTGCTACAACTGGTACAGATGGGGACTTTGTCGTAAAACTGATCGACGTTTATCCGGATGATGCGAGTGCGCCGATGGCGGGGTATCAGTTGATGATTGTGGATGAGGTCTTTCGTGGACGGTATGTAAACAGCTTCGAAAAGCCGGAGGCGTTGACGCCGGGGAAGGTGACCGAGTACAAGTGGAGCCTGCATGGGGCGGACCATACGTTTTTGAAGGGGCACAAGATCATGGTGGAGGTGCAATCCACCTGGTTTCCGCTGTATGACCGAAACCCGCAGACGTTTGTGCCGAATATTATGACGGCTCCTGCAGCGTCTTATGTGGGGCAGACAGTGTCGATCTATGGGTCGGAGAAGTATCCGTCTCATCTTGAGTTTGAGATGCCGGAGTAGTAGTTGATGCGTGATGGGGGTGTTGTGACGATCAAGACGATCAGCAGCCGAGAGGTCTATCGGAACCCGTGGACGAGCGTACGGGAAGATGTGATTGAACGGGCGAACGGAAAGCGTGGGATCTATGGGGTGGTTGATAAAGATCCGGCGTGTATCGTAATTCCTTTGGAGTCGGGAGCTGATGGGGAGTTCGTATATCTGATCGAGCAGTTCCGCTATACCGTGGGGGCGCGGCTTTGGGAGTTTCCGCAGGGCGGGTGGGAGGTTGCAGATGTGGTGCCGGAGGATCTGGCTCGGGGGGAGCTTCGGGAAGAGACTGGGTTGACTGCGGAGCGGATGACGCATCTCTCCACGCTGCAGATTGCGTATGGGGTAATGAATCAGAAGCAGCACGTGTTTCTGGCCGAAGGTTTGAGGATGGGGGAGGCCGATCCGGATGCTGAGGAGAGCGACTTGGTCGTGCGTCGGGTGAGTGTGGGTGAGTTTGAGGAGATGGTTCTCGACGGAACGATCGTGGATAACTGCTCGGTGGCAGCGTGGGGGCTTTACCGGCTTTGGCGGGAGCGCAGCAGGTAGATTCGCAGTTGCCGACAAGGATTTAGGTGGGTGAGTTTGTGAGCTGGCTGCGGACCTCTGACGTAGCGTTTGCATCCAACCAAGTCATCATGGCTTTGCGGTCGATACTTATTCTCGTTACGTCTTTTCTTGGTGGACACCTTGCGCCCGCGCAGCAGATTCCGGGGCGGCAGACACCGGTGCGGCAGGTGGTTGTGTTGCGAAATGCGCGGGTCATCGATGGAACTGGCGCGCCTGCACGAGAGCATGTCTCGTTACTGCTTCGCAATGGAAAGATCGACCAGATAGGCGGACCGGAAGTGGCGGCGCCAGCGGGGGCGCAGGTCCGTGACCTAACGGGAAAGACGGTGATGCCGGGGATTATCAGCGCGCATTCGCATTTGGGTTTGATTGTGAATGATGCTGAATCGTCGGCGACCGGGTACACGCGCGAAAACGTAACGGCACAGCTGAAGCAGTTCGAGCGGTATGGAGTGACGACCATCCTGTCGTTGGGATTGAATCGCGACCTCGTGTTTGTGCTGAGGGACGAGCAGCAGGCGGATCGTTTGGGTGGAGCAACAATTTTTACGGCAGGACGAGGGATCGGAGTGCCAGATGGTGCACCGCCACTGCTCGTAGCGGCGGACCAGGTCTATCGGCCAACCACAGAGAAAGAGGCGCGGCACGATGTGGATGAGATGGCGGCTCATCGTGTGGACATCGTGAAGATCTGGGTCGATAAGCTGCATGGCAAGGTCCCGGAGATGACGCCTGAAATATACAAAGCTGTGATCGACGAGGCGCACAAGCGGCATGTGAGGGTAGCGGCGCATGAGTATGCGTTGGAGGATGCGAAGCAACTCGTCTCCGATGGTGTGGATGTGCTCGCGCATTCGGTGCGGGACCAGGTGGTGGATGATGCGTTTGTGAAATCGATGAAGCAACACCATACCTGGTATGTGCCGACGTTTACGGTGGATGAATCGGCTTATATTTATGCGGAGCATCCGGCGTTCATGCAAACTGCGTTCTTTCAGCAGGCGGCCGGACCGCAGCTAATGGCAAAGTTTAATGCACCTGGATATGCGGATAAGATCATTCAGGATCTGCAGACGGCGCAGCATCAGAAGGACTTTGCGAATGGGCAACAAAATCTGAAGAAGCTGTTCGATGCCGGAGTGAGCGTTGGGTTTGGAACGGATTCGGGCGCGTTGCCGGGGAGGATTCCTGGCTTTGCGGAACATCACGAACTTGCGCTGATGGTGCAGGCGGGTCTGACACCGATGCAGGCGATCACGGCGGCGACAGGCGAAAATGCGAAGCTACTACATGCAACGGATCGCGGAACGATTGCGGTGGGAAAGCGCGCTGATCTGCTGGTGCTGGATGCCGATCCGTTGGTGGATATAGGCAACACACAGAGAATCTTTGCGGTTTATCACGATGGGCATAGCATCGCTGATTTGCCGGGCCACGCGAAGTAGGGGCGATTTCTACTTCATAGGGGAGTTTTCTTCAAAGACGATGTTGCAGGTCTCTTTGTCGGGCGCGGCAAGGCGATTGCAATTTTCGAGGGCGTTCTTGCGAGCGCTGTCGGTGGTCATCTGCGCGGTGGAGAATGCAAAATGGTGCGCCGACGTGGCGAAGGCCTTGTGCGGGCCGAGTGTGAGATAACTGCGAAAGGTCTGCTGGCCGTGCTCGGAGAGACCTGCAGGAGGCGGGATGTTGGGTGGAGTGATTTCGGGAAGTGGTTGGGGGAGGAGTACGAGATCGTGAGCTATGAGGAAGTCGTCGACCATTGGACCCCAAATGGAGATGCCACGGTTGAAGAGTGAATGGCCGTCTTCGCCGAAGGGTGGGGCATGGATGAGTTGATCCTGGCCGCCGGTAGACCGGAAGGCGACATCGAACTGCTGGGCGAGTTCGGGCCAGAAGTATTTGTCGTTGTCGGCGTAGATCCAGAGCATTGGAGTGCGTGAGTGCTTGCCAAGGTTGCGGTAGGCAGCGACGAGGGATGGAACGTTGCAGACGTCGTGATCGGCCGTAGAGCCGCGGCCGCCGGCGAAGTTGATGCCGGCAATCAGGTTTTTGGGGGCGTCGGCCGTGAGCGCGACGGTAGCCATGCCGCCGGTTGAGATGCCGACTGCGACGACGCGGGTGGGGTCGACCTGGGAGAGTTTGCTGCCGAAGTCGATGGCCACGCGAAGGTCTTCGGCGGACTTGCGTGCGGCTCCTTCGTAGTCCGTGTTGGGACAGTGTCCGTTGTCAAGATAATCGGGTTTGCCGCTGGAGGTGCCGTAGCCGCGTCGCACGACGACAAGCACGATAAAGCCGCGACGCGCGAACCAGCGAGCCTGCGGGAGGAAGATCCAAGGGGTGACGTTATTTCGCGGCTCAACTTCGCGTGCGGTTCCGTGGGTGATTACGACGAGTGGATGTTTGCCTGGGAGATCGGCATAGACCAGAAGCGCGCTGAGTCCGTCCGGCGACGCTTGCGTCCACGGAATGCGGATTTCGGTCTCGTGCATCTCCAGTGCGCGCGCAATCGGCGTCAGGAAGAGGAGAAGGATGCTGAGCGCGAGAAGGTTTTGATTTTGTCGCACCGAATAAAACTAACCTAATAGTACGGACAGAAGGGACTTTTGTTGCGGTGACGTTGCGCGTCTATGCAGTTCAATGCATACGGCGTCAGGGCTTGCCGAGTATCGAGTATGTTGCATCGAACACATTTTGCTGAGCGGAAACGCGAGCGCAGTTCTTCGCATCAAAAATAAGGTGAGTGAATTGTGATTGAAGAAAAGAAAGAACGAGTGAGCGACCTGGCTGGTACGAAGCCGCGCAAAATCTGGAGATGGATTTTCGTCTCTTTGCTAATCGCGGTCATCGTACTGGCGACGATCGGCGGGGTGGTGTTGCACCGGGCAATGCCGATTTTGAAGGGGCGCGTCATTGAGACTTTGAGTACACGGTTCAACAGCCGGGTGGAGATGGATAACTTCTCGGTTTCAGTGTTGAAGGGGCTTGAAGTTTCGGGGGATGGGCTGCGCATCTATCCGGTTGACGAGGTAATTGCGGCAGGGGCGACGGAACCGCTGATTGCGCTAGCGCATTTTTCATTTCATGCGAGTCTGATGGGATTGTTCGTGAAGCCGATGCATGTGGGGACGGTGCATGTATCCAACATGGCTATTCACATTCCGCCTCGTGAGATGAGGCAGCAGGCACCGCCGCATGCGCGGCGTCTTGGCAAGGTCAAGATCACAGTGGATGAGATCGTGTTTGATGATTCGAAGTTGATTATCGGAACGATCAAACCGGATAAGGATCCGAAGGACTTCGAGATGAGCCGTGTTGTGATGCGGAATATAGGTCCGGATGCTCCGTGGAAGTACGACGCGACGCTGGTGAATGCGATTCCGAAGGGCGATATTCATGCGACGGGAACATTTGGGCCGTGGGATAACGAGAGTCCCGGGGATTCGACGGTGACCGGGCACTACACGTTCGATCATGCGGATCTAAATACGATCAAAGGTATTGGTGGGATGCTCTCTTCGGTCGGCGAGTTCAATGGGCAGCTCAACAAGATTGTTGTCGATGGAACGACGGATACCCCTAATTTTTCTCTGGATACGGCAGATCATCCTGTGCCGCTGCAAACGAAGTTTCACGCGATTGTAGATGGGACTAGTGGCGATACGTATCTGCAGCCGGTAGAGGCGCGGCTTGGAAACTCCGCGTTTAGTTGTAGCGGCGCCGTGGTGAACATAAAGGGCAAGGGGCACATTATCGATCTGGATGTGAACGTGCCGGATGGGCGCATACAGGACTTTCTGCGGCTTTCGGTGAAGACGTCGCCAGTGGTGATGACGGGACGGCTGCAGATGAAGACTAAGTTGCATATTCGTCCAGGGAAGGAGAGTGTGTCGCAGAAGATTGGGTTGAAGGGTGGTTTCACGCTGCGGGAGATTCATTTTACGAATCCTGAGGTGGAGGACAAGGTGGATATGTTGAGTCTGCGGGCGCAGGGTGATCCGAAGGCTGCCAAGCCGGGTGCGGAGGATGTGCAGTCGCAGATGGTGGGGCAATTTGTTATGGGAGACGGCAAGCTGAACTTTAGCAAGCTAGATTATTCGCTGCCAGGAGCAGATGTGATGCTGACTGGGGAGTACACGCTGGATGGAGCGAAGTTCGAGTTTGCGGGGAAGGTGCGGACGAAGGCAAAGTTGTCGCAGATGGTGGCTTCGAAGTGGAAGTCGGTTATGTTGAAGCCGGTGGATCCGTTCTTCAAGAAAAATGGAGCGGGCGCTGAGATTCCTGTGAAGGTGAGTGGGACGAAGTCGGCGCCGAAGTTTGGTTTGGACCTGAAGCACAAAGGGAACAAGGACGAAGGCGGGAAGTAGGCGCTAGTTGCTGCCGGCTTGTTCTTCGAGAACCTGTTCGGCGGGGCTCTGAATGATGCCCATTTCGATGTAGATGGGGCGCATGATGCGGCGGATGGCTTTGAGTTGGGTGGTGTACCACGCGGCTCCGGCAAGGCAAAAGGTACCGGTGATGATGACGGCGTGGGGTGCGCCGAATCTATGGGCGAGTGTGCCGGCGAGAAGACTGCCGAAGGGGGTCATGCCGACGAAGGCCATGGTGTA
Source organism: uncultured Acidobacteriaceae bacterium (assembly GCA_963771625.1). Classification (GTDB taxonomy): domain Bacteria; phylum Acidobacteriota; class Terriglobia; order Terriglobales; family Acidobacteriaceae; genus Edaphobacter. Next base: position 78,930 of record CAVYUE010000005.1, read on the forward strand.
GTAGCTCATGACGCGGCCGCGCTTGTCTTCGGGGACTAGCGTTTGGATGACGGTGTTGCTGGCTGCAAGGCCCTGCATCATGCCGAAGCCGACGATGAGCATGAGGAAGAGAGACAGGGCGAGGTAGTGGGAGAGTCCGAAGAGGATAAGGCCGGTGCCGAACATGATGGCGGCGATCTGGATCATGGTGGTGAGGCCGCGGACGGACTTGCGCAGAGCGAGCGAGAGAGCGGAGATGAGCGCGCCTACGCCTGATGCTCCCATGAGGTAGCCGAGTGTGTGAGGGCCACCGTGGAGGACCTGCGAGGCGAAGATGGGCATGAGCACGATGAAGGGCATTCCCATGAGGCTGAGGAGCGCGAAGAGAGTGAGGATGGTGCGGATGGGGCGAAAGTTGACGACGTAGGACCAGCCTTCGCGGAGCTGTTCGAGCATAGAGGCAGTGGCGCGTTTGAGTGTGGACGCGGGGAGACGCATCATGAGCAGTGAGATGACGACTGCGATGTAGCTGATGCCGTCGATGGCGAAGCAGTAGCCTTCGCCGACGGCTCCGATGACGATGCCGGCGATCGCGGGGCCGACGAGGCGCGCCATGTTGACGATGGAAGAGTTGAGGGCGATGGCGTTGCTGAGGTCTTGTTTGTCTGGTTTTCCGGTTACGTTCGCGACCATCAGGACGAGGAAGGACTGGCGGCCGGGCATGTCGAAGGCGTTGATGAGGCCCTGAAGCGCGCTGAGTGCGATGATTTCATGAATGGTGATGATTTTGGCGAGGGTGAGTGCGGCCAGGGCGAGGGACTGGATGCCGGCGAGGATCTGGGTCCAGACGAGGAGATTGCGACGGTTGAGGCGGTCAACAAGGACTCCAGCAAAGGGTGCAAGGAGGAAGGTGGGGATTTGGCCAGCGAAGCCTACGACGCCAAGCAGAAGGGCAGAGCCGGTGAGACGGTAGACGAGCCAGCTGGTGGCTACACGGGTCATCCAGGTCCCGATGAGTGAGATGCTCTGGCCGGTGAAGTAGAGACGGAAGTTCCGATGGCGAAGAGCTCGCCATGCGTGAGCGTAACGGCTGGATGGTATGGATGAGGGCTGTTCTGTCTGCTTCAGCATGGGCCGTGGTGGTTCTTACGTCAATTCATTGACGCTTTCGGTCGAGCCAATGTTTCGCTCGGTTAGTGCAAGGTTTTCTCGACGCGAAGAGCTGGACGGAACAGATTGCTCCATATCAATGAACGGTTTTCATACGGCGAGACATGAAATCCATGAGGAGATAGTTGCCTAGATTTTGCGGTGTGGTGAAGTAGGCCTTGCCGCGGCACATGGCGCTGACTTTTTGCACGAACTGCATGAGGGAGAAGTCGCTGGCGAGCATGAACGTGTTGATCATGATGTTGGAGCGCTTGCAGCGAGCCACTTCTTCGAGGGTTTCGGAGATGACGAGTGGGTCAAGGCCGAAGGCGTTCTTGTAGATGCGGCCGTCGGGGAGGGTGAGAGCAGAGGGCTTGCCATCGGTGATCATGACGATCTGTTTCATGTCTTTGTTCTGACGGGCCAGGATGCGTTGGGCCATGCGGAGGCCTTCGCGAGTGTTGGTGTAGTGAGGGCCTACTTTGACGCGAGAGAGTTGAGAGACGGGGATCTCTTCGGCTGTGTCGTGAAAGAGGACAAGGTTGAGAGTGTCGCCGGGAAATTGTGTGCGGATGAGGTGCGAGAGGGCCATGGCAACGCGCTTGGCTGGAGTGAATCGATCTTCGCCGTAGAGGATCATGGAGTGGGAGCAGTCGAGCAGGACGACGGTGGCGCAGGAAGATTGGTAGTCGGACTGATGAACGTGGATGTCGGAGTGGTAGATGTTGAGCGGGGCGTGTTCCTCGCCTTGGATGGCGGTGGCGAGGCCTTCGCGCGCGAAGACGCTGGAGAGTGTCGCGGTGATGTCGAGGTTGAGGGTATCTCCGAACTCATAGAGTTTGGAGGAGCCGTTGGTTTCTACGCCGGCGGCCTCGTGGCGCGTATCATGACGGCCGAGGTTGGATTTGCCTAGCGGGCCGAGGAGCTCACGGAGGGCTTTGTAGCCGAGGAAGTCCATGCCCTTGTCGGTGACTTCGAATCGGGCCTCGCCGTTACCATCGCCTTGCTGGCCTTCGCCCTCTTCGCGCTGCTCGGCGTTGATGAAGTTCTGCTCCTGCATCTTCTGGATGATCTGATCGATAAGCTCTTCGACCTGATCTTCGGAGAGAGCCTCGTATTTTTCCTGTGCCTCTTCGTCGAAGAGCTCGCCGGAGTCCAGCGCTTGCCTGATGGCTTCGCGGAGGTTCTCCATGGTCTGGTCCCCGTCGAACTCCTGAAAGCGAGACATGGGATCGTTGAAGCCGGAGTCGAGCAGGAAGTCGGAAAGAGCCTGCATGAGGTCTTCGAGGCCGAAGGAGGAGGAGAGGTCGCCGGTGAACTTTGTGTATCGGACGCGCTTCATAGTTTTCGCCTAGTGGACCCAGCGGCTGTTAACCACGGTGAGTTTGGGGCAGCCGGCTTTGGCTGCGAGCTGTTTGTCGGTGAGCGTGGTGGCGTGTGATCTTTCTTTTACTTTTGACTGAAATGACTTGATGTCGTCGAAGCGAAAGACCTGACAGCCGCGCATGAAGTCAACGACGTCGCCGGTGGTGCGGTCGATGGAGTACATGCGGACGAGATGTGCTTTTTTGTAGAGTCCGATGCTATCAAAGCCGTCATCGATGTCGGGATGCATGGGATCGAAGGTGTAGTCGGGGTCGCCGAGGGGCCAGCCTTCGTCGTGGGCGAGGATGGTGGCGATGTCCGCGAGTTGATTGCTGGGAATGTGGTCGCGCAGCTTTTCTGGTTGAACGGCTAGGGCCAGGAGCGCGAGGGTGGAGGTCAGAAGCATAGAAGTTTAGACGGTGATTTCAGAGATCTTTATTGTTGACATTGTCTTTACCTGTGATCGCGTACCAAAGACAACGGAACGCCAGAACAAGACATCCACTCGCGCAGAGGTCTAATTTATAACGGGTCGAACGAAGCGAATCATCTGTAATAAAAGATACGTAAAAAAGTATTCCAGCTATCAGCAGCAAGGGTAGAGAGCAAACGAACTGCACCCGGCGCCCGAAGTGGTCTTCCTTATCCCACATAACGGAACTCTAGTTGAAGCCGCGGCGGGTACGGTTTTTAGCGTAATCGTCGCGTTCGATCTCACGTTCACGCATCTTTTCGGCGTACTGTGACGCCTGATCGTTGCGAGATTTCTTTTCGGCGGCGCTGAAACTGCGCTCTTCGGTGCGGCTGAGGCGCTTGTGAGCATACATGCCTTCAAGGAGGAACTCGGCGGCGCTGACAGTTATCTCAGGCTTAGACTTTGAGTTGATCTCCAGCGGTGAAAGCTTTTCGATGAGGCCCTGGATCTGTTTCAACTCTTCGAGCGAACCGATGGAGGGTTGTGCATCGTTGAGTTGGACGGTTCCGCCAAGGTTAAACCACTGCTCGATCTGCTGGGTGTTCGTCGCGGCGAAGTATTTGTCGAAGACGGTGGCTACGGATTGGCGGATGATCTCGCGAATGACGGTGTCGGCGCCGCGCATCTCGCCTTCGTACTCGAGTTCGATTTTGCCGCTGATGCCGGGGAGCGCGGTGTAGATATCGCCTACGCGGGGTACTGCGACTGTTTCGTCGTGTAGCAGGGCGCGGCGTTCTGCGTTCGAGATGACGAGTTCCATTGTGCTGATGGGCAGGCGCTGCGAGACGCCGCTGCGCTTGTCGACCTTCTTGTCTTCGCGGGCGGAGAAGGCGATTTGCTCAACGATCTGGCGGATATAGTGGGGGACCTCGATCTCAGATGCTGGACGCGTGGACCAGGCCTCCTGAGCGGTGATCGTGATGCCTTCTTCGACGTCCTCGGGATAATGCGTGCGGATTTCGCTGCCGATGCGGTCTTTGAGCGGGGTGACGATCTTGCCGCGGGCGGTGTAGTCCTCGGGGTTGGCGGAGAAGACGATGGCAACGTCGAGGGGCAGGCGGACGGGATAGCCCTTAATCTGGACGTCGCCTTCCTGCATGATGTTGAAGAGGGCTACTTGAATCTTGCCGGCGAGGTCGGGGATCTCGTTGATTGCGAAGATGCCGCGATTGGCGCGTGGAAGGAGGCCATAGTGCATGGTGAGCTCGCTGCCGAGGTCCTGGTTGCTGCGGGCGGCCTTGATTGGGTCGATGTCTCCGACGAGATCGGCCACGGTGACGTCGGGTGTGGCTAGCTTTTCCACGAAACGATCGTCCGGTGTCATCCAGGCGATGGGGGTTTCGTCGCCCATCTTTGCGATAAGGTCTCGGCTGAACTTGGAGATGGGCGCGTAGGGGTTGTCGCGGATCTCAGAGCCTGCGATGTAGGGGCAGTGCGGGTCGAGCAGGGTGGTGAGGGAGCGAAGAATGCGCGATTTTGCCTGGCCACGAAGACCGAGGAGGATGAAGTTGTGTTTGCTGAGGACGGCGTTAACGATCTGGGGGACGACTGTATCGTCGTAGCCGACGATTCCGGGAAAGAGCGGGGCTTTGGTCTTCGCGGATTCACGGAGTTTGGCGATGAGATTTTCGCGGAGCTCGTCTTTGACGCTACGAGCAAGGCGGTCTGGAGTGAATTCGCTGGCGCGGAGGGCGCCTAGTGTTGCCGGAAGGGAAGTCGCCATGGTTCAAGTATAGATGTTTGGCGGAGCCGAAGGGTTCGGGAGCTCGCGTGACGGATTTTATGTTTCCATCTGCCTTCCAAAGGCATAGTATTCCGTCCGTAATATAGGTGGCTCGCATGTTGAAGCCTTTGTTCGCTCTTCCCCCGCTGTTGCTATTGGGACTTTCGTTCCAGCAACCGGCAGCTACACCCGCAACTTCGGTTATTCCTGCTGAAGCCGCTCGCATGGTCAACCCGGTAAAACCAACACCCGAATCCCAGGCCCACGTCAAAAAAATGTATGGATATGACTGCGCCATGTGTCATGGAGAAAACGGAAACGGCAAGGGCGATCTGGTTGGAGATATGAAGCTTACCGTTAAGGATTACACCGATCCGGCGGCGCTCAAAGATCTGACTGACGGACAGATCTTCTACATCATCAAGAATGGCAAGGGCCAGATGCCAGGCGAAGGCGACCGCGCCAAGCCGGACGACATCTGGAACATGGTGATCTACGTTCGGTCGCTTGCCAAAAAGTAACGAAAAGGCCGCTCCGAAAGCACTCCGTTACGCCCGCGCAATCGCGGACTCAGGCGAGATCGCTGCGCAGTGCTTCCATTTCGGCGAGGGCGTGCTGGTTGTTGGTGCGGTTGGCGGCCGCGATGCCGAGGTGGAGACGGTCGAGGGCTTCCTGCGTGCGGCCCAGTTTGGCGAAAGTCTGGGCAGACATCTGATAGGCGGGAACGTAGTCGGGGTTGTGGTGGATCAGGGTGGTGAATTCGGCGAGGGCGGTGTCGGTCTCGCCCTGGCTGATGTGCTCCATGGCAAGGCCGTAGCGGGCGAAGGCGTTCGTGGGGTCGACCTGGAGGATTTCGGTGAGTGCGGCGATCTTGTCCATGAATTGATGGTGCGGTGTGAGACGTGGGGTTGGCAAGTTGCTGGCTGTTGAAAGTTTGCGGCGGTTTATATAGGGCTCGACTTTGGGACTACCTGGCGCCACCATTGCTGCTCATTTCTGCACCAGACTCTGTGGCGATTTAGACTTGTAAGAATGAGCGATTTGGTTTCAGAACGGACTGTGCAGGAGTCACAGTCGGAACGAAGTGAGATTGTGTTTCCGGCAGACTCGAATGCGCTGGGAAATTTGTTTGGTGGACGGTTGATGCAATATATCGACCTGGTTGGCGCGATGGCGGCTTCGCGACATGCGCGAGCGATCACCGTTACGGCAAGCATGGACCATCTGGATTTTGTCGCTCCAGTACGGGTGGGGGAGTTGCTGATTTTGAAGGCCAGCGTAAACCGCGCGTTTCGGACGTCAATGGAGGTTGGTGTTCGGGTGATGGTGGAGGATGTGAGGGAGCAGCGGTTACGGCACGTTTCGTCGGCTTATCTGACGTTTGTGGCGGTGGATCGCGAGGGGAATCGGCTGGTAGTTCCGCAGGTAGTGCCGGAGACCGAGCATCAGAAACGCCGGTTTGATGATGCTGGACGGCGGAGGGAGATGCGGGCCGGAGAGACGCAGAGGAAGAAGGAGATGCGGCTTGCTCTTGGGGCTGGCTGGCATGTTTGAGTTTGCTGTTGCTTGAAGTGGCGTTCTGCGACGAGCGAAATGCGGAGATTTTTCCTTTGGCAGACTCAGATGCAGAAGGACAAACGATTAGCAGGTTGAAATAGGAGATGTTATGGGACATACAGGAGCAGGAGTACCGCAGGGGCCGCAGCCTCTGCCGGGAGTGGCGCATGTAGTGGCTGTAGGCAGTGGCAAGGGTGGGGTGGGTAAGACGACTATTGCGGTGAACCTTGCGGTTTCGCTGGGCAAGCTGGGGTACAAGGTCGGGTTGATCGATGCCGATATCTACGGACCGAATGTGCCGATGATGTTGGGAGTTTCACGGCAGCCAAATATTGTCGGAGAGAACAGGATCGAACCGATTTTGGCGCATGGGGTGAAGTTTATTTCGGTTGGGTTGATCTCGCCTGGGGATAAGCCCATGGTGATGCGTGGGCCGATGCTGCACCAGATTATTCGGCAGTTTTTGCAACAGGTGGAGTGGGGGGAGCTGGATTTTTTGATCGTCGATCTGCCGCCGGGCACCGGGGACGTGGTGATTTCGCTGGTGCAGACGGTGCCGCTGACAGGGGCTGTTGTGGTTTCGACGGGATCGGGCGTGGCGTTGCAGGATGCCAGGAAGGCGCTAGAGATGTTTCACCAGGTGAAGGTCGAGGTGATCGGCATGGTGGAGAATATGTCGCAGATGACACTGCCGGATGGGCAGGTGATCGACGTGTTTGGCGCGGGGGGGACGGAGCGGACGGCGGCGCAGTTTGGACTGGAGTTTCTGGGGGCTGTCGAGCTGGATCCGCAGATTCGCGAGGGTGGAGATAAGGGTCTGCCGGTGGCGCTGGCGGGGCCTGATTCGCGGCTGGCGAAGGGGCTTTATGAGGTTGCGAAGAAGGTCGCGGAGAAATCGAAGGAGATTGCGGCTAAGAGCGAGGATGTGCTCGAGATCTCTTAGTTGTACTGCGGTTGGCGGGGCTTCGTTTTCTGAGGGGTTGACTGCTGGCGTAGAGTTAAGGTGTGGAGGGACGAATGGCGGATGCGGAGCGTGTGACGGCCCGGCAGAGAGCTATTCTGACGGCCATTATTGAGAGCTATATCGAGACCGGCGAGCCGGTAGGGTCGGGTACGATCGCTCGGCTGCAAAGCGGTGAAAGTTCAGGACTTAGCCCAGCTACGGTGCGAAACGAGATGGCCGAACTGGCCGATGCTGGTTTTTTGGAGCAGCCGCACACGTCGGCAGGGCGGGTGCCTACGGCTCGGGCGTTTCGGATGTTTGTGGAGCAGTTGAGCGGTGGGGCGAATCCGAGGATTGACGCTGGACGGTTGTCGGCGGTGTCACGGTCGCAGATTGACTCTAATTTTGTTGGACTTGCGGGGACTCAAGCTGTGCTGGAGCGGACGTCGCATGTGCTGGCGACGCTTTCCAGTGGCGTGGGTGTGGCGATAGCTGCTGCGGCGGACGGGGATATGTTGGAGCATGTGCATTTCTCGCGTCTGGCTCCTTCACGAGTGCTGGCGGTGGTGGTGACTCGGAGCGGGTTGGTGCGGGATCGGGTGCTCGCGCTTGATAAAGACCTGAGTGTGAGGGAGTTAGAGGTAGCGGCGAACTTTTTGAATGAGAACTTTCGCGGTTGGAGTGTGGAGCGCGTAAGAGCTGAGATTGCACGGCTGGTAGAGCGAGAGCAGAGCGAGTATCAGAGGCTGCTCAATTCGGTGCAACAGCTTTGGTTGAAGGCTGTGCCGGAGATGGGGGTTCCGGTGCAGACGGTCTATGTGGATGGCGTGGCGAATCTCGTTGGTTCGCAAGAGGATAGGGAGCGGTTGCGAGAGGTTTTGACGGCGCTTGAGGCGAAGCAGCGGCTGGTTGAGCTGCTGAATGCTTACATTGATGCTAGGCAGGAGAGTGTGAGGGTGGTTTTTGATCTGGAGGAGCAAGCTCCTGAAATGGCGGGACTTGTTCTGATTGCGGCGCCAGCGCGGATGGGGGGCGAGAGTCGTGGGACGGTAGGGGTGATTGGGCCGAAGCGGATGCACTACGAAAACACCATGAATGCGGTGAGTTACATTGCGCGGGTTTTTGACCGGATGCTGCATCCTGGGGAGTAATTTTTTTTGGCTGTGGTGGAGCGTGGTTTTTGCTGGGGTTTTTGAGAAAATAGAGTGTTTGTTGTGGTGATTTTGTGGTCAGTTTGTGGTGGTTTGTGTGGTGAATGTGGTCGTTTGGCAGCCACATTTTTGGAGTCGGAAGATACGCCAGGGTTTTGATGTTTATTTTCGTAGGAGCATAACCCAGCAGCTAAGGCTTTGCACAGGCAGCGACAGAAGCAAATCCTTGCAAGATGACAAACAAAAAAGACAAAGCAGTACGGGGATTCTTGCCCATTCGACTACGCTCAGGGTCAGAATGATGACGACGAAAGTGAACGAACGGTAGGACGAGACTAAAAAGCGGTACGAAGTGGTGCGGACGCGAATTGAGGTTTTGCAATGAATGCCAGAGACGAGTTCGCGCGATGGGCCCGGATGGGCAACAATAGAAGAGGTACTACGATGAGGAGTTCTAACAAAATGCAGGATGAGATGACCGGGCAGGGAGTTGTGGAGCCGGAGGTGGCTGTGGGTTCTGACGTTGAGCCGATTAACGAGATGGGCCCTACGCAGGCGGAGTTGGATCAGGTCAAAGGCGAGCGGGACCAGTTGCTGGATAGGCTGGCACGGCTGCAGGCGGAGTTCGACAACGCGCGTAAGCGTGAGGTGAAGGAAAGAGCTGATTCGCGAGACTATACGATCTCAAATACCGTCGAGCCGTTTCTGGGCGTGATGGATAACTTTCAGCTGGCGCTGAAGGCGGATGGCACTGCAGAGCAGCTGAGGGGTGGCGTGGAGCTGATTCTGAAGCAGATGGAAGACGCGCTAAAGGGATTGAATGTGCAGGCGGTTGAGACCGTAGGGACACAGTTTGACCCTCGAATCCATGAGGCTTTGGGAAGCATCGAAACAAAGGAGTTTCCGGACCACCAGGTATTAGAGGAGATTCGGCGGGGGTACAAGATTCGTGAGAAGCTCCTGCGTCCTGCGCTGGTGCGAATCGCGGCGAATCCGGACCAGGTTACGGATTAGTTGGTCGGAAGGCGCACTCCACGGCTGGCAGACGAAGAACAGGCAACTGCAGAAGACAGATGAAAATTAGGATTCTTCGTTTGGCTCGGAATGACGACCCAAATTCTGGTGTCAGGGTGAAGACGTTCGTGTGATGGAGTTTGCTGCTGCGTTGTTTTGAATGGTGTTATGCAGGTGGAGTTTGTTGGTGTGTTTTCAGGAACGGTTCGAGAGAATTAGTTAGGAAAGAGATTTTAGGGATATGGCGACGGCAAACGTGACGAAGATTGATTACTACGAAGTGTTAAGTGTTTCGCGGGACGCGAGTGATCAGGAGCTGAAGACCGCGTATCGGAAGCTGGCCATGCAGTATCACCCGGACCGCAATCCGGACGATCCGTCTGCCGAGGGGAAGTTCAAGGAGTGCAGTGAGGCTTACTCGGTGCTCAGCGATCCCGACAAGCGGGCTGCGTACGACCGGTTTGGTCATGCTGCGTTTCAGGGCGGCGCGGGCGGCGCCGGTGGGCCGTTTGGCGGTGGTTTCAGCGGTAATGCGCAGGATCTTGGTGACATCTTCGGCGATCTGTTTGGCGAGATGTTCAACATGGGCGGCAGTGGCCGGCAGGCCTCGCGAGTGCAGCGTGGGCGCGATCTGCGATACGACATGACGCTTGAGTTTGAGGAGGCGGTCTTCGGCAAGGAGAAGGAGATCACCATCCGTCGGACGGAGACGTGTACGGACTGCAAGGGTTCGGGCGCGGCGAAGGGTAAGGCTCCGGTGACATGTACGCAGTGCGGCGGACGCGGGCAGCAGAGGTTCCAGCAAGGGTTCTTTTCTGTGGCGCGGACGTGTTCGGTTTGCGGAGGAACGGGTACGCTTGTCGTTGATCCATGCCAGACGTGCAAGGGCCAGACCGTAGTCCAGCGGGAGCATACGATCCTGGTGAAGGTGCCAGCGGGCGTGGAGCAGGATACGCGGATTCGCTACTCGGGCGAGGGTGAGGCGGGCAAGTTTGCCGGGCCTGCCGGCGATCTCTACGTTGTGCTGAGTGTGAAGGCTCATAAGTTCTTTGAGCGTGATGGAGACGATCTGCATTGCGTGATGCCGATCTCGTTTCCGCAGGCTGCGCTGGGGACGGAGTTGGAGATTCAGACGCTCGAAGGTGCAGCAACGATCAAGGTTCCTGAGGGAACGCAGAGCGGGAAGGCGTTCAAGCTGCGGGGTAAGGGCGTGCCGCATCTGAACTCGCATGGGAAGGGCGATCTGATTGTTGAGATTCGGGTGCAGACGCCTGGGAAGTTGACCAAGCAGCAGAAGGACCTACTGAAGCAACTGAGCGAGACGATGGTGGTGGAAAATACGCCGACGTCGCGTGGACTGTTTGAGAAGGTGAAGGATATCTTCAGCTAGTCGGTAGGTCAGCGAGTTTACATATGGAAGGTGCCCGAGCTTTTGGCTCGGGCACTTTTGTGTTTTTGGGAGTGAGCGCTGTCGCGCTTGAATTTGGCCAAGCGAGAACTGCGCCGCCGCAGGTGGCGAATGCTGGCTGATGAGATTTGTGTTTCTTGAAGCGCTTAGGCTTAGTCTGCTACTGCTTTGGCGGTGGCTTTGCTGGCATCTTTTATGCCGACGGCTGTTTTCTCGCCAGCTTTTTCTGTGTATTTGACGGTGACCTGGGTGCCTACTTTGGCGCCCATGTAAGCGTCTACACTGCCCTTTTCAACGCCTTTGCCTGTGTCCTTGGCGCCTTTGACGACTGTGTGATCGGTGTACTTGATTGTTTGTTCGGTGCCGTCCGCCGTTTTGACGACTACGGTCTTGGTATCTTTGTCGACGCTCTTCACGATTCCGCTGATAGCGTGAGCTACATCTTCAGCACGAACTCCCTGCCATCCCAACGCCAAGGTTAGAACTAACAGCGTGGAGAGAGATCCTTTTAGCCGCTTCGAATGAGTGTGCATCGTACAACCTCCTTGTTTGTCGGATATGTTTTTCATCGTAACCCAAGAGGGTTAGTTGATTCGATCAGTTTAATGTGGCTCGTGTCTGAATTGCCGCTCGAAGTGAGAGGCAACGCCGAGCGCGAGAATCAGGGCTGCAATGCCGAACAAGGTCAGACTCGGTACGTTGTTTGGTTCTTCAATGATGACCTTTCGTGCCATCGCGATCAGAGCGACTTCCAGAACGACACGAATGTGAATGGCATCTTTCTTTACGTATGCCTTCAGCGTTTCGATCAGTTCGACGCCTATCAGCACTAGCAGAAAATACCCGAAGACCTCCAGCAAACCCTGAACTGGGATGAGGAACCGTGGAGGCTTCCAGATCTCCTGCCCGATCAGCACACCGAGGTGAATTGTTGAAAGGACCATCACGACGACAAGCATTCCGGCGAGCGTAAGGACGGTGAGCTTCTGGACTTTCGTTAGTACGGTTTCCATGTTCACTAGAAGCTCTCCATTTCAATTGCGTCAATCAAAATGCTTCGCCAACTCCCATGCTCCAGGTCCAACTATCTTTTCCTCGCGCGAAGTCAGCACGAAGATTGACGTGGTACTTCTTGCTCAGCTGATACCTTGGTCCGCCGCCGATGCTGGGCAGAAAATTATTGATTCGGAGGATCTCTTTTCCGCCGGGTACGACTTCGCCAATGCCGCCGAACGCGGCGAGGCCGAATTTTTTCGGCAATGAGACGCGATACTCAGCCTGAGTCGCGATCATATAACGATCGAGGTAGCGACCGGCTTCATAGCCGCGCAGCTCGTTGTTGGTGCCGTAGATGCAGTTGCCATAGAACGGTGGATCGCCGCCGGTTCCGCAGACGAAGAGATTGTAGGCGAGGACCTGATTCTTCGCGACGGTTCCATATTTGTTGAAGGTGAATCTGTAACTCTGGAAGGTGTATTTGCTGCCGAGTGCTTTGGCGAAGAAGTCCGATGTGAACTGCGTAAACATTCCTTTGGTCGGATAGAAGTGGTCTGGACGTGTGTCGCGCATGACGCGCAGACCTAAAGCGCGCAAGGTGGTGTGCAGCGCGAGATCGGCTGGCGGTGCAGGGGTTTCGCTGGTGGTTGGTCTGACGGTGACGATGGAGTCTCCGGTCCAGAATCGGGGGCCGATGAAGAACTGCCACGGGATGCGGCGGAGCGCTTCGCCAAAGTAGAGTTGGCCGGTCTGGTCGAGCGGTATTTTGAGGTTTGCATTGCCTGCGGGAATGCCGATGCCGTAGAGGTTGTAGTCGACGTTGCCGTGAACGAAGAGCGAGGTGATCGCGTATCGGTTCTCTTTCATGAACAGTTGTGCGGCCAGGCCGAAGCCGCTGCTGCCGTTGTTCGTGATGAGGCCCGCGGCTCCAACGGTTGATGGAGGGGAGATCTTGTCGTTTTTGCTGAAGGGGAAGATGTAACCAAGGATCGGGACGATTCCGGAGCCGATCGCGGGGCTCACGATTGGAAGAGGCGCGGCGACGATAGAGCCACGATGGGGGGACTTCTTCTTTTTCTTTTCCTGCTCTTCTTTCGTTTTTGCGGGTTGCACAGACTGGTCCCCACCTTGCTGCGTGGCGGTGGACGCCACCACAGCTTTCGCGGGGATGGCGTCATTTTGCGTTGCGGCGAAGGTATCCGGATGATCCAGCAGAAAAACGGCAAGGAGACCGAGAAGAAGCGTCTTCATAAAAGCTTGAACAAACCATTAGATTTGTGGAGCCAAAGTGGAGCGCAGTTATCGGAGACATCGTGTTGTCGGGCTACGTTCGGTTATGTGCCGGCGATGCCTTTGTTCTGCAGGATGCGAACGACGACGCGGCGGTTCTCGGCCTGGCCTTCCGCGGTTTTGTCGGAGTCGACCTGATTTGAGGTGCCCATGGCGCCGGGAGCGAGCATGTTGGTGAGGGGGATTCCGCCCTGCTGCTCGAGGATGGCGGTGACGGCGTTGGCGCGTTCACTGCTGAGTCTCTGGTTTAATGCGGCGCTTCCAACGGCAGAGGCATAGCCCTGAACCTGAATGATGTAGGCGGTGACTCCTTTTGCCTGCTGGGCTAACTGCAGGAGCTTGGCCTGATATTCGGGATCGACGGTGATTTTGCCGTTGCCGAAGTAGACGGTGGTCTCGCCGAGGATGTTGTATTGGCCGAGTTCGCCGAAGCGCTTATTGTCGGCGGCGATTGCAGCTTTGTTGGCTGCAATCTTCTGCTGCTCGGAGGTGAGTTGGGCTTGCTGCGCCTGGAGGGCGGCTTGCTGCGCGGCGAGCTCCTGCTGGCTTTGCTGTATCTCCGCGGTGTTGGCGGCTACCTTCTGCTCGGTGGGTTGGAGGCCGGCCTGGGCGTCCATGGCGGCTTTGAGGTCAGAGCCTTTGAACTTGACGCTGTCGGCGACGAGCTGGTTCTGGGCGTTGTAGGAGCCCTTGACCTGGACGGGAAGGCCGGGGATGAGGGCGGTCATGGGCATCTGCTTGGTGCGACCGTGGAAGACGCCTTCGACTTCGCCGACCTGGGTGCTGTCGGTGAGGAGGACGGAGACGTCGGGAGAGCCGACCTGCTGGAGGGACATGGTCGGGCCGCTGCGGCCGTCGATGACTCCTTGGAGCTGCGTGTCCTGGGCGGTGGCTGGACGGCTGGTGAATACAAGGGCTGCCATCACCAGAGCGATGAGCGCGGGGAGCTTTACTGCGCGGTGCTTGTTCATGATCGTTACCTCGACTGAATCAGTCTAGGCAGCGACGGCGGGAAGGGACACTAGCAAATGTTCTAGAAAGGCAGGAAAGGTTTAGCAGTGATGGAATGCGGATATGCCCTCTATTCGGGCATATTACTGGCATTCGCGGAGGAGATGACGTATCAGGCCAGGTGCGTGGAAGCTATGGCGATCGCGGCTATGGCGGCAGTTTCGGCACGGAGGATCCGGGGGCCGAGGGTGACGGGTAGCCAGTTGTATTGGGTGAAGAGGGTCATCTCTTCAGGGGTCCAGCCGCCTTCGGGGCCGATGGCGAGAGCGTGGGTGAGGAAAGACTCTACGTCTGACGGCTCCGACGTGGGAGAGGAGGCGTTTTGGCGCTCCATTGCTGCTGTCAGGGTGAGGGCTTGCTCGGTCTCGCTGAGGAGGATGCGGTTGGGGGATTTTTCCTGCTCGAGAGCTTGCTTTAGCGGGATGGGGTCAGCGACTTCGGGGATGGTGGTGCGGCGGGATTGCTTGGAGGCCTCGAGCACGATGCGGCGCCAGCGCTCGGATCGCTTAAGGGCGGATTGCGCGAGGTGCTTTTCCGTGCGGCGGGCGAGGATGGGGGTGATGCGGGCGATGCCGAGTTCGGTGGACTTTTCGATAGCCCACTCCATGTGATCGAACTTGAAGACGGCGAGGAGGAGATGGAGGGGCAGGGCGGTGTCGGATTCGAGCTCCTCGTGAAGGGTGAAGTGGACGACCTGGTCTTCTCCGTCGCCAGCACTGACCCGGGTGATCTCGGCGCGGTGGAGAAAGCCTCCGGCGACTACGTCGTAGATCTGACCGGGCTCGGCGCGGAGGACGCGGGCGAGATGTACGGCCTGGTCGCCGGTGAGGGTTGCGGTGGTGGCGGTCCAGGCGTCAGCGATCCAGCGGCGGCGGGTCATGGTTCTACTTTAAAGCTTCGCGGCGAACTTAGTTTGCGGCATTGGAGGAGGACTTGGATACTGTCTCGCTGGCGCGGCCGATGAGGATGCCCTGCTGTCCCTGGTGGTAGAGGTCTACGTTGAGGAAGGCGGTGCGGCGATGGTCCCAGACATCCTTGGTGACCGGAAAGTGGAGAAGGACCATACCTTCGGCAGACTGGCCAGGGTTGATCATCGTTTCGCGGAGGAGGGGTTCGGAGGCGAGGGGTTTGAGGGCCGGGAAGGAGGTGTAGATGTTGGCGAAGTCGTCTTTTTCGATGGCGCTGGTGGTGAACTCCTGGCCGTCGGCGGTGGTGAGGGTGCCGGTGAAGTCTTTGAGGAAGAGTGGGAGGCGGAGGTTGTCGTCGATGCGGAGGGTGGCAAGGACGTAGAGGTCGTCCTGGGCGTGGTCGTGGCCGACGACGATAGTGTCGCCTTTGAAGACGGTGTGGGCGGGGTAGACCGTTGTGTGGGTGATGGTGAGGTCGGCTGTCCTGTGTGGGGTGTAGCGGATGGCCAGGGCGAGAGTGATGCCAAGGATCAGGAACGCCAGTAGGACAGGAGCCAGCAGATTGCTTCGAGCGGGTTGAGCGAACTTGAGGTCGGACACTGGGATGAGAATAGCAAGGGCGGTTGATTTTCAGAAGATTAAAAAAAAATAAATTCCATTGAATTTATATGGGCATGAACTGCTAAACGCTGGTGTACGCGGCGATACAACGTTTGCCTCTGGGGTTTTGTAGGTAGAGCCGGGACAGCTCGTTCAGTCCCTCTGGACGGCATATTCATCGAGAAAGACGGCGATAAGGGCTGCCGTGGGGACGGAGACGAGGGCACCGACGATTCCAGCAAGAGCGGTTCCCAGAAGCAGTGCGACCAGGACGGTGAGGCCCATGAGGTTGACGCTGGAGCGCATGATGCGCGGGGTGAGGACGGCGCTCTCGATGTTGACGTAGATGAGGTAGAAGATGAGGACGCCGGCGGCCTTGGTCCAGGAGTCGAGCGCGGCGACACCGGCCGCGAGCACGATGGTGATGACGCCTCCTGCGATGGGGATGATGTTCAACAGGCCCATAAGGAAGCCGAGGAGGAGGAAGTAGCGGACATGGAGCAGACCGAAGACGATGGTGCTGGAGACGCCGAGGGTAAGCATGAGGAGGCCCTGACCAAGGAGCCACTTGCTGATTTTGCGTTCGGCTTTTTTGCAGGTGCTGTCGAGACGGTGGCGTTCGGCGATGGGGAAGAGCGAGAGGAAGAATTGATAGGCGTGTTCCCCTTCGAGCATGAAGTAGATGCAGAGGAAGGCGGCTGTGAGGATGTCGAAGAGGTGGGAGAGCCAGTTGGGGAGGGCGGTGAAGAGGTACCCGGCGGTGGCATCGACGGCCCCGGCGGTGCGCTGTGCGATGGAGTCGATGCCGAACTTGTCGGCCAGGGGGAGCTTCTTGAGGCGCGCGACAATCTCGGGAATGCGCTTGGGGAGCTCGCTTGAGAAGTTATTGAGGTCGCGTAGGACAGGCGGGAGACCGGTGGTGAAGAAGAGAGCGACGACAGCGGTGACGGTGACGATGAGAAAGATGATCGCGGCAGCGCGCGAGGGCTGATAACCGCGAATTTTGAGCTTAGTGATGCGTGTGACGGCCGGCATAAAAACGACGGCGAAGAGAGCGCTGACGTAAAGGATCAACAGCTCTTTCTGGAGGGTCCAGGCGAGGGCGAGCAGGAGAATGACGGCGAAGGTGAAGAGGATGTTGCCGCGTGTGACGGTGCGGGTTTTCTTCTCGTATGGTGTGAGGTCGTCGGATGCTGGATTGGTCAGCGGAATTCTCCTGGGTGCTGACTGTTGGATGCAGATAGTGTGCGCCTTTATGGCTGAGTCGCGGGAGTGCGGAGTTTGAGTCAGGCTGGTGGGTCTCGATGAAGTCGTAAGGGTCGCCTGGTTTTTGTCTAAATTCAAGGGCTTCGTGCAAAGTAACCGGTCGCGGTTGGCTTTGAAGTTCTATCAGTGATTTCGGACTGAAAAGCTTGCTCCGTAAAGCACACTACGCCAGCCGAGGGATGCCCATCGCAGATCCAGAGGGCGGCCGGTGTGTACGAATGGGAATAGCTCCTCTAGTTCAGATACAAGTTGAGCCTTTGGAAAGTTGGGCATCTCACAGATGCCGCCGCCGAGAACGATCGTTTCGGGGGAGAGGATCGCGACAGCAGAGGCAATGGCGGAGGCCTGGTTTCTAACGAATTCGCGCAAATCATTGGCTAGTTCAGGGTTTTGTGAGGATGCTGTAAATGCGTCGCCGATTAACACGCGATGATGTTCCGCGATGTGCTGAAGCGCCTTTCCGGATACGTAGGCTTCGAGACACTCGCTTCTTTCGCTCCCTACCCAGCGACGGGTGCCGCGAAAGGGCATGTGTCCGATCTCGAGGGCCCAGCCGGACCCTCGAAACGGCCGGCCGTTTTGTAGAAATGCGCCACCTACTCCGGTACCGAAGAAGAGGCCCAGGACTGAGCCTGCGCCTTGGCATACTCCTGCGACGTGCTCTCCGATTAATGCGAGAACGGCGTCGCGCTCCAGCATGACTGGAAGGCCAGTGAGTTGCTCGAGGGCGTTGGATAGCAGGCAGCCGTTTAGTTCAGGGATGTTCGCCGCATGAAGTATGCGGTTCTCTTTTGCGTCGAGGAAGCCGGGGACGGTTGAAACGATTGCCTCTGGCTGGAGAGATGATTCGCTTATGACCGCAGAGATCATTCTCGCAAGTACGGAAACTGGATCGGGGCTGCGTAGCTCACTGGCTGAAAAGAGGCGAACGTATTCGTGTGGTTCATCGTCAACGATAAAACCTATTTTGACGCTCGTCCCGCCGATATCAATGACAAGTACAGTGCTCATCGGGGCACCGCCATTCCGGTCAAGAAGCTGCGGAGAGTGTCACTGAAATCACGATTGTAGAGATCTTTGTTTATCGACTTCGCGGTGATGATTTGCAGTGTTGCGTTGGGAAGAATCTGTTTTAAACGGTTCGCGTAGGCGAGAGGATGTACATAGTCATGATCGTTGGCGATGATGAGCGTGGGAGCTGTAATCTTCGCGATCATTGCTTCGTCGACTCCGGGCGAGTCCTTTGGAATTGAAGACAGCAGTGCGATCGTGCTCTCTGGGTTCGGCCGGGTGAAGAAACTTTTGAGAGATGCAGCGTTGTCGGGCGAGATGGCCGCAACTGCGGCGAGGCATGTGGAGCCTTCGAAATGACGTGCGCCTTCGGCGGGACCAAATTTCTTCATCAACTCTGCTATCTCGAGGTAGGGAGCCATTGTGGATGACGGTCCGATAACCCATGCAGGCCGGGCAAGAATCAGACCCACGACCCTCTCAGGGTGAAGCGCGGCGAGGCGCATTGCGATGGCTGCCCCTAAAGAGATGCCGCCTACGATCGCTTGCGTAATTTTCAGGTGATCGAGAAGAGCGAGTGCATCAGCTTCGAAGGTTGCGATAGAAAGCCGGGCAGGATCTCCTAACTCCGAGTTACCGTGACCACGGCATTCCAACGTGAGGCGGCGTATTCCGGCGATGGTGGGGAAGACCTCGGCGGGCTGGCTTCGATCCGCTCCCAGGCCATGTTGCCAGAGGACCGGCATACCGTGGCCGCTATCTTCGTAGGCGAGCAGGCATCCGTCCTTCGTTCGGAGCGCGCCGGCTGTCATATCTTCCCTTCGATCAGGTTCGCAAGCACTCTGGATACTCCGGCGGCTTTTTCGGGAGAGAAGCCGTGGCCGATGAGCGCGCCATCGTATCCAACGGAGCGTAGTGCGGCGACAAAGGCAGCGAGGTCTACAGCACCTTCGCCGGCTGCGACTACTTGTCCGGAGGAATCGATATCCTTTGCGTGAGCGAGCAAGAGTGCGTTGCCGAGGAGCTGTGTCGCTTTTGCGATGACTTCATGTTGATTGGCGAGGGTGTCGGGAGATAGCAAGTTCGCCACGTCGAGTACGATGCCGAGCGCTGGTGATGCGACCTCATCGAGAAGTCGTCTGGCCGCTTCTGCGTTGTTGACGACATTGCCCGGCTCCGGTTCGATGGCCAGCTTGATTGCTGCGGATTCTGCCAGCTCCATTGCAAAGTCGAGTTCACCACGGAGATCGCTCCATGCTTCGGTGCTTTGATTGTCGGGATGATGCTTCCACATATCGTTTGGGTTACGAGAGCCGGTGCAGAGAGTCACGATTGGAGCCTTCATCCGCTGGGCTGCTTGTACCACGTTGGCAAAGCCTCTTCGAGATGAAGCACGAGCGTTGGGATCGGGGTGAATCATGTTGTACGTGCCAGAGAGAGCTGCCAGGCGAACTCCGCTGGATTTTGCCAGCGCTCCTACCTGCTCAGCGATGCCGTTCGGTAGCTGCTCCGGCAGGCTGGGAAGACCGGCGGAGAGCAGGTTGAACTGCACGCCGTGGTAACCGTCGCGCACGACGGCGGCGAGGACGTCTGAAGGGTTCGTGAGTGGATAGGTGCGGCTAAAGATTGCGGGATACATTAGATTGTCCCCGTCACGTCTGCGAGTGCGATCCTTGTGCCTGAGGCCACCGATTGTGAGATTGCGGCCATGGCCTTTACTGAAGCTAAACCATCTTCTACGGTCGCTCCGCGCATCGGCTTTCCATCCAGGATCGTGTCTGCAAAACCTTCGAGCTGACGGCGGTAGAAGTGGCCGTCCGCTCCGAGCACTCGGTGTGTGGTGGCGTCTTTCTCGTGGAAGATGTCCACTTCGCTCGACTTGTAGTACCAGGGGTTGAAGATCTTGCCGATGGCGCTTCCGTGCTCTCCGTAGATTTGAAAGCCCTCGTGCCAGTCCATGCGAACAGCGATGGTCAGGTCGAGATGACCAAGTGTCCCGTTCTCAAATTCGGTTTCGACAAACCAGCAGTATGCGCCGAAGCGCTGAGACAAGCGAGCGTGAACGGCCAGGATCGGACCGCTGAAATACCTGGCCAAATCCACGAGGTGGCAGCCATGCGCGAGCATGTAGTAACGGGCCCTGTCGGCTTTAGGGTCGCCCTGCGGTTTGAGCGCGCGCGCGCCGAAACGGGGGAGTGGCTGCACTGCATCGGTTGCGGTGTAACGATGGGTGGAGTCGCAGTACCAGGCTTTGAGTGCCAGCATCTGGCCCATCTCTTCCTGGATGAAGCTGTGTGTTGCTTCGATTCCCGGGTCGAAGCGGAGCATGTGGCCGACCTGAAGCACGAGACCGCTTGCCGCAACCTGGCGTTGCAGCTCTTCGACCTCGTCTACGGAGACTCCGATGGGCTTTTCACAAAGGACGTGCTTTCCTGCGGTGAGCGCTTTGATCGCGGCCGGGACGTGGAAGGCGTCGGACGTCGCAACGATGATGGCATCTATGTTTGGGTCGGCCAGCATCTCGTCATAGTCGAGGTAGATGCGTTCGGCGTCGTAAAACTTTCCGAAGCGCTGTGCCAATGACTCATCGGCATCACAGACTGCATGGAGAACGACGTTGCGAGCCTTTTGTGCGGACTCCAGGTGGGCAAATTGAGAGATCGGGCCGCATCCCAGTATTCCGACGCGAAGACAGTTCGTTTCTTTCACCACAATATTTCCTCTCTCCCTACGTGGAGCAGCTTACCGCGCTCGTCGGCCTTTACCGTTCCTTTGTTTTGAAAGAGCAGCGAAGCGGGCTAGCGGAATGCGCCTGCGAGGAGGGCGTCGACGGTCTGGTCGGGAGTCTGGTGGGCGGTGACGATGGTGAGGCCGGCGAGGCGGCGGTAGAGCGGGTGACGGCGTTCGAAGCGGAGCTGGGCGGCGGCGGGGTCGGCGAGGACGGGGCGGGCGATGTCCTGCAGCATGCAGCGATCGTAAAGGGTGGGGAAGGGGGCGTCGAGGAAGACGGTGAAGGTGCCGGGGGTTTGCTCGAGGAGGAGACGGTTGGTGAGGTCTTCCGGGGTGCCACCGCCTAGGGCGAGGACGGTGTTGGTGAGGGCGAGGGCAGAGGCGAGGGCGGTGGATTCGAGGCGGCGGAAGCGGGCCTCACCTTGTTCTGCGAAGAGCTGGGGGATCGTGGCTCCGGTGCGGGCTTCGAGGTGGGCGTCGAGGTCGAGGAAGTTCCAGTTGAGGCGGTTGGCGAGGAGACGGCCGATGGTGGACTTGCCCGCTCCCATGAAGCCGGTGAGGACGAGACGTTTGAGGTGGGCGGGGATAATGGGGCTTTCGGCTGAGCCGGTTTTGTTTTCGGTGTGGGTGGCGGATTCGGTGGACGTCATTGCCTCTCCTTGGATCATTGTTTCGGAATCATTGTGCGTCTTGTTGCGCGAATCTTTGTTTTGAAAACGAAAGAGCCGCAACCTGTTTGGGGTTGCGGCTCGGGAAGGTCGAAGACTCTGAAGTTTGTTTAGGTGTTTTCAGAGATGCATGCGAGGACTCCGCTGGCCGCTGGATGGCGCCAATAGCAGAGGGTAAAAAAAGCGAACTGGAAGCGGCTCGACATGCTGGTTAGACGATACACCGGGTGTTTGGAGGATTGCAAGGGTTGGCGATTGGGTAGTGGTCAACTTAATGTGAACTTCTGAACTTTCCGAAAACCCGACTTCTTGTCCAGTCACTTAGCGCCAGCCACAATGCCAGAGGAAAAGGCATTTGACTGAGCGAGCTGAATTCTTTGAAATCGTGGCAGCATAATCACATGTTCCGATTGGTCGATCCGTAATACTGATCGCATCGGATGAATGAGTGACTTGCAGATACGACTCTGTCTCGATGGAAGCAGTGGAAGACTCCTCGGCTGGTGGGCAAGGTCGAACATTACCCAGTGTGTATTGCACGGCAACATGGATCTGCGTTGGGGCGTCGCCACAACCCTGACACTCAAAACGGGCTTGCTGGACAGCACCTAATGCAGCTTGTCTGAGCATAGCGGGCCCACTAATCACATCAGCAGATTGGAGCGTTCCATCGTGTCGAACCGCTAGGTCTAGTTTCACAACTCCCGATACATGGGCGGCGAACGCGAGTTGAGGATAAGGCGAAGGTTGCACATCGACTATGCCGGGAGCGCGGCGCGGCTCGTCGGCGTACGGTTGATGCTGCCCCACCGCAGTCAGCGAACAAGCAGTTACAGCCAAACAGGAGAGCCTTCTTAACATACGGAGAGTATAGGGTTCCACGGCAACGCATCCAAATTCCCGGGAAACGGGATTTTCGGCAACTTCGCTTTTCCCTAACTCGAAGCTGACGCACTACCTACGATTGGGAGTGGCTTGAACTTCTCTTTGAGAGTGCCTGGATCTCGCTTGGCGTGACGGAACATCCATTGGGTGGGAGACGTACTTCGTTTCAACCGGGCGGATGTTTTTCGCGAAAGCCTGCCACAGCGAATAAAGCCAATGGAGGATGTATCCACGTCATGAGGTTACTTCTGCGCTTCGTGCTGCTTTTTGTTGGGATGGGGTTTTGCAGTTGCGTGCGTGGGCAGGATGCGGGGCCGGCTCAAGCCGATGCTGGGTCTACGATTCATGTGTCGACGAAGTTCGTCGTGCTGGATGCCGAGGTTGAGAACAAAAAGACGGGGAATCTGATTGGGACGTTGAAGTCTGACGATTTTGTTTTGTCGGAGGATGGGGTTCCGCAGAGGATCACCTACTTCAGTCATGATCAACTGCCTCTGTCGGTGATTTTTCTGTTTGATCTGACGGAGACGGTAAGGCCTGCGCTTGCGTCGCTGGGCGGTGGCGCTCGCGAGGTGCTTAGTCATCTCAAGCCTCAGGATGAGGTGGCTGTGATGGTGTTCTCTTCGCATGCGGAGCTGCTGCAGGGGTTCACGACGGACCGTTCGCTGGCGGCGAATGCGATTGGGAAAGCCTCCAGCATGAAGACCGGCGAAGGCACGTTTATTCACGAGAGTATGTATGAAGCGGTGGATGAGGCGATGAAATCGACCACGCCGGGCAGTCGAAAGGTGATGGTGTGGCTGACCGATGGAACGGCGAATGTGGAAAATTCGCACACGCAAAAGATCATGGGGAGAGAGGCTCCGGAGCATCTGCACACGAAGGAAGAGGCGACGGAGAGCCTGCTTCGGTCGGGGGCGGTGGTGTCGGCGCTGATCGACAGAACTGCGGAGACGGATGCTGCGATGGTTGCTCTGTTCTTTGTCGCGCGTACCGGGGACATTCGCAAGTATGCAGATCTGACGGGTGGTCCCGTATTGAATACCAGTAAGAAGGAGGTTGCGGATCGGTTGTCTGCATTGATCGATCAGCTTCGTGGGCGATACACATTGGGGTATAAGCCAACCAGCGTGAAGCCTGAGGGAACGTTTTGCAAACTACAGCTTCGGCTTAAACCGGATGGACTCGAAGATATTCCCGATAGTAAGGACGCCGTTGTGCGTACGAGGGCTGGCTACATCCGGTAGTTGCCAGACGGCGTGGCTTGGATCGGTCGGCAGGCTCGAGAAAAATTTATAAACCGGCGGGGTTGTCGTGCGATCTAACGGAGTGTGGCATACGGAATGAGGTCGCGAGATGAAGATCTTTCTGGCTGGAGCGAGCGGGGCTATCGGTCAGCCGCTGATCGCGGAGCTGATACGGCAGGGGCATGCGGTCACTGGTATGACTCAGTCAGCAGAAGGGGCGAAGAGACTGGTCGCACTTGGGGCGGCTGCGGCGGTAGCGGATGCTTTCGATGCGTCCGCGGTGGAGAAGGCGTTGCGAGCGTCGGGTGCTGAGATCGTTATCGACGAGCTGACTTCGATTCCGAAGAATCCGGCCGATCTAAATGACGCGTTGCCGCGAGATGGGAGGGTGCGCCTTGAGGGCGGGGGAAATCTGACTCGTGCTGCGGAGCGCTGTGGCGTTCGCCGGTATATTCAACAGTCGAGCGGATTTTATCTGAAGCCTGCATCGGGGCTGGCGGATGAGTCTGCGCCGCTGGCGGTTGATGGGAGTCCTGGCGTGTCGATGAGCGCGAAGATGTATACGCAACTGGAGGCGCGGGTTCTAGGTTCACCGATGGAGGGTGTTGCGCTTCGGTATGGGTTTTTCTATGGACCGAATACCTGGTATTCCCCGGATGGAGGAGTCGCGGAGATGGTTCGTCAGCGGCAGTACCCAATCGTAGGAGAGGGTAAAGGGGTTTGGTCTTTTGTGCATATCGACGATGCTGCGCAGGCAACGGTGGCGGCTCTGACGACTGAGCCAGGTGTTTACAACGTGGTCGATGACGACCCTTCTCCGATCAACGTTTGGCTGCCGGCGTTTGCGAAGACAATGGATGCTCCGCCGCCGCAACATGTCACGGAGGACGTCGCTCGTCAGATGGCTGGGGAAGATGCGGTGTACTGCGGCATGAAGCTGTCTGGTGCTTCGAATGCTAAAGCCAAACGGCGACTTGGCTTTCGACCCAGGCGGCTGGAGTGGCTTGTTGTTTGAGGGTTGATGGCGCAGACAGTTCGGCGCGAACAGCCCGACCTCACGTTGCGTTGTAGAGGGGGGCTGTTCGCGCCGAATGGCGGTTAGACAGTTTGGGGGAGCGGGAGTTCGTCGTCTTCGGGGTCGCCGTGCTTGAGTTTGTCCTGAATTCCAGTCCAAACGGCTTCGCTCGGATCGATCGGGTCGTCGAAGAGGCTGCGGGCTTGATCGGCGATGGCTTCGAGGTCGCGGACGAGAGCTGCGCAGTCGGGATTGTTTTTGAGGAAGTTCTGGAGACGGGGGTCATTGCTGACACGGCCGTCGCCGTTGGCGAAGATCTCGGGCAGATATTGCTCGAAGTCTGCCGGGGTCATGGTATCGAAGTCGGGGAGCTTGGTTTCAGTCATACCGCAACCTCCTTGAGGCCGTCTTGCTGGGTGAGCAGCTCAGGTCGGCGGAGGAGTTCGCGGAGCTTGAGGCGAGCTTTGTGGAGCTGGGACTTGCTGTTGCCAGTGGAGCAGTCGAGCATGGTGGCGATCTCGTTATGTTCGAAGCCTTCGACGTCGTGGAGGACGAAGACCATGCGGTAGCCGGGAGGGAGTGAGGCGACGGCACGCTCCAAGGCAACGCGGTCGACCGAGCCGGTGAGCTGGAGGTCGCGGCTGCCGAAGTCGCGCTTGGGCGCGTCCTCTTCCGAGGGGTTGATGGTCTCTTCAAGGGAGACCAGGTTGAGGCCCTTCTTCCGCAGGTGCATGAGCACCAAGTTTAACGGTAAGTCTATGAAGCCACGTTGAAAAGGCCGACTCCCCGCGGAAGCTGCCGATTTTGCGGAAGAGGTGTAGGAATGCCTCCTGGGTCATGTCTTCGGCTTCGGAGACGTTGCCGAGCATGCGGAGGCAAAGGGTGTAGACGCGACGTTTGTGGAGAGCGTAGAGCTTGGAAAATGCCTCTGCGTCGCCATTTTTTGCTGCTTCAATTGCTTCTGCTTCACCGGCGATGGGCGGATTGCGCTTGAATACGCCGGGAACTGGGGTAGTTTGGGTCATTTGTAGGCCTTGGACGTCCATAAGCTAGACTCCGGATTGATTCATCGTTCACCGTTAAGTTGTCGCCTGCTTGAGCCTACCGCAAACGGTTGTAACTTCTGGAGCAATTGAGTTGGATGGATGACAGGCGGGAAGGGTTGTTTGCATGCGATGCGTTGAAGGCACAGGGTTTTTTGGTGACAGAAAAATTATGTCAGGAGCCGATGAAACGGGCGTAGAGGGAGCGGGCTAAGGTGATGTCGGTCGTGCCTTGGATGAGAGCGCGGCCGTCGGGGAAGAGGGTGAAGGTGTGGGGTCCGCGTTTGAAGCGGAGGAGGAGGTCGTTGAAGCGGAGGCCGTAGATGTCGGCGTGGGGGAGGAGACGGTCGTGCATGGCGGCGAAGTCTACGGGGCGGTGGTGCTCGTGGATCTGGACGGAGTTGCGGCCGCAGAGGGTGATGTGAGGGCGGCCTTCTCCGGCGAGATGGGTGAAGATGTGCTGTCCGCAGACGGTGCAGTTTGGGTTGGGTTTGGCGGTGCTGATCTCGCTGCGCTCGTTTGACCATAGATCGAACGACAAAAGGGTGCGGCGCATGAGGTGGGGTTGGTTCGTGAGGAGCTTGAGGGCTTCGGTGGCCTGGATGGAGGCGGCGAGATTGACGGCGGTGGAGAGGATGCCAGCGGTGTCGCAGGTTTCGACAGGGCCGGTGGGGGGCTTGGGGAAGATGCAGGCGAGGCAGGCTGAGGGGCCAGGGTTCAGGGGCCAGGGTTCAGAGTGCGGAGTGCTGGCTGGGCCCTTCTTTGGGAGGATGTTCATGGTGGCGGCGTAGGCACCGATGGCGGCGGCGTAGATCCAGGGTTTGGATTGCTGGACGCAGTAGTCGTTGAGGAGGTAGCGGGTCTCGAAGTTGTCCGTGGCGTCGAGGATGAGGTGGGCTGGGGCGAGGAGCTCGTGGATGTTGTCGGGAACGAGGTCGGCGATGTGAGGGCGGACGATGATGTTGGAGTTGAATTGGGCGATCTTGCGGCGGGCGGCTTCGGCTTTGGGGAGGGATTCGCGTGCGTCTGCTTCGTCGAAGAGGACCTGGCGCTGAAGGTTGGAGGGTTCGACGAAGTCGCGGTCGATGAGGGTGAGGGTACCGACGCCGGCGCGGGCGAGGAGTGAGGCGGTTGCGGCCCCGGTGGCTCCGACGCCGATGATGGCAACATGGGCGGAGGCGAGGAGCTGCTGGCCGGTGAGGCCGATGCCGGGGAAGAGGATCTGGCGGGAGTAGCGGTCCTGGTCGGTGATGGGGGATACAGAGGTGTGTGGGGCGTCACCGTTGGCGACGGAGAGGCCGGTCTGCTGATCGTACGTGCGTGAGGTGGAGGGCTGAGACATGATGGATGCAGTGACACCAAAAGAGGCTGCTGTTTCGTAGTATAGGGAAGGACGGATGCGCGGGAAAACTGGTGGACATGCCAGCGGAATTCCGCATCCTAAGGAAAAAGGGCCTGACGGGGTTGCGCAGGCTTTGGATGTGGTGTGTTTACTGCATCGTGAAGGACTGCAGGGCTCCTTAATCAGAACGGGAATGACGGGTGGTTTTTTGGGTCAGGTGCTACGAGGTCGCGCGCGGATACCACAGTGGATAAGTTGCGGACGCGCGGGAGTGACTGCGTGGATCGTACTTTGGCTGTGGTCGGTGGCGAGTGTGGCCCAGAGTGTACCGGCGGCTTCGACTCCAGCGCCCACGCCGATTGTGGGGAAAGGTGGCGCAGGGACTGTCCCGCCGGCGCGCATTCAACAGACTCCTCCAACGGCTAGTGAGGCGGTGACTGGGACGAGTGCAGAGCCGACGACGACGGTTTGGCAGTGGAAGGGGCTGATCGTTGACAAGATTGTGTTTGAAGGCGTGACCTTCAATGCGACGGATTTGCTGCCAAAGGAGTTGACCCAAAAGGTGGGGGTGCCACTCGATCCGGTAGAGGTGCGGGCGAGTCTGCGGCGGCTGTTTGCAAGTGGGCGGTATCGGGATATTGAAGTTCGCGGGGTGCGGGAGGGGGATCGAGTGACGCTGATCTTTGCGGGCGTGTCGCGATACTTCGTAGGACGGGTGACGATCGCTGGGGTGAAGAGCGACCGCCTGACGTCGCTGCTGGAGTTTGCAACGAAGCTTTCGCCGGGGACGGCGTTCAGCGAACCACAGATTGCGGCGGGTACGGAAGGGATCAAACAGATATTGCAGCAGCAGGGGTATTACGAACCTAAGGTTTCGGTGAAGACGGATGTCGATGTTGCAGGGGACCAGGTAAATGCAACCTATACGGTTGCAATTGGGCCGCAGGCGCGGATAGGGAAGGTGCAGTTGGTGGGGACCGACACGGGACTGACTCCGGAGGAGTTTCGCAAGAAGGCGAAGCTGAAGGAAAACAGCAGGGTGACTCGGGATACGACGAGCAATGCTCTTGACCGGTTGCGGAAGTCGTATCAGAAGAACAATCGACTTGAGGCGACGGTGACGCTGCAGAAGCAGACGTATGACGAGGCGCGGGATAGCGTGGACTATGAGTTTCATGCGAACCAGGGGCCGGAGGTGAAGGTGATGGTGGAGGGCGCGAAGATCTCAACGGGCCGCCTACATCTGCTGGTGCCGATCTTCGAAGAGGGGACGATTGATAACGACCTGCTGAACGAAGGTGTCTTCAATATTCGCGACTTTGAACAGCAGCAGGGGTACTTCGACGCCAAGGTGGATGTAAAGGTAGTAGGCGAAGGTACAACGGATGAGCGGGTGGTGTTCACAGTGGACCGCGGGGTGAAGCATCGTGTGCAGGCCGTGGATTTGAAGGGGAACAAGTACTTCTCGGATGATCTGCTGCGGGAGCGGATGAAAGTTGTGAAGTCGAATGCGTATCAGAGGAGCGGCAGCTATAGTCCGGCGTTAGTGTCGGCGGATGTGAACGCGATACAGGCGTTGTATCGCGCGAATGGATTTGATGAAGCCACGGTGACTACGGACGTGAAGGACTACACGACACTGGCGAATGGGAAGCCAGCGAAGGTGGGAGCCATTGCGGTCACCTACACGATTGTGGAAGGACCGCAACAGAGGTTCGGCATAGTGGATCTGGTGGGTGTGGATGCGAATCGGCTGAAGGATGTGAAGGCGTTGATGAATACGCAGGCGGGACAGCCGTTCTCGCTTGTGACGCTGTCGGGTGACAGGGATACGGTGCTGCAGTATTACCTGGCGCATGGGTTCGACCAGGTGAAGGTGGAGATCAAACAGAACAAAGAGGCCAAGGATGCGGACAAGACCGACGTCTCGCTGACGGTGACGGAGGGGCAACAGGTGTTCATCGATCGAGTGCTGTTGTCGGGCGTGCAGAAGACAAGGCCGAAGGAGGTGGAGTCGCAGGTGTTGGTCCATGCGGGCGATCCGCTGGATCAGACGGCGCTGCTGCAGACGCAACGGAATCTGTACAACATTGCACTGTTCAACGAGGTGGTGGCTGCGGTGCAGAATCCTTCGGGAGATGCTCCGCAGAAGAACGTGTTGTTGCAGTTGACGGAGGCGAAGCGGTGGAACGTGACGTATGGTTTCGGGTTTGAGGCGCAGACGGGGACACCGCAGGCTGGGATGATCTCGGAGGCATCGTGCATACAGCTCATGCTCAACCCGTGCAATCAGCTGACGCAGGAGGGGAAGGCGGGAGTCAGCCCAAGAGTGTCGCTGGACGTCTCGCGGATTAATCTCAGGGGCACAGAGGATTCGCTGACATTGCATACGTCGTATGGGTTGCTGGAACAGATAGCTATTTTGACGCTGCTGAATCCGCACCTTCGTGGGAGCAGGAATTTTAGTGCGTCGATTTCGGGTGGCTATTCGAATATTCAGGACATCACGACATTTCAGGCTTCGACGTTGCAGGGTGACTTTCGGATAACGGAAAAGTACAAGCGGACGGAGACGTTTATCTACGACTATCTCTACAGACGGGTGGCCGTGAATCCGAATACCCTGCAGGTTTCCGCTGATCTGATTCCGCTGCTGTCGCAACCGGTGCGCGTGGGTGGGCCGGGAGTGACCTGGTTTCACGATTCGCGGTCGCCGGGACCGCTGGATGCGGTAAAGGGAAACTACACGACCCTGCAGACTTTTGTG
Organism: uncultured Acidobacteriaceae bacterium; assembly: GCA_963771625.1. Classification (GTDB taxonomy): domain Bacteria; phylum Acidobacteriota; class Terriglobia; order Terriglobales; family Acidobacteriaceae; genus Edaphobacter. Next base: position 108,473 of record CAVYUE010000005.1, read on the forward strand.
TCGTCGACTACGCTCGGGTCGCAGACGAACTTCTGGAAGTTGGATGGGTCGAATGCTACGTACTACCAATTTGGCAAGCAGAAGTATGTGTTTGCGCGGAACTTGCGAATTGGGTATGAGAAGGCATGGGGACCGAATCCGAACGAAGGGAACAGCGCCTGCGTTGGCGCGCTGTTGACGACCAACCCAAGTTGCAATGCGATTCCGTTGCCGGAGCGGCTGTATGCCGGCGGCGCGAACTCGCATCGTGGATTTCCTATCAACGGTGCTGGTCCGAGAGACCTTCAGACAGGGTTCCCGGTCGGCGGATCGGCTGCGTTTGTGAATACGTTTGAACTTCGTCTGCCGCCACAGACGCTTCCGCTGGTGGGCAACAACGTCAGCTTTGTGATCTTCAACGATATGGGCAATGTGTTTCAGAACGCGAATGAGATGTTCCCCAGCTTGACGCGGTTTCATCAGCCCGATAAGCAGACGTGCGCGAATGTGTCGGGAAGTATCGGGACGTGTAACTTCAACTATTTTTCTCAAGCGGTTGGACTTGGTGCGCGATACAGGACGCCCGTGGGGCCGATTCGTGTCGACTTCAGCTATAACCTGAATCCGCCCGTATATCCGGTCATTTATGACTTCAACAACAACCCTCCGCATGAGGGGCAGGCTTCCCATTTCAACTTTTTCTTCAGCATTGGAGAGAGTTTCTAGATGCGGTGGATAGCGCACAACACGATCGGAAGGCTGGTGCTTAGCACGATTGCGCCTATGTTGATCGTTGGGCTGACGGCGGGGCGTGCGTGGGCGGTTTCGCCTCAAGCTGCTGCTGCACAGACAACGACGCCGAGTGTTGGCGCTGCTGTCGCGACACCTGCGCAGACGCCGAATCCGATGAGCAGCGCGGGGCAGGGGGTGGTGCTCGATCGGGTGGTTGCGGTGGTTAATGGCGACGTGATTCTAGAAAGCGATGTGGATGAGGAGCGGAGGTTTGAAGAGGTTCAACCGTACCGCAGAAGCGCTGCGGAGTTATCGCGAGAGAGGATGCTGGAGCGGCTGATAGACCGCGAGCTGATCTTGCAGCAGTCGGCATCGGAGCCGGATGATGTGGTGACGGATCAGGAGCTCGACGCTCAACTGCTCAGTCTGCGAAAGGATATTCCTGACTGCAAGCAGTATCACTGCGAGACGGACGATGGGTGGAAGCGATATCTCGCCAGTCATGGGTTTACGGTCGACGAGTTTCGGCAGCGGTGGCTGATGCGGATGGAGCTGCTGAAATTTATTGAGGTGCGATTCCGGAACGGGATCAAGATCACGAACGCAGAGATCAAGGAGTTCTACGACACAAAGATGGTGCCGGAGTATGCGGAGCGAAAGATAGCTCCGCCAAACGTCGACACAATATCGAAACGGATTGAGGAGGTGTTGTTACAGCAGGAGGTGGGAGCGCTGCTGGTGGACTGGCTGAAGTCGCTACGGGCGCAGGGGAGCGTGATCATTATGACTCCGGGTGAGGTGGCGCCATGAGCGACCTGGAGAAAAAACTCACCGAGAAGAAAGATGAACTCGAGGCGAAGGTGACCGGTGAGATTGCCAAGGTGCAGCGGTCGTTCGCGATGCGGATGGGGCTTTGGATGGCCTGGTTTTTTGCTGGGCTGGTGGTGCTGGCGGCGTTGGTATTTGTGACTTTTGTCTGGTACTCGAAGACGAACGACTTCAATCGGCGAGTGGGCAGAGAAGTTGTTAAGGTGCTGGAAGATGCGACGGGCGGGAGAGTAGAGCTGGGGAGAATCAACTTCGATCTCCTGCATCTTGCGGTCGAGGCGGATGGTCTGATTATTCATGGGCTGGAAGGGCCCGGTGAAGCGCCTTACATTGCGGTGGACAAGATTCTGCTTCGGGTGCAGATCTTCGATTTCTTCACCCGCATCGCAGGCAGTGAACTTGCATCGCATGTGCGGTTGAATTATCTGGAAGTGGATCATCCGCAGATTCATTTGATCGTGGATAAAGATGGGAAGACAAACCAGCCAGTGCCGAAACATCCAAGCACAAGCCAAACTTCAGTCACGGATACGTTGCTGGATCTCAAAGCGCAGCAGGTGGTGCTGGCGAACGGCGTGGCGCTGGTCAATAACCGGGCGATTCCGTTTGATCTGGCGGCTCGTGACCTTGATGCAGAGGTGCACTACATCGCTTCGGATGATCGTTACGGTATGACGATCGATATGAAAGACCTGCGGACGAAGATGGCCAAGCAGGCGGAGGCGGACTCGACGCTGCGTCTTGAAGTAGAGCTGGGACGTGACATCGCGGAGTTGCAACAGCTTGAGTTCACGAGCGGTAAGAGCTCCAAGCTGGATGCAACGGGCAGCTTCAAACACTTTGCCAAGCCGGAGTGGCAGACGACAGTGAAGGGAACGCTCGACCTGAAACAGCTTTCTGTGCTGGCCGATGTGGATGGCTTGAACGCTGGGTCAGTGGATCTGGATCTGAATGGCCATAACTGCACGACGTCGCCATCAGTTGCACAGAAGCATCCTCCTTTCTGGCGGAGGAGCCATCCCAATGAGACTAAGGTTCCTCCACGGCCGCTGCCGCCAGATCCGGATTGCGTGGCTGGGTATTTGTTGGTGGGAACGGCTAAGGTTCATAAGGCTTCGTATAGGAACGAGAATGTGCGGCTGCATGACATAGACGGTGGGGCGACGCTGCATGTGACGCCGACCGAGTTGTTGCTGACAGCGCTCACTGGGTATCTGCCGGGTGGTGGGAGTGCGTCGGGCGAGTTGCGGATTGCGAACTGGCTGGGTGAGGTGCCATCGCAGGATGTAGCGAAGAGTTCGCCTACGACGAAGGCCGCCGTTACGACGGCGAATACGTCCGCGAAGGCCGTGGGGGCGAAGGCTCCGGTGGAAGGAAAGATTACGGTGCCGCAGGTGCATACGGCACATGCGTACTTGACGGCGATGGTGACGAGGATTCCGCTGCGCACGATTATGGATGTGACGGCTCCTGAGAACTATGGCGATCTGGGATTTGATACGTCGGTGACTGGGCCGGTGAAGGTGGAGTGGGGTGGGCCCGCGAAGGATGTCGCGGATACCGTGGAGGTGGACGGGAATCTCACGTTTGCTCCTACAGGCGTGAAGAGACGCGGTGCGTTGAACGATGTGCCGGTGACGGGGCAGACGGTGGCGCACTACTCGGGTAGCAATGAGACGGTGCGTATACAACGAATCTCGCTGCAGATGCCGGCGACGAACTTTGAGGCTTCAGGAATACTGGGGGTGAATGAGGGCGATCCGCTCACGGACCTGAAGGTTGATATGACGGTACGTGATCTTTCGGAGTACAACCAACTGCTGACGACGCTCGATCTTGAAGGCAATGGGAAGAGGGGTACGGCGGCGATACCTGTGGTACTGCATGGTGCGATGCAGTTCAATGGGACTGCGAAGGGAAATATTGCGAACCTCGATGTGAAGGGGCACTTGCAGGCGACGAACGCGGAGTTCGCGCTTGGGACGACCGATGTGCTGATGGATTCGGTGGTAACGGATGCGGAGTATTCGCCGAATACCGGGGTGGTGGTAGCGAGTTCGACGATCAAGCGTGGGACGGCAGTGCTGAATCTGGTTGGAAAGATTACACCACGGAAGGTGGTGTCGCGGCGTGGTGTGACGACATATTTGTGGGACGATGGGATGGCTTTGGATGCAAAGGCACAGCTGGCCAACGCCTCGATCATCGATGTGCTGCAGATTGCGGGACAGCAGGCGAAGGTTCCGGTGACCGGAACGATTGCGTTGAACGGACATGCGGTGGGGACACTACGGAGTTTGAGTGGGGGTGGTCATCTTTCGCTGATGAATGGCGTGGCTTACGACGAACCATATGAGTCCGCGGTTGCTGATTTGACTGTGCAGGGGAAGGACATTGAGGCGAGCAATGTTGTTTTAAAGCTGCATGGGATGCAGGTAGCTGGCAACGGTGGCTACGACATGGGAACTGACCATTTGCACGGGCACCTGGAGGGGCACGATATTTTGTTGTCGAAGTTACTGACGGTGCAGAAGGCAAAGTCTGAACTTGACGGGACGTTGAACTTTGTCGCTGATGCGAATGGGACGGTAACTCAACCGGGGCTGAAGACGAATTTGAAGCTTACGGGCGCAACTTATCGAGGGCAGGGAATTGGAGAAGCCGATTTCGAGGCGCACAGCCAGGGTGAGGTGGTTTATTTCTCAGCGAACTCGACGCTGGTGGGTGCGAAGCTGGACGCTTCTGGGCAGACGCGATTGGTTGGCGGCTACGACACTCAAGCGAAGCTCACGTTAGCGGGACTCGATATTGGCAAGCCGTTGGCGATGTTTGGGCCGGGAACCATGACGGCGCAATCGTTGATCAACGGGGTGGCGACGGTAAATGGACCGTTGAAGACGCCGAAGGCTTTGAGCGGAGAGGCCGAGTTCAGCCAAGTTGATGTGAAGCTGCAGGGAGTGGAGTTGAAGGCGGCTGAGCCACTGCGAGTGGGTCTGCGAAACGGGGTGGCTACGCTGGAGCAGGTTCATATTACCGGGCAGGATACAGACATGAGGGCGAGCGGTACGGCGGAGTTGTTTGGTGGGACGGATCCGAAGGGTGGCAAGCTGGATGTGAAGGCGGTTGGCAGCGTCAGTGTGACGTTGCTGCACACGTTTGATGACGACATTATCTCTACCGGGAAGGTTGAGTTTACGGTTGCAGCTGGCGGCCATGTGATGAATCCCGAGCTGACCGGGAAGGTGCAGTTCGACAAGGTAAATATTGCGATCGATGGTGTGCCGAATGGATTGAGCAATATGAACGGTACGCTGGTGTTCAATGGCGATCGGCTGCAGGTGCAGAGTTTGACGGCGACGACGGGAGGGGGATCGTTAAAGATCGGTGGGTCGATTCGCTATCGCAATGGTGTGTATGCCGACCTGACTGCGACGGGAGATGTGGTGCGGGTGCGGCTCTATGGGTTGAGTGCGACGGCGAACGCAAATCTGAAGCTCCAGGGAAGTCCAGAGAGCGCACTGTTAAGCGGAACGATTTTGATGACGCGATTCGGGGTTGGAGCGGACGTCGACTTTGCGGCTTTTGGTTCGGCGGGAGGGGTAAGTGCACCGCCAGATCCTAACTCGCCTGCGAATAAGATTCGGTTGGATGTGCATGTGACGAGCGCGCCGCAGCTTGATTTCCAGAACTCGTATGCAAAGCTGGCGGGAACCGTGGATTTGCAGGTTCGTGGGTCTGCAGCGGCGCCGTCGGTGCTAGGCCGAATCGAGATTAATGAGGGTAGCGCGACGTTTGCGGGGACGAAGTATCAGCTACAGCGAGGTGATATCTACTTTACGAATCCGGTGCGGATCGACCCGATCATCGATCTGGACGCGACGGCGCAGGTGGAGAACTATGACATTACGATTGGGTTGCATGGGACCTCGACGAACCTGAAGCCAACGTACCGGTCGGAGCCACCGCTGAGTGAGTCGGACGTTTTTGCGCTACTGGCGCTTGGGCGGACGCAGGAGGAGGCGCAACTCTATCAGGAGCGGCAGGCGCAGCAGGGTACTGACCCTACGACGAGTGCGCTGCTGGGTGGAGCGTTGAATGCAACTGTGAGCAACCGTGTAGAGAAGCTGTTTGGTGTGGGCAGCGTCAAGATCGATCCGGCGTTTGTAGGAACGTTGGGTGGTTCGTCGGCCAGGATTACGGTGCAGCAGCAGCTGTCGCGACAGATTACAGCGACGTTTGCGACAAATGTGAACACGTCGGCGCAGCAGTTGATCCAGGTGCAATATGACTTGAATCACGACAACTCGATTGTGGTGGCGCGTGATGAATCGGGTGTGTTCAGCATCGTTTATAAGCTGCGGAAGCGATATCGCTAGGCCACTTCGAGCGAATATGCATCGTACATAGTGTTGCTTGCGTGGTGGTCCGGACTGGTGTGGACGCTTAGCCGCAGCTTCAGGAGGAAAACAATGAGTTGGATGACGCATGTTGGACGTGTTGCCCTTGTGGGTTTTGTTGGCTTGCTGAGTATGGGGGTAGTAAAGCGTGGAGTTGCCCAGAGCGCGGCAGGTGGCGTAGCCAGTGGGCCGAACGATGCGCAAATCCACGCAGAAATAACGAAGGCGCTGGATAACAAGAGATTCAGAGATGTTAAGAGCTCTGTGCAGGATGGCGTAGTGACGTTGTCGGGAACGGTGGAGCTCTACAGCGCCAAGGTGGACGCGGATGACAGGGCGCATCATCGCAAGAATGTGAAGGGCGTCGAAAATCAGATTGAGGTTGCGGGCCCGACGGTCGACGACACCACGCTGCGCAACAAGTTGGCCGAGAAGCTGGCGTACGATCGCGTGGGCTACGGGACGACGGCCTTCAATGCTTTTACGATCGGCGTTGAAAACGGTATTGTGACTCTGGGTGGCACGGCGTACGGGCCGATGGATAAGGACTCGGCGATCAGTCTGGTTGAGAACTATGTGGGAGTGAAGGATGTGATCGACAACATCGAGGTAGCGCCTACGTCGCCGATGGACGATCGAATTCGTCTGGCTGAGGCGCGCGCTATCTATGGGGCGATGCAGCTCAACAAATATGCGATCGATCCTGCTAAGCCGATTCGGATCACTGTGGTGAATGGGAATGTGACGCTGTCGGGCGTGGTGGATTCGCAGGGCGACAAGGATGTGGCAAATATACGGGCTAATACTGTTCCTGGGGTGTTCAAGGTGGTGAATAACCTGGAAGTGGCTGGTGGTGCGCCTGAGAAATCCGACAAATAGCCGGATTTTTTGAAGCTTGGGCCGCGCAGGCAACGTCGGCGCGGCCCAATTCTTTTACGATAGAGAGATGGCATCATTTTGGAAGAGTACGGTTGTAACGCTTGAGATGATCAAGTGGGAACACTCGGTGTTTGCACTGCCGTTTGCATTGACAGGAGCGGTATTGGCCGCGGGTGGCTGGCCGACGCTGCGGGTGCTGGGTTGGATCATTGTATGTATGGTTGCGGCTCGATCGGCCGCGATGGCGTTCAATCGGCTGGCAGATGCGCAATTAGATGCTGCAAATCCACGGACGGCGATGCGAGCATTGCCAGCTGGAACTCTTAAGCATTGGGTTTGTCGGCGGGTTTGTGGCGGTATCGGTTGTGCTGTTTGTATTGGGTGCGGCGATGTTGAACCGACTGACTCTGGAGCTGGCGCCGCTCGCTCTCCTGGTTGTTTTGGCCTATAGCTATATGAAGCGCGTGACACGGTGGTCGCACGTTGTGCTGGGTTTGGCGCTGGGAATTGCGCCTTCGGCGGCATGGATCGCGGTGAGGGGATCGCTTGATGCAAGGATCGTCGTGCTGACAGTTGCGGTGCTGCTGTGGGTAGGTGGGTTCGATGTGCTGTATGCGTGTCAGGACTTTGAGCACGATCGTAAGGTCGGGCTGAACAGCGTGCCCCAGGCGTTTGGTATCAATGCTGCGTTTTGGATCGCGCGCGGAATGCACCTGGGTATGTTGCTGATGCTTTGCTGGCTGATGAGGCTGTTTGGACTAGGCTCGGTTGCGATGGTGGGTGTTGGACTCGTGGCGATTTTGTTGTTGTATGAGCACTCGATCATTTCGCCGAGGGATCTGAGGCGAATGAATGCTGCATTCTTTACGTTGAATGGAGTTATCTCGGTGGTGTTCTTTGGGTTCGTTGCGGCGGATGTTTTGATGAATAAATAGAAAAGGCCCGCGTGGCGCGGGCCTTTTGGAAGCAATACATCGAATAACTAGCTGCGATGCTCACGTTTGAGGTCGTCTAACTTCTCATTTACTGAGTTCTTAACGTTTTGTGCCGTCTCGGCGATTTTTTCGCGCATGTTGTGAGCTGAGTTCTCGGCGCGATACTTCAGGCTTTCACCTTCAACGTTAGCCTTGGTGCGAGTGTCGTCGTTCACGACCGCTGCCGTATCCTTAGCGTTGCCCCAAGTCTCTTTGGCAGCGCCCTTTACCTGCTCGGCTACGCCGGAGTTAGCGAGCTTTTGGTTGCCAACTGCTTCGCCTACGCTCTGTTTGATCTTGCCTGCTACCTGATCGAATTTTCCTTCTATTTTTTCGGTGTTCATAGAGTTGCTCCTAACATGCGTGTGATCCGGGAGGGCTACTGTTATTGGATAGGTTAAAGCGCTCGTCTACCGGACATCAGGTTGAAGATGAGCACGATGATGGCAAGGACCAGAAGGATGTGAATCCATCCACCGAGGGTGTAACTACTGACGAGTCCTACGACCCAGAGGATGAAAAGAATAATGGTGATTGTCCAAAGCATTTCGTTCTCCTAGACGATTCCGGTTTTAGCTTCCGGTTCGCAGTGATGGTATTCAAAAACTCAGGCCCTTCTTGTGGTAAGTTGCGGGGCGCGTCAAGGGGGTTGCCGCGGCTAAGAATAAAATATGAATTACACAACGGATCAACGGGGTATTTGGATTGAGAGTAGCGATTCAAGGTGAGTTAGGCTCAAACAGCCACATGGCAACTGTCGAAATGCTGGGCAACCACAAGGATCTGGAGATCATCGCGTGCGCAGTTTCCGCGCAGGTGCTGGCAAAGGTAGTAGGGGGTGAGGTAGATGGCGCGGTTCTGCCGATTGAGAACAGTCTGCATGGATCGGTTGCGGAACATTACGATCTACTGCTTCAGATGCCGGTCCAGATCGAAAGGGAGAGCCTCCTGCGGATTCGCCACAATCTGATAGCAGTGCCCGGTGTGAAGCTAGAGAAGGTACGGAAGGTGATGTCGCATCCGGTGGCGTTGTCGCAGTGCCGTAGGTTTTTAGCAGCGCATCCGGAGCTTGAGGTAGTCCCGTTTTACGATACGGCCGGAAGCGTGAAGCACCTGATGGAGGTGGGTTTACGGGATGTGGCTGGAATTGCTCCGGAGCTTGCTGCCAGGGAGTATGGCGCGGAGGTGCTGGTGTCGGGCGTCGAAGATCATGCGGAGAACTACACTCGCTTTCACCTGATACGACGAGAGGGCGCAGATACTGATGAGTCGCGTGGGGCGGGGGCAAACAAGATGAGCCTTGCGTTTGCAATTGAGCACCGGCCTGGAACCCTGGTGGCGGCTCTACAGCGGTTGGCGGAGTCTGGAGTAGATCTGACCAAGATTGAGTCGAGACCTGTGCCCGGGAGCCCATGGGAGTATGTGTTCTATGTGGATGGGCGATTCGATTCCGCGGCGAAGGCTGACGAAGCTTTGGCCGCTCTGCGTGAGCATTGCCGAATGGTGAAGTTGCTAGGGCGGTACAGGGCCGCCTAGCGGTTTAGCTCGTGTGGCTCGTGCGCTTCGATTATGGGAACAGCTTGTGGCTGCGAGAGTGGCGCCCGGGCGAATAGAGGCGTAGGATGCCGAATACCGTGCGCCTTGGCTCGGGCCTGAACGTATTTGCTGTCGGGTTGCCGGTATTGGATAGTCCACCCCCGGTTTCGAATGGTAGACGTTCTGGTGGCTGAGGCCGGAGTTGGCAGAGGCGACCGCTTTGTCGGCAATTCCACTGATGAGAATGGGCTTATGGCCGATGACGGAGAGGATGGAACACGTTCCGCTGAACGAGGAGCCGGATTTGCGACCAGACGACGACTTGCTGCATCGAATAGTGGATAATCTGATAGAGGTACACTCAATGCCAAGCGATTTTGTAAGTGTGATCCAGCCTACAGCAGCAAAAACCAGTGAAGGGACTGGCGCCGAGATCGTCGGCAAACGGCCTGTACCGGTACTGCCGGTCCGGGATACCGTTTTATTTCCTCATGCAGTACTGCCTTTGACAGTCGGACGCGATAGCTCGATCCAGTTGATTCAATCGCTGGGCGAGGAGAAGACCATTCTTGTGGTGGCGCAGCGCGATGCGCGGCAGGATTCGCCTCAAGCGGCTGATCTGTTTGCTACCGGTACTCGAGCGACGGTCCATAAGGTCGTCAAGATGCCGAATCAGAGTCTTTTTGTATTTACTGAAGGCAATGAGAGGGTGCATTTAGGTGAGTTTGCCCAGCTGACGCCATTTATGACGGCGGAGTATGAGGCGATCGCGGACGTGGAGCCGCAGCAGACGCCGGAGGCTGAGGCGTTGCAGCGGAACGTTGTGAGCCAGTTCCAGCAGATTGTGACCTCGTCTCCGACTCTGAGTGACGACCTGCAGACGATTGCGATCAACATTGATGAAGCAGGTCGGCTGGCGGATTTCATCGCTTCGTCGCTGCCGTTTTTGACGACGACCGACAAGCAGGAGCTGTTGGAGACGCCAGATGTTTCGGCTCGGCTGGAGCGGATCAACAAGCACTTAGCGAAGGAGCTTGAGGTGCAGCAGTTGCGCAACAAGATCCAGACTGAGGTGCAGGATTCAGTGCAGTCGTCGCAGAGGGACTACTACCTGCGCGAGCAGTTGAAGGCGATTCAGAAGGAGTTGGGCGACCAGGACGACACCCAGAAGGACATCGCTGAGCTCAAAGACAAGATTGAAAACGCCGGGATGCCGGAGGATGTGAAGAAGGACGCGCTGAAGGAGCTGGGGCGTTTGAGCCGCATGAATCCTGCTGCTGCGGACTACTCGCTGACGCGGAACTATGTGGAGTGGCTCGCGGTATTGCCGTGGGGCAAGACGTCGTCGGGTGAGGTAGACATTCTGAAGGCGAAGGGGATTCTCGATGAGGATCATTATGGCCTGAAGAAGGTGAAGGATCGCATTCTGGATTACCTTTCAGTGCGGCGTTTGAAGCCGGATATGAAGGGGCCGATTCTCTGCTTCGTTGGGCCTCCGGGAGTTGGTAAAACTTCGCTGGGACGGTCGATTGCAAAGGCGCTTGATCGCAAGTTTTCAAGGATCTCGCTGGGCGGTATGCATGATGAGGCGGAGATTCGTGGACATCGGCGGACGTATATCGGCGCGTTGCCGGGGCAGATCATTCAGCACCTGAAGCGGGTTGAGGTGAAGGACCCGGTGTTCATGCTGGATGAGATCGATAAGCTGGGGCGTGATTTCAGAGGTGATCCTGCGAGTGCGCTGCTTGAAACGCTTGATCCGGAGCAGAACAATACGTTCCGCGACAACTATCTCGATCAGCCGTTTGATTTGAGCAAGGTGCTGTTTATCTGCACAGCCAACCAGCTGGATACGATTCCAGGACCATTGCTTGATCGTATGGAGATCATTGAGCTGACCGGCTATACGGAAGAGGAGAAGGTGAACATCGCCATCAAATACCTTATTCCGCGGCAGATCAAAGAGAACGGAATTACGGAAGAGCAGATCGAGTTTCCGAAGGACAGCGTGCACCTGATCGCGCGGCATTACACGCGGGAGGCGGGCGTTCGTAAGCTCGAGCAGCAGATTGGAACGGTGTGCCGCAAGGTTGCACGCAAGATTGCCGAGGGTCAGACGGAGAAGGTTGTGATCACTCCGGAGGTCGTGCATGAGTTCCTTGGTGGTATCAAGGTGCGCGTGGATACGGAGATTGCAGAGCGGACCAAGCGGGCTGGCGTTGCTGTTGGGCTTGCGTGGACTCCGGCGGGCGGCGATGTGTTGTTCATCGAAGCGAACCGGATGAAGGGTAAGGGCGGCTTCACGATCACCGGTCAGATCGGTGATGTGATGAAGGAGAGCATGCAGGCGGCGTTGACCTGGGTGCGCTCGAATGCCGCGTCGTTAGGGCTCGATGAGGACTTTACGAAGGATACGGACCTGCATATTCATGTACCTGCAGGTGCGATTCCGAAGGATGGTCCGTCGGCTGGTGTGACGATGGCGACTGCGCTGGTGAGTCTGTTGACGGATACTCCGGTGCATCCGCTAACGGCGATGACGGGCGAGATAACGTTGAGCGGCAATGTGTTGCCGGTTGGCGGAATCAAGGAGAAGTTCCTTGCGGCGAAGCGGGCCGGCGTGCGGGATGTGATTCTGCCGACGGACTGCAAACAGCAGGTGGATGAGGACTTAACGCCGGATCAGACGGAGGGCGTGACGATTCACTATGCCACTCGGATTGAGGATGTGCTGGCTGTTGCGTTGCCGAAGTCGCAGCGGGAGAAGGCGCAGGACGAGGTGGTTCGTGAAGAGGTTATTCACGCCACGGTGTAAGTTGGATTGAAGCGAAAGGGTGGCTCGGCGATTGCCGGGCCACCCTTTTTTGCTTTGGCGTGTGCATTTTTTTTGCCCTATGGTGGAATGGTGTTTTTGCAGGGGGTTTTTAGGAAAAGCGTGGTTTTGGTGTGGTGTTTTTGTGGTGAAAATGTGGTGGATTGCATGGTGAATGTGGTGCTTTGATGGTCACTAATTTGCGTCTAAAAAAGTGACACGGTTTTGAACTTTATTTTCAGTGGGTGATGGTGATGATGACGGTTGGGCACTCGACTTTGGAGATCGAGTCGTTTCTGCGGGCGCTGCTGGACAACGGCTGCTCCACTCTAGTGGATGTGCGGCGGTATCCAGGGTCGAAGAGGTATCCGCAGTTTGGGCAGGAGAGGCTGTTTGCTTCGCTGGAGGGTGTGGGAATACGGCCGGTTTGGCGTGTGGGTCTTGGTGGGCGAAGGGCGCCGCGAAAGGACAGCGTGAATACGGGGTGGCGGAACGAGAGCTTTCGTGGATATGCGGATTACATGCAGAGGGCAGAGTTCGCCGGGGAGATTGATTGGCTGATGGGCTTGCCGGAGCTCGAGGCAACGGTGGTGATGTGTGCGGAGGCTGTGCCGTGGCGGTGCCATCGTTCGCTGATCGGGGATGCGGTGCTGGCGCGGGGTGGAGTGGTTGAGGATATCTTCGTGACGGCGAATGGTGGAAGTTCGCGCAGGGTACATGAGATGACGGAGTTTGCCCGGGTGGAGGATGGCCGGGTCTGGTACCCGAAAGAAACGCAGAAGCAATCAGCGCTCTTTGTGGAGTGAGGATCAGCTTGTCATGTGTCGCTGGCTGGTTCGCTACGTAGGCTTTCAAAGAGGTTGACTCTCTCTCTGTGTAACGATCTCTCTGGTAGAACTCTAAAACCGCAACTATTGGGTTGCATATTGCTGCTAGTCGTTCTATATTGCTTCCATGCGCAACCTGGAGGTTGCTTTTATGGAAGATCAGATTGAGAAGCGTATCGAGTTATCGGCTCCTGTGGAGCGCGTCTGGCGAGCGCTTACAGACTCGCGTGAGTTTGGTGAATGGTTTCGCGTAAAGATGGAAGGGCCGTTCGTAGCGGGAGAGACGGTCGGGGGCCAGCTCACCTTCCCCGGATATGAGCATCTGCGAATGGAGATTGTTGTAAAGACGATCAAGCCCACGTCGTATTTTTCTTATACCTGGCATCCATACGCGGTGGATCCGAAGGCGGATTACTCGCAGGAGACACCGACTCTGGTTGAGTTCCGGTTGGAGGCGATACGAGGCGGCACGTTGCTGATCGTGACGGAGTCAGGGTTCGACAAGCTGCCAAAAGAACGTTACGCAGATGCGTTCCGTATGAACACTCGCGGTTGGGAGCAGCAGTTGCAGAGTATTGAAGCCTATGTCACGAAAGCGTCGTAGCGGGCTGGGGGAGAAAGCCAGCGTCTTTGCGGCGCTCGGAGACGAGACCAGGCTGTTGCTGCTGGCGAAGTTGTGTAAGGGGCAACGCTACTCTATCTCGGAGCTTACCGAGGGAACCAAGCTCACGCGGCAGGCAGTGACGAAGCATCTGCGTGTGCTGGAGCGGGTGCGGGTGGTGCATGCGACGCGCGCAGGCCGAGAGAGCCTGTTTGCTCTTGATCCGGAGCCCATTGATGAAATGGTGGCGTATCTCGCGACTGTTTCGAAGCAGTGGGATGCTGCGCTGGCAAGATTGAAGGCTTTCGTTGAGAACGATGAGAGCTAACGACTCATAGTTTCGCGTTTAGAGAGGAACCCAACATGCCTGACATCATGCACCTCATCAAGATCAATGCGTCTCCGGAGCAGGTGTATCGGGCGCTTACGACGTCGGAGGGTATTCGCAACTGGTGGACGCGTGATGCAGATCTCGATAGCACGGTCGGCGGTGAAGGAGAGTTTCGCTTCAGCTCGTATGGCGGCACGCACGTCACTCGAGTGAGCGTCGTGGAGCTGATACCGTCGCTCCGCGTGGGTTGGAAGACGACCGCCTCCTTTCGTCCGGAGTGGGTGGATACGACGATTACGTTCGATCTGCGTGCGGACAAAGGCGGTACCTCGATCCTCTTCACACATCGTGGCTTCCAGTGCGCCGACGACAGCTACGCGCTTTGTACGACGGGCTGGGGCTACTATCTTGTCAGCTTGCAACAGTACTTGCAGACAGGGGAGGGTGCGCCGAGCCCGGATGTCGATTTTGCACGAGTTCTTCGATGAAGGTATTTCATTGAGAATCCTGGAACTACTCGGTACGTTGTCGCGTAGGAGATCACAGAGTCTGGTTGTATGCTGTCGCTAAGTTGGCGCGATTGCACGCAAGTGCGCTCGGAGGCTTGATAGATGGCAATGTTCACTGATCAGCTCGTACAAGTTCTGCGGCGACTTGGCCGTGCCCCTCTGTTTACCGCAATTACTCTGCTCACGCTTGCCATCGGTGTCGGTGCGAATACGGTGATGTTCAGTGTTGTCGAGGGCGTGCTGCTGAAGCCTTTGCCTTATCCTCACTCGGAACAGCTGATCGGCGTGTGGCATACCGCTCCGGGGATAGGGATCAAAGAGCTGAACATGTCGCCGTCGATTTATTTTGTCGATCGCGAGCAGAACACCACGCTGCAGGATATTGGCGTCTACGACGGCGATTCATTGAATGTCACCGGAGCGGGCCAGCCAGAGCATGTGCGAGGTCTTGATGTTACTGACGGGACGCTGCCGATTTTGCAGGTGGTTCCTGTGCTGGGGCGTTTATTTACACGGCAAGATGATTTGCCGGGTTCGCCGGAGACGGTTCTGCTCTCGTATGGATATTGGCAGAGTAAGTTTGGTGGGGCGTCTTCCGTCATTGGGCGCTCGATTACGGTGGATGGAAAACCGCGCGAGATTATCGGTGTTCTGCCACAAGGATTTCATTTTCTCGATGAGAAGGATGCTGCGATCATCCTGCCATTTCAGTGGGACCGCAGCAAGACGAAGTTGGGCAACTTCAGCCAACGCTCGATTGCGCGATTGAAGCCCGGAGTGACGATGGCGCAGGCCAACGCTGACATGGCACGGCTGCTTCCTGTTGTTCTGCGGAGTTTTCCAGCTCCTGAGGGATTCAGTGCCAGCCTGTTTGAAAAGGCACGGATATCGCCTAATTTGCGGCCCCTGAAGCAGGACGTGGTGGGAGATGTGGGGAAGGTGCTGTGGGTGTTGCTGGGTTCGATCGCTTTGGTGTTGCTGGTTGCTTGCGCGAATGTCGCCAACCTGTTGCTGGTGCGCGTTGAAGGCCGGCGTCAGGAGCTTGCGATACGCTCCGCGCTTGGTGCCGGATGGGGACGCATCGCGGGGGAGCTGCTGTTTGAGAGTGTGGCTCTTGGTGTACTGGGTAGTCTGATCGGATTGGCTTGTGCCTATGGGGCATTGCGCATTCTGGTTGCGATGGCGCCTACCGGGCTTCCGCGTATTCACGAGATTGGTATTGATCTTCCTGTGCTGCTCTTTACGCTTGCGCTCGCGCTCTTCACAAGTCTTCTGATTGGATTTATCCCGATCCTCAAGTATGCCGGGGCGAGCGTGAATGATGGGCTTCGCGGAGGCAGCCGCACGCTGAGCCAGAGTAAAGAGAGGCATCGTGCGCGCAATGCGCTGGTTGTTGTACAGGTTGCGTTGGCGCTGGTTTTGTTGATCTGTTCGGGGCTGATGATTCGCACGTTTCGTGCGCTGATGCATGTGTCTCCGGGCTTCGATGCGCCGGATTCAGTTGAGACATTCCGTTTTTATATTCCGGAGACACAGATACCGGATAGCGAGCGCGATCGGGTGGTGCAGACGGACCAGGCCATTCTGGATAAGCTTGCGGCGACCCCTGGTGTGTCTTCAGTCAGCTTCTCGAGTACGGTTCCTTTGGATGGAAACAGTTCGAACGATGTGTTGTATGCGGAGGATCACATATTGGGTGAAGGTGAGCTTCCGGCAATACGTCGATTTAAATTTATTTCGCCTGGAACGTTCTCGACGCTGGGGACGCACATGGTTGCGGGCCGCGATCTGACGTGGACGGATATCTATCAGAAGCGGCCGGTGGCAATTATCTCGGAGAACTTTGCGCGCGAGTATTGGCATGACGCGAACAGCGCGCTGGGAAAGAGGATTCGGGTCGCTACGATCGATGACTGGCGTGAGATTGTGGGCGTTGTGCAGGATGTGCATGATAGCGGCGTTGATCAGCCTGCGCCAACCACCGTGTACTGGCCTGTGATGCAGGATCGTTTTGAGGGGCAGAAGGAGATGATTCGTCGGGGGATTGCATTTATTATTCGCAGTCCACGTGCCGGCTCGCAGACTTTTACGAAGGAGATCGAGCAGAGGGTTTGGTCGGTGAATGCCAATGTTCCGTTGGCTGAGGTCACTACGCTCGGAGAGCTTTATACGAAGTCGATGGCCAGGACTTCGTTTACGCTGGTGATGCTTTGCGTGGCTGGCGGCATGGCTCTGCTGCTGGGGATTGTTGGAATCTATGGGGTCATCTCTTATTCGGTTTCGCAGAGGACACGCGAGATAGGTATCCGCATGGCGCTTGGTGCGCAGAGGCAGGCGCTGACGGCGATGTTTGTGCGTCAGGGATTGTGGCTGACCGGTATCGGCGTGGCGTGTGGACTTGTGGCGGCGTTCGTTACGATGCGACTGATGTCGTCGCTGCTGTTCAATGTGAGCCCTGTGGATCCGATCACGTACATCAGCATCACGATATGCGTCGTGGCGACTGCATTTTTTGCTTGCTACCTGCCGTCGCGGCGCGCTGCTGCTGTGGATCCGGTTGACGCTTTGCGGGCAGAGTAGTGTCAGGCGAACTCGAGTTTTTCTTCCGGGGAGGAGTTCAGGTATTTGATTACTGCGGCCAGCATGTTGGTTCGACGGAGCGCGGCCTGGGCGACCCACTCGATGTGCTGACGGTCGGTTTCAGCGACGATGGTGGATCCGATGAGGAAGTCTTTGCTTTGATTGGCTCCGAGGGTGCGCGCGAGATGGATGTACTGTGCTCGGGCCTCTTTGTCTTCCATCGTCAGGAAGCCGCGATGAATACCTTCGGCCACACATCGGTTTAGCATCTGTTCGGCGGCCTGCTGTGCGGGACGCAGATCCCACGGTGGCATGCAGCCTTTGCCTTCGACCTGCTCGGGCCTGGTGGTGATTTCGATGGCTGCGGTCAGATCGGGTTTCAGGAACTCGAATGGCGTGAGGATGGGATCGATTTTGAGGATCCAGCGAAGGACTCTTACATCTTCGATTCGGATGATTCTGGGCCAGACGGCGTCCCACTTCCAACTGCCCTCGGGTGACATGAGGAGATCGCGCTCTTCGAGGGAGAGTGTCTGCCAGAGCTCGGGTCGGCGCGCGAGGTCGAGGGTGCGACGACGACAGGCTCCTTCGCGGCGGGGGTCGATCTTGCCCATGCGGTGGAGATTCTCGTTGCTGGCACGGTCTACGACGATGGCTTTGCAGAGGAGGATGTTTGCGAGGCGGATTCGATGTTCGCGGAGATCGTTAATCTGAAGCGCGGATGGGGAGGAGAGGGTCAATATGCTCTCGCCGTCTCGTGCGTTTTTCTTGTTGATGAGGATTGCGAGACCGATCGCTACTCCTACGACGGACATCAAGCAGATGGTGCCCCAGGGGCCGAGATACGTGAACGTCCAAAGCAGATAGGCGATGTAGGACAAGAGGGCGAGTACGCCGAGCAGGTTGCTGAAGGCGCGTTTATCTCGCGTGGCACGGCGAAATGCCAGCGATAGGTTTCGCCAGAAGAGTTCGTTGCGGTTCATCGGATAACTGAGTTTAGCCCATTTTCTGGAGTTTTAACGGGAAAACGCAAGCGATTTGCAGCGAACGGTGGGGTTGGAGGGCGGATTCCGATTGCGTAGGAGATTTCGGGTGCGAGTCCTTCTCCGGGTTTCGACTTCGGCGAGTTGTGGGTGCGTTCATGGATGGCTGATGGCCGGGGGGCGATGGTCTCGGGGGCGGCTGTCGGATATGCTCGTGGGATGCGGGTTCGTGTGCTTTACTTTGGTGTGCTGCGGGAGAGGCTGGGCGGCGACCAGGAGTTCCTTGAACTGACAGATTTGGCTACCGTTGCAGGCGTTTTGAACGTCTACAGAGAGCGTGTGCCGGGGTTTGCCTGGGATTCGATTGCTGTGGCAGTGAACCAGGAGTATGCCCAGGCGGAGAGTGTGCTTCAGGATGGCGATGACGTGGCGCTGCTGCCGCCGGTGAGCGGCGGGAGTGAAGGTTAGGGACCGGGATGCGGATTGAGATTACAGACGATGTAATTTTTGCGACGGAGATCGCAGAGGAGATCAAAGCGGGAGCCGATGGCGCGGTTTGCGTCTTTGACGGGATTGTCCGGGATAATACGCGGGGGCGGAAGACGCAGTATCTCGACTATGAGGCTTACCGGGAGATGGCGCTGCAGAAGATGCAGGCATTAGCTGACGAGGCACTGGAGAAGTTTGGCGTGCGGGATGTGGCGCTGGTGCACCGGCTGGGGCGGTTGTATGTGGGGGAGACGAGCGTGCTGATTGCGGTGGCTTCGGCGCATCGCGGGGCGGCGTTCGATGCCTGTCGGTGGCTGATCGATACGCTGAAGAAGACGGTGCCGATCTGGAAGAAGGAACAGTTTGAGGATGGGGCAATTTGGGCGGATGGGGAGCCGTTTCCGAGCGACATTGGCCTGCCGAAGGGTTCTGAGGTCAAGGCGCGATTGGCGGATGGGGAGCCGTTTCCGAGCGATATTGGCCTGCCGAAGGGTGCGGAGGTTAAGGCGCAGTTGGCGGATGGGCAGCCGTTGCCTGAAGCGACCGGGTTTGGCCAAGTGGGTGGGCGAGGCGAGGAGAGCAGTCGTCCTGCAGACGATGCCCACGTCACAGAATCGAGATATGGGGCACCCGGCTTAGTGCGGGATGGGAAGTTGGAGGCTGGCGAGTGAGGTGGTTCGTCATTGCCGGTTTGATGATGTTGGGACTGCAGGGGGGCTTGGCGCAGGCGCCGATTGTGAGGAGGCCGCCGCCGCAGCCGGTGGGTGCGCAGGCTCCGCAGAGTAGTGACGATCAGGTTCCGACGATCAAGGTGGAGACGCGGCTGGTGAACGTCGCGCTGAACGTGGTCGATGCGAAGGGTTCGCCGGTGGGTGGGCTGGGGAAGGACGACTTCGAGATTCTGGAGGACGGGAAGCCACAGAAGATCGCCGTGTTTGAGAAGGAGGCGTCGACACCGCTGTCGATTGTGTTGGCGATCGATGCCAGTGAGAGCGTGATGACGAGTGAGCGGCTTGAGAAGGAAGCGGCGAAGCACTTTGTGAATGCTCTGCTGAGGGATCAGGACGAGCTGGATTTGATGGAGTTCTCTGAGGTGGTGCGGGAGATTGTGCCGTTTACGAATCAGAAGAAGCGGATTGAGAGTGGTTTGGGCGAGATTCGGCAGGGGGCGGCGACGGCGTTGTATGACGCGATCTATCTGGCGTCGCAGCGACTGGACGCGACGTCGCTGGCGAATGGGCGCAGGCGGGTGGTGGTGTTGATTACCGATGGCGAGGACACGGTGAAGGGCTCGCGGTACGCTCAGGCGCTGGAGCAGGCGCAGAGGGCGGGGGCGATGGTGTACTCGATCATCATTGTGCCGATCTATGCGGACGCGGGGCGGGATACGGGTGGGGAGCATGCACTGATTCAGTTGGCGAACGATACGGGAGGGAAGTACTACTATGTGGTCGACCCGAAGGATCTGGAGCCGGCGTTTGCGCATGTGTCGGATGATCTGAGGACACAGTATCTGCTGGGGTATTATGCGCCGAACCGGGGGGCGGACGATTCGTTCCGGGCGATCAAGGTGCGGATGGCGGATACGGAGCTGCGTGGGAAGTACGAGCTGCAGTACAGGAAGGGCTATTACGCGAATGCGCATTAGGCGCATGCGTGATGTTGAGGTCAGGCGTCGGCGTAGTTTCGGTCGACGACGTTGTGGATGAGGGTGATGACGTTGGCTGGGAAGCCTCCCTCGAAGGCGTGGCGGCGGATGACCTCTTCGTCGGGCGCGATGTAGATGCAGTAGATCTTGTCGGCGGTGACGAAAGACGTGAGCCACTGGACTTCGGTATCGATGCCTCGGAGGGTGCGGCATGAGCTTTCGGAGATGGCAGTGAGTTGCTCGGGCGTGAAGTTACCTGCGCCGGGGATGTCGCGTTCGATCAAAAATTTGGGCATTGACTGACCTCTAGGGTGAGCTTGCCGAGCGGAGTTTTTGAGCAGGCTCGGTGGGGCGCAGGATACTCTGGTGAGAACGATAGCACTGGAGACAGTTGAAGGGGAGGTGTGGGATGGGGATGGTGAAGAAGTTTGATTTCGCGCATGTGGCTGAGGGGATTGCACGGCAGGCGGGGGCGTTGCTGCGTGGGTTTTATACGAAGGGCGTGGCTACTGAGTACAAAGGCGACGTGGACCTCGTGACGGAGGCCGATCGCGCGAGTGAGCAGTTGATCGTGGAGAAGCTGAAGGCGGCGTTTCCTTCGCATGGGGTGTATGGCGAGGAGGGGACGCGGAGTGGGTTGGAGAGTGAGTATCGGTGGTATGTCGATCCGCTGGATGGGACGACGAACTTTGCGCATGGGTTTCCAGCGTTCTGCGTGGTGTTGGGGTTGGAGAGGCGCGCGGCTGGGCTGGCTGCAGATCAAGATGGCGAGATGGTTGCCGGGGTGATCTACGATCCGCTCCGGGATGAGATGTTTTCGGTGGAGCGGGGCAAGGGCGCGTGGCTGAATCAGCGGAAGGTTAGTGTGTCGAAGATTGCGACGGTACAGGAGTCGCTGACGGGGACGGGGTTTCCGAGCAAGAAGCGGCATGAGAGCCCGAATGTGCACTTTTACAACGAGATTACGTTGCGGTCGCATGGGGTGAGGCGGGCGGGAAGTGCGGCGCTGGATATGGCTTATGTGGCTTGTGGGCGGCTGGATGGATTCTGGGAGTTCAATCTGAATCCCTGGGATACTTCGGCGGGGTACTTGATGGTGGAAGAGGCGGGGGGATCGGTGACGCACTTCGATGGGGGGAAGTTCACGCTGGATAGCCGTGAGGTGCTGGCGACGAATGGGCTGATCAAGGGGGAGATCGTGCATATCTTTACGGAGATGTTTGCGGGCAGGGGGCTGGGGGAGATTCCTACGCCGGCGGAGTTTGCGGCGAGGCGGTTGGCGGCGAAGTAGAGTGCGGAAGCGGCGGACGGCGCGGGTGATGCTGTTCGATGAGGCGGGTTCAATTTTGTTGATTCGATTTGTGGTTCCACGGGCGGATGGTGAGTTTGTGTTTTGGGCTTTGCCGGGTGGGGAGATTGAGGCTGGCGAGACGGAGACTGAGGCTGCTGTGCGGGAGGTGAGGGAGGAGCTTGGGTTGGAGTTGACGGTGACCGGGCCGGTCTATCGAGACAGCAACCAGTTTCTTCATCAGGGAGAGATGCAGGACAACGTGGATTTTCTTTTCGCTGCACGATGCGGGCGGGAGGAGCCTCGACTGATAGGAGTTACGGTTGATGAGAGGGAGATCATGAAGGAGATTCGGTGGTGGAGCGAGGCGGAGGTGGCGACGTCGCGGGAGAGGATCTTTCCTGAGAACCTTGCCGAGCGCATGCGGGAGCAGTGTGGCTGAGATGCGTGAAATAGGGCCTAAAGAGGTCGTAGTTGCAGCGGATGGGGAGTTGCAGGGAGGAGCGGTTGTGCTGCTAGAATCGAGTCACGTGCTTAGTTTTGCGCAGCGACTTTAGAAGTGGATAAGGGAGATTTTTGAGATGGCTTATGTGATTGCGGAACCGTGCATCGGGACGAAGGATTCGGCTTGCGTGGATGCCTGCCCGGTGGATTGTATCCATCCGAAGAAGGATGAGAACGGGTACAGCGATGCCGTGCAGTTGTTCATCGATCCGGTGGAGTGCATCGACTGCGGTGCGTGCGTGCCGGTTTGCCCGGTTTCGGCGATCTATGCCGGGGATGATCTTCCGGAGAAGTGGGCGGAGTATCAGACCAAGAACGCCGCGCACTACGGGCGATAAGTTCGGTTTTGAGTTTTGCGACCGCGCGGCTTAGGGCTGCGCGGTTTTGTTTTGTGGAGAGAGTGATGAAGAGCCTGGCGTCTGCGGAGGTGTTGTCGGAGACACGGAGGCGGCTGCTGAGTGTTGCGGCCGATGATCGGGCGCTGTGGGGGCAGATGACGGCGCCGCAGATGGTGCGGCATGTGGGTTGTGCGTACGAGATTGCGTTGGGTGATCGTGAGGTTGCACCGGTGAAGGGGCTTCCGCCGGCGTTGATGAAGTGGGGTGCGCTGCGGTCGGGGTTGCGATGGCCAAAGGGTGTTCCGACGACTCCTGAGCTGCGACGAGCGATTGAGGAGGAGTCGAATGCGGCGTTTGAAGAGTCGGTGGAGTTCGCGATTGCGAAGATGGAGGTTGTGGCGAGTGCGACGCGCCTGACGCAGCGACATCCGATCTTCGGGCCGATGAGTGCGGGGGACTGGCTGCGGTGGGGGTATCTGCATGCGGATCATCATCTGCGGCAGTTTGGCCGGTGAACGATGATTGAGCGATGTGGCGAGGCGATCGTGTTACGGGTGTGGCCGTTTCAGGAGGCGGACCTGCTGGTGAGCCTGTTTACGCGGGAGCAGGGACGGGTGAAGGGGGTGGCTCGTCATGCGATGCGGTCGCGGAGAAGGTTTGGCGGGGCGCTGGAGCCGATGACTCATGTGAAGGCGACGTATGCAGAGAGGCCGAAGCAGGAGTTGATGCGGCTGGATGCGTTTGAGATTTTGAGTTCGCCGCTGTCGCGGCCGATTGACTATGCGCGGACGGCGGCGCTGCAGTTTGTGGCGGAGGTAGTGGAGGAGGCGCTGCCGGAGCTGGCTCCCGAGGATGCGGTGTTTCGGCTGATGCTGGCGGTGTTGGACGAGATGCGGGTGGATAGGGTGTGGATGCCGGTGACGTACTTCGCTTTGTGGATGAATCGGCTGATGGGATGGATGCCGGAGCTGGGGCATTGCGTGGTGTGTGGGCTGGATCTGCGCGGGGGGACGGTGTGGTATTCGGCGACGAGTGATGGGGTGACGTGTGGGGATGATCGGAGGCCGGGGAGTGTGGCGTTGTCGGCGGCTTCGGTGGGGGAGGCGGTGAGGATCTTTCGCGGGACGGTGGGGGAGTTGGCGAAGGAGGAGTGGCCGAAGGGGCGGGCGGCGGATTTGAGGCGGTTTGCGGTGGAGACGCTGGAGCGGCATCTGGAGCGGAGATTGGTGAGTGCGCGGGCGTTGGGGCGGGCTTAGCTGAGGGTTTAAGTGAGCCGAGGGCTGTTTAGCCTGCCTGGGAAAGTGTGGTTCGCGCCTTCGCGCGAATAACCCACCCTTTGCGATGAGACTGCAAAGGATGGGCCACCCAGCATGAATCGGAGCGGGCTGTGAGTTAGAGGCTCGGGGATCGGCCTGCTATCAACCTTTTGATGGATGTTCAAAGGGGGGTGCGTTCGTTAGACTTGCGGCTCCTATGAGCACAGCCAGGTTTGCGGTTTCAACTTCGTCTCGACGTTCGCTTGAGGTGTCACTGGCTGCGGTCATTGCGGTTGGGGTGATGCTGATCTTTTGGAGTCAGCAACGCTATCCGGCGCTGCTGAAGAAGCTGCATGCGGGGACGGCGATCAAGGTGGCGGGGCCGATTTCGTTCGACGCGCTGTTGAAGGTGTCGCCGACGATGCCGGCGCCGACACGGGTGATGCGGACGAGCGTGAACTGGCTGTATACGAATCGGTTTGGGATGTACTTTGCACTGCCGTTCGGCGCTGCGATGATGACGCTGCTGGCGGGAGTGGGTGCGCCGAAGCGCTTCAATTCTGCTGCGGGGAATGTGCTGTGTGGCGCGGTGGCTGGGGCGCCGATGGGTGTGTGTACGAACTGCGCTACGCCTGTGGCTCAAAGTCTGCTGGTGGGTGGGGCAAGCACGCGGATGACGGTGGCGGCGATGATCAGTTCGCCTAGCTTCAATCCTGTGGTGGTTGCGATGGCGTTTGTGTTGTTTCCGCTGCCGCTGGCGGCGATGCGGGTGGTGGTGCCGGCGTTGTTGCTGATTGCGCTGCCGCTGCTGGTGCGGGAGAACAAGGCGGCGGTGAGGAGCATCGGGATTTCCGCGAAGGCGGAGAGCCTGGGGCAGAGGCTAATTGCATTTTGCCGGACTTATCTGTGGAATTTGTTGCGATTGACCGTGTTGACGTTGCCGTGGATGCTGTTGGCGGCAGTGGTTGGTGCGATGGCGGCGGAGATGATTCCGGCTTATGGGACGCATGTGCCGGTATCGGTGATTGGTATTGTGCTGGTGGCGATTTTGGGTACGCTGCTGCCGGTGCCGATGGCACTCGATGTGGCGTTGGCGTATGTGCTTTATCACGCTGGCGTGCCGACTCCGTATGTTGCGGTGTTGCTGTGTACGCTGGGGCCGGTGAGTGTTTATTCGCTGAGTGCGTTGGGGAAGCAGTTGGACTGGCGGACGAGTTTGCGGCTGGGTGGAGCGGTGGCGTTGCTGGGGTGTGTGGTGGGGTTCGTCATGATGCGGCTTCCGGGCCTTTAGTGGCTGAGTGGAAGAGTGCGGTTCGCGCTTCCGCGCGAATAACCCACCCTTTGCGATGAGACTGCAAAGGATGGGCCACCCACGGTGGGTGCGTCAAGCGTTCTTGCAGATGGATTGGATTGCTTCGGCGTGGTCCAGTGGGTTGGAGACTCGTTCGAAGCAAACCGAGATGTGTCCGTCGGGTAGATCCATTATGAGTTGGTGAAAGTTTCCGTAGCCGACGACGATGAACCGTAGTCCTCCGCAGTCGAGGTTGCCGCGCTGCCGAGCTAGGGTGAGCAGTGCCGGGTTGACGAACAACTCTTCGTAGCGATCCGACTCCGATGCTGAGGCGTCCCCGACTCCTGGGCGCTGATGCGATGTGAGCTTGCCGCACTGGTAGAGTGCGACGTATCGCACGGCGGTGGACAGAGCAAAGATTTTGTCTGTGACGCTTTGTTGGGCGCTCATATCGTTATCTTAGCGGGGGTGGCGGGGAATCCTCAGACTTCGGACATGCGGACTGCGCTGGTTTTGTGCAATTTTCTTCGTGGTGTAGAGACTGCAAACGCAGATTCCCTTCGGGAATGGCAAATAAAACGAAGGCGACTCTACCAAAGCGAAAGCGGCTCTACACCAACTGCGGCGGTTGCTCTAGTGTGAGTTCGCCGCCATGGCGTCGTTGAATTGAGTGAAGAAGGCGGTGTATTTTTCAGGGCCATTTTGTTCGGCGAAGCGGAGGGGCTTGACGCGTTCGACGAGGATCTCGGTGGCGTCGGGTTGAGTTTTGATGAGGTTGATGGTCTCGCTGATGTAGTCGGGGAGTGGCATGGCGCGTGGGTCGGAGGCTTGAGCGCTGCCCATGAGTTCGGTCTGGACGTAGGGCGGGATGAGTTCGATGACCTGGACGCTGGTGGACTTGAGCTGGTAGCGGAGGGACTGGGTCCAGGAGTGGATGGCGGCCTTGGTGGCGTTGTAGGTGGGCGTCATCGCCAGCGGGATGAAGGCGAGGCCGGAGGTGACGGTGAGGATGGCGGCGTGGGGCTGCTTTTCCAGGTGAGGGAGCAGGGCCGCGGTGAGACGCATGGGGCCGAGGAGGTTGGTGGTGATGATGGCCTCGGCGTCCGTGAGTTCTTCGGGTTGGGCGAGCAGGTTTTCGGGGCGCATGATGCCCGCGTTGTGAATGACGGCGTTGAGTTTGGGGAAGTCAGTGGCGAGCCTGGCGGCGAAGGCGCGGATGCTGGCGGCGTCTTCGATGTCGAGGACTGCGGAGGACATGCCGGGGTTGGCGGCGGTGGTTTCGTCGAGGAGCTGCTTGCGGCGGCCGGCGATGATGACGTGATTGCCGAGTTTGTGGAAGGACTCGGCGAGTGCGCGGCCGATTCCGGAGCCGCCGCCGGTGATGAGGATGGTGTTTCCAGTGGTGTTCATTGTGGGTCAATCTCCTGAAACCATAGTAGGATTGTTTATATCCATTGGGAAGTAGGCACCTAAAATATCTATACTTACCCAAAAGAGAGTGAAGAGATTTATGGGAAAAATGATCATTTCGTCCAAGAGCCCGGTCAAGAAGGTGGCTGCTGGTGGTTTGAAGGCGGAGTATCCGGCTGAGACGGATCCGAAGGTTGAGGCGCTGGTGCGAGAGATTATTGCTCGCGTGGCGGACAAGTGGACGATGCTGGTGCTGGAGGTTTTGGAGGAGCAGGGAGTGGTGCGTTTTACGCGGCTGGGGGAGCTGGTGGGGGGTGTGAGTCAGAAGATGCTGACGAAGACGGTGCGGCAGATGGAGCGCGATGGGCTGGTGACGCGGACGGTGCATCCGGTGATTCCGCCGAAGGTGGAGTATGAGTTGACGGAGCTGGGACACAGTCTGGGAGCGGCGTTTTGCGGGGTGTGGATATGGGCTGAGGAGCATCGCGCGGAGATTGAGCGGGCGCGTGAGGCGTTTGAGAAGCTGGGCGGCGGTGGGGCGGGCGCTTTGGGGTAGCTGGTGTCGTGTCAATTCTGGCATACTGCCGGGATGGCGGACTTCCGGAGTTTCGGATCTGGTCCACGGTCTGGGGGGAGCGCGAAGTTTGTCTGCGGGTTGGCTCTCGTCGCCGGATTTGCCGGAGTTTTGCTTCTTGCACAAGATGAGCCAGTGAAGACGCTGCACGTTTATACGGATACGGTCCAGATACCGGTGGTTGTGCTGAGCCCGCAACGTGAGATGCTTCCCCCGATTGCTCCCGACCGGTTTAATGTTGCGATCGACGGTGGCCCAAAGTTCCAAGTCAAGCATGCTCGTTTGGAGGGTGACGATCCGATCTCGCTTTCTATCGTGCTGGACGTTCGTGGGGATGAGGCGGCGCTGATGTCCAAGGTGAGTGGCGCGATCGGGGGGCTTGCGCCGGTGTCATTGCGACCGCAGGACCATGTGTCGATCTATGCGTTGGACTGCGGTCTTGTTCGCTCTTTGACAGACGGCGCTGCTGAACATTCGCAGTTGCAGGTTGGAGTGGCAGAGGCGTTAAACGATTGGATCGCTCGTGGTAAAGCGAGTCCGGGGAAGGCGTGTAAGCAAAAAGTACATCTCTGGAATGCGCTGGGACATGTGGTGAAGCATATGTCGCAGCTTCCGGGGCGGCGGGTGATCCTTGTGATGACGAGCGGGGCGGATAAGGGGAGCCTGGACAATTGGAACAGGCTGAGGTTGTTTGCGCAGGAGGAGGGCGTGGCGATCTTTGGCCTTAAGGCAGCGACTGATGACCGCCTGCTGCTCGATTTTGATAGTTTCGATCCGGAGAACTCGCTCAGCTCCTTGTGCGAGCTGACGGGTGGGCTGCTGTTGACTGCTACTCCGAAGACCGTGCCCATGGAACTGGAGAGGTTTACGACGATTGTTCGTGGGCGCTACATCGTGGAGTTTCCGCGACCGTTGAACGGGACGAAGGGAGCACACGATTTGCTGGTTACGGTGAATAAGACTGATGCATTTATTCGACCAGCAGGTATTTCGGTGCCGGTGGTTGACCCGGCAGTGCTGGCGGATCCGACGACGGTTCCTTCAGACCCCTCTTCGACGCCGGAGTTAGGGAAGCGCAGGGTTCTGACTCCGCCGCACTGAGATGTTGTGCGTCAACCAGATGATCGTGAGGGAGGGGTGGCGGATTCCATTTAGAATCGGTGGATTGCCGTTTGTGAAGAGAGATGCATGACTGAGATAGCTGAGAAGAAGAAAGCACTGACGTTTCAGGAGCTTTTGTTTACGCTGCAGCGGTTCTGGGCGGACCGTGGGTGCGTGTTGCAGCAGCCTTACGATGTGGAAGTTGGAGCGGGGACGATGTCTCCGGATACGTTTTTACGCGTGCTGGGGCCGAAGCCGGTGAGGATTGCTTATGCACAGCCTTCGCGCAGACCGGCGGATGGACGGTATGGAGAGAATCCGAACCGGTTGTTTCGGCATACGCAGCTTCAGGTGATTCTGAAGCCGCCACCGGTGAGGATTCAGGAGATGTATCTGGAGTCGCTGGCGGCGATTGGGATTGATCTCAAAGAACACGATATTAAGTTTGAAGAGGATAACTGGGAGTGGCCAGTGGGCGGCGCGTGGGGTGTCGGCTGGCAGGTGATGCTGGATGGGTTGGAGATTACGCAGTTCACTTACTTTCAGCAGTGCGGGGGGATGGATCTCGACCCGATCTGCGGGGAGATTACGTATGGGCTGGAGCGGATCGCGGGATTTCTGCAGGATGTGGATTCGATCTATGACATTGTGTGGGCGGTGGAGCCGGATACTGGTCGCAAGGTGACGTATGGGGAGATGCGGCTGGCTGAGGAGGAGCAGTTTTCGGCTTACAGCTTCGACTATGCGGATGTGGGGTCATTATGGAAGCACCTCGAGCTTTATGAGGCGGAGTGTTTGGGGTTGCTGTCGCAGGTGAAGGACTTTGGAGAGATGGATGGTTTGCGGTTGAAGCGGTTTCCTGTGTTGGGTGCGTATGAGTTGGCGTTGAAGTGCTCCCACTTGTTTAATCTGCTGGATGCGCGGGGAGCGATTTCGGTGACGGAGCGCGTTGGCGTGATGGCGCGGATTCGGACGCTGGTGGTGGGAGTGGCGAAGGCGTATGCGGCGCAGGGTGAAGCGTTGGCCGGAGCGGAGAAGGAAGTCGTGGCAGGGTGACGGTTTTGCATCCCACTCTTTGCGATGAGACTGCAAAGGATGGGGCACCCGAGCTTTTGTTCTTGGATTGGTCCGATTTTGTTTGAATGCGGGATTCGCCTTTGTGGCGGGATTTGAGTTGAGGACGATGGCTGAGTTTTTGTTTGAGATTGGGTTGGAAGAGGTTCCGGCGCGGATGATCGCAGGGGCGCAGGCGGAGCTGGAGCAGCGCGTGGTGAAGATGCTGGAGCGCGAGCGGCTGGTGCGGTCGGGTGCGGTGACGAAGAGCTTTGCTACGCCGCGGCGGTTGGCGGTTTGGGTGGACGGTGTTGCTGAGCGGCAGGAAGATGTGTCCGAGGAGTTGGTGGGGCCGTCAGTGAAGATCGCGTACAAGGATGGTGTGGCGACGCCGGCTGCGGTCGCGTTTGCGAAGAAGGCCGGGGTGGATGTCTCCGAGTTGAAGACGGTGACGAATGCGAAGGGTGAGTATCTGGCGGCGACGTCGGTGAAGGCAGGACGACCGGCGGCGGAGGTGATCGCTGCGGAGATGCCGAAGGAGTTGGCGGGGATCTACTGGGCGAAGAATATGTACTGGCGTGCGGGGCGGCCGGAGCGGTTTGTGAGGCCGGTGCGTTGGTTGGTTGCGCTGCTGGGTGGGGAAGTGGTGCCGGTGGAGTTTGGTGGATATGTAGCGGGTAAGGTTACGTATGGGCATC
Source organism: uncultured Acidobacteriaceae bacterium (assembly GCA_963771625.1). Classification (GTDB taxonomy): domain Bacteria; phylum Acidobacteriota; class Terriglobia; order Terriglobales; family Acidobacteriaceae; genus Edaphobacter. The sequence continues at coordinate 138,091 of CAVYUE010000005.1, forward strand.
GGGTGCTGTTTGGGGATGCGGCGATTGAGCTGAAGGCTCCGGGTGAGTATGAGGAGGCGCTGAAGAAGGGGTTTGTGGTCGCGGATGTTGAGGTGCGGCGGCAGAAGATTCGGAAGGCGCTGGATCATGTGACAAGGACTGTGCCTGGGCTGCGTTGGCGTGAGGATCATGGGCTGGTGGATAAGCTGACGCAGCTGACGGAGTGGCCGTCGGTGCTGCTGGGTGGGTTTGAGAAGGAGTATCTCGCGCTGCCGGAGGAGGTGCTGGTGACGGTGATGCGGGATCACCAGAACTACTTTGCGGTTGAGGATAAGGATGGGAAGCTGGCTCCGCATTTTCTCGCGGTGTTGAATACCGAGGCCGATGAGGCGGGGATGGCGGTGATTCGGCACGGGAATGAACGGGTTTTACGAGCGCGGTTCAATGATGCGAGATTTTTCTGGGAGTTCGACCAGAGGGTGCCGTTGATGGACCGTGTGGCGCTGCTGGAGAACGTGACGTTTCAGAAGGATCTAGGGAGCTACTTCGCGAAGACGGAGCGGGTGCGGAAGGTGGCTTCTGATCTTGCTGGACTGGTTGCGGGCCGTGGCGTGGCGGTGGATGCCGTGGCCTTGGATGATGCGGCGTTGTTGGCGAAGACGGATCTTACTGCCGAGCTGGTGAAGGAGTTTACGGAGTTGCAGGGTGCGGTAGGTGGGCTGTATGCGCGGGCTCAGGGTTTTCCGGCGGCGGTGGGTGACGCGATCTACGACCAGTACAAGCCGGTGTCGATGGAGGATGGTGTGCCTCGGACGGTGGAGGGGGCGTTGCTGGCGATTGCGGATAAGGCGGATACGATCGCCGGGATGTTCGGGTTGGGGCTGGAGCCTACTGGTTCGAAGGATCCGTTCGCGTTGCGCAGGGCGGCGAATGGAATTGTGAAGATTCTGGCGGAGACCAGCGTGGCACTGCCGCTTTCACTGGATGAGATTGCTGCGATGGGGACGAAGGACTCGGCTGTGGCGGCTAAGGTGCGAGCTTTCTTTGCGGAGAGGCTGGAGTTTTATCTGCGTGAGGTACGTGCGCAGGCCTATGACGTTGTGAAGGCAGTGTTGGCAGTTGGGTCGAGCGACGTGCGGGATGCGCTAGGGCGTGCAGACGCTGTGACGGTGGTTCGCGGAGCTTCAAGTGGAGGCGCTGGTGATTTCGTCGCGGTGTCTTCGGCGTTCAAGCGGATGAAGAATATTCTGGCGCAGGCGAAGGAGAAGGGGATTGCTGCTGCGGCTCATGTCGATGCCGGATTGTTGACGGAGCCGACGGAGAAGGCGCTTGCGGAGCGGTCGGCTGAGCTGGCAGAGCGTGTTTCCAAGCTGCGTGCAGAGAAGAACTACAACGCGGCGCTGGAGCAGATTGCTACGCTGCGGCCGCAGGTGGATGCGTTCTTCGAAGCGGTGATGGTAATGGCTCCGGATGAGGCGGTGCGAGCGAATCGTCTGGCACTGCTCGAGAAGGTGCTTGGAGATTTCTCGGGCATTGCCGATTTTTCGGAGATCGTTGTTGCCGGCTAGGTGGTGATGAGCATGACGCCTAGCATGAAGAGGAAGACCACAAAGAGTGAACCTAAGGGGATGAGGACACCTTCGCAGAGAGTGTTCCATTGACTGCCCGGTAGCAGGCCGTCTTCAGCACGAATGTTGGATTGAAAGGTTGGGGCGATCTCTTTCTGTTCGATAAATTCCATCTTCTTTTTCCTGTGCGATATATCGCTAGCTTCCGCAGAACGTTGAAAGTAAAGCCGGTGTTCTGCTTCGAAACAAAAGATGCTGGCTGCGAGATACGGTGCTGGCCGCCAACATTCCTTCTGCACGCGTTCCGTTGGTGGTCATCATGCATGACCGTAACGGTTGCGTGCAAGGTTAACGTAAGTGGGTGGTGCCTTGGATGCCACTTCCTGGGGAGTGCTCAGAGCTGAAGTTGTACGAGGTCTGAATGGTGCTGCGGCAGGAAGAAGGTTTGCTCCGCCAGACTTTGGGGTTCTGGGAGGTCTCCTATGGCCATTGCGATCTCGTCGCAGGCGTTGCGGCGAGCGCAGTGCATGCAGTCCTTGGCGACTTTGTCGCGGAGGGCCAGGCGTTCGGCGAGATGAAAGTGAAAGTGCTCGAAGAATGCTGGGATGCGGGTGAAGAGGCAGACGCACTTGATGCCGCAGGATTCGGCCTGGTCGAGGAGGGCGCGGACGAGTAGGCCACCGGCGCCGTGGCCTTTGGTCTCGGGATGAACGGCGATGGAGCGGACCTCGGCGAGGTGCTGGCCGTAGACGTGGAGAGCTGCGCAGCCGAGGAACTGGTGGGCGTCGGTTTCGACGATGGTGAAGGTGCGGATGTTGGCGCAGATCTCCGCGTAGGAGCGGCGGAGGAGGGTGCCGTCGTGGCAGAAGCTTTCGATCAGCTGATGGATGGCGTGGGCATCACGCAGCTGCGCTCTACGGGTGCGCATGGAGCTTGTGTTGAGGTTGGTGCGGGGAGGGATAGAGCGCGATCGAGGAGTTGCGGCGGGGTTGGAGGTGGACGGGAGTGTTTGTGAGGGAGGTTCTATTACGAGGGACAATGCCATATGCCACTGCGCTTTTTCTCTTTGGTCGTGAGGACCGGGGCCGGTTGGTTAAGGTTGAGGTTTCAGGTCAGGGACCTGGCTTAGCTGCCGTAGTTGCGGCCTTCGCTGGTCGGCTCCCAAGGGATCGGGGCAAAGGTGCGCTGGAAGAAGCTGTTATCGACGATGTAGCGCTCGCGGTTCTCGCCTTCGATGATCCAGTCGCCGGGAAAGGCTTTGCGCTGGCCGGCGTCGGTGAGGATCAGGGTGGGGTGGAGGCACTGGGTGGCGTTGACGAGAAGCGGTCTGCGGGTGCGGAAGGTGTTCATCTAACTCTCTCCTGACGGCTGTGTTCTGCCGACATGAGCTATTTCAGCACTTGGTTCGTAAGAAAGGCATAAGGGTTTTCGATGAAGTTCGTAAAGACGTTGTGTCTTTGTTTTGCTGCGGTTAGTCGAGGTGAGGAGCTGGGAAAGTTGGGCATGGAGGCGAAACGAGTGGCGGTTCGTCTTACCTGAGTGGATGGGAGGAATATTTGGTCTGGTAAATACAAAGCGGCTTGGGCGACGCTGACGTTACGTTTCTAACCTATGCTGAAGGAGCGCTTCTTCCAGGGTGGACCGGTGAAGATTTCTTATCCAAAGTTGCAGAGACGACCGGAGCTGGACGCGCTGCGTGGGCTTTTTCTGGTGTGGATGACGTTGACGCATCTGCCGACGCACTTCAGTGATTTTGTGAATCAACCGTTTGGGTTTGTTTCTTCGGCCGAGGGTTTCGTTTTTCTGTCGGCGATGCTGGTGAGCCGCGTTTATGTGCGGGATGCGCAGAAGGATGAGTCCGGCTTAAGGGCGAAGCTTTGGCGGAGGACGCTGAAGATCTATGGATACCACCTGTTGATGCTGACGTTCGCGTTTACCGTGGCGGCGGCATTTGCGGCGACGACGCATCGACCAGCGCTGACTAACCTGCTGAACTTTTATCTGGTGCACCCAGTGGTGGCGGTTATTGGATCGGTGCTGCTGATCTACTGTCCGCCGTTGCTGGATATTTTGCCGATGTATGTGCTGTTTCTTTTCTTCACGCCGATGTTGCTGACGGCGTCGGCACGCTATGGGTGGCGGCGAATTCTTGCGGTGAGTTTTGTTGTGTGGGTTGCGGCGCAGTTTGGGTTGAGGGAGCTGCTGCATGGCGTGGTGGTGCATGTGACGCATCTGCCGATTCCGCTGCAGGAGACCGGGGCGTTTAATCTTTTTGCGTGGCAAGGGGTGTGGGTCGGGGGGCTGTGGCTTGGGGCGAAGTCGGTGGAGGGCGGGTTGCCGCTGGCGCGTGTGCCGGGATATGCCATTGCGATGTGCGGGGTGGTGTGTGCGTTCTTTCTGGGGGTGAGACACGGTTGGCTGGGATCGCATTTGACGCAGCAGGCGCTGGGTCTCAGTCTGGACAAGTGGTCGATTGGGCCGATGCGGCTGGTGAATCTTATCGCGTTCACGATTGTCTGCTACTGGATGCGGCGTTTTCTGGTGAAGCTGGTATCGATCGAGCCTTTTTTGACGCTGGGGAAGGCTTCGCTGCAGGTGTTCTGCGCGCATGTGTTCTTTGTTTTTGTGGGGTTGGCGCTGTTGTATGAGGATGTGCCGCAGCTGCATGGGAGGCGGGCTTATGGAATTCTGCTGCTAACTTTTGCGGGGCTTATTTGGGTGGCGCTGCGAGAGGTGAGGTTGCGGCGGGCGGAGCGGGTTGCGGCCAATCCTTCCGAAGTCTTACTACATGATCAGCATCCTACGTGACAGCTCCCAAAGCACCAGCAGAATAAAACCGATCCCAGCTGTCCACATCAAAGCCGCTTTCAGCCACTGACCTTTCATGTCGCCATGCTCTCAGGCTCTTATGGCCAGCGCAAGATAAGTATTTTTGCGAAACGTTGTGCGTTGATCAAGCACTGACTCTTTGATCCAAAGTTAGTTGACGCGCTGGAGGCGGTCGATGAGCTTCTGGGCGAGGGGTTCGCCGGACTCGGTCCAGAGGAGGCGGCTGCTGATGCCGCAGTTTTTTTCGACGGAGAGAGTGAAGGCCAGGAGAATCTCCACATTTTGCTGGATGTGTTTGGTGGCGGCTTCGTCGAGCTGCTCATCTTCGAGGGTTTCGGCGAGCCAGGGAGTGTCGAGGCCGAAGTCGATGCGGATGTGGCCGTTCTGTTCGAAGCTGGCGTCGTCGAACTTGGGGCCGAAGCCGAGGATGCGGACGGTGGCGGGCTGAAGTTTCCAGAGGGGATCGAGGGCGGTGGATTGGAACTCGCGGTCGATGTCGGTGTCGGGGTCGAAGTCCGGGTTGGGGTAGTTGGGGTCGATGTCGGGGGCCCAGAGGTTCCAGCGCATCTCGAACTCGTAGGCCATGTCGTCGTGGAGCTGCTCGGTGGCTTCGGCGACGGCGTTTTCGATGATGGAGCCGGAGGTGTCCTGGTTTTCTTCGGCGCGGTCGTCGTTGACGTAGATGCGCTGGTAGGTGGGGGCTTCGGTGAAGCTGATGGGGTAGACGCTGGCGGCTGCGACACGCTTTTCTCCGCTGATGAGGGCGAACTGACGCATGACCGAGACGAGGGTCGCGGGGAGGGTTTCGAAGCGGAAGTTCGGAAACCAGAGGCTAAGGTAGAGCTGATCGGCCATGTCTCTAGTTTAGACCTCGGAGGCGGGTTGTGACGGCGATTGGGCGCGGAAGGATGTGGCGAGTTGTGGGGACGGGAGCGGCTTTTAGTGCCGTTATGGGTGAGAAGATAGAAGTTGGATGAGCGTTTCGGTAGAACGACTGCGAGTTTGGTTGCTGGTGGGCGCGGGCCTGCTGCTGATAGTGATCGCCGCCTTTCTGGGGTATGCACACTATCGGGCGCACCGGTTTTTGACGAATCTGCCGAAGAAGCTCGGGGTGAATGTACGGCGGGAGACGAACGGGTTTACCTATTCGCAGTCTGTGCAGGGAAGAACGGTCTATACGATTCATGCCTCCAAGGCGGTGGAACGCGCTGATGGCAAGGTGACGCTGCATGATGTGGGGATCGTGCTGTACGGACGGAAACAGGATCGAGCGGACCGGATCTACGGGAGTGAGTTTGAGTATGACCAGGCCGCTGGAGTGATCCGGGCGATGGGAGAGGTGCATATCGACTTGCAGGCACCCGAGGCTTTGGATGCCAACGCGAAGATGGACTATGCAGCGGGGAAGGATTTGCATAAGGGTGAGGCTGGTTCGATCGAGCATGAAACGAAGGACCCGCGCTTGATTCATGTGACGACCAGCGGCTTGGTGTTTTTGCAGAAGCTGGGTGTGGCGGCGACGGATAACGAGATCGAGTTTGAGTCGGGTGGGCTGACGGGGCATGCGATTGGTGCGGACTACAACTCGGATACGGGTGTGGTGGTGCTGCATTCTGCGGTACGGGTGAACGGGCTTGAGCACGACAGGCCGGTGTTGCTGACGGCTTCGCGAGCGGAGCTGGATCGACCGGATCAGAGGGTGTCGCTGACACAGGCGAAGTATGTGGCGGTGGGTGCCACGGGTCATGACGAGGGTCAGACGGCGCAGGCGCAGCATGTAGTGATGCATCTGCGGCCGGATGGGTCGGTGGAGCGTGTGGAGGCTGAGGGAGAGGTTGCGCTGACGAACGGTGCGGGTGGGACGGTTACGGGGCCGCGGGGCGAGATGACGTTGAATGCGCAGAGTCAGCCGCAGTCAGCGGTGATGTCGGGTGGGGTGAAGTATTTGCTCGATGATCCGTTGCGACAGGCTCAGGGTGAGGCGGCGGAGGGACGAGCGGCGTTCGATAAGGCAGGACATCCGGAGCATGTGGTGATGACGGGGGCGGTTCATCTGCATGAGAGGGTGAGGGCCTCGGATGCAGCGGGGGAGCCGTGGAGCGAGAGAGAGTTGAACGCAGGTGCCGTGGAGCTGGCTTTGGGTGCGGATAAGGCAGGAAAGGCCGAGATGCGGGATGCGAAGGCCACGGGAGATGCGCGGTTGAAGGTGCTTAGTCCGGCTGTGAAGGGTGGCGGGATGGTCAGTAGTGCGCTGGCAGGAGAGGTGTTGACGGCGCATTTTGTGCGGGTAGGGAATGCGGACCATATTGCGGAGGTTCATGGCGACGGACATACGACGATTCGCAGGGTGAGTGCGACGGGGGTGGTCAATACGAGCTCGGGAGATTCGCTGGTGGCGCACTTCCGGCCAGTAACGGCTGATGCGGGGCGGGGTGCGAGTTCGGAGAAAAAGAAGGATGACCTGGGAACGGATGAGATCTCGAATGCAACCGAAGAGGGGCATGTCGTGATGACTCAGCTTCCGGCGAAGAAGCCGGGCGATGCGGCTGCACCAGTGGAAGAACGAGTGACGGCGCAACGAGCTATCTATGATGGTGGGCTCGAGCGGACGACGTTGACCGGCGATGTGCAGGTCAGCGATGGGACGAGCGTGCTTTGGGCAGATCGTGTGGTGACGGAGCAGCAGACGGGAGATGCAACGGCGGATGGGTCGGTAAAGGCGAGTTATGGACAGCCGGGGAGTTCAGAGCCGGTGCATGTGCTGGCGACGCGGGCTGAGATGAAGCATGACTCGCAGGTGGCGAAGTTTTATGGGGTGCCGGGGAAGCCAGCGCGATTGTGGCAAGGGGCGTCGCAGGTGGATGCGCCGGTTCTTGAGTTTGAGCAGAAGCAGAGGCGGCTGCTGGCGCATGGTGAGGGACAGGGTGCTCCGATGGCGGTGCATACGGTGCTGGTGGGTGGTGGGGCGCCAACGAAGACGAACGGCTCGAAGGTAGGGAAGCCGGGTGGTGGGGCCGGTAAGACGGATGTGGTTCGGGTTATGAGCAGGGAACTAGTTTATTCAGATGAGGCCAGGAGAGCTGATTTTACGGGTGGGGTTCAGGTCGATAGCGCGGATGGGAGCATGAGGGGGCAGCAGGTTGTGGTGTATCTGCAGGCCGCGGCGGCTAAGGGGCCGCAGACAGGTAATGCGATCGGCGGCGCTCCGACCGGAGATAAGAAGGCGAGCGGTGCGACGGCAGGCGGCGGATTTATGGGCGGCAGTGTGGAGCGGGTTGTGGCGAGCGGGCATATCGAGATGCAGCAGCCTGGGAGACGCGCGACAGGGGAGCAGGTTGTGTATACGGCGAGCGATGGCATGTTTGTCTTGACCGGAACGGCGACGGCGCTGCCAAAGGTTGTGGACGATTTGCAAGGGACCGTAACGGGTACATCTTTGCGATTCCATGCGGGGGATGAGAACGTCGTGGTTTCTAATGTAGGAGAGAGTGGCGCGGGACAGAGAGTGCGCACGGAGACGCGGGTGAAGAACAAGCAATGAAGACGCTATCGACGGAGGAGATTGGCAAGTCCTATGGCGGGCGCCAGGTGGTGAAGGGGGTCAGCCTCGAGATTGAGCAGGGTGAGGTGGTGGGACTGCTGGGGCCGAATGGAGCAGGGAAGACGACGAGTTTTTACATGATCGTTGGACTCGTGCGGCCCGATACGGGACGGGTGCTGGCCAATGGACATGACATCACCCGGCTGCCGATGTATCTGCGGGCTAGAAACTATGGCATCAGCTATCTGCCGCAGGAGCCTTCGGTCTTTCGCAAGCTGACGGTGCAGGACAATATTCTCGCTGTGCTGGAGGCGCAGCAGTTGAGCTGGGAGAGCCGGCGGACGCGCACGGAGAAGTTGATTGAACAGTTGAATCTGGGGCATGTGCGGAAGACGCGAGGCTATGCGCTGAGCGGTGGGGAGCGCAGGCGGGTGGAGATTGCGAGATGCCTGGCGATCGAGCCGGCGTTCATTCTGCTTGATGAGCCATTTTCCGGTATCGATCCCATTGCGGTACTGGATCTGCAAGAGATTATCTTCGGATTGAAAAAGAGTGGGATCGGCGTGTTGATTACGGACCATAATGTGCGGGAGACGTTGTCGGTGACGGATCGGGCTTACATTATTGCGGAGGGGAAGATATTTCAGACGGGGACGCCGGGGGAACTGGGGCGTGATCCGGAGGTGCGGCGGATCTATCTGGGAGAGAATTTCTCGATGGGTTGAAGATGGGACCTGAGGGTTACAACTTCTGTTGTAAGAGCAGGTTGCTATAGGTGGAGTTCGCGCAGCCTTTGGTGGAGTTAGACTTACAGCGAGATTGGGCTACGGCGTGTAGACTGTGGCCAAGTTGAAAATTGGCGCTTCGTCTGCACTTTGTCGTACTGTAAGCACGATGAATGCCAAACGGTACAACGACAGAAGAGTAAGTAGTCGGTTTGATGAGGGGTTAAAGTGCTGCTGCAACCGAAGCTGAACTTGAAGGTCTCGCAAAGACAGGTGCTGACGCCTGGACTTGTGCAGATGGTCAGCGTGCTGGCGCTGAACAAGCTTGAGCTGAGAGAGATGATCAACACCGAGATGGTGGAGAATCCGGTGTTGGAGGAGTTGGAAGAGTCGGTCGCCACGCTGGATGAGAGGGCAGGGATCGAAGGGGACCGGGAGCGTTCGGCGGAGGAGGTTGCGGCCGAGAGCGAGAGGGTCGAGAAAGATCCGTTCGATGAGATCGATTTTGGGAGCTACTTTCAGGATTATCTCGATCCGGGTTTTCGCACCTCGTCGAATTTTGAAGAGTACGACAAGCCTTCGTTCGAGAACTTTCTGTCGCAGCCGAGCACGCTGAGCGACCATTTGACCTGGCAACTGGGGTCGCTGACGTTGAGTCCGGAGGTTCGGGCAGCGGCGGAGTTGGTGGTAGGAAATCTGAATGAGAATGGATATCTGACTGCAAGCGACGAGGAGCTGGCCGAGGCGCTGATGCAGTTTCAAGAGCCGGCCCGGTCGGAGCCGATTCCATTTGAGCGCGGAACCAAGGGCAAGTTAGCGCATCTGTGGGAGGTGCCTGAGAACAGCGAAAATGGGCACGGCACGGTGCAGGACGAGACGCTGGATATTGCGGCTGGGGAGGATGAGACGGTGGCGTCGCTTTTGGCTGCTGTCCGTGAAGCGCGAACGGTGGTCAATTATCTCGATCCAGTGGGTGTGGGGTCGCGCGACCTACGTGAGTGCTTGCTGATCCAGATTAATGCGCAGCGGGGTGAAGCGGCGATCGTGCTTCGACGAAGGCAGACTGCTGCGGCCAATGGTGCGGCCAGAAGTGCGGCGGCGGGCGATGAGGACTATGGTGCGGTTGAGGCGATTGCTCCCGCTGATGTTCCAGTGCGTGAAGATATTTTCAGTATTGCGATCCACGTTGTGACGAATTGCCTGCCGCTGCTGCAGAAGAAGGACATGCGCGAGCTGACGCGTAGCTGTGGACGTACGGCGGATGAGGTGAAGGCGGCGGTGGAGTTTATCCGAACGCTGGACCCTCGGCCCGGACAGCGCTACAACCAGAGCGAGACGCGGCTGATTGAGCCCGATGTTGCGTTTGTGAAGCGCGACGATGAGTACGTCGTGCTGATGAATGAAGAGGACATGCCTACGCTGCGTCTGAACCAGGGCTATCGCAAGATGCTGCAGCAGAAGCAGACGGAGAAGGAAGTCAAGGAGTATGTGAAGGAGCGGTACAAGTCCGCGATTCAACTGCTGAGGAATATCGAGCAGAGGAAGAACACGATTGTGCGGACGTGCGAGGTGATCGTGCGGCGGCAGACAGAGTTTCTGGAGCATGGGGTCAACGCGCTGAAGCCGATGATGATCAAAGAGGTCGCGGAGGAGATTGGGGTGCATCCTTCGACGGTGAGCCGCGCGGTGGCGAACAAGTACGTGCATACGTCGCAGGGCGTGTTTGAGCTGCGCTTCTTCTTCTCCGAGGGAGTGAATGGGCCGGAGGGTGGCGATCTGCCGCTGGTGCTGCTGAAGCGCAAGGTGAAGAAGCTGATTGAGGAAGAGGACGAACGGAAGCCGTTGACGGATGATCAGCTGGCGGCCGAGCTGCAGCGGCAGGGAATCCAGGTGACGCGGAGGACGGTCGCGAAGTACCGGGAAGATATGCAGATTCCAAGTACGCACCAACGTCGTGTACGCTGATCCTCTGCGCTAGGATCATTAGATTGCAGCGACGAGGTGAACTATGGACATGGAGTACACCGGCAGACAGACAACCATCACGAAAAAACTGAAGCTGCAGACTGAGGAAGGGATCGCTGCGATTACGAAGATCGTCGGCAACTCCGGCAGTGTGCATGTGATTTTATCCAGAGATAAGTATCGGCAGATTGCCGAGGTTACGGTGCAGACGAAGCATCACAAACTGGTGGCGCGGTGTGAGTCGACCGAGATGGAGGTCGCGCTGCATGATGCGCTGGCGAAGATTGAGCAGCAGGCGATTCGGCATAAGAAGAAGTTTGGAACGATCAAGCGGCATCCGAAGTCCGACGTGAAGAGCGCTGCGGCGGAGGTGGCGGCGCCGGCGGGACGAAAGACGACTGCCGTGAAGGTGGCGACCAAGAGCAGCGTCGGGCGCAAGGCTGTGCCGATGCTGGTGCATTCCTTTCCGTCTCATTCGCCGCTGTCGGAGCCGCATGTGGTGCGCTCGACCGATGGAGTTGCGCTGCGGCCGATGTCGTTGGAGGAGGCTGTTAAAGAGGCAGCGTTTCGCGATCGAGATGTCTTCGTGTTTCGCGACCACGGCGGGCAGGCGATGGTGTTGCATCGCAAGCGCGACGGAAAGATGGAGCTGATCGAGGTTCCGTAAGCCGGGATGCTAGGATTTCAAGCATGGCGAGCAAGAAGGTCTCGAAGCGATTAGCGAAGGCTGGCGCGAAAGACACGAAGAAGGCAAAATCCGTCACGCCCCTTAAAAATCGCGGCGAACTTGTAGTGCTGACGGGGCTTTCGGGGTCCGGCAAGTTATCCGCTCTGAAGGCGTTCGAGGACCTGGGCTACTACTCGGTCGACAATCTGCCACTTGAGCTGGTGCCGAGTTTTGCCGATTTAGTTCGGCAATCAGCGGAGATCGATCGTGCGGCGCTGGTGGTCGATGTGCGCGAAGGGATGCGGCTGGATGAGTTTCCCGCGATTCTGAAGAAGGTTCGCAAGGTGCTGCCGACGCGGGTGGTGTTTCTGGAGGCGAGTGAAGATGCACTGATTCGGCGCTTCTCTGAGACGCGGCGGCCGCATCCGCTGGGGCGGAGCGATACGGTGGTGCAGTCGATCCGGGCAGAGCGAAAGAGATTGGACCCGGTCCGCAATGTCGCGGATATTGTGCTGGATACGACGAAGTTCAATGTGCATGATCTTCGGGCGCACATCAACTCGCAGTTTGAGCGGGAGGAGAGTGGGCGCGGGCTGATGATCTCTTCGAACAGCTTTGGTTTCAAGAATGGAGTTCCTACCGAGGCCGATCTGGTCTTCGATGTGCGTTTTTTGCCGAACCCGCATTTTGTGCCGGAGTTCCGCAAACTGACGGGAAAGCATCCGAAGGTGGCGAAGTACGTTCGTCAGTTTCCGCAGACACAGGAGTTTCTGGATAAGACCACGGACATGCTGAAGTTTCTGCTGCCGCACTACATCAAGGAGGGGAAGAGCTATCTGACAGTGGCGTTTGGATGCACTGGGGGCCAGCATCGGTCTGTGTTTATTGCGGAAGAGATGAAGAAGCGTCTAGCGGAAGAGGGTTATTCGGTGAAGACGGCCCACCGGGACATGCCGCGGTAGTTGGGTGAAGCGTCGGAGCGCAATAGAATGGTGAGATGCGCAGAGCGATGACGACGACCGGGAGAGTGATGGCTTGAAGCGCATTTGGCGATTGCTTCTCTATGTCCGGCCGTACGCGCTGTACTCACTGGCGTCGGTTGTACTGATGGCGATCGTGGGGGCCATGGCGGCGTTTCGCGTGCTGCTGGTGAAGCCGATCTTCGACAATGTGTTGAGTCCGGATGAGTACACGCATGACGTGTTGGTGTTCCGCGTGCCTCTTCTTGCGAGACCCCTGAATCTGCATTTTCTTGTTCCGGGTCACTTCCACAACGCGTGGACAGTGGTGGCGTATGCGCTGGTAGCCTCTGCGTTATTGAAGTCGGTGTGCGATTACGCTGGCACGTACCTGGTCAACTACGCCGGCTTCGGAATGATTACCGATCTGCGGAATGACCTCTACAACGCAGTGCTGCGGCGTTCGGTGGGATTCTTTCAGAAGCATACGACGGGGACTTTGCTGTCGACGCTGATCAACGACATCGAGCGCGTGCAGACGGCGATGTCGAGTGTGCTTGGCGAGTTTCTGCAGCAGATTTTCACGCTGATTTTTATGGCCGGCGTTGCCATCTTTTACGGTGGGAAACTGGCGTGGGTGCTGCTGCTGTTTGTGCCGGTCGTGATCTCGTCGGCGCGGCGTATCGGGCGGCGTGTGCGACAGACAACGCGCAAGGGACAGGACAAGCTGGCCGAGATCCAGAACATCCTTCACGAGACGATTACCGGCAACCGGATCGTGAAGGCGTTCGGGATGGAGCTGTGGGAGATGAACCGCTTCCGCCGTGCAGCGCGGCGGCTGTTCAGTGCGAATCTGCGGTCGGTAAGCGTGCAGGCGATCAGCTCGCCGCTGATGGATGCGCTTGGATCGGTGGCGATTGCTTTGTTGCTACTGCTTGGCCGCGAGCGCATCAAGAGCGGATCGATGACGATTGGATCGTTCATCTCGTTTCTGATCGCGGTGTTTACTCTGTACGATCCGGTGCGGAAGTTTGCCTTGTTCTACAACAGCTTTCAGCAGGCGCTTGGGGCGAGTGAAGAGATCTTCAAGTTTATGGACGCGCAGGATGATGTGCAGGAGAAGAAGCGCGCATTTGTGTTGAAGGGATTCAATGAAGCGATTCGCTTTGAGGATGTCGGCTTTGCTTATGAGAGCGACGGCGAGGTGAAGCAGGTGTTGCGGGGCATCAATCTGGCGGTGAAGCCGGGCGAGGTGGTCGCGTTTGTCGGCCCGAGCGGCGCTGGGAAGTCTTCGCTGGTGAATTTGATTCCGCGATTTTTCGATGTGAATGAGGGGCGGATTTTGATGGATGGGCACGATCTGCGTGATGTGACGATCGCCTCGCTGCGACAGCAGATCGGTAAGGTGACGCAGGAGACGGTGCTGTTCAACGATACGGTGCGGAACAATATCGCGTACGGTCAGCCGGATGTTCCGATGAGCAAGGTGGAAGAGGCGGCGCGGATGGCGCTGGCACACGACTTCATTCTCAACATGCCGGATGGATATGACACGGTGATAGGGGAGAAGGGCGCGCGGTTGAGTGGGGGGGAGCGGCAGCGGCTGGCGATTGCGCGGGCGATCCTGAAGAATGCGCCGATTCTGATTCTGGACGAGGCGACGTCGTCGCTGGATATGGAGAGCGAGCAGCTGGTGCAGGCGGCGTTGGCAAACCTGATGCAGGGGCGGACGGTGTTTGTGATTGCACATCGGCTTTCGACGGTGCGGAGGGCTTCTCGGATCGCAGTGATTGAAGGCGGCCGGATCACAGAGATCGGTACGCATGATGAGCTGATGCAGCATTCGGGGACCTACCGGAGACTTTACAATCTGCAGTTCAACGAGGATGACGTGGTACCGACGGGCAGTGAAGAAGGTGGTTTGCCGGTGGGGCTGGAGGGAATTGCGTGACTGCTATTTATTCGATGACAGGGTATGCCAGCTTGCGTGGATCGGTGAAGGATAGTGCGGCCTTCACGTTGACATTGAAGAGTGTGAACCACCGCTTTCTCGACCTTCATCTGCGGCTGCCTTCATCATGCGATGCGTTGGAGGTGCAGTTGCGCCGAGCGCTGAAGGAGAATCTGCGGCGTGGACACATTGAAGTGACGCTGCAGTTGGAGCGCAGGGCCAACACGGAGCTTCAGCTAAACGTCGGATTGCTGGAGGCGTACGTGCGTGCCTTTCGTGAGGCTGCGGGGTTGCACGGAGTGACGAGCGAGCCGGATCTGAATTCGATGTTGCGAATTCCTGGCGTGATGAGCGTAGATGTCGGCTCCGGAGGGGGAGAGATCGAAGGGCTTGATGTGGAAGTGCTGTCTCTGATTGGTCCGTTGGTGGGGAAGCTGAACGAGGGACGAGCGCAGGAGGGTGCTTCGCTGGCCGCGGAGTTGCGGGCGTCGATGTTGCGGTTGCAGGCGTTCGCCGAGGAGATGGCAGGACTGCGAAATGGTGTGCGCGAGGCGCAGTTTGAACGGTTGCGCAGTCGCCTGATGGAGCTGACGCAAGGTGTCGCGGTTACGGAAGAGCGGTTGTTGGCTGAGGCTGCTGTGCTGGCGGAGAAGAGTGATATCGAGGAGGAGATCGTTCGGCTTCGGACGCATGTGGAGCGCTTTGTGTCGATGCTGGACGAGGGCGGGGAGCTGGGCAAACGGCTGGACTTTCTGCTGCAGGAGCTGAATCGCGAGGCGAATACGATGCTGTCGAAGACGAGCGGAGCGGCGGGTGAGAACAGTCTGCGGATTACGGAGCTTGGGCTGGAGATGAAGGCTGAGATCGAGAAGGCGCGGGAGCAGGTTCAGAATCTGGAGTAGTTCGGCGTTCGATTGTTAGACTGGCAGATATAAGTTGATTAGGTGATTGAGGCGCATGGCAGGAATTCTTTTTATCATTTCGGCGCCTTCGGGTTCGGGGAAGTCTACGCTGGTGAGTCAGCTGCGGACGTTGGTTGAGGGGTTGGATTTTTCGATTTCGTATACGACGCGGGCGCCGCGTGGGTCGGAGACGGATGGGCGCGAGTATCACTTTACGACGCGGGCAGAGTTTGAGCGAATGATTGCGGAGGGAGACTTCCTGGAGTGGGCGGAGGTCTTTGGGAACTACTACGGGACGGCGGTCTCGGCGCTGGCTCATGCAAAGGATGCGGGGAAGGATCTGCTGCTCGACATCGATGTGCAGGGCGCGGTGCAGGTGATGAGGAAGCTGCCAGAGGCGGTGTCGATCTTTATCCTGCCGCCGAGCCCGCAGGTGTTGGAGATGCGGCTGCGTAACCGCAGTGAAGCAGAGCATGTGACGTCTGAGGCGGTGATTCAAAGCAGGTTGGCCGAGGCGCGGAACGAGTTGAAGCAGATGTGGGACTACAAGTATGCGCTGGTGAACGATGTTCTGGATCAGGCTGTCGCCGAGATGAAGGCTATTGTTTTGTGTGAGCGTGGAGACAGGGATGGGATGCAGGCGCTGGCTTCGAGCTGCAGGACGGACGCTGCTTCGCCGAGGTTGAAGGCTGCGTTGGGTACGTTTGACCAGTAAGGGACACGTTATCCACTACGAATTGTGTATGGCTTTTCGCTGTGCTGAGATATAACTTCAGACATCGGGGTGAAACGCATGACGATTGAAAATGCATTCCACAATAAGTACAGCCTAGTCAAAGGTGCGGCGCGACGTGCGCGGCAACTGCAGTCGGGCGCCTCTCCTCTGATCGTGGCCAAGTCGATGAAGGCATGTCGGGTGGCGCAGGATGAGATCAAGCAGGGCCATGTGAAGTTCGTTTTGCCGGAGCGCGTTATTGAACCGGTGATTGACATTCCCCTGCACTAACCGCGATACCATAGAGCCATGGCAGGTGAGGCAGAGCAGCAACTGCGGGCTTACGTTGAGTATCTTCGCGACATGGGCGTCCACGACTTCTATCGTCAGGGAGAGCCGGTGTATGCCGAGGCCGCTTCCGTTTCCGTTGTTGTTGCCACAGAGGTTGTTGTGGTTGATGCCGCTGTTCCGGTGCAACCACTGCCTGCGCAGGTTGCTGTGGTGGAGCGGCGAGATGCGCCTGTTTCGAGTCGACCTGAATTCCTGGAGCCTCCGATTCCGAAGCTTGTGAGTTTCGATGAGCTTGTTCCTCTGCCTGAGAGTCGGGTGGACGCGGCACATAAGCCAGAGGCTCTGGTTGCGATTCAGACTGAGATCGGCGATTGCACTCGATGTCCGCTGGCGTACGCGGGGCGACGAAAGATCGTGTTCGGCGATGGCGATGCCAATGCACGGCTGATGTTTGTTGGCGAGGGGCCAGGAGCGGATGAAGATGCTTCGGGTGTTCCGTTTGTTGGTAAGGCTGGGCAGCTGCTGAACAACATGATTCAAGCAATGGGGCTTAAGCGCGAAGAGGTTTACATCGCGAATATCGTGAAGTGCAGGCCGCCGGCGAACCGCGTTCCGGAGCCTATTGAAGCCAATACGTGCGATCAGTTTTTGCTGCGGCAGATTGATGTGGTGCAGCCCCAGGTGGTGGTGGCGCTGGGTTCTACTGCGGCTATGTATCTGCTGGGAGTGAAGCAGTCGCTCAGTGCGCTACGGGGCAGGTGGCATAGCTGCCGTGGGGCCAAGTTGGCGGTGACCTATCATCCGGCGTTTCTGCTGCGAGATCCACGCATGAAGGGTGATGCGTGGAAGGATCTGCAGATGGTGATGGCTGAGTTGGGGTTGAAGGCACCCGCGAAGGGTTAGAGCTCATACCTAGCGTGTATGTCTTTCTAGGTGAGAAAGCTGCCTTAGGACTTTGAATTTGTTAGATGCTATTGGGCACTCGTGACTTGGCCGGTTGTGTCATCCAGCAGAAGCACTTTTCCGTTCTGCGGGGTGGACTGGCTGAAATCGAGCATGTCGACGATCGAGCCGGCGATCGAATCGTACGACCCCTGTCCAATTCGCTGCTGGTTCAGGAAGACGTCTTCAACGAATCGTAAGACGGAGGTCTGGTCGATTTCGGTGTGGGACACGTAGTTTGGCTTGGCCCACGGTGAGATCACCAGGATTGGTAGTCGTGGGCCGTAACCGCATCTGCCCTGCGCATGCAACGTTCCAACATTGACACCGGGAAGCGCGGTTGCACCATTACCGCAGACTCCAGGTGAAGAGTAGGCATCCTGTGTGGTCGCGCTGCCATTGATGACGTTGTTGACGTGATCGTACCAGCCGTCGGAGTCATCATAGGTGACGATGACAAGCGTGCTGTTCCACTCCGGTGTCTGCTCGATGAGATTGATGGTGCTCACCAGGAATGCCTGCTCGTCGATCGGGTCCGAGTAGCCGGCGTGACCATCGCGGTACGCCGCGGACTTCAGGAAGCTGACTGCCGGAAAGTTTCCAGCTGCAACTGCGTTGAAGAAGTCCTGGAGATCGTACTGGTGGTTGGTGGTGCCATCACTTGCGAGGCCGATAGACTGGACGGAGGTAGGCCGGGTGTGCAGCGGGTTCGCGGTCGAGGCGTAAAACTGGAACGGATTGATGAACGGTATATAGTCCGCCGCGGTCTGCTTTGTGATGGCTGATGTGTGACTTCGGTGGCAACCTGTGGTGCCATTGCTGTTGGTTGCCGTAGTGTCGAACCCTTCAGCGAAGAAGCCCCAAGTTACGCCCGCTGCGTTCAGCAGGTCGCCAACATTCTTGCCGGTCATGTGGACCATGGAGCTGCCGGTGGTGGAGCAGATTTCATTGACTGGATCGGCGTTATCGAAGATGGTGTAACCGCCGTTTCCATCTGAGATCAAACTCCCCTCTCCGTTGTAATCGTTCACGGCGCCATTGGTCTGTCCCGAGATGAGATTGATGGCGCCAATGACAGAGGGTCCGAACGTCGTACCGAAGAAGCGATCACCTATCGCATAGTGCTGGGCATAGTTCCATATCGCGGTTACTGTGTTGCCGTCGTAATATCCCATCGTCAGGCCGGTGGTGGCGAGGATACCGCTTCCCATGTCAGGGGCGTCCTTTGCGCCTACAGAGAACGGGAATAGATCCATTGCGCCAGCGTCAAATGCGAGCTGTTCGGGCCTGTATCGGTGGTCCTGGTCAGCGGTGGCGGCGTCGGCGGGCGATAGACGGAACGGGTTCGTAGCGCCAGCGCCGTTGGTGCTATTGCTGGCGTTTGGATTACTTGTCAGGAGGCTTTGTGTGAGGCCGTTGACGGCGGGAGTTCCCGGAAGAGCTGCAAAAGGTGACTCGCCGGATAGGTTTTGTGCTGTCGGATAGGTTCCAAAGTAGTGGTCAAAGGAGACATTTTCCTGAAAGATGACCACGACATGCTTGATGGTTCCTGGAGGCACAACGTTTGTTCCTGAGACAGGCGTCGATATAGTGGAGCCGCAGCCTAGCATGATCACGTTTAGCGAACAGACGAGGAGCGAAACACTGGTGCGTGGATTTTTGCCGATCATGAAATCGTCTTATTCTAAGGCTTGGAGCGCGCAGGGCCTTCTATTTATAACCGTTGTTCTGATTTGACGAGGCTGGTTCTCGATAGTTATGGCCAATCCTGAGCTATCTCGTCGTGCCGAATGACTCGCTGGCACCACCATTTAGGACGATGGCTGCGCTTCCGCTAAGCTGGAGAGATGCCTCTGTTTTGCGATGTTGCTCTGCCGGTGCCGCTGGACCAGGTGTTTACCTATGCGGTGAACGGCGTGGTGCCGGTGGTGGGGGCGCGGGTGCTGGTGCCGTTCAGCGGGCAGAGGCTGATGGGTGTGGTGGTGCGGGTGCATGAGGATGCTCCTGCGGATGACTTCGAGATTAAGCCGGTGCAGCAGGTGTTGGATGATGCTGCGCTGCTGCCGGATGAGTTGATGAAGCTGGCGGGGTGGATTGCGTCGTACTATGTAGCTCCGCTGGGCGAGGTGCTGCGAGGGATGCTGCCGCTGGCTGCGGAGGTGAAGCGGCATTTTTCTTATCGGATCGCTGAGGCGGGGCGGAGGGTGTTGTACGAGGGGGCGGCGAAGGGGTCGTCGAGGCGGTCGAAGCTGACGCCGGAGGAGCAGAATCGCGAGTACTCGGTGCTGAATTATCTGGAGGGTGGAGAGCAGGCGAAGATGTCGGCGCTGCGGTCGGCTACGGGCGCGAATAAAGGGCTGTTGGAAGGAATGGTTCGAAAGAAGTGGCTGGTGCGCGAGGCGGTGGCGGAGGAGCGCGATGCCCGTCGGCTGGAGAAGGTAGCGGTGCTGGTGGCGGAGGTGCGGCTGCCGAAGCTGAATGAGAATCAGACGGCGATTCTTGCAGAGCTTGCGGCGGTGGGTGGGCGGATGCGGGTGCGGGATCTGCGGCTGAGTTTGTCGCGAGCGGGTGTGCCGGAGTCTACGCTGGGGACGCTGGTGAAGCGTGGGCTGGTGACGATTGAGGAGGTGGCGGAGGAGTTTCATCTTGGTGGCGTTGCGGTGCATGGGAAGAAGCATGCGCATGAACACGCTTTGAATGAGGCGCAGATGGAGGTGTTGGGAACGATTGCGGCGGCGATGGAGAAGGGTGGGTTTCGGCCTCATCTGTTGTATGGGATTACGGGGAGTGGGAAGACTTCGGTTTATTTTGCTGCGATGCAGAGGGCGCTGGATGCGGGGAAGTCCGCGCTGCTGCTGGTGCCGGAGATTGGGTTGACGCCGGCGATGGCGGGGCAGATGGTGGCGGCGTTTGGGGGCGAGGTGGCGTTGTTGCACTCGCAGTTGACGCCGGATGAGAGGGCAGAGCAGTGGCACAGGATTCGGCGAGGCGAGGCGAGGATTGTGGTGGGGACGCGGTCGGCGGTGTTTGCGCCGATGGTGGAGCTGGGATTGATCATCGTGGATGAGGAGCATGATTCGAGTTACAAGCAGGAGGAGACGCCGCGATATCACGGGAGAGATGTGGCGGTGATGCGCGCGAAGTTGAATGAGGCGGTGGTGGTGCTGGGGTCGGCGACGCCTTCGCTGGAGAGCTGGGCGAATGCGGAGAAGGGTCGATATGCGCGGGTGGAGATGCGTCGGCGTGTGATGGACAGGCCGCTGCCAGTGGTGGAGCTGGTGGATATGCGCGAGGAGTTTCGCGAGACGGGGCAGGAGCAGATCTTTTCGCGGAAGCTGATTGAAGAGACGCAGGCTACGCTGGATCGCGGAGAGCAGGTGATTCTGCTGCTGAATCGGCGGGGGTACTCGTCTACGGTGATGTGCAGGAGTTGCGGAGAGAAGATTGAGTGTGAGAACTGCTCGATCTCGATGACGTATCACAAGCCGGTGAGTGGCAATGATGCGATTGCGCAGCCGGGGCAGCGGTTGGAGTGCCACTACTGCGGGTCGCGGCGGTCGGTGCCGACGAAGTGTCCGAAGTGTGAGAGTGAGCATCTTTATTTTCTTGGGGCGGGATCGCAGCAGGGCGAGGAGCGGCTGCAGGAGCTGTTTCCGACGGCGCGAATCGGACGGATGGATCGCGATACGGTGCGCGGGAGGAGCGATATGGAGCGGCTGCTCGCGCGGCTGCATGGAGGCGAGATCAATCTGCTGGTGGGGACGCAGATGATCGCGAAGGGACATGATATCCATGGGGTTACGCTGGTGGGCGTGATTGGCGCGGACTTTGCGTTGGGGCTGCCGGACTTTCGTGCGGCGGAGCGGGTGTTTCAGTTGCTGACGCAGGTCTCAGGCAGGGCGGGGCGTGGGGATTTGATTGGGAAGGTGCTGGTGCAGACTTATCATCCGGATCACTATGCGATTCAGTTTGCGGCGAAGCATGACTATCCGGGATTTGTCGCGAAGGAGATGCAGTATCGGCGGTGGATGCATTATCCGCCGTATGTCGTGCTGGCGAATGTGGTGATTCAGAGTGAGAAGCTGGAGGAGGCTACGGCGTGGGCGGGGACGCTGGGGCGATGGTTCCAGAATGCTCGGCTGGATAAGGTGAGGGTACTGGGACCCGCGGCTGCGCCCATCGTGCGGCTGAAGCGGATCTATCGATTTCACTTTGTGTTGAAGGCGGAGAAGAGGCAGGCGCTGGGGGAGACCTTGAGGGCGATGCTGGCGTTCGCCGAGACACAGGGGATTGCGCGACGGAACCTGGTGGTCGACGTGGATGCAGTCCATCTGATGTGACGTGTGTCGGAGGGACTTTCGCACCTCCGGCACTGGATCGAATCAGCCCAGCACAGATCGAGACGATCCTGCAGGTGAGTGAAGATGCTGAGGAAGCTGGATAGCGCGAAGGATGGAGGTGAACTTCACCAGCCTGACCGGACGGTAAAAACGGACAGTCCACCACTTACGCGCTGATCGCGATTTGTCGGACGACCTAATTGAAGGTGACTTAGTCGAGCAGATGAAGCTCTTTGCCGGGCTTGAAACGGACCGCTTTGCCGGGGGCAATGGTGACTTCGGCGCCTGTTCTGGGATTGCGACCGATGCCGGTCTTGCGCGGCTTTACGGTGAAGACCCCAAATCCACGGAGTTCAATGCGGTCGCCCGCAATAAGGGTTTGTTTCATACTCTCGAAGATGGCATCAACTGCAGATTCTGCTTTCGTCCTCGGGAGGCCGGTGCGTTCGACCACTCTCTGTATAAGATCCTGCTTGATCATCTGGGTCGCCGTCCTTGGGCTGTAATTTTGAAAAACTGGTGCAGACCGGGTTTAGTACCGTGATGGTAGAAACTCAAACGGAGATTGTCAACGAAAGAACGCTACCGTAAGATGAAGAATCTAATGAGGCAAGAGGAACTGGGAGCCTGACGCACCCAATTTACACCCTTCTGCGACAATTAGGGATAATTACCTTCTGAGAGAATTAGAAAAACAGAAGCAGGATGGAAGGGACACACCAGAGTGGCAATTAAAAGCGACCGTTGGATTCGCCAGCAGGCGACGGACCACGGAATGATATCTCCGTTTAGCGAGAAGCAGGTTCGAGAGGGTGTTATTTCGTACGGTCTCTCTTCGTATGGGTATGATCTACGGGTCTCGGACGAGTTCAAGATCTTTACCAATGTCAATAGCGCGATCATCGATCCGAAGGCGTTTGACGAGCGGTCGTTTGTAACCGTTCAGGCGGAGAGTGTGATTGTTCCGCCGAACTCGTTTGCGTTGGCGCGGTCGATTGAATACTTCAAGATTCCTCGCGATGTGCTGACGATCTGCGTGGGCAAGTCGACGTACGCGCGGTGCGGGATCATCGTCAATGTCACGCCGTTTGAGCCGGAGTGGGAGGGGTTTGTGACGTTGGAGATCTCGAACACAACGCCGCTGCCCGCAAAGGTCTACGCGAACGAAGGCTTGTGCCAGATATTGTTCTTCCAGTCGGATGAAGTGTGCGAAGTCAGCTATGCGGACCGTAAAGGAAAGTACCAGAACCAACAGGGGATCGTTCTGCCGAAGCTCTAGATCCGGCACGCGACGATCTATCTGAAGCGCTAAGACGGCCTACTAGTAATAAAAGCTGAGTACAGGGGCTGCCGAGTGACGAAAGACAAGAAGGCCGTGGGGGATCTGCGAGTCGGGCTGGTGGCTGCCGACCCTCTGCGGATTCTGGGGTTGCAGACGATCTTTGCGCAGACCAGCACGGAAGCTGGACGAGTTGAAATCGTTCCGCTGTCGGTTCCGGGAGCGCTGGATGCCTCAGGTGTGTCCTTGATCCTGATCGATTCAGGATGCACGGACCATATCTTTGAACTGTTGGCTACGTTTCGACGCACGCGTCCGCGCTTACGGCTGATCGTGTTGGGGATGGAAGAGGACCACGAGCACATTCAGCGGATGATTGGGGCCGGAGCGAAGGGCTACCTGGCACATTCGGCGAAAGAGAACGAGATTCGGCTGGCGATCGAGGTCGTGCAGGATGGTTCTGTATGGGCGCCGCGCAAGGTGCTGGCTCGTCTGCTGGAGTCTTCTGCGGCTGAGGCATCACGGGCGAAGTCTGCGGAAGAGCTGAAGTTTACTGCGAGGGAGCTCGAGGTACTACGGCTGCTGGTTGCAGGACATCCGAACCGGGTGATTGGACAAGCGCTTGGGATCGACGTGACCACCGTAAAAAAGCACGTGGGCAAGCTGATGCGCAAGGTCGGGGTGGACAATCGCATTGCGCTTTCCGTGCAGGTGGTGAACCAGAAGCTGCTGTCGAAGAGCTCATAAACGCAATTCGCGGTAGTAATTCTGCTAAATACAACAATCTAAGCAGGTTGACACACTCTTATCTGTTAACTATTAAGTTAACAAAAACTGCTCAACGGTATACCCACCTTCGTACCGTTGTGAGCGAAGGTAATGTGGGTCAGAGTACTAACAAGCAACACAGACCTGGGAGAGGGGTTGTAGAGATAGCGTCGGGTTTCCCGGCTTTATCTCTACAACCCCCATTTTTTTTGCGCGACTCAGCACCGTGAACTCGCTCCGGTGATGAGGACAACTCCGCCTCAATTTCGTCCATCTTACATATTGTTGGAAATAGGCAGTTTGTGGACCTCTGTCTGAAAAAAGATCTGAAAGCGAAAGGGAGTACGAGAATGATGAAGAAAATAGCAGTAGTTTTATGCGGGCTGGCTGTCATGGTTGGGACTGTGTCTGCGCACGCTCAGGATGATAAGGCGAAGATAGGGGATCGCCTGACTGCTGCGGGTCTAGTGGTCGATGAGATTATGGCGACACCAGATAAGGGAATTCCTAGCGGCATTCTGGCGGGAGCATCCTGCGTCGTCGTTATACCGAGCTACAAGAAGGGTGCGTTCGTTGTGGGGGCTCAGTATGGCCAAGGGGTTGCAACCTGCCGTACTCAGTCTGGCAAGTGGAGCGCGCCGGTATGCGTTCAGTTGGCTGGTGGCAGCTTTGGATTTCAGATTGGTGGACAGGCGACGGACCTGGTGCTGATCGCGATGAACCAGCAGGGTCTGCAGCAGATGCTGAAGAACAAGTTCAAGCTAGGCGCGGATGCCGCGGCTTCAGCCGGTCCGGTTGGGCGTAATGCGCAAGCGGGAACGGATTGGAAGCTGAGTGCAGAGTTCCTGAGCTACTCACGGAGCAAGGGCTTGTTTGCGGGCATCAACCTGGATGGAACCGTACTGTCGCAGAACCAGGACGATACGCGCACGCTGTATGGTGCGGATGTTCCGTTCGCACAGATTCTCGATGGCAAGCAGGTTACACCGGATATAGCGCGTCCTTTCGTACGGACGGTGGCTAAGTACTTCGTTGTGGCGAAGAATCGCTAAGGCTGGTTCTTCTCTGGTTACGGAAAGGGCGGCTCATTCAGCCGCCCTTTCTGTTTTTCAGGCGGCAAAGGTTGGAATCGGTAAACTATAGGCTTGAGCGAAGTTCCACAAAAGCAGGTGCCTGAGTTAAAGGTTAGTTTCCGCGAGCGAGTTGAGTTCGTATTTGTATGGCTGTTTGTTCATCTTGTGGGGATGCTTCCACGGAGAGCGGCTCGTGCGGTGGGATCGGCGATCGGTGGGATTGCCTTTCATGGATTGGGGCGGCTGCGGCGAGTCGGAGTTGTTAATTTGCGGTTGGCGTTTCCGGAGATGCCGGAGGCGGGGCGCGAGAAGGTTCTACGGTCGGTCTATCGGAATTTGGGCGCTTTGCTGGCTGAGTTTTGCCTGATGCCGCGGTATACGCCGGAGGTGGCTAGTCGTTTTATTCGGTATGAGGGTCTAGAGAACTATCTTGCTGCGCGCGAGCAAGGGAAGGGCGTTCTCGTCTTGACTGGGCATCTGGGAGCCTGGGAGCTGTCGAG
Organism: uncultured Acidobacteriaceae bacterium; assembly: GCA_963771625.1. GTDB lineage: Bacteria > Acidobacteriota > Terriglobia > Terriglobales > Acidobacteriaceae > Edaphobacter. The sequence goes on from CAVYUE010000005.1 coordinate 163,085, forward strand.
CTTTTACCACTCACTGATGGGGATGCCGATGGGGATGGTGATACGACGGCTGGATAATCCTCTGGTGGATGCGTTCGTAAACAGGATTCGTTGTCAGCATGGGAACCGGGTGATTCATAAGGATGACTTCGCGCGGGGATTGATTGCGTCGATGCGGGCGGGTGAGACGGTGGGGATTTTAATGGATACGAATATGACTCCGCCGCAGGGTGTATTTGTGCCGTTCTTTGATGTGCAGGCGTGTACTGCTTCAGGGATGGCTAGAATTGCGCTGAAGACGGGCGCGGCGGTGGTGCCGGGGTTTCTGTTGTGGGAGGAGAGCGAACGGCAGTATGTGTTGCGTTTTGGCAAGGAGTTGGAGGTCGTTCATAGTGGAGATGCAGAACGCGATGCTGTGACCAATACCGCGGCGTTTACCGCGGCGATCGAAGGGATGATTCGGCAGTACCCTGAGCAGTGGTTGTGGATGCACCGGCGCTGGAAGACGCGGCCGCCAGGAGAAGAGGGGATCTACTGATGGCGACGATGAGCAAAGTGGCGGATTGGATCGGCGTGAGCGCGCCATTGCTGGATGTTGAGATTACGGCAGTCTCGAACATTGAGGGAGCAGAAGAGAGCTCGGTGGTGTTTGCAGCTGAGGCGGCGGCGCTGGACAAAGCGCTGAAGTCGAAGGCTGGGGTGATTCTGGCGAACAGGCGATTGGAGTCTGAGGAGTTGCCGCTGGATCCGCGGGTGTTGTGGGTGGCAGACGCGCGGTATGCGTTTGCGGTGGTGGCGCGTCGGCTCAAAGGCAGTGGGTTGAGAGCGGGAGTGCATGCTTCGGCGATCGTGGGCCAGGGCGTGACGATTGGTGTGGGTACAAGGATTGGGCCAGGGGTAGTGCTCGAGGATGGTGTAGTGGTTGGGGCGGATTGCGAAGTTATGGCGCGCGTTACTGTTTACTCGGGGACGGTGTTGGGCAATCGGGTGGTGGTGCAGGCGGGTGCGGTCTTGGGTTCGACGGGATTTGGATATGTACGGAACGCGGACACGGGAGCGTACCTGATCTTTCCGCAGCAGGGGCGGTTGGTGGTGGAGGATGATGTCGAAATCGGGGCGAATACGACCATCGACCGCGGGGCGCTGGGAGAGACGCGAATTGGCCGGGGAACGAAGATCGATAATCTCGTGCATATCGGACACAACTGCGTGATTGGGAAGAACGTGATTATTGCGGCGCAGACGGGGATTTCGGGGTCGAGTGTAGTGGAGGACGGTGCGATCCTGGGGGGGCAAGTTGGGATTGGAGAGCATGCGACGGTGGGAGCAGGCGTGATTCTGGGTGGTGGCGCTGGGGTGTTGAGCGGGAAAAAGATGCGCGGGCCGGGAGAGGTTTTTTGGGGTAGGCCGGCGCGGCCGCTGAAGGAGTATCTGCGGGATCTGGCGAGGTTGAAGCATCGCTGATTTCGTTAAGATCGGCTGGTGATGTTGTGGTGGATTGTGTGGTGAATGATGGCGATTGTTGTGGTCGGCGGGCATACGAGGAATATCGGTAAGACGAGCGTGGTGGCAGGGCTGATTGCTGCGATGCCGGAGATGCACTGGACGGCGTTCAAGGTGACGCAGTTCGGTCATGGGATGTGCTCGGCGAATGGGGAACCCTGCGACTGCGAGACAGCGGAGCATACGGTTGCAGTGAGCGAGGAGCGGGCGGGGGGAGACGCGACGACGGATTCGGGGAGATATCTTGCGGCAGGAGCGGTGCGTTCGTTCTGGGTACGGACGCGACAGGGAGATTTGTCGGAGGCGATGCCCCGAATTCGCAAAGAGATTGAGCGAGCGGAGAATGTGGTGATCGAGTCGAACAGCATTATGCGGTTTCTTCGGCCTGATCTTTACCTGAGTGTGCTTGATCCGGAGACAGCGGACTTCAAGGAGTCGGCGAAGTATTTTCTGGATCGCGCGGATGCGGTGCTGGTCGCGGAGGGTGTGCTGGGGCGGCCGGAGTGGAAGGGTGTTTCGCTGAAGCTGGTGGCTGGGACTCCAGTGCTTGCGATGCGGCCTCCGGTGTATGTGACCGATGAGGTGGTGAAGTTTGTGAGAGAGAGGCTTCGGGCTGGAGTGGGTGTCTGAGACTGGGTATGCGAGATGACAAAGGCCACCGGCTGGTTTGCCGACGGCCTTTGGTTTGGTGCTTTGATTTTAGTTAGTTGATGGTGCCGTTGAGGCCAGCCGGGAAGAAGACTCCCTTATTGCCGCTGGATGCTGCAGGTGATACTCCGGTGACGATGGAGATGATCTGCTGTGGGGTTCTGGCAAAGCCGATGCTGTTACTGTCTGCATCGACGATGGTGGTGGAGGCATAAGGGCCGCCTGTTCCGTTGAGCGCGGCTGTCTGCGAGTTGTCGATACCCTGGTCGTCTTGTTTGAGTCCGCCGTTGGTGAGTGGAGGAGGAGATGGCAGGGTGGGATTGGCGAGCATGGAGCGGACAGCCGAGATCTTTTGAGTGAGCCCGGTGTACGTTCCTGTTCCCGCGTCGAGTGCGTTGATGGTGGTTCGGATGAGGCCAGCGTGATACGCCTCAACGGCATGAATGCCGACTGCTGCACCAAGAGTCGCCGATGAACTGATGGAGCCGGCTGCACCGTGATACGCCGTGACGCCGACGTCCTCAAAGATGTAGGCACCGATGAGGAAGTCTGCATCGTTGGCGAAGGGATCGAATGTTGCTCCGATTCCTGCAGCCATCGCAAGCGTGTTGAAGGAAGTGACGAGGTCGATTGCAGGCTGCGCAACGGCGGCTGACGCGAGCGCACCGCGGAGGAAGGAGACGTGCTTACCTTCTTCAGCTGCGGTTTCAGACGCGTACGCTTTGACGAGGGCATTTTGAAAGGGAACTGCAGCGAAGTTGGCCTTGGTGACAACAGTTCCTTGAGTCCCCGTGCCTGTAATGCCAATGGGTGTTGAGAGTTTGTCGATGGTTACACCAAAGACTGCGAGGTTGTAAAAGTTGGCCTCAAGATACTCAAGGTTGAGAGCGAAGTTGAGGATGTCGTTGTCGGTAAGGGCAGCAGCCTGTGCGTTCGCTTTTTCGGTTAGGCCCGAGAAGACGAGACCGGCGAGTGCCGTGGTGCCAAGAGAGAGCATCTTGCGCCGGCTCTTGACGATGATTTCATCTAATTGCTGTGTCTCTAGAGTTGCCATGATGTCCCGTCCTTAGGTCGTTGTCGATTTGATGGTGCCGTTGAGTCCACTGGGGAAGAAGCCGCCGCTCGCTACGCCTACACCGGATGCGCCACCGTAGACGATGTGGAGAACCTGATCGGTGGTTCGCGCAAAGGCGATGGCATTGGTGGAGTCACAGGCAACGATGGAGCCGGTGCTCAACGCTGTCTCGGCTGCCAACATGTTGCCGCTGGCCATGCTGATCTTTCCACGAAGGGCAGAAACGGCATTTGCGTTGGTGAGAGCAGCCATTTGAGCGGCGCTTCCACTGGCGGCGTTGGCGGCGATGATCGTGCGAATCTCGGCTGCGTGATAGGCCTCAACTGCCTGAATGCCTGCTGCGGGGGAGAGATAAGACGCTTTATTGGTGATCAGTGGGGCTGCACCGCTGTAAGCAGTGACGCCGACATCTTCGAAGACAAATGCGCCGACGAGGAAGGAGTTTTCGTCAGCGAATGGATTGAAGGTGCCAGAGATTCCCGCAGCGGTTGCGAGACCAGCGAAGAAGGTCAGGTCGAGCGCTGGCCGAGATACCGCAGATGAACCGAGTGCTGAGCGGAGAAAGCGGACGTGGTTGAGTTCATCCTGAGCGATCTCAACGGCGGCCTGTGCGAGTGATTGAGTTACAAAGGGAACCTTTACGGTGTTGGCGGGAACCTTTGTAGTGCCTGCGCCCGAGCCTGCGTCCGTAGCGCTGAGACCAGTGCCGGTGGTCGCGTAGAGATAGAACTCGGCTTCAAGATATTCAAGGTTGAGAGCGAAGTTGAGGATGTCGGCGTCTGTAATCGTTGGAGCGGGCGTCGGCGTGGGGGTTGGAGTTGGTGTTGGGGTGGGCGCCGGGGAGCCACTGCTACATCCGACGATCAATGCTGCTGCGGTCGCGGTGCCTGCACCGGCCATGAATGTACGACGCGACAGGGCCTTGTCTATGAGATCATTGAGCTTTTTTTCCACGATATGCCTCTCCTCAGTGCACGTTGATGGCTGCACCTTCACATGAGTCACGGAGAGATTCGGACAGTGGATTTAGAGACAGAGGTAAGAATTTTTGAAATTAGTTTTTAAATTGATTGGACGGGTAAAAGCATGACGTCATCAACAAGACTGATTTCTTTTTGAACGAAGGGTTCGGCGTAACGCACTCCTGCAAGCAAGCCATAGTGGCGCGCTGTAGCGAAGGTTCGTTCGCGGATATCTTCTTCGGGAACGAAGAGACCAGAGCCCTGCGGCTGAGTGCCATACTGCGAGCGATACGCCAGGAGAGATTGAAGACGCTGTTCTACGAAGGGCGTGATATCGACGACGAAGGTAGGGCGTACGTCGGCATAGAGACTCGCGTAGAGGATCTTGAAGGGGCGATGCGGCGGATGTTCACCTGGTGTGACGATCTTGGCAAGGCCGCTGATGAAGCAGGCTTCGTAGCCTAAGGTGGCGGTGGTGTAGTGATCGGGATGACGACCTTGCCAGTAAGGAAGGATGACGACGCGAGGACGAAGGCGGCGGAGCACCGCGGCGAGCTTGAGGCGATTGGCCAGAGGTGTTTTCGACGTTGCCGTCGGGAAGATCGAGTGCCTCGCGGTGAGCGACGTTGAGGATGCTGGCGGCTGTATTCGCTTCGGCTTCACGATCAGCTGCGGTGCCGCGGGTGCCGGACTCGCCCTGGGTCAGGTCGAGGATGCCAGTGCGCCAGCCGCGGGCGTGCATGGCGAGGAGCGTGCCACCGCAGGTTTGTTCGACGTCGTCGCGGTGGGCGGCGATAGCGAGGATGTCGACGGTCTCGGTGGTGGACATAAGCGTTGGTGCAAGACGTAGTGCTCAGCGTACAACAGGAACAGACTTCACATCTGCTTCTCCATGTTCTAAGTTCTGAGCACTACGTTTTGCGAAGTTAGTTGGCCGCGTCGGTGAAGGCATCCATGTAGGCGACGTCGAGTGCCGTGCCCTGAATGATGATGTTCTTGTTGTTGATCTCTGATCCGTCTGCAGTGTTGAAGGCGTGGATCTGTCCACCGTAGGCGGTATAGACCTTGTGGAGCGTCTGAACCCAGCAGAGGCCGGTGAGGTCGCCGTAGTAGTACAGGTTCTGATTGGTATTGGGATAGGGAACCGCGACAGGGTTGGTTGCGCTCTGCGTGACGGCTGGAATGATCGACGCGCTAATGGGCGTAGAGCCGGAGGGCAACGCAACGCGGGTGAGGCAGTTGTAGTTGGCCGACTGGTCTGTGGCCTGGCCGGCTGCGATCTGTCGCGCGGCGCGGGCGGCACGTTCGCCGGAGGCGCAGAGCTGAGAGCCGACCCAGAGAGTGTTGTCGTCAGCAAAGAGCATTTTGGTGTGGTTGCCGTCGGAGATGGAGGTGACACTGGTGACGGTGTTGGTCGCGAGATTGATTGTAGATAGATTGCCGGCAAAGAGACCGTCGGGCTGCAATTGCTGCCCCGAGACATAGAGAGTAACTCCGTCTGAGACTGCCGCAGTGACTCCACCCGGGACTGGCACATTCACCAGAAATGCGTTCGGGTTTGGGGGTGTGTTGTTCGTATATGTATTGACCTGGAGCGCGCCCGGCTGCAGGTACGTCACGCTGGAGGCGGTGCCTCCACACTCGGGGCCGCAGTTGAGGACGTAGACGGTATTGCCATCGAGTGAGAAGTAGGCGTTGGTGGGACGGTCAAAGGTGGATGCTGTGGGTGCGGCGGGATTCACGCTGTTGACGGCGACGACGCAGTACACAGGGATGTTGAAGGGCTCGCAGTCCACTGCGCCTGCGACGCCGGCGATAGCGGCTGTGGAGGTTGCATAGGGGGTGTTGGCGTTGAGCTTGATGACGCGGTAGATCGTGTTGGAGTTGCGGACCATGGCGAGTATGACGCTGTCGCCCTGGTTGGCAACTACCTGAAAGACGTTGGGGAGATTAAGCCCGTAGCTTTTGCCGGTGCTGTTGTCGATGATGCCGAGCTGACCGGTGCTCTCTTCTGCGGAATAGAGATGGCCGAAGGTCGGGGGGACGGCGAGGCCAGTTGATTTGGCGGGGAAGGTGCCTGCGGAGCCGGTGACCGACTCTTTGCCGTAGTTGATGATCTGGACGTCGCCAAGGGTGTTGGAGTAGACGTAGCCGGTGATCTCAGAAGGGAAGTTGAGGATAAGGTTGGGGTAGCCGGAGGAGTAACCGCTGATGGAAAACGTAAGCTTGGTGCCCTGAATGTTGCCGCGCAAGTCGTTCTTTGCATCAAGAATCTCGAGGCTGCCCGAGGTGGTACCGTTGGCGGTAATGCCCACCAGGACGCGATTGGCCAGCAAGCTCGGTGGAATGGGACGGTTGGCAAAGGTGTACTGCGGGAACTTATAGAGGATGTTCTGGCAGGAAGTGAGCCCGAGCGTAGCGATAGCGATCAGGAGGCCGCAGAATATCTGGGCACGGAGAGACTGGGTAAAGAGACTTCGATTCTTCAACGGTAACTAACTCCAACCTGAGCACTGCGGCATGTTTTGGCGGCCACTGCTATGTGCCGAGTATAACAAAGGACGCGTCCAGCAACGGTTTGGAAGCAGTCTGTAAAGGCGAGAATTTGGGTGGGTTTGGAGCGCATCCGGGTGGTGGCTTAGGATGATGAGAGCGCTTGGAGACGATCATGGCAGATGAATTGGGTAGTACGAACGCAGACTCCGTTGCAGGACCTGCCGCAGTCGACAGACTGTTTACTGGGGGGACAGTGCTGTGCGATGGAGCGATGGGCACGATGCTGTATGGGCGTGGCGTGTTCATCAACCGTTGCTACGACGAACTGAATCTGTCTCAGCCGGAGTTGGTGCGCGAGATTCATGCCGAGTACCTGCAGGCAGGCGCCGAGGTGATCGAGACTAATACGTTTGGTGGAAACAGATTTCGGCTAGGAATGCATGGACTGCAGGACAAGGTTCGTGAGATCAATCTGGCCGGTGTCGCTCTGGCGCGTGCATCGGTGAACCAAATACGCGAGAAGCAAGCGAGTGAGGCGTTTGTGGCCGCGTCGATCGGGCCGCTGGGCGTCAGGTTGGAGCCGCTGGGGAAGGTTGGACTGGACGAGGCGCGGGCAGCGTTCGCGGAGCAGATTCGGGCGCTGGTTGAAGGCGGCCCGGGCGTAGGTGCGGACCTGCTGGTTGTGGAGACGATGACGTCGCTGGCGGAGGCGGAACAGGTAATACTGGCAGCGCGCAGCGAGTCTCCTAAAACGCCGGTGATCGTAATGATGACCGTCGATGAGGATGGGAACTGCCTGGATGGATCATCGGCCGAGACAGCTGCGGTAAAGCTGACGGAGTGGGGCGCAGATGCGATTGGATGTAACTGCAGCGCGGGGCCGGCGACGGTGTTGAGCGTGATCGAGCGGATGAGGCCGGTGACGACGCTACCGCTTGCTGCGATGCCGAACGCAGGGATTCCACGGGCGGTGGAGGGGCGGACGATTTATTTGACCTCGCCGGAGTACATGGCTAGCTTTACGCGGAAGTTGGTTAAGGCTGGAGCGAGCATTGTCGGTGGGTGTTGTGGCACGACGCCGAGCTACACGCGCGCGATGAAGAGTGCGTTGCGGGCGTTGGACGCAATGGAGGGTGGCGTACAGGTGATGGAGCGCGCTGCTTCGAGCAAGGCATCGGCAATGACCGGAAGCAAGGTCGACCCACCGGTGCTGGCCGAGCGATCGAAGATTGGCGCGATGGTGGCGGCAGGGAACTTCGTCACGATGGTGGAGATCGTGCCGCCGAAGGGGATTGATTGCAGCAAGGAGTTGGATGGCGCTGCGCAGTTGCATCGGCTGGGCGTGGATGCGATCAACGTGCCGGATTCGCCGCGAGCGAGCGCCAGGATGAGCGCGCAGAGCCTGTGCGTGCAGATTCAGCAGCATGTTGGGATCGAGACGATTCTGCACTACACGTGCCGCGACCGCAATGTGCTGAGTATTCAGAGCGATTTGCTGGGCGCGTCGTCGATTGGACTGAAGAATATTCTTTGTCTGACGGGCGATCCGCCGAAGCTGGGGAACTATCCGAATGCGACGGCGGTGTTCGATGTGGATGCGATCGGGCTGGTGAACATCGTCCACAATTTGAACTATGGGCTGGATATTGGAAAGAACTCGATCGGTGAGTCGACGGGATTTACGATCTCGGTGGCGGCGAATCCTGGTGTGCAGGACATGGACCAGGAGGTGCGACGGTTCGCCTACAAGGTAGAGGCGGGAGCGGAGTTTGCGATTACGCAGCCGGTATTCGATATGCGCGTGCTGGAAGAGTTTCTGCGACGCATCGAAGGATTCCGGATTCCGGTGATTGCGGGGATCTGGCCGCTGACGAGTCTGCGGAACGCGGAGTTTATGAAGAACGATCTGCGCGTGAGTATGCCGGACGAGATCATGGTGCGGATGGCCGCGGCATCGTCGCCCGAAGCAGGCAGGATTGAAGGCGTGAAGATCGCGCAGGAGATGCTTGCTGAGGCGCGGCCGATGGTGCAAGGAGTGCAGGTGAGTGCGCCGTTCGGGCGATATAGTGTTGCTGCGGATGTGCTGGGGCTTGCAGAGGTTGAGGTTGCGTAATGGCTAACTTTGAGGAGCAGTTGACGGCGTTGGAGACGGTGGTGGAGAGACTGGAGCGGGGGGAGTTGTCGCTCGAGGACTCGGTGCGCTTGTTTGAGGAGGGCATCAAGCTCTCGGATGCCTGCAAGGAGGAGTTGGAAGCCGCTGAGGGAAAGATCCAGGTGCTTGTGCAGAAGGGAAGTGGTGGGATGCGGGCGGTAGATCTGGATCTTGGTGAAGGCGGCGACGAGAGTTAAGACAGAAAATTAAAGAAAAAGGGCGCTCACCGTATGTCGAGGGAGCGCCCTTTTGTAGATCTCTGAGCTTTTCAGCGGTCGCGGCTGGTGACGAAGCCGGGAACCCAGAGCAGGGCGCGCTTGGCTTCGGAGTCGGGCAGGTCGGCGATGGAGAGGCGGGCGGCTTCGGCGTAGGCGCAGGCGGTGTCCATGGCGTAGTCGATGGAGCCGTGGCGCTGGAGGATCTCGAGGATCTCCGGGTGGGAGACGCGGGCGAAGCTGCGGTCGGCGAGGACGGTGCGGATGGCTTCGCGGTCGGCGCCGGTGCCGCGTTCGAGCGCATGGATGACGGCGAGGGTGGCCTTGCCTTCGCGGAGGTCGCTGGCGACGGGCTTGCCGAGGACGTCTTCGGCGGCGGTGAGGTCGAGGACGTCGTCGACGATCTGGAAGGCGAGGCCGAGGTTGCGGCCGTATTCGCCGAGCTGCTGACTCGATCTCGTCGCCGGAGCTGCGGTGATGGCGGCGCCGAGCTGCATGGAGACCTTGAAGAGGCAGGCGGTCTTGCGGAAGATGAGGTCGAAGTACTCTTCTTCGTTGATGAGGTGGCCGAGCTTCTCGCATCTGCAGGAGTTCGCCTTCGACCATCTGCTGGGTGAGCGAGATGAGCAGGTCGAGGACGCGGAAGTTGCGCTCTTCGAGCGCGGTCTGAGAAGGACTGCATGTAGAGCCAGTCGCCGGCGAGGACGCACTTGGCGTTGCCCCAGGTGGTGTTGGAGGAGGGGCGGCCGCGGCGGGTGTCGGCTTCGTCGATGATGTCGTCGTGGACGAGGGTGGCGGTGTGGAGCATCTCGACGACGGCGCCGAGGCGGATGCGGCTCTGGTTGGTGCAGCCGAGCGCTTTGGCGGAGAGCAGCAGCAGCAGCGGGCGGATGCGCTTGCCGCCGCCTGCGATGAGGTAGTGGGCGATGTCGGTGATGACCTCGACGTGGGAGGCGGATTGCCGGGCGAACTCGCTGCTCGATGGCGGCGAGATCGTCACGGAGGAGGTCGAAGACCTCGGCTGCGGTCGCGATGGAGAGCGTGCTCACTTATAAGTCAGAGTATCAGGATGTGGATTCGGCTTCAGAATAGGCTCGAAAAATCGAGGTTGAATGTTGATGTAGGCAATGGAAAGGCTAATTGGCAGGGCGGCGTGGGCTTGCTGCCATTTCGAGAGCGAGTGAGCGCGGTTAGTTGGAGCGGAAGTTGGTGAACTGGAGTTCGACGCCGATGTCTTTGCCGCGGAGCAGGGCCATGACCTCCTGGAGGACGTCGCGGTCTTTGCTGACGACGCGGACGGTGTCTCCCTGAATGCTGGCCTGGGCCTTTTTCTTCGAGTCCTTGATGGCGGCGACGATGATCTTGGCCTTTTCGGAGGGGATGCCCTGGTTGAGCTTGATCTTCTGGCGGACGCTGGAGTTGGCGGCGGGCTCGATCTTCTCGAACTCGAGGTTCTTGAGGGAGACGCCGCGCTTGACGAGCTTCTGCGAGAGGATCTCGATGACGGCCTGAAGCTTGTACTCGTCCTGGCTGGCGAGCTGGATGGTGTCGTTGCCTTCGAGTTCGATCTTGGACTTGGAGTCCTTGAGATCGAAGCGGGCGTGAACCTCTTTCGAGGCCTGGTCGATGGCGTTTTTTACTTCCTGAATCTCTACTTTGCTGACTACGTCGAAGCTGTTGTCGGATGCCATGGGTTTGTTCCTTCTTCTGTAACTTGTCGAACTCTATTATGTCAGCGCTGAAGGGTCTAACGCGTTGTGGGGAAGAGATTTTTGAAGTTGTTGGTGGTGAGGGTTGCCAGTTCTTCTGGTGAGATGCCCCGGAGGGCAGCGAGGGCTGCCGCAGTGTGGGTAACGAGGGCAGGCTCGTTGCGCTGGCCGCGCAGCGGGATGGGTGCGAGGAAGGGGGCGTCGGTTTCGACGAGGATGCGGTCGGCGGGGGCAGCAGCGGCGGCGTCGCGGATGGATTGGGCCTTGGGGTAGGTGAGGTTGCCGGCGAAGGAGAGGTGGAAGCCGGCGGCGATGGAGCGTTCGGCCTGCTCGACCGTGCCGGAGAAGCAGTGCATGATACCGCCGAGCGGGAGGCTGTGGCCGGGTCCGGTCCAATGCTCTTCGATGAGGTTGAGGAGGTCTTCCCAGGCATCGGCGTCGCCGTATTTTTCTTTTGCCTGAGGGGTGGCGAGTTCGCTGGTGCGGCAGTGGATGATGATCGGCTTGCGGGTCTGGGCTGCAATGTACATTTGGGCGGTGAAGGCGAGTTGCTGGGCGGCGATGTCGGGGTTGTCGAAGTGGTAGTAGTCGAGGCCGATCTCGCCGATCGCGATGCACCTGGGGTCGGCCGCCAGGCCCGTGAGCTTGGCGAGGGCCTCCTTGGTCGCGCCGGCGGCCTCCTGGGGGTGGATTCCGACGCTGGCGTAGACCTGGGGCAGGTCTGGCCCTTGGGTGGCGTTGGCGATCTCGAGGGCCTGTTGCATGTTGGCAGGACCATCGCCGATGCCGATGGCAAGGATGGTGTGGACACCCGCAGCGTAGGCGCGGCGGAGCACCTCGTCGCGTTCGGTCGGAGTCTCGGTGTAGAAGTCGAGATGGGCGTGGGAGTCGGTCAGTGGCATGTTGCGCTTCGGCTTCTTCGGAGGGGTACCCCCCGGGGGGTTGGTCTTGCTAAGTTGCTTCGATTGAGTTGTTTACTAATTTAGGTCGCGGCAAAATCGTCATAACAAACGGCTTGCGGCCAAATTCGTCATAGCAAAGAAGTTATTCGTAAATATCTCATTCCAGACATCTCGTGCGGCAATTTCGTCCAGTGGTTCGTCTCTATCCAGTATATCGACTTCAAAAGAACTCATGCGCCAAGGGGATGTTGTTGCATCGCAATGAGTTTCCAGGTTTAGGGGCTTGACAGGATTTCAGGGGGATTTGCATGAGGATGGTGCGTTGTGTGTTCGTTGGGTTGCTCTTACTCGCGGCAAAGAGCGGGGTTATTGTGGCACAGACACCTCCCACTACTTCTGGCGCGCTTACTGAGTCGCGGGTGTTCGTGCTGGAGGAGATGCCGGTACGGAAGACGGCGAACGGTGGTGAGAGCTGGGACGTGATGCACGGTGCGTTGGCTACGGGCGAGGTGGTGGGGGTACACGAGTCCGAGCAGCCGGCAGGAGCGACGCCGGTTCCGCTGCATGTTATCCAGCACTCGGAGTTGATCATGGTGCGGGAGGGAACGTTGGGATTTGAGCATGACGGGAAGGTGGAGAAGGCGGGACCGGGTGGTGTGATCTATGTGGCGGCGGGCACACTGCACCGGTTGAAGAACGTTGGGGAGGGGCCGGCGAAGTACTGCGTGGTGCAGATTGGCGGGGACACGAAGAAGTAGCTGGCTGCCGAGATGATCGGGTACGATTGGCGGCATGAATAATCTGAATCGGCGTGATCTTTTTCTGGGCTTGTCGGCGTTTGCGGCGATGGGCGGTGTGGTGGCGGAGGGGCAGACGACGTTGCCGGGAGAGAACGTGCTGTCGCACTCGGAGACGTTTCCCTTTGACAAGCTGCCGGTGAAGAAGACGGCGAATGGCGGGGCGAGTCGCGCGGTGGTGCAGGGCGTGCTTGCTACGGGTGAGTCCGTGGAGATGCATGAGACGACGCTGCCGCCGGGGCAGATGCCGCATCCGGCGCATAAGCACAGACACTCGGAGTTCATGATGGTGCGGGAGGGGCTGCTGGAGTTTGATAACGACGGCACGCCGGAGAGGGTGGGGCCGGGTGGGGTGATCTTTGCGGCGTCGGACGTGATGCATGGGTTGAAGAACGTGGGGGATGTGGATGCGAATTACTTTGTGATTGCGATTGGGCGGGAGTCGGCGATGCAGAAGGTTGGGGGGCGGTGAGGAGGCGGTCGAGCTTTGCTCGATAACCCGCCCTTTATGGAACCCTCGGCAGTCCGCCTACGATGACCGAGCTTATTGACAGCAAGAGTTCGCCGACTATATCTGTCCCTCGGGCGTCTGCTCCGAGTAATAGAACGCATGTATCGACTTAATCTGTCCGTCTACGATGTGAATCCGGTCAAAAACGTGATCGACTCCATTCACCGTCTCCATGTCGAAGACAGTTGCAACGTAGTCTCCCTCGACGATGTGCTGCTTAACTCAATACCCCTGACCATTGGGAGGATAAGTGCGAGAAATCCGAGCACAGTTGCCCGACCCGCCAACTTCGGCATGCGCGGGCCTTCAAAAGTCACGTCTTCGGCAAAGGACATTTTGGAAAGGTCCTTTGTTGCAAAACAATCCAAATACGCTTCAACCACAGAGACTTTCTCTTCTCGTGACATGGCCTCTCCTCACCCACCAATCATCTCAGACGCTCTTGAGAGCCGATAAGCTTAGTGGAAGAGCGTGGCAAAAAAAGGACCGTTTTGCGAGACGTCCAGGAGAGCGTTAGGAACGCATCAAAGGTTGAGCCTCAGGAGTCTTGCATTCATCCTGTGCTCGAGCCATACGGCGCGCACGCGCCCTCTCCGCGCTTCTCTGTCTGCTGACAGAAATAGCGGGAAAAGACTTAGGAAAATGGCCAAGAACATGCCTGAAAAAATAGCGATTGCGATGGCGATCGAGTGCATGTGCAGTCTCCTTCGAACACTATAAACCTCCTAGGGCAATCACGCTTTGAGGCGCAAAGGACCCTTTGCGGTGAGACTGCAAAGGGTGCGCCACACGGGGTTTGTCGATAGCCACCCGGGTTTGTGGGGCTAACCGCTCGTTGCGCTGCTGAACTTAGCGGAGGCGGGAGCCGAGGGCGATGTCTTCGCCAAAGGTGGCGAGGATGGGTTTGCCGTTTTCGCCTTCGGAGGCGGCGAGGAGCATGCCGTGGGATTCGAGGCCGCGCATCTTGCGGGGGGCGAGGTTGGCGATGACGACGATCTTTTTGCCGAGGAGCTCTTCGGGGGTGTACCACTCGGCGATGCCGGAGAGGATCTGCCGCTTTTCGTAGCCGAGATCGACTTCGAGGCGGAGGAGCTTGTCGGCTTTGGGGATGCGCTCGGCGACGATGATCTGCGCGACGCGGAGGTCGATCTTGACGAAGTCGTCGATGGCGATCTGCGGGGTGTCGGGGATCGCTGATTGGGCCGCTGAGTTCGCGAAGACGCCAGAGGCGGGCGCTTCGGTGTGGGAGGGAGTTCCGGTGCGCTCGGTGCTGATGGCGTGGCTGCCAGCGACGGTGGTGCCGGGAGCGGCTTCGGCGAAGGCCGAGGTGCGTGGGGCGGCGCCGGGGTGCGTGGGGTCGGTCGGGACTGGCGAGGTGTGGGTGGTGGTCTCGTCGATGAACCTGGAGGGTTTCGGGTGCTCGGGCTTTGGCGGGGTGGTTGGGGATTCCATGTCGGTCATGATCTGCGCGAGTCCTTTTTCTGCTCGGGGGAAGATGGGGCTTAGGGGGCCCAGTTTTGTGCCGGGTTTCAGGCCGCCCCATTCGAGGTTTTTCAGATCGCCGTTTTTGGCGGCGGCTTCGATGTCGCCGAGGCCTAGTTGGGCCCAGACTTTGGCGGTGGCATAGGGAGGATGGGTAGAGAAGAGCGGTGATGATGCGAATGACTTTCGGCTGCGGTATAGAGACATCGTCAGCATTAGCGCGGATTTTTCAGTCTCGATCTTTGGCCAAGCTTCCAAGGAGCTTTCGCTGTAATGATATCGATCAGCTGTCATCGCAACGATATTGCTGATCAACACTCCGAAGACGCATTCTAGTGAAGATTTGACGCAAGGTGAGCGATATTCTTGAAAGTCAGATCATAAACGTCTCGAAGCGAAGCATCTGCCGCAAGCTGCGTCTTGCAACTGAGATCTGCGCAAATCTGGAACTTTTCATGACGATTTGACGTGTCCTCATTCTTGATGCTCGGAACGATCCATCGAAATACTTGTCGATCATCGACAACGTGCGGCTGACTAGGTTGCCGTAGCCGTTGGCGAGGTCGGCGTTGTAGCGGGTGATCATGGCTTCGAAGCTGAAGCTGCCGTCTTGGCCGAAGGGGACTTCGCGGAGGAGGAAGTAGCGGAGGACGTCGGCGGCGAAGAGGTCTTGTTCGCGCTTGGTGCTGTCGGGGAACTGCTTTTTGTAGACTTCGGTGCCGAAGGCGTCGAGGATGGTCTCGGTGCGGACGATGTTGCCCTTGGACTTGGACATCTTGCTGTCGTCGAAGAGGAGCCAGCCGTGGGCGGTGACGGCTTTGGGCAGCATCTTGCGATTCCACTCGTCCTGCGGGACTTCGCTTGGTTTGAGTGCGAGGAGGAAGGCGGGCCAGTAGATGCAGTGCTGGCGGGTGATTTCCTTGGCCATGAGGTGGAGGTCGGCGGGCCAGTAGCGCTCGAATTTTGCGATGTCTTCGGGGGTCGTCGCTGCCGTAGCCGATGGCGGTCATGTAGTTGGCGAGGGCGTCGAGCCAGACGTAGATGACGTGTTTTTGCTGGGTCTCGGAGGCGGCGGGCTCGGGGACGGGGATGCCCCAGGTGAAGCTGGAGCGGGAGACGGAGAGGTCGCGGAGGTTGCCGGGAACGTAGGGCTTGCCCTGCGCGGAGAGTGCGAGGACGTCGCCGCGGTCGTTGGCTTCGGTGACGTTGCCGCGGAGGAAGCTGAGGACTTCGTTTTTGCGGGACTCGGGCTGGATGTGGAGGGCGTCGGACTCGATGAGGTCGATGAGGGGGAGCTGGTAGTCGCTGAGGCGGAAGAAGAAGTTCTCTTCGGTGACGGTCTCGGTGGGCTTGCCGTCGGGGCCGAGGACGCCGGGAGGGCCTTCGACGAAGATCTCCTCGCCGATGGAGTACTGGCCGGTGTAGGAGCTGAGGTAGATCTGGCCGCGCTGGTGGAGGTCGGCGAAGAGGCGTCTGGGCGCCGCGCTGGTGGCGGGGCTCGGTGGTGCGGATGTAGTCGTCGTAGGTGAGGCCCATGCGGTCCCAGAGGTTGCGGAACTCGGCGGAGACCTGGTCGGTGAACTGCTGGGGCGGGATGCCGGCGGCTGCGGCGGAGCGCTCGATCTTCTGGCCGTGCTCGTCGGTGCCGGTGAGGAAGAAGGTGTCGTCGCCGAGGAGGCGGTGGCGGCGGGCGATGACGTCGGCCGCGATGGTGGAGTACGCGTGGCCGATGTGGGGGCGCGCGTTGACGTAGTAGATCGGGGTGGTGAGGTAGAACTTTTTCGGGGTTTCAGGCATGACGATATGGCCAGTTTAGCAGGGGTTTGGCGCGGGCCGCTTGGTGTGGAGGAGTTCTTCGGCTGGTCGTGTCGGTGTGGCGATTCGCGCTCGAGTCAGCGGGTTAGAAGAGCTTCGACGCGGTGGAGGTCTTCTTCGGTGTCGACGCCGATGGTGTCGAAGTCGGTGGGCTCGACGTGGATGGGGATGCCGTTTTCGAGGAAGCGGAGTTGTTCGAGGCGCTCGGTGTGTTCGAGCGCGCTGTGGGGCAGGGTGGGGAAGCGCTCGAGGGCGGCTTTGCGGTAGGCGTAGAGGCCGATGTGCTTCCAGTACTGCGGCTTTGTTTGGTCGCGATCGTATGGGATGGTGGAGCGGGAGAAGTAGAGGGCGCGGCCGTCGGACGGCGGTGACGACTTTTACTGCGTTGGGGTTGGTGATGTTTTCGGGGGAGCAGAGGACTTTGAGGGTGGAGACCTGGGCGTGCGCGAAAGCGAAGGGGCGAAGGAGGGCGGTGAGGTGCTGCGGCTTGAGGAGGGGTTCGTCGCCCTGGATGTTGACGTAGATGTCGGCGTGAATGTGGCGCGCTACGGCGTGGACGCGGTCGGTTCCGCTGGGGAGATCGGGTGAGGTGAGCTGGACGGGCCAGTTGTTGCGGTGGCAGAGCTCGGCGACCTCGTCGGAGTCGGTGGCGATGATGACGCGGTTGAGCTGCGGGCAGGCGGAGGCGGCGTCGAAGACCCAGGCGAGCATGGGGCGTCCGGCGATGGTGCGAAGGACTTTACGGGCGAGGCGAGTGGAGGCGAGGCGGGCGGGAATGACGCCGAGAACCGTTGGGGGGCGTGTTTCGCCGGGCTGAGGTGCGAGCTGGGTTTCTGGCTTTTTCCCCGGGCGGGTATCAGACTTTTCGGCCTGCGGGGAATCAAGTATGATGGGAACTGGCTGTGCCGTGGCGATCGTCTCTCTCCGCAGAGAGTTTTGTGCCGGCATACTCCATACACACATCGGCGGTGTAGCTCAGATGGTTAGAGCGACGGACTCATAACCCGTAGGTCGGCAGTTCGATTCTGCCCACCGCCACCAAAGTGTTATAACGCCTGCCGGCGCACTCTCTACGGTTCGAGAGTATCATTTTGTCTATATCATTTTGCTTGCTGGCTACGTCTAAACCTTTGTTGCGCCGGGAAGACCCCATGGAGTCGCTCTGAACTATGCCTAAGATCTCGAAGATTCTGTTGCTCGCCGTGTCGGTAGTTCTGGTCGTCACTGTTTTTCTGGGCGTGAACTCGAGCGGTGTGAGTGCCGCGACTGAGCCACAGGATGGCGCCTATCGCCAGATCAATGTGTACAGCGAGGTTCTGCGGCACATCCAGACGGACTATGTAGAAGAGCCGAACATTAACGCCGTGACCAATGGCGCGCTGCGTGGGCTGCTTGAGTCGCTCGATGCCGACTCCAGCTATCTGACGGCAGACGACTATAAAGCTTACAAGGCGGACAAGGGCGGCAAGGCCCAGGTCGGGATCAACGTCTCCAAGCGCTTTGGTTATGCGACGGTGGTATCGGTCGTTCCAGGCAGCCCGGCGGATAAAGCCAACCTGAGTGATGGCGACATCATTGAGGCAATCGGGCCGCAGGATACGCGCGATATTTCGTTGGCGATGATTCAGTTGCTGCTCGAAGGACAGCCGGGAAGTGAACTGACGCTTTCGGTTGTTCGCCCGCGCAAATCTGCTCCGGACAAGATTGTGATGACTCGGGTTGCGCCGGCGCTGCCGCCAGTGACCGAGACCATGTATGAGAACGCTTCGATTCTTTACCTGAAGCCTGGCATTCTTGACCACGACCATGTGCAACAGATTGAAGCCAAGCTGAAGGGCATGTCGAAGGCGGGGAACAAGAAGATTCTGCTCGATCTGCGCGATGTTGCAGCGGGCGATGTGCCAGAGGCGACGCGGCTGGCGAACTTCTTCCTGAAGGACGGCACGATTGCGATCCTCGAAGGACAGAAGGTCGAGAAGCAGACCTTTACTGCGGATGCTTCGAAGGCGGTTAATACCACTGCTCCTGTGGTCGTGCTGGTGAATCGTGGAACGGCTGGTCCGGCGGAGCTGGTGGCTGCGGCGCTGCTCGATAACAAGCGTGCGGATCTGGTTGGCGAGAAGACCTTTGGCGAAGGGGCGCAGCAGAAGACGTTTGAACTGCCGGATGGCGCGGCGCTGATCTTGTCGATCGCGAAGTATGAGTCTCCGTCGGGCAAGAAGATTCAGGACGACGGCGTAACACCTGGTGTGCTGGTGGCTTCGAACAACGATGAAGCTGCTGTAGCTGAGGATGATACGACGACTGCCTCGGAGAACAAACCGCCGCTGCAGAAGCCCAGCGTCACCGTGGATGAGCAACTGACGAAGGCGCTTGATCTGCTGAAGAGCAAAGCCGCTTAGGTCATCTTTCGGTAGGTTGCTGGAGGGTCAGCAACGCCGATTCTGCATAGATAAATCGCATGGCTTGGCATGCTATCGTGAAGGGGCCGTGCAGACACTAAACCACCGCAAAACGGAGCCTGAGCGCGAAGATGCGCCACAGTGGCATCGAGCGCTTCGCCGTGCCGTTCTGAATGGTCCTGACTATCCCAGTCGGCGTATTGCAAGGCGGGTCACGTTTTTTATCTTGCTCGGTCTGTCGGCGGTCTTTGGTTCGCTTTGCGGCTTGATGCTGGTGTATTCGATCGACCTGCCGCAGATGGACGATCTGGCGCGTTACCATCCGAACACCACTACGGAACTGCTCGATGTGCATGGCAAGGTCTTCGGCTCCTTTGCGCTGGAACGTCGCGTTGTGCTGCCGTATGCGGAGTTTCCGCCCGTGTTGCGCCAGGCGATTATTTCGATTGAGGATAAAAGTTTCGAGAGCAATTGGGGTGTGAACCTGGTACGGGCTGTGGGAGCAGCGTATCGGGACCTGCATTCGAGTGGGCGCGCACAGGGTGCGTCGACGCTGACCATGCAACTGGCCCGCAATCTGTTTCTCTCATCCGAGAAGACCTATGGCCGCAAGTTGCAGGAGGTCTTTCTTTCCGTACAGATTGAGCGGCGGTTTACGAAGCAACAGATCTTCGAGCTGTATGCGAACCAGATTTACCTGGGGCACGGCACGTATGGGTTTGAAGCGGGGTCGGAGTTTTTCTTCAACAAGCATGTGCGCGATCTGACGTTGCCGGAGGCTGCGCTGCTGGCCGCGTTGCCGAAGGGACCTGAGGCTTATTCGCCGCTGAAGTATCCGGATCGTGCATTGCGGCGGCGCAATCTTGTGTTAAGCGAGATGCTTGCAGATCGCAAGATTACGCAGAAGCAGGCGGATGATGCCAAGGCAGCGCCGCTTGGGCTGCATCTTGAGCCGCCGGTTAATAGCGTGGCGCCGTATTTTGTTGAAGAGGTGCGGCGGCAGTTGGAGAAGCAGTATGGCGTCGAGCAGGTTCATGGTGCTGGGCTGCGCGTTTACACGACGCTTGATCTTGATCTGCAGCAGGTGGCGAACAAAGCTGTCCTTGACGGCACTGCTGCCTACGAGCGGCGGCATGGTTGGAAGGGAAGGCTTCCGAATGTGGTCCTCGATGGCGCGGATGTGGAGAGCTATCGCCATCCGGACTGGGTGCAGCCGATCGATAAGGGAAGCTACATTCACGGCGTGGTGACGGATGTGGCTGCGAAGAAGGTCACCGTCAAGGTTGGAGCTACGCAGCGAGCTGTGCTGACTCCGGAGGACTGGACCTGGACGCAGAATCTGGATGCCGACAGCTTTTTGCGGATGGGCGATGTGGTTTACGTCAGGGTCGAGAGCATTGCGCCGGATGGCACGGTGCACGCGTCTTTGCAGCAGGACTCCGGAGCGCAGGCGTCCATGATGGCGGTCGATAACTCGAGCGGCGAGGTGCTGGCGATGGTGGGCGGCAGGGATTTTGCGCTGTCGCAGTTCAATCGCGCGACACAGGCGCAGCGGCAGGTGGGTTCGTCCTTCAAGCCGTATGTGTATACGACCGCGATTGAGGGTGGCGCGAAGCCCAGCGACATCATCGTGGATGGGCCGGTTACTTTTCCAACGCCGAACGGACCCTATACTCCGCATAACTATGAGCCGAACTATAAGGGCGCGATGACGCTGCTGAATGCGTTCGCGGAGTCTCGCAATATTCCGGCGTTGAAGCTGGCGGCCCGGTACGGCATTCGAAAGGTGATTGAGACCGCACACCGCTTCGGGATTACGAGCGATATTCCGGCGTTCCTGCCGGTTGCGATCGGGTCGGCGGACATCACGCTGGCGGAGCAGGTTGGAGCGTATACCGTATTTCCGAATGACGGCATCCGCATTGAGCCACGTTACATTCGCAAGGTGACACAGGCGAATGGTCTACCGTTTGAGGCTGACTTCGTCGGATGTGACCGAGGTGATTTCGGTCGAGACTGCGCGGACGATGATGCAACTGCTGCAGGCTGTGGTTCGGCAGGGTACGGCGGTTGCTGCGTCGCAGATGAAGCATCCGTTCGGTGGCAAGACCGGCACGACGAATGACTTTACGGATGCATGGTTTATCGGGTTTTCGCCGTCGGTTACGTGCGGGACGTGGATCGGCTATGACGACAGACAGACGCTGGGAGAGAAAGAGACTGGCGCTCGCGCTGCCCTGCCGATGTGGATGGACTTCATGCGTGCGGCGATTGCGAACAAGCCGAATGAGGCGTTTCCTACTGCGGGCGCGCCGAAGAAGACGTTGGATGTGCCGATGACTGCTTCTTCGAATACAGCTAAGCCGGTGCCGCCAGTGGCTTCAAAGCCTGATGAAGAAGATCCGGATGAGCCGGCTGGAGCTGCACCGAAGGCTGTTGCGCCGGTTACAGCGCCTGCATCGGCGCCTGCTCCATCCGAAGACAAGCCGAAGGTGCCTGACGCTGTTCGCCGCGTGGGGCCTGTGAATTCTGCACCTGCTGTTCCGACGCAGGGAGCTACGGCGCCTGCAAAGTCGGCAACGGAGCCGCGGCAGGGAGTTTCGAGCCCACCACCCGACACAGAGTGAAGTAACGTTTCGCCTTGGCGACGTCGCGGCCGATCTGTTCTTTGAGGGCTTCGGGATTGGGCCAGCGCATCTCGGCGCGGAGTCGGCGCAGGAAGGTGAGCGTCAGGACGGTTGACTCGTTCAGATCAATTGGGTGGAAGTTCAGCAGATAGGACTCGACCGCGAAGGAGTCAGCGCCGAAGGTAGGTCGATTTCCTACGTTTGTGACCGCATCGAAGGTCTCGCTGGATGCTCCGGTTCCTACCGTCAGCGTCGTGATGTACACGCCGTTTGCGGGGAGTAGTTCGGTGTAGGGCGCGAGGTTGATGGTGGGGACGGTGTAGCGCGTTCCATAGCCACGGCCCGAGGCTGGTGTGCTGCAGACCGCAAAGCTGCGGCCAAGGAGAGCACGAACGCGGCTGAGGCCGCCATCAGCGATCAGTTGGCGGATGCGACTCGAGGAGATGGCTTCGCCGCGAAGATTTCGGGGGGCGTAGACGCGAACGCTGAAGCCAAGTTCGCGGCCCAGTGCCTCGAGGCTCTCTATGCCAGCTTGTGCCTGGTAGCCGAAGCGGAAGTTTTCCCCTTCGTGTAGTTCTGTCACATGCAGGGTTTGTTGCAGAACGTCTGTGGCGAAGGTGCGTGCCGTCATCCGCGAAAATTCTTCTGTGAAGGGAAGGATGAGGACCGCGTCGATACCTGTTGCGGACAGTAGTTCGAGCTTTTGCGCGAGAGGAGTAATGAGTGGCTGGCTCGATTCGGGTCGGATGACGCGCGCGGGATGCGGATCGAAGGTGATCGCGACCGAGCGTTGGCCGAGCGAGCGTGCCCGCGCAACGACTTCGGCGATGACCCATTGATGCCCACGGTGTACGCCGTCGAAGTTGCCGATGGTGGCGATGGACGGGCCGTAGTTGGCAGGTATCTCTGCGAGTTGGCGAAATATCTGCATCAGGCGATCTCGAAGGTAATCTTCAGGCCGTCGTAGGCGAGGCGAATGTGGGGTGGCAGCGTGGCGTCGGTCGCTTCGTGGTCGAGATCGTGGCCCATGTGCGTGAAGAAGGCGCGCCGAGGTTTTAATTGCTCGACGAGGGCGACCGATTTTTCAATATGCGAGTGGCTGGGGTGGGGTTCGTGTCGCAGAGCGTCGAGGATCAGCACGTCGAGATCCTGCAGCAACGGCAGGCTTTCGGCGGGGATGTCGCTCATATCGGTGAGGTAGGCGGCGCTGCCGAAGCGGTAGCCGGTGATCTCCTGGCGGCCGTGGGTTACCGGGATGCGGCGGACGCATGCGCCGAATATGTCGATTCCTGATCCGGGCGTCGGATCGATGCGATGGATCTCGACCTGCGCGCTGGTGGGGTAGCGATCTTCCTTGCGGAAGGTGTACTCGAAGATGCGCTCGATGTTCTTTGCGGTTTCGTCGTCAGCGTAGACGGGCATATTGCCCTTCAGACGAAAGCTGAGCGGTCGCAGATCGTCGAAGCCCATGACATGATCGGCGTGGCCGTGGGTGTAGAGCACTGCGTCGACATGGCGAATACCCTCGCGGAGGGCCTGCGCATGGAAGTCGGGCCCTGTATCGACGAGCACGATATGGCTGTTGTACTCCAACAGTATGGATGGTCGAGTGCGACGATTGCGCGGGTCGGTTGAGGTACAGACGGCACAGTCGCAGCCGAGCGTTGGCACTCCCATGGAGGTGCCGGTGCCAAGAAATGTGAGGGTCGCCTCCATCGTTAGCGGACGATGCTGGGGCCGGCTGGACCGGGACGACCTACGCCACCAGCGGGTGCATTGGCCGCTGCTGAGCGGGCCAATGCCTGTGTGATCTCGAGGAAAGCCATACGCAGCTCGAAGAGGGCGCTTTCGAGCAGGCGAGTCTCTTCAGGGGAGAGGTTGCCCTTGGTCTTCTCTTCGAGAACGGCCAGCATATCGATGCTCTGGCGCGCTCCGAGGATGTCGACCTGAGGCTGCTGGCCTTCCTGAGTAGTCCCGCCAAGCTGCATGATTGAGGTCATGTAGACCGATTGCACGAGCTGGTCGAAGTTCATCGTGGGCGGATGGTCCATGCCCGGATTGGCAGAGCGGATGGCGGTGTCGAGCCGATCCGCAGTCATCTCATAGGCGCGTTTTGCCTGGTCGTTTTGCTCGGCGGTGGGGGCTGGTGGCATCTCTGGTTCTTGTGGGGTCTCCGGCTCTGAGGCGGCTTGTGTAGAGGCTGCCGCTACTGGCTCCGCGGGAGGCGCCGTGCGCTCTTCTTTTTCGGGCGAAGGATCGGCGTCGGGCCGTAACTCCCCGTCCATGGTGAACTTGCGACGGTCTGTGACGACAAAGGGCTTGTTCTGTTCAGGCATGATCACACTCTTTCAGAAGTTTCAGATGCAACCGGTAGCCCGTGGGCTGCAGCTGCGGAAAAGGGAAGCAAAACCGGCAGTGCGACACCGCCGGGATAGACAATTGGAAGGCCGCGATCAAGAGCTTCGCGGCGAAGATAGCCGAGTCCGAGTTGAATCGGACCGCCGATCTCTTCTGGCAATGGAATGGAAGCGACGCTGGTCAACTCACCGACCTGCTTGCCATCCGCCTCCAGCAACGCTCCTGCAACGGCAGTTCACCATCGAGACGGAAGCCGCTGAAGGTGCGATGAACGTTGCCGCGTGAGCGAATACGCTCGACAATCTCCTGCCCGAGATAGCAGCCCTTGGCAAAGTGCAGAGCGCGGTTTTGGCCGGTCTCCTGCGGGAGTTCGCGGTCGCGAATATCGGTGCCGTAGAGCGGGGTTCCTTCGAGCATTCGCAGCCAGTCGAGAGCTTCATGCTTGCAAGATGTTGCGCCCGCGGCTGAGAGGGCGTCATAAAGCTTTGCGATCGTCGCGGCATCGCCCCATAGCTCGTATCGCGGCACCAGAGGGCTGTAGGAATGCATGATGCTGACTTCGCCATCTTCCCAAGCGGTTGTTCGCATCGATAGGGGTTCGAGATTGTCGGTGGAGAGGCCAATTTGTTGCAGAAGGGAAGGTGTCTGTGGACCGACGACCAGCAGGCCGGAGCGATTGGCGCTGACGTCTGCCAACTCCACGTCATCCATGATGATGAAGCGGTCGAGCAGAGTCATGAGGGCTGGTACCTGCGAGGCGGCTGTCTCCATTAGGAGGTCGTCCGCCCCGGCAAAGATGGTGGCGTCTCCCTGGATGCGGCCCTGGACGCTCAGAAGAAAGTTATACGTCCCTTCGCCGGGCGTTAGCGCCTGGATCGAGTTGGTGACCATTCCGTTCAGCCATCGGACGCGGTCTTCCCCAGTAACACGAATCCAACCGACGCTTTCCAGGCGCGACAGGCCTACGCGACGGAGGAGCGCGGCGAGCTGAGAGGCGGAGACGGATGTCGGTGAAATTGCAGGATCGGATTGGGTTGGCGAGGTCATGGCAGACGGTACAGAAAACTTGCGTACACTTGATTATAGCGGTGGATCGAGAGGGTCATGTTGCGGCACGTGCTTTGTGGCAGGAGTGGGAGTTCGATGAGGTGGGTCGCGGTAATCGCACTACTGTCGACCAGTTGTGCAGCAATCGCAGCGCAAACGGCAACTCCGAACAGTACGCAGACCCCAACGGCTTCCGCGACCCCGACGCCCATGACAAAGGAGCAGGCGAAGGAGCTCTTTCGCTCGGTAGACGAGATCCTCAATTTTGTCAGTAGCGATACCAAGCTGCCGATCGACCACAAGGTCAAGCGCAAGCTAATCTCCCGCGATGAGGTCAATCACTACCTCACGGAGAAGTTTGACGAAGACGAGGGCGCGAAACGGATGGAGCGGTCTGAGATTGTGCTTAAGAAGTTTGGGCTGCTCGATAAGGATTTTCATCTCCGGCCTTTTCTGCTCTCCCTCTTGACGGAACAGATCGCGGGTTTCTATGACAACAAGACGAAGACCGTCAATCTGCTGGACTGGATCGAGCCGGACGAGCAGAAGCCGGTGCTTGCCCATGAGCTCACGCACGCCTTGCAGGATCAGAAGGTCGGACTGACGAAGTGGTCTGACGTGAGCCTGAGCGATATCTCAAAAGATGTGCAGGATGACAATCGCCATCTGCAGGTGGATGAGGCCGACACTGCGCGCACGGCCGTCGCTGAGGGGCAGGCTATGGCTGTCTTCATCGATTACACGTTGCGCTCGTCGGGCAAGACGCTGGCCGACGCACCGGACCTTTCGGATCGTTTGAAGGACCAGGTTTCGGACACGAGCGGATCGCCAGTGATGGCACGAGCGCCTTTGTTGCTTCAGGAGTCGTTGATGTTTCCTTACAGCGAAGGGCTGAGCTTCGAGCAGGCAATCCTGATCAAGGGCGGTAAGGAAGCTGCCTTTGCCGGTGTGCTGGTCAACCCGCCCTCATCGAGCTTCGAGATCATGCATCCGAATGCCTATATGGCGCATGCCCCGGTGCCTGTTATCCGATTGCCGGATATTCATCCGCTGCTGGACCCTGAATACGTTCCCTACGATATTGGTGTGATGGGCGAGCTAGACGTGCGCATACTTGCTGAACTCTTCGGCGGCCCGGAGTTAGCGAAGGCCCTTTCGCCAGAGTGGAATGGCGGAGTTTACTATGCGGCACAGCGTAAGTCCGCGGTAACTCCTGCGGAGAAAGGGTCGACGGCATCGATCGGACTGCTTTACTACTCGCGTTGGAAGAATGCTGACTCAGCCCGGTCGTTCATGCGTATCTATGCTTCTCAGATTCCAAGAAAGTATTCCAACGTTGTGGAACGGAAGAAGGATGAGGTCGATGATAAGGAACTGGTCTACTCCACTAATGAGGGTGATGTTCTGATCTCGCGCTCAGGTGATAGCGTCTTCATCGGAGAAAGTTTTGACCTATCGTTGGCGCGCAAGCTGCGTGACACGATTGCGAGTGTTCAGCCCCAAGGGCCGATGCAGCAAGCTGCAATGCCCATTCACGAACCGTCGCTTTCGATGGCGCAAATAATTGCTTCGTTTGGCGCGGCCAATGCGAACAGCTTGCAACGATATACTTCTACAGGGGCTAAGTAACCACCGGACAAGCGTCCATCAGAGGAGCGAAGTAGATTGAAGAAGGCAGAGATTGGCATCATCGGAGGCAGCGGTCTGTACGCGATGCCTGGACTGACGAATGTGCGTGAAGAGCGCGTTACCACGCCGTTCGGCGAGCCGTCCGACGTCTTCGTCCTGGGTGAACTCGAGGGCCGCAAGGTTGCATTTCTAGCGCGTCATGGACGGGGCCACCGTATTTTACCCAGCGAGTTGAACTTTCGCGCCAACATCTTCGCGATGAAAACGCTTGGAGTCGACACGATTCTTTCCGTTTCAGCGGTGGGCTCGCTCAAGGAAGAGCACAAGCCGACCGACTTTGTGATTCCGGACCAGTTCATCGACCGCACTTTTGCTCGTGCCTCTACATTTTTTGGTGAAGGTATCGTCGCTCACGTTGCATTCGGCGACCCGATATGCGCGCCGTTGGCCGACGTACTGAAGAAGGCTTGTGACACCGTGGGCGTTGTCGGGAAGAGTGGTGGAACCTACGTTTGTATGGAAGGCCCGCAGTTCTCGACACGTGCTGAGTCGAACCTCTACCGCAGTTGGGGCGCGGATGTTATCGGGATGACTAATCTGCAGGAGGCCAAGCTCGCCCGTGAGGCCGAGATCTGCTATGCCACGGTAGCCATGGTCACCGACTACGACTGCTGGCGTGAAGGCCATGACGATGTCACTGTCGATCAGATCGTCGCCGTTATGCATCAGAACGCGGAGAATGCTTCGAAGGTCGTCCGAGCCGCAGTGGCAGAGATACCGGCGGATATGACGAAAGGCTGTGCCTGTGTCGATGCACTGAAGTACGCGATCCTTACCGATCGCAAGGTAATCCCTGCGGAGACGCGGCAGAAGCTTTCTCTACTGATCGAGAAATATCTTTGAGAACGAGAGCCAAGTCTGTTGATGATTAATTTGTGTTTGTAATAGTTATATTTAAAATTTTTATGTGTTTGTAAGCGAAAAGGAGTTTATGGCAATTCTCGTCGTTGGATCGGTAGCGTTCGATAACATTGAAACTCCGCATGGTGCGGTAAAGGATTGTCTCGGCGGCGCGGCGACTCACTTCTCGCTTGCTGCAAGTTACTTCACTCCGGTGCGGGTCATTGCCGTCGTCGGGAAAGACTTTACGGCAGAGCATGAGGCCATCTTTACTCGCCGTGGTATCGATATTCAGGGCATTGAACGCTCCGATGGCTTGAGCTTTCATTGGACCGGCTCCTACTCCGGCAATATGGATGAGGCCAAGACACTGGGCACGGACCTAAATGTCTTCGAGACCTTCGAGCCGAAGATTCCCGATGCTTACAAAGACAGCGAGTATCTTTTTCTCGCTAACATCGATCCTGTGCTGCAATCACGTGTCCGCAGCCAGATGCCTAAGGTCAAGATGGTCTGCGGCGATACGATGAACTATTGGATCGCCGACCACGCTGCAAACCTTGCGAAGGTGCTGCGTGAACTCGACGTGCTGCTGATCAACGATGGCGAGGCTCGCATGCTTGCTAATGAACGCAACCTTGTTCTCGCGGCTGAAAAAGTGCTTGCAATGGGCCCGAAGACGCTCATCGTCAAGCATGGTGAGTACGGTGCGACCGCCTTCTTCAGCGATCGCTCCTTCGGCCAAAGCACGAAGATCTCGCGGCCCTTCCGTGCTCCGGCGCTGCCGCTAGCTGAGGTGGTTGATCCAACCGGCGCGGGGGACTCGTTCGCTGGGGGCTTCTACGGCTACCTCGCTTCGCAGCCTGTTCTTACGCCAGCAGTTCTTCGTACGGCGATGTTCTACGGCGGAGTTATGGGCTCGTTCGCGGTTGAGCGCTTTGGAACAGAGCGTTTGCAGAATGTTTCGCGGCAGGAGATCGACGAGCGCTTTGAACTCTTTGTGGAGATCTCGCACCTTGAACATGCGGGCGTCTAAATCGTCTCGATCTGCAAGGCCTTCCGGATCAGCGCCATCGGCCGTAAAGGTTCGTGGCGCTGGATCTGATGTCGGAAGGGCAGATCCGGAGGAGGTACGGCCGGCAACTCGTCAGGATACCTTTCCCGTAACCCTGGCTGCTGTGCTGGTGTCTTTTATCGCGCTGCTGCTCTCGTACTCGCGTGGCTATCTCCTGCTCTACGGAGATGCAGTTGCGCATCTTGGCATCGCGCGCCGCATTCTTGACTCGCGTAACCCGGGGCTCGTCCAGTTAGGTGGTGTCTGGCTTCCGTTGCCGCACCTGCTGATGTTGCCGTTCGTGCAAAAAATAGAGTGGTGGCAGAACGGACTCGCTGGAGCGTGGCCTTCGCTTATCTGCTACATCGCGAGCGTTGCGGGGCTGTATCGTCTCGCACGCCGGATGATGATTCCGCGCTGGGCTCTCGCCGCAACTGCGTTTTACGCGTTGAACCCGAACCTTCTCTACCTCTCCACGACCGCGATGACCGAGCCGCTCTTTCTCGCTCTGCTCATCTGGACGACACTGCTCACGGTCGAGTGCGTTTCGGCCATTCATGCCGCACGACACGCTCAGGTTGGCCGCCGTCTTTTGCTGCTGGCGCTATTCATTCCTGCGGCTGTTTATACCCGCTACGACGGTTGGATTCTCGGTGCCGCAGTCTGGTGTGTTCTTACCTTCGCACTGGCTAGACGCGGCGATATCTTGCGCAAAGTCGCACCGTCCTTTGTCATCTTCACTGTTCTTACCGTAGCGGCCCCGCTCGGCTGGCTCGTATATAACCAGCACTTCTCGCATGATCCACTGGACTTCATCCGCGGGCCTTACTCCGCCGCCGCCATCGAGAAGAAGACCATGCCCCCCAACGGCACCCATCATCGTGGATGGCACAATCCCGCGTGGGCGTTGCTCTTTTACACCCGCACTGCGCAGATTGACGCAGCATTCTGGGAGACCGGATTCCTTGTGATGGTGGCGGCTGTAGCAGGCCTGGTGTTGGCGATACGTCGTCGTCTTGCTCTGGCATCGCTGCTGCTTTGGATGCCGCTGCCGTTCTATATCTACTCGGTCGCATATGGTTCGATCCCGATCTTCATCCCACAGCTGTGGCCTCACTCTTATTACAACTCGCGCTATGGCATGGAGCTGCTGCCCGCACTAGCGATCTTCGCAGTCCTCGCTCTGGCATGGATTGAGCGCCGATGGACCGAGACGCAACCACTTGCGAAGAGACTGATGCAGCCAATTACTCTCCTCCTAATTGCGTTGAACACAGTCGGCATGATGTACCAAACGCCGCTGGTGTTGAAGGAAGCGATCGTCAACTCCACAACGCGAGTTGCGTTTGAGACGGCGCTTGCCCGCCAACTGCGCGCATTCCCCGATGGGTCGACCATCCTGATGTATAACTCCGACCACGTCGGCGCACTGCAGGACGCGGCAATGCCTCTGCGCCAGACGATCAATGAAGGCGACTACGACAGCTTTCAAGCTGCACTGGCAGCGCCTGCCGAACATGCATCGTACGTCATTGCGGTCGCCGGAGATCCTGTCGCTGCTGCCGTTGCAGCACATCCTCAGGGGCTTACCGAACTGACGATCTTGTGCACCAGCGGCCAGCCGTGCGCTCGCATCTACAGGTCCGATCAAACTGTTTCCAGTCCACCGAAGATGTAGCAATCGCCTCACACACCATGGTGAGGCAGAATAAGAGCACATGATTCCCTTCGTCAAAGCGCATGCCTGCGGCAACGACTTCCTCATCATCGACGAGCCGCTGGCGCAGCGCCGCCACGCCGATCTTGCCCGCAAGTTGTGCGCCCGCAACACCAGCGTGGGCGCCGACGGTATCGAGTTTCTGGATCGCAGGCCAAACGGAGAGCTGTTCCTGAGGCTCTTCAACGCCGATGGTAGCGAAGCAGAGCTCAGTGGCAATGGCACACGCTGTGTGGCGGCATGGCTCGCCAGTAGCGAAGGCATGCAGAATGTTGCGCTTGGAACGCATGGCGGGATCCGTACCTGCCACGTCGTCGAGGCGAGCGATCCGATCTATCTGATTGAGAGTGAGATGGGCGTCCCGCGTGTGATGCCACGCACGATCGAACTCCCCGGCATCGGCAATGTAGCCGGGGCTATGGTTAATGTTGGGAATCCGCATTTCGTTCTCTTCGTCGATAGCGAAGATTTCAGCGCACATGGCCATACATGGCAGCAACTTGGCGCAAAGATCAGCACCAGCCCACTCTTTCGCCATGGCACCAACGTCGAGTTTGTCCGCATCCTCTCACCAGCGGAGATCGCCTTTCGCATCTACGAGCGCGGCTGTGGCCCAACGACTTCGTCTGGAACTGGCACTTGCGCTTCTTCCGCCGCAGCGATGGTGCTTCGCGGGGTTGATCGCGAGCTGACAGCCGTCGCTGAGGGCGGGCCGCAGCGCACCGTTTGGCCTTCCAACGATGCCGTGATGCAGCTGACTGGACCAGCCGAGATTATCTGCCGTGGCGAGGTGACTGGTCTGTGAGCGCTCCTTTGGTCAAGCCCAGCGCACTAAAGCAGGGAGCAACTCTTGCCGTGCTCTCTCCAGCGAGCACGCCCAAACGTGAACTAGTCGAACGTGGTGTCGTACATCTGCAAAAACTTGGCTACAAGACTGTCGTTGGCCAACACGCTCTTGATAGCGGCCCACTTTACTACGCTGGCACGCTCCAGGATCGCCTGCACGATCTGCATGCAGCGTTTGCCGACCCGGCAATCGACGGGATCGTTTGCACCCGCGGCGGGTGGGGCTCTGCCGAGCTACTTCCATACCTCGATGCAGCGCTCATTTCTGCTAACCCTAAACCCTTCATCGGTTACAGCGACCACACCACGCTCCATTGCTGGTTGCGCAATGAGGCAAACCTCATCACTTTTTATGGGCCGATGGTCGCCGCTGATTTTTCTCGTGATGATGGAACAGATATTGCGAGTTGGAATCACAGCCTCCGCGGGGACAGCCAGTGGTCGCTGGGCGAAGCGGATGGCCTGAGAATTCTCCGTTCTGGCCGCGCTGAGGGTGTGGTGACCGGTGGTTGTCTCTCCATCTTCACCGAGGCGCTCGGTACCCCATATGCGCCGCGCATCGAATCCAACAGCATCCTCTTCCTCGAAGATATCGGCACTAAGCCCTATCAGTGGGACCGAATGCTTCTGCATCTTCGCTACTCCGGCCTGCTGCAAAAGGTGACGGGGATCGTCTTCGGCGATATGAGCCAATGCGTTGCACCGGACGAAAACGACTACCTCGAACGCGCCATTCTGCACTCTCTTAGCGGCTTTGAAGGCCCCATTGCGATTGGACTGCGTAGCGGCCATGTCAGCGCATCCAATATTACGATTCCTCTTGGCGTCGCTTCCGTGCTCGATCTTAACGACGCAGGGAATCCTCGCATGCACCTTCTCGAAGCAGCCGTTACCGTCTAACCTTAGGTCGTTCGATCATGCAAAGTTCAAAGCACATCCACCTCATCGGTATTTGCGGCACCGCGATGGCTTCGCTCGCAGGTATGTTGCAGTTGCAGGGCCACCGGGTCACTGGCTCCGACACCGCCGCCTATCCTCCGATGAGCGATCTGCTCGCCTCGCTCAACATACCGATCCACGAGCCTTACTCGGAGCAGAACCTGAACCCGCGTCCGGACCTGGTGGTCGTTGGCAACGCTATCTCACGTGGCAATGTCGAGTTGGAGTATGTGCTCGACACTCGCATTCCATTTTGTTCGATGGCGTCCATTCTGCACGACGAGTTTCTGCCCGGTCGCGAATCGCTCGTTATTGCCGGCACCCACGGCAAGACCACCACAACGAGCATGCTTGCCTGGATCTACGAGGTCGCGTCGCGACGCAACCCGTCCCTCGCACCTTCGTTCCTCATCGGCGGCGTTGCGGAGAACTTTGGCACCAGCTTTATGGTTCGCTCCGCCAAGCCTTTCATTCTGGAAGGCGACGAGTACGACACCGCATTCTTCGACAAGGGACCAAAGTTCCTGCATTATTTCCCGGATGCGCTCATTCTGACCCACGTTGAGTTCGACCACGCCGACATCTACGCGGATTTAGCGGCGGTCAAGACTGCCTTCAAGCGCCTCGTCAATCTGGTTCCTCGACGCGGCCGCGTCGTCGCGTTTGATGGCAGTGATAATGTCAGCGAGTGCGTTGACAAGGCGTTCTGTGCGGTGGAGCGGTATGGCTTCGGTCCTTTGTCCCATTGGCGACTGACCGATTTGCGTCATGAAGGTTCGCTCACCCGCTGGTCTCTCACGCGCGCGGGCGTTCCGTTTGCCGACATTGTGCTTCCGATGGCGGGTGCACACAACGCGCTCAACGCTACCGCCGCCGCCGCTCTGGCAGCCGGGCAGGGCATTCCGACGGAGGACATCGTCGAGGCGCTTGCGACGTTTAAGAGCGTCAAACGCCGCCTGGAGGTTCGCGCTGTCGTTGGTGGAGTCACGATCATCGATGACTTCGCACATCACCCAACCGCAATTCGTGAGACGCTTCGCGCACTGCGCGAGTCTTATCCGGGCCACCGGCTTTGGGCCGTTCTTGAACCACGCTCGAATACACTTCGCCGAAATGTCTTCGAGGAGGATCTGGTGGAGAGCCTGGCCTTAGCTGATCAGGTGGTGCTGGCCTCCGTCTTCAAGTCCGAGAGTATTCCGGCGGCCGAGCGTCTGCATCCCGAACACGTTGTCGCTGCGCTGAATACACGCAAGATTCCATCCATCCTTCTGGCCGACGCCGATGCGATCGTGGCTGCGGTTGTCCCACAGCTTCGAGAGGGAGACGTTGTCGCAATCCTCTCCAATGGAGGGTTTGGCGGGATTTATGAGAAGCTGCCCGTCGCTATCTCAGGTCGAACAGCCACCGCATAAAGCGGCAAATCTGCATGTGTTGTCGCGATTACGGTATCCTTAAGATGGAATGTTCGCGACTTTCAAGCTCGTCTTTGTCTATATCACTCTCGGTTCAATCGCTGGAATCGTTGGCATCCCTTACACGCTGCTGATCGGCGATATCACCCGGCTTTATCGCGCTGCGATGTGGGTTACAAACGCAGGCGTGCGCGCGGCCGGAATCAAGATTGAGATAGGCGGGTTCGAGAATATTCCGGCGGGACGCAGTTGTATCTTCATGAGCAACCATGTTTCGAATCTCGACCCGCCGGTCACGGTCCCCCTTCTTCCAGGGCGCAGTTCCGTGCTGTTGAAGAAGGAGTTGATGAACATCCCAATCCTGGGCCGTGCCATGCGCATGGCTAAGTTTGTTGGGGTGGAGCGCGGCAGCCGCCGCGATGCTGCCCAAGCGAGCGTCACGGCGGCTGTGGATGCGCTGCGGTCCGGTCTGCATATTCTGGTTTATCCGGAAGGAACGCGCTCGCTGGATGGGAGGCTTTCGACCTTCAAGAAGGGGCCGTTCTTTCTGGCTCAGGAGACGAAGGCGCCAATCATTCCGGTTGTGGTCTCCGGCACGCAGACGATGATGCGAAAGGGAAGCAGCGCGATCACGCCTGGATTGGCCAGGGTTCAATTGCTGCCGGCGATCGAGCCTACGAACTACGAGACGCGTGAGGCGCTTATGCTGGCGGTCAGGAACGCGATTGCAGAGGCCCTCCCGCCGGAGATGAAGCCGTCGGACTACTTGACGATGGCGTTGTAGCCGTCTGCCTGGAGGCGTTGGCGCATGGCGTCGGCCTCTTTCTTGGTCGCGAACGGCCCAATCTGCACATGGAGAAGCTTGTCCTGCGGCTCGTGCCGGACCGTGACGTTATAGCCCCGGCGCTTGAGGGCGGTGACAAGAACGTCGGCGTCCTCCTGATGCGAGACTGCGGCAATTTGGACTAGAGCGATTCCCGCAGAGGGCGCTGCGGCCACGACGGGCACTATCGCCGCTGGCTTTGGAGCTGATTTCGCTGCGGACTCGGCGTGCAGAGCAGACTGCGAAATTGTCGGTGTGGCCTTAACCGGGGTAGGAACGGCAGTCTGCTGACTCTGGTCCGTCTGAGCGTCGGAGGCGTCCGATGGTGATGTCGAAGGTTGACCCATATCTGCTGTGGGCTTCGAAGAGATGGGTGCAGCGGCTTGATTTACGAGGCTTCCCGGTGCGGGTTTAGAGGCGGTGCTCTCCGAGCTGGTCGTATTGGTTTCGTCGGCGATGGGGGCCGGATGTGCCGCACGTCTGCCTAACGAATATCCAAAGCCGAAGAAGACCGCACAGAGCAACGCGAGAACAAGGAAGATACCGAGGATGGTCGTAGTGCCAAGGGAGATCTCACGATCCTGTTCGAGAGTCTCGTGAAAATCCTGCAGATCATTTTCAACTTCGTATCGACTGCTCACGTTAGACCTTCTTCTCCAGCGCCGCATCGGGCGAGAATGTCTTATTGAACAGGTTCATCAGCTCCATGGGAAGGGGAAAGACGATGGTGGTATTTTTCTCGACACCTATCTCGGTAAGGGTCTGGAGGTAGCGAAGCTGAAGCGTCATGGGCTGGGTCGCCATCAGTTGAGCGGCTTCGACCAGTTTGGCGGCAGCGTTGAACTCGCCTTCGGCATGGATGATCTTGGCGCGGCGCTCGCGTTCCGCTTCGGCCTGCTTTGCCATGGCTCGGAGCATGGATTCGGGCATATCGACCTGCTTGACCTCGACCGAGACGACTTTGACGCCGAATGGCGCGGTGTGGCCGTCGATGATGGTCTGGATGCGAATATTCAAGGCCTCGCGGTGAGCAAGGAGGCCGTCCAGGTCAACTTCGCCCAGCACTGATCGCAGGGTGGTCTGTGCAAACTGGGAGGTCTGGTAGATGTAGTTCGCCACTTCAATGACGGCTTTGGTGGGGTCTACGACGCGAAGAGTGATGACCGCGTTGACTTTAAGGGTGACGTTGTCGCGAGTGATGACGTCCTGTGGGGGGACCTCCATCGCCTCCTGGCGGAGACTGACGCGCACAATCTGGTCGAGGGGGCGGAAGATCCAGATGATTCCCGGTCCTGCGGCTGCCTGCTTGACCCTGCCCAGGCGGAAGATGACTCCTCTCTCATACTCTTTCAGGATGTTGAGGGAGTTGGCCAGGTAGAGAAGGACGATAACGATAGCAAAGAGGAGCGGGAGAGACATCATGGATTTAAAACCTCTGGCGCGCCGGGACTGCACCCGCCGATGCGATTGTAAAGCAACGCATCGGCAGGGGCCGCGAATTGACTAGAAGCGCGCGAAAAAGCCGAATCCAGGCTCGAACGTGGTGGTGTGCGCGTGGATGGTCAGATAATTTGTCTCGAAGTCTGGAGCAAGATAAAACTGCTCGCGAAACTGCGCTCGCGCTCCGAAGTGCTCAGAGAGCATGTAGTCGCCGCCGAGCGTGTAGTAGTACGTTGCACGTGCCTGGGGCAGCAAACCTTCACCACCGCCAGGAGTTGGACGGAAGTCCAGCACACCCATCCCTCCACCCGCGAATGGCGTAATGCCGTGGCGGGCGTGGAAGTGTGCCACATAACCCAACGTGTACTCCGCGGTGTTCTGCTGTACCCCGCCAGTCAACGAAGATCCGGGAGGCGGAGCGCCAAAGGGAGTGAAGTTCTGGGTAAAACGTGCGTACCCGTAGTTGAACTCAAATCCGACGAGGGGTTTCACGGTGTACCGGAAGGTCACCAGCGGACCGACTGTGTTACTTGGGTTCAGATTGACCTGGGTTGGCACGGTGTTGATGATGGCGGTTCCGTTAGAGCTCGTGCTCAGGACGACTGAAGCGGTAACGGCGAGATCGATACGAGCGAGCTGGCGGTCGAGCGTGGGGTTCTGGGAGGTTTGCGCCTTCGCGGCTGATCCCGCCGTCGTTACCAGCAGGCAAAAAAGAAGACTACGGACCCACGACGGGCGAGGCACATTCAACATCAAGACGAAACTCCCTTATCTAAGAACTATTGCTCTTTTAGTCTACTCTGGCGCGGACGCTGGCGGGGCGCAGGCACTGGATCAAATCGACTCATGGGTTGGTTCTACGATCAGAACGAGCCCTTCGATGGCGCGCACGGATACCGCAGATCCTGGGGCGAGCGAGGCGTGGCCCCGCAGGCTAGCCTGCCAGAGTTCTCCCCGGATTTCGACCTGTCCTGTAGGCGCGAGCGTCGTGCGCACGATGGCGGTGCCGCCAATCATCGCCTGAGGCCCCGTCAGCACCTTGCTGCGACGTGCTCGCAGGGCGATCCAGGCAAGCCCGAAGGAGATAGCGCCAAAGCCCAGCCCCGCGCCCACGGCGGTTGAGGTGTGAACGCGCATCTCCGGGATGGGACCATCGACTAAGGTGGCGAGGCCGACCACAAGCGAGGCGATGCCGGCGAGGGCGAGGACACCGTGACTGGTGAACTTTGACTCCAGCAGCATCAGCACGGCCGCGGCAAGTAAAAGAACAATCGCCGTATGGCGCACTGGGAGAAGATTCAGGCCGAAGAGGCCGAGAATAACGAAGAGAGTTCCGATGGAGCCGGGTACGACCGTACCGGGAACGTTGAACTCGAGGTAGATGAGGAGACCACCAAGGACCAGCAAAAGCACGGCGACGTCCGGGTTGGCGAGTTTACTGAGCAGACGTTCGCGTAGTGAGGGTGCCGTGGTGAGGAGTGTGGCGCCCTGAAGATGAAGGGTCTGTGTTGTGCCATCGAAGCGATGAATCTCGCGGCCGTCGAGAGCAGCCAGCAGGGAAGCGTCATCAGCCGTGACCAAGTCGATCAGTTTCAGCTTCAGAGCCTCTTCGTCGCTATAAGATTTTGAGTTGCGTACGGCGTCCTCGGCGGCCTGAACATTGCGCCCTCGACGGCTCGCGTAGGACCGGAGGAAGGCCGCAGCGTCGTTTTCGATCTTTTCTTTGAGAACAGGGTCGAGCTGGCGGCCCTCAACGATGGGGTGTGCTGCACCGGCGTTCGTACCCGGAGCCATGGCGGCTATGTCCGCTGCTTCGAGGAGAAAGAAGCCAGCCGAACCCGCTCTGCTGCCCGTAGGCGAGATGAAGATGATGACCGGTACTGGCGAGTTCTCAATCGCCTGCACCATGACGCGGGTCGATTCGAGCAGACCGCCCGGTGTCCCCATGGAGACGATGACCGCCTGAGCATGCAGGTCTGCCGCCTGACGTAGTCCGCGCTGCAGATAGTCCGCCGTGATGGGCTGGATGGTGTCGTGGATGGTGAGTTTAACGACAATCCCAGGCGTCGTCGGGGCGGCGGGCAGTTTTGTAGGAAGCACGCAGGAGATCGTCAGAAGCAGCATGAAGACGAATCTCGTGGAGCTTTTCATGGGAGGCTCTGACCGCGTGCCTGCAAGGCCTGCTGCATACCCTGCGCCGCTGAATCTTTGGGTTCAAGTTGGAGCGCCTTGCTGACGTTGGCAGCAGAGGATGCCGTATTGTTGGTCTGCAAGTCGAGGCGCGCGAGGACGAGATAGGCGGTTACGTTGGGATGCAGATTCAGAGAAGTCTGCGCTTCGGCGCGCGCATCCGCTGCACTTCCGCTGCGTTCGCGAACCTGCGCGAGACCAGCATGCGCATCTGCGTTGGAGGCGTCGGCGGCAATGGCGGCCTGGAACTCCTGCTCTGCCTCGGGGACGAGTCCCTCCGCGAGGTAATCATGGCCGAGCTGCGTGTACTGCTTCGCCTGTTCTGCAGGAGGAAGACTGGCCATGCGAATGGCACGCATCTGGTCGAGTTGAAATGCAGCCTGACGAAAGGAGGCTTCCGAGTAGGTGCGACGAATGCGCTCCAGTGCGTCGAAGTCAGTGGCCGTGGCGGTTGTAGAAGCGGACGTTGCCGGCGAGGCGATCGTTCGGCCCGCGTTGATGTTGGCCTTGAGTTGAGCTGCTTCTGTGTCGGTTGGGCGCAGCTTCAGGGTCAGATCGACTTCGCGCTTGGCTCCCGCTAAATCGCCGCGACGCAGCAGCGCAACGGCAAGGTTGTAGTGATAGTCGGCGTCGTTGGGATCGGCCGTCGAGGCGCGCAGAAACAGCGGAACAGCGTCGTGGCCCTGTCGGCTGGAAGCGACGGCCTGGTTGTTTACAACCTCGGGAAGGGGAAGTCGGCTGGCGACAAAAGCGAATGCCGATTCGGCCTGGGCGTACTTTGCGGTATTGAATCGAGCGAGTCCGATGTAAAAACTCGCTTCGAGCGCCCGCCGATCCGTCGGCTGAATCTTGGCGAGTGTTATCGCAGCCTGATCGTAGTCACGCTCCGCAAACTGAGCCTTGCCGAGTGCGAGTAGTGCAGCAGCGTAGTCGGGATTGGCCTGCACTGCCAGTTGAAGGCGTTTGATGCGCTCTTCGGATGATGTTGCATCCGTGCCACGAATGTAGTTTTCAAAGGCGCTGAGCTGAACGCCTGCCGGAGGCAGCGAGAAAGGTCTGTTGGGCCACATTGAAGTGCGGGTCGATCTGCCGGGCGACCTTCCACGCGATAGCATTTTCAACGTCGAAGAGGCGCGGAAATTCGCTTGAGTCCTGCAATGGTGGGGATAGTTTCAGCTTGCCCACCTCTAGAACCTGAGCCTGTACTGCGATGCGGCCGTTTGCGACGGTGTAACTGCCCACGATGACGAAGTCCGCATCGAGTGTTTGGGCGATGCGAATGGTCGTCGCTCGCGAGGGCCTGAAATCAATCGGAAGGCCGAGATGGTCGAGCGCATACTGCCGGTCTTCGCGGGTGATCGTGAGGAAGCCGGCCGAGGTGAGGCGCTGATTCAGCGTGTCGGGAAACGAGTCGCCGACCCATGCCAGAGCAGTCTGTCCGGAGCGGTTATCAAAGGGAAGTACGAGTACGACGCGGCCGCCAATCTCTGATGGCCCGGAAGTTGCCGAGGACTGTGAGAGTCCGGAGAGGGTGCACAGCAGAAGCAGCGAGAGCAGCCAGGGCCTTTGGAGTATCGAGCAAACTTGAAAGCGCGTCGTCACAGAGATGAGTATAGAGCGTTAGGGCTTTCGTGGCTGTATCAATGAGGCTTCGACGATACGCGGAAAGTGAAGCACTGCCGCCCACTCTCCCTTTCGATGAGCCTGCCACACGACTTCGCCGTGCAGCAACGCTGCAACCTCAGCAGGGGACAGATCACGATGGAAGTCGAAGTACTTCGTGTCTGCGGACTCGTTGCGGCGGCCGAGGTCGACCTGGTTGGCTGGTGGTGCCCACTTGGTGGAGAAGATGAAGGCCACATCGTAGCTTCCGGGGTCGGCCGCGGCCTTCTGGACCTCCTCCATGGAGAAGTTCTGAATGGCCGTGGTTTTGAGCGGGTGATTGGTGTAGCCGAGTTCGGGCCGGTTCAACTCGGAGGTTGCCGGCCATGCGGTCAGTACTGTTGCTTGCGGGTAAGTCAGGTCTATGAAACGTACTGCTTGTTGATGCAGAACGATGAAATCTCGATACGTGAGGTTGTCTTCCGGCGCGAAGGCGTAGGGAGGGTTGACCCAGATACCGGCGAGGAAGCCCGCAGCGCTCAGTGCGGCGATGAGCGGCCAGCGTTCCGGGATGCGCCGTCGCCATGTGTTCACGCAGACCAGCAAGATGAGGGGGTACATCGGCAGAAGGTAGCGGGTGAGCAGAGCGCCGCCCAGGATGGAGAAGGCGAACCAGTTCGCCAATAGGACGACACCGATAGCCTTCAACGGAGGTCGTGCGATAGGCTTGCGGGTGTTGGTCGCGGCGACGGGGATCAACATTGCGGCTCCCATGCAGGCGACGGGCACGAACATATTCATGTGCGTCGTCAGGTGCAGTAGACGATGCCAGAGACACAGTGCAATGCGGTAAGCGTCGAGGTTTGCTGTGGCGTTGTAACGCAGGAACTCGGGGTTGCCGAAGACGAAGCCGGTCTTGTGATAGTGGTACGCATACCACGCAACGAGCGGAAGGATGGGAGTAAGCAACGCGAAGGCCCAGCTCGCATGGAGTCTGCGCAACAGAGGCTCGCGACGATTTTGCAGGAGAAGAATTGCTTCCCACAAAGCCAGAGCAACCGGCGTTACGATTGCAGTCTCTTTCGACAATGCAGCGAGGCAGAACATCAACGCGCCCGCGAGCAGACTCTTAGCGGACCGTCTGTTCGTGCCGCATTCGGAGCCATCGAAGTAGAAGGCGAGTCCCCAGAGCGTGAAGGCAGCAGCAAAAATATCTGCGTGAGCCAGTGTGCTTTGGACAAACCAGATGGGGTAGAGCGCAGTGAGGGCGATGGTGACTGCCGCAACTGAGGTGCTCGTCAGCGATCTGGCAAATTTGAACACGCCAAGTAGAGCGGCTGCGGCGACCATGCAGACCAAAGTTCGCGTGCCGCTAACGACGTATCCGGAGAGATGCCACCAGGTCGCAAGAAGGATGGAAGGAAGTGGCGGGTGAGCGTTGGTGACGGTGCTCTGTGGGATCAGCGTGCCCGTGCGGAAGAAATCCCACGCGGCGGGAATGTAGTAGCCTCCTTCGTCCCAGAAGTAGGGAAGGCGAAGGAGGCGAAAGTGGCAAAGGTAAACGGCGACGAAGAACAGCGGATAAAGCATCCACAGGGCGATCTCTCTGCCGGAGTTTTCAACGTCTTCGTCGGCGCTGCTTCGAGGTCGCACGTTTTAGTTGACGGGGCCTTCGGACTGGGGGAGTTGCTCGAGCGTGATCGAACCAAACGTCTGCTCATACTGCGACAGGTTGTGGCCCAGTACATTCCATAGAGCCTTGGCCTGCTGCGGGCTCAGATAGATGCCCTGAAAGTTCTTGACGTTCAGCTCTTCGGGATTGTCCTGGCTCATGGTGCCGAAGACGAGAAAGAAGTCCCACACGCTCATGCGAACCTGAACGCTGTTGGCGTAGCCGTCGCGATAGTCTGCGGCGTTGGTGAGTTTGAGCTGGGGCTGCTTATCCTGCGGCTGATTGGGGTTCTGCGGGCTCATCGAATCTCTTTCGGGGTTGAGTTGCTGTCGATTACTGAAATCTGGTGCGGGAGAAGGGACTCGAACCCCCACGGATTGCTCCGCTTGGACCTAAACCAAGTGCGTCTGCCATTTCGCCACTCCCGCATTCTTCACGGCAACACCGTCTGGTGTGCGAAGAACTAAGTGCCTCAACTAGCCTATGGCAAAGGGGTTTCGATTGCAACGTCGAGGCGATCGCAAGGCAATCAGTGCTTGATCAGCCACATCACCCAGCTGGCCGCGATCGTGCCGCCAACGAAGAGGACAAAGCAGAAGGCGCCGAAGCGAATCATCATGCGAGGTTCGGAGCGCTGCGTGATGCCAAACACAATCGAGGTGAAGAGAGAGAAGAGCAGAACAGCTCCAAAGTGAGAGATCGTCACGAGCGCTTCCTCCCGGTGGCCAGCGAGTGTGCGTCGACGGCCGAGATGATATTCAACAGACCGGCAACCACCATGAATTTGGTGCCGTAATCAGCAGTAGCAACCTGTACGGTCACCTGGCCAAGATCGAAGAGCCGCGCCAGCACATACAGCAGCCCATTGCCGAGATCACCCGCAAAGTTCAGTATGTCCAGCAGATCGCCGGTGTTCGGTGTGTAGACCTTACCCCTCAGCGCGAGACCGATGGTGAACATCGCGATGATCGAGACCATGATGAGGCCGCCGCGAATCCATTTGCGCAGCATGAGGTGTCCCGCGCCGGGAATGAGCCAGCCGGCGATGAGCACCATCGTCGGAAATGAAGAGGATTGCGCGCGCGCTTGTGCCGAGACGTTGGTAGCCATTGCTGATTTGATGATAACAGGATGGTTGCGATGGGGGCTCAGGAGCCGTTAGACAATCCGAGGTGCAAGGCCCGACATTCCGCGCGGCACTCAGGGCAACTGGATGCGGTAGAGATTACGGCGAGTATTTGCGCGCGTGTAAGCGTAAACGGATGGATTTACGGCTGATTCCACATACCGCGGGATCGCAATATTCGTCTTTGCGCCTCGCAAATCCTCATCATGCGCCGGTCCCCCTGACGGTAGCTTTGGAAGTCCCACGTCATGCATTACTGGAATTGCATAACTACCGTCATCATACGGAACGAAGGAAAAGTAAACGTATCTGCCAGCCGTATCCCAACTGACACTGCAATAGTCCATGCAGAGCGGTACCACTGAGCCCCCGGCTACGGGAAAGGCCTTGGTCACAGTCGTGTGTTCATCATCGGGATTCGGCGCAGCGGCGGTCAGCCATCGACCGTCCGGCGATACTGATTCAATATCCAGAATCCGTTCCGAGCTGATCTTGTGGCGGTCGCTGCCATCGCTTTTTATGCGATAGAGAAAGTTCGAGCCGCCTTCAATTGCACGAAAGACCAGATCGCCGTCAGGTAGAAATAACGGAGAGTCTTCGACGGCCGCCGAAGAGATGTGCACCGGAGACGACCGATGGTTGGTAGGCGCAATCCACAGGTTCGTATGCCCACCCTGGTCGTTCATGGCAAATGCCACCTCTTTTCCATCTCGCGACACAGAGTAGCCACGCATCGGATAGCCCGGCAGTACTCTATCCACCTTTCCACTGCTCAGGTCCTTGATCCACAGCTCATCGCCGTGCGTCTGTCCGTTGGCCATCATGAAATAGAGATTGCGTCCGTCCGCAGAAAACTTCGGCAAGGAAGCATTCCCTTCGGAGGAGATCTGGTGGTCTCCGTCCTTGTCATGCAACCACACCGTGTGGTCCTGCGAGCCGACGGATGTGACGAACGACTTGCCGTCGGGCGCCATCGCAACCCCCTCCTGTGACGTTGGGCCGAAGGTAAGTTGCTCCGGCTCTCCATCCGGAAAGCGCTGTCGCCAAATGTGAAAGTCGTCCGTCTTGGCAGCCAGATAGATCCACTTGCCGTCAGGCGACCACGCGCCCGACAGACATGTCCCGTTAGGAGGGCCAACAACGCGAACAGTGTTGGAGCCATCGAACGGAACGATTCGGCAGGGCAGAATCTCGCCTCGATTGTCCATTTGCACAATCAGTACCCAACGTCCATCCGGCGAAAGGTAAGAATGATGGGCCATGCTCCGTTCGCCTGCAGGCATGTAGACGTCCCGGCTATTCCCACGGCTCTCATCGGTAGTTACCACCGCCATGTGCAGCCCTTCTTTGATCTCAGAGAAGAGCAGGCGCTTTCCCTCTTCAATCCACGTCAACGAGGAAGCGTTCGGAAGCAGCATATGAGGTTCACCGCCGAGAACAGGCACCTCCCAGGTGTTCCATGGGTCGCTGACACCATAGGCAATACGTGAATTATCTGGAGAAAACGATGGGGCCAGTTTTGGCTTCGAGTCATGCGTGAGTTGGACGGGCTCGCCTCCTGGCAGCAACTTCACGTAGATATCTCCATGCGCTATGAAGGAACTGTCACCTCGGATGAACACAAGCATCCGTCCATCCGCAGAAAGAGCGGGATACACCGCCGAATCTGTAAAGAAGGTCAGCTGCTCCCAGTCTTTGCTGCCTGGCACAGAGCCTGGAGATGAGCGATGAAAGAAAAACGCTGCGCCTATGATCGCCAAAACGAGAGCCGCGGCCGCAGCGTAGGTATAGGTCTTCCACGCCTTCGCTTTTGGCGTCAGACCCGATGCTGACGGTGGCCCTGGCTCTCGTGCCTCTTGTTGTTCCGGTGTCGAGGTCAACCCGCTCCGGTGGCTTCGGCTGCTGTCTCGCGTCAACCGTTGCAGGTCCGCTCGCAGATCGGCTGCGTGTTGATAGCGCAGATTCCGATCCTTCTCCAAAGCTTTGTTGATAATTCGTTCCAGTTCTACCGACAGGTCTGGATTTAAACGCACAGCAGAAGCCGGCGTGCGGTTCAGAATGGCCTCACAGATTACTGCCGAGCTCTCCCCGCGAAAGGGCAGCGTACCCGTCGCCATCTCATAAAGCACAGCACCGAATGAAAATAAATCTGTGCGAGCATCAAGTTCCTTGCCTCGAACCTGCTCCGGTGACATGTACGCTACCGTTCCGACTATCGTGCCCGGACTCGTCAAATGCTCCTCACGTATGGTCGTGTTCGCAGCCGGTGCTCCTGCCGATTCAACGATCTTGTTGAGCGCCGGGATCACTTTGGCCAAGCCAAAGTCCAGGATCTTGGCGTCGCCGCGCTTGGTCACAAAGATGTTCGCCGGTTTGATGTCGCGGTGGACGACACCAGCAGCGTGAGCAGCTTCGAGTGCATTGGCGACATCAACAGCGATCGCAAGAAGTACCTCCGCTTCGAGTGCACCTCCCGAAATACGATGCTTCAACGTGATGCCGTCCAGAAACTCCATCACGATGAAGGGTCGCCCATCTTCCTGCCCGATCTCATAGATCGTGCATATATTTGGATGGTTCAGTGCCGAAGCCGCCTGCGCCTCCCGCTCGAAACGAATCAGGGTCTGGGGGTCTTGCACGACGGCATCGGGCAGAAACTTGAGCGCCACGAAGCGGCGGAGCGTCAAGTCCTCAGCTTTGTAAACAACGCCCATTCCGCCGCCGCCTAGCTTTTCGACAATGCGGTAGCGTGAGATGGTCTGACCGATCATTCGAAGAATGCCTGGCTTTCGGATCGCTTCAATCTTAGGGGTGGGGCATCAGTGAGTCAACGAAGGAAGGCCTTTGGTTTGGTTCGCGAAAATCCATGGACCATCGGTCGCTTCGTCAATAAGAAACGATGATGCAAGCTAT
Organism: uncultured Acidobacteriaceae bacterium; assembly: GCA_963771625.1. Classification (GTDB taxonomy): domain Bacteria; phylum Acidobacteriota; class Terriglobia; order Terriglobales; family Acidobacteriaceae; genus Edaphobacter. Next base: position 208,028 of record CAVYUE010000005.1, read on the forward strand.
CGCCAGAGACAAACTGAGTGACGTTAAACACGAACGAGCTCAGTCTGGATGCGGCCGGTGACTTCCGCTTTGCCTTTGCGGGCGATCATGTCGACCTCGCTGCGGACGCCAAACTCTCCTGTGAAGTAGAGACCGGGTTCGACCGAGAAGCAGGTGTTGGGAAGGATCAGGCGCTCGTCGTGGGTCTCAAGGTTATCGAGATTTGCGCCATTGCCGTGGAGGACAGTGCCGATATTGTGCCCGGTGCGGTGCGTGAACCATTCGCCAAAGCCGGCCTTCCGGATCACGTTGCGCGAGGCGTCGTCAGCCTGCCAGCCCGCGATGGGTTGGTTGGCGGCAAAGGCATCCTGTACAGCCTTGATGGAAGCATCGCGAGCGTCGCGGACGGTGTTGAAGATGAGGTGCTCGCGCTCCGTGGGTTCGCGACCTACGACGCCAGTCCACGTAATGTCGTACCAGACAGCTGTGGGGTCGTTTGCAAGCTTGGCCCAGATGTCGATGAGCACGAAGTCGCCCTTGCGAATGGGCCGGGAGCTGGCAGCGGTCGGCTCGTAGTGAGAGTCGGCAGAGTTGGGTCCGGCGCTAACGTTGGGGCCATGCTCCCACGCGAGATTCTCGCGGGCCATCGCCTCCTGGAGGTACTGCACCATGGCGTGCTCATCGGTGCCGCCGGAACTGGCCCTGCTGCCGATCTCCTTCCAGCCCGCAGCGAGGATCTCGTCGATGTGCTTCTGCGCGACGTAGTGGGTAGCGAGCTGATCGTCGGTGAGGACGGCCTCGAAGTGGCTGACGAGGTCCGCAGAGCTGACAATCTCCTTGCCGAGGCCGCGAAGCAGTTCGATGGTCCCAGCATCGACCATCGAGACGTACATGATCGCGTTGCGCGGGGAGTATTGCATTGCGAGCTTCGTCTGGCCGCTGAGGAGACGCTCGATCTGCGCTTCGAGTTCCTGCCAGGACGAGTAGTTGGACTTCGCACCGGGAAGGGAATCGAGTCGCCCCGCTTCGATGCGGTGCACCAGCTTCTTCGGCTCACCTTGCGCGGGGATGAAATAGAACCATCGCCGGGTGACATGGGCATTCGGATCGAGGCCGAGGATGCTATAGGCGAGGGGGTCGCGGTGGTGGTGATCGTAGAAGAGCCAGCCGTCGAGGTGCTGGTCGCGCAGGGCCGATTGAATCGCCTCAAGGTTCATTTGTCGATTTTATCTTTCTTGCGCGGGACGTTTTACCTAATCGTTTTCTTTGACAGGGCTTTAATCTTTAAGCGAACCGATCTTCGAGGCGTAGATGTAACCTGCGTTACGTTGGTCCGAGGGATAGCCGGCATCGTCGAGCCATTTGACGCGAAAGTTTTCTTGCTGAAGGCGCTGGATGATTTCAGTGGGATCCCCGACGGTGTTATGGACCTCCATCGCAAGGTTATCCACCCGGTCGAGCCAGTGCGCCGAGTCGCGAAATATGGCGAATTCAGCGCCTTCGATATCCATCTTCAAGAAGTCGACGTGTTCCATTCCGTAGGTCTTCATCAGCTCTTCAACGGTGATTGCCAGGTTGCTGTCGAAGTTATAGGGGTCGCACATGGCGTGGAGAGCGGCGGAGTCGTGACGGATGGACTCCCCGCAAAGGACTCCTTGATGAATCGTTAGCCCCGGCACCGTGTTGAGCTGTGAGCGAAATGTGTTGCCAGGGTAGGTGAGGGGATCGACGCCGACAACTTTGCCACCGGGACCTGCCAACTGCTTCAACAGGCTGGCGACTACGCCGGTGTTGCAGCCAAGATCGAGGCAAGTTGTGAAGTTGAGCTGTTTGAACTCTCGGAAATAAATTCGACGGACGAAAAACTCTCGCAGGAAAGCATAGCCGTTGCCTCCTGTGGTGTTAATTGCGTTTACATCTACGTCGAGGTCGCGTCCGAGCAGGTGAAAACGCAGGACGCCATGCATGGCATAGTCGGCGGAGTAGAGTTTGCCCTCGCGCAGAACAGTGGGGGCGTTTTGAAGGACAGCGCCATACCAGCGCAGCGCCTGGGATTTTGGCATAGTTTGCCAGGTGTGAATTATGTCGTCAGCTAGGCGTCGGAGTTGTTGTGCCATGTGGCTCCATATTACAAGACGAGCGCGAAGATGAGGTGTCATTTGCCCCTCGGATTTACCGGTCATAAGTTTGCGTGAGGCAACGATGTGGCCGTGAGGGCGTCGCTTCCAGAGAAGTTACCGAGCTGAAACAACAAAGAGGCCGGGAGCGCTCCCGGCCTCTTTGTTGTTTTGATTTGATTATGCGTTGACTGAGTTTTCCGCGTTGGCTGCAGCAGCGGCTGCGGCGGCCTCGCGTTCTTTCTCGGCCTTCTCAGCTTTTCTGGCAGCGGCAGAGTTCTGACCCAGTTCGGCGGCCAGCGTCTCCGTGGTGAAGGACTCGATGACGTCGCCGACACGAATGTCCTTGTGTCCAGCGAGATCGATACCGCACTCAACGCCCTGACGAACCTCTGAGACGTCGTCCTTGAAGCGCTTGAGCGAAGCAATCTTGCCCTTCCAGACCTCCGCACCTTCGCGCAGCAGACGTACCTGCTGATCGCGCTTGATGAGGCCGTCGGTGACGCGGCAGCCAGCGATCTGGCCGACCTTCGTGATCTTGAAGACGTTGAGCACTTCGGCGCGGCCAGCGTAGTTCTCCTTGAAGACTGGCTCGAGGAGACCGTACATCGCCTTGGTGATCTCGTCCTGCAGCTCGTAGATGATCGAGTGCAGACGAATCTCGACGTTTTCGCGCTCGGCAACTTCACCGGCCTTGCGATCAGGCCGCACGTTGAAGCCGATGACGACAGCGTTCGAAGCAGAGGCGAGCAGGACATCCGACTCGGTGATAGCGCCGACGCCCGAGTGGAGGACGCGAACGCGAACCTTCTCAGTGGACATGCGCTGGAGCGAGTCGGCGAGGACTTCGACAGAGCCTTGCACGTCGCCCTTGAGGATGAGGTTCAGATCCTTCATGCCGGCCTGCTTGATCTGCTCGGCGAGGCCTTCGAGCGAGACGCGGGAGCTCTTGGCGAGTTGTGCCTCGCGCTCCTTCATCTTGCGGTACTGGGCGATGCCCTTGGCCTTGTCGCGGTCTGCCATGACGAGGAAGGTATCGCCTGCATCCGGCATACCTTCGAGGCCGAGGATCTCGACTGGGGTTGATGGGCCGGCTTCGGTGATGGGGCGACCACGGTCGTCGAACATGGCGCGGATCTTGCCGAAGGTGTTGCCGACGATGTAGCTGTCGCCGGTACGGAGTGTTCCGTTCTGCACGAGGATGCTGGCGACGGCGCCGCGTCCGCGATCGAGCTTGGCTTCGATGACGGTACCGACTGCGGGACGATCGGGCTGGGCCTTTTGCTCGTTGACGTCGGCGACGAGGCAGATCATCTCTTCGAGCTTGTCGAGGTTGATGTGCTTCTTCGCGGAGACTTCGACGAACTCGGTGTCGCCACCCTGGTTGGCAGGCTGCAGGCCGCGTGTGGCGAGCTGCTGGATGATCCTCGGCGGGTTGGCTTCGGGCTTGTCGATCTTGTTGACCGCGACGATGATCGGCACGTTCGCTGCGCGGGCGTGATCGATGGCCTCGAGGGTCTGGGGCATGACGCCGTCGTCTGCTGCGACGACGATGACGACGATGTCGGTGACCTTGGCGCCGCGAGCACGCATGCGGGTGAAGGCCTCGTGACCGGGGGTATCGAGGAAGACGATCTCGCGACCGAAGGCGGGAGAGTCGGGCTTGGTGATTTTGACCTTGTAGGCGCCGATGTGCTGCGTGATGCCGCCGGCTTCGCCGCCTGCGACGTCGGTGGAGCGGATGGCGTCGAGCAGCGAGGTTTTACCGTGATCGACGTGGCCCATGACGGTGACGACGGGCGAGCGAACGACTTCGACCATGCCCGTGGTGTCTTCGAGGAAGCCTTCGATTGCCTCGTTTTCAAGCTGCTCTTCGACGGAGATGATGGTGGCGTCGGCGCCGAACTGGCGCGCGACATCCTTTACCAGCTCGCCTTCGAGAGATTGGTTGACGGTGACGAAGACACCCTTCATCAGCAGGGTAGCGATGAGATCCTTGCCGCGAACGTCGAGCTTTTCGGCGAGATCCTTGACGCAGATGCCCTCGGTGACCGTGATGGTGCGGGTGATCGGCACGGGTTCACGGGATATCTGTGAGCCGCCGAAGCGTGGTGGCGGCTGGAAGCCCTTCATCGGGCCTTCCTTGGTCTTCTCGTAGCGCTGTCCGCCACGGCGCTGGCCAGGACGTGCAGCGGGGCGCATACCCTCGCCGGGGCCGGGCATTACGCCGGGAGCGGCACCGGGTGCGCCGGGACGGGCACCAAAGCCAGGACGCGCTCCAAAGGCAGGACGAGGACCGCCGGGGGTGAATCCGGGACGGCCGGGAGCACCACCCGGGCCGCTTGGGCCGCCGGGGAAGGTGCGGGTCGGGTGCATCGGACGACGAGCACCGGGTGCAGTCGAAGACATCGGACGTGAGCCTGGTGCGCCGGGGGCCTGCGGACGAGGCCGCTCGAAGATGGGGCGACCACGCTGCGGTGTTCCTGGTGCAACTGGTGGCGCGGTGTAGATGGGGCGCGGGCCAGTCTGCGGCATGATGACACGGCGGACCGGCGGACCCGGGGGCGTGGCAGGTGCTGCTTCGACCTCTGCCGTAATGACGGGTGTTTCTGCGACGGGTGCTGCAGGAGCGACTTCGGCTTGAGGAGCAGTCTGGTCTACAGGTTTTGGAGCTGGCGCGACCTCAGCTGCAGGCGTGGCCTGAGCTACCGGAGCCGCAGGCTTTGCCACAGGTGGCGCGACTACGACCGGGGGAGTCGCTACAACCGGACGTTCAGCGGATGGCGGAGCGACAGCAGGAGCAGCGGCAACAGGTGGGCGCGCGATAACCGGGCCGGTGGGAGGTCTGCTGGCGATGGCCGGAGCGGGTGCGACGATGTTTGCGCCCTGGCGAGGAAGCGGAACGATACGACGTGGAGTCGCGGGCGTCGGTGCTGCCTGCGATGGCGCTGCAGACGATACCACCACCGGGGATGCGGCGGGAGGAGGTGCTGCGACCACGCGTGGCGGGGTTGCGGCGGTTCCGGGAGGTGGTGGCGCGACGACGGGCGTGGGGCGTGGCGGCGGAGCGGCCTTGGCTGTAGCCTCAGCTTGTTTGCGCTCGAGAATGGCCTTCAGGGCGTCGCCTGGCTTAGAGACCTTGGAGAGGTCAAACTTCGGCTTAGTATCAACCGGCTGGCGGTTCGCGCTGCTGCTTCTTCCGCCGTTTTTGAAGTAATCCCGAACTCTTTCGGCCTGATCGGCTTCAATCGAGCTGGAGTGTGTCTTTCCAGACACGCCAATCGCTTCGAGCGCGTCCAGAATAGGCCTGCTCTTTACTTCCAGTTCTCGTGCCAGATCGTTAATTCGAACTTTGCTCATCCGTCCCTTTTCGCTTGCCCTGCGCGGTTAGCTGTTCATAGCAGCCTCATCGTTGCAGGAGTCTTTATTGTAAGTGCTATCACTGGATTTGCAGAGTTCGCGACCCAGGGAATGCTGTGGTTGCATGGCTCAACCGGCTAGCCACGATCGTTTCCGTCGTCGATACCTTCATCGGAGTTTTCCTGGCTCTCATTCACCAGGGAGTCTACGGTGTCGTTATCCAATTCGATTTGTTCTTCGCGTGCATCCGCGTCGCTGTAGGCATCACTGGTCGAATCAGCTTCTTCGACGTCTGAGATGTCTTCAGTTGATAGATTGCTAACCTCTTCCGCGGTACCGACGCCTGCTTCTTCAGCAAGAATCGCTTCGGGTGTCTTTCCCATGGAGCCCTCCTCTGGTTCTGCGGTTTCTGTCTCAGATGCGGCAGAAACGGCCACTGCTGGGCGCTCTTCGCCTTCTTCGTACTGACCGAAGTAGTGGCGGACGGCGACGGAGATCTTTTCGACTGTCTTTTCGCCGATGCCGGGGACCTCTTCGAGCTGCTCGGGGGTCATGTCGGCGAGCGCTTCGACGGTGGTAATGCCGGCTGCGATGAGCTTCTCGAGGATGGTCTCGCCGAGTTCGGAGACCTGCTCGATCGGGGTCGTGGGGCCGCCGCTCATGGCCTGCATCTGGCTCTCGACCTCCTGGCGCTTCTCCTCTTCGCTCTTGATATCGATCTTCCACTGGAGGAGCTTGGCCGCAAGGCGGACGTTCTGGCCCTTCTTGCCGATGGCGAGCGACAGCTGCGTGTCGTCGACGATGACTTCGATCTGCTTGTCGGCAAGGTCGGTGATGGAGACGCGGCTGACCTTGGCGGGCTGCAGGGCCTTCTCGGCGAAGGTGGTGATCTCTTCGGAGAACTCGATGATGTCGATCTTTTCGCCGCGCAGTTCGCGGATGATGGACTGGACGCGCATGCCTTTCATGCCGACACAGGCGCCGACGGGATCGACGTCCTTGTCGCGGCTCATGACGGCGATCTTGGTGCGCTCGCCGGCTTCGCGGGCGATGGCGCGGATGGAGACGGTGCCGTCGTAGATCTCAGGAACTTCGCTCTGGAAGAGATTCTGGACCAGAGCCGGAGCGGCGCGGGAGACGATGACCTGCGGACCCTTGGCAGCGCGATCGACGCGGAGCAGAACCACGCGGACGCGCTCGCCGACGGCGAACTGCTCCAGGCGAGACTGTTCGCGCTTCGGCATGCGGGCTTCGGCCTTGCCCAGGTCAAAGATGACGTCCATAGGCTCGAGGCGCTTGACGGTGGCGGTAAGAACCTCACCGGCGCGGTGGTTGTACTCGTTGAAGACGGTGTCGCGCTCGGCTTCGCGGACTTTTTGGAAGATGACCTGCTTGGCCATTTGGGCGGCGATGCGGCCGAGGGGAGTGGTGTCCTTGTAGAAGCGAAGTTCGCCACCGACTTCCACCTCGGGAGCGAGTTCACGCGCCTGCTCGAGGGTCATCTGATTGATGTCGTCTTCGAGCTGGTCGTTGGTCTCGACCACAGTCTTGTAGACGTAGGCGCGGATCTCGCCGGTTTCACGATCCATCTCGGCGCGCATATTCTCCTGCGTCTTGTAGTACTTGCGCGTGGCGAGCGCGATTGCGTCCTCGACGGCGCCCACTACGACTGCCGGTTCAATTCCCTTATCGCGGCTCAACGTCTCAATCGATTGGTATAAAACACTTGCCATCGCTCACTCATCCTTACTCTTGCCCGGAATTATCCGGGTTTGTTTCTGTTTGTTTTGCTGATTTCGAAGGCTGCTGTAGGACAGGAGCTGCTTCTAAATCTCCGCGACCAGATTTGCCTTTTCGACATTCGCCAGGGCGATGTCGACTGTCGATTCCGTCACGGCCTTCTTCGCCTTGCCCTTCTGTTTGACGGCAGAAAGGTCGATCGTCAGTACTCCGTCTGAGAACTTCGTCAAACGGCCTTGCCACTGCCTATTCTTGTTCACCGGTGTAAAGGTCTGGAGTTTGACCAGACTGCCTTGAAACCGGGTAAAGTCTTCGGGGCGAAACAGCTTCCGTTCCAGGCCCGGCGAAGAGACTTCCAGGGTGTACTCGGCCCCTGGGATCAGGTCTTCCACGTCGAGCATCGTGCCAAAATCCTGCGCAAATACCGCGCAATCCTCATGAGTAACGCCGGAGAGCATCTCGGCTGGCACGCCCTTCGGCAGGTCTTCTGTTCCGGCTGCGGCTACCTCAGCCAACTTGGCCCGTTCTGCTGCGTTCTTCTCTATATAAATTCGCAACGTACGAAACTTGACGCCGCCCTGAAACTCAAGATCAACAATCTCCAGGTTGTGTGAGGCGGCGACGCGTTGTGCGGTTGCTCGAATTTCGTCTAACTGGACTGCCATAAGCGATACTTTCTAGTCGATCGTGCCCGGTACGCAGAACGCTATTTAGAGCAAATAAAAAGTGGGCTTTAGCCCACTCATCTCTTCCGTCAAATCACCGGTGCGGTCACGGTTCTCATACTTACGACGGAACAAAATCGTCTGCAACTTGAATGATACATCTACTTTTCCGGTAATTCAATGGCCTTGTCCGTTTGCCCGGCCGCGACCGGGCGAGCTGAGGTGCGAAACTTTTGTGAAATTAGGCCATCCAATTTGCTTAGGGTCGTATGCGACTCTACAATCAATGAAATCCCGCGAAATTTAGGCTTCCCGCAAGCCTGGCCCATCGCCTGGAACCATAAAAATATGATCATCTCCCCGATTCCTGAAGCTCTTACTTTTGACGATGTTCTTCTTGTGCCTGCCTATAGCGATGTCGTTCCGACACAGGTGAGTACGCAGACGCAGTTGACACGCAATATCACGCTGAGCACGCCGCTGATGTCGGCTGCGATGGATACGGTGACGGAGGCGCGGCTTGCGATTGCGATGGCGCAACAGGGCGGCCTGGGGGTGGTCCACCGCAACCTGACGATCGATCAGCAGGCGGGAGAGATCGATAAGGTGAAGCGGTCGGAGAGTGGGATGATTGTGGATCCAGTGACGATTACGCCGGAGCAGACGATCGCCGATGCGCTGGAAGTTATGCGGCGGTACAAGATCTCGGGCGTGCCGGTTACGAAGAACAAGAAGCTCGTCGGTATTTTGACCAACCGCGACCTGCGGTTCGTTTCGCGCACCGACCTGACGATCGATTCCGTGATGACGAAGACAAACCTGATTACGGTGCCGGTGGGAACGACACTGGAGCAGGCGGAGCAGATTCTGCATCAGCATCGCGTTGAGAAGTTGCTGGTCGTCAACGATGACTATGAGTTGAAGGGTCTGATTACGGTTAAGGATATTCAGAAGAAGTTGAAGTATCCGAATGCCTCGAAGGATAGCCAGGGCCGATTGCGGGTGGCAGGCGCGATCGGGGCCACTGGAGACTTTTTGGAGCGGGCCGCGGCGCTGGTCGCGGCCAGAGTGGATGCGCTGGCGATTGATTCAGCGCATGGGCACTCTTCGCGGGTGCTGGAGGCCGTTGCGGCGGTGAAGAAGGCATTTCCGCACATCGATGTGCTGGCGGGAAATATCGCGACGTATGAAGGCGCGATTGCATTGATGGATGCTGGGGCGGATGCGGTAAAGGTTGGGATCGGACCAGGCTCGATTTGCACGACGCGCATGGTGACAGGTGCGGGAATGCCTCAGATTACTGCTATTTCTGAGGCTTATCGCGCAGGGCAGGAGCGGGGAATTCCGATTATCGCGGATGGCGGGATCAAGTACTCGGGCGATGTGACCAAGGCGATTGCCGCTGGAGCGAGCGTGGTGATGATGGGGTCGCTATTTGCCGGCGTTGACGAGAGTCCAGGGGAGACGATCCTGTATCAGGGGCGGTCGTTCAAAGCTTACCGCGGGATGGGTTCTTTGTCGGCGATGGCGCAAGGGTCAGGCGAGCGATACTTTCAAGGTAAGGACGATATGGAGGATGCTGCAAGTACGGAGCGTCCGTCGCTGACGGCTCGAGAGGGCAGCACGCAGAATCGACTGGCGAAGTTTGTGCCAGAGGGGATCGAGGGTCGGGTGCCGCATCGTGGACCGCTCGAGGGGATGGTGTACCAGCTCGTTGGTGGGCTTCGCTCCGGAATGGGGTACCTAGGATGCGGAACGATTGCGGAGTTGCAGGCGAATGCCCGATTTATTCGCATCTCGAACGCTGGTCTGCGCGAGAGTCATGTTCACGACGTGATTATTACCCGCGAAGCCCCGAACTATCACGTTGAATAAACGCGACCGCTAGGACTTGTCCAAGACCATGGCGTCGAAGCGGTGGCGGATAAAGAAGCCTAGGTCCTCGTAGAGCTTGACCGCCTGATGGTTGGCCTCGGTGACCGTAAGGGTGATCGCGGCAAAGCTTGAACTTGCGAGATGACGGATGCAATGGCCCAGGAGCGTTCGGCCAAGGCCGTGTCCGCGATGTGCTGGTGCAATGCAGAGCTGAGTAATGTGGGCGACGTTGCTGGCTACGCGGGAGCAGAGCAACATTCCAACAAGAGCGCCTGTATGTCGGTCGCGCAGCACCCAGGAGGCGTTGGGGTCGAAGACACCACAGCCGGGAAAGCGAACGATGTTGTGCAGAAACCTAAGAGAGCCGTGCAGGGAACAGTACTGATCGTTGATACGGGCGTCGATGTGGCCGAGATAACACTCGTGGATCAGCTCCGCGGCAGCCTGATAGAAGTCGGTTGACCAACGTGTGAGTTCAATGTGGCTGGGCAGTTTCGGTTCATGTGACTCTTCGGCTGCAACCGCAATAGGGCTGGCCGGGAGCCGGAGGTCATACTCCATAAACAGGCGGGGGTACATGGCGAAGCCGGCCGCAAGGAAGGCGTCGTTGATGGATCCGGTGTCATAGAGCAAAAGCTGGGATTCGATTCGCTGGATGCCAGGGGAGTTGTGTAAGAGCTGGAGCAGATGATGCAGGAGAGTCTGCGTGGTTTGAAGTGCCTGCGCCGGCTCATTTGCAACGGCGAAGGCATCCCCGACAACTGCCTTCTGGCCTTCGTAGACGCAAAAGGTGAAACCGCAGATACGCCCTCGATCCAGAGCAACAAAGCCCGGCAAAATGCGGGAGTCGAGATATTGGAGCAGGAGTTCGGTGGAGCTCTGATAGTTCCAACGGAGTCGCTGGTCCCAGACGCGCGACTCGGTCTCGAGCAATGGCCGGAGCTGGCGCGCAGAGAAGTGGCGCAGATCGAGGATCTCGAGTTGGGTGGCGACGGTCATGCCTTTTGGGAGATCTTCGTTGAGCTTATAGGAATTCCCGAATATGGGTGAGTGTTAGGTCAGGCACCTAATGAGAAAGCTCAAGGCTGGGCATAGACCCGGTAGACTTCGAGGCCCTGCGATTCATAGAGGAACAGGGGCTTATAGACGCGTCCTGCAAGCCAGTGATCGAGTTCGGCTTCGTCGTTTGCTCGAATGACGAGCAGATGCTCTGCTGCCGGGACGCCGTCGGCACCGTAATGAATCATCGGCTGGTTACGGTAGAAGGCCAGGCCGTAGTCCATGTCACGTTTGATGGAGTCGGTGGCGACAAGTTTGACGTCAGGGGCCTGGAGTTGGATCTCGCGGGCAAGGGGGCGGGCGGAATAGTTCACGTCAAGCTCTTTGCCGTAGAAGCCCAGGAGAAAAACGAGCATTGCGAGAATAGGCAACAGGGTGACATTGCAGACCTGAGAGATACCCCAGCGACGAATGGTAAGGAAGACGACGGCTCCAAAGATGAGGGCAGCAGCACCTGCGATCAGTAGCCATTGCGTCGAGGGAACGAGGGTTTCGTACTTCATGTGCTGTGGGGCCAAGGCGAGAACGAAGACGAGGAGACCGCATGTGGCGGCGTGGGCCCAGAGGAGCCATCGCGGCAGGCCCTCGCGGCGGCTGCGATTGAGATAGTCGGCGGTCAGAATCGTGAGGGGGGGAATGGATGGAAGAATGTAGCCGGGCAGCTTCGATCCAGAGAAGGAAAAGAAGACGATCGGAAAGAGCGCCCATAGAACAAGGAACTCGGGAAATGCGTCGCCGGCGCGTGTGTGACCGAGGTAGCGCTGTGGATTGTGGCGGACCTTCCATTCGGCGATGGAGACCTCGACCGAATCGACCAGGGCGTGGATAGCCATGACGGTCCAAGGCATCAGCCCAATGAGAAGGACGGCGATGTAGTACCAGAAAGGCTGATGGTGCTGGTAGCGGTTGGTGGCGAAGCGCTCGAGATTGTGTTCGAGAAAGAAGAGGCGATAAAAGGTCGGGTTACGTTTCTGGACAGCGATATACCAGGGCAGAACCATCACCAGATACAACAGGACGCCGGGCCACCAGATTGTACGGCGAAGGAGGGACCATTCACGTCGGAGTCCGGCAAAGAGAAGGATGATCGAGAGGGCGAGAAACGGAGCGACAGGACCCTTTGCGAGCGTGGCGGCAGCGCCAAAGAAGTAGAGGTCGAAGAGCCAGAATTTTTTCCCGGTCTCATACCAGGCATACCAGCCCAGCATTCCGATACAGAAGGGTGCCGCTAATTGCATGTCGGTCGAAGCGCCACGCGCGAAGCTAACGATGGCTACGCAGGAAGCAGTGATTAGTGCTGCGTCGAGATGGCCGCCCGGGCGGAATCGCCGCATGTGAAGAAATACAAGAACGATTAGCGCGAGTGTAGCGGAGGAGGAGGGTAGGCGAGCGGTCCAGTCCGAGACGCCGAACTCCTTGAAGAAACTCATCGCGCGCCAGTAGTAGAGGGCGGGTTTTTCGAGCCAGGGTTTGCCGTAGAGAATCGGTGTGACCGTGCCGCCGGCGATGCAGTGGAAGGAGTTGCGTAAGTCCTCAACTCGGAGACTGCGTGGGACCATCTTGGCGTTAACCTCGTGACAGGCCTCAGAGTGCGCGGTCAGCATCTCTCTCGCGATCTGGGCGTATCTTGGCTCATCCGCACCGACCAGGCCCAACTGATCACCACCGAAGACTGGGACAAGGCCGTAGAGGAGCAAGAAAGCTGTCACTAAGAACAGGATTATGAATTCACGCACTGTTATTGCAGACGGCAGCTTCAGATAGTGGCGAAGCCGCATGATGAGTGCGCGTTCATTCCTTGCGCCGAAGACGGCGGGTTGTTGTATATCGTTCATTTTCCTAAGAGGAGCGAGACAAGGCTATCAGAGTCCTGTCCGGAGCTGGGTGAGGATTTGGTCGATGGCCACATTGAGAGGCCCTTCGATCGTGCATCCGCTGGCACTGCGATGGCCGCCACCGCCGAAGTGCTCGGCGATCTTCGCGACGTCGGTCTTTCCCTTGCTGCGAATGCTGAGACGAAACTGATTGGCATCCAGAACCTCGCGTAGAAAAACTGCGGACTCCACGCCAGCGATGCTGATGAGGTAGTTGACGACACCTTCGCAGTCTTCGGCGACGGCCCCCACGCTATCCATGTCCTGGCTGGTGACCCAGGTCCAGGCGAGGTCGTCGTCACATTGGAGGTTCGAGAGCGCAATGCCGAGCAGGCGGATCTTGCTGGCAGGGTTGGAGTGGTAGATGTCGCGGGCGATCTGGCTGGGATTGGCTCCGCGGTCGGCGAGGTGTTGGACGAGGGCAAATGTGTCGGCTGTCGTGCTTGAGTAGGTGAAGGAGCCAGTGTCGGATAGGATGCCGGCATAGATGCAGGTGGCCATGGAGGGTGTGATGTCGACGTTTGCGGCGATGGCGATGTGGTAGACCATGGCGGCTACGGCGCAGGCGTGCTCATCGATCCAGTTGACGGAGGCAAAGGGACGGCCGCTGGCGTGGTGGTCAATGTTGATAAGGGTGCGGTCTTCGAGACCGAGAAGGCCGGTGCGGCTAATTCCGTCGCACTCCAGCAGGATAGCGGGTGTATTTCTGGCGGGATCGACATCGTTGGCGGATGGGGTATGGCGGATTCGGTCTATGTTAGGGAGGGAGAGATAGGTAGAGGGGACTGGGTCGGCGAGTACGACGTCAGCCTGGCATCCGAGCTGATCGAGCACCTCGGCGAGCGCGAGGACGGATCCTATGGCGTCACCGTCGGGGCGGGTGTGAGAGGTGAGGAGGAAGCGAGGATGAGAGCGGAAGGCCGTCAGCAGATCGTCGATTCGCGCTGCGTGCGGCTGGATTTCGAGGATCTGGGTTTTGGGGGTCATGATTTGGCTGGAACCCCTGAGGCCGGTATGGTCGCGGGCGGTTCCGATGAGGAGCGCTTCTGCTCGCGTTTGCGCGTGCGGGCGAGAAGCTCGTCCATGCGTCCGGTCATCTTCTCGGAGCGGTCGATGGCGAAGGTAAGTTCGGGAACGTGGCGGACCCCCATGCGGTCGCGGAGCTGGGATCGGATATAGGCACGGGCGGTGGTGAGGCCCTCGAGGGTGGAGGCTTCTTCCTCCTCGTTGCCGTGGACGGCGACGAAGATGCGGGCGGACTTGCCGCCGGGCGCGAGTACGACTTCAGTGACATAACTGGGGGCGATGCGGGGGTCGGAGAGCTCTCCTTCGAGCATGGCTCCGATCTCTTCGGAGAAGGTGTTGGCGACGCGGTTGCGGTGATACGTTCTGGCTCGTTGCTCGGGCATATGGTTTTGACTGGGTCGAACGGTTGAGGATATCAAAGTTGAGGCGTTCGGCCTAGCGGCTGAGACCGATTCTCGTTGGATTTCCTGTGGAAGCGACGGCGTAAAGCGTTACTCAGACAGAATTTCGGCGTAAGAGTCGACAATTTCGGCGCTCAATACTGTCGCGATGCGGTGAACGGCCCTGTCGATTTGATGCATCTGGCCGGTCAAATAGTTGGCAGAGGAGGAGATAGCGGCAATGCCCAAAGTGGCCCGGTTCCAGACTACGCCTTCATCGAGTTCGGCTATCGATAAGTTGAAGCTGTGGCGGAGTTTATCTTTCATGGAGCGGAGAACACGGCGGCGGTCTTTGAGGGACTGGGCGTGTGGGATTTCGATTTCGATCGTAAGTTTGGCGATTGGCATTGAGGGTACCCCCCTCACCCTAAGGGTATTTTGGGAGTAAGTTTCTTATTTTGTTTAGTTTGGGGGCTTATTGTTGCTGTAAAATATTCCATTCAAAGGACTTAGCTGCAAAATATTACAAATAAATGATTTGTGGTCTGGCGGCTGCATTTAGATCGGTCTGACCGGGCAATTAAGTCCACTTCTGGGAGTCATTTTTGTCAAGCTTGTGCTCTTTTTCTCGATAACTGCGCGGTAGTTCAATTTTTGCCGCGGTAAAAAATGCAGATTGAGTTTGCTCCATGTTGATCTCTCAGCGGACGAGCATGAGGTAGACGGCCATACCGATACCGATTGCGGCAAGAAGGAGGCCGAGAATGACGGCGTCGCGGGAGACTCTACCGGGACGCCAGGTGCCGGAGCTTAGTTCGCGGATGAGCTGAAAGTGGCGGAGGACGGCGCTGAGGTTGACGATGACGCCGAGGGCGACCAACGAGACGCCGGACCAGAGGGAGATCCCAGTGGTGTGGGATGGGAGATGGGATTCGCTGGCGCTAACCTGGCGGAGGAAGAGACCGAAGCGGCTGACTGCGAAGCCGATGCCCATCAGGCCAAGACCGGTGCGTATCCACGCGAGAAAGGTGCGCTCGGCCGCGAAGTAGACTCGGGGATCTTTTTCTGCCGGTTGATCCATGCAGGGATTGTAAGTCAGGACAGTTCGTGGTGTGCCGTGGTGCGTTCGTGGTGGTTAGTGTCCCAATCGTGGTTGTTTATTGAGGACTTCGGACGACCGAGGTGAGGTATTTCTCTCCGCAGGACGAAATGCGGAGCGACGAGTCGAGATGACAATTTCTTGACACGGTTTGCCTATAGTAGAAGGCGATGAGCGGCCATCGACAAGGGACACCGAGCGCCAAGGTCAGACCCGTGCTGATCATCCTCGTTTTTCTTTTTGCAACTGCGCTTTGTGGTGGGACGCAGGCGCAGACACCGAAGGCTCACTTTGTCGGATCGGAGAGATGCAAGAGCTGCCACACAGCGGCGTACAACGGATGGAAGCAGACTCGGATGGCAAATGTGGTACGCGATCCGAAGGAGCATCCAGAGGCTGTGCTTGCGGATTTTGTTCATCCTGATCCGCTGGTCACCTTCAAGCTCGATGATGTTGCGTTTGTGTATGGGAGCCGTTGGAAGCAGCGATTTTTTACGAAGCGCGGGGATGACTACTATCCACTGCCGGCGCAGTGGGATGTGAAGAAGGCGCGCTGGCTGCCGTATCACGTGGAGGCTGGAACGGACTGGTGGCTGCCCTTCTACGGGCCGAGTAACTTTGACCGGCCAACGGGGCCGACCTGCGATGGATGTCATTCAGTGAACTATGACGTGCAGACTAAGCAGGTGACTGAGTGGAATGTAGGCTGCGAGAAGTGCCATGGGCCAGGCAGTCTGCATATTGCGCATCCGACTCGACGAAACATCGTGAATCCGAATCGCCTCGATTATGTGCGCGGGAATGACACCTGCATTCAGTGCCATAGCCAAGGGCGTCCAGTAACGAATCCGATTGCTGGGAAGTACTTCGACTGGCCGGTAGGCTTTCTGCCGGGAGAGCGGCTGGTCGATTTCTGGCGGCTTGAAGAGTTGAAGCCCGGGGTGACGAACTTTTTTCAGTACGCAGACCTGACTGCGCACAAGAACAGGATGCAGGGAAACGATTTCGTCCAAAGCAATATGTATCACCGACAGATGCGTTGCTTTGACTGCCACCAGGTGCACAGCAATCAGAACGAGTCGAACCTGATCGCCAGGGGCAATGCGCTTTGTCTGTCGTGTCATACGAAGGGAAATCCGGCTGGCTTGTCCGGAACGGTGAGCGAGCATACGCATCATGCCGAAGGAAGCGCGGGCAGTCAGTGCGTTTCGTGCCATATGCCAAAGATTGAGCAGACGATTAAAGACAACTACGTGAGCGCACATACGTTTCGGTTTATAACGCCGACTGAGACGGAGCAGTCGGGGATTCCGAATCCTTGTACTTCGTGTCATACGGATAAGTCCACTGGTTGGGCGACGAGTGAGCTGCGGAGTTGGAAGACGACTTCACCTTGGCGGGTGGCTCAATAGTTCATCTACAATCGGAGCTTTGGGAGAGATGGCGCGTGAGGAGACAGGACGATGCGAGGTTTGCTGGGATGGGTTTTTCTACCGATGTTTGCGGGGGCGATCGTGATTAGCGCGCAGGATGCTGTTGGACAGGCAAAGAGCGCGGAGTTTGGCCCGGGAAACCCGTTCTATGCGAAGAGTACGCTGCCGTTTCAGGCGCCTCCTTTCGACAAGATTAAAGACAGTGACTACCAGCCTGCGATTGAGGCCGGGATGGCGGAACAGCTGAAGGAGATGCGCGCCATTGCGGATGATCCGGCGGCTCCTACATTTGAGAACACGGTTGTTGCGATGGAGAAGTCGGGTGCGTTGTTTAATCGCGTGATGGCTGCGTTTAGTGGCGTGGCGGGAGCGAATACGAATCCGGAGCTGGAGAGGATTCAGCAGGAGGAGGCGCCAAAGCTGGCGGCGCACAATGATGCGATCTATCTCGATAGCAAGCTGTTTCATCGGGTGGCGGCGGTGTATGACCAGCGTGAGTTGTTGAAGCTGAGTGGGGAGCGGTTGCGGCTGGTGGAGTTTTACTACCTGCAGTTTGTGCATGCAGGCGCAAACCTGTCTGAGGCTGATAAAGAGAAGCTGAAGAAGCTCAACGAGGAGGAGTCGACGCTGTCGAACGCCTTCAGAACCAAGGTGCTTGCAGGAACTAAGGACGGTGCTTATTTCACCGCGGATAAGAGTGCGCTCGCTGGCTTGACCGATGCTCAGGTGAGCGCGGCGGCGACGGCGGCGAAGGAGAGGAAGAAAGAAGGGTGGGTGCTTCCGCTACAGAATACGACGCAGCAGCCTTCACTCTCGTCGCTGAGTGTGCGAGGGACGCGGCAGGCGTTGTTTGAGAATTCTTGGACACGCACGGAACACGGCGATGCGAACGATACGCGGTCGACAGTTGCGAGGCTGGCACAGTTGCGCGCGGAGAAGGGGAAGCTGCTGGGGCACGACAGCTATGCGGGGTGGAAGCTCGAAGACCAGATGGCGAAGACGCCGGCGAATGCGCTGAAGTTTATGGATGCGCTGGTAGCGCCGTCGACGGCGAATGCGGCCGATGAGGCGAAGGATATTCAGGCTGTCATCGACGCGCAGAAGGGCGGGTTTTCAGTCGAGCCGTGGGACTGGGAGTTTTATTCCGAGCAGGTGAGGAAGGCGAAGTATGACCTGGACGAGTCGCAGGTGCGGCCTTACTTTGAGTTGAATAATGTTCTGCAGAATGGCGTGTTCTATGCGGCGAATCAGCTTTATGGATTGAGCTTCAAGGAGCGGAAGGATATTCCGGTGTGGAATCCGGATGTGCGGGTCTTTGAGGTGTCTGATGCCGATGGCAAGCCGCTGGCGTTGTTCTATTGCGACTACTACAAGCGGGACAATAAGAACGGCGGAGCGTGGATGAGCAACTTCGTCGATCAGTCGAGGCTGATGGGGACGTTGCCGGTGGTGTTCAATGTGGCTAACCTGCCGAAGCCCGCGGAGGGTCAGCCTGCGTTGATCAGCTTCAGCGATGTGGTGACGATGTTCCATGAGTTTGGGCATGGGTTGCATGGGATGTTTGCGTCGAGTGAGTATCCGAGCTTGTCGGGGACTTCGGTGGCGAGGGATTTTGTAGAGTTTCCTTCGCAGTTCAACGAGCATTGGGCGACTTATCCGGCGATCTTCGATCATTATGCGAAGCACTACAAGACTGGCGCGGCGATGCCGGCTGAGTTGGCGGCGAAGATCAAGAAGGCCGCGGACTTTAATCAGGGGTATGCACTGACGGAGATATTGGCAGCAGCGGAGCTGGATATGCAGTGGCACACGTTGCCGGCGGGTGAGGGGTTGCAGGATCCGGATGCCTTTGAAAAGGCGGCGCTGGCGAAGAAGGGGTTCACGCTGAGTTATGTGCCACCGCGTTATCGGTCGAGCTACTTTTCGCATATATGGGGCGGCGGGTATGCGGCGGGTTATTACGCGTATCTATGGAGCGAGATGCTGGATGACGATGCGTTCCAGTGGTTTCAGGATCACGGTGGGTTGACGCGCGCGAACGGCGACCGCTTCCGTGCGATGGTGCTGTCGCGAGGAAATACAGAGGACCTGGCGAAGATGTATGCGGCGTGGTTGGGGAGTGAGCCACAGATTGGGCCGATGCTGAAGTATCGGGGGCTGGAGAAGGGCGCCGCGAAGTAAGTTTCCTAGGTTATGGGCAGAGTTGCGTGGCGAATGATGAGTCACGCGTGCGTGGTGGCTTGAGGAGCTGAGTTGCCAACTTAGGCCGGAGGAAGGTCTGCGTCCGACGAGCGTTTTTCGGGCGACGAATTTTCTTCGCAATTTTGACAAGTTCAGATATGCTCATTTTCATTCCAAGTTCACACAGCAAATAGAAATTCACCTGTTCTGAGTTTTAGCTAAATGACAGTTGCCTGAGCGCAGTCTCCACGGGCCCGCCGTGCTGCACCTATGCATTCGTGTCTTTCTGACTCTTATTACAGACATAAACCTAGATTTGGGCATACGTTGCACCTCTTTTGGAGCCAGACATGATTACGCGTCTACGATGTTATTTCCTCGTCCTCGTTTGCCAGATGGCATGTTTTCTTCTGGTGTGTCCCGTGTTTGGGCAGCAGACTCTTGGCGGCTTGACGGGTGTGGTTACCGATAATCAGGGCGGGATTCTGGCGGGGACGGTGGTGACGGCCGTGGGCGATCAGACGGGGTTGAAGCGGACGCAGACCTCGGGCAGCAATGGCTTTTATGACTTTGCGAATCTACCGATTGGGACTTACACGCTTACGTTTACGAAAGAAGGGTTTCAGTCGCAGAAGATGCAGTCGATCCCCGTGCAGGGCGATCGGACCGGAACGGTGAACGCACAGTTGAGCGTGGGTGCGGTGAACACCGTAGTAAGCGTGGAAGCAGTGCCACTGATGAATGCGGTGGATACGACGAACGGATACGTTCTGGATAAGGCGCAGATTGACTCGATTCCGCTGCCGACCGGAAGCTTTACGGGACTAGCGATTCTGTCGCCGGGCGTAAATTCGGAGTTGCCGGGAGGGACTGGATCACTCTCTGGACTGGGGAATAATCCCATCTGGGCAAACGGTCAGCGTGACACCAGCAACAGCTTCTCGTTGAACGGCGTGGATGCCAGCAATTTATTCAATGGTAAGAGCACCAGCCAGGTTGGATCGGCGCGTGTGATTAATAGCACTGGCGCTTCGACCAGCGGTGGTGGTGGCGGCGTTATTCAATCTGTGGCCTCGGTTTATTTGTCTATCGGCAATGCGATTCCGACTCCAGCGCCTGACATGATCGAAGAGGTGCGCGTTAATGCATCGATGTATGACGCGCAGCAAGGGTCGACCTCGGGTGCGCACATCGATCTGAGTACTACTTCCGGCACGAATGCCTATCACGGCACGGTCTATGGGCTACGCGGTACGAATTGGATCAATGCCGCGCCGTTCTTCTTCAAGAACGATCCCATTATTCCGGAGAACATGAAGAATCCGGAGCTGCATCGGTATATTGTTGGCGGAACTTTTGGCGGACCCATCATCAAGGACAAGCTCTTTGGGTTCGTGTCTTACCAGCACCTGCAGACCTCCGATCAGGAGCTCGGTGATGGTTTTCTCGCTGTACCAGTCGGTCTCTCCGATAGCACGCGTACGGCCGCCGGGTTTGCAGGCATTATCAACGACCCCAACACAGGATTTGGAACATCCCTCACCGCTGCGAACATCGACAACACCGCGCTCGCTCTGTTCAATTCGCCCTCGCTCCCAGGTGAGCCAGGCAAGTGGCTGATACCGAATGACAGTGGGACGGGGCTGACTCCCTCCCATCCGTTCAACGCCTTTCTGCCTGGGACCGGTCGCTTCAAGGCGGACATGGTCGTGGCGGACCTCGACTACAACATCACGGCAAAAGACACGCTGTCTCTGAAGTACTACTACCAGCACGATCCGACGACGGCGCCTTACGCTTACTCCAGCGTTCCGGGATTCACCGAGCATCTCGACTCGGGTGCGCAGGTTTTTTCCATCATCAACACGTACCTGGTTAAGCCCAACCTAAGCACCACGGAGACGATGGGGTTCATTCGCGAGAAGACGTGGGTGGATAATGAGCAGCCCTTTGGCCCTGCCGCGATCCCCGGTGGTGCGCTCGGGACGGTGTCAATCAATGAGTTTGGCTCGAATTATTTTCCTGGCGTTTCGATTGTCAACGTACTCGGCAGCGCTGCTGCCAACGCTGGACTTTCGAGCACGGGCATCCTGAATATTGGTCCGAATGCTGAGGGGCAGGCGCCCAATACCGGCGCATTTCAGAATCGCTGGCAGCCGTCGGGCAATGCTATCTGGACGCTGGGCAAGCACACGGTCAGCTTTGGTTTGAGCTACAGCTATACCCAATTGAACACGATCGACAAGCGCACTGGAGCCGGTACGGTCGCGACGGACGACTTGAGCGCCTACGCGCAGGGCTATGTTACTCCGGGCAGTTCTTCCACCGCTTTCTATGTGAGCTCGTTCCTGCAGGGCAATGCCAGCCGTTACTATCGGGCCAATCAGATTGGAAGCTACGTCCAGGACAAGTTTCAGGTAACGCCAACTCTGTCTCTTACTGCTGGTTTGCGGTATGACTGGGACGGCGGTCTCAGCGAGAAAGAGGGGCGTATCTTCAACTTCGACCCCAATCTTTATAGCTATAGCGAGGCGTCGGACACGATCAATAATCCCGGCTTCATCATTGCCGGCAACAACGCAAATGGGACTACCGGAGTGAGCCCGACCACATTGACCGGTCGCCAGTGGGGACTTGGTCCTCGTCTGGGCGCGGCGTGGCAGCCTGAGATGTTCCACAGTAAAGTGGTCGTGCGCACGGGCTTCGGTATGTACTACGACCGTGGCGAACTTTTCAGCTACTTCTCACCGGGCTACGCAATCGGTACGGTCACCGGCGGCCCGTTTGGCGTCAACCAGCAGCTGCCTTTCGTGACCGCGCAGAGCTGCCCTGTCGAGAGCCTCTATGACTACTACATTCCTACGTGCGGAGGCGGGGGCGGTACCAGCCCACCTATTACCGCGCCGACCGCTGCGACCGGTAATCTTGCCAACCCGTATACCAATGTTCAGAATCCGCCGCCGACCAATCCAAAGTCGTCCGATCTGAGCAATTACCTGCCAAATATTGCGGGTATCGAAAATGGCGGACAGCCTGTTTCGCTGGGCGTCTACGATCGCGCCAACAAGCTTCCCTACACCTACAACTACACGCTGGATATCCAGTGGCAGCCACGTAACGACCTGGTGGTGGAGCTTGGCTACGTTGGCAATCTAGGTCGCCACCAGGTTATTCCGGTTCCCTTTAATCAGCCCGGGATCGCTTCGCCTGCGGCCCAGATTCATGGCCAGAGCTACTCCTACGGTTACAACGTTCAGGGTGCTTCCTTGCCGGACGGCACTGGCTATGACTACGACTACGAGGGCGGTAACGTCGATCACCGCGTTCCTTACATCGGGTACGCGGCCGAGTCGATTGACTATAGGGCCGCTGGAGTCGATGCCTACAACGCTCTGACAGCGCACGTTGAGAAGCGTATGTCCCATGGTTTGCAGTTCACGGCGTCCTACACTTATTCTCACGCGCTTGATGAACAGAGTGGCCTGGGCCTCTTCTACAACGGCAACAATCCGCTCAATCTGCGCGACGGATATGCCTCTGCGGACTTCGATCGTACTCACGTGATCAACTTCAACTATGTTTATCAACTGCCTAACTTTGTTAGCGGTCACACGGTTGAGAGTTATTTCACGAACGGTTGGTCGCTGGTAGGCCTGACCGTTCTACAGAGTGGTCAACCGTATAGCGTCATCGACTTCAGTGGCGCTGTGGCCAGCGTTTTCTATGGCGTCAGCAATGGAATTACCAATCCCATCGTGCCACTGGCGGCCGGTTGTAACGCGAAGAACGCGAAGACGGGCGCTTCAGGCGCGTTTGGAACCCCAGCGCTGAAGGCCTCTTGTTTTACGGTTCCGCTGATTGGCGCCGGGGGCCTGAACAATGCGATTCCCCTCTCCGATCCTTACGAGACGAACTTCACAACTGGCCAGCGCAACATCTTCCGCCAGTCGTTCCAGAAGCGCTGGGATGCCTCGATTGTGAAGATGACTCGGTTCACCGATCGGTACAGCCTCAAGTACTCGTTCGACGTCTTTAATCTCTTCAACACCGCCAGTTTCGACGTGCCCGGCAACGAGGTGTCGCAGAACCAGAACTACAACGGGTTCCCGGCTGTTGACACACCGGTTCTACCCACTGCCTGCAATGCCAGCAATATCGGCTTCTACAACTGTCCGTTTGACCTGGGCACGGTCAGCCATACGATCGGCAGCGCGCGCCAGATACAGATGTCGTTGCGGTTCGTCTTCTAAAAACTGTCATTGGAAGAATGTATGGCCTGCGTGACGAGCGCAGGCCATTTTTATTGGGCCGACTATTTTTGCAGGAGTGGCTGCGTTGTTTCTTTGAGGGCTGTGCCGGTGAGTTGAAGGCGGTGGGCTTCGCTGCAATAGAACGCAATTCGTGTAGCGGCTGTGGTGTAGTCGAGGCCGGAGGTGCGGATGTTGGAGATGCAGTTGCGGTCGGCGTCGGTGCGGCCGGGAGCAGGAGACCAGGTGATGTATGCGCCGAGGGAATCTGGGGAGCTGAGGCCGGGGCGTTCGCCGATAAGGATGAGTGAAAGGCGGGCTTCGAGGAGCGCGCCTATCTGGTCGGCGATGGCGACACGTGCCTGATTGACGATGCAGATGGGGCCTAGAGTGTAGCCGGTCTGCGTGAGGATTGGCAGGAGGGTGGTGAGGAGAGGGATGGCGTGGTGCTCGATCGCTGTAGCGGAGAGACCGTCGGCGATGATGATGACGATGTCGCAGGGAGCGGGATGAAGGAGCGAGACAGAGGCGGAAGTCAGTGTGCGTCCGAGGTCGGGGCGTCGAAGGTATGTTGCGCGGTCAGGCGCTGCGCTGGACAGTGTGAGGATGGGACCAACTGCGAGCGAGGGGATTTCGGTCCGCAGCCGATGGCTGAAGTGGTCGAGGTCGAGGGTGGCTTTGACTGCGTCGCGGGCTTCCGCGTGAGCCAGTTGGAAGTCGAGTACTTCTGAGGTGGCGAGGCTGACGCCGGTGCGGCGGAGGGAGACTCGGGCCGGCGTGAAGCTGCGCAGTGTGCTAATCGAATTTGTGTTTTGTAGTGAATGAGAGAGTTTGGGATCGGTCATGTCATCCGCTAATACGAGTTGTGGTTGCTGATGGTGAGTTGGACGACGATGTTTGCCTCGATAGCCCATTCATAGGGGCTTGTTGGAGAGGAGATGTTGATTTCTACTCTTTTCATGGGCGGTCGGTCCATGATCGTAATAAACGATACAACGCTAGTTCGGGTATCAGGGCAATTTTATGTTGCAGTTCATTGAAAGCTTAATCCGGCCTTATCGCCGCACTCTGGTTGTAATTCTTTTGGCTATGCTCATCGAAACGGCGATGAGTCTGGCTACGCCGTGGCCGTTGAAGGTCATTCTGGACAATGTGGTTGGCGAACATAAGATGAAGCCCTGGCTTCATTCTCTGCTCGATCATTTGTTAGGGCACGGAACGAGAATGCATGTGGCGGCCCTGGCGGCATCGGCGTTTGTGCTGATTGCGGTGCTTGGTGCAGTGGCGTCGTATATCGAGAACTATTACACGGAGAGTGTTGGTCAGTGGGTCGCGCACGACCTGCGCATGAAGATGTATGAGCATCTGCAACGGCTTTCGCTTGGGTACTACAACACCCATGCGACGGGGACGATTCTGAGTACGATTACGGCGGACATCCAGACGATTGAGGGATTTGCTTCATCGTCCACGTTGAACATTGTGGTGGATATGCTGACGATCGTCTGCATGCTGGGACTGATGTTCTGGTTGAACTGGGACTTCACGCTGATCGCGGTGGCGGTCACGCCATTTCTTCTTCTATTCGTTTCCAGGTTTAAGAAAGCGGTGAAGAAGGCGACTCGTGAGGTTCGCAAGGAACAGAGTGAGATTGTTGCGGTCGTGCAACAGGGGCTGGAGTCGATCCAGGCGGTAAAGGCGTTCGGACAGGAGAAGGCGGA
Organism: uncultured Acidobacteriaceae bacterium; assembly: GCA_963771625.1. Classification (GTDB taxonomy): domain Bacteria; phylum Acidobacteriota; class Terriglobia; order Terriglobales; family Acidobacteriaceae; genus Edaphobacter. The sequence continues at coordinate 232,784 of CAVYUE010000005.1, forward strand.
GCAGGCGCAGTTGCAGGCGGTGAGCGAGGCGACGGTGAGCGCTGCGCTCAAGGCTCGCAGTGTGAAGGCGCTGCTGTCTCCGGTGGTGACGATTACGGTCGCGGCTTGCACGGCTATCGTGCTGTGGCGCGGGGCAGCGCTGATACTTGCGGGATCGATGACGGTCGGTTCGCTTACGGTTTATCTGGCGTATCTGACGAAGTTCTTCAAGCCGGTGAAAGATCTTGCGACGACGACGAATGCGGTTGCGCAGGCGGCTGTGGGAACGGAGCGCATTCGCGCGATTCTCGATACGGATACGGTGATGCCTGAGAAGGAGGACGGGCTTGCTCCGGAGACCGTCGCGGGTGAGATTGAGTTTGAGCATGTCGCGTTTGGATATGATCCGTCTTATCCGATATTGACGGACGTGAGCTTCAAGATCAAACCGGGGCAGTTTGTGGGGATCGTCGGCCCGACGGGGAGTGGAAAGTCTACGGTGGTCAGTTTGATACCGAGGTTCTACGATTTGCAGGCGGGAGTGGTGAGGATTGACGGGCAGGACGTCCGCGACTACAAGTTGAAGTCGCTGAGGGACAAGATTGGGTATGTGCTTCAGGACACTGTGCTGTTTCGAGGGACGATTCTTGAGAACATCGCGTTTGGCCGTCCGGAGGCAACGAAGGAGGAGATTGTTGCGGCGGCGAAGCTTGCGAATGCGGATGAGTTCATCTCACGGATGCCACAGGGGTACGAGACGATGGTGGGTGAGCGCGGGTCGACTCTCTCGGGCGGCCAGCGGCAGCGAATCGGGATTGCGCGAGTGATGGTTCGGAATAGCCCGATTCTGCTGCTGGACGAGCCAACTGCCGCGTTGGACAGCGAATCGGAGAAGCTGGTGATCGACGCGCTGCAGCGACTTATGGAAGGACGGACTGTGATTGCGATTGCGCACCGACTGAGCACGATTCGGGATGCGAACCAAATTATTGTGATTACTGGGGGAGTTGTAGCGGAGAATGGCACGCATGAGGAGTTGATGGCGCTGAATGGGCTCTATGCAGAACTGCATCGCACGCAATTTGACGCAGGGCTGGATAAAATTATGGTGTGATAGGTGGTGTGCATGTCGGCACTTTGTCGGTGCTTGTCAGGGGCCGCTTCGAGTTGTAAAACGGATCACAAAGTTCGCTAAATAGATCAGTCACTGAAGGGAATACCGTATGTCCCGCTCCATCATCGTTTTACCTGACGACTCCGCCAGGCCAATTGTAGAGGCCATCAATGGGGCTAAGGATTCGATCCGGGTAAAGATGTTTATTTTTTCGGACCCCACGCTGCTCAATACCGTTGTTGCTGCACAAAAACGAGGCGTGAAGGTCCGCGTCATGTTGAACCCGGAGAGGAGAGACGGGGAGAAGCAGAATGACGAGTCTCGTGAACTGCTGATTGATGCGGGCGTTGAGGTTCTTGATAGCAATCCCGAGTTCGATCTTACGCATGAGAAGTCGATGGTGATTGACGATACGACCGCGTTCATTCAATCGCTCAACTGGGAGACGAAAAATATCACGGTGACGCGCGACTATGCCGTGGTTACGACGCATAAGCACGAGGTGGAAGAGATTATTGAGTGCTTCGATGCGGATTGGAATCGAACGCATTTTCATGCGGGGGATCATTCGCATCTGATCTGGTGCATCGGCAATGGGCGGCAGAGGCTAGGCCAGCTCATTGATGAAGCGAAACATTCGTTGTGGCTGCAGAATGAACGCTACCAAGATCCGACTATCATCGAGCACCTTGTACGAGCGAACCGTCGAGGTGTAGATGTCCACATCATGGCGCGGCCACCACACAAGCTGAAGAAGGAGAAGCTGGTTGAGGGCGTTAGCGGCTTACGCGTGCTGCAGGATATCGGCGTTAAGATCCATAAGCTGAAGCACATTAAGTTGCACGCGAAGCTATTGCTGGCGGATGATGCGCGCACAATTATCGGGTCGATCAATCTTGCGCCCGGCAGCTTTGACAGTCGACGAGAGTTGGCCATCGAGGTGAAAGAGGGGCATATCGTCGATCGTGTGGCGAAGGTGCTTCGGCATGACTGGGAGAACTCGAAGCCACTTGATCTGTCGGACGCAGCGCTGCTGGCTGAGCTTCAGGAGACCAATCCAAACGTAGTAGAAGATTTGGCTTTGTCGACGCATAAGCACGGCAAGGGAAAGTAAAGGTCCATTTGTGGGTAGTTGCTAGGGAAGCATGGCAGGCAGGGTGAGTCGGTGGGGAGCGTTGGTGTTGAGCCAGGCTTCGAACTCCGGTGCAGGGCGGAGGCTGAGGAGCCTGCGGAGGTAGAGGGCGTCGTGGAAGGATGTGCTCTGGTAGTTGAGCATGATGTCGTCTGCGCCGGGTACGCCCATGATGTAGTTGACGCCGGCGGTGCCCAGCATGATGAGCAGGGCGTCCATGTCGTCCTGGTCTGCTTCGGCGTGGTTGGTGTAGCAGATGTCGCAGCCCATGGGGAGACCGAGGAGTTTGCCGCAGAAGTGGTCTTCGAGGCCGGCGCGCAGGATCTGCTTGCCGTCATAGAGATACTCGGGACCGATGAAGCCGACGACGGTGTTGACGAGCATGGGCTTGAAGTGGCGGGCTACGGCGTAGGCGCGAGCTTCGAGAGTTTGCTGGTCTACCCCCTGACCACCGGCTCCGCGGTGCGCATTCGCACTTAGACTGCTGCCCTGGCCGGTTTCAAAGTACATGATGTTGGGTGAAGGATTTTCTGGCATGGGTGCGACGCGGTTGAGGCTGCGAGCCTGCTGGTGGGCCTCGTCGATGAGGGCGAGGTTGATGCCGAAGCTGGTGTTGGTGGCTTCCGTGCCGCCTATCGATTGAAAGAGGAGATCAAGCGGCGCGCCTTGTTGCATGGCCTGCATCTGCGTGGTGAGGTGAGCGAGGACGCAGGATTGAGTGGGGATCTCGTAACGGCGACGGATATGGTCGACGAGATGGAGAAGAGTGGTGAGGGTAGCGATATTGTCGGAGACGGGATTGATGCCGATGACGGCGTCGCCGGAGCCGAGGAGGAGGCCGTCGAGGATGGAGGCGGCGATGCCGGCGGGGTCGTCGGTGGGATGGTTGGGTTGGAGACGGGTGGAGAGGCGGCCGGGAAGGCCTACGGTGGTGCGGAACTTTGTGACGACGGAGATTTTGCGTGCGACGAGGATTAGGTCCTGAAGGCGCATGAGTTTGGAGACAGCAGCGGCCATCTCAGGTGTGAGCCCTCGCGCGAGTGCTGTCAGGTTGTCGGGGGTTGTGTGGTCGGAGAGCAGGTGGTCACGGAGTTCGCCTACGGTGAGGCTGGAGATGGGCGCGAAGGCTGCGGATGCGGCTTCGGTACGGCTGCTGTCGAGGATGAGGCGTGTGACCTCGTCGGTTTCGTAGGGGATCAGGGTTTCGTTGTGGAAGTGAGTCAAGGGTAAGTCGGCGAGGGCCATCTGTGCGGCGACGCGCTGCTGAGCGCTGGAGGCGGCGATGCCTGCGAGGTCGTCGCCGGAGCGGGCGGGAGAGGCTTTGGCGAGGAGATCGGCGAGGGAGTTGAAGGTGTAGCGGACGTTCGCGACGATATGGGCGTGGGCCATTAGCTACTACGCTAGCAGGTCAACCCGTGAGATGGGAGAGTGGGGCCAGCGAACTATTGGCGTGTCTCTATTTTCGTCTGGAGAACTAGATTCAGGTCAGAGAGACTTTGCATCTTGCGCTTCTCTTCGTCGATGTCCTGGATGGCGACGACACCGCCTGAAACTTTTCCCTCGTCGTCGAGAACAGGAACAGCGGTGAGGCTGATCCATGCGCTTGTGCCGTCGCTGCGATGGCGAAGGTACTCTTTTGGACCGATGGTTTTGCCGTTCATGATTGCGTTTGCGAGAGGGTACTCGGTCTTGTAGTTCGGTGGGTCCCCGGGCGCGTAGCAGTATGGTTCTCTGCAGTAGTCGTCGATCATGGTGGGAGGATCGCCAACGTTGCGAAGGATATCGTCTGCGCGGGGATTGCTCATGACGACGTTGCCATCAGGAGCTTCGGCGATGACGATACCGAATGGAACTGCGTCGAAGACGGCCTGAAGACGAGTCTCGCTGCGGCGGAGTGCCTCTTCGGCCTGCTTGTGGTCGTGGATGTCTTCGACGGTGCCGTACCAGCGTATTGTCTTGCCGTGGTCATCACGGCGCGGCGCGGCGCGGGATCGCATCCAGCGCCAGACGCCCTCGCGGACCAGAACGCGGTACTCCGAATCGTAGACAGTGCTGGTGCGGACGGAGTGGTTCCACTCCTGAATTGCTCGCGGGAGGTCGTCGGGGTGGACGATCCGCAACCACCCTCCATTGGCCATCTCCTCGCTTGAGATCCCTGTGAGTTCTTCGCATCTTGGGCTGACGTCGAGGATCGTGCCAGCGGCGTCGGCGGTCCATGGAACTCCAGGATTGAGTTCGACGGTGTGGCGAAAGTGATCTTCGCTTTCCATGAGGGCTTGTTCGGCCTGCTTGCGCCGAGTGATATCGACAACGGAGATGGAGACGCCAATGACCTCGTCCGCTTCGTCACGCGCGGGCTGATAGGAGATGAGGAAGGTGCATTGCTGATCGGAACGGCGGGCGTCGGGGAGGCAGATCTCAAGGCCGGCGGTTGGTATGCCGTCGAGCGCGCGGAGGAGGTAGGGTTCGCACTCCGGAAATTGATCGGGGAGCACATCGGCGAAGTATCGATTCAGATGCGAAGCGACAGGAAGGTTGTGCATCTCGGCGAGGCGCTTGTTAACGCTGACGTATCGGAGGTTGCGATCGAGAAAGCAGAGGCCGACGGGGACGCCATCGTAGATCGCGTTGAGCTGCGCCAGGCGCTGGGTGGGGAGAGCTTCGAGACGCAGAGGCAGATTGGAGTTTGCAGCGGCCGAACGGGGTTCGGTGAGCGTGGATGGAGATGGGGGATTGATTCTGGCAGCGAGGACTTTAGGGAGGTCCTCGGGCGGGACAGCGCGGCCATAGAGCCAGCCCTGGCCGAGGTCGCAGCCTAGCCAGAGGAGCATGTCGGCGATGGCTTGGGTTTCGACTCCTTCGGCTACGGTAGTGAGGCTAAGGCTGTTGCCGAGACCGACGATGGCTGCGGCGATCTTCCTGCTCTCGCGGGTGTGGTCCATGGAACGGACAAAGCTTGCGTCGATCTTGAGTTCGTCGAAGGGGAGCGATTGCAGGTGCCGGAGGCTGGAGTAGCCGGTTCCGAAGTCGTCGAGCGCGAGACGGGAACCTTGCTCTTTGAGTTCGGTTGCGATGCGATAGGCGTACTCGGTGTTGCCGACGAGGGCACTTTCGGTGATTTCGAGGATCAGTCGACGGAGGGGAAAGTTTGCTTGTTCGGCAGCAGTTCGGATGTGTTTTGGAAGGGAGAGATCGGTGAGTTGCGTGAGGGAGATATTGACCGAGAGGGTGAGGTGCTTTGGAATGTTTCTGGCTGCGGCGAAGACGGAGCGGAGGAGATTCCCGGTGAGTAAGCCGTTAAGCCCTGCAGCTTCAGCGAGTGGAATGAATTCATCCGGAGGGATAAGGCCGCGGAGGGGATGCTGCCAGCGCGCTAAGACTTCGAAGCCGCCGAGGAGGCCTGTGCGCAGCTCGACGAGCGGCTGGAAGTACGGAATGATTTCGTTCTTCTCAAGCGCTCTACGCAGATCGTTCGCGTCTTCAGCAGCCATGGTAAAACACGATACTACGGCGCGGATGCAACTCATACGGGAATTTGCCGGTAGGTCAGCTATAACCTGGCGCGCTGATGCATGGGCGTGTTGAGTTGAGATTTAGGCGAGAGCCGGCAATGACGCCAGCTGTATCTGTGCGGCGATCACTTAATTTGATTAATGCTCACTCTTATTTCTGTGTGGATCGCCGTGGCCACCATTATTCGTGTGGATCCAATGGGGATGACGGCGGCAAGGGTTGATGTTTTGGGATAAGCGCTTTGTCAGGGTTGAAAAATGTAAGAATTTCCGGGATTCATGGCTAACTAATCGATTAGTTGATCGTCTTTCGATTAGTTCGGATCTTTCGGAGAACTTCCGGGAGGGCGAATAAGGGACAATTGATGCCGCCAAAGAAGTCCAACACGTTGACAGAGGCTGAGTTACGGCTCATGAGGATCCTGTGGGTCCGAGGTGAGTCGGCTGTCGGCGAACTGGTGGCAGCGATGCCGGATGGGGCGGCGCTGGCGTATAACTCTGTGCTGACAACGATTCGGATTCTCGAGCAGAAGGGCTATGTGCGCCACCGGCAGGAGGGCAGGGCGTTTTTATATAGCCCCTGCGTCGCTGAGCAGGAGGCAAGCCGCTCTGAGGTTCGTCATATGATGCAGCGCTTCTTTGGGAACTCGAGGGAGCGCCTGCTACTTTCGTTGCTCGGTGATGATGACGTGACACCGGAGGAGTTGCAGCGCCTGAGAGAGGCGATTGCTGCGGCGGCGGACGACCGCGCGGGAGACGAACTGTGATGGGTATGGATCTGAGCCTGTTGCATGGTGTTGAAGGATTGTCGCGAATGGCGGCGAGCTCGGTCGTCTCGGGGCTGTGGCAGGGCGTCGTGCTTGCAGTAGGGGTGTGGGTTTGTCTGCGGCTGGTGCCGAAGACGACGGCGGCGACCCGGTTCGCTTTGTGGACAGTAGTTTTTGCGATTCTTGTCGCGTTGCCGCTGCTGTATGCGTATGGGTTCCGCGCCGGTGCCGAAGTGGGCGGGCATGACGCGGTGGTACAGGTAGACGTGCGATGGAGCTTCGCAATTGCTGCGCTGTGGTTGGCTGCTTCACTGGTGCGGGCGGTTGAAGCTTGCGGTGAGTGCGGTGCAGTTGCGACAGATTTGGAAGAGAGCAACGCCGGTTGAAGCGCGGCATGGTTGCGAGGCTGCGCTGGCAGTGGCTGGATTTCGAGGAGTGACGCTTTGCACGTCAGCCGATGTCGATCGACCCAGCGTGATTGGGTTTTTCTCGCCGCGGATTCTGATTCCGAACGAGGTTTTTGAACGGCTGACGGCAGCTGAGATGGAGCAGATTGTGCTGCATGAGGTGGGACATCTGCGGAGAGGCGATGACTGGATCAATCTGCTGCAGAAGATCAGCCTAGTGTTGGTGCCGTTGAATCCAGCGTTGCTGTGGATTGAAAAGCGGCTCTGCTTCGAGCGGGAGCTGGCTTGCGACGATGATGTTCTGCGGCTGACGAAGGCGCCGAAGGCTTACGCGACCTGTCTGACGAATCTGGCCGAGCATCGGCTTGGGCGAAGGGCGGCAGCTCTGTCTCTTGGAGCGTGGGAGCGGCGGTCGGAGCTGGCGAGAAGGGTGCATAGCATTCTGCGCCGAAGTGAAGGAATGGGCAGGACGCAGACGTGGGCTTTGATGAGCGTGCTGATGCTCGGCCTGGTTGGCGGGGCGGCCGGGCTCTCGCGTTGCCCGCAGTTTATTTCGTTCTCCGGTAATGCGGTTCCTCAGCAAGCTGAAGTACAGAGTTTGCCGGCTGCGGGGTATCAGGATGTGGTGTTTCACCCTGGTGCTGCCACCTCTTTTTCGGGGGCCGCGCATGAGACTTTGCTGAAGGCTTCTATGCCGGTAGATTCGGCGAGACGAACTCTGCCAACGGCGAGGCGAGTTGCGGCTAAGCGTCGCCGTGCTGTTTCAGGGCCAGTTGTAATGCACGCGAAACAGAATCGAGCCGCGGTGCAAGAGCCACGGCAGATGCAGCGATGGGTTGTGCTGACGTCGTGGCAGGAGTCGGCGAGGCCGAGGATGGTGCTCACCGTGTCGGATGATCAAGTGTTTTCTTCTTCGTATGCAGCCGTGCCTACCGCGGACGGCTGGCTGGTAATTCAACTCTAAATAAGCTGTTCTAACCGTTCGCTGAGGATCGACCATGTCGTTTGAAACTAATAAATTAGTAGGTAAGGCGGGGCGGATTGCCGTTCCTGCAGGTGCTGCCGCGGCTCTGGTGCTGGCGGCTGGGATGTTCGTTCATCACAATGGCGTTCATGCAGCGATGATCTCGTCGCCAGCCCCGATGGATGACAACAGTGTGTCATCGCTGGTTGCGTTGGATAGTGCCGTGGAGGCAGTGGCGGCTCGGGTGACGCCTGCGGTAGTGAATGTCGCGGTGACCTCGCGCGGGTCTTCGGAGCACGAGGTTGGTGAGGAGCAGGAGCAAGGGCAGGATGAGGGACAAGGTCAGATTCAAGGGCTGCCGCCGGGGTTTGCGCAGTTCTTCGGGCAGGGGCCTCAGGGGATGCAGAGACCGCAGCAGCCGCAGATTGAGCATGGGATCGGCAGCGGCATCATCATCTCTCCGGACGGCTATATCGTGACGAACAATCACGTCGTCGATGGAGCGGTTCAGATTAAAGTGACGCTGCATGACCGGCGCGTCATGAATGCGAAGCTTGTCGGTGTGGATAAGTTGACCGATCTTGCGGTGATCAAGGTGGATGCGAAGGATCTGCCGAGCATTGCGTGGGGTGACTCCACGAAGCTGAAGCCGGGACAGACTGTGCTGGCGTTTGGCAGCCCATTTGGATACTTCCAGTTTTCGGTGACACGCGGCATTGTGAGCGCGGTCGATCGGCCGAATCCTTACCGCGACGATGCACGCAAGCCGGGTGGCTATATCCAGACTGATGCCGCCATCAATCCGGGCAACTCGGGCGGTGCGCTGGTAAATGCGCATGGCGAGTTGGTAGGGATCAATACGTTCATCATCTCCAATAGCGGCTCGTTTGCCGGCGCTGGGTTTGCGATTCCTTCGCAGATTGTGCGGGCGACGGCGGAGCAGCTGATCAAGACGGGAAGCGTACACCATGGCTATCTCGGGATCAGTATGAACGATGTGACACCTGAGAATGCCAGCTTCTTCAACCTGAAGGAGGCGACGGGTGCGATTGTTGCTCAGGTGACGCCTGACTCGCCCGCAAGCCGCGCTGGATTGAAGAGTGGCGACGTGATCGACGAGCTGAATGGTCAGAAGGTGCTCAACGGCGGTGCGCTGCAGGTTGCAGTAAGCGAGGATACTCCAGGCACGAAGATCACGTTGGGCATTCTTCGCAACGGCTCTTCGCAGACCGTGAATGTTACGGTCGGCGAGTTCCACAAAGATGCTGAAGTGGCCAGCGATGGCGGTTCAGCAAACCCGCAGAAGGGCAAGCTTGGGCTGGCAGTGGCTGAACTGACTCCCGATGTGAGGCAGCAGCTGCATATTCCTTCGGATATGAAGGGCGTTGCGATCCAGAGTGTTCGTCCGGCGAGTCCGGCTGATGAGGCGAGTCTTGCTCCGGGGGATGTGATCCTCGAGGTGAATCGTCATCCGGTTACTTCGGCTGAGCAGTTTGTCAGCGAGGCGCATGCGAACCCAGCAGGGAAGGATCTGTTGCTCCTGGTGTGGTCGCAGGGCGGGGCGAGCTATAGGGTAGTTCACCCCGACGCAAGCAATCAGAGCGGTATGTAGTTTAGAAAGTGTGGGGCCGCTGCGCGGTTAGTCGCAGCGGCCCCTTTTTGTGTTGATGACTGTCTCTATTCGGAAGAGTGGCCGAGCATGTGCTCGGCACCGTGGTAGATGTTGAAGTGATTGTCGCGAAGGAAGCCAACGAGAACGATATCGAAGTCTTTTGCGACCTGCACAGCGAGGCTGGATGGAGCACCGACGCAGGCCACCATGGAGACTCCACCCATGAGGGCTTTCTGGAGGAGTTCGAAGCTGGCACGTCCTGATAGGAGGAGCAGCGTATGACGCAAGGGAGTTTGGTCTGCGAGAAACTCTGCTCCAAGTAGCTTGTCGACCGCGTTGTGGCGCCCTACATCTTCTTTGACTCCAAGAAGCTCACCGCTGGAGTTGAAGAGACCGGCGCCGTGGATTCCGCCTGTTTGGTTGAAGAGGCTTTGGGCTTCGCGCAGACGGTCAGGTAGCGTGGTAAGGATTTCGGTTTCGATCTGGAATGTGTTTTTTCTGCGTGGCGGACAGACGGTCTGGAGCGCAAGTAAAGATGCCTTGCCGCAGATCCCACAGCTTGAGGTGGTGTAGAAGTTACGCTCGAGGTTTGCAAGGCTCACGACTACGTCGGGAGCCAGTTCGACGCGCACAACATTTTTTCCTGGTTGATAGGGAAGTGCGCTTTGGGTTTTGCTGCGTTCCTGGGGAACATCTCCGACGCTGCCCGAAGCATAGATGATTTGCTCGATGTCGTTTGCGTCTCGCACTACGCCTTCGGTCATGAGGAAGCCTGCTGCGAGGTCAAAATCGTGGCCAGGAGTGCGCATGGTTACCGAGATGGATTTGACCGATCTTGCACCGTTGGGACCGTAAGCCATTTGAATCTCGAGTGGCTCCTCGACAGCTAACGTGTCCTGGATGTGTCTGGAGCTGTGTCCAGTTACTTTGTCGATCATGACCTCGGTGGAGGCGCGGTCGGTTTCTGGAGATGCTCCCGGGATGCGATCAAGCTGGTGACTTTTCATGAGTGGGCTGAATGGCCTCGTTGTGATGAGGCTAAATGGTCGGCCTTGATCATGAGGCCGATTCCACCGGTCTGTCGGCTATATGACTTATAACAAGATGAATACTGAACGAGAGTGATACTGACGTGGAGAAATCGCCTCCGCAATTGTGCAATTTATTGCTTAGAGGCGGTTTTTCTATACGGTAAATCGTTGAATTTGGTACGACATTGAACGGCCACGCAATTGCACCTATACGTGCGTCAATCGGCCCCCTCAAAAACAAATGGTTTTCTGCCCGCATGGACAAATCGGCTCGTCCAAAACCATCTGTTTTTTTCACTTTGTTGATACCGAGGTGCATCGCTATGAGCCGTAAACACTTTTGTCTTATCGCCCTGCTGGTACTGGTTGGGGCTCTATATGCCCCACCTATCGTTGCCCAGGAAACAATCGGATACATCTCGTTTGACGCTGTTGCGTCGGATCAAGCTGAATTCGATATAACCAACGTTACGGGTGTTAACTCCTTCATCTCACCGGATGCGAACCCTGTAACTACCAGCGTTTCGTTGTCGGATCTGAATCTCGTTGTGAGTTTTGCGAGTGGCCCGACTGAGACTTTCGGCTCGTCTTATTTCACTCTTAACGCGGACGGCATCTCCTGGGACGGCACACCAGCTTCCACCAGCGTCGGGCAGCCCTCTGGTTTGAACGGTGCAGTTTCAGCGGTTCTGACCGGTGATTTCAGCACCACAACTTTAACGCTGATGGACGGAAGCACAGTTACGGTCGATCCGTCTTTTTCGGCGACGATCAGCGATTCGGCAGGACTTACGGACGGTGACTTAGCCATCATTACTGCAATCAACGGATCTGGGCCGCCTCCGCCGGTGCCCGAGCCCGAATCGCTCGTTTTGGTTGGTACCGGTCTAATAGGGTTGGCGAGCCTCGGGCGCCGTCGATTACTTGCAGCGACGCGTAAGGTATCCAAAAGCGTAGGCTGTGGGATTGCGCTCGCCTTCGCGGTTCTGTTCTTCATGCCGCTTGGAGCACATGCCCAAGAAGTCCGGCTCGCAGTGAATACGGTTCCGAGTTCAAGTCTGGCGGGCGGTTCTGTCACCATCACCGGCAGTGGTTTTCCGGCAGGCACGATCAGTCCGGGGGCGATTACTGTGTCGTTCAGTAAGACATGCGGCGGTGCGGTAGTTGCCAGCGATTTTGCGACTTCAATCATAACTGTCCTAGGACCTACGCAGCGCATAACGGTCGTAGTTCCCACGTCGCTCACCTCCGGCAATTATTTTGTGTCAGTTTCAGGCAAGAGCGTTGCCGGTGTCTCTTTCTCCAGCGTTAGTTGCGCTGAGATAAATGTCACCGCATCAACTCCCACGCTTGCTGCCTGCGTGCCTACCAGCTCGCTGGCTGTGACAGTGGGAAAGAACGTTGACGCCTACGTTCCCTTTGGGTACTGGGAAAATAGCACCTCGACCGGTATTGAAAAAGTGCCTCTCGAGGGCACCGATACGGCGGCGAATTTTCCGACAGCCGGTGGGGTGAACTCCTGTGCAGCAAACTCTGTGACTGGTGAGGTCGTCTGCACGGAGAATACTGCCAAAGTCGATCTTATTAAGGGGTCTACGCTGACCACCATAACCAGCGGATCTAACGGCTTCGCAGGTTTCTCTGGCGGTGATTGCGAAAACTGCGGCGTCGGCATCAACGCAGCAAATAATACTGCTGTGATCGGCATGGGGTTTAGCGGCGCTCCCTCTGGGAGCGGGGTGCAGGTCCTCAATCTTTCAGATAATACCTTCAACCCTGTGGCTCCTTTAACCCATATAGTCTCGGAAGATATCTCCATCGATTCAGGCCGTAACTTGATCCTGTCGCCGGGTGAGAGCGGCTCCTATGACCTGTTGAAGATTGGGGCGGGTAACGCAATTACCGAATACGGAAACGCTGTTGGCGGAGAACTTGATTCGGCTGCCGAAGACTGCACTACCGGGATTGCGCTGGCAAGTGACGAATTCTCCGACTCCGTCTACATTACAGATCTGACTCAGGCCAAATTTACGGCCGGTTCACCGGGGACGTGGACTGCTCCGGGCCAATTCGTCGCCCTCGATGACGGTGGTTATAGTGCCGGGACCTGCGGGCTCTCTTCAGCGCCGGGCACGGGCCATCTGGCTGTTGTGACCGGAGAGTTTGGCGGAAGTGCTTATTCGGCGTTAAAGCTTCCGTCTAAATCCGGTACCGGCACACCGGCTCTTGCGGACTACGCGTACGTCTCAGCCATGCCAAGTACTCCGGACGGGAATGCGTTTAGCGCTGGATTCGATCCACACACTGTGACCGCATACACGAGCCCAAACACCGGCAAGTCCTATGCTGTGTTTGTAGATTATTTCCCTGGTCATCCGAACTGGCTAGGAGTAGTAGACCTGTCTTGTGTGCTGACGCAGCCTCGTACGGGAGCGCATATCGTCACAGGAAATGCTGCTTCCTGTACCCGGTACGTGGCTATTCCATAGACGGCCTGTGCATCGTCTACGGTAGCGCAGAGTTGTCACATATAACACCTGAACTACGGCTGAGAGAGACGTCGAGCAAGCCTCTCTTAGCCGTAGGTTTGTTCTGCTGGCAATTTGGCGAACGCAAAAATAGAGTTTCGAACCTGGGGAAGACGGATGAAGATGTTGCGCTTCGCGGGGCTAATGGTTTCTCTACTAACTGTTTCGATGTGTGCCGAAGCGCAGAACCCGGCCAAGACAAGTTCCGGGTCAATGAGGATGGAAACACAAGCCCCGGCTAAGGTGAAGTCGCGGCCCAAAATCCGAACTTATTACATCGCAGCGGATGAAGTGGAGTGGAATTATCTGCCAACCGCACCGACGTATCTCCTCCGCGGTGAGAGGGAACTGACCCCAGTACCAACAGCGAAGTCAGATACATATCTCAAAGCCGTCTATCACGAGTACACGGACGATACCTTCAAGACGCTAAGACCGCGCTCTCCGCAATGGGAGCACCTCGGAATACTTGGGCCACTTATACGCGCTGAGGTGGGTGACACCGTTAAAGTTGTCTTCAAGAACAACGCCCGGTTCATATGCAGCATGCATCCTCACGGCCTGTCGTACGACAAGCAGTCCGAGGGCGCTTACTACAGTGAGAGCGCAACGGCTGCTCCCGACCCTGCGATGAAAGGCAATGCCGTTCAGAGAGGCGAAGTCTTCACATACACCTGGACGGTTCCTGAGACTGCAGGCCCGGGCCCAGGCGATCCCAGCTCTATCTTGTGGATGTATCATTCGCACTTCAACGAGTCCCGAGACATGAACTCTGGATTGTTTGGACCGATCATCGTTTCCAGAAGGGGTTCGACTAAACCGGATGGTACGCCCAAGGATGTTGATCGTGAATTTGTAGTGACCTTTGCGAACTTCGACGAGACCAGCAGCGCGTATTTTTCTCAAAATATTGTGCATGACCAAAAGTACCCGGCGACGATGATCACCAACCCAAACTTCGTCAAGACGCTTGAGTACTACACGATGAACGGCTTTACTCGTGGCACGTTGCCCCTGCTTGAAATGAAGAAAGGAGAGCACGTGCGCTGGTATCTGCTAACGAACAGCAACGAAGATGACGTGCATGCGCCGCACTGGCACGGCCAGACAGTCTTGGCTAATAGCATGCGGACCGACACACTCAGCATGGGGCCAATGTCAATGATGACTGTGGACATGGTTCCATACAATCCTGGCACATGGCTCTTTCACTGCCATGTGAACGATCATCTCGACGGTGGAATGTACGCCTTGTACAAGATCGATCCCTAAACACTTGTTTGTTGCTTTGAGGTGCTTTGAAATATGAATCGTTGGAACCGCAAGAGATCACTGCCGGCTTTATGCATAAGAAGGTACTTCTATCCGCGACTGGATGATATCTGGCTTAGCTGCGCCCTGTTGGCGACATTCGTCTGCGTTCCTCTTTCTTCGGTAGTCTCTGCTCAACAAAAGAGTTCATCGCAAAGACAGGAGCCGGTGGCGATTGTTGACGGGAATCCGGTTTACGAAGACCAATTTCCAGTTGAAGATCAGGCGCAACTGCAAAGAATGATGGTGCAAGTGTATGCGGTACGGCTTCGGGCGCTTCATGCGGTCTTGGATCGGAAACTGGTTGAGGCCGAGGCGAAGAAGAAGGGGATCAGCACGGAGGAACTGCTGAAATCAGAGGTAATCTCCAAGGTTGCAGATCCGACTGACGATCAAGTGAGGGCTTACTACGAGTCTCGTCAGGGGGAGATGAAGGAGCCTTTCGATGACGTCAAGGACAAGATCCGGCAGCTGTTGAAAGATCAGGAGATCTCGAAGGCGCGGGTCGCTTATCTTCAGGGCCTCGTGCAACAGGCCATGAATGATGGAGAGCTTGTCGTTCTACTAAGCCCCCCTAAGGTGGAGGTGACCGTTGATCCAGCGCGGCTCCGGGGAGATCCGAATGCGCCGATCACAATCGTTGAGTTCTCCGATTTCAGTTGCCCGTACTGTCGCAAGGCCGAGTCCACGATGAACGAACTGTTGGCCAAATATCCGGGAAAAGTAAAGGTGGGATATCGAGATTTTCCGCTCAAGCAATTGCATCCTCAGGCGCAGTTGGCGGCGGAAGCCTCTCGCTGTGCCGGCGAGCAAGGCAAATACTGGGAGTACCATGATCGGCTGTTCGCTAGCACGGACAAGCAGACTCGTGAAGTATTGATCGAAGACGCGCGCACACTCAAGCTTGATGATAAGAAGTTCGATGCCTGCCTGAGCAGCGGCCGCTACAAACCTCAAATCGATCAGGATGTTCAGCTGGGATCGCGTGGAGGAGTTGTTGCTACACCTGGGTTCTTCATCAATGGAACTTTTGTTAACGGCGCACAGCCTTCAGCCACTTTTGAGAAGATCATCGATGAGCAACTATCGACCTCCAGCCAGAAGCACGTCGCAAATTGATAAGCCAATCACGTGTAGTTCAGGTTGTTACCCATGAGCCGGGTCAAACTGACGCTCGATCTCTTCGAGAGTTTTGCCTTTGGTTTCCGGGAGAAAGAATGCTGCGGTAATGAAGTAAACAACCGTACATGCAGCCCAGACCAAAAACATGGAGTAGTAGCCATACATCGAAACCAGTGGAAGGAATACGCCAGCTATGAGCGTGGAGACTCCTTGATTGAGGAGTAACGCGATCCCCATTCCCGCAGAGCGAATGCGGGTCGGCATCAGCTCTGACAAGGTAAGCCAGACAACCACGCCCGGTCCGATCGAAAAGCAGGCGATGAAGAGGGCGAGACCGAAGGTGATGAACCAACCGGTATGTTCCGATGGAACGTTGCTCAGAAATGCGTGTTTGATCTTCAAAGATTCTGAGGGGAATCCAGGTTCTGGCTGCAAAGTGAGAGCATCAGACTCGGTGCTGACTAAGGTCGCCATCTTGTCTCCGCTGCCGTAGGAGTAAAGGATGGTCAAAGACAGTGCACCGGGTTCTCTAGGCGCCCACTTTTTTATTTCATTCGAAGATAGCTTCAGGGTGTTTGTTTGCACTTGTGTCTGCACCAAGGGTGTGATGTCGGTGCGGTGCGATTCGAACGCGTAGAAGAAAAAAGCAATTATCAGCAGCGCAACGATGATGCCGGCGGTTCCCAGGGTGAGCAAAAACTTCCTGCCCTTTTTATCAATCAATGCCACGGCAACGATGGTCATGGCGCAGTTGAGGAGCTTGACGGCTAGATCTCCCTGTGCGGCATGAGTCGCAGACATGCCTGCCTGCTTAAGGATGACGATGAGATAGCCCAGGATCGAGTTAATACCTGTCGCCTGATTGCAGGCCAGAATGATACATGCCAAAACGAAAGGAACTACATACTTACGCTGCAGAAGTGATCCGGAGTGGGTGGATGCCTGCTGCTTGTCTTCGAGCGCAAGCTCTTCCATCTCTCGCATCTCTCGTTGAGCTTCTTCCTCGGAGGTCGCGCGGCGTAGTGCGACATTTGCCTCCTCGATTCTGCCTTTGCGGAAGAGCCATCGTGGAGTTTCGCTGAGGAAGAATGCTCCAACAAAGAAGATGAGGCCGGGATAGACGACAGAGAGGAACATTCCTCGCCAAGCATGGTCTTCGGCTGCTCGAATCAACACTGGATTATTTGCCGCCAGCTGGATTGCTGCCTCTGCCTGATGAATGTAGAACCACCCTGTGAGCGCGGCAGCGACGATGCCGAAGGTAAGCATGAACTGAAAAACCGCTGATCCTCTGCCGCGGGTATTGGCACTAAGGCATTCGGCGAGATAAAGCGGGACTACCACCGCGATGACGCCACCACTAAAACCCTGTAGCAGGCGGCCAAGCAAAAGAGGTACAAAACCATGCGAGAGTACGATGAGGCCGACACTCGACACGAACAGGAAGCCGCTTAGGATGACCATTTTCTTGCGGCCAAACCAATCTGCAAAGAAACCGGCGATCAGTGACGAGAGCATGCTTCCGCCAAGCACTGCTGCCACGATCGCGGATGTTTGACTTACGGTGAGATCAACGGTTTTGCCCAGGTAAAGTAGAGCGGCCGATATGATGCCGATATCAATTCCATAGAGGAGACCGCCCAGTCCGGCGATGAATAATAAAAACCTGTTGTAAAAAACGGGATTGATTTTGACTGAGGTAGCTTCGTTCATTGGTCCCCTAGAGAGAAATTGGACAAGTATGCGAAAGGCTGAATGAGACGGATTGAGCTTGACTGGACATGCGTACAGATGACAGGAACAAATCAGCTTCCAGCCATGACTCAATATATTCGGAATTTCGTTTTCGGCTCGATATCGTATTTTGGGAGTGCCAGAGTTCTTACACCTAGACGTCTTGACTCAGGTTCGATGGAGTTATAGTGTAATCGAAACAAAACGTAATAAAAAGATACCAATCGATAGGCGGTGGATGTGAAGGTCAAGGCCGATCAGAGTGCTCCAGACAAATTTGTCGACATGGTAAGCGCCACCGCAGAGGTCGACCTGCGCCTGAGTGACTTTCATCCTCGTTCCACTCTTAATAGCAGGGTTCACGAGTTGCAGAGCGCTCGATTTCCCGTGATCGACTATCACAATCATCTCGATTCCATGGATCCAAAGGATGTTCTTTCTATCATGGATCAATGTGGGGTGGAGCATGTTGTAAATATCACCATGCAGATCGGCCAAAGGGCGCTCGATATGATGGATCGTTATCATACAGCTGCACCTGCGCGTTTCTCGACGATTGGTTGGATGGATTGGAGCGGTGTAGAACGCAGCGACTTTGTCCAGGTCACGCTGGATCGTCTGCAGCAGATGATCGACCACGGTGCGTGTGGAATTAAGTTCTGGAAAGACTTTGGGCTCACGTTGCGTGATACAGACGGTAGCTTGTTGCGCATCGATGATGATCGCTTCTCACCAATCTTTGATGCATGCGGAAAGCTCGGTCTGCCCGTCATGTTTCACACCGCCGATCCGAGTGCGTTTTTCGAGCCAATCGATGCGCACAATGAACGCTATGAAGAACTGGCGGCACATCCGGACTGGGGATTTCATCAGCTACCGGTCACAAAGCGCGACCTGCTAGAGCAGCGAAACCGAGTCATCGCGCGGCATCCGTCTACTACTTTCGTTGGCGCGCATTGTGCTGAAAGCGGAGAAGATCTGGCTTATCTCGCTGAACAACTCGACGCTTTACCTAACCTTCAGGTAGACATCAGCGCCAGAACGCCGGAGCTTGGAAGACAGCCTTATAGTGCTCGTGCGTTCTTTCTGAAATATGCGGATCGTATTTTGTTTGGCACGGATCTGCTGCCTGAGGTTGAGATGTATCGTCTCTACTACCGTTTCCTGGAGACGGATGATGAGTACTTCGAATACCCTTCGCATGCCTCGAGACAGGGCCGTTGGAACATCTACGGGCTGTTTTTGCCCGACGATGTTTTGCTGAAGGTGTATCGCGAGAACGCGCTTAAGCTGCTGCCACGGCTACGATAGTTGAGGCTCTTGGTCGCCGTCCTAGAGAAGCTTCAAACTCCGTTTTGCGCTAGAAATTTTTGTCTTAGATTTGTATTTCGAAAGGCCTCTGTTCCTCCCGACGCTAACGTGGAGAGGGCACCGGTAATGTTGCCTACACGTGCGGCTTCAATCAGAGAGGCACCACGCAAATAGGCACTGAGGAAGCCTGCATTGAAGCTGTCTCCTGCCCCGATGGTGTCGACGGGAACGACAGAGACGCCCGGTACGTGCTGGCGTATGGTTCCATCCTGCACTAAGGCTCCGTTCGATCCACATTTAACCACGATCACCGGAACACGCCGGCCGACGATCTCGAGAGCCTGTTCAAGCGTCGAGGCTCCAGCCATGCGGATCAATTCACTCTCGCTAGGAAGAAGAATATCGACGAAATCGAGGATCTCGTCGAGAACGCCTCCCCATGTATCGTCCGGATCGTCGTTAGTGTCGACGGAGATGGTTAAGCCGGCGAGTTTCAGTTGCTGGAGCAGACCTGCAAGCCCAGGCTGCAAGCCGCGCTGAAGGTATAACGAGGACAGATGAAAGTGACGTGACGAAGTGAGGTACTCCATCGGAAGGTCTTTTGTGGTCATCTCCGCCATGGTCCCCAGGTAGGTCAGAATATGCCGCTCTTTACCGTGGGGAAGAAGAACAGTGACTCCAGTGCCAAGAGGGCCGACGCTGGACTGAACTTCGGAGAGATCGACTCCACTTTCCGCCAGCCTCTCCAAGGCCAACTTTCCCAGCTCGTCCGAGCCAACACGGGTCACGAATCCCACCTTTAGCCCCAAGGAGGCTAGATTATGAGCGACAATGGCAGACGAACTTCCGAGAGTGACTTGGAAACCTGATGCCAAGAGCTCTCGTTCCACCGGCATTTGTTCGGGTAAGCCGTACAAAATGAGATCGAGGTTGATTTCACCAGCAATGGTCACGTCGAAGCGGGGCTCGGACTTATCGTATGGGACAGCTATCATGGGATCAGCAGTTGCTTTCATAACCATTTTTTATGTTACTATTTTTTGTGTTTTGTTTCCTTTGTTTTTCTATTTGACTTACCTGGAGGGTGTATTCCGTGGGTGCCTTAACGAGCTTGCTTGATCTGCCAACCTCTGAACGGGAGTCGCGTGGGCTGATTTTTACGCCACGAGAGATAGCACAGCAGCCAGAGACCTGGCGGAAGACCGTCCTGCTCTTCGAGACGCAACATGAGCGGTTCCAAAGTTTTCTTGAGCAGACAGGGGTGACCGGTCCCCTGGAGAAGCGCCCCATCGTAATGCTTATTGGCGCCGGCACGTCCGACTTTATCGGGGAATCACTCGCTCTTCTCATTAGGCAACGTTGGGGCTGCGAGGCATCGGCGGTTGCAAGCACTGATCTTCTCACCAATCTTTCTGAGTATGTCATCCCAGGTCGCCGCTATCTTTGGATATCATTCTCGCGTTCCGGGGACTCTCCTGAAGGGGTCAACGTTCTCGAACAGGCACTGGAGGTCTATCCCGAGATCTCACACCTGGTAGTCACATGTAATCCTAACTCGCGGATGGTGGGACTTGCTGCAAACCACCCGAATGCCTGCACGGCGGTGCTCGACGATGCAGTGAACGATCGTAGCCTCGCGATGACCAGTTCCTTCACCAACATGGTGGTCTTCGGTCAATGTCTGGCGCACACCTGGAGCTTCGCAGAGTACCGGCCCATTCTTGACGGCATGATCGAGGCCTCGAACAAGTTTCTGAACGAGTCGGCCGAGCTTGCCCAGCAGATGGCTGTTCGTGGAACACGGCGCATCTGCATGATTGGGTCTGGATCGCTTGCGGCTGTCGCCAAGGAGGCGTCTCTCAAGGTGCTGGAGATGTCTGGCGGCCAGGTCAAGACCATGCCACAGACCTCACTGGGGCTTCGTCATGGACCGATGGCGGCTCTGGATCGTGATACGGATCTGGTTTGTTTTCTTT
Source organism: uncultured Acidobacteriaceae bacterium (assembly GCA_963771625.1). Lineage (GTDB taxonomy): Bacteria > Acidobacteriota > Terriglobia > Terriglobales > Acidobacteriaceae > Edaphobacter. Next base: position 253,284 of record CAVYUE010000005.1, read on the forward strand.
CATCGGAGCGAACTCGCTTTCGTTACGAGGTTGATCTGCTCCGTGAGATCAAAGCAAAAAATATCACTGCAAGCTGTGTTGTTGTAGGGCTGAGATCGTCCGAGGCTGAGATTGTGCCTTTGTGCGATACATACCATGCAATTGATGGATTGTTCCCCGACGCCTATCGACCGCCAGTCGATGTGATCTTCGGCCAGCTTCTTGGGCTTTACTCGTCCATCGCCTTTGGCCTGAGGCCGGATGCACCAAGCCCGGCCGGCGTGATTAACCGCGTCGTGAGCGACTTCACGATCTATCGCTGAAATGTCTTCTGTTCTGCAGCACTACCTTAGATTGCGGGACGATGGGACGCAGCCGGGAATCTATTCTGTCTGCTCGGCGCATCCGCTGGTCTTGCGAGCTGCCGCGGAGCAGTCCGCGGCAGACGGAAGTCTTCTACTGATCGAGGCGACGAGTAACCAGGTCAATCAGATGGGCGGATATACCGGAATGCAACCATCTGACTTCCGGACCTTTGCAGAGAGGATCGCAACAGGTGCGAATCTCGACCCGCAAAGGCTCCTCCTCGGCGGTGATCATCTCGGACCCAATCCATGGCGGCATCTGCCCGTGGCCAAGGCGATGCAACACGCAAAGACCATGGTTTCCGAGTACGCCAAAGCATCCTTCAACAAAATCCATTTGGATGCGAGCATGCCGTGTCTTGGCGATCCAGCGACACTCAGTGATGCTGAGGTCGCGGACCGAAGCGTACAACTGTGTCTCGTTGCCGAAGCAGCTTGCCCAAAGGGCGGGGATAAGCCGGTTTATGTCATTGGCACCGAAGTCCCAACACCTGGTGGTGCGACGCATTCGCTTGATGGCATTGCAATTACTCCCCCGGCAGCGGCAGCACACACCCTTGCTGTCCATCGTGAGGCCTTTGCAGCAAATGGCCTTGGCGACGCGTGGAAGCGCGTGATTGCCATGGTCGTGCAGCCAGGCGTTGAGTTCGATCATGACAGCGTGATCCAGTATCAGCGCTCAGATGCCAAAAGGCTTATTGAATGGCGACAGCATCAGGCCCGTGACATTGTCTTCGAAGCACACTCGACCGACTATCAGCTTCCTGTCCACTACAAAGAATTAGTTGATGATGGATTCGCGATTCTAAAGGTTGGGCCTGCGCTGACTTTTGCTTTACGGGAGTCGCTTGATGCGCTTGCTGCGATCGAAGCGCTCCTGATTGGACCTACCGAGCAATCGAAATTGCTGGAGATCATTGAGCAGACGATGATGGCTCACCCTGAAGCATGGAAGCCTTATTATGCAGGGAACTCTGAACAGCAGGCACTCCTTCGCCGCTTCAGTTACAGTGATCGAGTTCGATACTATTGGCACTATCCTGAGATCGCCGACTCCGTGAATCGACTTATCGATAATCTTTCTCGTATAAAAATTCCGGAGAGCATCCTGAGTCTTTATCTTCCTGCGCAATATGCGCGGGTGCGCACAGGAGAGATCGCCGGCGATCCTACGTCTTTGATCGTGGACAAGATTAAGGACGTCCTGCGCATCTATGCTCAGGCTTGCGCGCCGATCCGCTGAGATTAAATGGGAGACGATCCCGCTTCGATAAGTCGACGAAAGCCTCTTCACTGAGCATGCCGTCGAGCCCGGCAATATGAAACTCGATGCGCCACGAATGAGTATCGTGTGGAGCAAGTACAGGCGCGACACCATCGCGGACTGCATCTTCAAGAGAGCCGCGGGCAGCTACGGTAGGCTCGAGCGCGACGGCAACCTGGCGGTGCTCGGAGCCGTCTGGCCATCCTCCATAGCAAAGCCATAGTCCTAGATAAGGCAGTTGCGAAGGATCAAAATGAAGCATGATACCTCGACCCAACACAGATCGAAACAGGCCGCATCGCCCGGAAGCGAGTGGGCCGGCGTAGAGCATATCGGCGATGTCGGCGTTAGGGGGTAGAGCCACGCTTAAATCAATTGCCTCTTCTGTGCCTAGTGGAGTTGGCCAGGAGACAATGTCACCCTGAGCGCCGAGGCGCTCATGACGTGATGACTCGACTCTCAGAGTCGTTACCTCCGTCGGCAAGACGATGCGATCGCCTGGATCAATCGCCAGCAAAGGGTGACATGCATACAGGTATTCGATCTGCTGCCCGCTCAGATTCTGGACGTTGTAATCGATGCTCAAGAATGTTTGATGCACCTCAAGCCGCTTTGTAAAACGCAACGGGCGACTAGTCCCATCTGCAGTGATCGTCACGGAGCATGTGCTAGCAGGCTCGAGCACCGTCCACGGAATCGACCAGAAGTCTCCGTGATCGGGCGCCTCAAGACCCGGTAAACCAACGCTCGACATCGCGACTGTGGGAAGGCACTCGTCGATTCCGGAGCAGGCGCCGTCTTGAAAACGCATGCCAGCGATCACGCCCTCATTGGGCTTGTCTCTTGGAGAGGATGGCTGAAGTAAAAACTCGACCCCCGCGCCCTGTAGCGATACGATTCTTCCGCCGCTGCAGGGCAGCAAGACTACTCGTAGCGCTCCATTCTTCAAGACGATTCGATCGTCGGCTCTATACATGGGCTCTAGGCAACTCTGTGAAGTGCAGCCAGGTGCGCCTTTTTTGAGATCGTCAGTGCTAGACCTGAGTTGCGATTGCAGAGATATTTCTCTGGCGCCACTTGCCCTTTGTGAAGTCGGGAAATTCCATCGGTGCGCTACCGCGACTTACAGAAGCAATGCTGAGGGGAGTGACAGAGGACCAAGCGGCGGCGTCGTAGACATCCATATCGGGCGGCAGGCCTTCGCGGACGCACTCGAGCAGCCGATACAGCATGATGTAATCCATGCCTCCATGTCCGCCGATCTTCTTGGCGATCTCTCCCTCCTTCTTCCATAGTGGATGCTCGTATTCCTTCCACGAATCGATCGATTCCCAGGATTCGTCCTTGTTCTGACCGTCGAGATAGATGCGCGGAGGATAGTCCTCGAAGATTCCTTTGGTGCCAGCAATAAGATTGATACGGTCGTAGGGATGCGGTGTTGAGACGGTATGTTTCACGGTGATTGTGAGTCCATTGGCTGTCTTGATCAGTGACGTGTTCATGTCGCCGGTGACATATTTTTCTGCCATTCGGGGATCTCCCGCTTGCAGATGCTCTTTCCGATATACATCCAGACCGTGCTGCGGTGAACTCATTGAAACGATGTAGCCGAATCGATCGCCGCGCTGTATTCCCATGTAGTTCGCCACCGGCCCGAGGCCGTGCGTCGGATACAGGTTTCCGTTGCGCAGAGTATGCTCGGTTCGGCGCCACAGACCTTCGCCCGCATTCGAGAATAGCTCCTCGCGCAGGTCGTGAAGATAGGCTCCTTCGCCGTAGAGTAGATCGCCAAATTTGCCCGCATGCACCATGCGAAGTATCAGTGTTTCGTTATAGCCATAACAGCAGTTCTCGAGCATCGTGCAGTGTTTGCGTGTCTCCTCAGAAGTCTTAACGATCTTCCAGCAGTCCTCAATCGTTGTGACGGCGGGGACCTCCACCGCGACATCTTTTCCATGTCTCATGGCAGAGACGGCCATCTCCGCATGCCAGTTCCACGGGGTGGCAACCACAACCAGGTCCACATCCTGTCTGCCTAACAACGTCTCGAAAGCGTGCGGCCCGTCTGTATATAGCACTGGGGCCTTCTGTCCCGACGCGACAACGAGAGAGCCTGCGTGCTCCGCCTTCTCTTTGACAACGTCACACAGTGCTATTACCTGCGCATCCGCAGCAAGCAGGTTTTCGAGAAGATTGGTTCCACGGCCGCCGGTGCCGATCATGGCGATTCGTGGATTTCGCTTTTCGAAGGGAACGTCGATCATGGTGGCGGATCCGCTCGCTTCTGCATGAGCTACGCTTGCAAGGCCTGCGCTCACCGCACTTGCGGCACTCATCTGCATGAAATGACGCCTTGTCCAAGCTCCGAATCCGAAGATCTTCTCGTCTGAATTCAAGTGACTCTCCTTGTCTGTTAGCAGACTGCTCTTGATATGTGCGAATGGCTCATGAGTTGCGGTTGGAGGGTGGAAGTTACAGTCGCAGCATTCCAGCCTGAGTCCTTTTCGCAAGTAATCGAAATCACATAATCTTTCGCATGAGGGTATTTGATTAACGATAGAGGTGTCAAAGTATTAATAAGACTGTTCGGTGAAGCTATATGAAAGGTAACGAAGGCATCCATGCTAGAATCGGCACACTACGGCGGCCTGAGGTTCGACGGGCACTCGCTGCAGAAGAACCGATTCCAGGAGATCGCACTTATGGGCGCAACTGTGGCTGTACAGCCGCAACGCAACGTAGCAGTCGACGCTTATCGTGGCTTGGTCATGATTCTAATGATGGGCGAGGTCATGAACTTTGAGGGAGTTGCCCGTTCTTTCCCGAATAGCGTTCTGTGGCGCATCCTCTCCTTTAATCAGACACATGTTGAATGGGTTGGAATGAGTCTTCATGACATGATCCAGCCGTCTTTCACCTTCCTGGTTGGCGTCGCGCTCCCGTACTCTCTGCGAAGCCGCCAAAGAAGAGGTGAAACCTTTCAACGGATGGTTGGGCATACTATCTGGCGCAGCTTTCTTTTGGTAGCACTCGGGATATTTCTGCGGTCCATTCATAGCGAGATGACGAACTTCACCTTCGAAGATACCCTGACACAAATCGGTCTCGGATATACCTTCGCGTTCCTGCTTACGTTTGTACGACCCCGCTGGCAGTGGACTGCCTTCGGCGTCATTCTTTTCGGCTACTGGCTGGCATGGGCTCTCTATCCAGCCCCAGGCGCAAACTTTCCTTATGCTTCTGTCGGCGTACCCGATGACTGGCACCAGCACCTACTTCATGGCTTTGCGGCGCATTGGAACAAGAACAGCAATCTTGGGCAGGCGTTCGATGTCTGGTTTCTGAATGTACTCCCCCGCCCAAGCCGGTTCCTCTTCAACGAGGGCGGATACCTTACTCTCAGCTTTATCCCAACTCTTGGCACGATGTTGCTTGGGCTAGCCGCCGGACGATGGCTCATCGCAGATCCGTCGACCATTCCGATGCGCAAGTTCCTGACCGCGGCCGCCGCATTGATCTCCGCAGGCCTCTTACTGCACTTTGCGGGGATTTGTCCAATCGTCAAGCGGATTTGGACGCCGGCGTGGACTCTTTTCAGCGGTGGAATGTGTTTTCTTTTTCTGGCTGCGTTTTCCTGGATCGTTGACGTCAAGAAACAGACTCGTTTCGCGTTTCCTCTTGTCGTCGTCGGTATGAATTCGATCGCGGCTTATCTGATGGCTCATCTTTTTGAGGACTTCATCCAGAGCAGCTTCCGCATCAATCTCGGCATGTCGGCGCTTAACATCTTTGGCGCGGCACTCGAACCCGTGACGATTGGTGTACTCACTCTGGCGGTCTACTGGCTTATACTTCACTGGATGTTCCGGAACAAAATTTTCCTTCGCATCTGATCCTGCATGAAAACATAGTCATTCATATAGAGCGTGGTCCGCCCGTCGGTCCTCTTTTGGTTCTACGGGCAATGACCTCGTAGATGTGGCTCTGCGAGTGTCCAGAATCCTTTGAGAGCGGAGTAGGTGAAATGAAGAAAGAAGCAGCTGAAAGTCATGCAGGTGAATCGCGCGTGGAAGAGCCGCTGCAAGAGGGAATGATGGCGGAAGAGCGCCGGATGCAAATCTTGCAGATCCTGAGGTCTGAGGGACGGGCGAAGGTTAACGAACTCGTGCGTCGCTTCAATACCTCAGCAGTGACCATCCGCAGCGATCTCAACGAATTAGACCAGCGCGGGCTGGTGCAACGCTCACACGGCGGTGCCGTCATTCAGGACACCGTATTTCGTGAGTCTCCTGTGCACGAGCGTATCAAAAGCCAATCGAAAGAGAAGCAGCGTATTGGTGCCATGGCTGCCACCCTCGTTCGAGAGGGTGAGACGATCATTCTTGATTCGGGGACGACAACGCTTGAGGTCGCTCGACACCTAAAAAATATTCCGCAACTTCAGGTCATCACTAATGGGGTGAATATTGCAGCTGAACTCCTCGGCTCGCGCAATACTCAGATCATCATGATGGGAGGCACAGTACGCAACGACTCCGCCTCGATCGTGGGCCGTGCAACTGAAGATATGCTGGAACAGTTCTCCGCGGACAAGCTGTTTCTGTGCGGAGCCGGTTGCGACCCTGACTTCGGCGTGAGCGGCACAAATCTCGAGGAGACAATGGCCAATCGAGCAATGCTGCGCGCAGCGCGCGAGATCATTGTTGTAGCGGATGCCAGCAAGTTCGGCAAACGCAGTATGTCTTTGATCGCCTCTTTCTCCGAGGTCGATATGGTCATCAGCGATGTAAGTCTTCAGCCAGAGTTACAGGATAGGATTCGATCCTTCGGGTGCAAACTGATTCTAGTGTGAAGTCAATTCCTGAGAGTATGAATACTTTGCCTTGCAACACTTCGCATTGAGGTCGGATCTACTTGCCATACTATTTTTCATTCTTCGACTATCTCTCATAAGTCCAAAAAGAAAGGCCGCAATGGCTAAGCCACTGCGGTCTTTTTACTGTTACTAGTTTCTAGTAATAGAACTTCAAGCCTATCTGGATAAGTCTTGGATCCCGAGCTGCGGTCACAACGCCGAAGTTTGTAGAGCCGAAGGTAGTAGCGTTATTGGAGTTCTGTGGTCCGGGAGCTGCGAAGAGAAAATTCGGGTGATTGAGTGCGTTATAAAACTCACCGCGCAACTCAAACCGTCGTGACTCACCTACCGGAATCGTCTTTAGCACCGAGACATCCCAATTTTTCACACCGGGACCATTGACAGTATTAAGCGTGACATCTCCAAACGATCCGAACGCGGGGTCCTGGAATGCGCAGGTGTTGAAGAAAGTGCCTGCGGCGCAAGGTTTCCCTGATGCTTTTTGACCCACTACAAAGTCAGGTCGCTGCTGTCCATCCGAGTTCGCAAAATTGGCATTCGAGTCAGTGACCGTATACCAGGTACCCGAAGATAGCGTGATAATGCCAGATAGTTGCCAGTGGCCAATAAGGTAGTCAACCACCTTACCGGAACTGCCTGCAAGGGCCTGGCCAGTCCCAATTGGGAGATCCCAGGAGTAGCCTGCAGTCAAGCGATGCCGGACGTCGAAGTCGAGATTTCCATACTCGGGTAGAAGATTTGCATCCCGGAAGGAATCGTTATTCTGTGAGCCGAGGTTCGCGTTCGAAGAGTTTCCAAGACCGTGGCTGTAGGTGTAGTTCACAATAGCTGCCACACCATGACTGAGGTGCTGCTCGACTTTAAGTTGAGCAGAGTTGTAGTTTGAGAAGCCGTTCGAACGCAGGTACCCGATAGAGGTGTCGAGTGATGGGAAAGGGCGTCGTGGTGCAGAAGGAGCGGAGGTGTCTGCCGTAGGCGAAGCCTGATTCAGGTTCGAGAACGTATAAAGATGCGTTCCCTTCGAACCTACATAAGCCGCCTCGATCGTCAGATGCTGAGTGAGTTCGTGCTGCAACGTCAAATGCCATTGCTGAACATACGGCGTTCTCAACTTATCTTCGGAGAAAAGGTTTGGCGTATTCGGATCACTGAGTGCATCAGCGGGGAATCCATTTGACAGGGTACGAAGACCAGGCACCGAACAGTCCAGAACGGAAGCGTATGAGGCCAGACTACAAGGCGCAACGAAGTTTTGCGAGGCGAAGTAAGGCGGGTTAAAGCCGGGGCTGGGATTGCTATATGGTCCGCTCTCTTCGCCGTTGAAGAAGAGGCCAGTCGCGGCACGCAGCACCCATCCCGGTTTGAACTGGAGTGCCAGACCAAAGCGTGGAGAGAAGTTGGTGTAGACCGGCGGAATCAATCCGTTGGTAGCAGTGTGGTTCACGGTGATCAAACTGGCAAGCGTCGGTGTCAGGACAACATTGCTGCTACGAGGGATGTCCAGATCTCCAGTAACTGGATCAAAATTTGCTTGCGAATTATGCCGTTCGAGAATTGCAGAGAAGAAGTCGTAGCGAATACCTGCGTTGATCGTGAGCGTGGGTGTAGCACGCCAGTCATCCTGTACGAAAAGCCCGAAGACTTTCCGGTTGTAGTCGACGTTGTTGAGGTTATTGATGCCGCCACCATCTGCCTGACCGGTGAGCAGTGTCGCCAGGCCGCTTCCACCAGTTCCCTGGTCGGCGGGATTATCCGTGAATTGCGTTCCAAAGGTTAAAGTTCCACGCGGTGCAGCCGGCTGGAAGATTGTGAACTCCTCCGGTCGAAACTCGCCGCCGATCTTGATGCTGTTGGAACGCACGATCAACGTAAAAGCGTCCGATAGGGAATAGGTGTTCTGAATCTCGTTTGACGGCAAGTAAGTCGGACTGCCGAGGGTAGCTACGTCGTTGAAGTACATCTGCGGCAGTCCACCATTGTCCGTGCCCGCCTGATAAGGAACTCCTGGGAAGCCTACGATCGCAGATACATCAGTATTAGAAAAGAACTGGAATCGACTCGTGTGTAGCCGGTTATAGCCGATGCGAATCTCGTTGACACGCGTTGGAGAAAATACATGCGTCTCACTCACTGCGGCTAAGTACGCGTTATTTGTTCCTACTCCGGTGAAGAACCCACCGCCATCGGCATAGCCGGGAAATGTCGCTGGAATCGTTGAAGGTGCACGGCTCATGCTGAATCGATAGAAGATGTTGTCGTGCGGAGTGAGTACCTGGTCGACACGAATGTCGCCCTGGTTGCCGGTGCGCAGCAGATTCGGATTCGAAACGTAGTTGTATCCGATACCGTTTGCATTCGGCATCGGATAAAGAGCCGCCAGCGTTTTACCAAGGGAATCGATGCTTGAACCCGGGATAACATTTGATGGTGTACCGTCGGGGTTATAGCCAAAAGGAACGCCACAATATCCAGTAGGGCTGCCCGTCGAAGCCTGCGTCAGTTTTGTGTTGAACAGTTCGCCGTTATAGGTCGCACGACCGTTACAGTCCGGTGCACCAGTCGGCGAAGTAAGGTCCAGTTGGCTCGTAAAGTCTCCGTTACGCTGTGCTCCAGTGGGCACAAGCGCGGTATACGTCTGTCCCTGCGATAGTCGAAGCCCTTCATAGTCCACAAACAGGAAGAGCTTGTCATGAATGATCGGGAGACCGATCGTCGCTCCGAATTGATTCTGATGATATGGAGGCAAAGTTTGGTCAAAGTAGTTGCGCGCGTCAAAGTCCTGATTGCGCAGGAACTCATAAACAACGCCGTGAATATGGTTCGATCCACTCTTGGTTGTGGCATTCACCACTGCGCCAGTAGCGCGGCCGAACTCCGCCGAGTACGCATCGGTATCGAATCTGAACTCCTGGAGAGCATCGACCGACGGCATGATCACATAGTTAGCTTCGTTCAAAAGATCGGGGAGGTTCGAGTTATCATCAATGCCATCCAGCAAAAAGTTGTTCTGCAAAGACCGTGCACCGTTTGCGCTGAAACCGTAGCCCTGTTCGTCGCGGGCTCCCGGCTCGCTCACCGTTACTCCCGCCGACAACTGTGCGAGTTGAACGGGATTTCGTCCATTAAGCGGAAGTGTCTCCATGGTGCGGCTATCAATGAGTTGGCTGCGCTCCGAAGTAGCCGTCTCCAGTACAGGCGCACTGTCGGTAACCTCAACAACAGAATTCACTGCACCAGTTCGCAACGTGATATCAATTTGTTGCCGCTGCTGAACACTTAATGTGAAGGGGCCTGCGAGGGATTGGTTGAAACCTGCCGCATTAATCGTTAGTCGATAGGTTCCAATATGAACCGGGCTAATGATCCATTCGCCGTTTGCTGCACTCTTTGTGCGATAGACGAAGTTGGTCTCCGTATTCGTGACCGTGATATCCGCACCCGGGACAGTAGCTCCGGTTTTATCGGTAACTCGTCCGGCTACTGTCGCAGTATCGATTTGCGCATTTAGCCAAGGGGCTGCAACTAGAAAGATAACAAGCAGAATAAAATTTGATATCTTCGTATTCCTTCGCATCGACATGCGTGCTTCCCTTCTGCTTCATGGATTTTCATTTGTTTACGTATTGTTGTGAATAATCAGGCAAGCAAGAAAAATTGTCAATCTATTTATGCTTTGGGGGCTCCCAGCGCATCGACATCGTCCGTTCCTTGGAAACACCACCTTCAGCCAAAAATGAAGCTGGTTATTTCGAGCGCAAGGTAGGGCATTGTGCGCAATCGCATGGACAGTATCTTTGGGACAATTGGGAGGTCTTCATTCGTGAGTTCCTAGAGCCGGGAAGCGTGCAAATAGCTGCCGACGTAGCGACTCGTCTCTATCCGGCTCGTACGGTTCAAATGGTTCTATTGTCTGGCTATGTTCGATTGGGAGCGCAGTCGCTTCAGATTCTGCCAGGGCAGACGGTTACCTCGTCAAAATTGCGGAGGCCAATTCTGACTTACGCCGGGGCGTAAGCTACAGTGTCCCAAGTTGTGGAATGTGTTTTGAGCTTCTCCACAGATGCCGCAGGGTCACACCTGCAGACAGATAACCGTTCGACCTTGACCTAGCAAAGAGCCAAATTGGAAGAATGGTCGGGGCGAGAGGATTCGAACCTCCGACCCCCTGGTCCCGAACCAGGTGCGCTACCAGACTGCGCTACGCCCCGAATGTGCTGCGGTGAGATGTCGATTAGAGGTGCTTTCCGTAAGGCTCAAGCGCGCGGGTAGGCTTGCTGGATCGCTATACCGACTCAGGTAGTTTAGCAGATATTGGCTTTGGGTGGTGGAGGGTCTGAGGCGAGCATCGGGCTGATTTGTTTGCTTTTGCGGATAAGATGTCGGGTAAACATTTGAAGATAAAAATATGGGGAGGAGTCGTTACGACTCCTCCCCATGATTGATGCCAGGCCGATTAGCTTCTTGATTGGTTAGTGAACTTTAGGGGTTTTAGGCTTCGCGTATGGCTGGCCTGCCCGCTTCACCGAGTTCGAATCGAAGGTTGTGGTATCGCCGGGAATGAAGCTTGCTCCGGCAGGAACCAAGGTGCTGTCGAGGACGCGGCCAGGTTCACCGCTGGTACGCATGTCGATGCGGGAGGGGTCGATGCCCTTCTCGTCGGTGAGGTACTGCTCGACATTGAGGTCGCGCTGTGCGGCGGCATCCGGGGATTCATCGGCGCCGTGTCTGCCGACTATGACCAGTCTGGACGTCGTGTCACGGTTGAGGGTGAGGGCGATCTCGTCGAGGCAACCCTTGGCTTCGTTGTCGACGCGAACCGGGCGCTTCGTATCACGCTCGAAGGAAACGCTGCACAGAGGGCGTACAGGTGGTGGCGGCGGTGGCGGCGGAGTCGTGACGGTGACGGTGGTTGTGGCGGTAGCCTGCTTGCCGAGATCGTCGACCGCGTTACAGGTCACGGTGATCGGCCCTGCAGGGGCGCCGCTGGTGACGAGCGTAGCGGTGGGCGTAGTTCCGGAGATCTGGCCGCCGGAGGCTGAATACGAGTAGCTGATAGTGCGGTTCTGCGGGCTGCTCGCGACCGAGGTGATAGTTGCGGAATCGCCCGGCATTACGGTGCTGGGGTTCGCGGAGCAGGAGATCGTTGGTGGCTCGAAGGCGTGGACACGGAACCCGGCGGTACAGCTGGCTTCCTGACCCGGGCGAAGGCCTTCAGAGACGTGGCCGGTGACCGTGTAGTCACCGGGAGGAAGAGCGCCTGTGGCGATGGCTGCGGTCTCATTGTTGCCGGTGAGTTGGCCGCCACTGGTGCTCCATGTGTAGGTGGCCTTCTTCTTCATGTTGAGATTGGCGGCTGTCGCTGTAACTGTGACGGGATCGCCGGGAAAGATGTTCGCTGGCTGAGCTGCACAGCCGAGTTGAACCGGCGGGGGAGGATTGATTTGCCCGAGGCGGAGAACGCCGCCAGCGGAGAGGCGGTAGGAGAAGGTCTGGCCAAGTCCGCCCACAAGCGGGTCAGGTCCTACAGGACCGAAGTCTACATGGGTGTAGTGAAAGTCGGCCTGGATGGGGCGGACGGCGAAGCGGTTGTTGAAGTAAGGAAGGATGTAATCGATGCCGACGCCGCTTGTGACGCCCCAGCCCCACTCCCCATGTTGAAGGGCAGGACCACGGAGCCTGGCCGTACCGACCACCGCGTGGGCGAACGGAACGAAGCGGTTCTTCTGGTAACGAAAGATCGGACCGGCTCCAGCTGTATAGATGGAGTCATTGGGGCCATTACGAGAGAAGTTGCCTTCGATCTGGACTCCCAGAAAGCGGTTGAAGAATATGTTCGTACTGGCGACGAGGCTTGGATTAATAGGCTGATAGAAGTAGTTATTGATGTCGCTGTTGACCGGATGGATATAGCCGTAGCCAGCATACATATCAACGCGGGTGAGTTCGGGCGGCGGCGTGCCGGCAGTCTTTACGGCCTGGGCCACAGCAGACGACGTCGAGGCCGTCATGCAGGCAGCGGCTAGCGCAACGAGAAGCGTGACTCTGACTTTGGAGAAGATTCCGGGGTGTGAGGTATGGGAGCTCGACCTACGGGGGCTCACGAGGCGGAAATGCATAGGTATGAATCCTCCAACTGCAGTGCTTCCTGAATTTTCAGTGATTACCACACGCCTGTGATCAGCAGGACGGGCCGTAACCGGATTTACTCGTTGCCGACTGACAGGACGACCGGGGTGGATTGGGGAGGTGCCGTAAAAGTTGATGCTGGTGCGGTTATGGTGATCGTATAGGTCTGGAGTGTGGCAATCGGGCAACCACAGCCTGTCAGTCAAAGAATACCAAGGGAGAAGAGGATCACGGTAAGAAGATGAATCTTCCGAGTACCTAGTTTCTTACGGCGGCTATGGCCAGCGAGAAGATACCGAGGCCAAGAAGCTCTACGAGAAGGCTGCAGCAGCAAGAAATTGGCAAGTTCAACGATCCGGATCGTAAGCCTTTGAGCGCTGAATGGAATAAGCTTTAAAGGGACGGGTCCTTGTCATGAGAGAAACTCAACAGATTGTTCGGCTGTGGCAGCGGGGCGGGGCATCGGTGCTGGTGACGTTGGTTCGGGCTGAGGGTTCGAGCTACCGGCGGCCAGGAGCCCGGTTGCTTCTTGGAGCGTCGGGGGAGTATGCAGGAACCATAAGCGGAGGCTGCCTGGAAACGGAGGTTCTCCGTAAGGCGGAATGGATGGTTCGGAAGGGCGCTATTGTGGAGCGCTACTCGACGATGTTTGATGACACCGCTGATGTGCCGTTTGGGCTGGGATGCGGTGGAATAGTTGACTTGTTATTGGAGCCTGCGAACACTCCTGAGTGCCGAGCGCTGATGGCAGCGTTGGAAGCGTCGGTTGTCGGGGAGGAAGCGACGGCGCTGACTTGGCTCCCGCGTGAAGGAAGAGGGTTGGAGCGGGCGATTCTTGCTGAGAGTGGAGACTATACGTTCGCTAGTGACGGGTTGACTGAACCTGAGCTGGTGGCTGCGCGGGCCGCAGTTTTACGTCGTGGTGTCGAAGATCTGCCGGTCGAGATCTTTGGAGAGCGAATTATTGCGCCGCAGCGGCTGTTTTTGTTGGGTGCAGGCGACGACGCGAAGCCGCTGGTGAGTATGGCAGCGTTGCTGGGGTGGCGCGTGTCGGTGGTGGATGGACGTGCACAGTTGGCGCGGGCTGAGCGATTTCCGGAGGCGGAGCGTGTATTGACAGCATCTGCGAGCTCGTACGAGGCGCTTGGAATCCGGGCCAATGACGCTGTTGTTTTGATGACGCATAGTTATGAGCAGGATCGGGAACTCCTGGCAGCAGTGTTGCCGCTGAAGCCTCGATATCTGGGCTTGTTGGGCGCGCGTCATCGCAGTTCGTTGCTTGTAAGTGAGGTGGCGGCAATGCTCAAGTGGACGGTCGCTGAATGCTGCGAGCAGATCTACGCTCCTGTAGGTCTTGACTTGGGTGGGGATGGGCCCGAGGCGATTGCGCTGGCAGTTATCGCCGAGGCGCAGGCATGCTGCATGGGTAAACTCGGGGCTTCGCGGCGCTTACGGCCCGAGGATGTCGAGAGACATGTAAGGGAGGGTGGTGCCGCTCGTTATTTGCAGGTGCAGTGTGCTTTGGATGTTGCATGAGAAGAGTGGCGGCGGTGGTGTTGGCGGCGGGGGCCTCCACGCGGCTTGGTGAGCCGAAACAGCTCGTAGTATTGGGCGGGGAGACCTTGCTGGAGAGGTCCGTGAGGGTGGCGCTTGAGGCGGGATGCTCGCCGGTGGTGGTGGTTTTGGGGGCGGAGTACGCGCATGTATTGCGGAACAGTTCGCTTGAGGATGCAGTGATTGTGGTCAACGATCAGTGGAACGAGGGTATGGGATCCTCGATTCGGCTTGGTGTCCGGACTTTGGAGGTTGCAGGTAAGGATGTCGACGGTGTGGTCTTAATGACATGTGACCAGCCTGCAGTAACGGCGCAGCATCTGCGTCGTATTGCGGGAGAGGAAGAGGTAAAAGCGTCGCAGTATGCAGGCAGGAAAGGAGTTCCAGCTTATTTCCCGGCAAAGTGTTTTGACATGCTATTGGCGTTGTGTGGAGATGTTGGGGCGAGAGAGTTGTTAGTTGACGCGCCAAGCGAGAACTTGATGGACGGGGAGTTGGATGTGGATACCTCGGACGATTTGCAACGGGCGCGTGAGCTGTTTGGTTGAGCCGTCATCCGCATTCTCACCGGTTACGGTTCAATCGCCAAGGGTGAGAAGAAATTCTTCGAGAAGGTTTGCGGCCACGGCGGCACGATATTTCGCTGTACTGCGGATGTCGTCGATGGGGATGATTTCGCGCAGGACCGCAGCGCGTGCGGTTGCAATGGCCTCGGGCGTAACTGGCTGGTTGAGGAGAGATTGTTCGGTAGCTACCAGCCGAGTAGGTGTCTCGCGCAGGCTGGCGCCGCCGATGCGGACGTCTTCGATAATTCCGCTTCTCATACGCGCGACAGCGGCGAGGGCAACCTTCGAGATTGCCTGAGCGTTGCGCGTCCCAACCTTACGGATGTAGGATTTGTAACCGATCATGTTACGTGGAATGGTGATGCTGTGAAGAATTTCATCGCCCGACAGCGCTGTCCTTTTATAGGCGAGGTGAAAGTCGCGGTAAGGCATCGTGCGGGTTCCTCTGCTTGAGATGAGAGTGAGGGTCGCATCGTAGGCTAGGAGCGCGGGTGGGGAGTCGGCTGCGGGGCTGGCATTCACGATGTTACCGCCGAGGGTGGCGCGGTTCTGGTTGGCGATGGAGCCAGTCCAGCTTGCGGCCTGCGACAGCAGCGAAAGTTCTTGCGTGATCACGGAGTTCCTGCGGATGTCCGTGAAGGTAGTGCCAGCGCCGATGATGATGGCGTCAGGAGTTTCTTTGATGAACCGCAGCTCCTCGAGGTTCCAGAGAGAGATGAGTCTCTTCGGTTGAAGACGACCTGCGCCGAAAGCTACCATCAGCTCCGTACCGCCAGCGATCGGAGTGTATCGGTCAGGTGAATCGGCGAGGATTTGCAGAATGGCGTCGAGCGATTTTGGGGAGATGAGTTCGTATTGCGTAATGTTGGAGCGCATTATCTGTTGGCTCCGACGAGGGCGGCAGCCTGGACAGCGTTAAAGATGCGACTGTAGCCGGTGCAACGACAGAGATTGCCGGAGAGGCCCTCCTGAATTTGTAACAGAGTTGGTTCCGGATGCTTTGCAAGCAGGTGGTGGGTGGCGAGGATCATGCCGGGGGTGCAGATGCCGCACTGAGCTCCGCCTTCTTCGAGGAAGCATCTCTGGATAGGGTGGAGTTTTTCTCCTTCAACGAGCTGGGAGGCTACGCCTTCGATGGTGGTGATCTGCGCGCCTTCGGCTTGAAGGATTGGGACGAGGCATGAGTTGACGAGTTCGCCGTTCATCAGGACGGAGCAGGAGCCGCACTCGCCTTCACCGCAGCCTTCTTTGGCGCCGGTGAGGTGCAGGTCTTCGCGAAGGACGTCGAGGAGGCGCTTCATTGGTGGCGCTTCGACGGTTCTTTGCTGGTTGTTGATGGTGAGCTGGATAGTTGTCATGCGGTGGCCTCGCTGAAGATGGGGCCGGCGATGGTGGGGTTGAGGGATTCGCTGCCTGCGTCCGGAACTTTTGTCATGCGCTCGAAGATGTCCTCTGGGAGGAGGGGGATTTCTGTGAAGGCGATGTTGGTGGCGTGCTCGATGGCGTTGAGGATGGCGGGGGCGGGGCCGTCCATGGGGAGTTCGCCGATGCCCTTTGCTCCGAAGGCTCCGTGGGGGGAGGGGATCTCCTCGAAGCTGACGTGAATGGGTGGGACGTCGGCGCTGGTGGGCATGATGTAGTTGGTCATCTGGTTGTTGGCGAGGTGGCCATTGCGCCAGAGGCACTTCTCGTAGAGGGCGTAGCCGATGCCCTGGGCGACACCGCCTTCGATCTGGCCCGCCGCGAGGATAGGATGGAGGACTTTGCCGACCTCTTGCAGGGCATAGAAGTTGGTGACGCTTGCGGCGTAGGTCGTGGTGTCTACGGCGACTTCGGCGACGTAGACGGCCCAGGCGTATGCAGGGTAGGCTTCGCCGCTATAGCTCTCGTCGTCCCAGAAGATGTCGCCGGGTGATTCATAACGGGCTTCAGACTTGAGGGACCCGTATTCGGCGAGGTATTGGAGAGCTGCGCGGCGGAAGTCTTTGGGAGTGTAGTCGTGAGGGAGGTGACCGCTGGAGACCAGCTTGGCGCAGAGGGATTGCGAGGCTCGCTCGACTAGTTTGCCGACGACCATTGCGGTGCGGCTGGCTACAGTTGGTCCGGAGTTGGGGACGTGGCCGGTGTCGGGTTGCGCGATGAGGATCTGGTCGTATGGAAGGCGCAGGGTTTGGGCGGCGACCTGGCAGAGGATGGTGTTCGTGCCCTGGCCGAACTCGGTTGAAGAGACGAGGAGGCGCGGTTGGCCTTCGGGAGTGAGTTCGATCTCGACGAGGGAGTTGAGGCGGCGTTCGCCGGAGCCGGTAAAGCCTGCGCCGTGGAAGAAGGTGGCGAAGCCGACGCCACGCTTGATCGTGCTGGTCGGGTTCTCGCGGTCGAACTGCTCGCGTTTGGCGTGGTAGTTGGACTCTTCGAGCGCTCGCGTGAGGAGGTGCTGCATGTCGACAGGATCTTTGAGGAGTTGACCGGTTGCTGTGTGGTCGCCGGTGCCGAGGAAGTTGCGGCGGCGAAGCTCTTCGGGGGTGAGGCCGACGACCTTTGCGATCTTATCCATGTGGCGTTCGAGGGCGAAGATGCTTTGCGGGGCGCCGAAGCCGCGGAAGGCCCCGTGCGGCGGAATATTTGTTGCCATCGCTTTGCCGCGCACCGTTACGTAAGGCCAGTGATATGGACCGGGGGCGTGGATGGTGCCACGGGAGAGGACTACGGGCGAGAGTGTGGCGTAGGCTCCGCCGTCGATGGCGAAGTCGATCTCGCCGGCGAGGAGTTTGCCGTCCTTCGAGACTGCCGTGCGGTGGCGGGTGCGGGAGGGATGACGCTTGGTGGTGGCGGCCATGTCTTCGGCGCGGTCGTAGCAGATCTTCACCGGGTGGCCGGACTTCATCGCGAGCAAGAGCGGCGTGGCTGCCTATGACGCTGGGGAAATCCTCCTTGCCTCCGAAGGCTCCGCCGGTTTCGGTCTGGATGACGCGGCACTTCTCGGCGGGGAGGTTGAAGACGAGTTCGAGGGCATGGACGAGATAGTAGGGGCATTGCATGGAGCCGCGGACCGTGACTCCGGATTCGGCGTCGTACTCGGCGATGACGCCGTTGTTCTCGATGTAGAGTTGCTCCTGCGCGCCCGTTCGGTACTCGCCTTCGACGATAAAGTCGGCGGTCTGCCAGATATCTTCCGGGATGGGCTGCCGATTCTTCTGCATCAGGTAGGTCTTGAAGGTGTTGGCTTGCTCGCCTTCGCCCCAGATGATTTGTTCTTTCTTTTCGGAGTCCTCGATGGAGTAGATGGCGGGGAGTTCTTCGTAGGTGATGCGGACGGCGGCTACGGCGGCGGGGAGTACAGCGCGGTTGGGGTGAGCGAGGAGGAGGATGGGCTCTTCTGCGTGGTTGACGTGGGTGACGGCGAGGCAGGGGTGGTCTTTTGTGAGGTGGACGATGCAGTTTTCGCCTGGTATGTCGGCGGCGGAGACGATGGTGAACTCGTCCCAGGGGATCCCGGGGTCGAAGGAGATGCTGGTGATGCGGCCGCGCGGGATGGTACTGCGAACGGTGGCGCCGAACCACATGCCCGGGAGGGTAATGTCGTCGACATATTGGGCGCGGCCGAGAACCTTGGCTGTTCCCTCTTTGCGGATGGGGGAGCTACCAACGATCTGGGAGTGGCTGGACATAGAGGTGTTGCACAAGGATAGACGAGAGCGTTCGGTTTGGCTTGCGCGATGTCGGTGGCCGTAGATCAGGGGGTACCCCCCGGGGGGGTACCCTCACGTAAGCCTATATTTTTGAGTCAGATGAAAAAACGTGCGTCTCTAAATTCGTCCATTCATGGCAGTTACAGGCAAAATCGTCTTTCTAAAAGACTTACGCGTTACTGTCATAGAGCTTCGAGAGTTCGAGTCTCCTCTGATTGCTATCTCTAGCAGTTTAACGGATTGGATAGAACTAATACGCCACACGAATGTGCTGGATTGGCGCGGGTATTTGCTGTTTCGGGACTTGACATGGGATTTTCCCTTGTTTGTGGAGTTTTGGTGTTCGAACTTTTTGGGTTTTTGAATGTAGCCGTTGACTAGGATCTAAACGCAGTCGAGACTGGCAGGGATGTTGATGTGCCGGCGCCCAGTTTTTCCAAAACACATTGAACTAACAAGGAGATACACGCGATGTATGACATGGCAAATATGAAGAAGCTGGGGTCTCTTGGTGACGGAGCAAAAAAGGCGATGGATGCCTTCTGGGCGTTCGATAAGGCAGCGTTGGCGGACGGGGTGGTTCCGAAGAAGTACAAAGAGCTTATTGCGATGGCAGTGGCGCTGACGACACAGTGCCCTTACTGCCTGGAGTTGCATCGGTCTGCGGCGGAGGCTGCAGGAGCGAGTCATGAGGAGATCGCTGAGACGGCGCTAGTGGCTGCGGCCCTGCGTGCGGGTGCAGCGGTTACGCATGCGACGCACTTGATCAGCGGGTTGAATGCAGAGAAGGCGAAATGAGTTAGTGGTACGTGATGGCGGCGTGGGCCTGATGGGTGAAGTTGTCGTAGAAGAGTTTGTAACCGCCGTTGTTTCCGTCCTGGATTTCAAAGAGTAGTTCCGAATGGCCATCATGGGCGAAGTCGGCTGCGCCGGCGAAGTGCATGAGGTGGCCGAGGTGCGTGATCTCGCCTGTGGGTGAGAGTGAATACCACTGGTCGAAGAAGGCGGGATCGGGTGGCCCGTCGCAGAGATCGCCGCCGAGGGTGAGCTGAACGAGGCGCCAGTTTTTATGCGAGATGTATCCGGCGGTTAATTTGATGTCAGTGTTGGCGTACGTCCAGGGATGGGATCTGGAAAGAAGCTTGCCGCTGGCATCACAGTTGGCGGGATGAGGGAAGGTGTTGTGAAAGCTCTGCTGGATGCGGGTCAGGTCGATGGGAAAAGGGGTCGCAGGTTGCCAGTTGTCTGGGTCGCTGAGTGCGGGAAGTGTGGTGGCGAGGATGGTGTGAGGTGAGGTGGGCTGGTTTGGATTCGGGCGAGCTTCGAGGGTAGCGACGCTCTCCGGATTGGAGATGGCCTGGACGCCGATCTCGGAGTAGAAGTGGAAGGCGGCAGGGGTGATGGCTGTTACTTTCGCGATGGGTTTGTTGTCTTTGATGAGTGTCCAGGTGGTGATTGAGGGGAAGAGATGGACGATGGTTTTGAGGCAGGCTTCGTCATGGCAGACGGCGTTGTAGGAGCGCCATTGCTGGCCGGATTGGTAGAAGAGAACGCGGACTCCAGGTTGACCCAGGTTGTCGCCTTTGCCGGAAGAGGCGGCTTCGAAGACCCCGATAAGAGGGGCACGCTGTGCGCGGCTGGCGAGGGGAAGGAGAAGAAGCGTCAGGAGGGTGAGGGCTCGGGGCTTCATGGTGGGGTTAGTTTACTCACGTCGCTTGGCGAGGCATTGCGAAAGTTGAAGAGAGAAATACAGGATCCTTCTCCTTCCGCACGCTCAAGGGCAGGGAGGACGAGGACTAACAACCGTGAAGACGAGACCGATCATAGCCAATACGGCAGCGTGAGCAGAGGCGAAATAAGGGGATCTGTCGACTCCATCAGCAGACGGCGAGACTGTCGCTGATGGAGTCGAGATAACGATCATGCTGGTGGTTGTTAGAACAGTGCGTTTGGTCTGAAAGACCGTTTGCGCAGAAGACTAGCGCTTTGATTTGGCTTTTTTTGCGGTCGTTTTCTTGGCCACAATTTTCTTTGCGCTCACCTTCTTTGCCGAGGTTTTCTTTGCTGCCTTTTTAGGCGGTTTCTTACCGCCCTTTTTCTTTGATGGGGAAGACGATGGGTTGACGAGCGCGATCAACTTTGTACCGATAGGAGAACCGAGACCAGTGCAGGCGTCCCAGCCGGTGCCAGCCGTGAAGCCGACTGGTGAACCGGAGTAGTTTGTGCCGGAGGTGATGTCGTTGAATGCTGCCGCGCCTTTGGCAGCGTAGATGGCGGGTTGAATGAAGCCAGCACTGGTACCGTTCTGAGCGTTGGCGAGGGCGATGAGGCCCGCCCAGAGAGGAGCGACGGCACTGGTTCCACCGATGACCATATTTTGTCCGTCGACTCGAATGGCGTAGCCGGTGGTGGGGTCGGCGTCGCCGGAGACGTCGGGGACGCCACGGCCTCCGCCCGAGGCCGTAGGTGCGGGGACCTTGGAGTTGGCTTGCCAGGTGGGCAGAGGGAAGAAGTTGCTGACGCCGCCGCCGGTTGCGCCCTCGTTGTTCGCGAGTTCATTCCATACGACCTCGGAGCTGATGCATGAGCCGCTGGCTTCGAGCGTGGTTCCACCGCAGGCAAGGACGTGGGGGCTGGAGGCGGGGAAGTCGACGTGATTGGCGCCGTCAGTAAGGCCGTCGGTGGAGCCGTTATCGCCGGCGGCAACGGTGATGGTGATGCCGAGGGCGGCGGCGGACTGACAGGCGGCGTCGAGGGCGTTAAGAGATTGCGTTGTCCATGTGGATTCGGGGCCGCCCCAACTAATGGAGATGACGCTGGGTTTGTTGGTGGTGTCGTGGACGGCGGTGGCGATGGCGTCGATGAAACCCTGATCGGTGTTGGGGGTGAAGTAGACGACGATGTGGGCGCCGGGTGCGACGGCGGCCGCAACTTCAATGTCGAGCATGACCTCGCCGTCAGCGCCGTTGGCGTTGCTCGGGCTATTCTTGCCTCCGTCGACTGAGACGGCGGTGACTTTGGGGGCCTTTTGACCGAGAGATTTGAAGTAGGTCGTGAGGTCGGCGGTTCTGTAGCCTCCTCCTAGTTCGATGATGCCGATGGTTTGGCCGGTCGCGGTCGCTCCAGACGGGAACTGGTAGAGCTGTGCGATCTGAATGGGAGTGTAGGAGGCGTTGGCTGCGCTGGCGTGGGGCTTGGCGAAGCCTCCAGCCTGGGCTGTCTTTGCGCTGATGTCGCCGGCTTCGCCTGCGATACGAAAGTGAGGCTCCGCCTGAGGGCGGTTGTCGAGACCGAGCACGGCCTGGACGGGGCCGACCAGCTCAGAGGGAAGGGTGATGCTGCCTTCGCGGACTCGGTAGGTAACTCCATCATGGGTCTTGTGAACCAGCGTGACTCCGAAGGCTTTTTGCATGGCCCCGACGGTGCCGATGAGCTTGAGCGTGCGGCGTTCTGGGCCAGGGGTATCGGGCGCGACGGCGAGGCCGAACTCTTTTGCGAAGGCGCGGACGAGCTTGACGGCGGCTGGGTCAGCACCGTGGCTCTGACGGTACTGCGCGTGGGTGAGACGCTCTTTGCCGATGCGGTTGGCAGCCTTGAGCGGAGCCTTGCGCTTGACGACAACGGATACGGTGAGTTTTGTCCCGGTGGGTGCTGGCTTTTCGTCCTTGGATAGGACGAAGGGTGCTTTTTCGCTGCCAGGCAGAACAGTGCGGGGGGAGGTTGAGAGTTGAGGGGTGGATTTTTTCTTCGATGCCATGTGTGTGGTTCTCCAAATTTCGGGGATTGAATTTGTGAGAGGGCCTTGGGCGCGCGGGTTTCGAGAACCCATACTATGCCAGTGCCGGTGGAGAGGGAAGAAAAATGAAGACTATATTTTGCCGAGCCGGAGAGCTGCGGACCGTTCTATTCGCTGGTCAATGTGAGCGAACGGGCCTGTCCGGACGCTCGCATTGAGGGAACGAGAGCGCGGAGTACGAACTGGCGCAATCGTTAGGGATGTGCCCTCAGTTCAATTCTGTTGAGAGGCCTAGAAGTGGCGCAGGCTCTCAGTAGCTGTTGGAGCCTTGTATTCGGGATCGCTGTGGATGGGGTGGTCGAGGCCGGAGCGGTCGGCGCTGCGTTCGAGCGAACGGCTAACAATGTCACGGGATCCTAGACCGACTGCGAGAGCTAAGGTGAGGACGATGCCGCCGAAGAGGATTCCGAAGGCGAGTTCGACGACGGCGCCGCCGATTTGGAGGTGATCGAGCACCATGGCGGCGGTAAGGACGAGGACGAGCCATTTGACGCCAAGGGAGAGGAAGCGAGCGTACTGTAGTTTGGCGTTGACGGCGCCGATGAGGACGGAGCGCTCGAGGAAGCGGGCGATGAGGGTGCCGGCGATCAGCAGAAGGACGGCTCCGATGGAGTGGGTGAGGTAGGGAAAGATGAAGACGGAGACGGGCGACCCGCCGGGATAGGCGGCGTCGAATGCGGAGAGGCCGATGAAACAGCCGATGAGGACGCAAGCCCAGAAGACGACGCGAGCGAGGAGCTGGGTGGGGCTGTGAGCAGGCGACCAGTCGGAGATCGTCGTGCTGGCGTTGCGTGCGAGGCGCTCGTCAAACTTTGCCGCGATGAGGGAGCGACGCAGAAGCGTGGCTAAGCCAGCTCCGATGGCCGATAGAACGATGACGGCGAGAAGAAGGGCGAACAGGCCGGGAAGAAAGCTGGCGAGTTTTACGAGGACTTGCTGGGCGGATTGTCTAAGGGCGAGTTCGACTTGTTGCCACATGAGAGGGTCTCCTTACGGGTGTTGCTGGCCGTTTGCTTTTATTACTGTTTGCCGCTTGCTGCTAGGGATTGAAGCGGTCGGGCCAGCGCCAGCGTGAAACGAGATAGGGTTTGTCGGTTTCGAAGGCAGATGCCAGATCCTGAATGTGCTTTTCGGGCGCGGTGCCGGTGCTGATCAGAGTGAGATGGGAGGCGACCCAGGCTAGATAAAGCGGGGTCAGCGCGCCGAGCAGGTGTCCGCGATTGATGGTGCGGAGACGGTAGGCGAGGATGAAGTCGTAGACGATACGAGCCCAGAGACTGTCGGGCATGCGGAAGCTTTCGGGGTGCATGACGGAGAGCTTCTTTAGGCCGAGGAGCGAGTTAGGCGGCAAAACGAGGGACCAGATCTCGTGGAGGTTGGTGTAGGCGAGACGGAAGGCGTCGAGCATCGGTGCGATATCGGGGGTCTCGGCGACGGAGGCGGTTTGCGGGACCGGCTGCGCGGGCTGGGTGCCGCGGGCGCGCTGCCAGAAGCTGGCTTTGGCGTCGACGTCGGCGAAGAGGGAGCCGGCGATCTGGGCCAGAAGACTGTTGAGGTCGGAGGCGACGGGCTGAGGGATGGTTCGGGCGCCGATACTGACCTCGGCGACGGTGAAGTTGGCAGTAGCGGCTTCGCTGAGAGGCCAGATGAGGGAGTCATCCTGCGAGGCGGCAGTGAAGCGCTGCGCGGTGGCCGCGAGACGGCTTGCCATGCGGAGGGAGAGTCCGAGATCTATGGACAGCGGGAATCGAGGGCGCGTGCCAAAGAGTGCGCGAGTGACAGGGTAGAGGATTGCGGAGTTGACGAGGCCTTCGCGCGGGCCAAGTTCGTAGTGAGCTACGGTAAGGTCGACGGTGAGCGCGGATTTGGCGAGCGCGCGGATCGCTTCGGGCTGGAGGGATTGGCACTCGGCACCGAGGAGGAGGCAGGTGGAGGCTTGGTTTTCCTGCGCAAGTTTGAAGGTGTTGAGATAGTCGGCTGCGGTAAGAATCCAAGGGGTGGAGGAGACCGAAGTGGGCGTGTAGGGGATAAGACGCAAAGGACTACCGGTGGACAGTTGAGGCGCGGTGTCGGGGGTGGCGACGAGGACGGTTTCCCCTGGAAATGCGAGGGCCAGGTTCGATAGCGTCGTCTCGAAGGCTTCCTGGGGCAGAGAAACGAGGCTGACGAGAAGGCTGCCGGTGGTTGCCACCGTGGTGTTCGAGGCGAGATAGGTGTTTGTCTGAGCGGAGGCCATCGTGCGATGTGGACTTTCTCTTTCGGTTTAGCGAAGGCTCAAATTATGGACATCGGCCTCTTACCCCTACTGCGTGCCAGATATGTCCTGCCGTGAGTGTACTGCTGATCTCCAGTACTGGCGAGACCGAGAGGCTTTTACGGTGAGGCGTGGTTCGTCAGAAGGTTCTGCTCTATCGAGTCTCCTGGGATTATTTGAAGCGCACGGTTTTGTGTGATTAGACATTTGCCGCAATTCGCATCTCAACTGATGTCATCATCTCTATCTAGAGAGATGCGCGGTTTGGTGTATCTGGTTGCTGGCAGAGCAAATACAGGCGGTAGGAGGGTTACGTGGCAGAAACCAAGAAGAAAAGTTCAGGAGCGTTGCACGGTTCACGGATTGAAGACTACAGCCTGATCGGAGACTGCGAAACAGCGGCTCTCATCTCGCTGGAAGGATCCATTGACTGGCTGTGCTGGCCATCCTTTTCATCGGCTGCTTGCTTCGCCGCGCTGCTGGGCACGCGGGATCATGGATTTTGGCAGATATCTCCGAAAGGGAAAGTGAAGGCGTTGAAGCGACAGTACGAGGGGCAAACTCTCATCGTGCAAACGACTTTTGAGACGAGAGAAGGTGAGGTTTGCCTGATCGATTTTATGCCGCCGCGAGAAAAGCACTCCCACGTGGTGAGGATTGTGCGTGGGGTGCGGGGCAAGGTGGCGATGCAGATGGATCTTGCGATCCGCTTTGATTATGGGAGGACGGTTCCGTGGGTGACGAAAATGGACGGTGGTTTGCGAGCGATTGCGGGTTCGGACATGGTCACATTGCACGCGGATGTACCGCTGCATGGTGAGGGGATGACGACACGCAGCAACTTCACTGTGCGCAAGGGTGAGGACGTGACTTTCACGCTGACGAACTCTTCATCTTTGGAGAAGGTGCCGAAGGTGTTGTCGGTAAAACGAGCCCTCGCAGAGACGCAGAGCTTCTGGCGGGGATGGAGCCGCAAGAATCAATACACCGGACCCCATGCGGATGCGGTCGAGCGTTCGCTGATTACGTTGAAGGCGATGACCTATAAGCCATCTGGTGGAATCGTGGCAGCGGCTACGACTTCTTTGCCGGAGAAGATCGGCGGCCCGCGCAACTGGGACTATCGCTACTGCTGGTTGCGCGATACCGCTTTTACTCTGCTGATACTGATGCAGGCCGGATATGTCGAAGAGGCGGTTGAGTGGCGCAAGTGGCTGTTGCGAGCCATCGCAGGCGCGCCGGCCCAGATACAGACGATCTACGGGATATGCGGCGAGCGGCAGCTGGTCGAATGGGAGGCTGACTGGTTGCCAGGGTACGAGAGTTCCAAGCCGGTGCGCATCGGCAACGCTGCGGTAAACCAGTTTCAGCTGGATGTGTTTGGTGAGGTTGCGGCGGCTTTGTCGAGGACGCCCCAGGCTGAGGACGAGATCCGATTGTCGGCGAGTTCTGTGCAGGCTGCGTTGATCGACCACCTTTGTCAGGTGTGGCCGAATCCGGATGAAGGGATTTGGGAGACGCGCGGAGGGCCGGAACACTTCACACACTCGAAGGTGATGGCGTGGGTGGCTCTTGATCGCGCGATCAAGCATCACGAGCAATACGACGGCAAAGGCGATGTGAAGCGATGGAAGAAGAATCGCGACATGATCCATAGAGAGGTTTGTCGGAAGGGGTTCGATAAAAAACTGAACAGTTTTGTGCAGTCGTATGGTTCGAAGCAGCTCGACGCTTCGTGCCTGCGGATTGGATTAGTGGGATTTTTGCCGCCTGATGATCCGCGGTTTGTGGGAACGGTGGAGGCGATCGAAAAGCGGCTGATGAAGGGCGGATTCGTCGAGCGATATGACACCAAGAAGACAGACGATGGACTGAGTGGAAGTGAAGGGGCGTTTCTTGCCTGCAGCTTCTGGATGGTGACGAGTCTTTGGCTGATCGGACGCAAGGACGACGCGAGGGTGATGTTCGATCGATTGCTCGCACTGCGCAATGACGTTGGTTTGTTGTCTGAAGAGTATGATCCGGTTGCGAAGAGGATGGTCGGTAACTTTCCGCAGGCGTTGTCCCACATTGCGCTGCTGCAATCTGCCTTTGTGATGGTCGGGCTGTGGGCTCCAGAGTCAGCCACAGGGAAAAAAGCTCCACGTCTGGTCGAACGCGGTAGTAAGAAGCCAAGCACGAAACGCGAGCGTAAACCGAGCAAACGCAGTCTTTAGAACGATTGCGAATACGCGGTGGATAAGTCGAATGCAACCAACACGGCGTTCTGAGTCTCTAACGAATTACCTGAAATATTTTGTGGGATATCTCTGTACTAGCGCTACTGCCTTGTTTCCTGAACACGATTTTCGATCGGTTGAAGATGCTACGGATTCCACGTTCGACTTATAGGCTGCAGCTCCATAAAGAATTTACATTCGACGACGCGGCGGAGATCGCTGAGTATCTGCGCGCGCTCGGGGTTTCGCATGTTTATACGTCGCCCTATCTGCAGGCTGCACCTGGAAGTATGCATGGGTACGATGTAGTCGATCACCAGAAAGTGAATGAGGAGTTGGGTGGCGCAGAGGCGCACGAGCGGTTTTGCAAAAAGCTCGGCGAGGCAGACCTGGGGCAGGTGCTGGACATCGTGCCGAACCATATGTCGCTTGGCAAAGAGAACAGGTATTGGTGGGACGTACTTGAGAATGGGACGTCGAGTCGGTACGCTTCGTTCTTCGATATCGACTGGCAGCCTCAGGAAGAGCGCCTGCGAGACAAAGTGCTGGTGCCGATACTAGGGGATCAGTATGGGCGGGTGCTGAAGTCGGGCGGCATCAAGGTGGTCCGACGTGGCGTCAAGTTTCAGGTGGAGTGCTCCGGGCAATCGTTACCGGTGTCGCCTCCTTCGTTGCCAGTGATTCTTGCGCGTGCGGCAGAGTATGCGAAGTCAGATACGTTGAGTTTTCTGGCGGCTTCGTTTGGACGGCTGCCGGCGCCTGAATATGTCGACCGCAGGACGATTCTTGCACGGCACCGCGACAAGGTTGTCTTGTTCACATTGCTGGAGCGTCTGTGCGCTGAAGAGCCTGGGATCTTCGAAGCGATGGACCAGGCGGTGACGGAGCTGAACGAAAATCTGGATGCGCTGGATGATTTTCTGAATCAGCAGAGCTATCGGTTGGCATATTGGAAGACAGCGGATCAACAGTTGAGCTACCGGCGGTTCTTCGATGTGAATACGTTGATAGGTCTGCGCGTAGAGCGCGAGTATGTGTTCGAAGAGACGCATGCGCTGGTGCTGGATTGGTTAAGGCGGGGTGTACTGGACGGCGTAAGAATTGATCATCCGGATGGGCTGCGCGACCCGATGGAGTACTTCAAGCGGCTGCGACAACAGGCTCCTAATGCCTGGGTGATTGGCGAGAAGATTCTTGAGCCGGGAGAGTTTTTACGTGAGGAGTGGCCGATCGAAGGGACGAGTGGGTATGACTTTCTGAACGTCGCTGCGGGTGTGCTGGTTGCGCCCGAAGGCATGATGGAGTTGTCGTCAATTTATGGGGAGTTTACGGGACAGCCTACTGATTTCCATGCGATTGCGCATGAGAAGAAGATCAACGTCTCTCAGGAGGCGCTGGGGAGCGACGTGAATCGGTTGACCTCGATCTTCGTGGAGATTTGCGAGGCGAACCGTGATCGTCGCGACTACACACGGGCCGAGGTAAGGCGCGCAATCCGTGAGGTGGCGGCGTGCTTTTCGATCTATCGAACATATGTGGTGCCGGAGCGTGAAGAGATCACGGACGAGGATCGGGAGTACATCACACAGGCGACAGAGTGCGCTAAGGAGACTCGTCAGGATATTGACGGAGGGCTCTTCGATTTTCTCCGCGATGTGCTGACGATGGTAGTGAAGGGGAAGCTTGAAAGCGAGTTCTTGTTGCGCTTCCAGCAGTTCACGGGGCCGGTGATGGCGAAGGGAGTGGAGGATACAGCTTTCTACTGCTTCGACCGTTTGACGGGGATGAACGAAGTGGGTAGTGACCCTGGACGCAATGGATTGAGTGTCGAAGAGTTCCACTCCTACTGCTCGAAGATGCATGAGACGCACCCATCGACGATGACGACGCTGTCGACACATGACACGAAGCGTAGTGATGACGTGAGGGCACGGCTGGCGGTTTTGTCGGAGATTCCGGGACGGTTTGGTGCGGCGGTGCAGCGCTGGTCGCGAATGAACAATGCATTTCGGGCACGCAAGCCTGACGCGAATCCGTTGCCGGATCGCAATACAGAATATTTCTACTACCAGACATTAATTGGTGCATGGCCGCTGCCGATGGAGCGCGCAAAAGCATATATGTTGAAGGCTGTTCGCGAGGCGAAGCAACAGACGAGTTGGGTAGCGAACAACAAAGAGTTTGAAGATGCGTTGAATCTCTTCATCGAGTTCACCTATAACTACGCGCCTTTTCTGCGAGAGCTGCAGCAGTTTGTCGAGAGAATTCTAGAGGCTGGTCGCGTGAACTCGCTGGCGCAGACGCTGTTGAAACATACTGCTCCGGGCGTACCTGATCTTTACCAGGGGACGGAGCTGTGGGATTTGAGTTTGGTTGATCCGGATAATCGGAGACCGGTGGACTACAAGCTGCGGCAGCGGCTGCTGGGCGAATTGAAACAAATGAACGGAGATGACATTGCGGTTAAGGTGATGACCAGGGCTGACGAGGGCCTGCCGAAGTTGTGGACGATTCATAAGGCGCTTCAACTAAGGCGTGAGAGACCGGATAGCTTTGGCGCGGACGCAGACTACATTCCGTTGATGGTGGATGGAGCGAAACATGACCATGTGATCGCGTATTTGCGAGGAGACGATGTGGTGACGGTGGTGCCGAGGCTGACGATGAAGCTCGATGGCGTGTGGAAAGACACGACGGTGACGCTGCCCGAGGGGCGCTGGAAAAATCGACTGAGTGGCGCGATTGTTGAGGGTGGTGATGTAGGGATCAAGGGGCTGCTAAAAGATTTTCCTGTGGCGCTTCTTGTGCGTGAAGGTGGGAGTAACAGTTATGCATGAGTTTAGAATTTGGGCGCCGAATGTGCAGAGGGTTGCGGTGAAGATCGGAGAGCGCTCGTATCCGATGAGTAGCACGGGTGATCGGGGTTGGTGGAGCGCTGTAGTAGAGGGGGCCGGGCCCGGTACCGACTACGGATTTGCGCTGGATGATGATCCAAAGGCGTGGCCTGACCCGCGGTCGCAGTGGCAGCCATACGGGGTGCATGGAGCGTCGAGGGTTTATGACCAGACGGCGTTCGCGTGGAGCGATGCTGGCTGGCAGGCTTCGCCGCTTTCATCTGCGGTGATTTATGAACTGCATATCGGAACGTTCACTACTCAAGGGACGTTCGATTCAACGATCGAACGGCTTGGGTACTTGGTGGAGCTTGGGATTACACACGTCGAGTTGATGCCAGTAGCGGCGTTTCCGGGTGGGCAGGGGTGGGGGTACGACGGGGCCGCGCTGTTCGCTGTGACCGAGCAGTATGGTGGGCCGGATGGATTGAAGCGATTGGTGGATGCTTGCCACGCGCGTGGGCTAGCGGTGCTGCTGGACGTCGTCTACAACCACTTTGGGCCAGTGGGAAACTACAGCGGCAAGTACGCGCCATACATCACGGAGCGGCACCACACTCCGTGGGGCGGCGCTATCAACTTTGAGGGCGAGGGAAGCGACGAAGTTCGCAGATTCTTCTGCGATAACGCGTTGATGTGGATGAAGGACTATCACATCGACGGGCTGCGGCTGGATGCCGTGCATGAGTACATTGACCGGTCGGCCGTTCACTTCATGGAGCAACTGTCGACGGAGGTGAAGGAACTGTCTGCGAAGCTCGGGCGCAGACTGGTGTTGATTGCCGAGAGTGATTTGAACGACCCCCGCGTGGTAACGCCGACAGAGGATGGTGGTTACGGCATGGATGCGCAATGGAGCGACGACTTTCATCATGCTTTGTTCACGGTGCTTACCTCAGAGGGGCAGGGGAAGGGGTACTACTCAGATTTTGGGACGTTCGAGAAGTTAGCGAAGTCGTTGACGAATAATTTTGTGCAGGACGGTAGTTACTCGACGTACAGGAGACGATCTCACGGGCGGCCGGCAGATGATCTGTCACCGCATCAGTTTTTGGGATACATCCAGAATCACGATCAAGTGGGAAATCGAGCGGTTGGGGACAGGGTGGATCAAACGGTCGGGATGGAACGCGCGAAGGTTGCGGCGGGGATCGTTCTGACAGCACCGTTTATTCCGATGATCTTCCAGGGCGAGGAGTACGCCGCTTCGACACCCTTTCAGTATTTTGCGGACCATGAAGATCTGGAGATGGCCAAGGCCGTGAAGGCGGGACGGCAGGGAGAGTTCGCGGCGTTTGGCTGGAACCCGGACGACATTCCGGATCCGGAGAACGTGGAGACCTTTCTGCGATCAAAGCTGAACTGGGATGAGGTGCACCGGGGCTGCCATGAGGAGATGTTGACGTGGTATCGAAGTTTGATTCATTTACGCCGTACGTCTGCTTCTTTGAATGACGGACGGCCGGGGCAGGTGAAGGTGCGCTTCGATGAGAGTAAGGGCTGGCTCGTGATGGAACGTGGATTGGTCAAAGTGATGTGCAATCTCGGTACGAGGCTTGTTGCGCTTGAGAATCCCGCGAAGTTTTCTCCGGTGCTGATATCGAGGGGTGGGATTGACGTTAGTGGGAGTGAGGTTGTGTTGCCGTCCGATAGTCTTGTGATTCTTTCGGGCGAGACGAACCGGCGGGTTGTGTAGTATTTTCCTATCTACTCAATCAGTGAAGGGAAATCTCCGCCATGTTGTTGGACCTTCGTTACACCTCCCCGTTGGCGCTCGCTTTTTGGAGCGTTCGAAATAAACGAATTAAAGACTGCGTCGTTTGCTGATGAAGGGACAGTTGCGTCGGTGGCTGTCACTACAGCCAGTTGCGGTGGAATAGCACTCGCGTGAGCAGGATTCGCAGATGCCCGAAACCGATTACGGCGCTCCTTGTATGAGAAGTCAAGAAGTTACGGCTTTTCGCTAAAGAGAGCCGAGGATAGCCTGCGTGACCGTCAGCGTGTCCATGTCAATACAAAACGATCGTTTCCAAAGGAAACTTTTGCGTCACTGAAGCGTCTTCCCTAGAGACTGGCGACTTTGGTGAGTAAATCCAAAGCGACCAGAGGGCCGCATGAATTTGAGGAGGAAGGCGATGTTGAAAGGATTCCGCGCATTTCGAAGATCTGCGCTTGCTGCTGTCCTGATCATTGGTGTACTAGGTATTCCTGCTAGCGAAGCGTATGCAGTGCAGACACCTGCTCCCGCACCGGCAGCGACTGGACGTCAGCTCGGGACAGTGAAGGCGCTCGCTGGAAATACTCTGACGTTGACGACGGATGCGGGGCAAGAGGTCGTGGTGAGTGTGGCGGACGGAGCACGGATTCTACAGTTGGCACCAGGAAGCACTGATTTGAAGGCAGCGCAGACGATCACGCTGGCAGATATTGCGGCTGGCGACCGCGTTTTAGTGAGCGGGAAGGCTGGCGACTCGGCCGGTGCCTTTGCGGCGTCGCGCGTCATCCTGATGAAGTCCGGGGACATTGCGCAGAAGCACGAGGCAGAACAGGCGGACTGGCAGAAGCGTGGAACGGGCGGCATTGTGAGCGCCGTCGACGCTGGCAGCGGCGCACTTACGGTGTCGGTTGGCGCGAAGAAGCTCACTGTGAACACGTCGAGCACGACACAGTTTCGGCGTTACGCCGGCGATTCAGTGAAGTTCGAGGATGCGAAGCCGGGGACACTGGCGCAGATCAAGGTAGGAGACCAGCTTCGGGTGCGCGGGGCGAAATCTGATGATGGTTCGTCAATCCAGGCGGAGGAGGTCGTCAGCGGCTCGTTCAAGAATCTCGCGGGGTTGATTGTGACGATTGATGCCGCGAATGGAACGCTGACGTTGAAAGATCTCGCGACTAAAAAGACAGTGACAGTAAAGATTACTGCGAATTCGAGTGTGCGTTCGCTACCTCCAGAGGCTGCGGCGAGATTTGCGGCGCGAGCGAAGGGCGCTGCGGGCGCGAGTGGCCGTGGTGACACGCCGCCTGCTACGCAGGGAGCGGGCGATGCAGCTGGCGGAGAGCGAGCGGCAGGAGCAGGGCATTCTGCAGGAATGGATCTTTCGCAACTGGTAAGCCGGCTTCCGAATCAGACAATAGCCGATCTGAAGGTGGGGGATGCCGTGATGATCGTTGGCTCGCAGCCGGATCCAAGCAGCAACAGTGTTACGGCTGTGACGTTGCTCTCCGGGGTTGAACCGATTCTTGCAGCAACGCCGAGCGGCTCCCCGTCTTTGACGTTGTCTCCGTGGAGCCTGGGCAGTGGTGCGCCAGAAGGGGGAGCTCAGTAGCTCTTCTGTTGAACTGTAAAGGGTGGATATTTTTGAGGAGTAGTATGTCATTTCGTGCAGCCCTGAAGTTTGCGTTACTGTTTTTAGTCGCTTTGATGTCGATGGCTGCAAGTGCCCAGCAGACGGGTGCCACTGTCCATGGACTGGTCGCTGATCCCGAGAGTGCAGTGATTCCGGGCGCGACGGTGACCTTTACGCCTGCTTCAGGCAAAGCTTTGATTACGCAGTCGCAGAGCGATGGAACGTATTCGCTGCGCGGTGTTCCGGCTGGAACGTATTCGGTCACGGTTACGATGTCAGGATTTGCTTCGTTTGTGAGACTGGGTGTGAAGATTTCTGCAGGTCAAGCGATGGCTCTCGACGTGAAGATGGCGATCGAGGAACAGAAGCAGGAAGTTAATGTTACCGCTCAAAACGCGCAGGTGAGCGTTGACCCGGACAGCAACGCGAGTACAACCGTCATCAAAGGGAAGGACCTTGACGCGCTCTCGGACGATCCGGATGAGCTGTCCTCCGAGTTGACGGCGCTGGCAGGCCCTGCGGCAGGACCGAACGGCGGACAGATTTATGTCGATGGATTTACTGGTGGGCAATTGCCGCCGAAGTCGTCGATCCGCGAGATTCGCATCAACCAGAATCCGTTTTCTGCACAGTACGACAAGTTAGGCTATGGGCGCGTTGAAGTTTTCACCAAGCCGGGCACAGATAAATATCATGGAAACCTCAGTGTTCAGGGCGGCGACAATGCTTTCAACACCTCGAATCCTTTTCTTGGTCCTTCGAACACGCAGCCGCCGTATCACACCATATTTGTGATTGGGAACGTCAGCGGCCCCATCAATCGCTTCTCGTCATTCACTGTGGGAGGATCGCACCGTACGATTCAGGACAATAATATTGTCAATCCCAGCGGGTTCTACGCCAGCTCCGCGACCGCGACAGTCCCGTGCAACCCTGGCGATCTGACTTGCACATATTTCCCGTCATACCCGGAGTCAGCTCGCGCTGTCTCGCACCCTCAGACACGAAGCGATATCAGCCCACGGTTCGACTTCGCGCTTGGCGAAAAGAATACGCTGACCGCGCGCTATCAGTATTACGTGAACGGCCAGCAGAACAACGGTATTGGAAACACGAATCTTCCCACGGTTGGTTATGACACCGAAAGCACCGAACATACAGTCCAAATCAGCGATACACAGATCCTGAGCCCGCGCGTGATCAACGAGACGCGGTTCGAATACCAGCGGGACTATTCGACGCAGAACCCATTGAGCACAGAACCGACCTTGTCTGTGCAAGGGATCTTCACGAGTGGGGGTTCAAGTTTGGGGACGCAGCAGACTGACCTGACACACATCGAGATCCAAAACTATAGCTCGATTGCGCTGGCAAAGAACTTCATACGATTTGGCGGCAGACTGCGAACGTCGGGCGAGTCGATCTCCTCGAACCAGGGATCAAATGGGACCTTCACCTATTCCTACCTACTTGATCCCTGTACTGATTCAAACCCAGGTATAACGAAGCCTAGCACCTGCAATCCCACCGTGACGACTCCGTGCTCGCCTTTGAATGCGGGGATCTCTTCGTATCAGTGTGGGCTGCCTGGGCAGTTCGCGTATACAACGATTAACAGGCTGAAGATCTCTGGTCGTATGACGGACGTGGGGCTTTATGCGGAGGATGACTGGAAGCCGAAGGCAAACCTGACGATC
Source organism: uncultured Acidobacteriaceae bacterium (assembly GCA_963771625.1). Taxonomy (GTDB): domain Bacteria; phylum Acidobacteriota; class Terriglobia; order Terriglobales; family Acidobacteriaceae; genus Edaphobacter. The sequence continues at coordinate 287,910 of CAVYUE010000005.1, forward strand.
AGCTACGGTCTTCGTCTCGAGGCGCAAAACATAATAAATAGTGCGCATGATTTCGCTCCACGTGTGTCTTTTGCATACGGAATTCCGCGGGGCAGCGGAAAGTCACCCGTAACAGTGGTCCGCGGCGGGTATGGAATTTTTTATGACCGTTTTACATTGGCCAACTATCTGACGACCCTGCAAGAGAATGGGAGCAATCAGGTTATATCCACCTTTATCAACCCGGGAATCACGTGTACTCCTCAGAATCCGATCGGCTGCGGAACTACATCCACTGGTCGGCCTCAGACCTACTCGCTAGGCGATGGAATTCGCACTTCTTACACGATGCAGGCAGCGATCGGAGTCGATCAGCAACTCGGGCGTGCAGCCACCATGTCGGTGAATTACCTGAATGCTCGCGGCGACCATCAATATCTCAGTCGGAACTTCTTCGACTCCAGCACGCCTGGTACGCCCTATGATTTCGAATTTCAATCCGGTGCTGTCTATCGTGAAAATCAGCTCTTGATCAACGGAAATGCGCGGTTGAAAAGGATCACGTTATTCGGCTTCTATTCACTGAATCTTGCCGACGCAAATAGTTCAGGTGCCGGATTCTTTCCGACCAGCAACACAAATACGAAGGTTGATTACGGACGAGCCTCTTTCACGCATGCGAGTTTTGGTGTCATCGGCGGGAGCTGGCAGCTTCCGTACCAGTTCACGGCAAGTCCATTTGTCATTGCGCAGTCGGGGACTCCGTATAACTTGACGAGCGGCCTCGATCCTACTGGCTCGTCGATTTACAACGCACGGCCCTTCTTCGCCAACGGTGATAGCGGAAGGTGCAGGGTGTCCGCGGACTTCAGTGAAACGCAGACTGGCAGCCTGACGCCCGTACCGATTAACTATTGCGACGGGCCTGCCAATTCCACTTTCAATATTCGGGTTTCGCGGGTGTTTGGATTTGGTGAACGGACCGGCGGCGCGGCAAATAGCGCCTCAAGCGGGAATAACCGTCCTGGTAGTCCAGGTGGCCCCGGTGGCCCCGGCGGAGGCGCTGCACGCGCAGGCGGACCGGGTGGCGCACGCGGAGGCTTCGGGCCGGGTAACGGAAGCGTCAGCTCTGGCCATCGCTATACCTTCACGCTTGGCGGGCAGGCGTTCAATCTCTTCAATGTCGTTCCTTTGGGCACGCCCACGAGCAGTCTGACTTCGCCGCGCTTCGGCCAGTACACCACGTTGGCGGCAGGGCCCTTTAGCTCTGCCACCGCAGTACGTCGCATTACGCTTCAAGCGACGTTTAACTTTTAGTGGAGTGGAGATAAATCAAGACGTTGCTACACCCATGAATTCCTTTTCGATCCGAGGGGTCTTGAGGTGAAGACGCCGAACGCGATCGTAGAGTACTGCTGGGTTCGTAAGCATCTGCTTCCGAAAAAAATATCGCCTGAGCGCACCGCCGGAGTGGCTACCAGATTCCGGATGATTTGTTCTGAAGATCGCTCCGGCGAATGGTAGCGGCTCTAACGGAGTTCCAGTTTCATCCAGATGGTCATGCAGGAAGAGATGACTGCCAATCATGCGTTTGATATAGGTCTCATCGGCGGCCTCTAGAGTGGACGGCAGCTGATAAAGGTCGGCTCTGACGATGTGTGACGTACCGCAGAGGCGGGAGAAGTCTGTAAACAGAAACAAAATTCGCCCACCGTCGTCCCAGACATAGCCATCGCGGACGTACCAGCCATTTGCTTTTGAATTTGCTGCCACAAAGGATGTCAAACGACGGCTGATGAAATCGTCGTTGTCGACGGTCATTACGTGTCCCATCTCGCCTGCGTGCAACATTCCCGCCAAGAGTCGGCGGCCCTTGTCGATTCGTATCGCGTCGTAGATCTGTTCTTTCTCTACGGTTCCTGGCTCGGGCAGTTCATTTGGTGGAAAATCCACTCTTTTGACATCAAAACCTTTTGGGAGATCGGGCAGGTCTGCACCATGATTTGCTACGATGATCGCCTTCCAACCGTCGTGATCCTGGTTCGCAATTGACGCGACTGTATCGCTCAGGTTTTTCCTAATTCGCTGCCAACTCTTAGCGGTATCCTGATGCCGAACCGGAATTACAAATGTAAGAATGTTTTTCATGTACTTCGTCGGCCCTTAGAAGCGGGTTTTTATATAGAGCGAGATGGGGCTATTCATGCGAAGACGCATGTCTGGTTCGAGGATCAGGCAGGATCGGGATAATCGGTCGCGCCTGATCCTACCCACGTGAATCAATTACGGATGGAAGTTCTTCTTTAGAGTTTGCCAACAGGTGTAGTACTCATGCTGACGAGCGGCTGTGTCCATTGCGAACTTTGTTGGGCGACAGACGAAGCGGGTCTCGAACATGAAGGCGAGGGTGCCTTCGAGTTTGACGGGCTTCAGCTCTGCGGCGCTGGCGCGGGCGAAGGTTTCAGCATCGGGACCATGACCGCTCATGCAGTTGTGCAGGCTGGCGCCACCGGGAACAAAACCTTCGGCCTTGGCGTCGTACTCGCCCGTGACGAGGCCCATGAACTCGTTCATGAAGTTGCGGTGGAACCATGGCGGGCGGAAGGTGTGCTCGGCGACGATCCAGCGTGGAGGAAAGATGGCGAAGTCGACGTTGGCAGTACCGGGGATCTCGCTGGGCGACGTAAGGACGGTGTAGATGGATGGATCCGGATGGTCGAAGCTCACGGAGTTGATGCAGTTGAAGCGGGCGAGATCGTATTTGCAGGGCGCGTAGTTGCCGTGCCACGCGACGACGTCAAGCGGAGAGTGGTCGAAGTCTGTCGCCCAGAGATTGCCTTGAAATTTGGCGACGACCTGAAAGGTGGCGTTGTCGCGGTCGTCGTAAGCGGCGTACGGAGTCAGGAAGTCGCGGCTGTTGGCGAGACCGTTGGCGCCGATTGCGCCGAGTTCGGGCAGTCGGAAGCTCGCACCATAGTTTTCGAGGAGGTAGCCGCGGGCTTGGGGGTCGAGCAGTTCGACACGGAACTTGATGCCGCGGGGAACTATCGCAACTTCGCCGGGAGTCAGATCCAGGATGCCGAGTTCGGTGTGAAGCATGAGGCGGCCGAGTTGGGGCACGAACAGAAGCTCTCCGTCCGCGGAGTAGAAGAAGCGTTCGGTCATGCTTTTTGTGGCAGCGTAGATGTGGATGGCGACTCCGGAGTGCATCGTGAGGTCACCGTTGCCTGCGAGCGTGGTGAGTCCGTCTACAAAGTCGACAGGAGTCGAAGGAAGTGGCAAAGGATCCCAGCGAAGCTGGCTGGGTGTGGTTTCAATCTCGTTGAAGGGCGACGAGCGGACCATGCCGTTTGCGATCCTCTCGTACGGTTTGTGCATGACGGAGGGGCGAATGCGATAAGTCCAGGTGCGCCGGTTGAGCAGCCGGGGCGCGGTGAAGGGGCTGCCGCTCAACTGCTCGGTGTACAGGCCCAGTGGAGCCTTTTGGGGAGCGTTCTGGCCGACTGGCAGGCCGCCTGGGTGGGCCTCGGTGGCAAACTCGTTGCCGAAGCCGGTGAAGTACTTGAGATCGGGCATGATGTTCCTCTCGTTAGAGATATGTCTGGTCGCCGAAGTTTCATTACGGGCAAAGAAGTCTTCTCTGCGACACAGAAGCTTAGCCGAAAACAGGCGTCTCGTGTTTCGGGGAGCGGACGGTGCTATCTGGCGGAGTCGGCGGTAGCCATGAGGTACGGTTTACTGACAGGCTCATGCGCGGAAGCCGCCGATGCGATCACAACGGTCTTCGCATTGAGGAACTCGCGCATGCCCGCTGCCGAGAGCTCGCGTCCGTATCCCGAGCGTTTGATTCCGCCGAAGGGTAGACGTGGATCGCTGGCCACCATCGCGTTCAGAAAGACTCCGCCACACTGCAACTCCGAGACGAGGCGCTGCTGTTCTGCAGGATCGCGAGTCCACGCGGAGGCAGCAAGGCCGAAGGGCGTGTCGTTGGCGACCTCGATGGCTTCATTGAGATCTTGAACCCGAAAGAGCATAGCTACTGGGCCAAAGAGTTCTTCACGATAGACGGCGGAGGTGCGTGGGACGCCGGTGAGGACGGTGGGCTCGAAGTAGTTGCCATCGCCAAGCATGCGCTCGCCGCCAGTGAGGACGCGCGCCCCGACGCGGGTTGCCGCCTTTACCTGTTCTTCGAGGAGATCGACGGCGCGCGCGGTTGCGAGTGGGCCGATTTGGGTCTCTTCCTTCATGGGGTCGCCGACGCGGATGGCCTCCATGCCGGCGACGAAGCGGGACTCGAAGATATCGTAGATCTCGTCTGCGACGATGAAACGTTTTGCAGCGATGCAGGATTGGCCGCTGTTGACACAGCGTGCGCGGACGGCGGTGTCGATGGCGAGGTCGAGATCGGCGGAGGGCATCACAATGAAAGGATCGCTGCCGCCGAGTTCGAGGACAGATTTTTTGAGGAGCCAGCCAGCTTGCGCTCCGATGGCACGTCCTGCGGTCTCGCTGCCTGTTACAGTGACGGCTACGATGCGGTCGTCGCCTAGAACCGTTTCGATCTGATGTACATCGAGTAATAAGCTCTGGAAGGTGCCGCGGGGGAAACCGGCGCGACGAACCAGGGATTCGATAGTCAGAGCGCACTGCGGAACGTTCGGAGCATGTTTTAGCAGAGCGACATTGCCTGCCATCAATGCGGGCGCCAGAAAGCGGAAGACCTGCCAGAAGGGAAAGTTCCAGGGCATCACGGCGAGCACGACGCCGAGAGGATCCCATCGTACGTAGCTATGGTTGTGTTCCGTAGGAATGGACTCGGGTGCCAGGATGCGTGCGGCATGCTCGGCGTAGTAGCGGCAGGCGTCGGCGCACTTCAGGATTTCATAGCGAGCGGCTTCGAACGGCTTGCCCATCTCAAGTGTAATCAGCGCGGCGAGGTCGTCCTGCTCATGGTCCAGAATCGCCGCAAGCTTGCGCATCCATAAAGCGCGGTGCTCGAGTGGCACTAACGCGTAGGTGCGAAAAGATTCTGCGGCGAGAGCGATCTTCTGGCGTGCGGCCTCGTCAGTGAGTGGTTCGAACTGGCGAAGAAGCTTTCCAGTCGCGGGATTGATCGATTCGATGGCCATGCAGGCGCGGTCTACTCTAATGCTAGCTTAGCAAGGACTGAGGCAAGCAGGTGTACCCCAAGAGTGGTATCTCCGGGGGCAGCATATTCGTCCGGTCTGTGGCTGACGCCGTTGCGGCATGGAATGAAGATCATGGCGATTGGTGCGATACGAGCCATGAAGAGTGAGTCATGGTACGCGCGGCTAACCATCTTCTTGTGCGGGATCCCTTGTTCCGTGCAGAGCGCTTCTAGCAGTTGAACGATGTGCGATGAGGACTGTGCCGGGGCATCTGCGTTGACCAGTTCTTCCTCGATCGTGACTTTACGGCGCTGGCGCAACTCTTCACAGTCGCGGCGAACCGACTGCATAACACTCTCCCGGCGCGCAGGATCGGTGTCGCGAATATCGAGCTGTAAGACCACGCGGCTGGGAACGCTGTTGACTGCACCGGGATGGACGTCGCAGGTACCGACCGTTGCGACCGTGTCGATTGCTCCCGTGGCGAGAGTGTGTTTTTCGACGGAGAGGATGAGTTCGGCGGCGGCACAGAGCGCGTCTTTACGGTCAGGCATCAGAAGCGCTCCAGCGTGGCCGCCCAAGCCGGTGATGGTGAAGCGGTAACCAGCTGGAGCAGCGATGCTGGTGACGATACCGACGGGGATGCCCTCTCGCTCGAGCAGAGGCCCCTGCTCGATGTGCAGTTCGAGCCAGGCATGGTAGTGGTTCGGTGCCAGGCGGACCGAAGAAAGTGGCCCATTGAAGCCCGCGGCAGTACGGACCGCGGCGAGAGTGGTTTCATCTTTGTCCTGCTTCGCGTCCGCTCGGACGGGATCGAGGGTGCCCGACATCAGACGGCTGCCGAGGCAACCGATACCAAAACGAGTTGGTTCCTCCGAAGTGAACATGACAAGCTCGATGGAGCGACGCGGTTGCAGGCCGCTGCGTTTGAGAGCGCGCATCGCCTCCAGACCGCCCAGCACGCCGACCGTGCCGTCGTACATGCCCGCATGGGGTATCGCGTCAGTGTGGGAACCGGTGGCGACGGCGGGCAACTGTGGGTCCGTGCCGGTCCAGCGAATGAAGATGTTGCCCACAGCGTCGTCGCGAACATCGAAGCCTTCTGCAGTGGCCAGCTCTTTCAGCCAGGTGCGGGCGCGGAGATCGTCCGCGGAGAAGACAATGCGTGTGACGGATGTTCCATTGTCTACAGGCTCAGCGTGGGTAAATGTAGCGAGGGTTTGCAGTTCGCTCATCAGCCGCGCTTGGTCGATTTGAATCTGCATACTCGAACTGTCCTTTCGCTCGATTTGGAACGTGGATTTCTAAACTAATGGATGCCGGTTCCAGTCTTTGTAGATGAGGTACTTCGCTGGACGTTTGCCAATCGCCCCGAACCACTGCGGGCAGAAGGGTCCCATCCAGATAAAGTCGCCGGCAGTGACGGGGTACCAGCTGTCGCCGAGTCGATAGATCCCGCCGCCTTCGAGCATCAGCAGACCATGCTCCATGACGTGTACCTCGACCATGCTGAGTGCAGCGCCTGGCTGATACGTCATGGTATTGACTGCGAAATCAAAGGACACGGAGTTAGGAAGGAGGCTGCGAACTTGAAGGTCAGGGTCATCGTTGAGCGGAACAGAGAGGGTTTTGTCTTCGTGGCCCACCAGTGTCTCTGGGGCAGAAACAAACTCCAGTGTGTCGTAAGGCTTTTCGATGACGGCAAGGCGAGTTGTTTGCTGCGCTGTCAGGGTGTGTGCGGCGTCTTCCGGAATGTAAGCATACGAGCCCGCAGTTAGTGTTTGAAACTTGGTGTCGGTTGCGAGATCGGCGGCGCCTTCGAGCGTGTAGATAAAACGCTGGTTGGAGGTGGGGCCGAGTTGGCCACCTGGTTCTAGCTCCGCGGTGTATTGCGTGAAGGCTGCTCCTCCCGCGGGGGAGATGTGAACGACGGCAGTGGCACGCTCCATGCCGGGCAGAGCGGTGCGAACGAAGGTGTCAGGGGTGTGCAGCAGGTGATCGCGTTGGTTCGTGCTACGGGTGTGTCCGAGCTTATGCATGGGCGTCCTTGAGCTTCGATCTATCATCACCCAACAGCGTGAGGAACTCCAATGCTGTAGCGAGAGCCGCTTCTACGTCCTGTGGCAAAACAGATTCGTCCGGGTGGTGGCTCAAGCCTCCAGGGCTGCGAAGAAAGAGCATCGTGGAAGGTATTGTCGGGGCGAGAATCATGGCGTCGTGGCCGGCACCGCTGGTCATCCTACCGCAGGGAAAGCCCGCTCGAGTTGCGGCATTATGCAAAACGTCAGCCAGATGAGGATCCAATGGAACGGCTGGCTGCTCGAGTTGAGTTTGGGCTGTAACCTGAACATGCCGTTTGGCGCCAGCAGCATGTGCCGCAGCGGTTAGCGCCTCCACGGCAATGTTGCGGCCCCCATCGCTGGCATGGCGGACGTCGAGCGAAGCGGTCACCTGACCTGCGATGACGTTCCCTGCACCGGGCGAGGCCTCTACTTTGCCGACTGTCGCAACAAGACCGGAATGGCTACTTGCATATGCTTCGACCGCGACGATCCAATCTGCTGCGGCCGCCATCGCGTCGCGCCTGAGATGCATCGGTGTGGTGCCTGCGTGGTTGGCTTGTCCGTCGAAGACAAACTGCATGCGTGTTTGACCCACCAGGGCTTCGACGACTCCCAGCGATGTCTCTTCGCTCTCAAGGATCGGGCCTTGTTCAATGTGAAATTCGAGATACGCAAAGACGTCGTCGGACAAAACCGCGCTGGGGAGTTGTGCGGGATCAAGACCGTAGGCTCGGATTGCCTCAGCGACGTTGATGCCATCTTGATCTTTACGGGCCAGGGTGTCGGCATCCAATCTGCCGACGACTGCGAGACTGCCCAGGAATGGCTTGCTGAAACGCACACCCTCTTCCTCCGAAAATCCAATGACTTCGATGGAGAAGGGAAGCCGCTTGCCCTGCAGCTCTTCAACTACAGCGATTCCAAGAATGACCCCTAGAATACCGTCGAAGGCGCCCGCGTTGGGAACTGTGTCGAGGTGGGAACCGATGAGGAGACGAGGTGATGTCGCTGTTACAGCGGGCCATAGTCCCCGCAGGTTGCCAACGGCGTCGATATGCACGTTCATCTCGGCGGCCTCCATCCAGTCGCGCAGTAACGCGTGTACGCCGTGCATAGGCGGTGTCAAAAAACGGCGCGTGATCTCACCAGGAATCTCTGTGTAGCCCGCGATCTCCCTGCAGCGAGCGATGATGCGTGCGGCGCGATCTTGTTGTGTGCCTGTCATGGTTGCTTATTTGATTTTAGTTCAGGACTTGCGACGGACGCGTGCTTCGATGTACCCATGCGGCTCGTCAGTCGGGACGAAGATCTCGTTTGGATTGTCCTGGCCGAAGCGCGACAGGTCGACTAAGAGACAGTGCTTGTTGGGCATGGTGATCTCGATCTCATCGATCTCAGCCACTTCTTCGAGTGCGCTCTCGGCCATTGCATACAGCGTCTGCTGAACCGACTTGCTGTCGTGATTCGCAAAAGCGCGAAGCAGCGTCTCGCGAAGAGTCACACGCACGGCGTCGAAGTCTATGCCTGCGGAGGTGTAGCGCCACTCTGCGCTTACGGCGGTTCCGAAGAGCCGGTCTTTTGTTTCGGGCAACGTGGTTAGCGAATCCTTGATGTAACCTTCAAAGCCGGAGTTTGCTGTCTTGAGTAAAACGAGATTATCGAGACCCGACAGGATGTGAAATGTACCACTCTGGGCACGTTCCACGCTGGTTGTTTGAAGTTCATTACTGCCACGCATAAACGCGCTGGGATGAGGCTCGCCATCGACGGTAAGACGCTTCCATAGCGTGCTCTCAATATCTATTGCGGCCGATTCAACCTGGGGGTTGCGTCCGAGCAGAAAGTCGGCGAGTTCTTTGGCGAACTCCTCCATCGAGGTCGCCTTCGAGGATCGTGCGAGAGAGTAGACGGTGTTTTTCATCGTGTCTGTCGGCAGAATTTTGCTGTTGTCTCCGTCAAGGTGCGCTGTCTCGAAGTCACCTCGGAGCAAGACCTGCACTGTCCACTCGCGAAGGTCGTTGCCGTGAGGATGGCGCGTCACTTTCATCAGTCGAACGCGGGATTTCCCGTAACGATTTTCAGCCAACTCAATCATCGTTTTAGCTTCCTCGATAGGTGGTGTATCCGTTTGCAGTCAGGAGCAATGGGATGTGGTAATGCTGTTCGCCGTCGGTCACGTCAAAGACAATTTCGACATACGGGTAGAGACCATCCAGCTGAAGTTGCTTGTAGTAAACGGCTGTGTCGAAGCGAATGCGATAGGTTCCTGGCTGCAAGGTTTGTGTTGACGGCAACAGATGTTTGCATCGACCGTCCTGATCTGTCGTCGCATCGTTCATCGGGGACCACTCGTTGCTCGTCATACGGGCGAGGGTAACTGGAACACCCGCTGCCGGTCGGCCCAATGCCGTGTCGAGGATGTGTGTCGATATGCCCATCGTTAATCGGACTCCAGCCAACGTTGAAGGCGAAGCTGCGTGATCTGACATTGTTGTGCCGCGGCTTCGCGAAGCTCTGTCGCGGCGTCATTCTGCATTCTTGTTTCGAGGATGGCGAGAATTTCGCCAGATGTCTTTCCAGTCGCGCAGACGATGAAGATGCGTCCAAACTTCTGCTCGTAGCGACGGTTTGCTTCTTCAAGTGCGAGTTTTGCTGTCTCGTCTGTAGACAACGCAGTGCGCTGCTCTTGGGCGGACCATTGCAAAGACTCGTGAGTTGCAGTGGACTGAGCGTGTTTTTGTCCGATGCGTGGATGACTGTCAAACGCTTCTTGCCACGCTTCTTCAGGTAAAGCAAACCACGCGGCGACTGATGCTTCGGCCACGGAGACTGTGTCCGAGAAGGGACGTTTGGAGGCGAGTGCGAGCGCCCACGCCTGCGAACCGCAGCATGGGAGCGCCTCACGTGCTGCAGTGGCAGGATCGAGCGAGTTCCATCGGGCCAAGACTCTGTTCATGCGTGTCTGCTTACTATAACGTGACCTCGCGGCCTGAAGGGGTCGGTGCAAAGTTGCCTTCTCGGTAGATGGATCTTCCACGGAGAAAGGTCTGTTTGACTATGCCGCGGAGGGTTTCCCCCAAATACGGAGAGACGGCATGGCGGTAGTGGAGTCTGTCGGCAGTGACGGTGAATTCGCCCTCCGTGTCGAAGATGATGAAGTTTGCCTCGCGGCCGGGCTCCAGCGTGCCCGCTTTATGACCTATGCCAGCAAGGCCTGCAGGTGCGCTGCTCATCCATCGGGCGATGTGGTCAAGCGATAAACTCCGGCGAGAGCAATCCGTATGGATGATCGAAAGAGCCAGCGAGAGGCTGGCAATTCCTCCCCAGGCTTGGTCGAAGCGTCCCGTATCCTCGCGCTTCATCTCAGGCGGACAGGGGGAGTGGTCGGTTACGATCATATCGATTGCGCCATCGCGGAGTCCCTGCCATAAGGCCTCCTGGTTGTTTTTGCTTCGGATTGGTGGTGCGCACTTCAACAGGGTTGCGCCGTCTGCGATCTCCTCCGCGGAAAAGTGTAAATAGTGCGGGCATGTTTCAACCGTGATTGGCAGGCCTTCAGCACGAGCAGCTATTAATTCTTTCAAGGCCATTGACGTCGAGAGATGAACAATATGAAGGCGAAAGGCGTACTGGCGGCAGAGTCGAATCATGAGGCGAATTGCGTCAAGCTCTGCCTGGTCAGGTCTAGACGCCAGATACGTTGCATAGCTTCGCCAGTCTGCGTTGGTTAGACCTTGCATTGCAGCATCGATCGGTTCAGCGAGTTCTGCATGCACGAGGAGGGGAAGCTTCGATTCAGCGATGAAAGGCAGCGCCGCCTCCAATTGCTGTTGATCGATCATCGTGAAGCCGTCGCAACCGGGGTAGATGAGGAAGCACTTGAACCCAAGAACGCCTGCGCGAGCCAGCGGCAGAATGTGGGATTGATTGTCCGCCACCGCGCCGCCCCAGGGAGCCCAATCGACAAAACATTCGCCTTGCGCGGACTGGCGTTTCTCTTCCAGGGCGGCGACGGTGGTCGTCTCCGGCAGGCAGTTCAACGGCATATCAACCAGCGTGGTATAGCCACCGGCCGCGGCCGCGCGCGTGGCCGTGCGAAACCCTTCCCACTCAGTGCGGCCCGGCTGGTTGATATGGACGTGCGTGTCTACCAGTCCAGGCAGTAGAGCGCTGTTGCCACAGTCGACGATCGTGGCATCGGCGGGCACCTCTGTTGGCCGGCAGATGGCTTGTATCTTTTCGCCATCCACCAGAAGGGCGCCTTCTTGTGTCCCAAGGGGAGTGACGATGCGTTTCGAGATAAAGGCATGTGCCATATTTTGATTATCTCTCTGGCTTTCTAAATTTGTTATCTGCGTTCCGCCGCCGCGCCTGTCTAGAATGGAAGACTTTTCGCCGCAAACAGAACCATGGATGTGATAAATGGCCAGTGGCGGCGTAGCGACAGATCGAAGCGTATCCTAGAAGGATTAGCGAGTTTCTTCGCATCTCGCCTTCAGTAGTCATTTGCTCCGCCTTAGACGAGCACCCTCCAAGTACGCAACGGGAATACTGGAGCAGCTATGTTGGATAAAGGATCGGATGTAAGAAATCATCTTTCGCGTGCTTCCAAAGGACACCTGATCACGTCGCCGACAGAACATCATGGCGATGTCGATCTGAGAACCAAGCACTCAAACCCCGAGACGGGGAATGTCACTCTGAGGCCGACCGACGAAGGACAGGAAATAGACGCGGGAAACGAAACACAATGGTAGCTATTTGACTCACTTGTTTTGGGGATCATTCCGCAACTCAAGCTTCGAGCCATAAGATACGGAAGCCAGTGGTCCATGCGACAGCTGGCTTTTGTATTGGCAAGCTCTTTCTATAAATCGTGCATACGCTAAGCACAGAGACCGCATTCACGATGGCGTGCGCGTAGCGAGGTTGGGGACCGAAGATTGCCCACACCGCTAACGTAATCGCCGAAGAGACCAGGACCGCCGGAATGAGCTTTCGGTTTCCCCGGGGTATGACATTCGGCCCGGACGGCTATCTTTACGTCTCGGACTTTGGAGCCACACCCGCAGGACAAATTCTGCGCATCTCCGTCCGCTAGTACATTCGGACATATGGCTTGTTACGTTGCATTCGGAGCAGCGTCGAGAAGTAAGCCAGTAAGATCACTGGCAGAATCATCACGGCGGAGCCGAGGAAAGTCTTTCATTCTGAAGAGTCCAAGTTTGGCGTCCATCTTTATGAGATCTGCGAAAGAGTTGGCATGCATCTTTTGCATCACCTGGCCTCGGTGCGCTTTCACCGTGATTTCGCTGATGCCGAGTTCTCCGCCAATTTGCTTGTTTAACAACCCGGAAGACACCAACGCCATGACCTGCCTTTGGCGGGGTGAGAGAGAGGCATAGCTTCTCTGAAGGGCTTGTTTCTGCGCGTCTTTAGCAAGGGCAAAACGGCTCCGTTCGAGAGCTTCTCGGACGGAGCTCAAGAGTTCGTTGTCCCGGAAAGGCTTCGTGAAGAATCCAACAGCTCCTGCCTTCATCGCTTCCACAGCAGTAGGTATGTCGCCTTTGGCGCTAAGAAAGACGATTGCGATGTGAGGGTGGTCTGCCGCTGCACGCTTCTGCAGTTCGAGACCGCTTCGGCCCGAAAGAGACACATCGAGCAACAAGCAACTGGGAACAACCGCGAGCGGATGGGAGAGCAATTCTTCGCCCGACGCAAAGGTCTCTGGATGCCAGCCTTCGCATCGTATTAATCGTTCCAGTGATTCGCGCTCGTCTTCGTCCGGGGCGACTACGAAGACGACCGGTGTGACCCTTGATGGTTCTTTAAACCCGAATCGATGATCGATGGACGAGCTCGTCCCATTTTCCAAGCGAGATCCCGTCGTCAGAATGAAACCCATATCGGACTCCTTAGCGTTCGCCATGATTTGTTCTGGAAATGTTGTCTATGTGGGTCGTGGATGGATGCTCAGAATAGACCCTCTCTCGGTTGAAGTTATGCGCCGTCTCTTTGGTGAGATCTAAGCTAAACGGGTGTCTCGCCAGCACTGTCTGCCAGCTCTTCGCGGAACTTAGTCGGAGTGACTCCGACTACTCTCCGAAATACTTTTGTGAAGTGTTCTTGTGTTCTAAACCCTATAAGCCTGCTAACCTCCGCAATGCTTAACCCGCTATCTTTTAGGTGGATCTTCGCGCGATCGATTCTCACCCGCAGAACATACTGGTGCGGACTCAGTCCTGTCTCCTTCGTAAACAATGAGGCAAAATGATGCGGCGTCACTTCGGCGATCTTAGCCATGGCCGCCAAACTGATGTTTCCACTAGCGTTCGCGTGGATGTACTCGATCACTCTGCTAAAACTCTCCTTAGTGATAAGGCCCCTTTCGTTTACTTCTCTGCTGAACGAGGACACGGTATCGCGAAAAGATTGGTCAAATGTTCCGGCGTTGGTCAATTCTTCCGATTAAATCGGTCAAAAAAACCGATCCACGCAAAACGGCGGTATTCTCTTCTTGCCGATCTTCCGTGTGGCGAGGTACGACCAATGGCCAACTCCGGGGTTCTTCCTGTCGATGCTGTAGAAGTGATGAAGGGCAGCTGCGCCTTGTGCCCCTTTCCTACCCGCTCGTCGATCACCAGCAAGGGCGCTGGTTGGAAAGGGATTGCCATGGAGTCGTTCAGCGACATCCCGGGTGTTGCCATCCCGGATCATGAGCACCCGACTCATTTCGTGAACCTCCTTACGCACGGAGAGATCAAGGCTCAGTGGACAACAGAGGGACGGAGTCATAGCGCAACGAACAGTCCCGGCACGATCTATCTACTGCCGGCGGGCACTCGTGACAGGCTTACCTGGTCGGGTCCGACAACGCGGATCGTCTTGGTGATGGAGCCGGGGTTTCTGTCGCGCTCACTTGAGAAGACTGCACATCTTGATGAAATTGACCTGACGACGCACTGGAATCTTCGTGATCGCCACATCCAGTCATTGATGCTCGCGATGCATGCTGATCTGGAAGACGGCTCGCCGGCGGGTCCACTGTATGGTGAGTCTCTAGGTTTGACGCTTGGCCTCTATCTCATTCGGCGCTATTCAACTCGAAGTAGAAGCAATAGCCTCCAACTCACCGGCGGAATGCCTACAGCTCGTCTGAATCGAGTCCTTGACTTCATCAACCAGAACTATGCTCAGGATCTGCGCCTATGGGAGCTTGCCGAGTTAGCAGGCATGAGTCCTCATTACTTCTGCGAATTATTCAAGGCGAGTACGGGACTGACTGCCTATCAGTATGTCTTGCAGTGCCGAATTGAACGTGCAAAGAGATACCTTCGCGATCCGCTACTTAGCGTCGGTGATGCGGGTGTTGCGGCTGGCTTCTCCGACCAAAGTCATTTCACAAAGGTCTTTCGCCGGAAGGTTGGAGTCACTCCCATGAAGTACCGCAGTCAGGCTGGATAAGTCACATCTCATCTTTGGGATGGCAGTCGTTGTAGCTCTGAAATGGCGTTAGTCTATATGCCTCAGAACGACCGGCGGTACCGGCGGCCCAGCCACTCGATTCGCGTGCCTGCCGGTGGTAACGCGTGACAGAGTAGCTACGCTCCAGACGACTATGGATGGCGACTCAAGAAGTAAAGCTCCGAACGAGCGATGCTAGTCCTTGCCCATGGTTTGGCCTGTTAGCCGCATGGTACTGTGAATCGACATTCCTGTCGGAACACCACAGACAACGGAACTAGGATGGAGAAGCGGGAGAACATCGCGGAGCAACTTTTTGGAGAGGCTCTTGAATTGCCGCGGGAGCGGCGCGGCGCCTTTCTGGACGCGGCGTGCCGCGGAATACCGGAGGTGCGGAGCGCGGTAGAAAGCATGCTCGCGGAGAACGACAGACTGAGGGGATTTCTGTCCGAATCTCCTTATAAGAGAGCGGAAGAGACTACGGTAGTTGAAGTGGCGCGTTTGCAAGAGTTGAACGCCGGTACACTGCTTGGCCACTATAGGGTGACCCGTCGCCTGGGCCGGGGTGGGATGGGTGTTGTTTATGAGGCCGAAGATCAGAAGCTCGGGCGGTCTGTCGCCATCAAGATGCTGCCCGAAGCGACACGCTCAGACCCAGTGGCGACGGAACGTTTCTGGCGCGAAGCACGCGCCGCCTCTTCGCTGAACCATCCGGGCATCTGTACCATTTACGAGCTGAATGAGAGCGGCGATCATCCGTTCATCGTGATGGAACTGCTGGAAGGACAGAGCCTGGACAAGCTCGATTACCGGCGAGCAATGCCGTATCCCAAGCTGCTGGACTTTGGGGTGCAGGTGGCAGATGCACTGGCTGCGGCGCACAGAAAGGGTATTCTGCACCGCGACATCAAGCCAGGGAACATCTTCGTGTCGCCGTCTGGGCAAGCGAAAATTCTGGACTTCGGCCTCGCCAAGTTCGAAGATGCAGACTCGAGTCTTGCCAGCACGCTCGTGGACGGCGGTAACGAGACTGAAGTGGCGGGGGTAGTGTTTCCGCAACAGCTATTGACCAGCCCGGGATCGACGCTCGGCACAATTGCCTATATGTCTCCCGAACAAGCGCGGGGCGAAGCGCTCGATGCACGCAGCGATGTTTTTTCGCTGGGCGTGGTGTTATATCAGCTTGCGACCGGACAACATCCTTTTATCGGTTCAACCACGGCGGTTACGTTCGATCGCATTCTGAACGCCGCACCTACTGCTCCGATTTCCATCAATCCCGAATTGCCACTTGAGTTTGAGAGGGTGCTGAACGAGACGCTGGAAAAGGACCGGGAGATACGGTGCCAGTCGGCGGCAGAGCTTCGCGTCGACCTTATACGATTACAACGCCAGAGCAGCGGGCGGCACGCGAGCGGACCAATTCGTCCCGATGCCGGTGTGGTCGAGGTCGCTCCCCCTACGGCAAATAAATCGCGAACGCTGCCTGCCGCACTGATCGTGCTGGTAGTTCTGGTAATAGCAAGTCTGTTCGCCTGGCGGCTGTGGCCACGTGCAACACCGTTTTCTTCAATGTCGGTAAGCCAGATTACGAATACGGGAACCCTGGAAAGAATTGCACTTTCCGGCGACGGCAAATTTCTTGCCGAGGTCAAGAATGACGCCGGACAGAGGACGGTTTGGATACGCAACCTGGCGACCAATACGGACACGCAGATTCTAAGCGCCTTTCCCAGCCAATATCTTGGGTTAACTTTTTCCCCGGACGCGAACTACCTTTATTTCACGCGGGAAACACCCGACAACGGTGTTGTGAGCCGGATATACACGATGCCGGTCTTTGGCGGTACACCGCGGCAGATCGTGCTCGACGTAGACAGCGCACCCAGCCTGTCGCCGGACGGCAGCCGCTTCGTCTATCTGCGATGGACGCCAGACCGCAAGGATCAATATTCAGAAATTCACATCGCAGATAAGGACGGCAGTAACGACCAGCTGCTCTACACTTCCATCAACAAAGCTGAGGCCCCAGTCTGGTCGCCGCGCGGAAGTGAGATCGCATGGATTGAAGTAACTGGAACTACCACTGCAGTCGTTAAGATCCTGGATAGGACTTCGAAAAAGGTAAGGAATATCGCTCAGCCGAGGGGAGCTGCATTCGACCGTAAGGACCAAGGCTACTCCGATCTGGCTTGGTTGGCCGACGGCAGGCATCTTCTGATTCTCTATTCCAAAGCACACTCCGACCGTGAGCAAATCGGCATTTTGGATATTGCAGGCAACGGCTTCTATCCGCTGACGAATGATGTGAATGCCTACAGCCAGCTTGCGATCACTGCCGACGGAAAGACTTTGGCGACGGTGCTGACGAATGTGGACTCGAGCTTGGCGTATTACAAAGGAGATGGCGGCAAGGTGATTTCGAGTACGCCGCTACGCATTACTCCGACTTCGCTGGCGTGGGCGGATGAGGACCGCTTGTTCCTGATCACTCGCGGCATAGGTATCAGTCAATTGGAACGCACAGCCGGGACCGTGCAGCCGATCGATACCGGTGATCTGAATATTGGCCGATACATCAACACCTGCCAGGATGGTCACATTTTATTTACGGCAATTCCCAAGGACGGAGCAGAGCCGCACCTGTTTCGCATGAATGGAGATGGGAGTGAACTCACACAGCTCACCCATGCGGGCATCGTGCGCGCTCCCTTTTGCACGCCGGATAGCCAGAAGGCTTACTTCACCATCAGGGACCAAGCGGATGTTTTACTTGCCGCCTTATGGTCCGTGCCGCTGGCGGGGGGTACTCCTCGGAAGGAGTTTGAAGCTCACACGCGCGGCAGCTTCTTACTGACTCGCGACGCAAAGTTCGCTGAATTGATTTTGGTCCAAAATCTCGCTCAATCCATCGAGATTGTGGACCTTACCTCCCTTACGATTGTGCATCGGCTTCCAATGGATCTGACCTATTCCGAAGGCACTGCCCCGCTTTTTTCTCCCGACGGGAAAGCGCTTGTCGATGGCGCCATCTCGAAGAGTGGCAACACGCTTCTGTACGAGCCGATCGACGGCTCGCCGGCGCACTTTATGATTGACCCAACACACAACACAATCACTGATTTTGCGTGGTCGCCGTCGGGCAGCAAGCTGGGGGTACTGCAATTGCGGAAGAGCTCGGATGTGGTGTTAATAACTGACCTCGCGGGAAAGCAACCGCTGTAGTGCGGACGAAGAGTAGGGCATAGTGAGGCTTCAGGTCCTGGATGCGGCCTGGCCAACAACTTCTGGATTGTCGGAAGTCCAAACGAGAAAGGGGCATTGGTAACGGCAGTCGGCTTCTGGGAAGTAGTGTGTGGAAGGTGCAACAGCTGAGGCTAGAAAAAGGATAAGGAAGACGATCGCGGGGTCATGGGACCTCTTGCATACTGCACTCGGATAGTCCGGTTATTTCGGATAGGGAATGTACCCCAGTTGTACACTTGAGACGGGATTCTGCCATTTCGGTGGTCTCGCGGAATCTATAACTTATTGATCCCCAGCCCCGTTGTCGGATAATTTGATTATTCCGTCATCTTCGCCATATAGCGCACCATAAGGATACCGAGCAGAATGCAGGGCAACCCAATCTTCATGCAAAAAGCGATCGCCTTGGCGACAGAAAACGTGACCTCTGGTCGCGGAGGGCCGTTCGGCGCGGTGATCGTACGCGACGGCGAGATCGTAGCCACTGGCGCAAACCTTGTTACTGCGACGAACGATCCAACGGCGCATGGCGAGATTGTAGCAATCCGTAATGCGTGTACAACACTTGCGACCTTTGAACTGAAGGGCTGCCACATCTACACCAGTTGCGAGCCGTGCCCCATGTGCCTCGCGGCAATTTACTGGGCGCGTTGTGAGGCAATCTTCTACGGCAGCTGTGCCGCTGATGCTGCCGCGGCGGGGTTCGACGACGCTTACCTCTATGAAGAGCTGAAGCGGCCGATTGGTGAGCGCAAGATCCCAACGGTGAATCTACTTCCTGAGCAGGCAATCGCAAGTTTTGATGCCTGGCGTGCTCACGCCAGCAGGATCGACTACTAAGACATGGCAACCAAGAAGAAACAGACACCAATCAAGAAAGCAAAATCAGATCCATTGGTCAAAGTGGCCCTGCTCGGATTCGGAACCGTGGGCAGTTCGGTGGCGCGGGTTCTCGCTGCATCGAAGTTTCGAGGCGTAGAACTAACCCACATCTTCAATCGCAACGCGGCGCGAAAGCGCAGCTCCGAGGCAGCGAAGTCGGTGCCTCCTACCGTCGTCTGGACCGACGACATCGATGTCATTCTGCGCTCAGACGTCGACATCGTGATTGAGCTGATGGGGGGACTGAACCCCGTGGAAGGCTGGCTGCGAAAGGCCCTGGCTGCAGGGAAGTCTGTAGTGACGGCGAACAAACAGTTAATCGCCTATCGTGGAGCAGGCCTTGCAAAGCTCGCGGCGCAGCACAATGTGTACTTGATGCACGGGGCCGCAGTTGCCGGAGGTGTCCCGGTCATTCCGGGTGTGCTTCAAGGGCTATGCGGCGATCAAGTGACAAAGCTGAGCGGCATCGTAAACGGAACCTGCAACTACATCTTGAGTCGGATGGAGGCTGGGGCCGATTACGCAACCGTGTTGGCTGACGCACAGCAACTGGGTTACGCGGAAGCCGATCCTGCTGCTGATGTGGATGGCTACGATGCGCGAGCTAAGCTCTGCATCCTCTCGCGGATTGCGATGCACGCGGAACTCAACCCGGAAGAGGTTGCGACGCAAAGCATCTCGGCGATCGAAGCGATTGATTTTTCCTATGCAAAGGAGCTGAACTGCACCATCCGGCAGGTCTCGCGCGCAGAACTGGACGGCAAGCTGGTGCATGCGCGGGTGGCGCCGATGCTGGTTCCGCTCGCCTCGCCGATGGCCTGGTCCCACGGCACGCAGAACATGGTTATCGTTAGCGGAAGGTTCGGTGGGGATGTGGTTTTCTCCGGTCATGGTGCGGGTGGCGAGCCGACCGCGGTGGCCGTCGTCTCTGATGTGCTGGCGGTTGCGCAAGGCTGCAAGACAGTGCAGTTGCCGGTGCGGAAGCGCGAAGTGACAGGAGACTTCATGGCACCGCATTACCTGCGCTTCGTCGTCGACGACAAGCCCGGCATCGTCTCAGCAATCTCCGGTGCACTCACCACGGTTGGTGCGAACATTGATTCGCTCTTGCAGCGACGCGGCTATCCGAAGCATCGGCTGCCATTTGTGGTGACGACGGAACCCAGCCTGACCTCGACCATCGAGCATGCGTTGGCCACGATAGCTCGCATGGACTGCATGCTGGAACGACCGTTATGTTTGCAGATGCTGGAAGTAGAAGACAAGACGGAATAGAAAAGGCGGCGCAGGATCAGTGCGTCGCCTCGCTTATATCAATGCGATTGTTAGTACTTCGGTAGAGACGGATCGATCTTGTCAGCCCAGGCCAGGATTCCGCCGGTGAGGTTCGACACGTTCGTAAATCCCGCCTGCTTGAGTGCAACTGCCGCTCTCTGGCTGCGTGCGCCGGACTTGCAGTGGATAACGATCTCGCTGTTTTTCTTGTCGGCCAACTCGGAGCTACGGCGTGCGATATCGCCCACTGGAATCAGCGGTGCGCCGAGGTTCACGATCTGATACTCGTGAGGTTCGCGGACGTCGAGGACGAACACATCTTCCTTCGCGTCGAGCTTGCGCTTCAGCTCCTGAACCGAAAGCTGAGGGATGCCGTCGACGACTGGAAGGTCGCTGACAGCCTTGTCTCGCGCTACTTCGAGGGGACCGACCTCGCTCGGCGGCGTGATGCCGCAAAACTGGTCGTAGTCGATCAGCTCAGTCACGGTCGGATTGGGGCCGCAGACGGGGCATTCGGGATTTTTGCGCAGCTTCAGCGTGCGGAAGCTCATGCCAAGCGCATCGACCAGCAGCAAGCGGCCAATGAGAGGCTCTCCAATCCCGAGGATTAGCTTGATAGTTTCAGTGGCCTGAATGACCCCGACAAGACCAGGCAAAATTCCGAGAACGCCGCCCTCGGCGCAGGAGGGAACCAGTCCTGGCGGTGGTGGCTCGGGATAGAGGCAGCGGTAGCACGGGCCTTCCTCGGTACCGAAGACGCTGGCCTGCCCTTCGAAGCGAAAGATAGAGCCATAGGCGTTCGGCTTGTTCAGCAGGACACAGGCATCGTTGACGAGATAGCGGGTCTGGAAGTTGTCCGTACCGTCTGCGATGACGTCGTAGTCCTTGAAGATCTCGAGCGCGTTGGCGCTGGTAAGCATGGCATTGTGCTTTACAACCTTCAAATGAGGGTTAAGACCCTTGAGCATGATCTCGGCCGAATCGACCTTGAGCATGCCGACCGTCGCGGTGGAGTGAATGATCTGCCGCTGCAGGTTACTGGCGTCAACGGTATCGAAGTCGACGAGGCCGATCGTTCCGACGCCTGCGGCCGCAAGATAAAGGGCAAGCGGCGCGCCCAGGCCACCGGTGCCGACGCACAGCACCTTCGCAGCCTTCAGCTTCTGCTGACCCTCCATGCCGACCTCCGGCAGAATCAGGTGCCGGGAGTAACGCGCAATCTCATCATTCGACAGCTTCGGTAGTACGGTCTCTTCTACTAGTGTTGGCATTGATTTTTCCTTTGCCCGCGACGTCGGCGGGCCTATAAATTGTCGTCCATAAAGCTTCTTCGGGAGTCACAAAGGGAAGAGGTTTAGGGTCGACAGCTCGTGCCGCCGGCGATCGAAGGAATGATCGTCAGCTCGTCAGTATCTTTGACGGCGGTCTCTTCTTTGCCTTGCAGGTAGCGGATGTCATCGTCATTCAAATAGACGTTCACGAAGGAACGCAGCTTACCTTCGGGCGTAAACAGGTGCTGCTTCAGCTCGGGATAGGTAACCGTAAGCTGTTGGAACACTGCATCGACTGTTGCACCGGCAATACTGACGGTCTCGAGGCCGCCTGTGTATGCGCGCAACGGTGTGGGAATGTGTATGTTCATGCCTGACCTTTCTGGTTGTGCGTCTCCGCGGCGGCGACGTGGGTGGCTATGTCGATCTGAATACTTTCATCCTCGAAACTTTTATTGTCCTCATCGGTTCCGACGAGCAGGAAGGAGTTCGTCACAACAGCCTTCCCCTGTTCGACGCTGGTGATGATGTAGGAGCAGCCCAGCCAATGAGCCTCTGCGAAGTCGGTCTTCGACCATTGGGCCGGATGGTCTGGGTGCGAATGATAGAAGCCAACGATGTCCAGTCCCAGCCCGCGTGCCTGGCGTTGAATCTTCACGAGCTCCTGCGGAGCGATGTGGTAACGATTGTGCGCAGAGTCGGTGCGGGTGTTACCGGCGCGGACGATCTGTTGCACGTGGTTACCTTCTCCTGCAATATTTTTGCCGAGCAGGACACCGCAGCACTCGTTCGGGTAGGTCTCTTCGCCGTGCGCACGCAGCGCCTCATAGTCAGAGTAGTGAATGCGAAGCATACCGGTCACCCCTCCTGCCAGAAGCGTTCGCTCATGTATTTTTCGGCGGAGTCGCAAAGGACGGTTACGATTACCGCTTCGCGGCCGGCGTTAGCCTCTTGCTCGGCGATCTGAAGCGAGGCTGCGACTGCAGCAGCTGCCGAGATTCCAACCAAAAGTCCATGTTTGCGACCAAGATCCTTGACCATCTGGTAGGCCACTTCGGTGGGCATGTCGATGTTTGCATCAGCAAGCTTCGGGTCATAGATGCGCGGCACGATTGCCGTCGCCATATGCTTCAAACCTTCAAGCCCATTGAACGGCGAATCCGGCTGCATCGACACGCAACGAATCGCCGGGTTCAACTCTTTCAGTCGCCGCGTCGTTCCCATGAACGTTCCGCTGGTGCCAAGGCCGGCCACAAAGTGGGTCACCTGGCCTTCGGTCTGCTCCCAAATCTCGTTCGCAGTGGTGCGGTAGTGGGCCTTCCAGTTCTCGTCGTTCGAGTACTGATCAGCATAAAAATATCTCTCAGGCTCAGCGGCGGCAAGCTCTCTCGCTTTTCGGATTGCCCCGTCGGAGCCGTTGGCCGGATCGGTCCAGATCACCTCGGCCCCATACGCGGCGAGGTAGCGTTTGCGCTCTGGTGAGACGTTCGACGGCATGCAAAGCGTTACCGGGAAGCCCAGAGCGGCGCCTAGCATGGCATAGGCGATGCCGGTATTACCACTGGTCGCGTCGAGCAGACCACGCCCACCGCCGAGCAGTCCCCTATGTTGCGCATTAGACACAATAGCGGAGGCAGCACGATCTTTGACCGAACCGCCTGGGTTCGCCCACTCAGCCTTACCCAGAATCTGAGCACCGGGCAGGTGAGAAGTCAGCCGTTCGAGGCGCACGAGCGGCGTATTACCGACGCGTTCGAGGATGCTCGTTCCAAGCTGTTTGACAGTCGTGATCATGCGGTTTTCGTCTTCATCCGGGTCATTTGAGCATTTTGCACTGCGTCGATTGAAGGACATCGACAGATGTGCGACAGTTAATCGAGTCTAACGTATTGCACCTATGGCAAAGAAGACCCTACAGCGTTCCTTCAATGATGTTCTCGCCCTACTTGGCGGCCAGAGATTCGATGTTGCCCCTGCTCAAGAGGGTGCAAAGCGTACTCCCAACGCCGTCCAGGTAAGGAAATACGGCTGCGCGGCGGAGATCGCCACGGCTCCAGACGGTTCTGTTGAGGTATTGGCGCGCCCCGGCTGGCTGCTCAACGGAGAGATCGCCCGTCTGCTGGACCGCGGTTATCAGAAGTTCATCAAAACCAGTAAGTTGGAGATTCCTGCCACGGCCGATCACCTTCGTGCCATCCATGAGTTCAGTCAGGAACTCAATGAGGCGATCGGTGCCACGAGCCTCTACAACCAGGCCTTGGGGACGACCAGCAACGTGTATCACTACGACCGTGTCAAAGGACGGGATGAATAAGGTCGAGGTGCCGCGTCTGTGCCG
The DNA here is from genome assembly GCA_963771625.1 of uncultured Acidobacteriaceae bacterium. Lineage (GTDB taxonomy): Bacteria > Acidobacteriota > Terriglobia > Terriglobales > Acidobacteriaceae > Edaphobacter. The sequence goes on from CAVYUE010000005.1 coordinate 311,557, forward strand.
GGCGGTCTAACGAAGCCTATTCTGCTCACGCTGCAACTCCCGGTAGGCGTCGCTTTTGCCGATACCACGCTCGCGCGCCACACGTTTGAGAGCATCCATCTCGCTGATTCCTTCTGACTTCATCAGTGCAGAGACCTCCCCGGCAAGGCTCGCCTTTTTCTTTTCGGAGGTCTCGGTGAGAGTCGGCGAAAACATTAGGACGATCTCTCCCCGGACGCTTGCGCGCGACCCAAGTTCTCTTCGAAGTTCGGCCACCTGCCCTCGCAAAAACTCCTCGTGGAGCTTTGTCAGCTCGCGAGCGACGACTACGTGCTGCGATTCTCCAAAGACCGCTTCGAGATCCGCGAGCGTGTCTAAAATGCGGTGAGGAGCCTCGTAAAACACATGCGTCACCTCGCCTCGAGGCAACTCCTCCAGCGCCGTCTTCCTTTGGCCTGCTTTGGCCGGAAGAAATCCATGAAAGGTGAATCTCTCGGTTGGAAGTCCGCTCGCAATCAACCCACTGATCGCTGCATTTGCACCCGGAATAGGGAAGACATCGACGCCGGCAGCCAGCGCGGCGGTGACGATCTGTCCACCCGGATCGGCAATTCCAGGAGTACCGGCATCGCTGACTACAGCGATACGCGCGCCTTGCTTCAACTCTGCAACAAGCTCCTCCGTGCGTGAACCCTCGTTGTGCATGTGATAGCTCACAGTAGGCGTACGGATCTCAAAATGATTGAGCAGCTTCTGGGTCTGCCGCGTATCCTCACAAGCGATTCGGTCTGCGCGACGCAGGACCCGCAGCGCCCGCAGCGTGATGTCTTCCAGGTTGCCGATGGGTGTGGCAACCAGGTAAAGCCCCGGTGCAAGCGGGCGATCGTCTTCTTTTCCGAGATCCGCGGGCATTATTCCGGTTGCCGCAGTTTGCGGCGCTGGTTGAGCAAACCCATGGACAAGGCGAGATTCTGTGGAGTGATGATTCCGACGATGCGGTCACCTTCGAGTACCGGCACCATCTGTGCACCCTGGCCGGCCATGATGCGCCGAAGTGTCTTCACCAGCGAGTCGTCCGGCTGCGCAGTCTGGAATGAGCGCGTCATTACGCCCTGCACATAGCCGTTGCCATCACTCTGCAGCGCTTCCACAATACTCTGCCGCGAAACCGCACCCACAAGATTCGCTCCGCGCACCACCGGGAAGACATCCTGCAGCGTATGGACCGATCGCTGCAATGCATCCTCAAGCGTATCGGAGGCCGACAGCATACTGAACTGCGTCAACATTACGTCGCGCATCCGCACCGCATCCACGTCCGTCTGCAGCAGCAGGCCCTGATCCTCCATATGCGAGCCGATCATCAGGAAAGCGCCGATCATGACGAGCCACATATTGGGCACAAGTAGTCCGGCGACGATAAGCCCAATAGCGATAAACTGACCGAGCCCCGCCGCGGCCCGCGAACCCTTAATGACTCCCTTGGTTTTAGCAAACTCACCACGAAATACGCGTCCGCCGTCGAGTGGCGACGCAGGCAGCAGATTCACCACGCCAAGCAGAATGTTTACCCATACCGCAGCCCGCAGCAGGTGAGAGGGGGCCATCCAGGGCCGCTCAAAGAGATTAACCTCTGGTGCGACCGTCAGGGCCATCGCGGCCAGCAGCAAACCAAATCCAATATTCGCAATCGGCCCAATCACGGCCATCCGCTTCTGCATCTCCGGCGTTGCGGCTCTCTCGGTTGCCTCGGTTGTTGCGTAACTCATCAGGCCGCCTGTCGGCAGCAGAAGCACACTGCGCAGCTCCAGACCGAACCACACTGCACCGATAGCACGCGCAACCTCGCGCACCGTCACGGCGAGCAACAGCAACAGCCAAAGCCCGAACCCGCGCCCACCGGTCGTCCCCGTCACGGAGGCGTAGCTGATCGACAACCCAAGGAGAAGGAGGAAGAAGGTGTGGATGCGCACATCCACGCCGAGAAATCTGCCGATCGGAAAAGACCACCCACGCATGTCTACCATTGTATGCGCTCACTCCATACCGTTGAGAGCATTGACGGCATACCATGCTTAAGATGCGTGTTATCGCCGGTACCTATCGCTCCCGTTCGCTGATCGCCCCGCGTGGTCTTCAGACTCGTCCTACCAGCGACCGCCTGCGTGAGACGCTCTTCAACATTCTTGCGCCACGCCTGGATGGCTGCCGTTTCGTTGACCTCTATGCCGGTACCGGCGCAGTCGGAATCGAGGCGATAAGCCGCGGCGCGGAGCATGTCTGGTTCGCCGAAAACGCCGAACCAGCACTGGCTTCTCTGCGACAGAATCTGGCGGCGTTGAAGATAAGTCGAGGCTTCACGCTCGAAGACCGCGGAGTCGGAGCCATGCTGCAACGCCTCAGCAAGCTGCCGAAGCCGGTCGATATCGTCTACCTGGATCCGCCTTATGAAGCCGAGGACGAATACTCCGGCACGCTAAATTTTTTCGGCAGTACGAGGGGCCGCGCAATTCTCAGCGAAGATGCACTCGTTATTGCAGAACACAGCAGCAAGTCAAAGCTTGCCGTACGCTACGGTGCACTCGAACACACACGTCTGTTGAAGCAGGGCGATGCAGCGCTTAGTTTTTTTGCCGTGGCAGCGGCTGATCAAAGCCCCCGCCTTGATGCTGGCCAGTAAGCAGATCGACAGAAAAGGGGACCTCGCGGTCCGTTAGCAAGTTCCATCCCACGCCATGCAGCACATCGCCGTCGATACTGGTGACCCGAACTCCCTCCCAGCTCAACCGGCTGGACTCCCAGGCGAGTCCGATCCGACCCCATGCCACAATCGAGTGAAAACCGACAAACAATAGCAATCCATTTGCGTACAGAGACCGCACTTCGACGACAGGCTTCAGTCCGATGTGAGTACAGTGCTCCGGCTGCGTTGTTTCGATCACATAAGCATAGCCGCCTGCAACGGCGCACATCTCCTGCGGATTTGGGCAAGCGAAGACACCAGTAGGCATCGCAGGATTGGTAAAACCCAACGCGCACGTCGCTAGGAACGCACCGCCGCTCACCGGACGAACCATCAGCTGCAGCGCGCCTCGCGCCAGCGCATCTTCTTCACCAACTATCTGCTGCGGATAGATAAACTGCCGTGCTGGAGCGATCAGCGGAGGAGTCTTCAAAACCTCCACGCTCCAGTCTTGAGCAAAGCCTTCCGTATCTGATGCTGAGTTCGACATCATCCAACGGCATCCAGTGCTTGAGCCATGTCTTCGATCAGATCCTCAACCGCCTCGCAACCTGCGCTCATGCGGATGAACCCGTCGGCGACCGCATCTCCACCCCATTTCGCGCGCCGCTCCGCTGTTGTGGTAATGCCGCCGAAGCTCGTTGCCTCGGTCAATAGCGTTGCCTTGGCAAGAAAAGTCTCTGCCGCTGATTTATCGCGCAGCACAAAACTCAGCACCGGCCCGAAGTATCGCATCTGCTTCGCGGCAACCTCGTGCCCTGGATGTGTCGTCAGGCCCGGATACAACACGCTTACGACCTCGCTTCTCGTCGTAAGAAACTCCGCAATGCGTTGAGCATTTTCGCAGGAGCGTTCGAGCCGCAAAGGCAGCGTCGCGATTGAACGCAGTGCCAGCCAAGCCTCCATCGGCCCCAGGGCAGCCCCGGTCAGCGTTCGCCACTGGTCGATCTTGGCGTGCAACTCTGGATCGCGCACCGCAACATGACCCAGCAGTAGATCGCTGTGTCCGGTCATCGCCTTTGTGTCGGACGCGACGGAAAAGTCTGCACCTAGCGCCAGAGGGAGCTGTCCCAGCGGCGTGGGCGTGGTGTTGTCGACGGCGACCAAAGCGCCCACGCGATGCGCTGCTTCGCTCAACATTGCGATATCGCAGATCTCCATGCCAGGGTTGCTCGGCGACTCGAGCCATAAAAGCCGTGCACCCTCCAGCAACTCCGCCTGTGCGTTCCCCGCAGTAGGAGCCATTCGCAGCACAACGCCCATCTTCGCGAAGTACTCCTGCAGCAGGATGCGCGCCGTGTAATACGCGTTCGAAGGCAGCACGACGACGTCGCCCGGTCGTAGCACCGCGCCAAAGACCGCTGTGCATGCCGCCATGCCAGACGCGAACACGAGAGCGCTCGCCATGTAGGTCTCGCCCGAAGCGTTTTGCCCGGACTCCATCTGCCCAATGGCTTTTTCAAGCGAGGTCCAAGTCGGATTGTGAGCACGCGCGTAGGTGTAGGGCGTGTCCGACGGATCTCCGGGTGCATGGTACGGCGCCGCAAAGACAGGCCCGGCGTTGAGCGGTTCACCCGCTGCGATGCGCGTCAGGGTGGAACGAATGATTTTGGTGGCGTCGCGCATAAATTGTGGCCGTATTTCGAGTCGAACCGATTGATGGTAGCAGGATCAGCGTGGCCTCTTCTTAGCCGTCCTTACGGACTCGGAGAAGTGTTCCCACCCCCTTGGCTTTAGCTCGTCACGACGGCCATCGGGCATAAGAAGTGTCATCATTGGCCGTCCGCTGCGGCGAGGTGCAAGGCGTCCGATCCTTGTAATCGGCACGCCCGCAAGCGAGGACGGCATCTTCACGGTAGCCGGCGCTGTAAACAGCAGTTCGTAATCTTCTCCCCCATTCAATGCAGCATTGAGGGCATCCTTCGCACCGAGGCTAAGCGCTAGAGGGTGGATCGGCAGTGCAGCCTGTTCGAGTTCGGCGCACAGTGCTGAGGCTCGGCAGAGATGAGCCAGGTCGGTCGATAGCCCATCGCTGACGTCGATGCATGCCGTTGCCAGTCCGCGCCGCAGCAGGGCCTCTCCCACGTCCAGGCGCGGCTCTGGAAACAACTGAGGATGCCCCTCAGCAGATTTCACACTGGCAATGCGTCTTCTTCCGAAGATCTTGGACAACTCCGCCGCCGCCCCGCCAAGCTGCCCGGTTACGTACAGCGCATCGCCGGCTGATGCTCCAGCTCGTCGCAGCGCTTTACCCTTAGGCACAGACCCGATCAGCACGATGTCCGCGAGCACTAGGCCGCCGCCTCTTACACCCGGCGACTCTGCGGTGTCTCCACCGGCCAGCGGCACATCATGCAACTCACTCAAAGCGCGCAAGCCGTCGAAAAATCGTGCCGTCCAGGCTCGACCGGCGGCTTCGGTCAGCATTGTCGCAGGCAAAGCTAAAGAGAGGAACACCGCCAGAGGGGTGGCTCCCATGGCAGCGAGGTCGCTCAGGCCGCGGGCTAAGCAGCGGTGTCCAACTGACTCTGGAGGATGCGAATCGCGACGGAAGTGGCGACCTTCGATCGTAAAGTCTGTCGTGACAAGTACTTCGCAGCCGGAAGGAGGACGCAGAATCGCGCAATCGTCCCCTATGCCCAGTCTCAGGGCCTTGTTTTTATAGGTGAAGTCGCGGCGGATCTGTTCGATCAGGCCCAATTCACCCATCTGCTGGGGGGATTTTTTCATCTAAAGGCAGCATAAACGGTTCGTAGAATGTGGCACTTTCGTGGTAGTTACAAGGCCTTTGTCTGGTTGCATGCAGGTAACCGGTTTGGTACCCTATAGACGGAAGCTCAAGAGAGTATTGCAATAACGGAATGACGATTGGTGAACTGCATTTGCCTAGGTTTATTCCAGATCGCAAACTCTCCGAGCCGCGGGACGCTTCGCGGACAAATCTGGGCCAAGGTTTCTGAGTGAAGCTTAAAAAACGCCACTACATTATGCTCGTCAGCCGGGACGAAGAGGGCAACCTGAGTAAGGTTCCGGTCCCTCTGCATTATGCATACCTGTTTGTGGCCGCTGCCGTAATCGGCATGTTTACCGTTACCGGACTCGCCGGGTCCTATTCGCGCATGCTGATCAAGACCGCCCGTTTCAATCAGTTGCGGCAGGACCATAACTCTCTCCAAAAGGACTACGCGCACCTGGAGAAGGCCGCTCACGAAAAAGACATTGAAGCCGCCTCGCTGGGCTCTCTGGCCAGCGAAGTCTCCGCGCTCTACGGCCTGACGGCTAGCAAACTTGCAGTACCCATGGGCAAGCTCGGCAATCAACACCACGCTAAGTCAGCCGGAGTCGCAGACTCGATAGCCTCCACCCCGCTTGCCGGTGCAGCTGATTCTTCCGATGACGGCTATTACAAGTCCGTCGATACGTTCTACGCATTGCGCAACACGGCGATGAGCGGCAGCTTGACCCGGGCAATTTCAAGTCTTGGCACCTCACGAACAAGTTCGGCCGATCTCTTCGGCTCCGGCGTCGGTAACGTGGACGCTTCGTTCGTTCCGACACTTTGGCCCATCATGGGACCGATCACCAGCAGCTTCGGCCAACGCGAAGATCCGATTCTGGGCAATGGTGAAGGCGAGTTCCATACTGGAATCGACATCTCTGCTCCGAACGGAGTTCCCATCCGAGCCACCGGCGACGGCACAGTCAAAGTGGCTGAACTGTCCAACGGCTACGGTCGTGAGGTAGTCATCGACCACGGCAATGGAGTGGAGACGGTCTATGGCCACATGTCCGGCTTCGCTTGCATTGCTGGGCAGACGGTTGTCCGCGGCCAGGTGATCGGCTACGTCGGCCACAGCGGCCGTACTACTGGCTCACATCTCCATTACGAGGTCCGCATCCACAACACTCCCGTCAACCCGCACAAATACCTGCGGACGACGCTTGCGGATCTGGGGACCGAGGTAGCTGCTAAAGGGCAGTAGATCTCTCAGAATTAGAAAGCAAAGGACAGGCCTGAAGGAACATCTCAGGCCTGTCCTTTTTTGCTCTGAAAACCTGCGTAGTGGAGCAAATGCAATTCAGGTTCCCATCTTGGGAAGTACGCCGGATCTTTCGTTACGATGGTGCACCTTTCGAGTCATATTCATCTACCAATGCGGCCGATATAGTCACCATGAAACATTGCAGGTGCTGCAAGTTGTTGTTCAGGCTACAGCTTTGTACAGCCTGACTACGGGAACGAGCTTTCGCATGACTTCTGCCGCATTTCGTAACGCGCAACAATCCGACGGCTCAATCTCCCTTTCAGAGATAATCTCGGCTCTCTCTTACGCACTGGACCTGACCGAAGGCGCGGTTCACGGACACGCCCTGCGAAGCTGTCTATTGGGCATGCGAATCGCCGAAGAGGCAGCGCTCCCTGCCGACCAGACCAGCGGTCTCTACTTTGCACTCCTGCTCAAAGACATTGGCTGCAGCAGCAACGCAAGCCGCATGTGCCAGATCATGGGCGGAGATGACCGCGCCATGGAGGCCGGCGTGAAGTTTGAAGACTGGGCCAAGCCTCACAGGCCCAATCTGGCGATGCTGAAACTGATGTGGGGGAATGTACTCCCGCACTCCGGGCCTGCTGCAAAATTTGCCCGCATCTTTCGCATCGGCGCAACGCATGGAAGCAACAAGGTCATCGACCTGCGCAGCGACCGAGGCGCCGGCATCCTCAGCAAGCTTGGTATGGGCCCCTTTGCGGCCGACGCCGTTCGCAGCCTGGACGAGCGCTGGGACGGTAGTGGCGATCCAGACAGTTTGAAGGGCGAGCAGATCCCGCTGTTGGCCAGAATCTGCGCCATTGCACAGCATCTGGATGTCTTCTCCACCAAACGTGGAGCGCAGAATGCGGTCGACACACTCGTAGAGCGAAGTGGCACCTGGTTCGATCCTCAACTCGTCCGCATCGTCCTTTCGCTGCATCATCGCGGCGTGCTTTGGACCAATTGCACCTCCAAAGACTCAGAGGAAGACACGCGTCAGGCAGTGCTTGACCTTGATTCGGGCACGCGGCACCACCTGGAGCCAGGCCAGATCGATCAGATCTGCGAAGCCTTTGCAGACGTTGTCGATGCCAAGTCGCACTTCACCTTTCGCCACTCTCAGGGCGTTGCCGACGCTGCGCTTGGTATAGCGAAGACGATGGGCCTCTCACCCGACCGCGTACAGATAGTGCGCCGAGCTGCCCTCTTGCACGATATCGGCAAGCTTGGGGTCTCCAATGCCATTCTCAATAAGAGAAGCCAGTTGACCGCAGAGGAATGGAAGTCGGTCTATCGGCATCCCCGCATCACACGTCTCATTCTGGAGCGCGTCGCCCCTTTTCGCGAGATGGCAGTGATCGCCGGCGAACATCACGAAAAGCTGGATGGCTCAGGTTATCCCGATCGTCTTAGAGCGCGGGATCTCTCGATCGAGTCGCGCATCATCGCTGTAGCCGACGTGTATGGTGCATTGTCCGAGGATCGCCCATACCGCCCCGGTATCCAGATTAACGAGACCCTTGGAATCATGGCGAACCTTGCGCCGCATCAACTCGATGGAGATTGTCTTGATGCGTTGATCGCCGCGGTATCCGGCAGACGTGACATCGTTTCTATTCCGCCAGCGCATCATGCCGGTTCTTCGCTGGCGTATGCCTCAGCTATCTGACACAACAGCTCGGATAGTCTTGAAAAAGAAAGGAGCGGCCCAGATCATCGGCCGCTCCTTTCGCGTGCATAAATAACTGCTACTTCCCGGTGTAGCTCACATGCCATACCGTCTTTGATCCGTCATCGGTCACAAAGAGCGAGCCATCCTTCGCCACGGTCACACCGACGGGCCTGCCCCATACTTTGCCATCCGAGGTCACGAAGCCGGTGAGGAAGTCCTCGTACTCGCCCGTTGCGTGGCCGTCGCGCATGGGAACTCGAATGACCTCATAGCCGGAGCGGTGAGCACGATTCCAGGAGCCGTGCTCAGCCGCAAAGCCGTCGCCGCTATAGTCGGAAGGGAACTGCTTGCCCGTGTAGAACGCCAGTTCGAGTGAAGCGAAGTGCGGCTGCAGGATCACGTCCGGCGTAAGTACCTTCGACTTCAGCTCCGGATGCTTGCCCACCAGACGCGGGTCCTGATGGCCGCCCATGTAGTACCAGGGCCAGCCGTAGAAGCCGTCTTCCTTGACGCTGGTGATGTAGTCAGGCACCAGGTTGTCACCCAGCCGGTCGCGCTCGTTGGTGGAGCACCAGAGCTGCCCCGTGGTGGGGTTGATGGCCTCGCCCACGCAGTTGCGCAGGCCGCTGGCAAAGATCTTCACGAACTTACCCTCAGGCGAGTACTCGAGCACATCGGCGCGGTGAAACTCGCCAGGGTGAGTGTCGGGATCATCCACATTCGAAGCCGACCCAACCGAAATGAACATCCGCTTGCCATCCTGTGAGAAAGCGACGTCGCGCGTCCAGTGGCCGCCTCCGCGAAGCTGGGCATAGCCTGGTAGCACCGGCACGATGGTCTCCAGCGCCCCGCTGGCCTTCAGGTCACCGTCTTTGTAAGGAAAGCGCACGACGCTGGTCGTATTGGCAACGTACACCCACTGCGGATGGTCGCCGAGTGGATAAAACGCGATTCCGAAAGGGTGATCAAGTCCTGTCGCAAAGATCTCGGTCGTGACCGCCTTGCCGTCAGGCCCGACGCCACGCAGAACCTTCACCTGGCCTGCTTTGCTATCCGCAAGAAAGAGATCGCCGTTGGGTGCGGTACGGATCAGGCGCGGCTCGGTAAAACCCTGAGCGTACATCTCCACCTTGAAGCCCGCAGGCCCAACCGGCCACGCTCCTTCGGGACGCGGGACCACGCTCGGTCCGTTGTCGACCGACTCAGACTCTTTCGGCTCGGGCAGGTCAGCCACAGTAATCTTGCGGATCACGCCTGGGTGCTCCTGGGTGTAATCGGTGAAGGCAGCTTGACCGGTGATGACTTTGCCCGATTGCGCGAAGAGAGATGCAGGCAATACAGAGACCACGGAAGCCAGAGCAAGAACTCGAAGAGAGGAGGGAGTAATGCTATGCATGGGACGTTTCTCCTAGAAGCGTGAAAGCAGTTAGATGCTGTTGTCCGACCATCCGAAGCCGGCCGTTGACCACTTCAAACTCGAGTGAATCGGTGTTGTGTATAAAGTTGACGAAATGAAAGCGCCGAAAGTTTGACATCAGCTGCTGATCGGTCGCGTCGGGGAAGAGCGATAGAAGTCGAAACGCCTGCATAACAAAGCCGTGCGTGAACAGGACGATGCAGCCGCCTGTGTTCAGCCGAGCGAGGCGTTTCATCGAGTCGCGTGTGCGATCAAGAAAGGCCGTGAACGATTCGGCCCCCGGACCATCGAAGTGCGCGGGATCGCCTCGCTTCCAATAGGTTTCCATGTGCGGCATCTGCTCTTCTTCGCTCGTGCCGTTGTGCCGCGCTGGGTCCAGATAGTGAAACTCGTGGATGGGCCACTCCTCCACAGGGATTGTTGGAAATCGCTGTAGGAACGGCTCGGAGGTCTGACGCGCACGCAGAAACGGCGAGACAAGCAGCAGAGTTGGCTGGCCAGGAAAGTTCTCGGCAAATGATTTCGCCTGCGCATGACCAAGTTCAGTCAGTGGGTTGGTAATGTGGTCGGGTGGTATGCCTCCTGCATTTGCGAGGCTCTGGCCATGACGAACAAGCAGGACCCGAGTGGTCTTTAATGCATTGGCCTGAAAGGTGTTCTTCGACAAGTCGGAATCGGTCATGGCTGGGGATCGGTAACAGGTGTTGCCAGTTGCTTGACGAGTTCGAGTGGGATATTCGCCGTTAGGATTGCGCGATCTTTACGCTGTTCGATCTTGGTTGAGTCCATCAACTCGCGAAAGGCGGCGTCCGAAGCAGGGTGAGGCTGCATCTGCGCCTGAGTGATTTGTATGGTTCTCATCAGGCTCAGCAGGGATGTGAGCGTTTCGGCAGCGTGAGCTGCGTCGGCATCGTTGGGAGCAAGCTGCTCGATGCGCAGACGCAGCGTGCCCAGATAGCGCAGGCTTGCGACGAAGGTCGTGTCCTCCGGCAAGGGTAGCTGCAGACCGAAGATGCTGATGGAGCCGCGTTCGGAGAAGGGAAGTCCGATGTGGCCGATGGCCCACGCACTCGAAAACGCAGGCACATCCCGGTATCGAGCCGACAGCAGCGACGATCCCGAAAACGGTGATGCCGCGGCGCGATTCCGGTCGAGGATGGAGTGGATCTGCTCGGCCGTGGGCATGTTCGAGGCTGCAATCGTGTCGTAGCCGAGCTGTGCTATGCGTAGCGGCCGAGTCATCCTGGCGTCGCCCACGCGAACCGTGAAGATATCGTGGCCCGCGTAAGTTTCTTTTGCCGTGGCGATGGTTGCGAGATAGCGGGCGAGGCGCTGGCCGTCGAATCGTCCCTCGAAGACCTCGGAGTAGCCGACCGGGCCGTTCGGACCGTTGGGGTCATCCATACGATGGAGCGCAAATGCGGCCGCGTCCAGGTCACGCTCTGGCACGATGCCGGTGGTGTCGATGAACTGCTGATACTCAGCGCTGCGGTTGACTGGAGAGCGGTCGAAATGGGTCGCGGCACGCAGCGGTTTCAGGTTGGCGTAGACGATAGCGTCAGACTCCGGCAGCAGGCGAGCAACCTCTGGAGGAGCCGCTTTGCGGAGGACGAGAGCGACCACCAGCGCAGCCATCAGCGCCAGCATCAGTAGCAGGGAGTAGCGGGTGCGCTTATGCATCGAGGACATGGCCGGTCAGGCAAGGTGTCAGCATGGTCAGAGCGAAGTCACCAAACTGCAGCGCTTCAAGCAATAAGCATAGCCCATCTGTCGGCTCGGCCTTCACGCGAGAGGCTAGCGAAGTTCGAGCCCAGGGCCGCACCCTACTCAACGATGGCAAACGTGTAAATTTTTCCACCGTTGGTGACGTTGCCGGTGCCTGGTGGCAGAATGCCGAATTCGCCGCCGGCAACCTTGTCATCGACTGTGAACTGGTAGGTTCGCGGAGCGGTTTTGACGGGCTTGAAAGGCACTTCGTCGCGGTCGGCGCCGCCGGTGGAGTGAAAGACTCCGCCGGTGAGAACACGAAACTCCCGGTTGTCCGAGTTGAGGCGGAAGCGGATGAAGTCGTACTCGCTGGCGGAGACGCCTTCCGGCACATAGAGCAGAACTTCGATGGGGCGTTTCAGTTCTAGCGCAGATTCGCGGCCATTGACGCGGCCATTGCGATCCTGCTTGATGATCCCGTGTGTCACAGTCGATTTCACGAATCCGCCCGATTTGATGTGGACGATCTCGGGCTCGATGGCTGTCCATCGCCCTGCGCGATCTTTGTAGTAGACACCGATCTCGTTGACGTCCGAGAGTTCGATCGGCTTCTCGGGAACATTCGTGAGTTGCCGTCGGCTCTTGTTCATCATCGCGGCGACAACGCGATCGGAGAGCCCGGCGGTCTTGAGCGCGACGAGCGATTCAGCGTCGGTGGTGTACTGGCCCGGCTGCGTATTGATGGTTTGGATGATGAGATCTTCGCCGAGTCCTGCCTTGGCCATCCTGATCACCGAATCGTTGTTCATGACGGCAGATTTAGCTGGAGGAGCGGTCTGCGGGCCTTCGATCAACTGTGGCGAATCACCTGTGCTTTGCGCTAATAACGGGAGACTGCAGAAGAAGAGAGAAAGTACGAGTAACAGGCGCATGAATTGATCCAACCGGGTCCCGGGAGTGAAACGAAATTCTGGCTAGCCTAGCATGCCGGCGGATGTTGGACCATCGCCGCAATGACTCCGTAAGCAATGAAAAACTCAACGGATGCTGCCATTGCTCCGAGGTTCCTGCTATGCTAAAGTTACGTCTGCGGCGCACTCTGCGCGGGCACTGCTGCGCGTCGAGCGGCTGAGCTTACAGAGAGCAAAATTGCTGTTTGGGCTGGCGTAGCTCAGCTGGTAGAGCATCTGATTTGTAATCAGAGGGTCGGGGGTTCAAGTCCCTTCGCCAGCTCCAGTTTTCAAGCAGCAGGAAAAGAAAGATGGATTTGGTTGTACTGCTTGCCGTTCTGGCTCTGCAGGCCTCCTGGTCATTCCTTCAAGGGTAAGTACCCGCCCGATTCGCGGTTTAGAATCGAAGTGTGGGCTTGAGACGATTGAGATGAGGGCTGCGCGCTGGAGTTCAAGCAGGATGTGCACAGGTGGCCGAGTGGTTAATGGCAGCAGACTGTAAATCTGCCACTCTTCGAGTTACGGAGGTTCGAATCCTCCCCTGTGCACCATTTATTTTGTTGGGCTGTTCGTAGTTGCAGGAGTTGGTGAGTGTTGTGGATCTAAGCCCGGCAGGCAGCGGCAGGATGTGGATTGCGCTGGCCGTACTGGGATTGTTGGCGATAGCTAGTCTGGCAGACGATGGAGCCAGGCAAGTATCAGCAGCTGACTTGGATCCTGTTAGGTTTTTTTGCCTTCCGTGTCATACTCGGACGGCTGCGTTCGCGGTAAGATTGTAAGGTTGGTTTTTGTAGGCTGGCGTAGCTCAGTGGTAGAGCACTCCCTTGGTAAGGGAGAGGTCGAGAGTTCAAGCCTCTCCGTCAGCTCCAGACATTTGTTGTATGGGCACTCGTTTCATCTGTGCCCCCGCAGCAGGCAGCAAGGGGCCCTGTCCCTGAAGGTAAGCGGGAGTAACTCAGTGGTAGAGTCACAGCCTTCCAAGCTGTTGGTCGCGGGTCCGATTCCCGTCTCCCGCTCCAAAGTTTTTTTGAACGCGGTCAGGCAGTAGAGATCGCAGGAGAGTGTTTTGAGCAGTCTGTATCAGCAGCCCGTACTTACCGTATCCGATCCAGAGACCTTCAACGTAGTGAAGGCAGCGGTTGAGACATCTTTCTCTTCCGGTCGAGTCGCGGATTTCCTGAAGTCTCTGGAGCGCTCGAAGCTGCGGATTCGCGACTTTGAGACGGTTCTCGGCAACGGAAACCTGGGAGCAAACACAGCTGCGGGCTACAACAAGCTGGGCAACTCCGATCAGGGCCAGATTCGCGAACTGTACCTCGCCAGCCTGGAGCAGGTTGCACCGGAGCTGCGAGAGAAGTTTTTCAAGCTGTACGCGTACTACTGAGACAAACCTCCGGTTTATCAAGTTTAGTTTTTCGCCTTTAGTTTTCGTTTGAAGTATTCACCTGAACCCCGGTGCACGCGCCGGCCAACACGAGGAGACGAGCAGTCATGGGCAAGGAAAAGTTTGACCGGTCAAAGCCGCACGTAAACATCGGGACGATCGGGCACATCGATCATGGCAAGACGACGCTGACGGCGGCGATCACGAAGGTGTTGTCCAAGCACAACCCGAAGAACACGTTCCGTTCGTTCGACACGATCGACAACGCACCGGAAGAGCGCGAGCGCGGTATCACGATTGCGACCTCGCACGTGGAGTACGAGACCCCGAACCGGCACTACGCGCACGTCGACTGCCCGGGTCACGCGGACTACATCAAGAACATGATCACCGGAGCGGCGCAGATGGACGGCGCGATCCTGGTGGTTGCCGCGACCGACGGCCCGATGCCCCAGACCAAGGAGCACGTGTTGCTCGCCCGTCAGGTTGGCGTGCCGTACATCGTCGTGTTCTTGAACAAGTGCGATGCGGTTGAGGACGAAGAGCTGATCGAGCTGGTCGAGATGGAAGTTCGCGAGCTGTTGTCGAAGTACGACTACCCTGGCGACGATACCCCGATCATCCGCGGCTCTGCCCTTGGCGCGCTGAATGGCGAAGCCCAGTGGGAGGCCAAGATCGACGAGCTGATGGCAGCGGTGGACAAGTATGTTCCGCAGCCTGAGCGCGCGGTCGACCTGCCGTTCCTGATGCCGATCGAAGACATCTTCTCGATCTCCGGCCGCGGCACTGTGGTCACGGGCCGTATCGAGCGCGGCAAGGTAAAGGTTGGCGAGGACTGCGAGATCGTCGGCTTCCGCGAGACCCGCAAGACGGTCTGCACCGGCGTCGAGATGTTCAAGAAGCAGCTGGACGAGGGTCTGGCGGGCGACAACGCCGGTCTTCTTCTGCGCGGTATCGCGAAGGAAGATGTGGAGCGCGGCATGGTGTTGGCCAAGCCTGGTTCGATCAAGCCCCACACCGACTTCAAGGGCGAGGTCTACGTGCTCTCGAAGGAAGAGGGCGGACGTCACACTCCGTTCTTCAACGGCTACCGTCCCCAGTTCTACTTCCGTACCACGGACGTGACCGGATCGGCGAAGCTTCCTGCAGGCACCGAGATGTGCATGCCCGGCGACAACATCCAGCTGGAGATCACGCTGCACACCCCAGTCGCGATGGAGAAGGGTCTGCGCTTCGCCATCCGCGAAGGCGGACGCACCGTCGGAGCCGGAACCATCAGCGAGATCATCAAGTAAATATTCGAACGACAGACGGCAGGATTGTTCCTGCCGTCTGTCGTTTTAGTGGTTTTATTGCTTCATTGTTCGATTCGGCGGCCATCGTTCTGGCAGTTCGGAGCTATGGCTTTCCTGAAACACTGTTTTAAGAGATAATTTGAGAGGACGAGCGTGGCCTGACCGCTTTTCTTCCGTCTTACAATCAGGATTTGGTTGCAGGGGCCATTGCCCTGTGTCGCGGCGTGTCACTACGCTGCTTGCCAGCCGAAGTGGCTGGCCACGTTAGAAGGAGATTTACTATGCGCGAGATCATTACTCTGCAGTGCCCGGAGTGCAAAAACAGGAACTACTCAACCACGAAGAACAAGAAGACGACCACTGGCCGTCTGGAGTTCTCGAAGTTCTGCAATACCTGCCGCAAGCACACGGACCACAAGGAAACGAAGTAGTCTCCAGCCGGATTTGGGAGTGAGGCGTATAAGCCTCACTTCGCACCACTGGGGGAGTAAGCTCAACGGTTAAACTGTCGGTCTCCAAAACCGAACTTCTCGGTTCGAATCCGAGCTCCCCCGCCAGTTTGCCCGGTCCCTCAAGTCCGGGAACCTACATTCAGAAGCAACACGAAGATTGAGGCAGCACTATGGCCAAGACAATAGCGGTAACCGAACAGCCCAGCACCGGATTGCAGCAGCTAAAAGCGCAGCCAGCGCGTCTCGGCGAGTTCCTCAAAGACGTCCGCAGCGAGATGCGCAAGGTGATCTCGCCCTCACGCGCAGAGGTTCAATCGACCACAATCGTTGTTCTTGTGACAGTCTTCATCTTCGCCGCTTACTTCTGGTTGGTGGACAACATCATCGGCCGGGCGATCGAGGCACTGTTGCACCGCCTCACCCAGCACTAAAGAGATTGGCATTTCCGAGCAAGACCGGTAGAGAGAAGCAGACGATGCGCGAAAAAGGCACAACGATGGCGGCAGAAGAGCAGAATCCGGAAGAGCAGAATCCTGAGGCGAACGCCGCAGGCGACCCGTCCTCGGAGCAGCTTGCCCCGCCGGTCAACGAAAACTTCAAGTGGTACATCATCCACGCTTACTCCGGCTTTGAGCGTAAGGTGCGTGAGTCCCTCGAGAGCCGCATCACTGCCTTCGGGTTGCAGAACCGTATCGGCCGCATCATGATTCCGACCGAGCCGGTCACCGAGCTGCGCAACGGCAAGAAGTACACCATCGAGCGCGTCTTCCTTCCAGGCTACGTTCTCGTCGAGATGGATCTCGACAACGACCTGTGGCACGTCATCAAGAACACGCCGCGCGTCACCGGATTCCTTGGCACGGGCGACAATCCCGTGGCCCTCTCCGAGCAGGAGGTCAGCTCCATCCTCTTCCGCTCCGAGACCTCGGCCAACAAGCCGACCATGAAGGTCAAGTTCGACAAGGGCGAGCAGGTCCGCATCAACGAGGGCCCATTCGCCAACTTCACTGGTGCAGTCGATGACATCAACGAGGACAAGCACACCCTCAAGGTGATGGTCAGCATCTTCGGCCGCTCCACCCCGGTCGAGATCGAGTTCTCAAAAGTCGACAAGATTGTCGACGAGTAGTTCGAAAGTTTAGCAACAACATTAAGCAGCAGGCCAAGCCCGCAGCTGGAAGCATAAAGAGGATTTACCGCAATGGCACCGAAGAAGATCACTGGATACGTCAAGCTTCAGATTCTGGCCGGCAAGGCCACCCCTGCACCCCCGGTCGGCCCCGCACTCGGCCAGGCGCAGGTCAACATCATGGAGTTCTGTAAGCAGTTCAACGACCGCACCAAGGCTCCTGACCTGGCCGGACTCACCATCCCCGTCGTCATCAGCGTCTACGCCGACCGCACCTTCAGCTTCATCACCAAGACCCCTCCGGCTCCGGTGCTGCTGCTCAAGGCCGCTGGCGTTGCCAAGGGCTCCGGCACTCCGAACAAGGAGAAGATCGGTAAGGTAACTGAGAAGCAGATCCTCGAGATTGCCACCCAGAAGATGCCGGACATGAACGCCGCCTCGGTCGAAGCAGCTGCCAAGACCATCCGTGGCACTGCCCGCTCCATGGGCATCGACGTCGTAGCCTAACTTCGACTCAACTTCTGACCTCTGCTTCTGACGAGCGAGGACGCAAGGAACCATCCCCGACTTGTCCGTCGATGATGACCTCCAGGCGTCCTCTTTCGTCGTTAACCTATGGGCTATCTGCTAGCCTCAACTCGTAAGACCAGGGGAGGCAGTCTATGCAAGCCGAATCCGGTCGCACCATCGTCATCGTTGCCTACAAACCCAAGCCTGGCAAAGACGCAGATCTTCTGCAACTCACCAGGGAGCACGTCGCACTACTGCGTGCCGAAGGCCTGGCGACCGACCATCCTGTCACAACCTGTCAGGCCAAGGACGGCACCGTTGTGGAGGTCTTCGAGTGGGCAGCCGGAGGCCCTGAGCGAGCCCACACCAATCCCGCAGTGCTGAAGCTCTGGGAGCGCTATGCCGCCGCCTGCGACTACGTGCCACTAACCTCGCTGGCCGAATCCTCCGCCCTGTTCGCATCGTTCACTCCCCTCGAATTCTAGGCAAACAGCCTCTGCTGTGCTGCTGCGCCGCCCACACTCTGCGCCGGTCGCCTGCCTCCATTCTCGTTCCGCGTCAGCAAGGCATCGCTCGAACGCTTCCCCAAACCGTACCGCCGGCACGCTCCATCGACCATCTTTGCCAGCCGTTCGCGATATTCTTTTCCGGCGAAGTCAGCGGTGGCAAAACGTTCCGCATAATCTGCTTGTAGCGCGGGAAAGTGCTCACGAACAAAGCTTAGGTAGGTAGGACGTGAGCACGGCTTGAGGAACAGCGGGTGCGCTGCAAAAAAACTCGCCCCGACCGCCGCGGCGCGACGTGCCATGCCGTTCAGCGCCTCCTCATTATCGGTAATCCCCGGAAGCAGTGGTGAACCGAAGACCCCGCAACGATTCCCGCCTCCCTCAATCTCTTCACCGCCTGAAAGCGCAGATCAGGCCGCGGCGCCCGAGGCTCCAGCAAACGCGCAAGCTTTGCGTCCGGCGTCGTAATCGTGACGTGCACCACGAGCGTGTTGCGCCGCGCAATCTCCACCAGCAAATCGATGTCCCGTTCGATCAGCCGCGACTTGGTCACAATCCCCAGCCGGTACCCGGATCTCCTCGAGAACACCTCCAGCAGGCTGCGCGTAATCTCCGTTCGCCGCTCGATCGGCTGATATGGGTCAGTGGCCGTCCCCAGCGCAATCTCGTCTGCGGGATCGATCTTCTTCAACTCCTGTTCCAGCAGCCACGCTGCGTTTTGTTTCAGAAAGATCATCCGCTCGAACGCCAGAGGATCTCGCAGATCCATCGCCCCTGCCGCCAAATCAGGCAACGCCTCCACCGGCGGTTCTGCCGGTGGCTTCGGCGCCATGAACTCATGGGTGTAGCGGGCATAACAGTACTTGCAGCCGAACTCGCATCCCCGATAGGGATTGATGCTATAGGCCATCGAAAGCCGCCGTTTAGACACCGACTTGTTCAGGATGCTGCGGACCTCGAGCTCCTTAAATTCGATCAGGTGCCCGTCGTCTGCGTGCTTTGCCTGAGCCGCCAAACGGGCGATTCCTATGGGCGTTGAGGGAAGAATTGGGAAGAGTTCAGAGCTATTTGATTTCGCCATTTGTTCGCCTTATGATGTCGAGAGTAGGCGCGCAATCCGAATCCGTCAAGGGCCCATTTAGTAGACTTTTCCTTATGAACTCCGCCCTGGCGGGAATGCGACCGCCGTTTCGCTTCCGGCCCGAAACCCCGATGAGCGATGAAGACCTGATGCGCTTCTGTGCTGCGAATGACATCGCGCGTGTCGAACGCGAGGTAGATGGGGAGATTCTTGTCATGTCGCCCGCAGGGAACCGCACCGGGAGAAGGAACGCAGCCATCATCAGCGCGCTTGACACATGGGCCCAAAAGGACCGCCGCGGCTACGTGTTCGACTCGAGTACCGGCTTCACCCTGCCCGATGGTTCGATGCGAAGCCCCGACGCCGCTTGGGTTGAGGCCACCCGCTGGAACGCCCTCACCAAAGCCCAACAGAACCGTTTTTCACCGATCTGCCCAGACTTTCTCATCGAACTACGCTCTCAGACCGATGATCTCGCTCAACTCGAGGTCAAGATGGTGAGATGGCTCTCAAACGGAGCGAAGTTGGCGTGGTTGATTGATCCGGAACGCCAGGTCGTAGCCGTCTATCGTCCGGGTGATCAACCAAAGCTGCTCAATCAGCCAGCGATTCTAGAAGGCTCAGGGGTTGTGGCAGGATTCAAGCTAGCAATGGCAAGGATCTGGGAGTGACCCACAAAAGTACGTATCTCCTTGACGTTTTTTGAATCTCCCGGCATACTTATAAGAGTGCCTCAATACCAAATTGAGACCAGTCGAGAACCACGCCCGGAGAGATCAACTCCAGAGGGGTGGGAGACGAGGGAAAATGGCAAGGAAACTCTCTAAGAATCTGGTGAAGGCGCGTGCGCTCGTAGAGCCCCGTCCGTACCTGTTGGTGGACGCAGTTCCACTTCTGCAAAAAGCAAAGTATGCGAAGTTTGACGAGACTGTCGACCTGACCCTTCGCCTCGGAGTAGACCCCAAGCACGCTGACCAGATGGTTCGCGGCACCGTGGTTCTTCCGCACGGTCTGGGCAAGTCCAAGATCGTCGCCGTCATCGCCTCAGGCGAACGCATCAAGGATGCCGAAGCTGCCGGCGCGGAGTTCTTCGGCGGCGAAGAGCTGGTTGAGAAGATTCAGAAAGAAGGCTGGACCGCCTTCGATGCCCTGATCGCGACCCCCGACATGATGAAGTCTGTCGGCCGTCTCGGTAAGGTCCTCGGACCCCGCGGCCTCATGCCGAACCCGAAGACCGGAACGGTTACCACCGATGTTGCCGCCGCCGTCAAAGAGATCAAGGCCGGTAAGATCGAGTTCCGCACCGACAAGACTGCGCTCGTTCACGTTCCAGTTGGCAAGCTCTCGTTCGATCCGCAGAAGCTGGTGGACAACGCGATGACTGTCATCTCGAGCGTCGTGAAAGCAAAGCCGTCGGCCGCCAAGGGGAAGTACATCAAGGGCGTCACGCTAAGCTCCACGATGGGCCCTGGTATCCAGCTCGACTACGCCGCTGCCGAACTGGCGGGCAAGGCCTAATCAATTTTTAGTTAGCACCAAGCCCCCTCTGGCCGCGGAAGCGAGGAGCGGGGAAGCGAAAGCGAAGAGGATTCAGTCATGGCATTGTCCAGAGCATCAAAGACGGAGAAGGTTGGCAAGCTCGCAGCAGAGCTCCAGCACTCGACCTCCGCTATCATCGGTACCTTCAAAGGTCTCACCGCCTCGAAGGACTTCGAGCTGCGCAAGGCTGTTCGCGCCGCCGGCGGAAGCTACCACGTCGTAAAAAACAAGCTGGCCGCAAAGGCCTCCGAAGGCACCAAGATTGAGGCTGCTCTTCAGGGCCTTAAGGGTGTCTCGGCCGTCGCCTACACCTCCGGCGATCCCGTTGCCCTCGCCAAGGCGCTTTCGACCTGGGTCAAGGACAACGCGGAGTTCACCTTCAAGCTTGGCATCGTTGACGGCAAGGTAATCGACGTTCGTGAGATCGGCGATCTCGCCACCATGCCGGGCAAGGAAGAGCTCTTCTCGAAGCTCCTCTTCCTCATTCAGTCGCCCGCGCAGCGTCTGGCCACCGTCATCAACGCCACCGGCCGCGATCTCGCAGTTGTTATCAACCAGGGCGTCGAGAAGGGCAAGTTTGCCGGGGCAGCCGCTCCGGTAGCAGCAGCCGCTGAAGCGCCAAAGGCAGAAGCCCCAGCCGCAGAGGCAGTAGTTGCCGAGGCTCCCGCCGCTGAAGGTCAGCTCGTTGCCGAGGCACACGCCGTTGAAGCTCCCGCAGCCGATGCAACCGCTGAGCAGCCCGAGAACTCCACCGCATCGCAGGGTGGGGAAGCCGCGACCACGGATCCGGTCGAGGGATAAACCAAGTTTCGCCTGGTCATCCCGGGTGCGCTGGTCTGGGCGCAACGGAAACCCTGGAAGGCATAGGCAACCGAAGCGCAGTCAGGCTTTGGAAAAGCAATAAGCACCACAAAGTTCAGTTCTAAATTGGAGAAATAAAATGGCAGACATCCAGCAGTTGGAAGATTCAATCGTTAGCCTCAGCCTCCTCGAGGCTTCGGCTCTGGTCAAGAAGCTCGAAGAGCGTCTCGGCGTTTCGGCAGCAGCAGCAGTTGCAGCCCCGGCAGCAGGCGGCGGCGCAGCGGCAGCAGCTCCGGCCGAAGAGAAGACCGAGTTCACCGTTATCCTCAAGGATGCCGGCGCGAACAAGATCAACACCATCAAGGCTGTACGCGAAGTCACCGCTCTTGGCTTGAAGGAAGCCAAGGATCTGGTTGACGCCGCTCCCAAGCCCTTGAAGGAAAACATTTCGAAGGATGACGCAGCTGCCATCGCCAAGAAGTTCGAAGGCGTTGCGACCATAGAAATCAAGTAGTTACCTGCCAGCTTGCACGTTAGGGCGGAACGCGATATTCTTGACGTTAGAGAAAATTCGTTCCGCCTTGGCGTGCTCATTGGCGGACAGCGGCATAACACCAAAAACTTCGTTGTATCCGGATCATCCTGTCGTCACAGGCTAAGGAACCGGCCACTATACGCTTCGAGCGGCGGGCGCGGATAGTGCAATAAGCTTCATGCGAGCGGCACAAAACTTTGGGGTAGGCGAACCTCAATGGCGGCAGGCATTAATACCACTCATATAGAAACAGTGCACAAGTCGACCTTTGCGCTCATGGGACACGCTGTCCCTTCGAGCGCTTTGCCGTGTTTGCTAGCTTCTACGTTCCTGTAGGGGCCGAAAGTACGCTGCACGCGTTCTTTATAGCAGCTTCGAACGCCGGCAGATAGTAAAAGTTTCAAGATTTATCCGAGCCGCGGACCATTACGGCAAGACATTCTGCGCACGGGGCTCGCTGCCATCGAGGACAGCAAGACCCGAAGAAGTTCAACACTGCGCGATCAGAACCAAACCCGGAGGGCCTGACCGAAGCCCTCCCCTTACGAGTGAAGCCAGCAATACGATGCCGGCAAACGCACTCGGGAGGCCTCGAAGGTCAGTTTTCAGGAGAGAGCATGTCCAGCGAAATGCGCGCGATCCGTAGCCGTCTTGATTTTTCTAAGATCCCCACATCCATTCAGATTCCTAACCTTATCGAAGTGCAGCGCCGTAGCTATGAGCGCTTCCTGCAGATGGACAAGCTCCCGCAGGAGCGCGAAGACAACGGCCTGCAGTCGGTCTTCACCTCGGTATTTCCCATCACCGACTTCCGTAACGTCTCAGAGCTCGAGTTCGTCGACTTCTCCATCGGCAACTGGGAGTGCAAGTGCGGCTACCTCAAGGGCCTCAACCACCTGCGCACGGCCTGCACTAACTGCGGCCACATGGTCATCACCGACCCCTTCCACCCGGGCGATGTTCTTTGCAACTTCTGCGGAACCTATAACAAGAACACCCCAGACTTCTGCACCAAGTGCGGCGACCCAGTCGGCCTGCAGCTGAAGTACGACCAGGCGGAGTGCGAAGAGCGTGGCATGACCTACTCCGCTCCACTCAAGGTCACCATTCGTCTGAAGATCTACGACAAGGACCCCGAGACCGGCGTCAAGAGCCTCCGCGACATGAAGGAGCAGGAAGTCTTCTTCGGCGACATTCCTCTGATGAGCCAGAACGGCACCTTCATCGTCAACGGCACCGAGCGCGTCATCGTCTCGCAGCTCCACCGTTCGCCTGGCGTCTTCTTCGAGACCGCGAACAACCGCACCTACTTCCTCGGCAAGATCATCCCCTACCGCGGCAGCTGGGTCGAGTTCGAGTACGACCAGAAGAACACCCTCTACGTCCGCATCGACCGCAAGCGCAAGTTCCTCGGCACTATCTTCCTGCGCGCGCTCGGCCTGCGTACCGACGAGGAGATCCTCAAGACCTTCTACACCGTCGACACCATCAACGTCGCCGACGGCAAGCTCAGCTGGAAGGTCGCTCCCGAGGGTCAGCTCAGCAACCTGCAGGGAACCCGTCCCGCTCACGCCATCACCGTCAAGGGTGAGGAGATTGCTCCGGCCACTCGCAAGATCTCCGCTCACACGATGAAGGGTCTGCGCAGCCACAAGATCGAATCGGTCGAAGTCGAGACCAGCGAGTTCGATGGCGCGATGACCGCCTCTGACGTCGTTGATCTCACCACCGGCGAACTTCTCTACGAGGCCAACCAGGAGCTCACCGCCGACAAGCTGCACAAGATCATCCAGTCCGGCGTCACCAGCATCGAGGTCTTCTTCCCCGAGCGCGACGACGTGGGCAACATCATCACCAACACCCTTCGCCGCGACTCCGTGCGCAAGCCCGAAGAGGCGCTGATCGAGATCTACCGCAAGCTGCGTCCCGGCGACCCACCGACCCTCGACACCGCAACTGCGCTCTTCGAAGGCATGTTCTTCGATCCGCGCAAGTACGACTTCTCGCGCGTCGGCCGCCTCAAGTTCAACATCAAGCTGTACGAGAACCAGGATCCCTCCGGCCTCGACCACCGCACGTTGACCCCCGAGGACTTCTACGGCACCATCCGCTACCTGCTCAAGCTCCGCAAGAGCATCGGCACGGTCGATGACATCGATCACCTTGGCAACCGCCGCGTTCGCGCCGTCGGTGAGCTGATGGAGAACCAGTTCCGCATCGGTCTCGTCCGTATGGAGCGCGCCATCAAGGAAAAGATGTCGGTCTATCAGGAGATGTCGACCGCGATGCCGCACGACCTCATCAACGCCAAGCCAGTCATGGCCGCGATTCGTGAGTTCTTCGGCTCCTCGCAGCTCTCGCAGTTCATGGACCAGACCAACCCCCTCTCGGAGATCACGCACAAGCGTCGCCTCTCCGCCCTTGGGCCCGGTGGTCTCTCCCGTGAGCGCGCCGGCTTCGAAGTCCGCGACGTGCACCCCACTCACTACGGTCGCATCTGCCCGATCGAGACGCCGGAAGGCCCGAACATCGGTCTTATCTCGTCGCTCTCCTGCTTCGCGCGCATCAACGAGTACGGCTTCATCGAGTCGCCCGTACCGCCGCGTGAAGGAAGGCCGTGCGCTCGACTACGTCTCCGTCTCGAACGCCGGCGAGTCCGGTCTGCGTCAGGGCGACTACCTCGAGATCGAAGAGGCCCGCAAGCTGAACGAGCAGTTGAAGAAGGACAAGAAGCGCACCATGGATCTTGCCCCCTTCAGCTTCTACCTCTCGGCCTGGGAAGAAGATCGCCACACCATCGCGCAGGCCAACATCGAGCTCGATGAGAAGTTGAACATCGTGCAGGATGTCGTCGACGCCCGCCGCCAGGGCAACTTCGTCCTCGTCAACAAGTCCGAAGTGGACTACGTCGACGTCTCGCCGAAGCAGCTCGTCTCGGTCGCCGCCTCGCTCGTGCCGTTCCTCGAGCACGACGACGCGAACCGCGCGCTGATGGGCGCCAACATGCAACGGCAGTCGGTTCCTCTGCTCGTTGCTGAGGCTCCGTTCGTCGGTACCGGCATGGAAGGCGTCACCGCCCGCGACTCCGGCGCCGTCATTCTGGCCAAGCGTAACGGCATCATCGACTCGGTCGACTCCGAGCGCATCATCGTGCGCGTAGAAGGCGAGCATCACCCCACGCAGCTCTCGCGTGAGGTTGGTTCGGACATCTATCAGCTCACGAAGTTCAAGCGCTCCAACCAGAACACCTGCATCAACCAGAAGCCGATCGTCCGCAAGGGCGACCGCGTGGTCAAGGGTCAGGTTATCGCCGACGGTCCTTGCACCGAGCAGGGCGAACTCGGCCTCGGCCGGAACGTTCTGGTCGCCTTCATGCCGTGGCGCGGTTACAACTTCGAGGACGCGATCCTCATCTCGGAGAAGCTGGTCCGCGAGGACTACTACACCTCGATCCACATCGAGGAGTTCGAGATCGAAGCCCGCGACACGAAGCTTGGGCCGGAAGAGATCACGCGCGATATCCCCAACGTCAGCGAGCACGCACTCCGCGATCTCGATGACTCGGGCATCATCCGCATCGGCGCGAAGATCGGTCACAACGACATCCTCGTCGGCAAGGTAACGCCGAAGGGTGAAACTCAGCTGACGCCGGAAGAGAAGCTCCTCCGCGCCATCTTCGGCGAAAAGGCCGGCGATGTTCGCGACGCTTCGCTCACGTGCCCTCCGGGTATCGAAGGCACCGTCGTCGACGTCCGCATCTTCTCCCGCAAGGGTCAGGAGAAGGACGAGCGCGCCAAGCAGATCGAGCAGGAGATGATCGAGAAGCTCGAGCGCAACCTCGCCGACGAGATTCGTATTCTCACCGACGAGCGCCTCAAGCGTCTCGAAGCAATCCTCGGAGCCAAGGAAGTTCTGGCCGACCTCCACGACGAGCGCACCAACAAGAAGCTGCTCAACAAGGGCGACATCCTCGACCGCGACACCATCGAGCTCATCAGCACCCGTAACCTCAAGCGCATCCGCTACGCCGACAAGGATCCCCGCGTCAACGAGCAGATCGATGAGATCGAGGAGATGACCTCACGTCAGATCGATGTTCTCCGCAAGATCACCAACGAGAAGATCGGCAAGATGCAGAAGGGCGACGAACTCGCTCCCGGCGTCATCAAGATGGTCAAGGTCTACATCGCCATGAAGCGCAAGCTCTCTGTCGGTGACAAGATGGCCGGCCGCCACGGTAACAAGGGTGTCATCGCACGCATTCTGCCGGAAGAGGACATGCCGTACCTCCCCGATGGAACGCCCGTCGAGATCGTCCTCAACCCGCTCGGTGTGCCTTCGCGTATGAACGTCGGTCAGATCCTCGAGACGCACCTCGGCTGGGCAGCGCACGAGCTCGGCACAGCAGGTCGCCGAACTCGCCGCAACCATGCAGTCGGCCAACGAAGTTCGCGAGCTCTTCAAGGCGCGCTTCGCCGGTACCGCCGCACTCAACCAGCTTCTTGATCTCGACGACGAGCAGACCCTGCGCGTTGCCGCCGGCATGAAGCGTGGTATCTGGTTCGGCACGGCAGTCTTCGACGGCGCACGCGAGACCGAGATCAAGGCGCTCCTCAAGGCCGCTGGTCTTCCCAGCTCGGGCAAGTCGCAGCTCTACGATGGCATGATCGGAGAACCTTTCGAGCAGCCTGCCACCGTCGGCTACATCTACATGCTCAAGCTGTCGCACCTTGTCGACGACAAGATCCACGCTCGTTCCATCGGACCGTACTCGCTCATCACCCAGCAGCCGCTGGGCGGTAAGGCGCAGTTCGGCGGACAGCGCTTCGGTGAGATGGAGGTCTGGGCCCTTGAAGCATACGGCGCCGCCTACATCCTGCAGGAGCTCCTCACCGCCAAGTCCGACGACGTCTTCGGTCGTACCAAGATCTACGAAGCCATCGTCAAGGGCGAAGCTGCCATCGAGCCGGGTGTACCCGAGTCGTTCAACGTTCTTATCCGCGAACTGCAGTCCCTCTGCCTCGACGTCGAACTGATCAAACAGGCCGACCAGAAGAAGCAGCCGCTGCCAGCCATCGCCGCAGCAGATTAGTCGATACCGCTCCACCCCAGGCACGGTCCTTCTGAATGAGGCTCACGCTCAACATTCACGAAGGGCCGGCCAAGGGGAAGCAAAAAAGAGAAGCAGGCGACGGACCTAACCACCCACCGCCCAGCAGAAGTAAAGCAGCAGTAACCAGCAGCAAGGCGCAAAAAACGCCAGACCCTGCACACGGAGACGCCAAATATGTTTCGCTCCAGCCCCTTTGAACTGACCGGACCCATCGCCGACTTCGACGCCATCAAGATCCAGCTCGCCAGCCCTGAGAAGATCCGCAGCTGGTCGCACGGCGAAGTCACCAAGCCGGAAACCATCAACTACCGTACCTTCAAGCCCGAGCGCGACGGCCTCTTCTGCGCCCGCATCTTCGGACCCATCACCGACTGGGAGTGCCTCTGCGGCAAGTACAAGCGCATGAAGCACCGCGGCGTCATCTGCGACAAGTGCGGCGTCGAAGTTACCCTCTCGAAGGTTCGCCGCGAGCGCCTCGGACACATCGAGCTCGCCAGCCCCTGCTCGCACGTCTGGTTCTTCAAGGGCCTGCCCTCGCGCATCGGCCACCTGCTCGACATCAGCCTGCGTGAGCTCGAAGCCGTCCTCTACTTCGAGTCCTACGTCGTCGTCGATCCAGGCGACGCGCCCGTCAAGGAGCGCGAAGTCATCAAGGACGAGACCAAGTTCCGCGAGCTCGACCAGCAGTACCGCCCCTCCGGCTTCAAGGCCATGATGGGCGCCGAGGCCATCAAGGAACTCCTCAAGCGCGTCGAAATCGCCGAGCTCTCCATCGAGCTGCGCGAGCGCATGAAGACCGAGACCTCGCTGCAGAAGAAGCTCAAGTACTCCAAGCGCCTCAAGATCGTCGAGGCCTTCCGCAAGTCCGACAACCTGCCCCAGTGGATGATCCTCGACGTGATCCCCGTGATCCCGCCCGAGCTTCGCCCCCTCGTTCCGCTCGACGGCGGCCGCTTCGCCACGTCCGACCTGAACGACCTGTATCGCCGCGTGATCAACCGCAACAACCGCCTCAAGAAGCTGATGGACCTCCACGCACCTGAGGTCATCGTCCGCAACGAGAAGCGCATGTTGCAGGAGGCCGTCGATGCTCTCTTCGACAACGGTCGTCGTGGCCGCGTCCTCCGTGGCGCGAACAACCGTCCGCTGAAGTCGCTCTCCGACACCCTCAAGGGCAAGCAGGGCCGCTTCCGTCAGAACCTCCTCGGCAAGCGCGTCGACTACTCCGGCCGTTCGGTCATCGTCGTCGGTCCCGAGCTGAAGCTGCACCAGTGCGGTCTTCCCAAGAAGATGGCGCTCGAGCTCTTCAAGCCCTTCATCTATCACCGCCTCGAGCAGACCGGCCACTGCACCACCATCAAGCAAGCCAAAGAGATGGTCGAGATGCAGGAGCCCATCGTCTGGGACATCCTCGAAGAGGTCATCAAGGATCACCCGGTTCTTCTGAACCGCGCCCCGACGCTTCACCGTCTCGGCATCCAGGCCTTCGAGCCCGTGCTCGTTGAAGGTAAGGCGATCAAGATCCATCCGCTCGTCTGCACCGCCTTCAACGCGGACTTCGACGGCGACCAGATGGCCGTTCACATCCCGCTCTCGCCTGAGGCTCAGATCGAAGCCAGCGTACTCATGCTCGCTTCGCACAACATCCTCTCGCCCGCCAGCGGTCAGCCCATCACCGTCCCGACGCAGGACCTCGTCCTCGGCCTCTACTACCTCACCAAGGCGAAGGTTAACGCCATCGGTGAAGGCCGCGTCTTCGCCAACATCGAAGAGGTCTTCATGGCCCTCGAAGCGAAGCAGGTCGAGACCCTCACCCCGATCCGTCTGCGCTACACCGGCCCTGTCCTCGACATGACCACCGCGTACGACGATCAGGACCTCACCCACACCGAGCCGGTCGAGTTCAACAAGCAGTACATCAACACGACCGTCGGCCGCGCCATCCTCAACGATGCGCTCCCCGAAGGCATGCCTTACGTCAACGGCCTGCTCAAGAAGAAGGGCATCGGCCAGCTCATCAACTACTGCTACCTGAACCTCGGCCTCGAAGTCACCGTCAAGACTCTCGACCGCGTCAAGGACCTCGGCTTCACCTATGCCACGCGCTCCGGCCTCTCGGTCGGGCTCGACGACATGGTCATCCCCGACTCCAAGTACACCGTCGTGGGCGATGCCGAAAAGCAGGTTCTCGCCATGCAGCAGCAGTACCTCGACGGAGCCATCACCAACGGTGAGCGCTCCAACAAGGTCATCCAGATGTGGTCGACTGTCACCGAGCGCGTCGCCGACGAGATGTTCAACAACATGAAGCAGGCCGACAAGGACGGCGCCATGAACCCGATCTACATCATGGCCGACTCCGGTGCTCGTGGATCCAAACAGCAGATCCGTCAGCTCTCCGGCATGCGTGGTTTGATGGCAAAGCCCTCCGGCGAAATCATCGAAACCCCCATCACGGCGAACTTCCGCGAAGGTCTCACCGTGCTGCAGTACTTCATCTCGACCCACGGCGCACGTAAGGGCCTCGCCGATACCGCACTCAAGACCGCCGACTCGGGTTACCTCACCCGCCGTCTGGTCGACGTTGCGCAGGATGTCATCATCTCGCACAACGACTGCGGCACCGTCGAAGGCATCTACGTCACCCCCATCATCGAAGCCGGCGAGACCATCGAGCCCCTTCGCGACCGCATCATCGGCCGCGTCTCGCTCGAGAAGCTCAAGGACTTCGAGGGCAAGACCATCGTCGACATCAACCAGGAGATCGACGAAGATCTCGCCAACGCCGTTCAGGCCGCGGGTATCGAGCGCGTCAAGATCCGCTCGGTTCTCACCTGCGAATCCAAGCGCGGCGTCTGCATCCTCTGCTACGGCCGTAACCTCGGCTCCGGCAAGATGGTGGAGATGGGCGAAGCCGTCGGCGTCATCGCGGCGCAGTCCATCGGCGAGCCTGGTACTCAGCTCACCATGCGTACCTTCCACATCGGCGGTACGGCATCACGCGTATCCGACGCTTCGCACCTCGAAGCCAAGAACGCCGGCACCGTGCGCTTCATCAACCTCGTCACCGTTCGCTCCAAGGACGGCGGCCTGGTCGCCTTCAACCGCAACGGCTCTCTTGCCATCGTCGATGACAAGGG
Source organism: uncultured Acidobacteriaceae bacterium (assembly GCA_963771625.1). Taxonomy (GTDB): domain Bacteria; phylum Acidobacteriota; class Terriglobia; order Terriglobales; family Acidobacteriaceae; genus Edaphobacter. The sequence continues at coordinate 341,541 of CAVYUE010000005.1, forward strand.
CCGCGAGAAGGAGCGTTACGCTGTCGTCTACGGTGCCAAGCTCAAGGTCGAAGAGGGCCAGCAGGTTCAGCAGGGCAGCCGCCTCGGCGAGTGGGATCCATACACCTTCTCCCTCCTCACCGAGATCGCCGGAACCGTCCAGTTCAAGGACCTCCAGGAAGGCGTCACCCTCAACGAAGAAGTCGACGAAGTCACCGGCCTCAGCCGTCTCGTCGTTGCCGACTCCTCCGATGAGAAGCGTCAGCCCGCCATCATCATCAAGTCCGCTCAGGGCAACAAGCGTTACCTCATGCCTTCACGCGCTCACCTCATGGTGGCCGACGGCGACGAGATCTTCCCCGGCGACATCCTTGCCAAGATCCCACGCGAAACAACGCGTACCAAGGACATCACCGGCGGTCTCCCACGCGTCGTCGAACTCTTCGAGGCCCGCAAGCCACGCGACCCGGCAATCATCAGCAAGATCGATGGTGTCGTTCGCTTCGGTGAAGTCTCCAAGGGTCAGCGCAAGGTCTACGTCACAGCGGACAACGGTCAGGAAGAGGAGTACAGCGTTCCCCGCGGTACGTACGTCAACGTGCAGGAAGGCGAACGCCTCCGTGCCGGTGATGCACTCATCGACGGTCCTCGCAACCCGCACGACATTCTGGAAGTTCTCGGCGAGCGCGCACTGCAGCAGTACCTCGTCAACGAAATCCAGGAAGTCTACCGGCTCCAGGGCGTTACCATCTCCGACAAGCACATCGAAACCATCGTTCGTCAGATGCTTCGCTGGGTCAAGATCGAAGAAGTCGGTGACACCAGCTTCCTCGTCGATCAGCAGACCGACCGCTTCCGCTTCAACGCCGAGAACCAGCGCGTGTTGATGTCCGGCGGCAAGCCTGCCATCGGCCGTTCGCTCCTCCTCGGCATCACCAAGGCGTCGCTCTCGACCGACAGCTTCATCTCGGCCGCCAGCTTCCAGGAGACCACCCGCGTACTCACCGAAGCCAGCATCAACGGCTCCATCGACACGCTCCGTGGCCTCAAGGAGAACGTCATCGTAGGCCGCCTCATCCCCGCCGGCACCGGCATGGAGTACTACCGCAACGTCCAGCTCTCCCCAGAGCTCGAAGAAGCGGCAGCCCAGGTCCAGCAGGAAGTGACAGCAGCCATCGAAGCCGAAGAGCGCGAACTAGAGCAGATGCGCATGGAAGGCGAACAAGAAGAACTAGCCGCCGAGTAGTACTTCGTACCGTTCTCGACGCTTCGCGTAAAACCTCAAACTACAGCAACAACAACGGGCGGACTCGAAAGAGTCCGCCCGTTGTTTGTTCGCAATATAATCTTGCCATGCTTCGAAAGTTGACAGCATTACTAATTTTTACAGCAAACCTGGCGGCAGCTCAAAGTTCTGCTCCCTCGCAAACTCATGGGACAGTGAACGTCTTACTCGCGAATCGTAACGGCCTGGTACTAGTAACAGATAGCTATCTGAGCGACAAAAATTATAGACATGTGGACGATGGCCCTAAGCTTTTCGTGTTGGATGATCACACGGTCTGCGCTATCGCGGATTTCTATTCTGATTCAGGACCTCTGGTCAACGGGTTTAGACCTGCATACACGACGGCTCCCGGAATTCTAAGGGTTTTTCTCGATAGATATGGCGAAAGCCAAAATAGAAATGCTAATAGTAGCGTCAGCTTCAGGCTTGACGATTTGACGAATCTATACCTATTTACTCTTTCCGCCTTAGCGAATCTCGATCCGAACTCAGATCCAACGAAGCCGCCATCAGGCGCTGAGCTTACCATCGCTGGCTACGAAGGGCGCGAGCTACATATCTCGCAGGTTGATCTCAAACCAAAATGGTCTTCAAACATGTGGAGCTTTGAACCATCGAATAGACAGGACAGAACAGTTTCTACCGAAGTAGCTTGGAGATTCGCAGGAGTAACTGATGTTGCTGACAAAGTCTTAAGAGATCCTGGCAATAGTCAGGTGAGGTCCGATCCAATATTGTCTTATTTTACCGGCGGGATGTTGCGGAACAAGGGGACAGACCTTAGTCTGAACGACTTGCGACAAGCAGCGGTGCAACTGAAAATGAGTACGTCCGTTGCTCACTCGAATGTCGTTGGAGGAAAAACGCAATGGGTAACGATGAGCGATGGTCATATCGTGTCTCAGGAGCTTTTTCAGCCCGACCCAAATTTAGAAAAAAATGGGGCAATGGGAGTGTCGATTATTAGCGGTCTAACATTCATGGTTCCACCCGGACAAGAAAGAACCCAAATGCTTTTCCCCAGGCAAGACCGACCCCTCTCCGCTATTTACATTGACGTCGGGTTCAAAAGAACGATTGAACAGCTTGATAGTAGAGCCTACATCCGCAGCGTTTTTGATGACTGCATTCTTGAATATGATGGGACATTCCCAGTCTTTTTCGATAAGAACAACCAAATTACAAACAGTGTCTTGAGAGTCGACAAGTCCGTTCGGGATGATGACGAACTATTGATCGAAATGCGCGCCAACTTCCCCTCTTTGAAAATAGTTCGTACATCGTCAACAGCGGCGCACTAAGACATCATCTCTGATTCTCAGCCATGATCGCTCTTCGGCCATAGTAGCTGATCAGATAGAACGCAACGCCGAAAGAGATAATGTCCTTGAAGAGAAACAGTCCGAGATTATTCATGTAGTGGATGCCGTTCACCACGACAGTGTCATCCGGAGTCGTAATCAACATGCTGCTCGTCGTGAAGAACATGCCGACGAGAATGATCCCGCCCACAATGCCTGCCTTCGGTTTGAAGTAGCCAATGATCAGCAGAATCGCTGCTGCCCATTCAGTGAGCCCGATCATATCCCCCAGACGATATGGTCCAAGAGCCTTCAACTGCAAGCTGGTCAGTGGGCTGTTACTTTCCAGCGGAACGATGCCCTCTGCTCCGGGTGATGTCATCTTGAACTTGCCCGCCCACAACAACATCACAATCATTCCAATGCTGCAAATAAGGAAAGGGATATTTCGATCTGCAACAAACGCTGCAATCTTCGTTAGAACACTCTTAGCCTGCAGTCCGTTACCTGCGTTCACCTGAGCTCCGCGCACACCGCCTGACGTTTCAATCATAAAAACCTCCTCCCTGGGATGATCCACTTCGCCATCCCATCGCGCAAGGATGTCCATGTCTCTCGCATGAAGATGGAGGGCATTCACGCTGCGCGCGAACCGCTTTCCTCCGCCGCCTATCACTTTCCCCACAAAAAACCTTGTCAAGCCCCTAACTCGACGAAACCCGCGCCAATCCAGCACATTCGCATGGCGTATCAGTTCCCCTCCACCCGCTAAAATAGAAGCAGATACAAAAAAGCTCCAGCAAAAGCTGGGGCTTTGTGTTTAACCAGCTAAGTCCTTCAGAAAGACGTTTTTACCAATAACCCTTTTATTTGCCCGATTTTAGCGACACCTGAATTTCTATCTCGCTGCAAACAGGAGACTTGCAAAGGGGTACCCCAGGGGGGCACCCCTCCAGCCAGCGTTATTGAAACGGATCCTTCCGTTATCAAATCGGTCAGCGCCACGCATAACCGCGCATTGCCGCGCATCTGCCATCTTTTGGTGCAACACTTAGTTTTCGATTGTGCCCCGCTGAAGCGCGGTGCTACAACGTCGCATGCGTAACCTTACTAATCTCCCACCCCCCAAACAGGGCGTAGCGCCCTCGCCTGCCAACACTCCATCCAACCCCAATCAACCGAACCGCCGCACGTTTCTAAGCCAGATCAGCGCGTCGCTAGCCGCCGGAGCACTCGCCGCACCTGCCATCGCATCAGCGCAGTCCTCCTCAGAAAACGCCTCGTCCTCAGCAAGTCTTCAAGCCGCCTCAAACAGCTACACCATCCCAAACAATCCACGAATTCAAGCGTCCTTTGGAATTCGTCTCAGCGCGGCGATCGCACAGGCGCAGGTTCCGATCCCCTCCCATCAAACCAACGGCGATCAGCAGCGCTATCCCGACGCCTCCGCCACGTATACCAAAGTCATCCTTCAGGATTCGATCGGCTTAGTGAACCCCGCAGCCTATCGAACCTTCACCACCGCCTTGGCCAGTGGCAAGCCATCCGACTTCGAGAACATCATCATCGGAGGAACCCGCACCCTCAACGGCCCACAGGGCGGCCTCGCCTTCACGCTCGAGGGAACCGACTCGCATCAGTTCGGCAGTTCGCCCTCTCCACATAACCAGGAGACCGAATCAGTCGTTCCAGCGCCCCCCGCATTCTCAAGCCCCGCCTGGGGCACCGAACTCAGCCGAGCTCTACTGGGCTTCGCTCCTACGCGACACCGCCTTCACCGACTACCCCACCAGCCCCATCGCCGCCGCAGCCTGTGCCGAGCTGACCAGCATGCCCACCTACACCGGTCCGCGAACACGCTCCGGCCACGTCACTCCGCAACTCCTCTTCCGCGGCTACTATCCCGGCGAAACACTCGGGCCGTACATCTCGCAGCTCATCATCGCGCCCAGCGCCTTCGGTGCGATGCCGCTCAGCAATCAGTTCATCACCTACCAGGCCGGTCTCAACTACATGCTGGACCCGGTCACATTCCTGCAAGTCCAGAATGGAATCCCAACCGGCTTATCCAATCAGTCCGATCCCACCCTGCGTTTCCTGCACGATGGCCGCGGACTCTGTGCATGGACGCACGTTGACGTACTCTTCCAGGCATACTTCATCGCTTACCTGGTCATGAGCACACTTGGAGTGCCACTCAACCCGGGCAATCCCTACACAACCTCACGCACTCAGAACGGATTCGACACCCTCGGCGGTCCAGATATCTGCTCAACCATCGGTGAAGTCTCGGCGCGTGTTCTCGACACCGTCTGGTATCAAAAGTGGTTCGTTCATCTGCGCCCACGACCGGAATCCAGCGGCGGCATCGCCTACCTCACCAAGACCAACCAGTTGGGCAACCTCCAGGCTCGGCTCAACAGCAACTTCCTCAACTCGCAGGCGCTCAAGGCCAGCTACGATGCCAACAACAGTTGGTTTCTCTCCCAGTCTTTTCCCGAGGGATCACCCGCTCATCCCTCCTACCCCACTGGCCACGGTGTCGTCGCCGGAGCCTGCATCACCATCCTGAAGTTCTTCTTCGACGGCAGCTTCGTCATCCCCAACCCGCTCGTGCCAACGCCCGACGGTCTTTCGGTCAACGCCTACACCGGCCCTGATGCAGAGAGTCTTACCGTCAATGGTGAGTTGAACAAGCTCGCACACAACATCTCCTTCGGCCACGGCATTCACGCCGGCATCCACTGGCGCAGTGACACCGATGCCTCGATCTTCCTCGGAGAAGCTTTCGCTCTCAGCTTCCTTCAGGACAAAGTTCGCGTCTACAACGAAAAACTTACAGTGCACATCACCAAGGTAGACGGGTCCATCGCCACCATCTCCAATCAGTAAGCTGAGGATATTCTGGAAGCATGGCGACGAAGACCAAGGGCCGTATCGCCCCGCAGATAGAGGTTGATCTACTCACAGAGAACTTCACCGACCAACTCGACTCAGGACACGTGAGCGACGCCACAGCGTCAGACACGGCCTTGTCTCCGCTCCTGAGCCCTCGCGGACAACCCACGAGAATCGATCGCTGTGTTTTAAACTCCGTCACACTGTCCAATCCAAAAGCGCACGGCCTGCATCTGCACGACTCCCGCATCGAAAGCTCCGACCTCGCCAACGGTGACCTGAAGGCAAGCTCCATCGAGCGCGCGGAGTTCATCTCAACGCGACTCACCGGCGCTATCTTCACCGACGCTCAACTCAAGAGCGTTCTCTTCAAAGAGTGCAAAATGGACTTTGCTCTCCTGCGAATGTCGCGCCTGCAACAATGCGTCTTCGAAAACTGCAACCTGACCGATGCAGACTTTTACGGCGCCGATCTGTCCGGCACTATCTTTCGCGACTGCGACCTCAGCCGCGCCGATCTCTCACAAGCGAAGCTCGTCGGCGCAGACATTCGCGGCTGCCGGCTCGACGGCCTTCGAGGAACACCAGCCACGATGAGTGGTCTCATCATCAGCCCGGATCAAGCCGCGCTTCTGATCACCCTCTTCGGCGTCCATGTCGAATGGTAGTTCGAGCAACTCCTAAGCGGTAGCATCCGCAATAACTGGCGACGGAGCCGCTGCGCGAATCCGCATCGGCTGTCGCTTCCAATACGTCAGCGAACGCCACACCCACTCCATCGGCCCAAACTCGAAGTACCGCAGCCAGATCGAACTGAACGTCATATTGAAGATCCACATCCCGAGCACTGCATAGTAAATCTTGTAGTACTCCACATAGCCGTACCAGTGCCACGGCCCCCACACGTAGATGATCTTCATCGTGATGCTCGTCAGCAGGTAGTTCGACAGAGCCATCTGCCCCACGGACGCGATCCGCGCCAGCAGCCACTTCAGCGCTCCCGCCTTCACCAGAATTAAAAGCAGCGCAGCATTTCCCAACGCGCCCGCAATTCTCCCAATGTCATACGGAGCCTGCATCCAGATCAGCGTCTTGAACATATCGAAGTGTCCCGCCCAGGCCTTATATGCGCCGAAGCCTGTTACGGCCCAGCCAACACTGAGTCCGATCACCGCAGTCCACGCATACGTCTTCATGCTCAACCGGCCCGGCAGAAATCCATTCTTGTACAGCGCCATGCCGAGCAACATTAACCCCACCCAGTCACCGAACCCGAAGTAGGCGCCCTTCAGTTCGCCGATCAAGACGTTTGAAGCCAAATGCCCCTGCGCCTTCCAGTACCCCTTCTGCATAGCGGCAATATCTTCGTACTTCTTCTTCTCAGGCGCTCGCCACCTGTCTTGCGTACTCTGCCACTTCTTCAAATCACTGATCTCATCCTCAGTCAGCGTCTGATGCTGCGCCAGCTTCGCATTGGCCTTTGCTGCCGCCTGCTTCGCGCTGTACTCACTTCCGTACTGGCCACCCATCATCAGAATGGAGTTGATAAACAGAAGGATTCCAGCCGTCCACATCAATCGCTTCACACCAACATTGCGGAAAGGGAACAGAAACAGCAACGCCGCCACGCCGTAATAGAACAGAATGTCGCCGTCCCAGATCAGGTAACCATGCAACATTCCAATCAGCACCAGCCACATGTTCCGACGCGTAAAGATATCTGCTGCGCGAATACCTGCCCCTCGCGCCAGCGCCCGCTCTGTCAACAGAATCACGCCCGCGCCAAACAACATCGAAAACAGCCCGCGCATCTTGCCCTCGGCAAAGATCCACCGCAGAAACCACACGGCAGTGTTGATCTTCCAGTGCGGCCCATCGAACACCGGCTTTACTGTGCTCAGCGGATACGCGTAGTTCCTGAACCCATAGGCGAAGTCGCAGATGTTCATCACCAGGATGCCCATCAGCGAGAAGCCACGCAGCACATCCATGCTGCTGATCCGCTCCCCACGAGCCACAGGCCTTGTTGCAGTCACCTCAACATGGGCCGGTCCAGCCAGCTCCTCGGCAACTCCGGGCGCAACCGTACCCTCATCAAAACCCGCCCCAGCCACACTCGACATGAAGTCCTCCAGGAGCACCCGCAAGTCCCCTCAGCCCAGGCCGCGCGCGCGTCAATTCACAGGATTTTCCCACCCGCACCCTCGACAAGCAAGCGAAATCGCGGTCTTCAGCCCTCAAACCCCTGATTTCAGGCCGTTACGCTCGTGTCTCCGCAACTCACACACAGCACAAGTTCGCCGTCTGGTGAAGTCGTGATGGCTCACGCAATCTGCCCCCTCGTAAAAAGCCAAAAATAAATCTGAAAAGTGTGGCGCATTTTTCGCGGCGATTTTAGTGTCAGCTTCTCACCACGTTTACCATGCATTCCACCGCGATCTCACCACAATAAAACCACGAACAAACAGCACATTTTTGCAAAAACCCCTTGTAAAACCACATCTCCACCACGCCAGAAAAAAAACTGTAGCGAACGGGGTTTTTGCATCCAACCCACCATGGAGTCGCCCACCCCACCGCCGGAAAAAAGACCAGCCTTCTCAAGCCCACTCATGTTCTTCATCATCCTCGGGATCATCGTCGCCTCTATCACGTTGTTTCTAATCTTCCGCCCCAACCCAAGCGGCACAACGCCTCAGAGCAACACCCCCGCAACCCAGCAGTGATCGACGAACAACCAGCAAACACACAACAAAAAAAGGCAGACTCCGAAGAGTCTGCCTTTTACTAGTTCACCCGCGCCATCGGCGGATTTTGCGGAGGGAGGGCCCTACGGCAAGAACAGGGAACTACTGATTGGAGCCGCGAAGAACAACCGCGAGATTGACTGGAACTGAAGTTGGCTGGTTATCCAACGTTCCAGGAGCAAAGCGATACTGGCTTACTGCTGCCAGAACGTTCTTGTCCATGATCGGATTGACCGACTGAACAATCTTCAAATCAGACGGCTTGCCGCTCGGATCAACCGTCAAGGAAACCACAGCAGTTCTCGCGAATCGACCAGCGGCAGTAAAGTCCGCATCCGACTCGACGGCGACGGTGTAAACCAGCTTAGGAGCATTCACACCAGTCGAAACGCGAACCGGAGTCGTTGTGCCGGCAGCGTTGTTATCCGATTCGGAGCCGAACGTCGCCGGCTGAACGAGCTTGGATTCCAGAGTAGAAGTCTTGGGTTGGGCAGGCGAATTTGCCTGAGCGTGAACAAACATGGGGGACAGGAGGAGGGTGGCCACAATGATTCGACGCATGATATTCATCTCTAGGGCAAGTGTGCCCAGCACCACAATATCCCCGCCAGCATACGATTGTCAATAAAAATATAAGAAATTAAATATCCATTTTATTTTCAACGAATTTAGCAGCCGATATAGTTTTCACGCAGCCACTTCTAGAATCTTCTATCCACCGCTACCGTACTCCCGAAACTACTGCGATCGCGAAGAATCTGGCACCTATCTCCAACGCTGCTAACATCCAATGAACTATGAAAGTTCTCGTGATTGACATCGGCGGCACGAACGTCAAAGTTGCTTCCTCCGACATGCGCGTCCCCGTCAAAATTCCTTCTGGCCCAACCATGACCGCCGAGCAGATGGCCAAAGATGTCCTCGCCGCCACCCAGGGCTGGACCTACGACTGCATCTCCATCGGCTATCCCGGCCCAGTGGCGCACGACCACCCACTCGCCGAGCCCCACAACCTCGCTGCAGGATGGATCGACTTCCCGTACAAAAAGGCTTTCGGTAAGCCAATCCGTTTCATCAATGACGCCGCCATGCAGGCTCTCGGAGGCTACAAGGGCGGCCGCATGCTCTTCCTCGGCACCGGCACTGGCCTCGGCTCCGCAATGATCTTCGATGGCGTAGTCATTCCCCTTGAGCTAGCTCATCTCCCTTACAAAAAGGGCAAAACCTACGAGGAGTACATCGGTCTCGCAGGTCTCGAAGCACGCGGCAAAAAGCGGTGGCAGAAATCTGTGCTCGACATCATCAGCCGCCTACAAGCCGCGATGGTCTGTGACTCCGTCCTCCTTGGTGGAGGCAACGCCAAGCTGATGACGGAGCTTCCCAGCCACGTCATCCTGGGAGCCAATAGCAACGCCATCGACGGCGGGCTCAGGCTTTGGGATGAAACTGTCACCAAAGGCGCCGCCGTCATCCCGCCTAAATAGAACTTCCTTGCGCCGCGTTTTGACACATCTGAAACAATCTTTCCAGGAGACATCATGGCAAATAAATACGGCGAAGCCGCCCTCATCGCGGCCCGCATGGACACCTATGGCAAGGCCATTACTCCAGCAGCTCGTTGGGATCAGGCGACGGCGAAACTATATCCGACCAGTCCTTCCGCTCAGCGAAAAGGAGGCCCGCGTTTCGCCTTTCTCAGTCTTTGTGAAGCTGGGTTGGTGAAGGGAATTCCCGCAGGCCAGTACGCTCCTTCAAACAAGAACAAGGCCTACGCTCTCCGTGCCGTTGGCTTGCTCAACGCTGGCACCCACAAGACCGTCAGCACCCTCTGGGCCGAGGTCACCGACGGCGAAGCCATCGACCACAACAGTCAGATGGATGTTGTTCTAGCTCTGTGGAAGAACGACCTGATCGTCCGTACCGCCTGAGCGACTTTCGTTCGCAGCATCCAGCAGCTCTCGCAGATCCAGGGAGCGGGTGTACATCGCAAGCCCGCCATTGAGCATCCGTGGGCCACTCGGTCCTCGGGCGGTCCCAGTACAGTTCGACACCATTTCCGTCTGGATCGCGCAGGTAAAGGGCCTCGCTCACGCCATGGTCCGCGGCCCCATCGAGCGCCACTCCCGCATCTCTCAGCCGCCGCAGAGCATCCCCCAGCGCCATCCGCGTTGGATACACAATCGCCACATGATAGAGTCCGGTACTGCCTGCCGGTGGCGCCGTCCCACCCTTGCTCTGCCATGTATTCAGCCCGATATGGTGGTGGTATCCACCTGCCGAGATGAACGCTGCTGAATCTCCAAACCGCTGCATCAACTCAAACCCAAGCACACCACAGTAAAAGCCAAGCGCCCGCTCCAGGTCAGCGACCTTTAGGTGAACATGGCCTATCCTGACGCCTTCATCGATTGTCCGATCATTCATATTGATTGGATGAACTCGGCTCCCGCCGCGCACCATCCAGTCAATCGAAATCTAACAGCGTGCAACCAAAGTCTCGCAACAACACAAAGTAGTAGTATGCTTCTCCCATCAATCGAGACGTATCCGGCGACCCCGGAAAACCAAAACGGAGGAACAGATATGCTTCATCTGCTCTGGACGGCTCTCATCGGTCTCATCGTCGGTGCGCTTGCAAAGCTCATCATCCCAGGCAAAGAGCCGGGCGGCATCTTCATAACCATGATCATCGGCATCGCAGGGTCTTTTCTCGGAACCTTCCTCGGTCGCGCCATCGGCCACTACGAGCCTGATCAGTCGGCAGGTTTTCTTATGTCGCTTGTCGGTGCTCTCATTCTGCTTGGCATCTACCATCTGATCAAACGCAGTCGTGCTACTACCTAACCGCTAAACCCACACGCAAAACAAGTTATTAGACCCGGGGCTGCTTACGCTTCTGTAAGCAGCCCCGGTCTATCTCATCTCTACGTTTGCAGTGAAGAAATGATAGCGAGCTCTACCGCACCCATCCGCTTATCGGCTCGGCCAAACGTATAAGAAGACTCTCGTTGTACCTTCGCACCAGGTCACAGAACTCATCCTGGGCAACCGGGATCGCGATGTAGTTTCCCTGCGCCTCATCGCACTTTCTTCGCATGAGAAAGCGCAACTGCTCATCTGTCTCGACGCCCTCGGCAACTACTTTGATGTTGAGTCCATGCGACATCGCGATGATCGTTCGCACCACTGCAGCTGCATTTGCGTCGGTCTCTGCCTTCTTCACAAAGCTCTGATCGATCTTCAGCCGGTCGACCTGATACTCCAGCAGGTAAGAAAAACTACAGAAGCCAGTGCCGAAGTCGTCGATAGAGATACGCACTCCAAGCTCGCGAATCTTCTGCAATTTATCCAGAATGTTTTCAGAGCTGACCATCAGCATATTCTCTGTGATCTCGATCTGTAGCCTCTCCGCAGGCAGCCCACTCTTAGCAAGGGAGTTCTCGACAATGTGCAGCAGATTTTTCTGCTGAAACTGTCGCGGCGATAGATTTACTGACACGGTCAAGTCCGTTCCCAACTCATCCTGCAGCGCCTTGCCCTCGCAGCATGCCGCCATAAACGCCCACTCGCCGATTGGCACGATCAACCCTGTCTCTTCTGCCAACGGGACGAACTGCGCCGGTGGTATGCTGCCGAGCTTGGGATGATTCCAGCGCAACAGCGCTTCCATTCCAGTGACAGCTCCGGTCGTCAAAGAGATCTGAGGCTGGTAGTGCATGCTCAGCTCACGATTTGCCAATGCATGGCGCAACGCGTGCTCCATCGTCAAGCGCTCAGCAGTCTCCTTCAGCATGCTTTCGCTGAATATTTGATGTTGGTTGCGGCCATTCTCCTTCGCCGCATACATCGCCGAGTCTGCCCGCTTCAACAGATGCTTGGCATCGCTCGCAAAGTCGGGATAGACGCACACCCCAACACTGGCCGTCACCCGGACCGGGTGATCTTCAATCAAGATCTCTGGCGCCAGCCGTGCCACCAGGTTTGCCGCGCACTGCTCCACATCCGCTACCGTGGTGATGTCCGGCATCACGACGACAAACTCATCGCCGCCCACACGCGCAACAACATCGGTGCTTCGGACAGAACGGCTCAGTCTCCTCGCAGCCTCAATCAGAAGTTGATCCCCGCCCGTATGCCCCAACGAATCGTTGATTCGCTTGAAGTGGTCGAGGTCAATCACGAATACCGCGACCTTGGTTCCATAACGCCGGGCCACCTCCACGGCTTGCACTGTCTTGTCCTGCAGCAGAGCGCGTCCCGCCAGCCCAGTCAATTGATCGTGCGTCGCCAGATGGGTTACGTAATCCAACATCTGTCTTCGTTCGGTAATGTCGAACGCGATACTCACAAACCCGCTCACCTCACCAGCGTCGGAGGTCACTGCTCTCATGGCAAGGTTGATCGGAGTGCGAGCGCCGTCGCGACGGATAAGTGTCCACTCATGCTCCTCCATCCCCCCAACCGTCGCACCTGCCGTCAAAACCTCAAACCCATATTTTTCGAGCGTCGCCGCAGGATTAATGCTGACAGCCTTGCCGAACAGCTCCCGCTCGTCGTGCAACACGGTCAGTGGAGCCTTCCCCACCAGCTCCTCACGGCTATAACCTGTCAGCTTCTCAGCCGCTGCGTTCATCGCAGTAATCATGCCGGTGGTATCGGTTGCGACAATGCTGAAGGGAGCATTCTGAAACACTGAATCGGTAAATTCCGCCAGATGCGCGTATCGCTCCTGTGTGGCCTTCGCCTCGCTGATATCGCTGAATGTAAGGGCGAGGCCATCCCCCAGCTTAACCACCTGGCTCTGTAACCACGTTGCCTTGATCGACGGATGTGCCACAGGGAACTCTTCATTCAACGGTTCTCCGGACTCGACCACCTTGCAGAACCTGGCGAACATCGGTCGCGTCGACTCCATCGGCGTTGCCGTGCAAAGCATCTGTCCAACCAGCTCGGAGCGAGATCGCCCAGCCAACCGCTCCGCATTCGCGTTTACGTAGACGATGCGGAAGTCGATGATCTCTCGTGCATCGTTTCTCAAACACTCAAGGATGCAAAATGCATCGAGGCTCGTCTCCGCCGCCGCCAGAAACTGTGAATGCGCCTCCTGAGCCCCTCTCAACTTTGCCGCCTGCCCGTGTTCGTGCCACAGCGCGTACGCCGCGAGCATCAGGCAGGCGAGTCCCAACAGAATGGCAAGCAGCGCGCCTAAATGAACGCCATGATTGAATCGCCAGAACTGGCCTAATGCCAGACATAAAGGCACGGCGGATAAAATCGTCTTCCAAACCCAGGATCGCTGGGAGTCGAACGCAGAAGCCTTCAAGAGATACCTCAAGGTACATGGACGACAGTGCCGGCAGCATTCTTTTTAGCGAAGTCGAATGGAGCCGGCTCGTCGTGTGGAAACGTAGTGCGTGCGCTTCTTGTTAAACCATCGTCACGAATTTTGTTTCTCGCAACCAGACAATTACTTTTCCTCTGCCTCAGGGACGGTGTGGTCTTCCACACAATCGCCCTCCGAAAGCGGAGTCATTCCCTTCGTAATCCTAATCCTGTGCCATCCAGCCATGCATCTCCATCCAGTTCGCGAGCAGAGTCGGGTAGATCGCCAGCTCTGGTGATCCTTTCATTCCCTGCGCCATGCCAACGCCGTGTTGTCCGCGTTCGAAGATGTGCAGTTCCACAGGGACACCTGCCCTCTTCAGCGCGTCATAAAACTCTGTGGCGTTCAACGAATTCACCGTTTGGTCGGCCGTAGTCGAAAAGATAAAACACGGGGCAGTGTTCTTCGTGACCAGCCTCGCCACCGAGACTGCATTCATCATCGCCTGGGTTGGATGATTCCCCAGCAGACCTTCCATGTTAGTCTTTCGCGGAATTGTGGAGTCCATCGTAAACCGCCCATAGGACACAATCGCAAAGTCAGGCCGATCGCTCACCCGTTCAATCGGGTCCGGCGACCCCGCCTTACCGACATCATTTACCGCGGCCAGATAGCCCGCCAGATGGCCTCCCGCGGAGAATCCCCACAATCCAATCTTGTCCTTCTCGACTCCAAGCTCCTCCGCGTGGCTACGCACATACCGAACCGCGCGAGCCCCATCCAGCATGGGAGAAGGGAAGTGATACCGCGGCCCCAACCGATACTCCAGCACAAACGCCGTCACACCATGCGCATTCAGCCAGCGAGCCTCTTCTCCGCCTTCCTTCTCGATTGCCAGATGCAGGTACCCGCCCCCTGGCATAACAATCACAGCCGCGTGTGGCCCAGCGCCCGTTGCTGGATAAACAAATAACTTTGGTACGTCCCCTTCGCTCGTTCCCAGCGCGCCTGGCGCTCCCTTCGGCCATAGCACCACAGCCTTCTCAAATCCCGCCGGAGGCTTCGTCTCGGTTGCCGGCGGAGTGGTCGCGGCCTTCGCGGCACTTGAGGCGCACCCTACGCCTGCGCACGCAAAGACGCACCCGACAGCCAGCCAAAGCAGTTGTCTCATCGTCCCGCCAGCATACACGCGTCTGGGGTCAATGTAGTCGCAAAAAAACAGAAGTCGCCTCCACATAATTGGTCGATTTATTCCGCAGTCGACAGCTCGGTTCGGGGCATCGCAGCCGCTGTTGACTCGACTCGATTCCGCCCCAGATATTTAGCGCGATACAGTGCATGATCCGAGGCGGTCAGCAGCGAGATCAACGGGGCACTTCGGTCCGGAACGCCCGCAGCAACTCCTACGCTGATCGTCTGGATCCCGAGCTGGTTTCCGGAGTGCGGTACCTTCATTGCGGCGACAGCCTGACGAACGTTTTCTGCAACCCGCAGCGCGCTATCCAATGGGGTATTTGGCAGAATCACAGCAAACTCTTCTCCCCCAAACCTCGCGGCTACATCCGCCTTGCCTTGCAGCGTATTCGCAATCACCTTCGCGATGCAGCGCAGGCATTCATCTCCACCGACGTGCCCATAGATATCGTTGTACGACTTGAACAAGTCCACGTCGATGAGCAAAAGAGCCAGCGGTTGTGCCTGCGTCACCGCGTGATGCCACTCTTCTGCCAGTCGTTCATCAAACGCCCGCCTGTTCGCCAGCCCGGTTAATGCATCGGCGTTGGCCAGCTCCCGATACCGCATCTCGCTCTTCTGCAGCGAAATCTCCAGCGACTTGCGCTCCTCCAGCAGGGCTGCAACCGGAAAGAACGTAAACAGCGCCACCGCCAGAAAGATCTGTTCGATCACAATCTTGTGCAGCAGATTCGTCCCGGTGATCAGCATCAACGGTCCATGCCCAGTGACCGTGAACCAAATCGAGATCAGCGCGATCACAAACACCGCAAGCACCGTTCCTGGAAAACCCAGCCGGAACACCACGAGCAGAAGCGCCGGAAAGATAAAGAAGATCAGCGGGTCTTTGCTGTGGCTAAACACCAGTGCCGTAGCCACCGCTGGCACCATTAGCAAAAGTAACGTCCGGGGTAGTTGGCTGCGCCTCAGCATGCTGAAAAATCCAGGCCGCTGCAGAATGAAGACCAGCGGCGCAATGATGGCCATGCCCAAAACATCGCCGAGGTACCACGTGCGAAACAGCATCCACCACGGCCCCGCGTCCACGAATAGCATCGTCCACGAAGCGCCCAGGGCACTCGTCACTGCCGTCGCTCCCACCACTGCAACGCCTAGAAAGCCCAGTAGCGGAACGCGCTTTGTCAGTTGGAACGGATTGCCAAACCAACGCGTCAGCAGCAGGCTCGAGATGATGACCTCGACAGAGTTGGCAACCGATACTCCCACTGCCAGCCGCAGCGGATCGCCATAGAGCACGTCGGCCAGCGTGTCCGCCAGAAAGCCCGCAACAAAATAATGTATCCAGGTGTTCCGTGGCCGCTTAATCAAGACGGCGAACAGAAGCCCGTTCGTAAACCAGATGGTCGCGACCCCGTCCGACTGCCGGGAAAGTATGATTCCCAGCCAGGAAAACAGCAGTAAAGTAAAGAACGTTGCGACAAGATGTCCCCAACGCACGGGCTCATCTCGCACGTCGGCGTGTTCGGTCGTAGGCACGGTGCATCCGGCCTGCACTGCATCGAGCGACACCACGCCACTGCTCTTGTCTACAGCCATTTCAGTCCCGTTCCAGCATTTCCTAAGACGCTGACAGCATACTGCAGCACACTTTATTGATACTCAGCACTGCCTTTACAAGGTCCTACTAAAAACCCACAGATGGTACATGTTCCACAACGGCTGGTCGGTCGATGACACAGAATTCGCCTCAAGCAGACAAATCTTCATCTCCAGCACCTCATGTTGAATCCGATAAACGGAACGCAGGAAGCAAGTTGGAGTGAATGATTCGATAGTAGCAAGGGCCAGTGAATTCGCGTCAGTAAAAACGTCTGGTCAAATCATCGCGCGACTGAAACCCCGCCAACGCAAAGCCGTCTAAATCCACATGAATGCCCTCAGTTCGCCCCGGCTCCTTCTGGCCGGTTTTGTCCTCGTGCCCAGCCTTCTCGCTCAGCAAAAGACTTCCGCGCCCGATCCTGCCCCCACCTCGACCGCCCCGACGATCGCCGTCGATGCCCGCCTCGTCAATCTGCCGGTCGTCGTCCGCGACAAAAAGGGAGCCCTCATCCAGAACCTCACCAAAGATGATTTTGTCCTCCAGGTCGACGGCAAACCCCAGACCATCCGTTACTTCGACAAGGACACCAACCTCCCGCTCGTCCTCGGCCTTCTCGTGGACACCAGCCGCTCCCAGCGCGGCGTCCTCGACGAAGAGCGCACCGCCAGCAGCACCTTCCTCGACCAGATGCTCACCGCACCCAAAGATCAGGCATTCATCGCGCAGTTCGCCCGTCAGGTAGAGCTTCTGCAGGACCTCACCACCTCGCGCCCGCTCCTCCAGAAGGCTCTCAGGGAGATCGACACGCCCGGCACCAGCTCCGACGACGACGCCAGCAGCCGTCGCGGTGGCACCGCCCTCTACGACGCCCTCTTCCTTGCCTCCGACGAACTCATGCACAAACAGACTGGCCGGAAGGCCATCATTATCCTGTCCGACGGCGTCGACAGAAACAGCAAGGAAACCCTCGTCAAATCCATCGAAGCTGCCCAGCGCGCCGACACTATCATCTACGCCATCTACTTCAAAGGCGAAGAGGCGCCGATGCAGAACAACAACCAGCACGGTCGCGGCGGTTACCCTGGCGGAGGCTATCCAGGTGGCGGCTACCCTGGAGGTGGTCGTTATCCCGGCGGTGGGTATCCCGGTGGCGGCTATCCCGGAGGAGGCAATGGCGGCGGGAACAACGGCAACTATCCTCCCCTCAGCCACGTCGATGGCAAAAAGATCCTGGAACGCATGGCCCAGGAGACCGGCGGCCGCCTCTTCGAGGTCAAGAAAAATCAGGACGTCGCTCAGATTTACAACCAGATCGCCGAAGAGCTTCGTGCTCAGTACCGTCTCGGCTACACACCCAGCCAGGACGCCGCCGCCAAGGGTTTCCATCAGATCGACCTTGCCCTTCACCAGAAGGGTCTCCTGGTCCAGACCCGCGATGGGTACTACACCGGTCAGTAACGATTGCCTTTGTCTAACTTAGTTTTGCGTCGGACCGTGGTCTTCATGCATCATCTCTAGTAATTCTGGTGCATGAAAAATCACGCCATGAGTCCGGTCCTGAACGAAGTAAAGATGAATTCGAAAAGGCATCTCCAATGATCACGCACCCCCGCAACGCGTTTCTGCCAGCCGCAGTCATAGGTCTGCTCTCTCTGTTTCTCGCGCCCGCTCGCCATGCAGCCGCTCAGACTGGCTTTCACGTCAACAGAGACCTATACTCCGAGACCGCAAACGCCAGCGACGACATCGCCGCCGCCATGGTCACAGCACGCCGCGAGCATAAGCGTATTCTCCTGGACTTCGGAGCCAACTGGTGTGGCGACTGCCAGGTCCTCGACTACTACTACCAGCAGCCCCCCAACGCCGAGCTGCTCGCCAAGCACTATATCGTCGTTCACATCGACACCGGCCACGTCGACCACAACGTTGACGTCGCAAAGAAGTACCACGTCCCCATCGCCCATGGCATTCCGTCTCTCGCTGTCATAGACGCTCACGGCAACGTCCTCTACGCCGAACACGAGAAGGAGTTCGAGCACACCAGCAAGGAGGCCATCACGGCCTTCCTTAACCGATGGAAGGCATAGCCCTGCCGCATCCTTCCTCTGGCCTGCGCCCATGAGAAGGCTCTTACGCCTTCCTATGGTCTTCCACGGCACATTGCTGCGCGCAATGCGGCACGACTGGCTCAACCTCGCCCAATCCACCGCTTACTCCGCCATGGTGTCGCTCTTCCCGGCGCTCATCGTCGCTGCCGCCTTTGTCAGCCTCATCCCGGATACCACCCCCCTCCGCTTTCAGCTCTCTATCTTCTTCGATCGCATTCTGCCTCCCGACGTCAGCCCGCTGCTCCAGAGCTACTTCGTCGCCTCGCCCCAAACCACCCGATCCACCCACGCCCTCGGCCTTGCCTTCATCGTCAGCCTCACCGGCGCCTCCAGCGTCCTGGCGACCATCATGGAAGGCCTCCGTCGCGCCAACGATCTCCCCGTCAATTGCTGGACCTTCTGGCAGCGACGCCTCCGCGCCTTCCTCCTCGTTCCTCTCTCGCTGATCCCATTTGCCCTTGCCACCATCCTTGTCGTCTTCGGTCACTTCATCACCGAGTGGCTCGCCCTGCATATCGCGCCCTCTGCCCGAACCCCGGTCTACCTCCTTGCGATTGTGCTTCGCTGGATCGTCGCTCTCACCGGCAGCATCGGCATTACTGCTCTCATCTATCACATGGGCACACCCATGCAGCAGTCCTGGAAGCGCACCCTCCCAGGGGCCTTCCTCTCCACCGCCATGTGGTTCCTCTCCACCGTCATCTTCGGCTGGTATGTCACCCGTTTTGCCAACTACTCCCAGGTTTACGGCTCGCTCGGTGCTGGGATCGCGCTACTCTTCTGGCTTTACATCATCTCGCTCTGCGTTCTCTACGGAGCCGAGTTCAACACCGAGTTTCACGCCCGTTTTTTCCACCATCGCCGAACTCATTCCGCCCCATCGCCCCAAAACCCGCTTCCGCCCGGTTAGAATTGCCACGGCAGTTAAAACTCAACTCACTGGTCATACCATCCAAGTACCGCGATGGTGAGAAAGCTCCGCAACCCGACTCATGAAGATCTCCTCGAACCCTATGTCCAATGCTGCCCCCACCTTTGCCACACTGGAGCGCGGTCGCCGCGCCAAAATCGTCGCCACCCTCGGCCCAGCCTCAAGTACCCCAGAGATCTTTCGTCAGCTCGTACGCGCTGGCCTCGACGTCGCTCGCCTCAACTTCTCTCATGGCAGCCACGAGCAAAAGGCAGATCTCATCCGCATGGTCCGCAAGATCTCCAAGGAGGAGCGCAAGCCCATCTGCATCCTCGCCGACCTGCAGGGCCCCAAGATCCGCACCGGAAAGCTCAAAGGCCACAAGCCCGTCCAGCTCGTAGCCGGCAAGCGCCTCACCATCACCCCGCGCGAGATCGAAGGCAACGCCTCCCTCGTCGGCACCACCTTCAAGACACTCGCTGAAAACCTCGAATCCGGCTCACGCATCCTGCTCTCCGACGGACTCATCGAACTTCGCGTCGAATCCGTCAAAGGCGTCGACGTCATCTGTGAGATCGTCAACGGCGGCACACTTGGCGAAAACAAGGGCATCAACCTCCCTAACATCGCCGTCAATGTCCCCTCGCTCACCGAAAAAGACGAAGAAGACCTGATCTTCGCCATCGGCCAGGGTGTCGACACCGTCGCCGTCTCCTTCGTCCGCACCGCTGACGATGTCCGCCACGTCAAAAACCGCCTCGCTGCCCTCAAGTCCGACGCCTGGGTCATCGCCAAACTCGAAAAGCCTCAGGCCATCGAGCACCTCGACTCCATCCTCGAAGTCACCGACGCTATCATGGTCGCCCGCGGCGATCTCGGTGTCGAAGTCCCGCCCGAAAAAGTCCCCGCCATCCAGAAGCACATCATTCGCCGCGCCGCCGAGTACCGCAAACCCGTCATCACCGCCACTCAGATGCTCGAGTCGATGATCGACAACCCGCGCCCCACCCGCGCCGAGGCATCCGACGTCGCCAACGCCATCTACGACGGCACCGACTCCGTAATGCTCTCTGCGGAGTCCGCCGCCGGCAAGTACCCCGTCGAAGCCGTCGCTATGATGGCGAAGATCATCACCGAGACCGAGCACCAGATTCGCATCGATCCGCCCCGCGCCCTCGGCCACCATCCCAGCGTCCGCCTCTCCATCGCCGAAACCATCTGCGAGTGTATGTCGCACGCCGCCGACGACCTCGACGTAGCCGCCATCGCCATCTTCACCGAGTCCGGCATGACCGCTCGCCTCCTCTCCAAGTACCACCCCGACCCACCCATCTTCGCTCTCTCGCCCTTTGAGAAGGTCATCAACCGCAGCATGCTTCTCTGGGGCACCTACCCCATCCTCTGCGCGCGCTTCCGCGACACCGACAAGCTCGTCAGCATGGCCGAAGAGATCCTCGAGACCCAGGGCCACGTTCACCAGCGTCAGATCGTCGGCATCGTCGCCGGAACCCGCACCAAATCCGGCGCCACCAACTTCATGCGCCTCCACATGGTCGGCGATCGTGACACCGAAACCCGCAAGCCAAAATCAGCGAAGAAGAAAAAAGCGAAATAACAAATTTCAAAATAGACATGTGCAGCAGACACAAAAATGGCCGCTTCCTCCCGAGAAGCGACCATTTTTGTAACCGAATTAGTAACTCAATTAACTGCAAGCTGCCGTCGAAATGCTCCGGCGACTCCCATGATTCCTATGCCAAACAGTGCTACGCCGCCTGGTTCTGGAACAAGGAGCTCTCGGTTACGCTGACCGAGTCAAACTGTGGAATATCGAGCCCTCTTCGCAGGTTCATCGACGTCCCAAAAATCGTTTACTTCAACATCGTTCCGTCAGTTGGCTAAAAAGAAGCGCCGTCGGAATCGATGTGTCCCACCTCTGCCGCGGTAAACGTGCCGGAGCCGGAAAGTTACTTCCTTAAAAAGCTGAAGCTAAACGTATCGGCGCGTACAGAGGTGGTTATAGAGAAGCCAAGGTTAGAGTGCAGGGTCCCATGTTCGGTGGTTCCTAAAGCTCAAATACTGTCTAAACGAGCAAGTGCAACACTTAGCTGCATTTAAGCTGCCAAACCACCGATCGCTCAAATCCCCGAAAATCAGCCAACCGCGGCCTTAGTAACCTCAAAACCGAGCCCGTTCTCGCAGTTGTTTGCATAACGAGTGGAACTCATTTGCTCTGGAGTCGAACCCGCTATCTGTTGACCGATCAACGGATGCAGAGGCCGCCAGAGCACAGTCTCTGCATCCGCTCAACCCCTTAAGCGACGATTCTGCGGCGAATCACTCCAGCCAGCCCGAGCACGCCCGTACCGAGTAACGCCAGAGACCCAGGCTCAGGAACCGGAGACGCCTCCGTCACAGTGATCGCTCCCGCCTGCTCGTCCTGTCTTCCGCCAGTCAGTTTCAGGACTTCGCCATCCGACAGAAAAAGGTTCAACTTGCCTGCGTTATCCGCCAGCTCAAACGACACCCCTGACGCGTCAAAGGCACCAAACGGAGCAGGCAGCCCAGGAAAATAGATCAGATTGTCGTTCGGCCCACCGGCAGGGAATGAGCCCGCCGCCAACAACCCGGAGATGGCGTCCGTCGTCTTCCCAATCACAACATCGCCGGTCACACCAACAATCTTGTAGACGCCAGCCGTGCTCGTCGAATCCGCAGTCAACACGCCAGAGCCGGAGTAGTCTGCATTGCTGAAGCTGAAGTCGAAACTGGTCGAGTCTGCGAAAGCAGCAGTGGAGGGCAGAGCAGCCAGAACGAGACTGCACAATGCAAGCGAGAGCCGAGTCATAAATCTCCTGTTAACACTAGGGTTTTAGTGCGCTCTCTCCTATGCACTTCAAGGCCCAACGAGCCCTTCGCCGAAACCCTCTAAATCAAGCCTGATCTGGACTTGCTTCTGGAAAACTCGCACACCTCTATGCACCATTTTGCCGCGCGCACTCCACCAAACCGCCAAGTTGATTACAGCCTAATGAACCGCTCTCTCCGTAATCCACCGTGCTCGATGCGACCACCATCCGATCCTCGTACAATCGATCCATGGGCCGCATCCGTATCCTCTCCGACCTCGTGGCGAACCAGATCGCTGCCGGCGAAGTCGTCGAACGCCCCGCCTCCGTCGTCAAAGAGCTCCTCGAAAACTCCCTCGACGCACACGCCACGCGCATTCGTATTGAAGTCGAAGCCGGCGGCCGCAAGCTCATCCGCATCTCCGACAACGGCCACGGCATGGTCCGCGACGACGCGCTCCTCGCCTTCGAACGCCACGCCACCTCCAAGCTCCGCACCGCCGACGAGCTCCTCTCCATCTCCACCCTGGGCTTCCGCGGCGAGGCCTTACCATCCATCGCCAGCGTCTCCCGCCTTCTCCTCGAAACCCGCGTCGCCGAAGAGCCGTCAGGCACCCTCGTCGAGATCGCCGGCGGTAACATCCTCCGCGTCGAAGACGCTGGTCTCCCTACCGGCACCACCATCACCATCCACGACCTCTTCTTCAACACCCCTGCCCGCCGCAAATTCCTCAAGTCCGAGCAAACCGAGCTCTCCCACATCGCGGCGCTCGTCACTCACTACGCCCTCGTCCACCCCACCAAACACTTCGAGCTTCACTCGGCGACTCAAGCACTTCTCATCGCACCCGCAGTCGCTAACGCCGCCGACCGCCTCTTCCAGATCTTCGGCAAAGACACCAGCAACTACATGCTCCCCACCGCCGCCGAGCAGGACTTCGCCCGAGCCGGCCTCCCCGAACCGCCACCCTGGAAGCGCGACGCCGACTACACTCCACCCGACCCCGGTTACCTCCGTCTCACCGGATTCGTCTCCAAGCCCGAGCTCCAAAAGCTCAATCGCAACTCCATCTACGTCTTCGTCAACCAGCGCCTCATCCGCGACAAGCTCATCCTCCACGCGATCTCCGAGGCCTACCGCAACATCCTCCCGCCAACCTCGTTTCCAGTCGTCCTTCTCTACCTCGAGATGCCCCCACAAGAGGTCGACGTCAACGTCCATCCTGCCAAGACCGAAGTCCGCTTCCGCCAGCCCAGCTTCGTTCACGACTTCGTCCGCGACACCATCCGCACAACTCTCATCCAGGCCCGCCCCGCCGCCAGCTTCGCCACCGCCCTACAGAACGGTCCTCATGGCGTATCGAGCTCCCTCCTCATCGATGTCAGCCCACTCCCCGGCGCTCCTGAGCCGCCATTCTTCGATCCAACCAACGAACCCACGACCTTCGAACCCAATCAGGGCGATGTCAATGGAAGTCGTCATCCTGAGCATCGCGAAGGATCCCTGTATTTCGCCAACGGCTCCGAGACGGCGCAATGGGACGAGCCTGCGTCGGCCGAATCAGTAAAATCCCCCACCTTCAACCTGGCCGCGCCAATGGTTCCACCCTCCCCCGGCCGCTTCGCCTTCTCCGGCCACTCCATCCCCATCGGCTACGACACCAACGAGGCCGAATCAGCCTACGAAGCCGCCCCCCAACAAGCCGACACCCTCACCGCCCTCTCCACCCTCAAACCCATCGGCCAGTTCCGCGACTCCTTCATCCTTGCCACCAACGAAGAGGGCCTCTGGATTATCGACCAGCACGTCGCCCACGAGCGCATCCTCTTCGAAAAAGTCCTCCGCGAGCGCGACACGGAGCAGATCCAGCGTCAGCGCCTTCTCATGCCGTTGTTGATCGATCTCCTCCCCGCCCAGATGATCACCTTCGCCGAGATCGCCGACGAACTCGACCGCAACGGCTTCGAAGCCGAACCCTTCGGCCCCCGCACCCTCGCCGTCAAGGCTGCACCAGTAGGCCTGGAAGGCCGCGAACTGGAGCAGATGCTGGAAGAAGTACTCGCCATCCCCGACCGCAATCGCCAGACAGAGAACGCCGAAGCCCGCCGCCGCCGCATCGCCGCAAGCATCGCCTGCCACGCCGCCATCAAGATCAACCAGCCCCTCGAACCCTCAAAAATCGAGTGGCTCCTCGATGCCCTCGGAAAAACCGATCATCCAACCGCCTGTCCCCACGGCAGACCCATCGCTTTGCGTTATTCTTATAAAGACATACAAAAAGCATTTCAGCGCATCTAGACGCACTCGCTCGAATCCAATCGTAAGTGTCATCCTTTACAGCCCAGGCTGAGGATATGTTGTAGCGCGAGCACCGCTCCGCCCAGCAGGAAGGCAACACCTTGAGTAACCTAAGCACCCCCACGGCTGACCAGCTCGCCGCCGCCCGTCTCGCCCATTGGCATCACAACGCCGATCCCATCCTCACCATCAACATGCTCCGCGACTGGCTCAACACCTCCGGCCTGGTCTTCTTCACGCCTCGCGCCGCGCAGCTTCCGGCCCCCGCGCCATCCTTCGTCGAAGCGATCCTCGGTACTCCCAACGCCACACCCTCCCTCGCCGACACCGACCAGTCCCGCAGCCTGCTCTCGCGTCTCATCCTCGACGGCGGCGCCATCCCACTGAACCTCCTCGGTTCACCGACAGGCACCGGCAGCGAAACCCCAGACTTCATCGTCTCCCCACTCGCCTTCCCCTACATCTTCACCCTCCGCGGCGACAAGGCCTGGAAGCAGCCACCCGCCACAAGCGGAGCCACCAAGGTCTCCCCGCTCGCCCTCAACACCTACACCCTCCTCGCCGAGCGCGCCAAGGATCACGCCACCGGCATGTCCTCCTACGACCTCACCACGCAGCTAGGCAAAGAGGTCACCGAGTCCGCTGTTCTCCGCTCGCTCACCGAGCTCTGGCAGCACCTCCGCGTGATCCCCATCCCGCAGCCCGACGGCGCAGCAACTCTCTGGGAGCTCACCTCCACCCGCTTCACCAAACAGATCAAAGCCGGAGCCAACGCAGGCCAGCCCACCGCACTCTCGGCTCTCATCTCGCTCTATCTCGGCCAGGCCATCGTCGCGGCTGAGGAAGACATCGAAACCTTCCTCTCTCCCGTCGCCGCCCGCTCGCGCATTCGCGACGTCGTCCACGCGCTCATCTCCGCCCGCCAACTCGAAACCATCGCCGTCGAAGGCCGCACCGTCCTCCACGTCACCGGCGAACTCCCTGCCTTCCTCGCCGTCGCCACACCGGCACCCGACGACGTCGACTCCATCGTCGTCACCACCGAAGGCGACAGCACCGAAACCGCAGAATCACCACGCATCAAAAAGTTCATCCCCAAGCCCCGCAAGGTAGGCACAGGATTTGTAACCAAACCTGGTCGCAACTCCGAATCCGCACCTTCACCACGCGAACGCCGCCCCTTTACCCGCGAATCCAACCGTCCCGACCGCCCCAGCTTCACCAAGCCTTGGGAAGAAGAGAAGGCCGCCCGCCTCGCCGCAGCAAAGTCCTCCTCCGAAGTATCGGAAGACGGCGACGCGACCGCAGCTCTGCAGACTCCTCGCACGTACGACCGCAAGCCCGCATACGACCGGGAAGGGAAGCGCCCCTCCTTCGGCTCCAAACCGGCGTTCGGATCGAAGCCATCCTTTGGCAGCCGTCCCAGCTTCGGCAACAAGCCAGCCTTCGGCAGCAAGCCAGCCTTCGGCAGCAAACCCCGATTCGGCAGCGACCGCCCCTCTTTCAAATCCGACCGCTCCTCCTTTGGAGGCGACCGCCCCACCTTCCGCCGCAGCGAAGGCACCACCGACGGCCGCCCACCGCGCCGTGAGTACACGCCACGCCCCTTCGGCGACGCCCCAACCGGCGACAGCGACCGACCACGCAAGACCTTCTCCAAACCCGGCACCTTCGGCCGCAAGCGTGAAGGCTTTGCCGGCAAGCCCAGCTTCGGCCGCGACTCCAACGACACTCGCCCACCCCGCCGCGACTACGGTGACTCCCGCCCCCCGCGCCGCGAGTTCACCCCCCGCACCGACGGAGATTCAGGCGACAGCCGTCCCCCCCGCCGCACCTTCGGCGACAAACCGAGCTTCGGTGGTAAGCCGAGCTTCGGCGGCCCACGCAAACCCGGCAGCTTCTCGGCCCGCCCGCAACGCAGCTCCGACGGCGGTGACCGCACCAACGGCTTCGCCCCCCGCAAATCATTTGCTCCTCGCGAAGAAGGAGCAGGCCCATCGCGCTTCGCCGGCAAACCCAGCTTCTCCCGCGATCGTGCAGACCGCAGCGAACGCGCCCCCCGCAGCAACTTCGGCGGAGACCGCACCGAAGGCCGCACTGGCCGAGCGAGTGGCCCTCCCTTCCGGAAGTTCGATGCCCCGCGCACTCCACGATCATCCTCCGACCGCCCAACCCGCCCCGAAGGCTCCGGCGACTACGCCCCAAGGCCCCGCAGCAGCTCCGCCGGCAAACCCAGCGGCAGCTTCGGAGCCAAAAAGCCTTACACGAAATCAGGTGGCAGCTACGCAGGCAAGTCCACCGGCAGCAGCTTCGCCGGCAAGAAGCCCTACGGTAAATCCGCAACAGGCGGCGCCGGCAAACCCGCCAGTACCTTCGACAAGTTCAAGGGCAACAAGAAGCCCTTCGGCAAACGCACACCGACTCGCAAGTTCAAACCTCAGGAAGGCGAATAGGCCGGATGACGCAGCCGCACGAAGACTCCGCACCATCACAGCCTGAAACGAAAAAACGCCAGCGCCCCGTCATCGCCATCGACGGGCCCGCTGGCGCTGGCAAAAGCACCCTCGCTGCCCATCTCGCCCGCCGCTTCGGCTTCCTCAACCTCGAAACCGGAGCCATGTACCGAGCCCTTGCCCTCAAGGCCATCGAAAATGACTACGCCTTCGACGAGGAAGCTCCCCTCATGGACCTTGCCACCCACACCCGCATCACCCTCGAGCCGCAACTCGAAGGCAACCGCGTCCTCCTCGACGGCATGGACGTCTCCCGCCGCATCCGCGAGACCGACGTCACCTCCGCTGCCTCTCAGGTCTCCATCCACCCCCACCTTCGCGCCTGGATGGTCCAGCAGCAGCGCGCCCTCGGCGAAGCCGGCGGCGTGGTCATGGAAGGCCGCGACATCGGCACCGCCGTCTTCCCCGACGCAGAGGTAAAGATCTTTCTCGACGCTGCTCCCGAGGTCCGCGGCAACCGCCGCTACCGCCAGGCCGCCCCCGAATCCCACATCACCCAGCCCACCGACCGGCAAAACTCCGCCCGCCAGGCACCCGATCCCGTCACCGCCGAGCAGCAGCGCCTCTCCGAAGAGGCCATCCTCCGCGACCTTAAAGAGCGCGACTACCGCGACCGCCACCGTGCCGAATCACCCCTCCAGCCCGCTGCCGACGCAGTCATCCTCGACTCCACGGCCATGACCCTGGAACAGGTTCTCGAAAAAGCTGAAGAGATCGTCCGCTCCCACCTGGGGTCGTAACGGTTGCGTGATATCTAACATCGTCGGCATACCTTTGTCGATAGCACACCACACAGTAATCCTCTTTTACCTCCCGATTCTCCACATTTTCTGCACCTTAAATAGTGCAATCCTAACTATTTAGGAGATTAAATAAAAAAAACTAGTCAGTTGTGCTAACCTTCACACATCGTTTGAAACAGATTGGATTTCTGCAAAGCTCGTACTGTACGAACCCCGATTTGGATCTAGCGGCAAATTCAATAGCAATAAGGAAATAGCGAACATGGAACAGGGAACAGTGAAGTGGTTTAACGATGCCAAGGGGTTTGGCTTTATCAGCCGTCAGAACGGCGAGGATGTATTCGTACACTACTCGGCGATCAATTCGAACGGTTTCAAGAGCCTTCAAGAGGGCCAGGCTGTACAGTTCAACGTGGTAAAGGGACCCAAGGGTTGGCAGGCGTCTGACGTCCAGCCTCTCTAGTCTTTAGCACTAAGACTGCAGCGACAACCAAGTTTTGCGGGAGGGATGGCTCAGGCTATCCCTTTGCGCGCTTAACCTCCGCAAATGCGTCGTATAACGACCACAAGTGGACGGATAGCCGACACTCGCGCCTGAATCACTGCGGAGTTGCGGTAGGATTCGCCTCCGGCTCGACCGTGCTCATTCCTGGCAATATCGTCGAAGTCGCCTTGAACTTGCGGTAATCCGACTCGACCGCCTGCAGACTCCCATTAAAACTGAAAAACAAAAGCGCCCGTGCGGATCCTTGCCCCTCAATCATCGCCGGCAGCCACACCTCGTCGTTCACCTTGCGTTGCTCCATTCCAAAGCTCGTTCCTTTTTGAATATTCGCGACGATGCCTCCCCCGATCTTGAAGTTATTGAAAAAATGCCCCTGCACTTTTACTAATACCTTGTCCTGCTCATCGATCCACGCCGTCCCCGCTAGGTCCCGAATCACATCCTCACCTCGGTTCCGCGTCTTTGCTTTAGGATCACCTGCAAAATCAACCGCAATCGTGTCCCGGCCGTTCATCTGCAATCGCCTTGCATTCGTAAAACTCCCAAGCTCCAGCAACCGAGACACAGTAATCTCATCGTCTCCGCGCGGGCTTGATTCTTTGCCCTTCGCATCGGCCTTCGCACGCCTCTCCTTTGCCTTCGCTACCTCTTTGTCGATCTCTTCGCTCTCCTTCTTCTGCTCTTCCGCGCTCAACTCCTTCCCATTTTTCTTGGTCATCCGGCGCACCGGCACGCCCTCCACCCAGAAGACGTCATACTCCTTGGTCTCGGTCTTCTTCACACCCCCATGCCCGTCCGACTCCTTCTCCGTCTGCACCGACTTGTACAGATAATCCTTCTCGATCTTCTCTGACGTTCTCTGGTTCGCTTCAACCTCGCGCATCAGCGTCGGGATATCCGGCAGCGGTCGATCCTCAACCTTTGCGCCGTCCGCTTGTGCAACCGGCACCTCAGGCGCAGCGGCCTGCGGGGCAGCCGCTTGCACTCCGCCCACAATCGACTGTGACGCATATCCGCTCCCTGTGGACATACCTGTCCAACTAAGAGCGATCACCAATGCCAGAACATTGCGGGCTGCAGCCACCATCCCTCAACTATAGTTCGCGACGATCTACTCAACAATTTTGCCGCAATAGTGATCGAGTCCCAACAATCTCTGCCCATTGCTTGCAGTGATGGAGTAGAGTGTGGTCGTACCACTATTTGAATCAGCCCTGTATTCAGTACACGGAGATAACCAGGCCAGTTTGATTCCCCACGCTCTCATGCTCGGCATCTCAGACGACGTCGCGGTCGCCCTCAAGCCCGTCGCGGCGAGCCAGCGTCTCCCGAGCCTCAACATTACGACCATCTCCGACATTCCGGCAGGCCACAAACTCGCCGTACATGCCGTCGCCCAGGGCGATCCAGTCCGTAAATTCAACCAAATCATCGGTTTCGCAACCCAGCCCATATCGATCGGTGAACACGTCCATACCCACAACCTCGTCACCGGGAACTTCGAGCGCGACTACTCCATCGGCTCTGAAGCTCGTCCAACGGAGTTTGTCCCTCAAGCCCAAACCGCCACCTTCCAGGGCATCGTCCGTCCCAATGGCCGCGTCGCCACTCGCAACTACGTCGGTGTTCTGACCACAGTAAACTGCTCAGCCACGGTAGCCCGCCGCATCGCCGCACACTTCACCCCGGAGATTCTCAGCGCCTACCCCAACGTCGATGGAGTCGTCACCATCACCCACGGCACTGGCTGCGGAATGGCCGAGCACGATGAACCCGCCGACCTGCTCCGGCGCGTCTTCGCTGGTTACTCGACCCATCCCAACTTCGCCGCCGTTCTTCTCCTCGGCCTAGGTTGCGAAACCAATCAGATTGAGCCACTCATCACCCTCACCGGCACCAACAGCAACCTGCGCACCAGCACCATTCAGGAGTCGGGTGGCACCGCCAACGCCATTCAGTCAGGCATCGCCACCGTATTCGAGCTACTGGAGCAGGCGAATCAGGCCAGACGCACTACCGTCTCTGCCTCCAACCTCATCGTGGGCCTCCAGTGCGGCGGCTCCGACGCCTACTCCGGCATCAGCGCCAACCCCGCCCTCGGCGCTGCCGTCGACCTCCTCGTCCGCAACGGCGGCACCGCGATCCTCTCCGAAACCCCCGAAGTCTACGGCGCCGAGCACCTCCTCACCCGCCGCTCCTCCCGCCCAGACGTCGCCCAGCGGCTCATCGACCGCATCCACTGGTGGGAGGAGTACACGGCCCGTCACCGCGGCTCCATCGACAACAATCCACAGCCCGGCAACAAGACCGGTGGTCTGACAACCATCCTCGAAAAGTCCCTCGGAGCCGTCTCCAAAGGTGGCACCACCAACCTCAACGAGGTCTACCTCTACGCCGAGCCGGTCACAGAAAAGGGTCTTGTTTTCATGGACTCCCCGGGCTTCGATCCCGTCTCCGCCACCGGACAGGTTGCCAGTGGAGCCAACCTGATCTGCTTCACCACCGGCAGAGGCTCAGTCTTCGGCTGCAAACCCACCCCCTCAATCAAAATCGCCTCTAACACCATCCTCTTCAATCGTATGCAGGACGACATGGATCTCAACTGCGGAACGATCATCGATGGGGAAGAGACCGTTCAAGAAGCCGGGACCAGGATCTTCAACGAGATCCTTCGCGTCGCCTCCGGCCAACCCACCCGAAGCGAGATCCACGGCTTCGGCGAAGAGGAGTTCCAGCCCTGGCTGCAGGGTGCA
The DNA here is from genome assembly GCA_963771625.1 of uncultured Acidobacteriaceae bacterium. Taxonomy (GTDB): domain Bacteria; phylum Acidobacteriota; class Terriglobia; order Terriglobales; family Acidobacteriaceae; genus Edaphobacter. The sequence goes on from CAVYUE010000005.1 coordinate 372,551, forward strand.
ACTTTATAGTCACAACTCCTCACAAGTGCCCTCCAGAACGTGCGCCCGCTCGCCGAAAGGACTAGCATAATAATGTACGCGAAATGGCTTTCGCGAATAGATCGGAAGCGAGGAAGCAATGGCCACAAAGGCAGGGACTCTGACACCACCAGTCGCATCAGTAGAACAACAGGAACGCGAAACAATCTTCGACATCTTTAGACGCTGGGGTTATCTGCAGGCCTCTCTCGATCCGCTCGGACAATACCTCCCACCCGAACCATTCCCCACACCCGCTCCTGAAGGCGACATCGCGAAAGAGGCCCGCAGCTACTACTGCGGCACCATCGCAGCGGAGTTCATGCACATCGCAAGCCCGGAGCAGCGTCAGTGGCTGCAGGAGCGCATGGAGCAGACCGCGCCGAAGCCCGACCAGGCGCAGATTCTCACGCAACTCATTCACGCCGACCTCTTCGAGCAGGTCATTCAATCGCGCTACCTCGGCTCCAAGCGATTCTCGCTTGAAGGACTCACAGCGCTCATCCCGTTCCTCGATCGCATCCTCGCAGTGAGCGCAGGCTGCGGCGTCACTACGACCATGCTCGCAATGAGTCACCGTGGCCGCTTGAATGTAATGACCAACACCGTCGGTCGGTTGCCCTCCGAAATCTTCACGAAGTTCGAAGACGTCGATCCGCGCAGTACCATGGGTGGTGGCGACGTGAAATATCACGTTGGTGCGACCGGCGAATATCGCTCCCCGAACGGCGAAGTGATTTCGGTCCACCTCGCCTCCAATCCGAGTCACCTTGAAGCAGTCGACCCTGTCGTCCTCGGACGCACCCGCGCCAAGCAGGAGCGCATCGGCAAGGGCGGAAGCGATCAGGTTCTGCCAGTCATCATCCACGGCGACGCCGCCTTTGCTGGGCAAGGCATTCTTGCCGAGACGCTGAACATGGCAACGCTGCACGGCTACAACGTCGGCGGCACCATCCACATCATCGTTAACAACCTCCTCGGCTTCACCGCAGTGCCCGAAGAGTCCAACTCCTCACGCTTCGCAACCGACATCGCAAAGCGCCTTCCCATCCCGATCTTCCACGTCAACGCAGAAGACCCGGACGCCGTCGTTCGAGTCGCTGCCATCGCCGCTGAGTACCGCAGCCGCTTCCACTCCGACATCGTGGTCGATCTCGTCGGCTACCGCAAGCACGGACACAGCGAAGTCGACGATCCCACCGTCACCCAGCCTCGTCGTTACGCGATCATCAAGGACCGTCCAGCCCTCTACCTGAGCTACGCCAAGCAGATCGGCGTCGATCCATCAGCCGAAGTGCAGAAGATCCAGCAGGAGCTCCTCGACGATCAGAAGGCCGCGTCGCAGGCCGAGCACAAGCCCCATCTCGCACAGCTTCCCGCGTACTGGGACAACTACCGCGGCGGCGAACTGCTACCCGAGGACGACGTCGTAACTGGCCTTCCCGCGCAGCGCATCAACGAGCTCGTCACAGCCCTCACCAACTATCCCGCCAGCTTCCACATCCATCCCAAGGTCAAGAAGCTCTTCGAGCAGCGCCAGGAGATGGGCGCCGGTTCGCGCCTCTTCGACTACGGCATGGCCGAGCTCGTCGCCTTCGCTTCTCTTCTCGAAGCCGGCACGCCCGTCCGTCTCACCGGCCAGGACTCGCAGCGCGGCACCTTCAACCAGCGCCACGCCGTCATGGTCGACACCGAGACCGAAGTCCGCTACACCCCGCTCGCGCACCTCAGCGACAAGCAGGGAAAATTCGAGGTTTACAATTCGCTGCTCTCCGAAGCCGCAGTTCTTGGCTTCGAATACGGCTTCTCCCGCGACTACCCCGAGGCGCTCGTGCTCTGGGAGGCCCAGTTCGGCGACTTCGCCAACGGTGCCCAGATCATCATGGATCAGTTCATCGCCGCCAGCGAAGCCAAGTGGGGTCTCCTCTCCGGCCTCGTCATGCTGCTTCCGCACGGCTACGAAGGCCAGGGCCCCGAGCACTCCAGTGCACGCATCGAGCGCTACCTCCAGCTCGCTGCCAACGACAATATCCAGATCTGCCAGCCTTCAAACGCCGCGCAGTACTTCCATCTCCTGCGTCGTCAGGCGCTGCGTTTCTGGCGCAAGCCGCTCGTCGTCTTCACGCCGAAGAGCATGCTCCGCCACCCCGACGCCTCCTCAACCCTCGCCGACTTCGCCATCGAGCGCTTCCAGAACGTCCTGCCCGACAACGACGTCAAAGCCCCTCGCCGCCTGCTCGTCTGCAGCGGCAAGATCGGCCACAACCTCCGCGTCGAGCGCGAAAAGCGCAAGGACTTCAGCGTCGGCATCATCTTCGTCGAGCAGCTGTATCCATGGCCCGAGGCCGAACTGCAAGCCGCGCTCGACCAGCATCCCGAAGCTCAGGAGATCATCTGGGTTCAGGAGGAGCCAGCCAACATGGGCGCCTTCACCTATGTCATGCCGCTGCTGCGTCGCCTCGCCGGCGATCGTGCTGTCCTCAGCGTCAAACGCAGCGCCAGCGCAACCCCCGCAACCGGTTCAGCCAAGGCCCACGAGATCGAAGAGAAGACCCTCATCGACCTCGCACTCGGCTCTCCCGAATAGGGCGACGCCGCAACTAATAGCGACGCTGTAGCTAATGCAGCGTCGCTTCTTGTTTTTGCTTTTCATTCCCGAGGGGAATCTGCGTTTGCAGTCTTAGTACTCAAAAACCACGGGCGCAGCCTTCACGTAAGGCTGCGCCCGTGGAATTTAACCCAACCTCAAGATTAGAACGCAACCGTACTTTGACGTCGTCATCCTGACCATGAGTGCAGTCGAATGGGGAAGGATCCCTGTACTTGTCTGTCTGTGCCGTGATCCGATCCGCTACTCCGGCGGATCTGTAACCTGTTCCGGAACATGCGAAGGAACTGGATTAGCGATCTCCTTCGCATAGATCTGGTACGTAGTCTTAGGCGGTTCATCGTGATGGTGAAGGGCACGCACACGCGCGCGGATGGCCTCATCAGCAGCGGTGATTCGCTCCCGCGAACGCAGATAGTCCAGCCACGACTCCATCAGAAAAGTCTCGTTCAAATGCTCCGGATCGAGCGCATCGCGATAGATGCCCCATCGAATCGCACCGTCACGCAATCGCACACCGCGCAGCTGATGAATCGCCAGTGTGAACTCGGCGTAGTTCTCCGTCGGAACACGATACTCAACAGAGATACGAACCGGTCCATCAGTCGGCTCTGTTTCAAACGCAAGCTGCGGAGCAGGATGTTTGAACTGATGCGGCGTGTGGTCCGGCAGCGGCCCCTGCAGAATGTGATAACGCCGCGCAAACGGAAACGTCAGCAGCAATCCACCAGCAGCCGTCGCCAGCGCAATCGGAGTCGACGTACGCTCAGCGATCGCGCCCCACAGAATCGACCCAAAGACCATGCCCCCTTGAAACGTCATCATGTACGTGCCCAACGCGCGCGCCTGCACCCACGCCGGCACCGAGAGCTGCACCGACACATTGATCGTCGACATCGTGCTAGTCCACGCCGCGCCTGAAAACACCAGCGTCGCAATGATGATCGATGGGCTCCGCACAAACGCCAGCACCAGCAGTACAACGACGTTATAAAGCGTCGACGCCGCAAGAATCTGATCGGCAGAGAACCGTTGCCGAATCCGATGAAGCGTCGTAGCCGCAACCACCGCTCCCAGGCCAAGCGATCCATTCAGGATGCCGTACCCAAGTGGTCCCTGCTTCAAATCGCGCTTCGCCACCACCGCCAGCAGCGACCAGATCGCCGAGATAAAAAACGTATAGATGAACGCGCGGATAAGCGACGACTGAAGGTCCGGCGCGTACCGCACATATCGCAGCCCCGAGCGGATCGACGCCGCAACCCGCTCCGACGGCAGGGTCGATTTGAACAGCGGAATCCGCTTCCAGTTGACGAGCACCCAGATCACTCCCGCAAACGAGAGCGCATTCAACGCAAACACCGAGCCCGCGCCTGTGTACACACGCTGAAAGCCCGCCACCATCAACCCACCAAGCGCAGGTCCCACGGCCCGTGCGAGATTGTTGCTCGCCGCATTCAGCGAAACCGTATCCGGAATCAACTCGCGCGGCACCAACTCCGGAACAATCGCCTGCCACGCAGGGTTGTTCATCGCCGAGCCGACATTGAGCAGAAACGTAAACGCCAGCAACGCCCACGGAGACAGGTAGCCGACGAACGTAAGGATCGCCAGCACTCCCACCGAAGCCAGCATCCACGTCTGCCAGAAGATCAACAGCTTGCGGCGGTCGAAGATATCTGCCGTCGCGCCTGCCAGCAGCCCAAGCAGCAGCACCGGCAAGCTGGCCGCAGTCTGCATTAGCGCAATCAGCAGCGGCGAGCTCGTCAGCGAAGTCATCAGCCACGTGCCGGCCGTATCCTGCATCCACGTGCCCACCGAAGAGATCGTGCTCGCGATCCATCGATCACGAAACAGCGGAATCTTCAGTGGCGCAAAACCATTACTGTCGGCTGGCGCAGTGACCCGGACCGGATCGGAGGCTGGAGTTTCAAGAGGCATCACTACGATTAGTTTACGGTCTCCGGCAACGCCGGTTCCTTGGAAACTCAGTGAGAGGGAGGTCGCTTAAAAAAGGAAACCCACGCAGCGCGGTGGGGGCTGTTGCGTGGGTATTCCAGTAAAGCAACGAAGTGGGTGGACTTCGTTATGACTGACTCAACCCGAAGGGAGTCTAGCCATTCATTTAAGGTAACGGCAAAGGAACTTTGAGTCAAGGTATTTGTCGGCTCATCCGAGGCGAGCCAATTTCACCATTTCTACAAGAACGATGCGGGTCTCCGTGGGTGTCGAGACCTCCCGGAGGAAGGGAATCCGAGCCCCCTTCATGCCCCCCGAGGTCAGCACGCGGACGTGGAAACCCAGCCGGTCCACCGAAGTCATCATTGCGGACTCGGCCTCCAGTTTTGCATGCATGCGAGCCAGAAGGACCAGCGCATCCGCATGGTCAGCGTTCATGTGGTCCAGAATGCCCTGCGCAGCCCCTGCAAGGGGGTCAGGTGCAGCCGCAACGTAGTCGGCAGCAGTTACCCATCCCATCACGCCAAAGCCGCCCACGTAGTACACATCCACCGGCTCCAGCCGAAAGAACGCAAAGTCGGTGAAGTCGACCCAGTACTGGCTGTTCGGATGGGCCTTCAGGTAGATCTCGCGGACCTCGGCCTTGTCGTCATCGCCAAGCTGGACGACGTTGCCAACCAGCGTGACCCGGGCAGCTCCCAGCACGTCGCCATCAGCGGCAGGCTGGCTCACAAAGAGGCTGGCCCGCGGGTCGGCCTTCACGTTCTGCGTATGCATCGCCATCGTGCTGATCAGGAACAACGGCCGCCCCGCTGCATCCAGCGCATAGGGCATCAGCGAACCGAACGGAAACCCCGGCTGCTTGCGCGACACAGTCGAAAGCGTAGCCACGCTCAACAGGTGCAACAAAGTTCGAGCACGCTCAGCGTGACTCGGTTCCGGAACAGGAGGCTGCGGGTTGGGATTAAACGGTGCTGCGTGCTGATTCGACATGAACTCCTTCACCAATCTCTATGAACCGTAAACCTCAATGTCAAAATGGTCAGACCAAAAATAAATTGCTCAAACGTGGCGCATCTTTCGAGGCCAAATTAAGCGCTGCAAACCACCACACTTCCACCACGATATTCACCACATTCACCATGCAAAAAACCACGTTTTGCACACCGCTTTTTGCAAAAACCCCAGCAAAAACAAGGAAACGCCACGCAGAAAAAAATATGCACAACAAACTCGTTTTTAGAGCCTGCAGATCAACAGTTCGCGCTCATAAATCATCTCGGGAGGAAGGTGGTCGTGCAGGGCCAGAAACAACTCCTCATGCCCCATCACCTCCTGCTTCCACTGCTCCCGATCAACCGTTTGCAGCACATCGAAGGTCTCCCTTGGGAAATCAAGCCCCTTCCAGTTGATGTCTTCAAAGTGCGGCGTCCAGCCAATCGGAGTCTCCTTGCCGAGCGCCCGCCCGCGTACGCGATCCACAATCCACTTGAGAACACGCATGTTTTCGCTATATCCCGGCCACAGAAACTGCCCATCCGGCCCCTTGCGAAACCAGTTGACGTGGAAGACCCGCGGCGTAGCCGAAAGGTTCCGCTGCATCTTCAGCCAATGCCGAAAGTAGTCGCCCATGTGATAGCCGCAGAAGGGCAGCATAGCCATCGGATCACGGCGCACCTTGCCGACGGCCCCAGCAGAGGCTGCAGTCGTCTCTGAGCCCATCGTAGCCCCAATGTAGACCCCTGCAGACCAGTTGAAGGCCTGATAAACCAGAGGCATCGTAGTAGGCCGCCGCCCTCCAAAGATAAACGCCGAGATGGGCACTCCATTCGGGTTCTCCCAGTCAGGATCAATCGTCGGACACTGCCGTGCCGGCGCGGTAAATCGGCCATTCGGATGTGCTGCCGGGCTGCCAGTCTCTTTAGCAATCGCCGGAGTCCATCTGTTCCCGCGCCAATCGATGAGTTCCGTAGGCGGCGTGTCGGTCATGCCCTCCCACCACACGCCGCCTTCAGGCGTTAGCGCAACGTTGGTGAAGATAGTGTTCTTAGCAAGCGTAGCCATCGCATTGGGATTGGTCTTGGCGCTCGTGCCGGGAGCCACTCCGAAGAAACCCGCCTCGGGGTTGATCGCGCGTAACTGTCCAGTCGCATCAGGCTTGATCCAGGCGATGTCGTCGCCGACAGTCCAGACCTTCCACCCATCAAAACCAGCGGGCGGAATCATCATGGCGAAGTTCGTCTTGCCACAGGCGGACGGAAAAGCTGCTGCGACGTATGTCTTTTCGGTTGTGCCGTCTGCACGCTTCGGGGATTCAACGCCGAGAATCAGCATGTGCTCGGCCATCCAGCCCTCGTCGCGGGCGATGTTGGAAGCAATGCGCAGCGCAAAGCATTTTTTGCCCAGCAGCGCATTACCTCCATAGCCGCTTCCATACGACCAGATCTCGCGGGTCTCTGGGAAGTGAACGATGTACTTCTCGTCGTTGCAGGGCCACGGGACGTCCCGCTCACCGGGCGCCAGCGGAGCTCCGACAGTGTGCATGCAGGGAACAACGCGCTTCTCGTCCTTGTCGATCTCTGCAAAGACGGGCGCGCCAATGCGGGCCATAATGCGCATGTTGACGACCGCGTAGGCCGAGTCAGTAAGCTGAACGCCGATCTGCGACATGGGCGACCCAATAGGGCCCATCGAGTAGGGCAAGACGTACATGGTGCGCCCGCGCATGCTGCCGCGAAAGAGCTGCTTGAGCTTCTTGCGCATCACATAGGGATCTTCCCAGTTGTTGGTTGGCCCGGCGGTGTCCTTGGAAAGTGAGCAGATAAACGTACGGTCTTCAACGCGCGCGACGTCGTTTGGCGCCGACCGGGCGAGAAAACATCCTGGCCACAGCTTCTCGTTGAGCGTAGTAAACGTGCCGGCCTTCACCAACTGATCGCAAAGGTAGTCGTACTCGGCCTGCGAACCATCAATCCAGTGAATTCGATCGGGCTGGGTCAGGTCTGACATCTTTTCGACCCAGCGGATGAGGTGTTTATTGGTAGTTGGTGGGGAGGTGATGGCTGCTTCGGTGGTTACTGTCTTCATAAAGTGGCGCAAATTCCTTCGCGTACAAGTCTTCGCCTCTACACCGAGACTGTCAACCCGTTAGATAGTGTCGATGACTCGATGTTACTGAACACGCGAATGAACGAGCGGAGAATAAAAGAAGAAGAGTGATAGATTGGTCGCATTAGCTCGCAACTGAAGAGTTGCGATAGCTTTTTATCGGACGGTAATTCTTTTATTTTTGAGGTAGTTGGTAGGGAGCGACAGAATAAGCTCGCTCTGAAACTATCCTACGATTTCCACCGCTGATAGACTTAAAGTTCTGCGCTGTGACTTCGCGCAACAAGTTCTCTCAAAGCGGCGAGACCGCGGCGAGCACAAAGGAAAAACAACACCAGTGGATCAGCAGACCAAGCAAGCTCTCAAGCACGACCAGTTCGTCGATACCACCAACCATGGCCTCGAGTGGGCCAGCGAAAACCGCCGTTCAGTCATCGTCACGAGTGTTGCTGTGCTTGCGGCGATTCTGATTGTGGTTGGCGGCGTACTGATATATAACAGCCGCGCCAGCCAGGCGTCGGTCGCCTTCGGTGCAGCCATGCAGGCTTACCAGACGCCCCTCGCAGCGCCTGGACAACCTGTGCCTCCCGGCGTGAAGACGTATGCGTCGGTTGCGGAACGCGCTAAGGCCGCCAATGATTTGTTTATGGGCGTTGCAGACAAGTACGGCATGACTCCAGACGGAAGGGTGGCACGTTATTTCGGTGGTCTCACCTACATGGAGCAGGGGCAAAATGCGTCCGCCGAGAGCACATTAAAGCAAGTGGCTGGTGGATGGAACGGCGATCTAGCTGCGCTGGCAAACCTGTCGCTCGCCCAACTTTATCGCCAGACGGGTCGCGATGCTCAAGCGGTCGAGCTCTATAACCAGCTCACAGCGAAGCCGACTAGTACCGTGCCTTCAGGTCTCGCACAACTGCAATTAGCTGAGCTCTATGAGACTGAGGGGAAACCCGATCTGGCAAAGAAAATATACGCGCAGCTTAAAGACAAGGACGCCAAGGGGCCAGCGGGCGCTTTGGCGGCACAAAAGCTTAACCCCGCACCTGTCGGCCCTGCCGGACAGTAGCTTCGAATGGGCGGCTGTGATCTTGTTTAGTCCCGGATGCTAGGTTTTCAGTCTTAGCATCCGGCAGCTGAGATTGCCGATAAGTGTTCGGATGAAGGCAGCAGAGCTACTCGTCATGGTATGAGTCGGGAGGATTGCCCCGTACCCTTAATGCCGTCTCCGCATCAGTTCGTAGTCTTGTCAGGATGCTCCATTGATCATTTTCTTTGGGCGGGGCGACCCAGACCGGCAGAGGCATCCTGAGGTATTCCGAGAGAGCGAAGGCGTGGGGCTCATAAAGGGCGCGAATTGTGTTCAGACGCTTTGCCGCGGCGGGGTCGCCACAGAGGCGTAAGTGGTTGTCGCCAAGAGCTTCGCACAGCCGGTAGAAGTCTTTGGACGGAAGACGATCTAACTCGGACTGACGTTGCCACGCCTTGTGTTCCTCGATGTGGAAGACGTGACCAAGATCGATCAAGGCATGCCTCGCCATCACGAACGTAAGCTGCGCCTGTCGTGAAGGAGTGCCTTCGACAACCGAGATCAACAGAGCGCAGGTGTCCAGTATCGAGACGAGCGCGGACAACCAGCTTTGGTTGTCGTGTTGCGAACGGTAGTAGCAAAGAATCGGATAGGAGATATGCGACTCCAGGATCTCTGCGGACCAGCGCTCCCACTCCGCCAACAAAGCTGACAAAGCCTCCTGACCGCCTTCAAAAGCGTGCCGCCGCAGAAGCTCGGCAGCGTTGGGCGGGGACCCGGCCCTTGCGTCGAGCAACGCCACGCTCACCTCGCGATGGGAAAACGCCTGATACAGCACTGGCAGATAACCGATTACTAGAGCGACAAAGCCCAATCCGACGCCGGACTCGAAGATGATAAACGCCCGTGCGAGTAGACGGTGCGGCACAACGTCACCCAAACCAAGCGTAAACAGGGTCGTACCGCTGACGTACAGATCGGTGCCAAGCTGCGCCCACGCGCTGTCGCTGTGTCCCATCATGGCGTCGCCAAAGGGAGAGTGCAGCGAGAAATAGAACATCCCGAAGCCGAAGATCAAAAGTATTGCCCAAAGCAGCAAAAGAAGAAGTAACGAAAGAGGACCATAGACGCTATAAATCTGTTCGCGCACCTTCTTGTTGCTGGCGCGCTCGGCCATCACGACCCATGGTGTCCAGGTTGCGATGAAGAAAATTCTGGTGATCTGAAATCGCCCCGTCGGTCGACGCGGCAGAATAATGGTTTGAAAGGCGTCGAGCGCCACTCCAAGGCAACAAAACAATCCGGCGATGAATGCGGCGACGTGCAAGTAATTCCTCGGTCAAATCAGAGTCAGCGTTCTTTCGTAAACCTTACCAGAGCCTCCAGTTGCGATCTTCAGAGGGCGGCGACGCGGGCCGGATTATCACCCGAAATACTTTAGAGCAGCATCTCTGCGACTTTGGAGGAAGAATTGAGTCTAAGTTTTGACCGGCAAACTTCGCATTTTGATTCGACAGAAATGCTTTTTGAGGCTTAACCTGAAGTTGCCAGAGAGAAATGTTCACAGTCATACCCAAACGACTCATAGGGAGGACCAATGAAGCGAGTTCTGGTAGTTGACGATGACCGTCTGGTTGCTGACACGCTGACATTGATCTTCGAAAAGAGCGGGTTCGTAGCTAAAGCGGCTTATTCGGCAGACCAGGGGCTTGAGTGTTCGCGCGAATTTGCGCCGAACCTGCTTCTTTGTGACGTTAGTATGCCAGGTCGAGATGGCCTTTCTTTGGTAAATGACGTAACGCGAGAGTTGCCGGCGTGTCGCATCCTGGTACTCACCGGCTTTTATTCGAATCTGCAGAGTGTCCGCGAACAGTCCCGGAAGTTGTCACGGCCTGTGGGTATCCTCACCAAACCGTGTCAACCCTTGGACCTCCTCCGCGAAGCTGCCGCGCTGCTGGCCACCGCCTAGGATGATGGGTAAGCATGTCCGACCTTGGTCGCACACTTATTTTCCTCGGCCTCCTGCTGGTTTTTCTTGGCGCTCTCATCGTTGGGCTTGATCGTCTTCATCTGCCCTTAGGTCGTTTGCCTGGCGACTTCAACTGGCGCGGTCGGGGATGGTCTGTCTCGTTTCCGCTGGTGACCTCCATTTTGGTCAGCGTAGTCCTTAGTGTGCTTCTGTGGGTCATCGGACGAATGCGTCACTGACTCGGAGAGGCCGCATCGCGGTGCTAGACTCAGGCAAGATGTCTGAGAAAGAAGACAACCCGCCAACCTTGGCGAGCCTCCGTGCGCGACGAGGGAAGCCTCGTGCCGGAAAGCGATTTGCCGCCGGTTCTATGGCCTCTAGTTCGATCTTCCAGACGGGGCTTTTCTCGGCTTCGGTTGAGGACGCTCCATCTACAGTTCTATTGCAGGGTGTTCCGCTTGTTGGCAACAGAGCGTCGAGGCAGTCCCTCGAAGATTCTTCCCAGCCAGCGACTATTGTTGCTGTTTCTACCGAGCGGCGCATCTGGAGTGTCCGTGCTCTTGTAACTAACATTCAACAACATATCGAGACGACTTACACCGATCTTTGGGTCGAAGGCGAGATCTCTAACTGCCGACCGTCTGCTTCCGGCCATATGTACTTCACACTCAAAGACGGAGACGCGCAGTTGCCGGTCGTTCTCTTTCGACGACAGGCCACGCTACTTCGTTTTCGCCCAGCTGACGGCCTGGCTGTCCTGATTCGCGGCCGCATCTCGGTTTACGAGAGCCGTGGTCAACTTCAGCTAATTGCCGAGACCATGGAGCCGCGCGGCGTGGGTGGCCTGCAACTCGCCTTCGAACAACTCAAGGCGCGCTTACTCGCTGAAGGGCTCTTCGATGCGGCGCGCAAACGCCAACTGCCTCCCTTTCCGAAGTGCATCGGCGTTGTCACTTCACAGGCTGGTGCGGTGATCCGGGACATCGTCACCGTCGTTCGCCGTCGCCACGCTCGACTCAATCTGCTTGTCTATCCAGCGACAATGCAAGGCGCGACGAGCCCAGGCACGGTTGCGGCTGGCATTCGCTGGTTCAACGCAAATCCGTCCCTGGTCGATGTGATCATCGTCGCAAGAGGCGGCGGCTCTATAGAAGATCTTGCCGGGTTCAATGATGAAGCGCTGGCCCGCGCTATCGCCGCATCGGAGCTTCCCATTGTTTCTGCCATTGGACATGAGACTGACTTCACCATCGCGGACTTCGTCGCCGATCTTCGCGCCCCCACTCCTTCTGCTGCGGCCGAGCTTGTCACTAGCACTCAGCATCGGATTGAGGAGCGGGTTGCCACACTGGCTGATAGGGTGCAGCGCGCCGGACGCTTCCATTTGATGCAGGCCCGCCACCGATATGCCCAGCTATCGTCGGAGTCCGTGCTGATCCGCCTGCGTGACGGAATCAGTCGCCGTGATCAGCGTCTTGACGAGCTCAGGCTCCGTCTCGATGCGGCCGCACGACGAAGGCTTCGGTTGCCCACCCAGAGAATTGCGCTCCTAATCGAGCTTCTTCACCGTCAAGACATCGCTGTTCGTATTGCCATGACTCAACGTCGTCTGCAGATTGCTACTCAACGGCTGCAGCGCACTACGAGTCTGGTGGTCGTGGCCCGGCGGACACGTTTCAATCGGGCATCTGAGAAGCTTGGAGCTTTGTCACCTCTCGCTGTACTGTCGCGTGGTTATGCCCTTGTATACGATGCCGACGGTACGCTCTTGCGCACGCCAGCCAATACTGCTGTTGGCCACACCATTCGCGCTCGTCTTGCAAATGGAACGCTCGAAGCTAAAGTTAGTCGCACACAAACAGACGAAGTATACGCAACGGAGAACCGCAAATAATGAAGAAGCTCTTTGGGACCGATGGCATTCGCGCCGTCGCTGGGCAGGCTCCTCTAGATGTACCTACGGTTTATGCAATCGGGCTTGCGCTGGCCCATACGCTCTCTGCCAAGACATCTTCACCCCGTTTTCTGCTGGGCATGGATACGCGCGAGTCCAGCGATTGGATTGCAGCGACGCTGACTGCTGGCCTGATCTCCGGGGGAGCGACTGTCGAAAACGCCGGTGTGATTACGACCCCCGCCATTGCATTCCTTACTCATACTCGTGGCTTTGCTGCAGGAATAGTAATTTCGGCATCGCATAATCCCTGGCAGGATAACGGCATCAAGCTTTTTGGCCCGGATGGTTACAAGCTTCCCGACGCCGTAGAACTAGCCATCGAAGAGGAGATCTTCCGTAAGCTCGCCCACTCAAAGACAGTGCACCGACAGACCGTTCCACCTTCAGTCAACGATGCTGATCGAGCTGAATACGTCCGATTCCTACTCGCCGCGGTTCCTGGCCTTTCGCTCGATGGCAAACGTATCGTCATCGACTGTGCGAACGGAGCTGCCTCTTCGGTCGCTCCTCAGTTGTTTTCCAGTCTGGGGGGTGAAGTGGTCATTACACATGCCAGCCCCGACGGTCGAAATATCAATGAAGCCTGTGGCGCATTGCATCCAGAGGTCGTCGCATTGCAAGTGAAGAACTGCCAGGCATCCATGGGGATTACATTCGATGGCGATGCGGACCGTGCTCTTTTTGCGGATGAGCATGGTTGTGTCGTCAATGGTGATGCTGTATTGCTACTGGCTGCTCGCGATTTGCAGTCACGGGGGCTTCTTACCAACTCAACCGTGGTTGCAACTACTATGTCCAACATGGGGCTCGAAGCGGCTCTCAAACGGAGTGGTATTGAGATGCTGCGGGCTGCAGTTGGTGATAAGTATGTCCTGGAGCAGATGATTACGACCGGCGCAGCTCTCGGAGGGGAGCAGTCAGGTCACATAATCTTTGCAGGACGCAGCACGACGGGCGATGGCCTGCTCACTGCGTTGCTTTTGTTGGATGTTGTTCACCGCAGCGGTAAGTCTCTGGCCGAGCTTATTGCGGACCTCAAGGTCTTCCCGCAGGTGATCGTCAACGTTAAGGTGAGGGAGAAGAAGCCGCTGGAAGGGATTCCTGCTGTTGCTGCCGCAATTTGCACTGCTGAGGCCGAACTTGCGGATTCCGGCCGGGTCGTCATCCGTTACAGTGGAACCGAAGCATTGGCCCGCGTTATGATCGAAGCCGAATCAGAGCCGCTGATGCGGCGTCATGCTGAGGCCATCGCTGCTGCCATCCAAACCGAACTTGGTGTCTAGGAATTCTATTCCATTGTTTTTTAGTAGATTGATTTGGGCTTAAGCATGAACGGTTTTCATGCTCTTCTTTGAGGTTATTTTAGAAAGATTTACCGCTTTTGTTTGTTGTGTCCTCGGAGTTCACTTGGCTTCGATAGGAGAAGGTTTCTCCAGCGTTACAAAGAGGATATAAATTCATATCAATTGCTCTGTGGGCAGATCCATTACTGCGGGAAAATCATCATAGAGAAAACTAGTCAGCCACGCTGCCGACCCGACCCGCGTGGATGTAGTCGAATGGGCGGTAATTAGGTTGCTGGGCCAAAAAGAGGTTCAAGGAGCAAAAAGATGACTAAGAAGATGACGCCTCTTGGCGGGCGCCCGGCATGGAAGGCACTCGAAACCCATTATGACCAGATCCACGATACGCACATCAGTCAGTTGTTTGCAGACGATCCGGCACGTGGCGAGCGTTATACGCTCGAGGCCGGAGGAATCTTTCTCGACTATTCGAAGAATCGAATAACAGACGAGACGCTGAAGCTCTTAATTCAGCTGGCGGAGGAGTCTGGTCTGAGGACGCGGATTGATGCGATGTTCAGCGGCGAGAAGATCAACATCACGGAGAACCGCGCTGTATTGCACGTAGCGTTACGTGCGCCGAAAACAGAAAAGATAGTTGTAGACGGCGAAGATGTTGTGCCGGCGGTTCATGTGGTGTTGGACAAGATGGCTCGCTTTGCGGACCGGGTGCGTAGCGGGGATTGGAAGGGACATACTGGTAAGCGGATTCGCAATGTTATTAACATTGGCATTGGAGGCTCGGATCTAGGGCCAGTGATGGCCTATGAGGCACTGAAGCATTACAGCCAGCGCGACATCACTTTCCGCTTTGTGTCGAATGTCGATGGAACGGACTTTGCAGAGGCGGTGCAGGATCTTAATGCGGAGGAGACGCTTTTTCTCGTTGCCTCGAAGACGTTTACGACGTTGGAGACGATGACGAATGCTCATTCAGCGCGCGACTGGTCGCTGGCTGGATTGGGGGGCGATGAGAAGGCCGTAGCGAAGCACTTTGTGGCTATTTCGACTAACGCTAAGGAAGTGGCGAAGTTTGGAATCGATACGGCGAATATGTTCGAGTTCTGGGATTGGGTGGGAGGACGCTACTCGATGGATTCGGCGATCGGACTGTCGACCATGCTGGCGATCGGACCGGATAACTTTCGTTCAATGCTTGACGGGTTTCACCAGATGGACGAACATTTTCGCACTGCTCCGTTCGCTAATAATCTGCCGGTGCTTCTGGGACTGTTGACGGTTTGGTACACCGACTTCTTTGATGCGCAAACAATCGCCGTGCTGCCGTACGAGCAGTACCTGAAGAGATTTCCTGCTTATCTCCAGCAGTTGACGATGGAGAGCAACGGCAAGCACGTTACACTCGATGGCACGCATGTAGATAGCGAAACCGGACCAATCTATTGGGGCGAACCGGGAACCAACGGCCAGCATTCCTTCTACCAACTTATTCATCAGGGGACGAGGCTAATTCCATGCGACTTTATTGGGTTTTATAAGGCCCTGAATCCGTTGGGCCGCCACCATGACATGCTGATGGCCAACGTCTTCGCGCAGGCAGAAGCCCTGGCTTTCGGGAAGACTGCGGAGCAGGTCAAGGCCGAGGGAACACCGGACTGGCTGGTTCCACATCGTGTGTTTGAGGGAAATCGGCCTTCGAATACGATTCTTGCTGATCAACTGACTCCTGAAGTTTTGGGTAAGTTGATTGCGATGTACGAGCACGCTGTGTTCACTCAAGGAACTATCTGGAGTATCGATTCGTTCGATCAGTGGGGCGTTGAACTAGGTAAAGTGTTGGCGCAAAAAATTATCGGTGAATTGGAGAGCCCGACCGAGCCTGTGCTGTCGCATGATACGTCAACGACCAACTTGATCCGGAGGTATAGGAAGAATAAATAACCGAGCAGGGTCGCTGAGTGTGAGCGAATCTGTGTTGCCTTCGATGTCCAACAAACCAGCAAGCTAGTGAAAGGGAGCGATCTATGCAACTTGGAATGGTAGGTTTGGGTAGGATGGGAGCGAATATGGTTCGCAGGCTCACTGCGAATGGACACGAGTGCGTTGTCTTCGACATGTCGCCCAAGGTAGTAGAGGATTTGGCGAAGGAAAAGGGGATAGCGGGCTCTTCTTCCCTACAAGACTTGGTGAGTAAGCTGGCCAAACCGCGAGCGATCTGGCTGATGATCCCAGCGGGAGTGGTAGAGAAGACGATCGCGGCGATTGCTCCTCATCTGGAGGCTGGCGACATCCTGATTGACGGTGGTAACTCGTACTACATCGACGATATTCGACGTTCTAAGGAACTTGCCGCGAAGGGAATTCAGTATGTCGATGTGGGAACCAGCGGAGGTGTTTGGGGGCTGGAGCGTGGCTACTGCATGATGATCGGTGGGCCGACCGCCGCGGTGAAGTATTTGGATCCGATCTTCAAGACAATTGCTCCTGGCGTCGGAGATATTGCTAAGACTCCGGGGCGCGAGAAGGTTGGTGGCACTGCTGAGGATGGTTATCTGCACTGCGGGGAGAGCGGAGGCGGACACTTCGTGAAGATGGTGCATAACGGGATCGAGTATGGAATGATGGCGGCTTATGCCGAGGGTTTGGGTGTGCTGAAGGCAGCCAACATCGGGAAGCATACGGCGGAGATCGATGCTGAGACGACGCCGCTGCGCGATCCGGAACACTATTTGTACGACTTCAATCTGCCGGATGTTGCGGAGGTTTGGCGTCGCGGCAGCGTGATTGCCTCATGGCTGCTGGACTTGACTGCGTCGGCGTTGATCGAAGACCCTGAGTTGGCGAAGTTCGGAGGTAGAGTTTCGGATTCGGGTGAAGGTCGCTGGACGATCAAAGCTGGGATTGATGAAGGCGTTCCGACTCCGGTATTGACGACAGCACTTTACGAGCGGTTTAGCTCGCGAGGCGAAGCTGACTTCTCGAACAAGCTGCTATCTGCGATGCGTTACGAGTTTGGTGGACATCTTGAGAAGCCGGCTTCTAAATAACCCTGGATTTAAAGGAGAGAACTCGTGAGCCAATCTCAATCCGACGCTCTGGTCTTCTTTGGTGCGACCGGCGATCTTGCCTATAAGAAGATTTTTCCTGCGCTTCAGTCGATGGTCAAGCGTGGCAGCTTGAGTGTTCCCGTGATTGGGGTGGCGAAGGCTGGTTGGAACCTTGACCAGTTCAAGGCCCGCGCGAAGGATAGTCTTGAACAGCATGGCGGTCTCGATGATGCGGCGTGGGCGAAGCTGAGTGCGCTGCTGCATTATGTGGATGGCGACTATGCTGATCCGGCGACATTTGTTGCGGTGCGGCAGGCGCTTGGTTCGGCTGAGAGGCCAGCTCATTACCTGGCGATTCCGCCGTTTCTGTTCGAGACTGTCGTCGAACAACTCGTGAAGTCGGGCTCGGCGAAGGGTGCTCGCATGATTGTGGAGAAGCCGTTCGGTCATGACCTGGCTTCAGCGCAGGAGTTGAACCGGATTCTGCTCTCGGCGTTTCCGGAGTCTTCGATCTTCCGCATCGATCACTATCTTGCGAAGGGGCCAGTTCACAACATGGTGTCTTTTCGCTTTTCGAATACCTTCCTGGAGCCGCTTTGGAATCGCGACTACATCGACAGCGTGCAGATCACGATGGCGGAGGATTTCGGGGTGCAGGGGCGTGGGGCTTTCTACGACCAGACCGGCTGTATCCGCGACGTGATTCAGAACCATATCTTTCAGGTGTTGTGCAATCTCGCGATGGAGTGTCCGGCGCGAAGCGACAGCGAGTCCATGCGTGATGAGAAGGTGAAGGTATTGAAGGCTATTCCGCCTCTGCAGGCGAAGAACCTGGTTCGAGGACAGTTTAATGGGTACCTTCAGGAGAAGGGCGTTGCTCCAGATTCAAAGGTCGAGACCTTCGCCTGTCTTCGCCTGGAGATCAAGTCCTGGCGTTGGGACGGTGTTCCTTTCTACATTCGCGCCGGAAAGAATCTTCCGGTGACATGCATGGAGGTGATGGCCCGCTTCCGCAAACCCCCGACGACGAATTTGACCGAACCGGATGTTCCGCAGAACTATATGCGCTTCCGCATCAGTCCCGAGATGACGATCGCGATGTCGGTCTCCGTTGCTGCGGAGTTGGGGGAACATGAGCGTGAGGCGGTGGAGCTTGTTGCGAGTCGTCATCCGCGTCCGGATGAGATGGAGGCGTACGAGCGGGTGCTGACCGATGCCATGGCGGGTGATGCCACCCTGTTTGCACGGCAGGACTATGTCGAAGAGGCATGGCGGATCGTCGATCCCGTTCTGAAGGAGAACACTCCGGTTTATGTGTACGAGCCTCACACCTGGGGACCAGCCGAGGCAGGGAATCATCTCGTTCCATGCTGTGGGTGGGACTCTCCAAACGCCGTCGAGCCGGAGGACTTCCGGATTGTGAAGTCGTAGTGTGCTCCTCATCGGTTGCTCAGATGCCGCCTCCCCCCGGGGGGTAGGTATGTTTAACCTTTTATTTATCAACGACTTGCAATTTTCTTAGGTTGCAAAATCGTCATTCCAAATGGGTTAGCGGCAAATTCGTCTTTCTAAACAGCTTATCGGTCTTGCCTCTCTTACAAATGAAAAAGCCCTGCCAATTGGCGGGGCTTTTATGTTCTGTATCCAGTATAGCGGTTTGAACATAACTCATACGCCACGCGAAAACTCTGGACTGGCGCGGGTTTTCGTGGATTCGGGGCTTGACAAGATTTGAGCACTGTTCAAATCAGGCTCGAGTGACATCAATCTTCAACTTCTCGTACGGTCGCGTCAGAGCTCTATTGGCCGACCGTTCCGTGAT
This sequence comes from uncultured Acidobacteriaceae bacterium, assembly GCA_963771625.1. Classification (GTDB taxonomy): domain Bacteria; phylum Acidobacteriota; class Terriglobia; order Terriglobales; family Acidobacteriaceae; genus Edaphobacter. Next base: position 391,373 of record CAVYUE010000005.1, read on the forward strand.
GATGCCGCTAATCTCGGCGAGGGAGACGACGACGTATGGAGAAGCTGCGTTGAGCTTTTCAGAGGAGGCAAGCACGATCGTTTCCGCTGCGGCGTGACACAAGGCTCGCTTTACAGCAGCCTCCTCAAAGTCACCTGTTGTAAGGCCTGTTTTCGGGTGTACGCCGGTCACTCCCATGAAGTAGACATCTGCGTGAACTTGAGCGATTGCCTCGATCGCGGCGGCGCCTACAGCAACGACTGAGTGCTTGAACATGCGCCCTCCAATGAGGATTACGTCTACATTCGGATGGTTCGCGAGTTCCAGAGCAATTGTCGGACTGTGAGTGATGATGGTCGCTTTGAGTTCTAACGGCAGGTGACGAGCCACCTCCCTCGCCGTGGTACCGCCATCCAGGATTACCACTTGTCCGGGTTGAATCATCCTGGCTGCCGCGCGGCCGATCGCTACTTTGCCGTCTGGAGTAATTCGTTCGCGACCGGCAAAGTCTGCGATGGCAGGGGACGCGGGAAGTGCACCGCCGTGCACGCGCTGAAGCAGCCCCTCCTGGGCCATCTCTCGCAGGTCTCGTCGTATGGTGTCTTCGGATACGCCCATCGCCTTGCTTACTTCTTTGGCGATGACCTGGCCTTGCTGCTTGAGGATCGAAAGGATCTGCTGTCTTCGGTGAGTAGTCAACATTTCGCTATTCACGATAATACTTGACTTTGCACGAAACTGCACGATAACGTTTTGACATGGTTGAATCGCTGCAGACACGATCCATGAATGGTCGCGTGCGTATCAAGAAGGTCGAGACGCTTTCGGATGACTGGTACGTGTTGAAGAAGACTACTTTTGAACTTCAACGACGAGATGGAAGCTGGCAGCAGCAGAGCAGAGAGACCTACGATCGGGGCAATGGCGCCACGATTCTGCTCTATAACCTTTCGCAACGGACAGTCGTCCTCACGCGGCAGTTCCGTTTTCCAGCCTTTGTGAACGGCCACCACGGCTTGCTGATCGAGACGGCGGCAGGACTTCTCGACAAGGCAAGCCCCGAGGATCGGATCAAGGCTGAGGTGGAAGAGGAGACTGGTTATCGCGTCGATCATGTGCGAAAGATCTTCGAAGCTTTCATGAGTCCGGGTTCAGTCACGGAAAAGCTGTATTTCTTCCTCGCCGAATATGACAGTGGGAGCAAGGTCACGGTTGGCGGTGGCAATTGCGATGAGGGCGAGGATATTGAGGTCCTGGAGTTCTCGATCGAAGAGGCAATGGAAGCGATCGAGAGCGGCGATATCGCTGATGGCAAGACGATCATGCTGGTCCAGTATGCCTACATCCACTTGTTCAGCTCACGACGTTGATCGAGCGGCCAACGGTTTCTACTCCGTAAGTGGTGTTGTTGCTTGGTGTCCGTTCTCCTGTCGGCGACTATCCTTCGAGGTTGTGACATATCCCGGTGGGGAGGATTACAATTTCGGGCGCGGTGAAGGTAACGATCTCGAGGGAGTGGACTTTATGGCTACGATGACTGCGCTTCAACCTGGAACCTATGGGTTCCCTGTGAACCTGAAGAAGAAGTATGACAACTACATTGGTGGGGAGTGGGTGGCGCCGCTGTCTGGTCAGTACTTCGAGAACGTGACGCCCGTGACGGGGCAGGTGTTGTGCGAGATTGCGCGATCGAATGCAGCGGATGTGGATCGAGCGCTCGATGCGGCGCACGCGGCGAAGAAGGCGTGGGGGAAGACTTCGACGACAGAGCGCGGGCGGATGCTGGAGAAGATTGCGCAACGGATTGAGGACAATCTCGAGATGCTGGCCACGGTGGAGACGTGGGATAACGGCAAGCCGATCCGCGAGACGATGGCGGCGGATATGCCTCTGGCTGTCGATCACTTCCGTTATTTTGCTGGGGTGATCCGGGCGCAGGAGGGATCGATCTCAGAGATCGATAAGGACACGATTGCGTATCACTACCACGAGCCGCTGGGTGTGATTGGGCTGATCATTCCGTGGAACTTTCCGATTTTGATGGCAACGTGGAAGTTGGCGCCGGCGCTGGCGGCAGGGAACTGCGTGGTGTTGAAGCCGGCGGAGCAGACGCCGATGTCGATCCTGGTACTGATGGAGCTGATTCAGGATATTTTGCCGCCGGGTGTGGTGAATATCGTGAATGGATTTGGGCTGGAGGCGGGTAAGCCGCTGGCTTCGAGCAAGCGCATCAACAAGATTGCGTTTACCGGTGAGACGACTACTGGCCGGCTGATTATGCAGTATGCCTCGCAGAATATTATTCCGGTGACGCTGGAGTTGGGCGGCAAGTCGCCGAATATATTTTTCAAGGATGTGGCGAGCGCGGATGACGCGTTCTTCGACAAGGCGCTTGAAGGCTTTACGATGTTTGCGTTGAACCAGGGCGAGGTGTGTACGTGTCCGTCGCGCGCGCTGATTCAAGATTCGCTGTATGACCAGTTCATGGAGCGGGCGCTGAAGAGGGTTGGGGCGATCAAGCAAGGGAATCCGCTGGATAAGACGACGATGATTGGTGCGCAGGCTTCAAGTGAGCAGATGGAGAAGATTCTGTCTTACTTCGATATTGGGAAGCAGGAGGGGGCAGAGGTTCTTGCTGGAGGGAAGCGGGCTGCGCAGACGGGGGATCTGGCTGAGGGTTTCTATATTGAACCCACCGTCTTCAAGGGCAATAACAAGATGCGCATCTTCCAGGAGGAGATCTTCGGGCCGGTGGTATCGGTGACGACCTTCCATGATGAAGATGAGGCTCTGGCGCTGGCGAATGACACGCTGTATGGGTTGGGCGCGGGCGTTTGGACGAGGGATATGAATCGGGCGTATCACTTCGGGCGGGCGATTGAGGCGGGAAGGGTTTGGACGAACTGCTATCACCTGTATCCGGCTCATGCGGCGTTTGGAGGGTATAAGCAGTCGGGCGTTGGGCGCGAGAACCACAAGATGATGCTGGAGCACTACCAGCAGACGAAGAATCAATTGGTGAGCTACAGTCCGAATGCGATGGGATTTTTCTAAGAGAGGCTGAATGGTTGGTGTTCCAGAACAGGTCATCACGACACCTGCTGCTGTGGAGTTGATGGGCAGGCTGTCGGATAAACATGGGGAGCTGATGTTCCATCAATCGGGAGGCTGCTGTGACGGCAGCTCCCCCATGTGTTATCCGCGAGGGGAGTTTCTGGTGGGAGACAGCGATGTGCTGCTGGCTACTCTGGGGGAAACGCCGTTCTATATGAGTACCAGTCAGTTTGAGTATTGGAAGCACACACAATTGATCCTGGATGTGGTGCCGGGGCGTGGAGGGATGTTTTCGCTGGAGAATGGGGAGGGAGTGCGGTTTCTGATCCGGTCAAGGGTGTTCACGGATGAGGAGATCGGCGCGTTGCGGTTGGCGGGGAGGATCTAAGTTTGACCAAAGCTGATGATGGTTCAACTTGGACTCAGGTGGCGGCGGAATTACTAGTCAGCTATGAGAGCAGACGATCCTCTGCTGCGCCGCGGAATACAGGCAAAGGCAAGGGCCTGTGCAGTTTGGATGAAGTAACGGGGCTTCAGGCGTACGAGAAGGTTTACTTTTTGGCGGCGAGGCACTTCTGCATGATGGCGGAGTGGAGGCGTTCGCGGAGTTCGGTGGAGACCTCGTAGATCTCGTTTCCCTTGTAGACCTCGATGGTCTGGTGGGTGGTGTTGAGCACGACGCGGCAGTGCTGGCAGCCAGAGGTGTGTTCGCTGATCTCTTCGCGGAGCTGAGCGCTGAGGTGGTCGTCGAAGTAGTCGGAAAGATGGCTCAATAGGTCCGTGCAGTTCATGCTGGCTGGCCCTCCTGCTTCTGCCGGAAGTATCGGCTGAGACGCTCGCGCAATTGAAGACGAGCTCGCAACAATCTGGATTTCACCGCAGGGACGCTCAAGCCGAGTGCCTCCGCAGTCTCTTCCGTGGAGAGATTCTCAACGTCACGAAGGGTGAAGACGGTTCTAAAGCCTGGAGGAAGACCCTGGATGGTCTTACGAAGGATGTCGGCGAGCTCAGCCTGGTTGTACTGTTGCTCGGGATTTGGCCGCCACTCGGCAAAGTCGCGAGGGATAGATCCTTCTTCGGTCTGGACGTCTTCGTCCATCGAGACGGTCTTACTGGTTTTGCGCTTGCGCAGCCGCATGAGGCTCTCATTGACTGCAATGCGGACGAGCCACGTCGAAAACTTCGAGTTTCCCTGGAACTGATCCAGCTTCTCGTAAGCCTTGAGGAATGCGTCCTGCGTAATGTCTTCAGCGTCTTCACGGTTTTGAGTAATATGCTGCGCGACCCGGAAGATCTGGCGCTCGTACTGACGAACCAGTTGCTCAAATGCTGCGGTGTCCCCTTCTTTCGCGCGCGCTACGAGCGCTACGTCGGGGTGTACCTCTTCCGTGGCTGGAGATTGGATGGCGGGCATGAGCAAAACGGTGCGAAAACACACTGAAATCGTCCGGCTTGCTAGCGCGGGAAATCAGTATCTACAACATAGTAAATGTCGCTGGGGTAGAGAGCAAAGTTCGGCGGAACTGCTGCGATGTGGGCCAGAAGAGAATGCGGGCTATCGGAGGACGTGGGCGGATGCGGCCCATGGCCTCCGATGTTGCCGGACGTTGATTGTAAAGTGAGTTAGCGGACAAATTTGCGACGGAGTGCACCGGCGGCGCCGATAAGACCGGTACCAAACAGAACGAAGCTGCTGGGTTCGGGGGTTGGGCTGGCGGTGACGTTCGTGAAGATGAAGTTGTCATCGTTGTAGTCGAGGTCGGAGCCAGAGAGTGGCTTCAGACCAGTGACCGGAAGATCTTCCATGCCGACGTATGTGCCGGAGGGTATCCCGCTGACGCCACCGGAGTAGGGCGTGGAGTAGGCGTGATTGTAACCATCATCGTTGTAGTTCGCGGGAGAGGGGGCACCAAAATAACCCACGGAGCTGAAGTCTTGTCCGGTCGATATGTTGTCGATGATAAAGACGAGGCTGTCACCGGCTGTTACAGACAGCGAGACGGAAGATCCAACTGCGGAGGAGTGATTGTCGAGTGACGGGGCTGTCATCACACCAGAGGTCTTATCCCAGAGAATGATCTTGTCCTCGTCTCCAGCATCAGACGAGTAAAAGTAGGCGGTAACGCTGCCGGTGGCGGTTGCGGTGAAGTTTTGGTCAGGGGCGAACTGGCCAACGTTCGCGTAAGGGATGTTGTCAGCGAGGAGCGGAGCAGAACCACAGGCAAGAATCGATACAAGAGCAAGCAAAGGTAGGCGCATTGGTTTTCCTCAAGGGATCTCTGTTAGTTCTTGGAAGAGGTGGTTGCAATCGAGCAACCAAAACATAAAACGTGCATTTTTATGCACATTTGCAGCCTTGGGCGTCGATTTGGGCCGGAGTGGGAAAATATTTGGACACACGGTGGGAAACCGTTTGGAGTGACCGGTTTTCGGACAGGAGCTTTTTGCCAATGGGGTTAGAGGGTGTAGCGTGAACTTATCTGCAACGTATCCTGCAGCGTACCTGCGGAGGTTCGCGCTCGATTACAGCGGCAGAGGCCCAGCAACGCAGCTTAGAGTGGAGATGTGGGTTGGATAGACAAGGAAATGATGGCGACCATCGAGAGTAAGGTTTGGTCGGTGGTGATGGTGTTTTTTTTGACGGCGATGGCCGCGCCATTATCTGCGGGCGGCGTGGCCGTACAGACGCAGACGCCGCCGCCTGCAGCGACCACAACAAAGAAGCCCCCTCCGCCCAAAGCTAAGGCAACCACGCCTGGGAAGACTACGAACAACAAGCCGAAGACGCCTGCCCCTGGGAAGACGACCAAGGGTAAGAGCACTTCCCATAAGGCCCACACAGCTTCGAGGAAGCCGACAGCGCAGACGATTCGATTAACGAGCGCGTTCAAAGCCTCGGAGCAGCTTCGCCCGATGGCTCAACAACTGGCACTTACTCGCTCTGCAGCGGCTTACAGCGGCGTGGAGAATTATGCGAGGCTGCATCCGGGCGAAGGAGCTGCTGCGGCTTATTTGGCGCTGGGGCATGCGTATATGCTCGATCATCGTTATGCTGATGCCGTTGGGAGCTTTCATCAGGCGAATTTGAGTGGTACAGCGCTGGACGACTACGCAGACTACCTGGGTGCGCAGGCTGCGATACAGGCGGGACGCGGAACAGACGCTTATGCTCTGCTCGATCGCTTTGCCGAACGTCATCCGGAGAGCATCTTCGACGCTAACGCGCCGGTGTTGCTGGCGAATGCTCACTTGCAGCAGAACGATCCTCAGGGGGCACTGCAGGTTCTGCTGCCGCTGGCGGATTCGGCGCAGGCGTCCCATGTTGATTTTCGCTATGCGCTGGGGCGCGCTTACCAGATGTCAGGGGACACGACGCATGCAGCGGCGGTATTCAGGAGCTTGTATGTCGGTTTTCCACTGAGTGTGGAAGCGGCGCAGGCTCGGACGCAGATGCAGGCGATGGGGATGCCGCCGACTGCCTCTGAACGAAAGACTCATGCTGACCAGCTGTTCAATGCGAAGAGATATGCTGAGGCGGCTGAGGAGTATCACACAATTGAGAAGGATGGTTCGGGGTTGAGCCCGGCCGACCATGATGCGCTGTTGATCTACGCTGCGGCTTGCGATATGAGGTTGAAGCGGATAAGCCGTCGAGAGGTTGAGAAGCTTCCTGAAACGAAAGACGACAGTGCTGCGCTGAAGCTGTACATGCTGGCTGAGCTTTCAAGGAATGAGAACGATCAGACCGCGCACGATGCGTTGATTGCAAGGATGGTGAAGGAGTTTCCTACGAGCAGATGGCTGGAGGAGGCTCTGTACTCGGGCGGCAATATGTACCTGCTGAAGCATGATCCGCAGCAGGCGACCTATCACTATTCGTTGCTGGTGAAGATGTTTCCGGATAGCACTTATGCTGCGTCCGCACATTGGCGTGCGGCATGGATGAACTATCGCTTGCACAACTACGCTGAGGCTGCGCGGTTGATGGATGAGCAGATACAGGGCTATCCGGCTGGCATCGAGGTGCCAAGTGCGCTCTACTGGCGTGGGCGGATCTATGAGGATGAAGAGAAAAACTTCGGGCAGGCGGTGAACTACTACCACGCACTGACGAGCTCTTATATCAATTTTTACTATGCGTTGTTGGCAAGGCAACGGCTGAATGTGCTGAAAGGGCAGGGAACCACGACGGCCCCTGCTGCGGCACTGAGTTCGGTGCGTGTGCCGGTGGTGCCGGAATTGACTGGCGAGCTGCCGGAGAATGAGCCTCACCTGATCAAAGCGAGGCTGCTCGCCAATGCTTCGCTGAACGAATACATCGGGCCGGAGATCCAGGCCAGTTCTACTTCGAGTGAGTGGGGAGCGCTGGCGCAGGCTGAGATCTATTCCTCGTATGGAGAGACTACGCGGGCGATTCAGTCTATGAAGCACAGCGGGATCTCGTTTTTTGCGCTGCCGTTAGACCAGGTGCCGGCGGTTTATTGGAAACTATTATTTCCGCAGCCGTACTGGAGCGACCTCGTTGCGAACTCGCAAAAGAATGGACTTGACCCTTATCTGGTGGCATCGCTGATCCGCCAGGAGTCTGAGTTCAATGCGGGTGTGGTGAGTCATGCAAATGCGTATGGGCTCATGCAGCTGTTGCCTTCGGTGGGGAAGTCGATGGCGAAGAAGCAGGGAATGAAGGGCTTCAATGCGAACTCGTTACTGAACCCGAATATAAATCTGCAATTGGGTACAGAGAATCTGCGACTGGTGCTGGAGAGATTCGGCGGCCAACCTGAGTATGCGCTGGCAGCCTACAACGCGGGCGACGTTCCGGTGAGGCAGTGGATGGCGGTCGGCGACTACAAAGACATTGCTGAGTTTGTTGAGTCGATCCCCTATACAGAGACGCGCGAGTACGTTCAGGCGATCCTGCGTAATCGGGAGATTTATCGCGGGTTGTATGGGAACCGTGAGTGAATCCGGCTAGGGTCTCCTGTGCAAAATGGGGGATTGACAGGGGCAGGAAATCCGTTATTCTTTGCACCAGAAGCAGTGCATTCGTGGCCAGAGTGCGTGGTCCTTCCAGGAGGTCTCTTCCGCAGCCTGAAATCAGTGATGGCGCTAGAACGTGAGTCAATGAACGAAGACAACCGTTGGATGAAGAGGCAAGCATGGTAGCGGAATTGAATCTTCTCGAAGTGTGGATCCCGGAGCAGATGCAGCCGGGTACGTTGTTTTTGCTGGAGCAGGCTGGCGAACTGGGTAAGGCGGATAACCCTTACTGGGCTGTGCTGGCTTGTCCTTCGTGCGGGTCGCTGGGGCTAATTACAAGGCAGCAGTGCGCTGGACTAGAGGCGATGATCTGCGGCTCTGCGGATTGCTCGGCAGAATATTTTCTTGAGGACCAGACGATCCGATATCGCCTCGCGAGCTGAGACCAGCAGCGATTGGAATAACTGTGGCTTGGTCACGTCGCGTCAGAAGCGATCAGTTGTAGATTGCGCTTCGAGCGGCTAGCTTTCAATCAACAAGTCGCCGCGCGTCAAGCTGCTGTGTGAGGGAAGGAAATTCGAGTGAGGGCGCGCTCGAACGGAAGTTCGCTATTCTGACTTTTCCAGCGCCAGGACGGCGTAGGCCGTTGCGGCATCATTCATGAACAGATTCGCATTGCTCCACGGACTACGCTTCTCGTTGATCGATGAGGCGTGCCAAGCGCCATCACTTTGCTGATTCTTTTTGAGCCACGCGAGGCCGCGCTGCAGCGTCGGGTCGCTGCCGGCTGTCCCGGATTCTTCCATCGCCAACACGGTGAGTCCGGTCGCGTAGCCATCGCTTTCCATCGGTTTCGGGGAGTGGTCGCTCCGCTCTCTGTTGTCGAGCGCAGAGGTTCTCCACCCACCATCGGCTTGCTGATAGCTGCGGATCGTCTCGAGTAAAGACTCCCGCTCGGCGCCGGTGAGTAATCCGGCTTCTTTTTGGGATGCCCACAGAACGTATAGCTGGTTTACGATCGGCTGGGCCGCATATTGTCGTCGCAAGTAATCGCGTAAACGATCCAGATGGTTTCGAACTTCCGGCTCGTTTGCATATTCATCGGGAGCGTTGATGGCTGCCACCATTAGAAGCGCCGCACCTTGGTAGCCGGACTCTGCCGACTCCCACGGAGCCAGATTGAAGTTCTGCCACTTCCATCCGCCAGATAGGTCGCCCATCTGCTCCTGTAGTGCCCATGCCTCGTCGAATGCAGTTCTCGTGATCGGACGCAGATGTCCCTGCCAGGCATCTCGACTTGCCAAGATCACAGCATTCAATACTGCCTCAGTTGCACGGGACGACTCAGCAAGTTTGTCAGTACCATTTTTCGTATAGGAGTAAAACGGTACCATCTCAGCCCAATGGCTAACGCGCATTTCTACGCTGTCCATCATGACTTTTTCAGGCGCGGTCAGTGCGGACTCACCCGTCTCCCTCCGCAGCTTTGGCATGACCATCGCATACGGTACGTTTGTGTGGCAAGAGATACAGACCGTTCCATGGTCCTTCTGTGCTGGCGGCCATTCCTGCCACCACACTTCGCGATCATCGAGATAGCGAGCCGCGGTCTTGCGATTCCAACTCGCCGGTGAGTCAGAGGAAGCGGCACGCACCGACATCGCTCTCCATAGACCAATCGCGGCCAGAGATGCGCCTAACAACAGATATGTTCCAAGGACTCTGCTTCTCATCTGGCGCTCCCTTCTTGCTTGAACTGGATACAGGAGATGGCCTTGATGATACTCCAAACTCAAGGTCTCAATGTCTTGTATCAGCGGGCTTAGCCTTAGTGCCGAATGAAACTTTCTAAACAAATCCATGGTTCATGTTGACAAAAAAAAGCTGCCTCCGAAGAGGCAGCTTAGGTGTAAGACCGGCGAAATCGTCTGCGTGGTTACAGGCGATATGCCGTGTCAGCTCGTGTTCCAATCGCAACTGTGTGCGCTTTTTTCATCTGTTTCAAACTTGTGCGACCTGCTGCTTCGCTGTAACCTTCATTCTTTTGAAGTCAGCGTTTCCATCGAGCATCGCGACAATTTCTCTCCCGATCATCAGAGAGGCTGTAGCTGCCGGGGAAGGCACATTGCAAACGTGGAGAATCCGATCCTGATAAACAAAATGGAAATCATCCAGTAGATTTCCATGACGATCCAACGCTTGTGCGCGCACGCCTGAACCCGCTGGTTGAATGTCTTGCTCCGTCAGAGATGGCAACAACTTCTGTAGAGCGCGTGTAAATGCCTGCTTATTCCAGGAGCGGTAGACTTCTGCCATTCCGCTCTTCCAGTGACGCGAAGCCATCTTCCAGAAACCTATGAACGAGGCCGTGGAGAGTGCGTCCGAAAGGTCAAAGGATGTGCGGTTATATCCCTCGCGTTTTAGTGAGAGCACTGCGTTCGGCCCGGCTTCGATGCCTCCATGGATACGTTTGGTGAAGTGGACCCCCAAAAATGGGAAGCGTGGATCGGCAACCGGATAGACCAGACCTTTGATGAGATGTTGCTTAGAAGGGACGAGCTCAAAGTATTCGCCACGAAACGGTACGATGCGGAGACCAAGACTGGCGCCAGCCATCCTGGCGATGAGGTCACTTTGCAGTCCAGCGCAATTGACGGCGAAGCGTGCCTGGATTGTGCCGGAGGCAGTCTCGAGGACGATGCCATCAGCCTCGTGCACGATACGCAAGACTCCGGAGTTTGTAAGAATCTCCCCCCCGCCTTGCCTGATAAGCTCTGCATACTTGCCGGAGACAATTTTGAAGTCCGTGATGCCTGTGGTTGGAACATGGATGCCGCGTAGGCCGGATGCATTAGGCTCTATTTCACGGATTTGCTGCGCGTTCAACTCCCTAAGGCCTGACACTCCATTTGCACGTCCGCGGCGCAGCAGTTCGTTGAGTCCAGGTATTTCGCTCTCTTCGGTTGCGACGATGATCTTGCCGCAGATATCGAATGGGACTGCATGCTGCTCGCAGAATTGCACCATTGCGGCGCTACCCTCGACGCAGAGGCGAGCTTTGAGCGAACCTGGCTTGTAATATAACCCCGAATGTATGACACCACTGTTGTGTCCTGTCTGGTGAGAAGCTACTTCGTTCTCCTTATCGAGGACGATAACCTTCAGGCCGGGGTTCTTACGGACGAGCTGCAAGCCTACGGCGAGTCCAACAACTCCAGCTCCAATAATGGCAACATCACAATGTTTATCCTTCATGCCGTAAATAGACCTCTCTGGGTGACTACGGCATTGTAACTGCGCCTAAGCGCGGGCACGGAGATATCCGTCCAAACCATCTCGCCAGTCGGTGAATACGTTTAGCTGAGTTGCTTTTAGAGCTTGATTCTCAAGGACGGAGTACTTCGGGCGAGCAACCTTCGCTGGAAACTCTCCCGGGCGTGCTTTCTCGAGGCGAATATTAGTGCCTGTGGCACGGAAGATTTCGCTTGCAAACTCGTACCAGGAACAACTTCCTTCGGCGGTCCCGTGATAGAGTCCGTAGTTCGTCGACTGACTGAGGGCGACCAGTTGGTTTGCGATTTGCGTAGTGGGCGTCGGTGTAACGAATTCGTCATCGACGACACGCAGTTCATCGCGTTCGCGCGACAATTTCAACATTAGCTCAACGAAGTTGAGCCCACCCTTGGCGCGGCATGGCTGGTGGCCGTAGATGGCGGAGACCCGAAGTACGAAGTGCTTCGGAGCGATCGCGGCAGTAAAGTGTTCTCCTGCCAGTTTGGTGATTCCATAAGCGTTGAGAGGAGCGGCAGCATCGCCTTCAAGATATGGAGCGCCCTTCTTGCCGTCGAAGACGTAATCCGTGCTGACGTAGGCAACTGTTGCGTCTGCACGTTTCGTCCATTCAGCTATGTTCTTCGCGCCAATTGCATTGCTGTCAAAGGCACCCATCGGATCGGCCTCGCATTTGTCGACGTGATGCATGGCGGCCGTATTGACGATAAACTCCGGCATTGAGGCGGAAAGCACAGCGTCGACTGCAGAAGCCGAGGTCACTTCCAGATCGGAATGGGTAAGAGCGACGACTTGGTCGCCGTTTCGTAAGAAGGCCGCGCACACATCACTGCCGAGCTGTCCATTGGAGCCGAGTACTGCGACCTTCACCGAGTACCTCCAGCGGCCTGGTGCAACGAGTAACTACCAACTGAGTTTTGGTTCTCGAGTTCCTTGAAGACATGAATGTTGTAGTACTTGCAGTTGTCCCAGTCGCCACACTTGTCCATATTGCTGATCAAGCTGCGAACGATGGACTTGACGCTGTGGTGCGGATGGAAACTAAGGATTGTATTTGCTCGTTCGATCGATACCTTGTAGTTCCGCGCATCCCTCACGTGCCGAATGTCGAGCGCGATCTTTTGCCCGAACTCTTCTTCGACAGCAAACTTCACGAGATCGGCCACTTCGCCCACGGTGTGATTGCCGGAGGCGATGTTATAAATGCCACTCAGTGAGTCATTGGCTTCAATTGCGCGCGTGTAAGCCATCACGGCGTCTTCAATAGCAAGGAAAGGCCGCCATATCGCTGGATCGTTGACATGAATCATGCCCTCCTTCATTGCACACTTGAACATCGTATTGACGAGCAGATCATAGCGCATGCGTGGGCTATACCCGGAGACCGTGCCCTTCCGAAGAGCGATCACAGAGAAGTCCGAATCTACCATTTGCATGACGGCGCGTTCGCCCTGCAGCTTGGAGATGCCGTATGGGTTCGATGAATTGACGGGGCAAGTCTCGTCGAAGAGTTCGTTCTCGGTATAGCCGTACACCGAGCAAGAGCTTGCATAGATGTAGCGTTTCACCTTCGCCTTTTTAGCGATATAGGCCAGATAGGCTGGAGCTGACGCATTGAAGATAAAGTTCTTGGCGGGTGAAAAATCGGCCATCGGATCGTTCGAGAGACCAGCCAGAAAGATTACCTGGTCGTAGCCGGAGAGATCGGACACTTGTAGGTCGAAGATGTCTTTTTCGAGGACGCCAACATAGCTTGGCAGATGATTGCCGAACCAGAACAAGTCTACGACGTCGATTGTGTAGCCGCGATCTATGAGATGCGGAATCAAAGCGGAACCGACGTAACCAGCACCACCAGCGATAAGAATACGCATTTTACTTAACTCCTCCAGCAAGCGCTGATTTGGATTGATAGATGATGTTTTCGGACAATGGCGATGCGAGCCATTGCTTCAACGTCTGTGCGTTGGCATCCTTATCGGATACAACGACATCTGCAAAGGGCCACTCGATGCCGATCGCCTGGTCTTTGTAGTAAATTCCCGATTCCGCTTTCGAGTTGTAGACTCCAGTGCACTTGTACTGCACCTCGCACTCGTCAGTAAGCGCACAGAAACCGCGTGCAAATCCGTATGGAGCATATATCTGTTTTTTGTTGTCGGCCGTAACTTCCAGACCAAACCACTTGCCCAGCGTGGGAGATTCCTTTCGGATGTCCACCGCGACAAGGAAAGCCGCACCACGAGTCACTCGCATCAACTTGCTCATTGGTGGATCCCACTGAAAATGCAGACCGCGGAGAACTCCCTTCGATGAACGAGAGTGATTGTCTTGGACCCATTCGGTCGGCAACCCCATGTCACGGAAGTTGTCGTATCGGTAGGTTTCCATGAAAAAGCCCCGGTCATCGCCCAAAACCTTGGGCACAATGACCATTACTTCTCCACCGAGGTGTGAACTATCCAACTCCAAGGGCATAGGTGTGCTCTCTCCATGAGAACGTGGATTGTAGAAAAAATAAAGACCAGCTATAGCAGTAGCAACTCAGTTGCCAAAGTAGAAAGATGCCACTGGTCAGCGGTGGATCGATCACACGATGGATCGTAAAGGGAGCCGAGCTTTCGGGCTAGGGTAGCTAGCAGAAACAGTTCCTGACGCGGCTAACAATGGTCCCAAACCATCCACTTCAAGTGGTTGCACAGCAGCGTTAAAGCCATTCATCCGTAGTTGTTTCTGTGCGCAGATGTACTTAAGCCAATTTCGGTAAATGCGTACTGCTGTTGAGTTCCAAGAGTTTTCGATTCTTGACGTTTCTAACGTATTTGAAAGCTCCGTTAATAGCTCTTCGCGTGTGCCGGACATAGATCGTTCCTGAAGCACTTTCAACGCAAGCTTGGTGGTTTCATCGAAATAGCCTCTTGGCATCAGAGGATAAGTATTCGTCTCTCCCCGGAGATAGCGTCCAACATCTCTGCGGTATTCGAGCAGTAAGGTATCGGATTCATACTCTGGATGGCCTTGAAAAAAGACAAAGAGACTCTTGAGCTGTTTGACGAAGGTATCAACACCTACGTCCACGGATCTTGTTAGCACGCTATATCCAGAGCTGATCAGCGTGTCTTCGGAGATGCCGTTCCATCGTGAATGTGGAAGCCTGAAGCTTGATGGTGCATCGGCCGTCAGCGGATGATCTGACTGCCGAGCGCACTCGAAGACGCCGCAGTATTTATCGTTGCTCTTAATTCGGCTGATCCCATCCATATGCAGAATCGCGGCGTGGGCTGCAAGGCAGGACCAGACAGTTGAGTAGGTGTTGTTCTTTCGCCCATTCGAGAACTTCTGTGAAACTGTGCCAGTATGGTTCGTCTCTCAGGTTCGGCGTTAGAGGCTCTCTGCCTGTCACTATAAGTCCGTCGAGATTTTTATCCCAAAGATTTTCGACATTCGAATAAAAGTCTCTGATATGGCGTGCACCGAACTCGTTTCGAGAAATATTCGGCAACGTGTGAAACGATAGTTGAACCTGTATTCCTTCGGATGCCGAATCAAGAAGGGAAATAAACTGACGCTCCGTTGCATCGAGAGCCCCGTCCGGCATGTTGTTAATCAATCCGATTGTTATACAGTTGTTCGACCGTTCCTGAAACGCAGATGGCTGCTTGCCGCGGAGCAAATTTGTGCGCGCGGACTTGCTATTGCCTGAAAAATTGGGGTCTAAACTAATGGGCATTGGTGTCTCTCCCAAGATGCTGGTGTGCGGTACCGCGCTGGAACCGTCAGTCTATTGTTGCGTTGAGGGCCTGATCCAGATCTGCGATGATGTCGTCGATGTGTTCGATCCCAACGCTGAGTCGAATCATCTCCGGCATGACTCCGGCGTTTACTTTTGCTTCGTCCGACATCTGTCGGTGGGTTGTCGAGGCCGGATGACAGGCCAACGATTTGGCATCGCCGAGATTGACGAGCCGCGTCACCAGCTTTAATGCATCATGAAATTTAATCGCTGCCTTGTAGCCGCCCTTAATCCCAACCGTCATTAGAGAGCAGGCCTGGCCAGACATATATTTTTGTGCCAACGCATGATAAGGACTATCCGAAAATCCTGCGTAGTTGACCCACTTAACTCTTGGATCATTTCTTAAAAACTCGGCCACTTTTCTGCCGTTTTCGACGTGGCGCTCGATTCGCAGCGCGACTGTTTCGATTCCTTGCAATAGCAGGAAAGAACTGAGTGGCGACAGCACCGCACCGGTTGTGCGCTGGTAAAAGCTGCGGCATCGTCCTAAATAGGCGCCTTTTCCAAAGTGATCCGTATAGACCAAGCCATGATACGAGGCGTCCGGCTGGCTAAACATGGGAAACCGTAAAGCATGTTCTTTCCACGGAAAATTGCCACTATCAACTATGGCTCCCCCGAGCGTCGTGCCGTGGCCGCCCAAGAACTTCGTGAGAGAGTGAAGAACGATGTCGGCACCGTGTTCTATCGGCCTCAGCAGAATCGGCGAAGCGACGGTGTTGTCAACGATGAGTGGTATTCCGTGACGGTGTGCGACTCGAGCGAGTGCTTCGATATCGCAGATATTTCCCGCTGGATTGCCGACACTTTCACAGAAGATCGCGCTCGTTTTGTCATCGATCAGTTTTTCCAGCGCTTCAGGATGATCCGTGTCTGCGAATCGTACAGTTATACCCTGGCTTGGCAGAATGTGAGCGAACAGGGTGTGCGTGGTGCCATAAAGTTGTGGAACCGAGACAATGTTACTTCCCAACTGAGTTACGTTTAGGACGGCGTAGTTGACCGCAGCCTGTCCGCTACTGACGCAGAGAGCTTCCAGGCCGCCTTCCAGCGCCGCGACCCGGCGCTCCAATACTGCAGTCGTCGGGTTTCCTATTCGAGTGTAGCGAAAGCCTTCAGCCTGGAGATTGAATAATGCTGCGGCGTGGTCAGCACTATCGAACGCGTATGAGACGGTTTGATAAATTGGGACAGCAACTGCCTTAGTTGTTGGATCGATTTCATAACCACCGTGTATAGCAATCGTGTCCCGTTTCATTTTTATCCGTTTCTGGCCTGTGCCGATGCGGCAACTTCCTGCATCGAAGTGTATTGAGCAACGTTTTCATCAACGAGGTGATTCATTTCGCTCACCACCCAGCGAATGTCGGCTTCAGTTGTCCTGAAGCTAGTGATGCATGCACGCAACACCGGAATGCCACCAAGCTTCGCCTCTGACATCCACACGATCTGGCGATCCCGCAAAGTTGCAAGAAATTGAGTGGTGTCGAGCCCTTCTCGTGTGAAGCACACGAGTGGTAGAGGTGTGCTGTTGACGATTCGCCACCCAGAGGACTTCAGGGACTCGCGTAATATCTGTCCCATCAGAGTCTGGTGCTCGATCATCTCGGCATATCCTGATTCGCCGTGCTGTGCAAGCGCAAGGAAGAGTTTCAGACCGATAAAACGGCGAGACCATTGTGCAGACGTGGTGTAGGGATCTTCGACAGATCCATCTACCTTCCTCGGCATATAAGAAACCTCTGCTCGGAAGGCTTCCGCTACTACGGCAGGATGCCGGCAAAAGAACATCCCGGCTCCCATCGGCACCGAAAACCACTTATGCGCATCGCACGTGATGGAGTCTGCAGAATCGATTCCAGCGAGATGATGTTTGAGGGTTTCGGAGATTATGGCGGCACCACCCCACGCGGCATCGACGTGGAACCATAGTCCCTCCTCGCGGCAAAAGCGTCCCATCTCGAGCAAAGGGTCGATCACGCCGGCTGCCGTCGTACCGCCTGCGCCAACAACCATAAACGGTGCGAATCCGTTCTTTCGATCCTCTGAAACACGTCTTTTGAGATCACTGATGTCGAACTTTAAAGATGAGTCTGTTGCTACTACGCGTAGTGCTCTTCTCCCCAGCCCCGTCATGTGGGCGATTTTGTTGAACGAGTGATGGGCCTCTTCGGTTACGTAGATAGTGGGTGTGGCAGCGAGATGTCGTAGCCCGTTTTCGCCGTAGTCGGGGAAAGCACGAGTTAAGGCGACGATGACCGCCGAGAGATTGGCCTCGGACCCACCGCTCGTGAAGGTTGCACTGGTATCGGCTGGGAGTCCGAATCTTTCTGTAAGCCAAGCGAGAGTGTGCCTTTCTATCTCGTTTCCCGCAGGCGAGGTTCGCCAGTTTGCTAACTGAGGGTTATACATGGCCACGAGCGTCTCAGCTATGACAGATGCAAGCGTTACGCTGGGATTGAACAGGCCGAAGTATCGAGGATGTGTCACTTGGACTTGCCAAGTGCGTAGCATTTTTTCTACATCGGCGATGACCTCCTCTAAAGTCATTGCCTTCTTGAAGTCGTAACGAGACGCAAGGTAGTTTCGAATCTCGTCGGGCGTCACATTCGGAACGATAGGACCCATCGCGATCTCAGACTCGAGCTTCGAGAAGTCACTCCGGAATTCGTCTATGAGCATTCCTGTCCTTCTTCCGAGTGCGCGAGAGTAAACCGTGAGACGGGCTACGGTTGCTGTAAGTTACTTAATTCGTTGCAGTTCGATCAGAGCGAGCGCTGATTTGCAATAGCACGGAACTAGTATTTATAGGCGGATTTGACCGACTTCAATACGGTTGTACAGGAGCTTGTCGAGTTGAACAAACGCTTCCGATTCAGGATTATCAAAATAGATCACATCAGTAGTGACGTCTGGATCGTATCCTTGGCGTACTAGTTCAGTCTTGGAATATTTGAACGTGCCAGTTACTTCAATGTCATGTCGAACTCGTAGGAATAAGGGTCGCGCGTAGGAAGGAAGGCGACCAGCAAGATGCTTTCGAAACGCGGGCAGGTCGATCTCATCTTCGAGAACGAGTGCCGCCATGCCAACACGACCCTCAGTTCCAGAGACGGTCACTCCGTACACATTAGCGTGCTTGACGCCTGGAAACGTACAGATCGCCTCTGAAACTTCGGAGGTTGCAACGTTCTCGCCTTTCCAGCGAAATGTGTCGCCTATGCGATCGACGAAATAAAAAAAACCTTTCTCGTCTTTCCGCATAAGATCGCCGGTACGAACCCAGGCATCTCCCTGATGGAAAACATTGCGGAGGATCTTATCGTCCGAAGCCTTCTGGTTCGTGTAGCCCTCGAATCGGCTGCCTACATTCGATGGATCATCCACGACTTTCCCGATTGCTTCACCGATTTCATTTGTTCCACAACGAACGCAGAGTCCCTGATCATCTCGAACTGGATGGTCCTTCTCGACGTCGAACTTAACGAGTGCCGGTGCGAATCGATGAGCGAGATACGCCGGAATGTGCCCGATGGCACCACGTTTTCCCTGAACGTTGAATAAAGAGACACCGCCTTCGGTTGACGCATAAAATTCGAGAATCTGCGGAATACTGAATCGGTCTTTGAAGCCGTCCCACACTTCGGGGGCCAGCCCATTGCCACAAGCCATCCTGATTCGATGGCTCCTCTCGTTCGAAGAGGGCGCTGCGTTCAGCAAGTAGCGACAAAGCTCACCAATGTATTGGAACATCGTGCAGTCCCAACGGATAATATCGCTCCAAAACTGACTGGCTGAGAACTTCTCGCGAATGACGACGGCACCACCACCTACGAGAGTGGCACCGGGTACCAGCACTCCACCAATGCTGTGATACATCGGCAAGCAGTTATACATTCGGTCTGCCGGTTCGGCGCCCATCATGCCAGCAAACCAATGACTCCATTGCATGACGCGAGCATGGCTGACGTTCGCTGCCTTGGGCAGTCCCGTTGTGCCGGAGGTGAAGATGTAGAGTGCCCGATCTTCGATTGTCAGCGGTGGCCGCTCTTCTTGGCTTAGCGTCTTACCTGACCGCTGCTCGATCTCAAGGTCGATGCGTTTATATGAACCGTGGTCGATACCGTGGGTCCAGATCTCAGGGGACACGGCGAGGCTGGGAAGTGCAGTCGTTAGTGCATCGACGAACTCTGAGGCGACAATCAGATGCTTAGATGAAACGATATCGATGCAGTGAGCCAGCGAGGGCCCGATGAGATTGGTGTTGAGCAGCGCAACCACACCACCGATGCTTGTGATGCCGAGCCATATGGCAAAATATTCCGGACGGTTCGTCATCAACAGACAGACGACTTCACCTTTAGCTAGACCCTGATCGAGCGCCCAACGGGCATATTGGTTCGCACGCTCGGCAAGAGCGCGATAAGTCAGGCTCTCGCGGTCGGATATCAAGGCTGGCGCGTCGCCCGAGCGCTCGGCAAGTTCTTCGATCACGGTGGACATGACACGATCTCGATTACGGGAGATCGGCGCAGTTAGTTCCAGCGCCCGTAGCCAGGCTTTGGCAGCGGAGCCAGTCGTAACGGCTGGAGCCATTGTTTGAACCTCGATCATGCCGTATTACCTGCGTCGACAGTGATGACCGTGCCGGTAATGTTCTTCGCTTTATCACTAAGGAGAAACTCGACAGCATTTGCCACGTCGTCGATGTCCGCGAGACGTTTTAGAGCACTCCGACGCTCAATTTGCTGTCGTTGTTCGTCCTTGAGGCCTTGAGTCATATCGGTTTCTACGAAGCCGGGAGCAACAGAATTTACAGTTACACCCAAACGGCCTACCTCACGCGCCATCGATCGAGAAAATCCAATGATGGATGCTTTCGTCGCGCCGTATACCGAGAGGCCGCTATAGCCGGTGAAGGCGGTGATAGAGGACATATTTACGATTCGGCCGCCTCCATCCGCCATCATCGAACGCACCACATATTTGGTGAGTATCATTGGGGAAAGCGTGTTCACGCGCACAAGTTGTTCAATCTGAGATGTGGGCATGAGGGCAAGAACTCCGTCGAAGCTAATGCCGGCGTTATTAACCAGTCCATAGATTGGACCGAAGTCCTTTCGGAGGGTCTTGACCAGGTCAGGAATGCTTTCGATCTCCGTGAGATCAAACGGCACGAAGTGGAGTGATCCGGGAGCTGTCGTTTCAGCTTCCTCCATTGCGGCCGTGAGTTCATTACTTTGTTTGCGCGCAATTGCTATGGCGCGATATCCACTAGTTATCAGTTTACGGGCGATGCTCAGGCCCAATCCCCGGCTTCCACCGGTCACGATTACGCTACGCATTGCGACGCACGAGCTTGCCTGATTCAGCGACAGTCAGAGCGGGAATGAAGTTGATTGCTGATGGGACTTTGTAGGCAGAAAGAGCTTCACGACAGAGCAGGAGAATATCACCCTGGAGAGCGCGCACATCACGCTCAGCCCCTTGCGTTTCTCGAAGAACCACGTCTGCAACAACGAGAGAGCCTGTAATTGGATTCTTTTTTGTACGCACCATCGACATCTGAACCTCGGGATGCCGATTGATGACGGCCTCAATTTCTTCGGGGTGCACTTTCAGGCCTCCAACGTTGATAACCCCATCCCGCCGGCCGACGAAGTAATAGCGGTCATCTTTCAGTTCGATCAGGTCGCCAGTATCTACAAAACCGTCCGTGCTTTTCAGGATGGGGGGATGCTCACCCAGATAGCGGTTTGCTGTACGAGTCGAACGAATCTGTAGTGTGCCGGTATCAACTCTCATTTCGACGCCGGGGGTTTGCTCTACTGCGCTTGCCGGGAAGCCTGCGATGCCATCGTTTACCTCGAAGGCTACGCCTGCCTCTGTCGACGCGAAAGCGTGCGCAATTCTAGCCCGAGGGTAAAATGCCTTGAGGTTATTGAGTATCGCTTGATCCGCGATCTCTCCTGACAGACGGACATATTCCGGTTGGATAAGGCGAGCTGAGGGACTCATTAACGCACGACGCCACTGGGAAGGTGTCCCGGAGATGTGGGTGACTCCGTGTGAGGCGGCGCGAGCGAGAAAATCCGCAGTTGATTCTTTAGCGTCTGAGAGTACCAGGGACGTTCCGGTAAGAGCGGCGCGAAGGAATATCTGGAGTCCGCCATAGCGGCGAATGTCGTAGAAGGTGCTCCAAACCACTTGCCCCGCTCGAGAACTGCTCTCTTTAATTGCGCCGGCGAGGCTTGCTAGGTTGTGGACTACCAACTTCGGCAACCCCGTTGTGCCGGAGGTGAGAAGAATCCATTCGGTTTGGTGTTCTGTTTTCCGATCGTAATTTCCGGCTACAAGCTTTCGGCTGGTAGGACAGAAACAGAGCGGGCGGCGGATATCTAACCCAAGTATCGTTCGATCAGATACAACCGCGTCAACATTAGCCGATTCGATGATGTAGGGCAGATGTTCTACTGGCAAATCAGGTGTGCAAAGAACGATCCGTCGCGCGATGCCGTCGAGTTCCATAAGGGCCGACGCCGTTGTGAACTGGCTCGTCGTGGTCACAAGTACTGATCGTCCCGATAGCTCATCGCCCCGACCGTACAGAGCTGAACCTGCAATGAGATCAGTTAGAGCGATACTTGCTTCTGCGCCAAATACAGCGCGGCCGGAAAGATTCCCCGCTGTGCTAAGCGCACTTCGTAGTGATTTCCATTTAGTTTGACGCATCGTCATAAATTTCACGAGCTTACGTTAGTGGCTGGGAAGAGAAGTGGTGGCCCTGCTTCGGGCCACATGAGTCAGTAAATCTCTCAGGAAAGGAGGGTTGTAGCGTTGGAGTAGGCGGGTCTGGCGGACCTCTCGAAAATGAGCCACCAAAATTGAGACCCAACATGTCGCAGGGCCGCGTTGCCTTTTGGTTAGGCCGCGACAGGCTCTACGCGATTGAAGATGATCGTTTCAAGTAACCTGCGAAGGAGGTAAGCGCCTTCAAGGACGTCTGCCTCGGGCTCAAGAGGATTGAGGGCCATCTCAATCGAAAGCGCCTGGAAGAGTCCGTCGGTGTGAGCAATGTCACAGACGCCATGCACATCGGTGTACTCCATATCTAGAGAACCTTGTGCGGTAGCGAGATCCGCGAAATAGCCCATAAATCTCTGGATGAATCCTTCAAAGAAAGCCATGGTCGCGAGCGATTGAACGCTGGATAGTCGACCTAAAAACACGCGAACATTTGACAGGTCTTGAGTTACAGCGAGCGAGTCCGCATCAGTTGGAAAAGCGTGGGCAGCAATGGCAAATCTACGCAACATGGCGGGGTGAGCATCGCGAACTTCTTCGTTGAGGTTGTCCAGCAGGATCGGGCGTGCTTCTTCTGATTGGACAGCGAGTAGAGTCGCGGTCATCCAGTAGATGAAATTGCCCTCGAGCACGCCGGTATATCGGGCGATGATTCCGCGCCGCTCTTCAGCTGTTAAATTTTTTCGGGTCAGGCAAGGACGTGATGAGCTCGTCGATCATGCTGTTGACAGTGCTTTTGATTGCGGCGTCGGCGGTGGGGTTTTGCGATTGCGGCGGCATGACTAACGTAGTGTTCATAATTCACCTTTCTTCGTTGGTTAAGGATTCGACACTAACGTGCGGAACCGGTTGCGGTTGAGCCTATCCGCTGGTAAGCGAAGAAGATCGATAACGAGATGGAGAGCGTAAATTTTTGAAAGGAGATGGTTTCTGGCTGGAGCGCCAGCTCAATGCCGGCATTGAAAACCGCCACCGTTACTGGCAAATGTAACGTTTAGCCAAAATTGGGACATAGCTTCGCCCTGTGGGCTACTGTTTTCATTTCTTTCGGCCGCCTAGGCATCAACGACTGTGACTCAGTACAAGCACTAGATAGCACGATAATGGCCAAATGTAGGGTGTCGACATGATGGAGTTTATTGCTGATTTCAGAGAGAATTAGCGCTTTGGTGAAGGCGCAGCCTTTTGCAAGGGATTCCTGGCTGCATCGTATTGCACATGCTGCCAAGTAAATTACACATCTTTCGATGGCTAATAGTGGCAGATCACGGGAAGGACGGCGGCGCTGATTCTGCGAATACAGACCTCATGCCGCACAGTTTAGCGGCTTGTATCCGCCGCAGCCTCAGTTTGAGGGCTAGCCGACCAGCCGCAAACCAGGATAAATACACGACGATGAGTGGCACTGCTATACGGTTCAGACCCTGCTGCACCTGAAGAAACTCGAATACGGCGCCGTAATTATTTTGTCGCATTTTCGTAGAAATGGACAAATTCACCGAATGTCACAGGAAAGACAGCGTCTTCGGAAGCAGTGAAAGGGTCTACCCCGAGCTGTATTTCCAGTTTTGCCACGATCATGGCAAGGCAAAGTGAGTCGAGCCCAGCATCCAAAAGAGTCAGATGATCGGTCAAAGACGCCAACTGCATCCCCTGCTCGTTTGCAACCTGCTTGAATTGAGCTACGATTTCGGAGCGGATATTCATGTTTGCTGATTTCTCACTTTCCATGGCAATGATCAGTTATGCGCGCGAGTCTCCGCGAATTGATTGTTGTTTACATTGTTGTCGATGCCAGACGGGACGGCATGTGGATCCACTCCGTTACGCTCTTTTATCGAGAAATAAGTATTCAGCCATCTCTCGGCAGTGTCTCGAACGGCTAAACGGCCTACCCGATTCGCGAAACTGTGGCCCGTTCCTTCTACTACCTCGACCACGACCTCACTCTTAGATCCCGCCAACTCGAGAATATAGCTTAAGTAATCGAAATCTCCAATCTTCAGTTTCGTATGCTGCGCCTTCAAAATGAGAGTTGGGACGCCACGAGACGTCACAGTCTTCCAACAATTCAATAAAGGAAAATTTGCATTGGAGGGCGGCGGTGTTCCCGGGAGCTGTGCACGGAGAGCCCTCGCCTGATCGTAGGCGATTGAGATCCGCGCGCCAATAGTAGTCCGAGAGAGGCGACGAATGACTTTCTTCCAGAAGCCTAACGAATTTGCTAGAGGTAAATGGAAGTACGGGTCCATCAAGATAACACCCCTACAATCTTTGCAGGCCTCCGCCGTATAGAGTGCTGATACCGCTCCCGCACAAAGGCCGACGACGACGACGCTCGATAGGGAAAATCGTTGCATGAGCTGCGTTACCTTAGTGGAGACGAGTGAGGCGTAGCCCCCTTTATTAATAAAGCCGACCAGATCAGCTGGAGGATTCCCAGTCGAGTCACCCAATCCTCCGAGATCGATACGGATGGCTGGATAGCCGAGTTGCGCGAACGAGTCGGCCCAATAAACAGCTGAATCACCAGTCGCAGATCTCGTTGGAGTAAGTGAGTTCAGAAGTAACACTCCCACGCGTTTCCGTTCGAGCAAGGTAAGTTCTTGACCGGCATATTCATCGTAAGCTTTGTGATACGTGCCAATGACGACGCCATCGACGGTATCCAGTGCGAATAACTCACGAGTTTCAATCGCTTGCTTCATTGATATCTCCACTTGCTAGCGCCAAGACTCTCTGAATCCAACCGAAATTTTCCGAGTAAAGCTCACTAAAGTCTTTGACTTCGACGTATCCTCTGAACGGCTTCACAAGGGGAGAGGCATCTTTTCCCAGTTTGACATTCCTTACGGGTCTTTTGTATCGGAAATTGGCGCGAGTCTCGTCGCTAAGATCAGGCGGTAAATCAAAGTTAATGGAATCCCGCCATAGACTCCCTGGCCATTGATATCCTTGTACGTCGATAAAAGAGTTTTGCTGCTGCAGCTGTCTAATATATTCGCTAGCAGGTGTCCGATTTTCTGGAGAGTCTAACATTTGCTTCAGCCCTGCCCATTGGACAAGGGTTGACTTCAGTGCCTCGTTTGCATTAGCGGGCGGAGACCACAATAGAAGCGCATCACCGTTGCCATTGTGGAAGTTTCTGCCAGCAAGGATGGCACCAAGTTCTAGTCCATGTAATAGAAGAGGTAGTTTGGGTGAACGATTAGCGAACCACTCGACCAGTAGTTGGACATCCTCACTCCACTTATTGAAACTCATTTCTTCGAAGACGCCAGTGCTTTCGCCGATACCGCGATAGTCGTAGCGAAGAACTTCAATCTGCCTCTCCGCCAGATATCGAGCCCATCTGACCCAAGGGTAATATGAGGAAACTCGTTCCGAAGCAAATGGTCCGACAAGAAGAACACGTGCCAAAGGATTCGCCGCTTGATGTAAAACGGTGTAAAGATGGGCCCCAGGAACCTCGAAGTATCGAGCTTCTTCAATAGGCATTGACTTCGAACGCTGTGTCTGCACTTATCAATTCCTCTTGTCGGTTAGGAGACGGTGTGCCGGCATCGCATGGCAAATGGGATATCGAGCCTGTAACTTTCACTGCGACCTTACGTGCTAAATCAGTCGCGTGCCAGATCAATTTGTCGCCACATATATATCTTTTGCAGGCGGGGCTTGCGGTACTTCATCCTTTGCTCTGTACTCGGTAGCCATATTCTTCAACTGCTTGCTCAAATTCCTCAGAATGAGTCGAGACCTTCACCCAAGCATTTGTAACGTGGTCGTATTGCTTCACAAGCCTGGCGGGGTTACCAACAATCACAGAGTAGGGAGGATAACTTTTCGTTACCACCGAGTTCGCTCCAACTACGCTATTGCGACCGATGATCAGTTCACCTTTACCGCAAATGATGGCAGCACCCTGGCCAATCCAGCAGCCCTCTTCAATCCGAATTCGCCCACCAGGAGTCACGCCTTGTTCTCCGATCGGGATCTCAATGTTCTCGTATGCGTGATTGTGATCTTGAATGAGAACCGAAGCCGCGATGATGACGCCTCGGCCTAAGTGGATTGAATTCTTAGCTGATATGGTTGTGCGAAAGCCTAAAGAGCAATTATCTTCGATATTCAGAGTTAGATCGCCCGCCCGTTCGGCGATGATATTGAGCCAACTATCCTTTCGAATAATCACCGAATTGCCAAGACGGATATTATTGGCTGTTTGCCTGCTCAGAGTACAAGGGTAATGGATAGATAAGTCAGATCCTTTAGACGCGAACGGATAAGTAGCTCTTATCCACAGGGTGTATATCTTTGTTGTCACCCTAACTAGGAAAGATAAAG
The DNA here is from genome assembly GCA_963771625.1 of uncultured Acidobacteriaceae bacterium. GTDB lineage: Bacteria > Acidobacteriota > Terriglobia > Terriglobales > Acidobacteriaceae > Edaphobacter. The sequence goes on from CAVYUE010000005.1 coordinate 417,621, forward strand.
GATCTTCATAATGGGGCCGAGACTTATTGTTAGCAAAGACCATAGTTACATTGACACATCCGCATTGAACGACGTTTGATCTTCGTCATGACCGAATCGAATTGATCCACTCAGAACTTGTTCGCAATAGACAGCACTTTCGACCTATGCTATCTGTCTAATCCGAGCGAGCATTGGCAAATACAAAAGATAAGCAACTATGCATGCGGCGACACAAATGGCGACGTCGGCCGCCGGCTTTATTGTAAGTCCGAGGGAACGTGCAGCCAAGGTCGCAATTAGGCTGCCGACGGAGACGATTATCGCAGGTAAAAAGACTTTGCCGTACCGAAGAATGAGCAGGCCGGTCATCTCGTGAGCACGAGCGAGCTGAAGTAAATAACTGACAATAATTGCAAGGAGCGCCGCTGCCTGCCCCCCCACCAAACCTAGATACTTGCAAGCTGGATATATCGCGATCAACATAATTACCGCAGAAGCAGCTACCGCACGACGATGTAGTGCTGGACGCCCAGCGGCGTAAAAGAGACTTGTTACCAAGGAATTTAGTGTGTTTAGAAGAGTCACACCTGCAGCGACTGCGAGCGCGCCGGCGGCTGCGGCATAGCGAGCTCCGTAGGTGACCGTCAGAAGAGACGGCCCACACTGCCAGATCATCACTACGGCAGGCAATCCAAGCAAAATAACCCACGAGGTCACCTCAGACAGTATGCGGTTCCCGCGCTCTTTGTCCTCCCGAACATGTGAAAATGCAGGCAGAAGAGTTGTTCCGAGTATGTTTACCAAGAAGCTTGCGGGTGTCTGCACTAAGTAGACCGCCATCGTATAAATTCCCAACGCTTCAGGGGAATACAACTTTCCCAATACAAAGATGTCTGTGCGAGCAAAGATCAGATTCAAGAAAGATAAACCGACCATTCCTTTCGAAAATTTCAAAAGGTCTCGAGCAGCAGCTGTATCTAATTTTAAAGATGGCAATCCTGGAAACAAAATATATGAGAACAGACATCTAAACGCGTTTTCGCCACAATACCCGATCGCGAGCGCCCTTACGTCTCGAAGGATGAAGCTAAGAACTACTGTTAGAATAACCCCACAAATTCCGCCTCCGTTGCTGATGAATGCCCATCGTCCGAACTTCATCTCTCTTTGTGCAAGCTTGGAACGGGGGCTAATCATACCGTCGAGCACGACGCTCAACAAAGCGATTCGGAGCAACATCGAAAGGTCCGGGATGCCATAAAATCGGGAGACCCACGGGGCCGCCGTGAAGATCATCGCATAGATCCCGATCGCGCGGCCTATCCCCAGCCACCACGCTGCATTGAGGTATTCGTCATCGCCGCCGCGCGGGTTTCGAATAACAGCTGGCCACAACCCAACATCGGAAAAAGAGGCGACTAGCGAAGACGAAGACAATACAATCGCCATTGCACCAAATGCCCCGGGTGCTAACAGTCGTGTCAGCAACATGTTCCGTGCAAACCGACTTACCTGCTCAATGAAGCTTCCGCTTCCTAGCCAGGCACCGCCACGAGTTGCTTTCGCTCTAAGGCTTTCGCCCGATAAAGCACCGTTGGCCGCAACCTTGAGTCGGTTGGAAACGCTCGTAAGAACCATCAGGCTCCTCTGCTATTCTGCTGGCAATATGGAATCAATGTTTTCGATTTCGGTCGTGAACTCATTATCGGAAGGTCTGTCAGGCGACGACTACTCACATTGAGTTAGGTTTTTGCTCTGGGCACATTTGCCCGCGCGGTCGGTGTTGATTGCTGGAAGAACTCTTCGCTACTCGCCGAATCAATCGATCTTGCGACTCAAGATCTTCATTTCGTTTAGACATTGGGTTCCGTGTCTTTTTGAAAGACAGCCTGTAGGCTTGGGCCGGATCCGCAGTATGAAGCGGTACTACTGTATATCGTCCCTACAGTAAGCCGCTGTGCTTTTCGGAGTAGCCTCCAAGCGATTCCAGGTTCAGCAATCATATCCGATGGTATCCGCTTTACACCGGCCTTGCGAGCCAGGTCATCCAACAAAATCCATGTGCTTTGCTCGATATAACGTCCTGCCGGCGTGACCATACGCACCTGGCGGAGGCCAACGGACATGGCAAGACAAGCTAGCGATTCTGCCGAATAATGATGAAGGTGTCGGGGCAGATCTAGTCCGTACCAATACGAACGAAAGATGCGAGCTTCCCAAGATTTAATGTTGGGTACAAATACGTAGAAGATTCCGCCGGGTTTCAGCCATTCATAGACGTTACGAAACACTTCGCGTGGCTCGTATAGGTGCTCCATGACATCAGAACATGTGACGACATCAAAGCTATTCGGTGGGAAGACTGCATCCTCCACGTTACCCGCAAAAACCTCGGCGCCCGTGTTAGCTCGCGCTCTTTCTGCAGTCGGCAGACTTGGCTCTATCCCGTAGAGTTCCCACGGACCGCCCTTCAGATGGCCGAGGAATGCTCCCGAGCTACATCCGATATCGAGGATCCGCCCTCCGGTTTTATATTTAGATATAGCCCGGAGCTGTTTTTTCCATCGTTTGTTCGACGATTCTCCTGCATGACCAACGGCCTGATGGTAATCAGGTCCATAGTATTTGCCCATTTCCTCAGGCATCGGTCGATTGTCCAGCCAAGTATGCGAGCATAAGGTGCAGCGCAGCAGATCGTAGGGACTAGCTCCAGGGTGAGTTCTTTCTGGAACCTGAATCCAATGTATCGCGCTAGACTCGCCGCAGCATGGGCAACCCACGCTTGACTCGGCTCCTTCATCGATACGCGCTACCAATTTCGTCATAGTATTTGTCATATGAGGGTGTCCGTTTACAGAAATATAAATCGGCCTTGGAATTTTTATATCTTGAGCTGGTATTTTGCCATTTGGAGAGACGTAAGGAATCGCGTGACGATTTTCGCTAAGTCTTCTTTTTTACACGTACTTGTTAGCTGGCAATCTGTTCAGTCACTACAACTGCAGCAATAGAGCAGCTACTACTCTCTATTGAGTTATTCAAGGGAGTCGAATTTGCGTATGTAAAGAGGTTAGACCCCAGACTCATGAAGCGCTTCGCCGAACTCGTGGGCGGCATACTGCCCGCCGACGTCGTTATTGCGAATTTGTTTTGCTTTGCTGCTAGTTGTAGGCACAGAGACGCTGGTGGAGATTATGACTAACAAAGCAAACCATGCGAATAGCATCTGATCGAAATAATCAATTCCGATAAAGACTACCAAATGCGCGAACATAGCAGCGCCGAGACACCAAAAGAACCATTCCTCACTGCGGTTGCCCGACGCAATTTTCTTTGGTTCCAATCCTTCCAAGACATCTGGAGATAATGGCTATAAACAGAACAAAAGTTAGTAGCCCTCCACCAATACCATAGTAACGTACTCATTGGAGGTATCAGCCATCTCCCAACCCCAGGAACCGTTGTTTTGAGTGCCTAAAAGCCACCACTCATCAAAATGCCTAATGAAGGTGTCGACGAGTTGATAGCGATGGAAGTTTTCGGAAGACCCCGTCAAATCTATGTGCTCCAAAGCGACCAAACTGGACCTTTCATAATCAGGTGCAGACTTATCACCAAAATCAAGAGTCCGTATCGGATTATGCGCATGTGCTTTCGTAGAGGCCACATACAAAGGGCAAAAATACCGCCCACATAGCAGCCCAGGACGGTAGATGAGTGGCAGGTAACGGCCATGGCAGTTGCGCCAAGTAATCCCAGGACAGCTAGTTTTCTTGATTTTGCATCAGACCACAGCCAAATGAGCAAAGGTACAAGTGTTGCACCAAACGCTCCGGCTGGAATGGAATGCAAAAACGGGCCCATTGATCGAATTGCGCCGTTCCGTGTCTCAGGGACGCTTAGAGTGCCTCCAAGCACCCCGAAGACATTTCCCCCCGTGCGTTGCTCGTTTATCATGCAAATCCCTACGATGAGCGCAATAAGCGCAAGAATTTTGATTGCTTCTCGAAGATTCTCTCGATCGCGGATCAGGAATCTTAGGACAAAATAACCTGCTAGAGAGTCTAGGAGTTCCCCTGACGCCATGATCGTCGCCTGGTTGCCATGCACCGGAGCGAGAAAATAATGAAATAGAGAGAGGGCAAACAGCGTGAACGCTCGGTCAATGGAATTGAATCCACCCGCAGTGGCGCCGAACGTCTTGAAATAATCCATCGACCCAATCCGGCCAGCAGGATAATTCGATAGACGTTAAGGTGCACACCTGCTAGGACTAGCACTTGCCTTTTGGGAATCAGAAAAATAGCAAGCAACAGGGGCGCTAAACATTTCCTGAGGGGTTGGCGCAAAATGAGCATGACTGCAATTGCACGTCCCCATTGCCACCAAAGGGTGAAGCACGCTGGCAGAGGCACCTCCACCGAATCGGTAGTTTTCGGGTTCCATACTTTTGTCGATGCACAGACGATCTGTTCCACTATAGCGGATCGTTCATCCCGTTACGATCGAAGCCAATACCCAAATGACCAGCTCCTTGCGAGGATACATGATCACGAGCCGATAAATGACCCAGTATTATTATTCTCGTTTCGAGCCGAATCAGCTTCGTCAAGACAGGTGAAGAAAGTATAGAGGGTAAGACACCGAGATGGAGGAGTAAATTCGCGATCATTGCTCACTTCGCTTCCAAACAGCTTTTAGCGTAACTGTAAGTAATTCCTCATCGGAATAATCAACTAGTTCACCAAGCTTTCGGATTCCAGCCAACTCCGATAAATGGCGAGGATCAGAGTCATCCATCAACGCGTTGACCTGAACTCCTGGAAGCACGTCACTGAGGAGGCTGCGCCATTCGCCCAATTGGAGGCGGTTTAGGTAGGTATTCTGAATAACCTTATGTTTGTGTTCTTCTCTTAGATGGGGCCATAGTGGAAGGTCACCACTACGGTTGGCGAAGATCCGAATGTCATGACATCCACTGTAACTCGAGTACAGATGGAGCAAGCAGTAGAAGACGCCTCCTGGACGAAGGACTCGCGCGACTTCTCGCAATACATTCCCAGGATTTTCGAGATGTTCGAAGACAGCACGCGAAAAGATAATATCAAAAGAGGCATCGGGAAACGACATGCTCCCTGCGTCCATTTGTTGGACATTTAGCGATCGCCATGTGTCCAAGCCCATTTGCTTTGCGAATTCTTTCCTTATCTGTCGATCGAAACCCATAGCCTTTCTGGCTACAGTCTTTACTGCACGAACGGTCCCATCTGTTTTGATCGTATGCAAAACGCTTCGAACGCTCAAATCGTTGTTGCTGCTTTCGCGGTCAATTCCAATTGCGCGATTCGCTTGGCTCATTACGGCTAACTGTATGGATTTCTGACCTGACCCAATCTCCAATATATCCATATCCTTGACAGGCTTGCCTTGCACAAGCGCTATTTCCCGAAGAACGCCCATTGCCTGCTCGACGCTGCGCTCTACAAGGTTCGCCGGCCCCTGCCGATACACCGTCAATAGCGATGTGATTTCACTAAGTCGAGACTGCATTCCGAGCCTTGTCGACGTGTATCCCTTGCTCACAGCATTCATCGTTCGCTCCTTAAAACAGCAAGACAGCAACATTCATAACAGGCATTCTAGGCAACGTAATCGCATAATTCTTCGCTGCATTTCTTCCGACGCTTTAGAGGCGTCGGACCTACAAACCCTTTACGTAGCTAGGCGTTTGAGTGAGATAACACAGATCGAATGCATTGCAATTACTGTCGCGTGCTTCTCGGCGCGGCAGGAGGGGCGGGGCCGTATTGGGTACTATTAGGTTGCGTTACACAGAAGAGACAGGCCACCTCTGAAAAGAGGTGGCCCAATATTGACGTCGCGCGCCGAAGTAGGCAAACAAACACTGAATGCCTGAATGTAAAGTACAGATCTAAGGGGTCGTAGCGTACCAGTCAAATTGATCGGGGGAGAGGGAACAGCCCCGCCAACTTCCGAGGCGCCCCTATCGTTCGAGAATGGATTTCCGTAAAGGTCCAGCGTATCGTAAGGCGCGCCCAAGGACGTGCGATTCTCCCACGCTGCATTCTCGGTGGTCAGCCTAACGTTCGTAGAAATCACGAAGGGGGCGATGACACTGCTCGTCGAGATATCATGGCTCCCTACAGCCGATTGATTGGAGTTCAAATATGAGTTGTAATCAACGGTAGTTGTTCCACCTATCATGCCAATATCACTGCAGTTGAACCATAGATTGTTTTTCACAGTCATCGATGAAGAGGAACTTGACGAGATGTTCCAGCCACAGTTACCTGGGAAGGTAAAGGTGTTGTTATACACAGATAATTCGTGCAGACTGAGTTTCCAAAACAGCCAATAACACCATCATTATGCCTGCAGGATGTTGAAGTCCCGCCCGGGGAGCAAAAATCGGCGTTGTCATAGAAATCATCGTCTGGGTCCCACCGATTACGTCGGTGGCCACGATGTCACCATTAGTTTGCTGGTCCCGCCAGATGTTGTGATGGATGGCATCAGGGGTAGTAGTTCCGTTGTTCCCTTGGAGCTGAACAGACTCGCCGTGGTTGACTGAGCCGTCAAACTCACCCCATGCATAGTTATGGTCAAAGCTGCCACCCTGCCAACCACCCGAGACGACCGTAAAGGCAGTAGTGCCCATATTATGAATGTAGCTGTGGGTGATGATGGTGTTAGCGAACGACCCGCCCGAAGCAAACCAGAAATAAGGCTCCGAGTTGTTATTGCCATTCGAGTTCAGTCCTTGACCAAACCACTCAACTGACTCCCATGTGATATTCGGACCGCCGCCACGAATGACACCACCTGCTGGATTACACCCGTTCGTTGTCGTCAGGTTGCAGGTTGAATCATCGATCTTAATTCCGCACGCTTTAGCGTTCGGGGCAGCACCGAGGTAAGTCGCAGGAGGATTTGCGTTCACCCCGCCACACCCCACCTCAGAAGTTCCTGCGTTTTGGCCATTACCGTTTATGATCCAGTAGCCGCTGCTGAAGTTCACGATGGCGCTTGCAGTGGACCAATTCCATACCGCCTGATTCGATCCCATTGTTGCGGTGTTCCATCCAGTGCTAGTGCAGTTTGTCGTAGCTTTGCGCCTTGCGGATCTCGATCGTCGTCGTGCCGGAGGCAGCCGTTGTACCGACAAGCGTGGCCATAATTTCCATCAGCCACGTAGTAGATGTCGCCTCTCACCAGGGTTGAGGGCAACCCTGCGTAAGCATTATTCCAATCGGCCCCGGTCTTTGAACCTGAACCGCTTGGCGTGACGGCGTGGCATGCTGCAAAAGCCTGAGGAATCGCCAGACAGGCAAAGATCAAGAGGAGTAGGGATTTAGCGAATTGCGATTGAATTCTCACTTGAGAAGTACAAGAAGACGCGGAGACAATCGGGCCTGGGGAGGCAAGGATAGAGAATTTTGACAACACGAACACCTCTTGAGACGTGTAAAAGAACGTTGATAAGAGGCAGAGCAAAACGAAAAAGAGAGGTAGTGTTAAGTATTTCGTACGATGCGTCCCGCTTAGTTGCAGGGAGTGGTCCCGTGCATGGGGAGATAATTTTTGTCTTACCTGGCAACTACGTGAGTCGCATAGGTCGCATTTTTAACGTTCGTACAAAATCAATAGCTTTAGTGCCGTTTACAGTTTATCAAGGCGACACCTCAGGAAGAGCCGAATGTCTCGTTGGCCCACCCATCACAACTTTAGACTGACATTTGCGGCTGAGGGACGCAATCACACAAATAGGTTACAAGATTGACTAGGCGCTGGTTTCCCAATACCTGCAGTGTTTATATCAGAGACACCCCCCAGCGATCAAGCAACACCTGGTTCCTTTCCGTTTTCTACAAGTTGAACGGGATCGACGCGCCTATTCCATTCAACCGCGGCGCTATATAGATCCAATCGTCTTCTGAGTCGGTCCGACCGCTCTACAAGCGAGACCAGTCGATATCCGATCTGGCGAATCCGGATCCGCGCTAACGAGTATCGGCGACAATGACGAGCGCCTCTTCTACCAAAATATTTATAAAAATAGCGGTAGCGGTTGCGGTGTTTGTCTAACTCAAAGGCGATTGGGAATCGCTGAGTCGTCGACTGCCCGCCGAGGTGTGTGATAGTGACTTCGGGTGTGAAGATGATTGGATGATTAGCGTCCCAGATACGATGGCACAGGTCGACATCTTCGTAATAATATTGAAATTGATCGTCAAACCCCCCCAGCCTCTTGAGCAAATCACCACGTACCATGAGGCAACAGCCAGAGTGCCAGTCGATTAGCCGTTCCGTATCTCCCTTCCATCGGTTGTACTCCTCAGAGATGAAAACGTCGGAGACGTAACTGAGATTCCCAAGGCAAAGGGCGCCCAGCCAACCGCGCCAGACCGTTGGAAAAGGTCGCGCTGAACTCTGATAGGTTCCATCTGGATTCAGGACCCGGCAGCCAAAACCACCTGCCTCAGGATGTCGATCGGCAAACCTAATCCACCGATCCAGCGAACCTTCGTGAATGATCGTGTCCGGATTCAAGATCAAGATGTATTCGCCAGTGCTTGCCTGAATGCCTACGTTATTTCCCTTTGAAAATCTCAGGTTCGCGCCGTTCTCAATAACTCGAACTTGCGGAAACGTTTCACGTATGAACTCTGGGGATCCATCGGTTGATCCGTTGTCAGAAACGATGACCTCGAACTCAATTGTATGGGTTCCTGAGTAGATTGAGCGCAGGCAGTCACTTATGACCTTGCGATCGTTCCAACAAAGAATCACGATTGACAGGTTCACGATTTGCGGTCCTTCCATCTCAGAGTAACTGCTGCATTGCAAGTCGGTAGCTTTTGCGCCTTGTAGATAATTTGACAAATCGGCGTCACGGGACAGCAGGCGGAGCGGCTTCAAGACTGAACAGCCTATGAGCATGCTCCAGAGCAAACTAAAATTCAGCGACTGCTCAAAGTGAATTCGCTAAAACACGAGGTTGTTGAGCGGGATGCGTATCTAGTTCAGCCACAACCTCCGCGACAGTTGCGACTCGAGCGCTTCTGCTGAGGGCAAACGTCACAGCAAACTCTAAAAGTGCAGGTGTACACCCAAATGGCGATGGCGCGTCACGTACATCATGGGAGTAGAAAATCAACCAACTTCGTCTGTGCTCGTTTTCTAAAATTAGCTTCTCTACTTGAGCACGTTTGTCCAAGTCTCCATAAAGACTGTTGGCGCGGAGTAAATTTAGGTCGACCTCAGGGCCGTTAAACCCGCCCCAAATGCCCCTCGAACTAGCGACATCACGACCGACGCTCCTTTTGGCATTCAGCGTAATCACTCCAAATGGAAATGCAAAATTCCCGGAGTCGCTCTGTCCGGTAAGTTCTTCAATAGCTAGTCTTCCCGCATCTACGTCATTTCTAAATTTAGAACAGGAGACCGAACGACATGAGATGTGGCTAAACGTGTGGCTCGCTAGTTCGTGGCCACGATCCCGTAGAGTATCTAGGTCGGCCCGTCTAAATTGATCTCCCAGGTGGTTTGAACTATTCATTAAGGCGATTGAGGTGTAGTAGGTACCACGAAGCCCAAAGGCTTCTAATATATGCCCACCAACGGTCAGGGCCGTTCGAGGAAAGTCATCAAACGTGAAAGATACGATAGGTGAACAAGTTTCTAATGAAGCTCGACGCATAAACAGCGAAGACAGTAACTTCCGCCGCATCGCGGCTATTGGAGCTTTGATAGTCATATGGTTAGATCGCGGGTATTGAGACTTCCGAATCAACGATAGTAATCACTTTGTCATCGGGTATTTCTTTGTCTCTTCGAAATACCAGAGACGTCACGCCGGCCAATTCTTCTACCTCCTCCATTCCGATTTCGGCAAACACCTTTCCCGAAGGGGCATTCCTTGGAGTTTTTCGGTAATTAGCAAAGAAATCTTTATCAGAATCCCTAATACAATTTCGAATAACGTAGCTGAGAAATGCATGCTCGACACGCTTCGACTGGACCCTGCAACTGAACATTAGATCCGTCATACGTGGCTCACGGCTATCGATGATGCTAAAACCTATAATGCCATATGAGCCGAACCGGTCTTCGCAGCTAAGGACGTATGTATTTAGATGTGGATTTGCAAGAACACCTTTTAATAGATCACGGCTATAACGCTCACCTGAGAAATTCATTTGGTTCGTACGTTGCGTCAGCTCATGCACCCGGTCAAGATTTTGTTGCGTCATGTGTGTAATCGAGAGCTGTATCTGGCAGTGGCGCAAAAAAGCCATATAGTCGTGCCCGAACCCTTCCTCTAGGTTCCGCCGTTCGGCTTCAACCTTGTACATCTTTCGTCTTTCTTTGCTCTCGGCGGTGATCGGAGCTTGACACTCTTTCATTTCGAGCAATGAGAGAGCGTCAAGCGCGTTGACAACGCGAACCTCTGGGTTGACCGCTTTAACCTGCTCCAACTCAAATGGGGAATCGTCTACAAAAACGAGCGTGTCTATCCCAATATTCAGTTGTCGAGCAATCTCGCTGATACTCTCGCTTTTCGGTTGCCACGAAATCTGTGGGCAAAGAAAGTACTCACCTAAACCGAAGTGATTGAGCACTTGCATGGCTTCATCGGGGTTATTTTTGCTTGCAATGGACTGTAAGATGCCTCTCGAGTCGAGCATTTTAATGGCGTTTGCAATTTCGGTTTTAAGTTTCAGATTATTTAAACCATCTTCAACTAAAACACCATCCCACAGCGTATTATCCAAATCCCAAACTACACACTTGACCCGATTTATTTTATCCGTCGCCTGTTGCTCAATTTCATGCACGAAGTCCATTAAGCCAAAGTACAGTGTAGTACCGTCGGAGACATCATTGGGAATGAGTTCTATGTTGAATGGGAGGCGAACGTCAAGAATTCTCGAGATCTCGGATATAGATACGCGAACCCGATTGAAGCCCGGTGCAAGTTCTATGAGCTCTTGAAAAGGCAACTTATTCTCACTCACAGGTCTCATCGTCAATGAAATCCGAATGACGTAAGCCTGCGGGTTGTAACATTCAAGAAGAAATGATGTCGGCAAATCGCCAGTATTTGCAGGTTTACCCGCTAGCTTTTTCTTGAAACTATATCTCTTATTCGTTACCACTTTTTTTAAGCTCGAAGGTATGGGCAGTTGGTACAACACGGTACCAATCTGATAGTCTCTTCGTTCTATCCGTGCGGCTTGTGCAGTTGACTGGAGATATACATTGCCTGGCGACCATAGCTTGCCCCAACGCTTAAATCGAATCTTCAGCAAATATGAATTGATTGCCCCCGAGCAGTCCACGCGGACCATTCCGTCGACAAACCGACGGCATTTGCTATCTTCTCGCGGAGTGTAGAGATCGCAGGTCGAATAACACACAGGCCAGACGCACTCTGTACAGTGTTCACTCCAGAAAAGAGTCGTGCGCGTCTTTACCTTTCCCGCCAATTTTCCAAACTCTTGGACGACATCCCATGGAATCTCGTACGTCGATTCAGTTTGATGGTTTACTTCGGTTTCATACATTGATCAACTCCAGCTATCTTCAACATCAGTTGCTCAAATGGATTTAGCTAGGTCTTTTGAAGGCGGTAGATGAATTGATTGCCCATCCATCTCTTGCGGTTGAGATTGGAAGAACCGAACAGATGTCGAGTCAAACTATACATCCCGTTTTGAGTTAGGAATTTATGGGACCCGAGAGGTGGGAGACCATATCGGTACAAATCCGATATCACCAAACCGTTTTTTTTGCATAGGCTCAAGACATCGATCTTCTTTAGGCGGTTAAGCTTATATGGTTCAGGTCTTAGCAGCCGTAATAGATATTGATACAAAACTACAGGTACACCCCAAAAATGAAAGCTATCAGTGAACTCTAGAATTACCCACGCGCCGGGTTTTGCGAGTGTAGCCAATTTCTCAATGACTGCTGCTGGAGAGTCCACATGAGCAAGAACGCCAATACAAAAAATAAGGTCAAACGATTGAGGTTTGAGGTCGGCACTCATGAAGTCTCCGTCAATCATTTCAACATCATCTAGGCGACTAGATGGAATTCGCTTGGATGCCAGGTCAAGCATGTTCCTGGAGAGATCCAGCAGTGAGAGCTTCTTGCATCGAGGCAGCAACGGTAAAGAAATCGAGCCATCTCCACAGCCGATATCTAAGATGCGATCAAAGTCTGATTTGTCGGTGAAGTGCTGTACGGTCTCGACACGAATCCTAATGTCGTATTGTCTTGGATCAAGATACTTCTTTGGAGTTTCAAACAGAGTTCTTACCTGTTCGGTTTTCGATATCATAGGACGACCTAACCCCGTGGTATTTATGAAAAGAGAAACGCTCAGATAGCCGGCGGAGCTCGTTATGACGAAAGCCACCGTCTACCATCTCAGTTAGTTGAGTGATTCGGTATGCTCCTAAAGAATGAATCTATTTCCAGATAGTTTCGCCACCAAAGAGTCGTCTAACTTGCTGACGTCGAAGATATTCGATGACTTTACGGTCAGCCACTTGTGGCACCTTCATTAGATATCCTGAGACAAATCCGTACATGAGCCCAATAGAACCAATCAAATAAGGTTTTTGAACTAGTCGCTTGAAACATTTGACAATCATAAAAAGAGGGTGATAGCCACAGATGTAATTGGCGCGTCCATACTTAACGAGTGTAGGCCACAGACCGTCTGCTGAACCCGTATCTCGTTGGTGAACAAGATGCAAATGGGGAAAGCTCTTTGTCTTCCATCCACAACTGTTGGCTTTCACCTCATCCATCGTGTCCCAACCAGGGATAGGTAGGAGCCCGCCGATCGCATCCCAACAGGGCTTTCGATAAATCTTGGTTGCGCCTCTAACGTGGAACGAGGTGGTTTTCTCAAAACTTTTTTCTCCCGCATCGAGATAACAGATCACCCCACCCCCTACGCCCAATTTGTTATCACGGCGAAATTCCTCGAAACACTCTTCAAAGTAATTCCCGTCAAAGGTGAGGTCGCCGTCGAATTTAACGATAAATTCCCAATCGCTACAGCCCAATGATCGATATCCGTCATTAAAGGCATCCACGACACCACCACCGGCCTTCCGAAAACCCCGGTCCTGACGATGGACAGCCTTAATCCAAGGGTGACGCATTGCATAATCGTCGATTATTTTTCCGGTGCCGTCTTTCGAGCCATCGTTTACTATCACCCACAGTTTTGGTAGCACGGTTTGTTGAACCATACTCTCGATCGTGGACTCGAGGTGCGTCTCCTCATCTCTCACAGGCGTAATAACAACGTAGCTTGTCAATCTTGGCTCCATAGTGAGCGTCCAGAAACTCTGTGCAGCAATTTAGGGATGGTTTCTTTGATTGGAGTGCTAGCCAGCCGGGCACGTAGTATGTAGCTTCTCTGATGCTGTTTGATTGATTAATGGCCGAACCAAAAAATAAACGAGTTTGTGCGAGCTCAGAGGAATGACTAGCCTTGCATCTACCGACCTGGAATTTGCCCTAGAGCAGCTTGCCCATCTTTCCTTCTTTTACTTATCACCATAAACTTCCAAATTCCGGCCGTGCAGAGGGCTATCAGACCGCAGCTTCCAAAAATCATTAGAGCTACCGCTACCCCATTCGTGTAGTAAAGGCTGGTAAATGAACGGCCGACGCGTAGTTTAGACAACTCTATGTCTCGGAAGTCCGAAATCTGTCTGAGAATATAAACATAGGCAGATCCCCTCGAAACGCTGACAGATGCGAAGTCCGGATTGTTGTTGTAGTGGATTACAACGCTACTCGTCTTACCCGCTGGAATAGGAATGCTAAGATCCAGAGACCTATTGTGCAGTTGAAAGGGCACACGTTCGCCATCTACGGTAACAGACTTGATGTGCAGCGAATCTTCTTCTTCTTTTTTTACATGAAAGACTAGGTTGTGGCCGTAAGTGTTCTCAAGTAGTAGATTGCTAGAAAACGCAAGGACATCATAATTCGAATCTTCCCTCAGTCTTAACAGATAGAGATGTTTGACGATGTCGCCAACGCTCCGCCACTTCGTATCTGGCTCAAGTCTGTTCACTTCATCTGCCAGCCCATCAAACGCATCTGAACCCTTCGCGAAAAAATCTTGGTGTACATAGTAGAATAGAGGGTTGTCGAGAAAATCCTGTATCGCTATGCGATAACTCGGAGTCGGTTCTACGGCCGGATAACGAAGAATACTTGGGAAATTACCAAACAAAAGAGTAACAGGCCGCAGGGCAAATAGGAGGTCCGCGGGCTCGATGGAGTCCATCGGAACATTTCGAGAATTTATCGTCGCGAGATAATCATTAGCTTTCAATGCTTCAAGTGTTTGTTCTGGCGCGATGCTATGAGGAAAAACCATAACTCTATCGTATGGAATTCCCGACTGAGCTTGGAATCTATCCATCCTGGCCACGGACTGTCTGAGAGCCGCCACTTGAACACCTAAAGGTTTGCTGGCATAGTCTGTAAACTCTTTATGCGCGTGGTCATCTCCGTGAATGCAGATTGAAAATCTATCTGCATGTCCTAGAAAGAGCGAAACGACATCAGCTCTGCTTCGATCATAGTTCCAGGGTATAAATGCGATGGTCGTATGAAAATTGTGCTTTTCCATCTCCTGCAAAAGATTTGCGTAGTTAAGATTGCCGTAAGGCTCACGGAGCCAAGGGTCATCGATTGTCAAGTTGGCGTAATGACGGAAAGAATGCCATCCATGTTCGGCTGCACAATATTTAGTGAATACCATCACCGCGGCTATTTTTCCAAACGCTTCTTCGGCATTTTGGGCGGTCAGATCAACTCCGTTGTCATCGGCAAAAAGAGTTCTACTCAGTAAAAAGATTTTTTGTCCCCGATTTTCTTTTTCAATAAGAACTGGAACTATTTGACGGTCGCTCCGGACCGCCAAGATTACGCGAGCATCGCTTCTTTGATCCAGTTTGAGATAAAACGTTTTGCCTGCGGGGAATGGAAATTCGAGGCCAGTGAGTTGATGGGTTACTGCACGCTCGTTTCCGCTTATGTAATGCAGACTCCCTGAGCTATTTAGTGATTTGACTTCAGTCACAGTACTGCCTGACCACCTGCTTAGAAGATTTTGGTCAGTCTCTGATGTCACTCCAAGAATAATCAGAGGAAGACTGTCTTTGTGCCCCCGGCGGAGGGCCTGCAGCAACTTTTCTTGATCGATGCTAGCAAGGGAACTTGCTTCAATCGCAACCGCTACAGTCGTGTCTTCCTGTATTGTTTTATAAATTATTAAGGGTTGATCCACTCCAGGCACAACTGTCTTGAGATCCAACCCATAGAACTCTGTTGCCAACTCGAGTTGGTATTGCTCGGGAGAAGGGGAGCCGCTGGAACGAAGCAACACGATCTTAGCTGCATGGCAGCTAATCGATAACGCTAAGGCAATGAAAACAGTGATCCACGCCGGGAGTCGGTGCCTATTCTTGATTCGACGATATTTTGCTGAAACGGATCTTGGAGCAACTTGTTCAAAATTACATAATTCTGGGCCAAGCATTTCAAATAGGCTTTCTGAGGCGGAAGCAATCATGAAAAAGATAACGAGCACTATCTACTCCCCGATCCGATAGCCGGTCGATTAGACTGGAGAGCAACTTCATATGCTCTGAGCAGAGAGATCTTTTCTGTTTCCCAATTCAGCCTCTCTTCGATTCGTTGTCTGCCACATTCGCCAAGTTCGCGACGGAGTTCTTCAGAATCAAGCAGCCTTGCAACTTGCTTAGCGAAATCGACGGTGTCATTCGGAACAGCGTAGAGTGCCGCGGGGCCCGCAGTGCGTCGCCCTTCCTTCAAGTCGAAGAGTACAACTGGCAAGCTGAACGCCATGTATTCAAATATCTTAATCATTGTGGAGTTGTCATTCATTGCATTTTTGGGGTCAGGTGCTACGCCCAAGTCCGCGTGAGACAAATAGGTAGCTACTTCTTCATGGGAAACCTGACCTGTTAGAGTTACAAATGAAGTCAGGTTCTTTCTGGTGACCTCTTCTTGCAGCTCAGAAAGTACTGTTCCGCCCCCGACGAGAAGAAAGTGCGTATCTTGCCGTTGTTGGTACTTTACGAGATATTCGATGGAGTCGAGCAGCAAATCCAAACCGTCTTGGTTCCCCATAAATCCCACATAGACTACAAGTAGCGATTTTCCGAACTTGTTGCAGCTTTGGTTCTGAGGCCTTCGAAATGTCGCAAGGTCGGGACAATTACGTACGACGAACACACTTTCAGTAGATTTTCCCCCACGAGTGATTGCGATGTCCTTAAAAGACTCATTCGTAGCTATGCAAGTAGTTGCCACTCGGAAAGAGCACCATTCAAACAATCGTGTAAGTTTATAGAGCAAGCCTTTACGTTTGCCGAACTTAGCCTCAAATAATTCCGGACCCAGGTCATGTTGGTCGAAGATGAATCTGACACCGAAAGGTTTCAGGATCAATCCAATCAGGAAAATCGTATCGGGAGGGTTACATGCCTGTAGAACGCAGTACCTAGTACGTGTGAAGACTTTCAGTGCAAGAAAAAATTCTGCAATAAGAGCTGTACTATATTCTAAGAGATACCCGGCTGTACCAGAAGCCTCCCATGCACGATGACGGTAGATTTCAATTCCGTGGAGAGACTCGTATCCTGTAGAAAAACCACGACTTTTAGGACATATAACAGATACCCGATATCCTGCGTCGCGCAACGCGCAGGCCTCTTTCCATACTCTTCTGTCGAGTGGCACCGGTAAGTTTTCGACGATAATACAGACTGCAGTTGCAGCTTTTTCATTCACACACTATTGTCCATTTCTGCCAGGTTCAGTAAAGCTCTACGCTAACGTCCAATGGAGAATGCCGGCCGATGTAACCGATGAGCTCAATCGGATTTGTCCAGGGTTGCGACACTATTTCAAGCAACTCTCTCCGCTGCCGCCAGTATGTTTTCTTCGCTGTCAGCATTAGTGACAGGCATTTTGGAAGTAAAGGCATCTATTTCTTCCGCGACTCTGACTTGCTGGTCTGATGTAAGTTGAGGAAACATCGGTAAGGAGACGATCTCGCCAGCAACCTTTCTCGTAATAGGAAAGTCGTCCGGTGAATAGTTCAGCGACACATAGGCTTTTTGTAAGTGCAATGGCACTGGATAATGAATTGCTGTGCCGATACCAGCGCCCTTCAGATGATTCATTAAGGCGTCGCGATTCTTAGTACGAATCACATATAAGTGATACACCGCGCAAGACCAAGAAGGTTCATAAGGGAGAATGACGGCTGTGTTATTTGCCAGCAGACGGTTGTATTCGACTGCTCGGTCTCGACGCTGCATGTTCCAATCTGCTAAATGAGCCAACTTTGTTTGCAAGAGGCCAGCCTGAATAGCGTCTACACGCCCGTTATAGCCTTCAATCTCATGATGATATTTCGTCGCTTGCCCGTGATCGCGTAACATCTTGATTCGGCCGGCAATTAGTGCATCATTCGTGGTTACAGCACCCGCTTCACCACATGCTCCAAGGTTTTTCCCCGGATAGAAGCTGAACGCAGCGGCACGGCCCATCGAACCCGCTTTCATCCAACGATTCAAGTCCTTAGAGAAATATTCTGCACCATGTGCTTGGCAGGCGTCCTCGATCACTGTCAGACCATATTGATTGGCGAGTCTGAGGATCGAATCCATCTCAGCCATTTGGCCGTAGAGGTGAACGGGAATTATCGCAGTTACTGGCCGTCCGCTTCGGAGGCTAAGAAGCTTTCCTGATCGAGTTCTCGTACACTGTTCCTCCAAATACTTCTTAAGGATCTGGACGGACATGTTGTAGGTGTGTTCGTCAATATCGATGAATTCCGGCACAGCGCCGGCCTGTGAGATAGCTTCGGTGGTTGCGATGAAAGTATGCGGCACAGTGAGTACAACATCACCTGGTTGGATGCCGCAAGTCATGATGGCGAATCGTAAAGCATCTGTGCCGTTGCTGACCGCAATCGAGTGGCTGGTGCCGCAAAAAGCAGCGTACGCTTCTTCAAAATTTTCGACCATAGGGCCGCCGATAAAGCCAGCTGTACGTAGAGCTCGGCTAAATACTTCAGTAAGCTCTTGCTCCAACTCGATGTGCGGGGTAACGAGATCAAGAAAAGGGATACTATCTGTGATGTTCATTAGGACCTTCTGTCGTCTGTTTGATGTAGCGCAACACTCTGGCAGGATTTCCGGCCACGATGGCATTAGGTGGTACGTCTTTGGTAACGACACTGCCCGCGCCTACGATCGCATTTTCGCCAATGCTAATGCTCGATAGGATGGTGACGCCAGAGCCGATAGACGCCCCCTTTTTGATAACGGTAAGCTCTACTTTCCAGTCGGCTTCGCTTTGTAAAACTCCTTCAAGATTTGTAGCGCGCGGAAAGCTGTCGTTAGTGAAGGTCACTCCATGCCCAACGAAGACATTGTCCTCGATGAGTACCCCTTCGCAGATGAATGTGTGACTAGAAATTTTGCAGCGTTTTCCAATGCTGGCGTTTTTCTGAATTTCAACAAATGCACCGATCTTCGTATCGTCTCCGATTTCACATCCGTACAAGTTTATAAATTTTGATAGCCGCACATTGGTTCCTAGTATTACGTCGTCTCCTATGCAGTTATAAGAGTTAGAATTCACAGACGCACCAAAGCTCCGCTCTTGCTCAATGATTCACTGGCTGCCTCTAGCATGTTTACTACCCTCAGCCCAGCGCACCCATTGTTGAAGGGTTCTTGTCCATTTGAAATGCAATCTACAAAATAAGTCAGCTCTTGGCGTAAAGCCTCGACCTGTTCCAGTTGTGGAGCCCACATATCTCCGGATCGGTAGTTGACTAGTAGCTCATAGACACCTTCACGGCTCGTAATATCCACTCCTCTGTCGTACACTTTTACCTTTTCGTCTGCTTCGAGATCGTTCCAGACCAGCATTCGCTTTTCTCCGCCGATAAGCGTAGTTCTCACCTTTACTGGGGAGAGCCAGTTGACATTGATATGTGCTATGACTTTGTCAGGGAAGTAGAGTGTCATATAGGCTACATCCTCACAGCCATTCAAATGTTTCTGTCCGGTCGCGACAATCGCCTCTGGGCTTGCTCGAATGAGATAGTCCATAATCGAAAGATCGTGCGGCGCAAGATCCCAAAGGACATTTATATCGTGCTGGAAGAGGCCTAAGTTGATGCGAGTCGAATCGTAGTAGTACAACTTACCTAGCGTACCTTCGTCGAGTAACTGCGAGATTTTCTTTACTGCGCCAGTGAATAAGAAAGTGTGATCAACCATGATCTTGAGATTCTTCTTTAGCGCAAGATTGATCAGCTCTTCTCCTTGCGCCGCGGTACTGGTGAACGGTTTTTCGACGAACACGTGCTTGCCGTTCTCCAATGCGGCTTTTGCAAGCTCGAAGTGAGTCCAGACCGGGGTTATAACTGCAATGGCATCTATCTTTGGCGACGAAATCACGTCCCATGCGTTTGGAGTTACAGTTACTCCCGGATAACTCTTTTCAGCACGCTTACGCGCGGCCGGATTCATGTCTGCAATGGCCAATACTTCAGAATCTTCCAAGCTGGTAAGATTTCTGACAACATTCGGTCCCCAGTAACCGTAGCCAATTACACCGAAGTTCATAATTTTTCACCGTTCGAGACTAGAGATGGAGATCTGTGTCAGATATTTAATTCGGAGACGAACCCGTAGATTTGGAAACTAGCGTTGTTTAACTGATTCAGGAAACGTACCGCATCCTATAGGTAGATATAGCTTCGCCCTGTGGCCTACAGCCGTTGTTTTTCTCGGCTGCCCGCACTCTGGGGGTCTATATGGTTACGAGTGCTGGATGCACGATGATGGCCATACCACATTTAGTGGATTATGTGAGGTTTTATTGGGAAATCGTTTGTGTTGGTGATGGAGTTTTGCCTGAAGTGACATCGAATTTGCAGGGTATTGCATACACCGACAGGGAAAAATAACACCATTCGGTAAGCAAACTTGATTCATCGATCTGGTCGATCACGTCGCCGATTTGATGTTCCGCTTAAACAGGTTTAAGGGACAAGAAAATGCCGATCTGCCACTTAACATGCTCCCGCGCCGCCAAGCACCGCGCGAGGCGTACGCATAAGGATTTTAACATCCAGCCAGGGAGACCATGATGTGGCGTACCGTAGATCCAGTCGCACCATCTCGTCGAACTTTACGCTACTCCGACCGCTAACCTGCCACAATCCAGTGATCCCAGGCTTGACTTCCAAAACTCGGCGTCGATGCCAAGTCTGATAGGCTGCCAATTCATATGGGATTGCCGGACGGGGGCCGACGAGTGACATGTCACCTTTTAACACGTTGATCAACTGTGGTAGTTCATCGAGGCTGGTTCTACGCAGGAACTTACCCAATCTCGTCACTCTTGTATCGTTCGTCAGCTTATAAACGCAATGGCCACTTGAGTTGGCTGGCTTGTGCTCCACACCACCGGCAATTAACTTAGTCACATACTCTTTATGAACACTATGATCGTTGTTGGTGTGCATCGATCTAAATTTTAAAAAGGTAAAACATTGACCATATTGTCCGACCCGCTGTTGTCGGAACAGTACTGGTCCCTTGGATGAAGCTTTGATTGCTAAAGCAATTGCCAGAAGCAGGGGCGAACAAACGATAAGCACGAGTCCGCTGCCAACGATATCCATAACTTGCTTAATTGGCAGCAGAGAATATTTGCCGTTGTCTGGACCGACAAGATCCGGATATAGAGATGGATTACTGGGGCGTCCCGAATGGTCATGATCCCAGTCATCCGGAAAAAAGTGGAAGGAGATGCTGACTTGACTTAGGTGTTCCGAGGTCAACTCAGCTTTTAGCGTGGAGCTCACTTTGCCGAGAATGACGCTTAGGATCAAGTTCTTGTCGTTGCCAGTTAGCCCTGTGAACAAGACACCTCCGGTAATCCGGTCTTTATACCAACCGATCACGTCCGTTTCTCTTACAGAGAGCAGGAGAACGGAGAGTATATTATCGAGTATCTTTTCGCTCTTTTCCGGGTTTTGATTCCCAGTCTCTAGCAGCATAAGTAGGAAAGGCTCTCTAGAGCGCTCCGTCCTTTTGCGCTCGACTGCGATCATCCGCTTAAAGGTCCCTTCGCTAAGGACCTCACGGGCTTCAGCGGAAGACCACTCGAGCTGAAAATCAGCGGATTTTGGAGCTTTATCCATGCGCAACAGAGACATACCTACTCCTCTCTACTTGTAGAGTCCTCTTATTTTTTTGCTTAGGCTAAGGTTCATGAAAGGCCTAAACGCGCAGCCCTCTACAACCTTACGAACGAAGGATTTTACGGTTATTCATCAATATCGGGAATTTACATCGAATCCATTCGGATTGGTACTTGACTGCGTCAGCCAGCCGAAGCACCATGCGAGTCAGGAATAGTGACGGGGCTGTAATAGTAATCACTGTCCGCCGCACTCTCTGAACCGTTCACCAAAGCGCCAATTAGCTTTTTCGGCTCGAGTGCTTCGAGGCCTCTCTTTAGTTTCTTTTTCTCCGTTATTCCCTGACGCGTAACGAGAATGATTCCGTCGGCCATTCTCATCCAAACGCTGGTATCGGCTAAAGGCAGCACCGGAGGAGAATCGATGATTATCCAGTCAAACAATGCGGTTAATCGATCCATTAAAGCAGATAGCCTTCCTGACTGGAGGAGCTCTAACGCGTTGCTCGGAGTGCTGCCCGCCGGCAAAATCCAGAGGTTCGGGTTATCTAGATGGTAGATACTCGCGGTCAGACTGCGTTCACCCTGCAGGTATTCACAAACACCAGAGTTCCGTCCAAGGCCAAACCTTTGTGATAAAGAGGGCCTTCTTAGATCTCCCTCCAATAGCAGAACTTTCTGTTGTGTTCTTATAGCGAGGGTGCAAGCTAGGTTTGCAGCGACCATACTCTTCCCCTCTTGGGGAATCGTGCTTGTAATTAGCACTTTTTTAAGCGACTTATCCCTTCGCAGGTGTCGCAATCGAACCCCTAAAAGACGGAACGCTTCGGCAGCCGGACCTCCGCTATCGGTAAGAGATACCAGCCTGCTCTGAGGAGCGAGCGAAACATGCAAGGGCAGAAATTGGTCAAATGGATCGATTGTTTTATCGGCGGGCAGGAGTTTCGCCGCTGTGGAAAGGTCACGTGACGGGGCAATCTTAGACGACTCAGCCTGGCTAAGTAACGTATCGAGTTCCTCTTTTCGAACAGGCTCAGGATGTTGAGAAAGAACGGAGGCCTCCCACTTCAATGTGGCAAGGCGTTCAGCGCGCTGCAGAAGCTGAGTCGCCCCAGACAGTGTTGACAAATCAGTTCCGGAGCGTTCTGACTCTGATCTTTCTAACGCATCAAATATATGGCTCATGTTTGCTCTCTTCAACCGGCATACGCACGCCCAATTCCGGATCGTTAGCTGCGAGTCTTCTCCCGTTAGATGTGTGGAAATCAACAAGCAGGTTTATGGCTCGTTGCACGTCCGAATCGCTGTAGTTAGCGTGCTTATCGGCTTCATGCGAACAAACCACGTCAAGGCGAAACTCTTTTGCGACATCTGCGATCACTTCCGGAGTTACGCCAGGTAGCTGCCTGGCGTACGCGGTAACAAGAGCGTTGTCGCAAATTGTGTTGATCAATCGAGGTAAGCCGTGAGAATGGTAAAACACTGCCGCTATCGTTTGTTTAGGGAACAAAGAGTTAGAGGCCGGGTCGACTCCGGCAATCTGCAGTCGCTGCTGAATATATCGTTCAGCCTCTTCAGCATCTAATGAGCCAAGATGTGTGCGAACAGCAATTCTTTGTTTGAGTTGCCTAAGACCGACTGAATCCAATTTTTCATCAAGTTCCGGTTGTCCAACCAACACGATTTGTAACAGCTTGTCGTCTTCTGTTTCAAGATTCGACAAAAGTCGGACCTCTTCGAGGATGTCCGCAGACAGGTGGTGCGCTTCATCCACGATGAGTACCGTAGTCATTTTTCTTGAGCCACGTGCGGCCAAAAATTGACCTAGTTCAAACAATAGGTCGCTCTTGTTTTTGCCCGAGGCATCGAGACCAAAGTCGGAAAGAATGTATTGGAGGAACTCTGTGGGAGAAAGCCGTCCATTGAAGAGATATGCATAGGCAACGTCTTTGCTCTCTTTCAGAAGCCGGAGCAAACACCGGAGCAACAATGTTTTTCCAGTGCCGACCTCTCCTGTTAAGACAACAAAACCTTTGTGCCGTCGAATGCCGTAATAAAGTGCTGCAAGCGCCTCATTGTGTCGCCTGGTAGGGACGAAACATGTGGGGTCCGGCGTGAGGTCAAACGGGTTTCGCGTTAAGTTAAAAAACGCTTTATACATAAGGGCACTGACCTAGTCGTGTAAATAGCTGAATGCAGAACCCGCCAGAATAGTGACGAAGACAATAGCGGCCATTGCCCATCCCAACACCATCCTCTTTTTGTTGCTTTCTTCTTCCGCCGGATTTCAAGACTTCCGGAATCTCAGATAGGATACCCATCGGAAGTAGAGTCTTGATTTCTTTTTCACTATGCAGGCGATCGTCCAAGTATTCTAACAACCCAACAGCCATGAGACCGAATACGAGGCCGGCGCCCAAACCTATTCCACAAAACTTCAGACGGTTGGGGAAATCTGGTTTGAGAGGTAGGCTGGGCGGATCAAGCATGCTGAATCGTTCGCCTTGCTGCATGTGTTCCATGCTGGTAGCCATCTCCGATTCATTCTGCTTTTTTAGCAGGTCATCGTAATTTGCTTTTGACTGATCGTAACCTCGGGTCAAATCTGCCAACTGTTGCTCGCGCGTGGGCTCAGTGTTCAGGCGATCTTGATAGCTATTGACCCGCGCTCTAAGTGCTTCAACCGCTTGCTCGCGATTCGCGATTTCTGCCTCGTTAGCTTGCAGTTGGCCCTTGAGCTGCATCGAAGCGGAGCCTTGAGAAAGATCAGCACCTGTTCCGTCAGGCTGGCCATTTCCTTTCGATCTCAACTCCTCGTCTCTTCTCTTCTCGGTTTTGGCGATTTCTTCTTTTAGATTTTCGACTTCGGGATAGTGGT
The DNA here is from genome assembly GCA_963771625.1 of uncultured Acidobacteriaceae bacterium. GTDB lineage: Bacteria > Acidobacteriota > Terriglobia > Terriglobales > Acidobacteriaceae > Edaphobacter. Next base: position 441,805 of record CAVYUE010000005.1, read on the forward strand.
CAGTGTAGCGAGAGCTAAGGTCTGCCAACTTTGACCTTAGTCGTTGGAGTTCAAGATCGGTTGCTGACAAGCCTGTCGCAGCACCATCAGGACTACGGTTAGTCGTATGGAGAGCCCGGTACTGCTCAATTAGAGTCTGCAGATAGATTCGTTGCTGTTTCGCAGTATTAAGGGTGTCCTGTTCGTTTTGTAGCTGCGACTGGAGACCACTCAGAATTTGGAGATTGCTAGCTTCCTGGGATGGCAATTCGCCTTCATGTTGTCCTTTGAACTCCCGGACCTTAGCTTCCTGCTCTGCCAGGCTCGCACGTGCGTTCTCTAACTGGCCACCGATAAACTTGGTCGTGTCTTCAGACTGTTGCTGACGAACCTTCAAATTTTCATTTATAAAGAGGTCCGTTAATTCACCCGTAACCTGCTGAGCGACATGGGGATCGTGTGCCGAATAGTTAACTTTGAACGCTGTGATCTGCTCGCCGTGTGAGTCACGCACAAGCACAATATCAATATCTTTCCGCATCCGCTCGACTTTTTCATCAGGCGTGAGTTGACGTCGCCCGTCACTGTACAGGTGTAACTTATCAATGATCAAAAGAAGACGCGTTCGGCTAAGAATCTGTTGCGTAATACTTTGCAGTCGAGTCTGCAAGTCATCACTAACGTTCGGCTCGACGTAATTCTTCGGCATCGTGGGCTGTTCTACCAAGATCAGCGTGCTTGACTTATAGCGGACCGGTAGAATCCATGTTGATCCCCAGACTAAGAGCCATCCGAGAAACAGTGGTATCAGGAAATGCATGTGGCGACGACGCACTACCCGGAGGTAGTGCGGGATATCGAGGCCTTCTGAGTTTTGCTCTTCGGAGATTTCTGCCATGATTACCTTCCCACTGGTCGCGTGACCTGATAGGAGATGGAGATGAAAACTCGATCAGTATTCGGAGCATTGGATATCGCTGCAATGCCGCTGTAGCTTTGGTGTAGGCGTCCATATCCGAGCTCTATCTTGAAATGTTCGCTCAATGAGTGCTGTACAGAGGCAGTTCCTGAAATGGAATGCCCCCCCGGACTGGATAATGGAAATGACGGGGTGACATTCTTGTTGGTAGAGTAACTCCCCGCGCCGCTGGCGCTCCAATTGCGAGTGATCTGCCACCGTGCAGACGCGTTTACGCTAGTTGATTCGAACGCTCCAGGAAGACCAACTGCTGCACTTACTGTTCTAGAGTAACTGGTGGCTAAGTTAGTATTGTTCGTTTGCCAGCCGATGCTGGCTGCCGCGGAAGGTGTCCACGACCTCACAGCCGGCAAGGAAGATTGAGTCGCGTCGTAAAATTGTGCACCACCTGACAAAGATATCGAGAGCGTAGGGTTCAGGTAAATGGTGTAAAAGGGCAAAATGGAATTTGTTTGTACGGAGGTTTCGGCATTTGCGGAATTTTCCTGTGACTGTACTGGGTTGCCGTCACTTCGCAAATACTGATATGTGAGCCCAGCATACTGGGTACTCGACATGCGCCGATTATAGAAAGCTGAACCTCCGACCGAATTCGAGTTATACAGACCCGCTGCTTCTGCCGGACTGGGGTAGTTCGTCTCCGTGCCGATTCCGCTGGCCCCGATCATGCTATTTTCTGCGAATTGATAGCTGATACCCGCGTTCGTTGTATTGCTGAGTTGCTCAGCATAGGGAGCGATAACTCCTGATGGCGGAGTCTGGACTGAGCCCGATATACCCCCTCCTGACGACGGGTAGGGTTGGTTGAACACGCTTGAACTTTTTTGAAAGAAGTCATTTATGCTGACTGTCATATGTTCGCTCAAGCGATATTGAAAATTCAGCGATGCGGACTGGTTCGCGGCATTGAGTGCGCTGGTGTGCTGATATACAGTGAAGCCCGGGGTGAACGTCAACTTCAGGTCTCGCCTCGGAGTAACCTGATCGAACGTTATCGTGGGTAGAATCGAATAGATAACGTCATCGACGGTCGTGGTGCCTCCGCCAGCGAGCACATTGTCGTTGTAAGCGGTGCTAAAGATTACTCCGGCAGCTAAATAGTTTGAACGCATCTGAGATCCGACCGAGGCTGGATAGGCGCTGTTACTTACCGGTGGCGGAGTAAGCATTGGCGCTTCTTCCGATGGAGTTGTGGGTATCTCGAAAGGAGTTGATTCGAGCTGACCCCAGACCGGCGTGGCTGCGAGCAATGCGAGGCCGAGAGAAATGCGTATAAGCATAAGAAGCCTTCAAGGCACGACGATGGTGTCATGTGGCTCAAGCTTGACGTTTTGCTGTAAGTTTTTGCCCTTTATATAGTCCTGATAGTTAAAAAGTGATGCGGGATTCGCCACCACCGGGATGCTGCCGAAGGACGTAAATACCTTTCTTCTTTGCGAAGTCTCGGGTTCCGCCAGCAATTGCAATTGCGTCCACTATGGTCGGGGCGAGCGCAAGCGAATAGGAGCCCGGTTTAGATACCTGTCCTAAAATGTTGAACTTCTGACTGTTAATCTTATCCACCATAACCGTGACTTCTGGCTTGGCGATATAGTTTTGAAGTTTCGTAGTAATGTCTTGCTCTAGTTGCCCAGGTGTCCGTCCAGCTGCCTGCACTTCCCCTACAAGGGGTAACGAAATCTTACCGTCCGATCGCACTTGAATCGACCTGGATAGGTCAGGTTCTTTCCAAACATTAATCGCTAAGACATCGTCGTTACCGATAATAAAGGTATCGTCATGTGGCTTGTTGGCGGGTTGAGACGGGGATTGTTCGGGCACGACCGTCGTCTCAGTCGCAGTGGAGTTTTTACGATTTACCGGACTGAGACCAGATGCTTGACCCAATAGTGAAGCGGAAAGGGCAATGAGGATAAACGCTAAACCTATTGGGTGATAGTCGTTATTTCTCAAAAACGACTCCTATTGAAGAAGTGAAAAGGCGATTTCAGCGTCTCATGTAACAAGCGAGAAGCATGGCACTCGAAACGGGGTGGGCGAAAATCTGCTCTTCGCAAACTAGTTCTAGTTCAAAGCCTGATCGCTCCAGCACTATCAGCTATTTGCGAGTTACGGTGAAATAGCGTCTCGCCAAGTTTACTGATTCCTGCAAGTTGCTTGGCTGGGAGCAGGTCTGAAAGACCTTGAATTGTTACGGGTTCCACATCGGCGGCGTCAATTTCTACGGCTACGGATTGCGCCATCATCTCGACGGAAAGAACTAAACGATACAAGTTCTTCTTGCGGACCAGCACTCCCTCAACGCCCTCCATCGAGCCACGCGTTACACGAACACGCTCTCCACATTTCAAGAAGGGGTGAGGCTCAACGCGGAAAGGCCCTTCTACTGCCTTTCGAATTGCGCTAATCTCGGCTTCTGGAACCATCGCGACTTGTTCCCCGTGGAACAAAATCATGTGTACACCCGGGGTCGTCAAAATTTGCAGTCGGCGACTAAGTCCTCCACGGACGAATACATAGCAAGGGAAGAGTGGTAGGGAAAGCGTCTTGCTTCTGTCCTTCCAGCGCCTAGTGGATTCATAAAGAGGCAGGAATACTTCGAATCCCTTTGTCGAGAGCATGTCGGCCACTGTTTTCTCGTGTTGATGTCGCGTGTAGAGAACAGACCAGGACGAAGCCTGCGGCATTTCGGCGTCCACACTCATTGAGGTTGGCATTTCGTTGCTCCTCTCGTGATCTTTCAGTGTTGCTAGCGATCCGGACAAAGCTTCGCCCTGTGAGTTACATTCGTGCTTCTTTGATCGGCTCAATTTCGAACATTCTGCAGATCTTGAGAAGCTACGGAGCACGATGATGGCCATAATTAAGGATGGGGGCAAAAGGCTGGCAAGAAAAATTTATTGCTGATTTCGCTGGAATTAGGGCTTCTTTAAGAAATCGACCGCCCGGCCAAGGATCGGGGAATTGCAGGGTCTTGCACACTCTGACAAGTAAATTACACATCTTGCGGGAAACCCGCAGCGAACAAATTGAGAACAATGACGATCAAAACGTCGGCTGGGGGAGGGGGAGAACTTGTCTAAAAGATGCCGAGAATATGACGGGCAATCTTTTGAGTAGCAGGTAGTTAATGATCCAAGACGGCTTGGATGAATCAGACAGGAAGTCCATTTCGTTATCTAAAGCCAAACGAAGACAACAGAATGCTTGGACTGGCATGCTGGAAATATCTACCTGGCAGCAAGTTGACTTTGGCAGATTACCGACGCCTTTGAGCGGTTTGCTGGAGCCCTCTAGGGAATAGTCACCGTAATTTGATTCGACCCGTCGCTCTCTACTCCAGTAGAATCAACACTTTTAGTGAGGTAGTTGTAGGTTGTACCGTTCACCACACCGTTATCGACGTAGGTTGTTTCACCGTCAGGAGAAGAGTTAATGAGCTGAAATGCTCCACTGCCAACGGACCGATAGATGTTGTACCCGGCAACCGGATCAGCGGAGCTGCTCGGTGCGTCCCAGCTAAGATCGACAGAATAGACGGCAGAAGTGCCAGTCCCACTCAGAGCTACCGTCGCCGTGCTTCCGCTGGTGGAGTTACTGGTGATGATGAGTTGTCCAGTCACCGCTCCAGCTGAGGTCGGTAGGAACTGTATCTGGAGTGTCGTGGTTTGGGCCGGATTTAGCGTTAGTGGAAAACTGCCTCCCACGATGGTAAAACCAGTTCCACTGATCGAGGCGGAGTTGACGGTGACCGCCGAAGTGCCTGTCGATGTCAGTGTCACCGACTGCGTTGTGGGAGAGTTCACCGTGACACTGCCGAAGCTCAGGCTGGCGGTACTAACCGTCAGCTGTGGGTTTGCGGCGGTACCTGTACCACTAAGAGCCACCACGGCCGTACTGCCAGTGGTCGAGTTGCTGCTGATGGTGATCTGTCCGGTCGCAGCTCCAGTTGTGGTTGGAAGGAACTGAACTTGGAGGGTAACTGCCTGGCTCGGGTTCAACGTCACCGGCAAGCTGGAACCTACGATGGTAAAGCCGGCTCCGCTGATTGTGGCAGAGTTGACGGTGACCGCTGAAGTTCCTGTGGAGGTGAGAGTTACTGACTGCGTTGTAGGGGAGTTCACTGTGACACTGCCAAAACTCAAGCTAGCGGTGCTGACCGTCAGCTGCGGATTTGGGGCTGCGGTACCGGTGCCACTCAGAGCTACCAAGGCAGTGCTGCCAGTGGTCGAGTTGCTGCTGATGGTGACTTGGCCGGTCGCTGCTCCAGTTGTGGTTGGAAGGAACTGAACTTGGAGGGTGACTGCCTGAGTGGGGTTCAAGGTCACCGGCAAGCTGCCCCCGACGATAGCAAAGCCCGCTCCGCTGATTGAGGCAGAGTTGACGGTGACCGCTGAAGTGCCGGTGGAGGTGAGAGTTACTGACTGCGTCGTAGGGGAATTCACCGTGACACTGCCAAAACTCAAGCTAGCGGTGCTGACCGTCAGCTGCGGATTTGGGGCTGCGGTACCGGTGCCACTCAGAGCTACCAAGGCAGTGCTGCCAGTGGTCGAGTTGCTACTAATGGTGACCTGGCCGGTCGCTGCTCCAGTTGTAGTTGGAAGGAACTGAACTTGGAGGGTGACTGCCTGAGTGGGGTTCAAGGTCACCGGCAAGCTGCCTCCGACGATGGCAAAGCCAGCTCCGGCGATCGAGGCCGAGTTCACCGTAACGGCTGAAGTGCCGGTGGAGGTGAGAGTTACTGACTGCGTCGTAGGAGAGTTCACAGTGACACTGCCAAAACTCAAGCTAGCGGTGCTGACCGTCAGCTGCGGATTTGGGGCTGCAGTGCCTGTGCCACTCAGAGCCACTACTGCTGTGCTGCCAGTGGTCGAATTGCTGCTAATGGTGACCTGACCGGTTGCCGCTCCAGTTGTGGTTGGAAGGAACTGAACTTGGAGGGTGACTGCCTGGCTTGGGTTTAACGTCACCGGCAAACTGCCTCCGACGATGGTAAAGCCAGCTCCGGTGATCAAGGCCGAGTTGACTGTAACGGCTGAAGTTCCGGTGGACGCGAGAGTTACCGACTTCGTTGTGGGGGAGTTAACAGTTACACTGCCAAAGCTCAAGCTGGAGGTGCTCACCGTCAGTTGTGGATTGGTGGCCGCGGTCCCGGTGCCACTCAGAGCCACTACTGCTGTGCTGCCAGTAGTCGAGTTGCTGCTGATGGTAATTTGTCCGGCCGCTGCGCCAGTTGTAGTTGGAAGGAATTGAACTAGGAGGGTGACTGCTTGGGTCGGATTCAACGTTACCGGCAAACTGCCCCCGACGATGGTAAATCCGGCTCCGGCAATCGAGGCTGAGTTGACGGTGACGGCTGAAGTGCCAGTCGATGTCAACGTTACCGACTGGGTTGTGGGGGAGTTCACTGTCACACTGCCAAAACTCAAGCTGGCGGTGCTGACCGTCAGCTGCGGATTTGAGGCTGCGGTACCGGTGCCACTCAGAGCAATCACGGACGTGCTGCCAGTGGTCGAGTTGCTGCTAATCGTGACTTGTCCGGTCGCTGCTCCTGCGACAGTCGGCTTGAATTGGACTTGGAGAGTGATTGCCTGAGTTGGGTTCAATGTCGCCGGTAAACTGCCCCCGACGACGGTAAAGCCAGCTCCGCTGATCGAGGCTGAGTTGACGGTGACCGCTGAAGTGCCGGTGGAGGTAAGAGTTACTGACTGCGTTACAGGGGAGTTCACCGTCACACTGCCAAAGCTCAAGTTGGCGGTGCTGACCGTCAGTTGTGGATTGGTGGCCGCGGTACCGGTGCCGCTTAGAGCGACCACGGCCATACTGCCAGTAGTCGAGTTGCTGCTGATGGTAAGTTGTCCGGTCGCTGCTCCAGTTGCGGTTGGAAGGAACTGAACTTGGAGGGTGACTGCCTGGCTCGGGTTTAACGTCACCGGCAAGCTGCCTCCCACGATGGTAAAGCCCGCTCCGCTAATAGACGCTGAGTTGACGGTGACTGCTGAAGTGCCGGTGGAGGTTAGTGTTACCGACTGCGTTGTGGGAGAGTTCACCGTGATACTGCCGAAGCTCAAGCTGGCGGTGCTGACAGTTAGCTGCGGATTTGGGGCTGCAGTACCTGTGCCGCTCAGAGCTACCACAGCCGTACCACCAGTGGTCGAGTTGCTGGAGATGGTGACTTGGCCGGTCGCTGCTCCTGCGACAGTCGGTTTGAACTGTACTTGGACGGTGACTGCCTGAGTCGGATTCAACGTCACCGGCAAGCTGCCCCCGACGATGGTAAATCCCGCTCCGCTGATTGACGTTGAGTTGACGGTGACGGCTGAAGTGCCTGTCGATGTCAATGTCACCGACTGGGTTGTGGGAGAGTTCACCGTGATACTGCCGAAGCTCAAGCTGGCGGTGCTGACAGTTAGCTGCGGATTTGGGGCTGCAGTACCTGTGCCGTTCAGAGCTACCACGGCCGTACTGCCAGTGGTCGAGTTGCTGCTGATCGTAACTTGTCCTGTCGCTGCTCCAGTTGTGGTTGGAAGGAACTGAACTTGGAGGGTGACTGCTTGGCTCGGGTTCAACGTCACCGGCAAGCTGCCCCCGACGATGGTGAAGCCAGCTCCGCTAATCGAGGCTGAGTTGACCGTGACCGCTGAGGTGCCGGTGGAGGTGAGTGTCACCGACTGTATTGTGGGGGAGTTCACGGTCGCGCTACCAAAACTTAAGCTGGGGGTGCTGATCGTCAGCTGTGGATTGGTGGCCGAGGTACCGGTGCCGCTAAGGGTTACTACGGCCGTACTGCTAGTGGTTGAGTTGCTGCTGATCGTAACTTGTCCTGTCGCTGCTCCTGCGACAGTTGGCTTGAACTGAACTTGAAGGGTGACTGTCTGCGTCGGGTTCAACGTCACCGGCAAGCTGGCACCCGCGATGGTAAATCCAGCTCCGCTGATTGAGGCTGAGTTGACCGTGACCGGTGAGGTGCCGGTTGAGGTGAGTGTCACCGACTGTGTTGTGGGGGAGTTCACCGTCACACTACCAAAACTTAAGCTGGCTGTGCTGACCGTCAACTGCGGGTTCGCGGCCGCGGTACCGCTGCCACTCAGAGCAACCACGGCTGTACCGCCAGTGGTCGAGTTGCTGCTGATGGTGACTTGCCCGGTCTCTACTCCAGTTGTGGTTGGGAGGAACTGAACTTGAAGGGTGACTGCCTGGCTCGGGTTTAGCGTCACCGGTAAGCTGCCTCCCACAATGGTAAAGCCCGCTCCGCTGATTGAAGCTGAGTTGACCGTGACAGCTGAGGTGCCGGTTGAGGTGAGTGTCACCGGCTGTGTTGTGGGGGAGTTCACCGTCACACTGCCAAAGCTCAAACCGGCCGTGCTGATTGTCAGTTGTGGATTTGAGGCAGATGGGCCGACTGTTGCTCCCACACCACTGAGAGCGACGACTGCTGTGCCAGTTGTCGAGTCACTATTGATGCTAAGCTGGCCGGCAGCTGCTCCCGCTAGCGTCGGCTGAAACTCAACCTGCAAGGTCATCGCCTGGTTTGGATTCAACGTTTGCGGAAAGCTGCTTCCTAGCGACGGTGAAGCCGGGGCCGCTGATCGAGGTGGAGGTTACTGTTACGGGCGCGGTGCCCGTTGATGTCAAGGTCACCGACTGAGTTGTTGGAGAGTTCAACGCTACACTGCCAAAACTCAGATTAGCAGCGCTCACAGTCAACTGCGGACTTGCCGGCGCCATACCCATGCCGCTGAGAGCTACGACGGCCGTATTGTCTGTGCTCGAGTTACTACTGACTGTGAGCTGGCCAGTCGCCGCGCCAGCGGTTGTCGGCTTAAACTGAACTTGCAGCAGATGGCTACCACCAGCAGGGATGCTGATTGGAAGTGTGTCGCCGCCGCTGGCCGAGAATGTCCCGCCAGCAAAACTCAAGTTTGAGATGGCAACAGGGGTACTGCTCTCATTTACGACAGTTATGCTGTTATTGGCCACCTGCCCCACGGCGACCGCGCCAAAGTTGACCGTGCCTGGCGTAATTTGGAGACTGCCAAGCGCCGGTCCGTGGAATCCTGACCCACAGCCCGCTATGACCAACACCAAACAACAAGCTACCGCAAAAGCAAAAATGGTCTGCCAACGATCACAACCGGTACTTTCTGCGCTCGGCAGCGTTTGAAGCCGGTTCAGATTCCGAGAGGCCGCGTAGAGGATGCGGGAAGGCTTTGAGACAGTGGGCCCGGGGGAGGCGTAAATAGTGTATTTCGACGACAAGAACATCACCTCTTGAAGCTTGCAAAAGTGCATGGATAAGAGGCAGAGCAAAAAAAGAAAAAGAGGTAGCGCTACAGTTCCTGTACGAATGCACGGCGCCAGTTAGGATGGCGTTCGATGCAGGAGAATGGTTTTCGTCGTACCTGGCAACTATTGTGAGAGTTGCTCAAGTCGTCTTTTCATTCCCAACGTCGTACAAAATCAATTTTTTGTTACAGCGATTTACTGTTCGAACAAGGCAACGTCACAGGAAGGCGGAATGCCTCGCCCCTTCACGACTTCAGATTGACACTCGCACTCGGGGGACGCAATCACACGAATCGGTTACAAATAGACCTGACGATTGGTTTCTGACGTGCTATCTATCCTTATAGCAGAGGGCCTAACAGTGATCAAGAACCCTTGATGATGCCAACGCCCCTTTAGTCCTCGCTGAAAAATTGATCTCGGAAATTCTCAATTTTTTATACGTCAAATTTCAGTGGTATAGGGGTCCTGATCTGATGCATTACCTTAACTGTCGATACACTCCTTTTTACGCCTTAGCGAGTGTGTAAAATCAAGAGGCCAGCAATATAGATAAGGCCCGGATGGTGAAATCGGCAGACACAGCGGACTTAAAATCCGCAGACCCTTATCAGGTCGTGGGGGTTCAAGTCCCCCTCCGGGCACCAACGACTCTTATCTAAGGCTTCATTAAGTGTCCCAACTGCCTATTGTTTAGGCGGCGATGCTCTTGCGGCACGTGGCGCCGACTCAGTCAGACTTATTGAGTCACGATTGGATTCCATCCGTCGAGAACATAGGTCGGATTGCTATAGTTGGCTATAGTTTCAGCATCCTGTGGCATCGTCAGCTGTTTTGACACATTATGCCGTTGCGAGATGTCGATTGGTTTGCCGTCGAGATCTGTGCTGCCGTACTCCCAAAGATGAAGGTGCGAAGTATCGTCCTCGATGGGCCCCCAGCCTGCGTCAGGTATTCCCTTCAGCCGGCAGTGGATGAGAACCGCTTCCGCGTAAGGATAGTTCAGGCCGTGATTGTTTGGCAGGCGCGCGAGCACCGCTGTTGGAGTCGCGGGTTTTGCGTTGGCAACATTGGCAACACTAGCTGTCCCCGTCGACGGGCGCTCGCGGGTGATAAAGGTTGAGTTCACAAAGACGTTGCCATGATTTGCGTCGGTATTACGAATCCACATAAATGGCCCGCGAGATTGAATCTCGCAGTGATTGAAGAAAGCAGGGCCAACTCCGAGGATCGTATCTCCATCGCCGATGATTGTGCTATCGGTAAAGTAAGACGATCCCCGGAGATTGAGAGCGTCGCCTGATCCTTTGATCGTGACCTGGCTGACGATGTTTTGAGAGCCAAAGATGAGGAGTCCCTCGGCCTGGCCATAGAAGTAGTTAGTGAGCGTGAGATTGTTCAGCTCGATCCCAGTCGAATCGTAGACCGAAAACGCGCAGCGTCGTGACGGACCCGGCATAGGCGGGTTGAAGGCGCTGTTGTTGCCATAGCCAATCTGCACCTTTTCGCGATCCTCACCGCGGAAGGTAAGATTCGACTTCTTCTGGAAGAAGACAATCTCTTCGTAGTTTCCATCCTTGATGAAGATGGTGACGCGCTTCGCCGGGTTCGAGGGAACAAAGTCGACTGCGCCTTGGACCGTGTTGAAGTCTCCGTATCCATCTGCATCGACGACAAGACGTGTCGCAGTGGCCGAGGGAGGCTTCGCCTTGGTGGTGAACGTCCAGCCAGCAGGTTTTGCAAAGCCATCAAGCGATCCGGAAGCTGAGGTCAAAACTTCAGGATCGATCTCCACCGAATACGTGTGGTGATATTCCAGGACATTGTTATGCGGATAGATGGTGGCTACGTTGCCGTGAACAATGATCGGAAAGAAGTGAAAGTCCGCCAAGCCCCCGATGGTGGTGAGTTGATAACTGTGTAGGTCGGCAGGAGTTGTTCGAACTGCGGGAGTGGTCGTCGTCGGTGTAGCTGGAGTGGGATCGATGTCCTTCGCAGTCGGGGTGTTAATACGGTGCGTCGGATCAGGACCGGCGGGGATGCTCAGATCAAGCGTGTCCACGAGGCGGTGGTTGGCGGTGTCATAGATTCGTACCTGCCCGGTTTTGCCGATGGTCGGAGCACTGGCAAAAGTTATTACCAAATGCGTGTCCGGGTTCACGTTGGCAGATTTATTTGCGGGGAAGAGATTTATTTCGCTAGCTTGTCCGTAGGCCGTGGTTACACCACAAAGAAGCGCCAGTGCATAAAGAGCTATTGAAGCAGCAGGTTTAATGTATGTTTTCATTTGGCGGAACTCACAACTCTACAAATTGGTCCGACCAAGTGTACCTGTAGCTTGTCCCTTTTGACTATGCTTTATTGAGTGAGTACATCAGGTTTTCGACCTGCCGCCATCGTACGGGATGTCGAGTATTCGTAAGCTCCGGTTCTCCGCTGGACGCAAGATGACCATCAAAAGCTGACCGAACCAAACGACAGGATCCTAAAATTGCGTGAATAGAAATAATCACGAGCTGCGGAAACTGGAGCGCGGTAATCCGAAGACGTGGAAAAACTCGCGATCGATTAGCAAATTAGAAGATGATACGTGCCGCGAACTGACCAAAACGCCGCTCATCATTTGCGCCGCCATTCACTCCACCTTTCTTCGCTTGAAGAATTTGGGGAGTTTGCAGAGTCGGATCATATCCAAAATTAGCCACATCGTTATTAAGTTCGAGTGCATATAGATTGTGGTGGTTCAGAATATCGAAACCCTCAGCACGCAACTCGACTGAGACTCGCTCTGTGATGGGAACGTTCTTGCTCACCGCCGCATCGAAATTCCACGCTCCAGGTCCATAGAATGCATTTCTATGGGTCATCCCCGCAGGATATGGTCCAAAGTCCGAAATACCACCATTCAATCCGTTGCCGTAGGGAAGACTGGCGGCCGGATACGGAATTGCCGCGGGCAGTGTCCCGATGTTGTATACGTTAGCGCCTGCCTGTCCGGTGCTCTTATTGAATTTCTTATTAGTGATGGTGGCGGAGGGTAGATAACGTGGAATACCTGATCCTGCTCCTGCGTTCAGCGATTGCGTACTATCTGAGTAGGTAAACGGTGTTCCAGTTCGAACGGTATAGATCCCTGTGACCATATACCCACCGAGTAGTCGGCCTTTCAAACTTCTATTTCCTTGGAACCAAGGTGTTTGATAAATGGGCGCAAGTACAAACCGCTGACGTGTATCGAAGTCAGAAGCGCCGTAATCCAAGCTAGGATTGAAAGGATCCAGATATCCAAGGTTACCTATACCATTCGATGCGCTGTTGCTCTCTGAGAAAGTAGAGCTGATGTCGTCTAGCGAGTGGGCATAAGTGTAGTTCGCCGTTATGCTAATTCCACTGTGACGATAGTTGCTCATTTGTAAACCAATGTTCATACCGTCGTAGTGCGAGTCGCCATTACTCCCGCGGTCGTTAATGTCACTGTATTGGTTGTTGAGCCGTGAATATCCATTACCAGCGGCGGGGTTTTGAATAATAGGATCGCCCAGATATACGTTTCCTGCGCCTTGTTGGTTATAGTCCTTGATGTCGTAAAGATGGATACCCCGCGATCCTATGTATCCAATTGATACAACCACGCTGCTTGCAAGCTGATGTTCCAGCGTAAGGCTATAGAACTGAGTCGAGGCCTGGCGGATATTTGGATCTACCGCGCGCAGAGAAGAAGGAGGTAACGGCACAGTTCCAGACGCTCCACCCAAAGGGCCCAGGTTATTCGTCGTCACTGGAGTGTTATTGATGGTCAGGACCGCGTAGTTCGGCGGATTCTGGATAATGTTGAATGTGACGTTACCGAAGTTGCGTTCATAAGAGATGCCATAGCCACCACGGATTGAAGTCTTTCCGTCTCCTTTCACATCGAAAGCAAAACCGATTCGCGGGGAGACTGTCCCATACTGTGGATTCCAAGGCCGTCCGTTGGGGCTGTTTGGTGTCGTCAATACTTGGCCATCTCGTATTTGCTCATATATGTCTGCTCCGGGGCCGAGGAAGTAGTTGGACTTGCAGACTCGGGTGGTTATCGCGTAGCACCCCAAAGTGGTCGTAGCGAAGTCCATAGTTCACGACAAGCTTCGGCGTCATCTTGTAGGAATCCTGTGCATAGACCGCCCACTCCTTATACCTGTTACTCCGTGAGAAGCTTGGCTGAGTGGCAGGCAGATTTAACAGTGCATGACGGCGTCACAATCAATTCAGCTGTGGCGTAGTCCATGAAGCAAGGGAACGCTCCCTGGGGATTTGCGGCAGCCTTGAACAAAGAGAGTTGACCATTCAAGAAACCATCTAATGAGTTTGGCAAACTCGATCCAATTCCTTCCACAGCCTGCGCATACGCGCCGTAGGAGATGTTGTTCTGGATGTAAAAGAGCTGCATCCCGAACTTCATCGAATGATGGCCCTTCGTTATATCGAAGTCCTGATTAATCTGCACGGTATTCTGGGGACCCGCCGCAGGTAGCCCACCGGTACCCTCATTGTTGTCGAAAAAGCCCGGCAGTTGGGCGTTGATACCGGCAAAGTTGGCACCACTTTTGAAGTAGAGAACTGGAGTGTTCCCCAGAGCAGTGTTGTAACTTTGATCAGTGGAGTTACGTGTGAAGCTAAATTTTGTACTACTAACGATGGATGGGTTGAACTCATGGCTCAAACCATACAGGTAAGTCTGTCCTTTGATCGCTTGTCCAACATTGTATTGAGAGTAGGGCGAGCTGAAGAGACCACCCGGCTGGTCGATCTCGTTGTATAGCGCAAACCGGCCGAACATTTGAGTCTTGGCATTAAGGTCGTAGTCACCACGTGCAACTAGATAGTAGGTGTTTCCTGGGTTGCCGCCACCCGCATTTGAGGGTGCCTGAAACGCTACAACTCCAAAAACCGGAAATGAATCCGGCAATGCATCAAATGGGCCTCCCGGCGTTGGGGTTACACCGCCGGCTACAACATCCGCTTTAGTCAAAGTAGAAGTGAACGCAGGAGGATTTTTCCCATACGCCGTAAAGTAGTCCTGTAAGTTCGAAGCGGCAGCACCAATAAATTGAGGAGTTGGAATGAGCGACTGATTGCTCCCCGCGCCGCGCACCCGCGCCCACTCTGTGCTTTGGAAGAAGAAAAGCTTGTTTTTCAAGACCGGACCACCGATCGCATAGCCAAACTGGTTGCGCGTATATTCGCCTTTCGGGATACCGCTTTGGGCGTTGGTTACTGTGTTCGCCGTATAAGCCGAAAGGCGGTTGTACTCCCAGGCGCCTCCATGAAAGGAGTTCGTTCCGCTCTTGGTGATGATGTTCACTACACCACCTGAGGCACGCCCATACTCTGGCCCGAAGTTGCTCGTGATGACGCGGTACTCTTGAACGCTGTCAATAGGAATCTGGATCAGGGCTGGGCCGGTCAAATATGTGTCATTATTCTCGACACCATCCAGCAGAATTTCGGTGCCAGTGGAGCGCTGACCATTGAGCGAAAATCCAACACCACGTGTTGTGTCGTTTTGGTCGCCAGTAGTCGAAGTCGCGCCACTCGACGTGACCTTATCGCCAGAGCTGATGTTGCCCGAAATCGTAACGAAGTCGTAGGGATTGCGCGACAAACTAGGAAGTTGCGACACCTGCTGACTGCTTACGACCTGAGAAACTTCCTGAGTCTGTGTATTGACAGAAACACCACCTTCTCCCTCCACCGTAACCGTCTCGATAGACGCTGATGGAAGCAGCTTTATATTGAGCGTCAGAACGCCGCCAACTGTTACTTCGGCCTTTGTGTTGAATGCCCCAAAGCCACTGGCCGATGAGATAGAAACTTCATACACTGCCGCCGCCAAGCCGGTAAAAAGATACGATCCCGTGCCGCTCGTTGTTGTTGTTCGTACTGCGTTTGTACCAGCATTCCTGGCGGAAACGGCAGCTCCGGGAACCACCGCACCCGTGGGGTCGGTTACGATTCCTGCAATTTGACCGGTTTCCTGACCTTGGAAACTGGTAGTCGACGATAGCATTAGCGTGACCGCAAGGCCGAAAACTCTTACCTTGCCTTTGAGTAGGCCAGAAAACATCTTGAAAATGTTTAGCATGAAGACCCCCTTTAAAGTTACGTCAGTTGCTGCAGTCAAATTTGCTTTGTCGGACCTGGTGTTGTACGCATTATGTGCCGACACTTCTGGGATCAACAACAGCGTTGTGACGAGTGCCGCACAAAATGTGACAAGGGGCAGAATCAGTAGGTCGATTTACATTGTGCTGATCGGAGAGAGCAGTCGAAAAAGCAAAGTTTCTCGTTACATCACGACTTGCGACTCGGCGTCTATACGAGAAAGTATTTCCACAGTCAGGCAGACATCTGGTGCAGAGAGTGCCCGCCTTGGAATAAAGATCTGGGAGTTACTTTCTTAGTTTGTTCATTATCTTGCGTAGTTCAACGCGTGATGCTTTACAGAGCCAGTTGATCTTCCATTTCCAGTAGTGCAAATAGCTAGATTCATGTCTGACGAGGGCGTGTTCATAACACGCGGCCCCTGCCAGCATGTTATTCGCCCCCGTCGACACTGAGGTCATCCCTGAATACCAGTAACTGTAGGAATGTCTTGCTTGGTTTTCGTTTATTGGAAATTCGAAGCTCTAAAAGTTTTGTATGTTTGACATTTATCTTGCATTTTTATGATCGCTCATTTTCTTCCCTACGTTTGTCTACTTCGTCACTTCGTAGCGCCGTTTGTCACATGCTGGGCAGTTAGAAACGAATTCGGATATTCGGTTGCTTAGTAACACCGCATTGAGGCCAGTGGCTTGTTGCGAGCAAGGCATACAGGGAAGTCGACAACTGCCGATCTGCTTCTCGGGAGGAGGCAGGGAATTGAAAAGAGCAATCACAAAAAAGACAGAGGCCCTGTCGACTCCCAGCCTTGCACGCGATATACGCCGATTCTTATTGCAACAATCCGATTCTGCTTAGCTCAGAACAGGTTGGATATGCCCTCTATCTAACCAATAATTTCGTGGTGTGGCGGATAGTTGCATGATTTCGACTTTGTGACGAGTTGCCTACACGGGATGGTCAACAGTTCGCCGGGCCAGTCGCATCGCTTTCTGCAGTGACGAGATGACACATAACTGCGGAACTACATTGATAACCTGCCCGTAATCCTGCGAGTCTATGCGGCACCAGCTGAGTTCCAGGACGCAGTGGCAGGAGTCGAGGCGGGCCCAAATCTAAATCTGGAGGGAGTCATGGGGCTAATCATTAGAACTCGTCTACTAGGCTTCGCAGCATCCATAAAAATGCTGGTTTTGCTTCTTGGCTCGGTACTGCTCGTCGCCCCCCTCTCTTGGGCTACTGGGGTGGACATCTCTCAATTGCAGGCGGCTGCAAAGAGTGGCTATGTACCTCAAGAAATTGAATTGGCCGCGGCCTATTTCACCGGCAACGGGGTGCCTCAGGATTCGAAACAAGCCGCGTACTGGTATCAAAAGGCGGCTGAAGGTGGAGATCCTGAGGCGGCGAATGAGATAGGGTTCTTCTACCAGGCTGGCATAGGTATGCCGGCAGATCCGACACGAGCGATTCATTGGTATCAACTCGCAGCCGCTTCAGGCTTTGCCCGTGCCAAAGTCAATCTAGGCGTGATGTATGTATGGGGCATTGGTGTTCAAAAAAATGAGTCGCTCGCCGCACAATTCTTTCAAGAGGCGGCTAATAAAGGAGATGGCACAGGCGCTTCGTATCTGGGTGACTTGTACTACTTTGGAATGGGCATAAAACAGGACAAGGCTGCCGCTGAAAGATGGTACGAAACCGGTGTAAAGCTACATGATCCGATGTCTGCATATAACCTTGGCTCACTCTTTTCGCTTGAGGCGAACCACCGCCACGACCTTCCAAAAGCGGCAGCGTTCTTACGTCAATCAGCCGCCGCGGGATATGTTCAGGCGATGCACTCGCTTGGGCTGCTATTGGTCAACCATGCTGAACTGGCAAAATCTCAGCAGGAGGCAGTATCTATGCTGGAAGCGGCGGCAAACGCGGGTTCTTGGCGATCCTCGGTAGTGCTAGGGGTGCTTGCACGCGATGGTAACGGGGTGCCCAGAGATAGCAAATCCGCGTACTATCACTTCCGGACGGCCATTCTGCAAGGTGGAGAGCCAGCGACGCGGCTAGTCCGCAACGACGTTTCAATGCTCTCAAAAAAGCTGGGAACACAGGAGACAGAGATGCTCGATTCGAACGCAAATACCTGGTATCAGCAGCACCATCTGGCTCTTCTTTTCGTCTATAGAAACGGCGACAAGCGAGAACGTTTTCCTGCATCAGCACTTGCTATCTCTGTAAACGGACTCCATGCTGGTCAACCGCTTTCCACGTCGGGCTCCTGACGATACAGGACAATTACTGCCTATGTAGAACAAATAATTATCTGCTTACGTATTCGCTCGTGAAGGAGAGGGGATCACTAATTCACTGAAGCCTTTGCCGATAAACCACACACGCGTGCCGCCAGCTTTCATGCATCCTGTGATTTTTGTGTGCGCGTCGATCCTGTTGGGCTTCTTGTTCGCTCTGCAGGAATGGGCGAGTGTGCGTCTGTGGAACTATCACATCGGCATACGACTCCTGTTAGCAGCGTGGGGATTTC
Organism: uncultured Acidobacteriaceae bacterium; assembly: GCA_963771625.1. Classification (GTDB taxonomy): domain Bacteria; phylum Acidobacteriota; class Terriglobia; order Terriglobales; family Acidobacteriaceae; genus Edaphobacter. The sequence goes on from CAVYUE010000005.1 coordinate 459,729, forward strand.
AGTATTTTTTGTGGGGTGTTCTCTGCTGGCTGCTGTGGAGATGGTTAGGGACGCGCATTCAACAGGCGAACGTGTTTTGGATCATTACACGAGTGCTTCCGCTCAGCATCGTTACAAGCATTGTTGAAGAGATGATCTGGGTCGCTTGCTTCCCACATCTTCCGCTCAGCCACCCACACATGACGTATTGGCGCAGGCTGGCATTTCAATTGGATGCGGAACTGATCGACAACATGGTCATTTTCTGGTGTGCGTTCGCCTTGTTTCGCGGCGTAGGCTACTACCAAAAATTTCGTGAAAGGGAAGAAGCGGCAGCCCAATTATCGGCACAACTGGCCCACGCCCAGATAGCGGCTCTGCGCATGCAGCTGAATCCTCACTTTCTCTTTAATACCCTTAACAGTATCTCGAGCCTGATGCGTACGGACGTTGCCGCTGCCGACACCATGCTGGAACAACTTAGCAGCCTCTTGCGTATAACCCTGGAACGCGGCGAAGTACAGTTCATTCGTCTAAATGACGAAATGGAGTTTGTGGAGATGTATCTCGCGATGCAGGAGCGCAGATTCACGGGCCGTGTGCGCCAGCAACTATGGGTACACCCGGAGCTACACGATGCTCTTGTGCCGGCAATGATTCTTCAGCCACTTGTCGAGAATGCTTACACTCATGGATTTTCTAAACTAGACAGCAATGGCCTGTTAGTTATCGAAGCAACCCGAGAAGAAAGTTGTTTGACGCTCAGCGTTGTCAATAACGGCTCAGGTTTGAACTTGAGTTCAACAGAGGGTTCAGACGGTCAAGGGGTCGGGTTAGCTAACATTCGGAACCGCTTACGGTTGCACTACGGAGATCGGCAAACATTTTCTATACGCGAAGTTGCCCGAGATCAGGTCGAGGTAACTATAACGCTCCCCTTACAGTTTTCTGCGAGTCCAACAGAGAAACTGACAAGGTTTGGTACATGATGATCCACACTATCTTGGCGGATGATGAAGTGCTGGCAAGGCAGAAGTTGCGGCAACTGCTTCGTGACGAGCCCGGGATCGAAATTGTCGGCGAAGGTGCTTCAGCTTCCGAAACGATAGATCTGGTGCGTGCCACTGAACCAGAGTTACTTTTTCTCGATATTCGCATGCCGGGATTGGGTGGATTTGACATCATCGAGAAACTCTCTTCCTTCAAAGACTTCGCTATGCCGCGCATCATTTTTACCACCGCACACGACGGTTATGCGTTGCGTGCCTTTGAGATCCACGCGGTGGACTATCTACTCAAACCGTTCACGTCTGAACGTCTGCATTCAGCGGTGCTGCGTGCCCGGGAGCAGATAAACGCAACAAAGCAGAACATCGGTCGTGTTAGTGATCGCGGCCAGAATGCGAGTTCCTATACGAACCGCATTGTCTTTAAATCACGTGGACGCATTCTTTTTCTGCCGGTATCAGATATCCGTTGGATTGGAGCGGAAGAAAATTATGTGCGCATCTGTACGGATGGTGAGAAGCACCTGCTACGCGAGACGATGAGCCATCTAGAGGAAAAGCTGGACCCACAAATGTTCCTGCGCGTGCATCGATCCGCCATCGTCAATTTGCAATATCTAAAAGAAGTACGGACCGAACCGAATGGCGAGTTTACAGTTTTGCTGGTGGATGGCCAGAAAGTTGCCATGAGTCGCAGCTATCATGCCCGAATTAGTGAATTGCTCGACGGGAGCTGAGTGCTAATCGCTCTCTGTAAGTTACGCACGGTTTGCTGATGAAAGCCTCGCCCGAATGGATGCCGACCCTGACTTGAAATCCCTTCCCCACAGCGATCTCCGATTCGGGGTTCCCCTCGCCAACGCCCATCAGCAGCCCGAGTTGAACTTGATAGTGTTATGGAACTATAGTTAACTTGATAATTTCCAGAGCTTTACAGGCCAACGCCGAAATCAAATTCTATCCGTCCGTACTGCGATCTGCGCCGAAAGCGATTCCAAGAGATGCTTGGTATACAAACCGGTTGCGACAAGCTTAGCTCCGTCCTTGATCATCATCAACAGAACTTGTTCGCCATCCTTGTCGATGGTAGTAACCTCATTGAGATCAACAATACAGTTTTGCGCACTCAGACAGCCTCGATTCGCACACCAACTTGTAGTCAACTCTTCAATGGAGGATCCGGTCAAACGGCCTTGAAGAATCCATCGTTGCTCTGATGCGCTCTCGGTTACCGTGATTCGTAGCATGTTGCTCTTCCTTACAAACTGTCGTGCTAATGTTTCTCCAAGGGAGCGCACTTACTACCGCTGCTCGATAAACATGTGCGGTGCAGATCTTCGAACATCAAGCCTGTGCCTTCTCTCGTCGCCGCTTTCGTTTCAACACACTGATCTGGCGATTTATTAGGAGAGTGCAATCGGCATGCCGAACAGAGGGCCAGCTTTTTATCGGCCGCTCACTTCGAAAAAGCCTGGGTTCGGTAAAATCCGTGGGATCTTATGCCTATAAGTTGGCAGCATGCCAAATGGTTGGCAGCCATCCCCCGTCTACGTAGGATCTTAGCGCTAAGATTTTTGCGGACGGGATATACCAAGTTTTTGCATCCGAAACTGCAACGTCGGCCGTTTTATTCCAAGTTTCGCGGCTGCTCCGTTTGGGCCGGCAAAGACCCAGTTGGTCTGCTCCAGGACTGAGAGAATGTGCTTTCTTTCGACCTCTTCTAATGTCGCTGCTCCGTTTGTGTAACCGTTTGTATCGGGAGATTTAGATTTCAAATCGGCTAATGAGACTTTCAGCACGGGGCCTTTCGTAAGGATGACTGCACGTTCGATCACGTTTTGTAGTTCACGAATGTTTCCAGGCCACGAATAGTTTGACAGGGCGTTCATGGTTTCGGCGGAGATGGTGTCAATCTCCTTTGTCATATTGCGAGCAAAATGCTGAGCAAAGTGTCTGACAAGAAACGGAATATCTTCCTTCCGATCTCTTAGAGGAGGGACAAAGATGGGAAATACATTTAGCCGATAAAACAAGTCTGATCGGAATTTTTGCTCCTCCACCATTGTGCTCAAATCTCGGTTGGTGGCGGCGATGAGTCGAGCATCCGTGCGAAGCGTGCGCGAACTGCCCAAGCGTTCATATTCACGTTCCTGCAGAACGCGCAAAAGTTTTGGCTGAAGATCCACCGGAATCTCGCTGATTTCATCGAGGAATATGGTTCCCTGCGACGCCAATTCGAAACGACCGATTCGTTGTGCGATGGCTCCTGTAAACGCGCCCTTCTCGTGCCCAAACAGCTCACTCTCCAGCAGTCCTGTAGGAATCGCCGCGCAGTTCAGTTTGACAAAGGAATGTTTCCGTCGCTGGCTGAGATTGTGGACTGCGCGCGCAATCAACTCTTTTCCGCTGCCAGTCTCGCCCTGGATAAGAACCGTAGAGTTCGTCGGCGCAACTGCCTCAACCTGGCGTAGTACTAGGCTGAGCGCCGCACTATTCCCAATGATCTCCTCGAAGTTGAGTTCGCTACGAATCTCGTCTTCCAGATATAGTTTCTCCTGGTTGAGCTGATCAGAGAGTTCAGTAATTCGGCGATAAGCAAATGCGTTGTCTATGGCGATCGCCACCTGTCCAGCTATCTGTGACAGGAATTCAACATCGGCTGGGGTGAAAGCGTTTTTCTCCAGCCTCACCAAACAGAGAACTCCGAGGTTGCTGTTGCATCGGATCAGGGGCAGCATGCAGATCGTCTCCACTCTGTTTGCTGAACCGGCCCAGCTATCAAAACTGGATCTACTCAGCTCTTCAATGTCTCCGATCCATAGTTTCCCAGAGCGAAAGACTTTCCCAGCGGCTGATCCGTCGAAAGGCATCGAAATGTCCTGGATGGCATTGCCGTTGGGAAAATCAAGTGCGTGAAGTTGAAGTTGTCTATTAGCCGCATCTGGCAGAATAAGCGCAACACCGTCCAGATGCATAATCTTGCGAATGCTAGGGGAAACAGATCTAAGGACTTCTCGCGGTTCCAGATTGGACACAACGCTGCTATTCAAATCGAGGACGAGCTTTAGCTTCTTGCGTTCGTTCTCCAACTCAAATCGTACGGTCTGTGAATGGGAAAAATTTAGGCAGTTGTCGATCGCCAATGCAACATAGTCGGCAACAAGTGCTAAAAGATCGACTTCACTCCTCGGAAAGGAATCTCGGCTTTTTCTTGCGAAGCAGAGAACTCCCAGACTGCGAAGCGCCGTATTGAGAGGGAGCAGACAGAGAGATTCGTTTCCGTGTTGGCGAAAGAACTGACCGATCCCGCTGAACTCGGTTTTGGTATCGAGTGGTGACACAATAACCGGGTGCGCTTGTGGCGACATAATCTGGTGGATCTCAGATCGCCATGGTTCTAGCGCAGACTCAGCGGCAATGGTGTCCTCATAGTCGACCACATAGCCTGAAAGTATGCCGTTATTCACAACAACGAGTGCAGTGGTATCCGAGACCGCTAGCTTAGACAGCATGGAAGGTAAGAAGCGTAAAAGCTGGTCTGGATCGCAATACGCGTCCAAACCACGTACAAAGCGAAGAAGCTCATCAACCTGCGCCGGCCGCAGACTAATGTCGGCAGAAAGATCACGCTGGAGTTGTGGACTTCTCATATTCAGCTGACGAACCCTCCGACATTCAAGGATGATTCATAGATGAAACTTCTGACCTGAAGGTGGCAAAGATCGGACCAATCTGAAAATCATCTTCTGAGCTATGTGGAGTAGATATTACGTTGCCCCCGTATTTTTTGTCTGTCTGCCAAAAGCTTGGCAGGCAGCCAGTGGGCTGGCATAGGAAGCCTCTTTTCTAAGAGTTCAACAAACGATCGCCCGACTAAATCCCTTTTTTACCAATTATTTATGACTGTTCAGGATGGTTCGATCTGTGGCCTGCAACTTGCATATGGCTGGTATAAGCGCGGCCCGTTGTCATTAACAAACTTGTTAAATCGGTGTCTTTCGAGTTTATCTTGAGGGGGTCCGGGATGCATCTGGAGCAGCACACAGAAGAACAGCCTAGCTTTCGGCTAGATGTCCCGCTGCACGATCTACTCACCAAGCCCATGGCTGCACCTCTAGGTTTGCGGCCCGTCGGTCCACCTCAAAAGTTTCCCGACCCGGTCTTTCCTCAACACCCAGAGTTGACCGGCCCAATCGACGCCACCAACGTCTGGGTACCCCCTGAAAAGCGCAATTGGAAACCAGGGCAAATCTACCACGCAATGCAGGGCTGGTTGTTCCCGTACATCCGATCCAGGGTTACGGCAGGTGACTTTCATCCGTTGATTGCATATCTCTTTACCGAGTTTAAATGCAATCTCGATTGCCACTACTGCTGGGCTTTTGACAACAAGGTTAAGGGAATGACGGAGGACACCGCGAAGCGGTCCGTTGACTGGCTCCATAGTACCGGGTGCCGTGTGCTCGCTTACATGGGTGGAGAGCCGCTTTTGCGCCCCGACCTTATCCACCGAACCACCTATTATGCAGCCAAGAAAAACTTCTGGATCTACCTGCCGACCAATGCCCGGTTGCTGCGGACCGACGTAATTGACAAGCTGGCCGATGCAGGGCTTTCTACCTTTAATATCGCCGTCGATGCTGTCGATCTGAAGCCGGGCCTGCCGAAAGCGCTGGCACCGATTCGTGAGCAATTCGACTACCTGATTCGCAAGCAGTATGGATACGGCTACTCGGTCTTTCTCAACATCAATATCTGCCGCAACAACTTGGATGATGTGCGAGAGCTCACGGAGATCGCTCACGATAACGGAATCGCAACTGACTACCACATCAACGAGTCTCCTCTTCTGGAACAGGACGAACACTTCAAGCACGCCGACAACAACGTCACATACATTACAAGAGATGACTGGCCGGCGGTAGAGGAGACGATTCAGTGGCTGACCGAGAAGCAGGACGCCGGGTACAAGATGGTGAACTCGAATGCGCGGCTTTGGCAGATGATCGACTTTATGAAAGGCAATCACTTTCCCTGGAACTGCCGCGCCGGGCAGAATTCAATGATCATCCGTGTTGACGGAACGCTCGCTCCCTGTTTCCCGATGTATACCGCGAGCTACGACTGGGGCGTAGTCGGAGATCACAAGTTCGACACGAAGCAACTTGACCATCAGAAAGAAACCTGCCAGACCCATTGTTTTTCCACTCTTAATCACATCCTGGGTTGGTGCTACAACGACCAGCGTGTCATCAAGTACTTCTTCAAGCAGCTTGCGCACGGGTTCCAGGGAGTGAAGGGGCAGATGTAATTATCAATCTGCTTCCGACATCCATCTCGATCAAATCAGCATAGGTGAGCAAAGGAGACGCAAATGCCATTAACCGAGGAGATCGTTCAGAAGGACTTCGAAGTAGAGATCCAGGCTCGTATCGATGCGGAGAGAGCACGACTGCGCGCCGAAGCTGGGCTGGCACGGATGCGCGAGTTCAAAAAACCAGTCGAGCGCACGTTCACTGGACCCGAGCGCGACTACGTGACGATCCTATTTGGCGGTCTGACGTGGAAGCACGAAGAGATGATCAAAGCTGTCTTCCATGGTAGTGGCTACCTGTGCGAAAACATTCCTACTCCAGTGGTCGATGACTTTCAGGCTGGAAAAGAATTTGGAAACAATGGGCAGTGTAATCCAACCTACTTCACTGTGGGCAATCTGGTGCGCTACCTTCAAAAACTCGAGCAACAGGGGCAGACCCGCCAACAGATCATTGACAACTACGTCTTCTTCACTGCCGGTTCCTGCGGGCCATGTCGCTTCGGAATGTATGAGGCAGAATATCGTTTTGCTCTTCAAAATGCGGGATTCGATGGGTTTCGTGTTTTGCTATTCCAGCAGACGGACGGTATCAAAGCTGCTAGCGGCGAGCCTGGCCTCAAATTCTCAGTTGATTTTGGTATGGGAATGCTCAATGCCCTTAATCTTGGGGATGTCATCAACGAGCTCGTTTATCAAGTGCGCCCCTTCGAGGCGAACAAAGGCGAGACGGATCGCGTCATTCGCGAGTCAGTAAAAACATTGACCGACACGCTACGCGACCGGAAGCGGTGGCACATCATGGATGCGGCTCCTTCTTGGGCCAAACCTTACCTCGAAAAGAATAAGAAGCTTGGAGGAATCGGTTGTACCCTTGGCAAGATCGGCCACAACTTGTATGGAAAGGAGTATGTAGACGCGCTGCATGCCTGTCGCGACAGTATCAACGCAATTGAGGTCGATCGCTTCCGCGTGAAACCGGTCATCAAAATTACCGGCGAATTCTGGGCTCAGACGACCGAAGGAGACGGCAACTTCAACATGTTTGCATTCCTCGAAAAAGAGGGTGCTCAGGTCCTGGTTGAGCCGATCGCCACATGGATCGCCTACATGATGTTTGTCGCGAAGGAAGGCGCCAAAGCACGAGCTGACGCTGAGGCCCCCTATCGGGATCCCAAGTGGTATGAACTGAAGAAACGCTTAGCCAACGACTTGAAGGTCTTAAAAAAGACCGGGGGTCTGAGTGCTGGCAGCGTCATGTGGAATTACTTCTATCACCGCACCATCAAACACATGGGCGACACTGCACATCATTTGATCCCGCAGAAAGAACTCTCGCGACTGGCGCATCCCTTCTACCATCAGCTCGCCCGCGGAGGCGAAGGCTATATGGAAGTTGGGAAGAATGTCTACTACACAGTGAATCATCTTTGTCACATGGTGTTGGCACTCAAGCCGTTCGGTTGTATGCCGTCCACGCAGTCCGATGGCGTTCAGTCACGCGTTGTCAATAAGTTCAAAGACATGATCTTCCTGCCGATAGAGACTTCGGGTGAAGGCGAAGTGAACGCGCATAGCCGAGTACAAATGGCGTTGGCGGAAGCAAAGTCGAAGGCGCGAGCCGAGTTTGACGGCGTGCTGAAGCAGACTGGGAGATCCCTCGATGAGTTGCGACAGTACGTCGACGCACATCCATACTTGAAACGAGCGCTTTACAAAGTCCCCCATCGCGAAGGAATTGCTGGAACTGCTGCTCAATTTGCCTGGCACGTAAGCGACCTGATGGAGAAAGACAGCGCCTATCGTCGCCGGACAAGAGTCGCCGTCCCGGTCCAGCAGGTTGCATAAGTGCGTGCTCTTAGATCTCGTGATGAATGCTCTGAATGGAACCAATCAATAGCCACTTCTCTTCGTGGTGTTGCGGCTCGTTTTTAGGAGATAAGTGATGGATCAATTCCTGGTTGGCCTGGACGTAGGCTCTACGACCGTGAAGGCGATTGTGGTCGACGCCGCAACAGATATATCCATCTGGCAGGACTACCAACGCCATGAAACGCGTCAGCCGGAAAAAGTCCTGGAGTTCTTGCAGCGAATGGAAAAAGAGGCGGGAATCGCTCCCGGGAATACACGTATCTTCATCACCGGCTCGGGTGGTGGGACGATCGCCGAGATGATCGGTGCAAAGTTCGTTCAGGAGGTGCATGCAGTTTCACTCGCAGTCGAGAAGCTCCATCCCGAGGTGTACTCCGTCATCGAACTCGGGGGGCAAGACGCAAAGATCATCGTGTTCAAGGATGACGAAGAGACAGGACGTAAGAAGAAGATTCCTTCGATGAACGACAAGTGCGCAGGTGGGACAGGAGCGGTGATCGACAAGATCAACGCAAAGCTCAAGATTCCTGCAGCAGAACTTTCGAACCAGGGGTACCACAACGTCAAGCTGCATAAAGTCGCTGGAAAATGCGGCGTCTTCGCTGAAACCGACATCAATGGTCTACAGAAAACCGGCACACCGTCTGATGAGCTAATGGCCTCTCTCTTCGAGGCGATTGTGCTTCAAAACCTTAGCGTATTGACTCGCGGACATACGCTTCGCCCACACGTCCTTCTTCTTGGTGGGCCAAATGGTTTTATCCGGGGTATGCGCGAAGCTTGGCAAGCAAATATTCCACGTATGTGGAAGGAACGCAAAGTCGAAATTCCAGAGGGTGCGACTCCGGAGGAACTGATTAAAGTTCCAGAAAACGCCCAGTACTTCGCAGCGCTGGGATCAGTCGAATTCGGAAAAGAGGAGGAGCCGGAGGTCGGTCGGTATCTAGGCACGGAAAAGCTTTTGTACTACATCGACTTTGGCCGCGCCGAGGAAAAGGCAACCTCCGGCGGCAAGGGCCTCGTTGCCGAGGACGCTGAACTCGTTGCCTTCAAAGCGGCCTACGCGAAGAAAAAATTTAATCCTGCGGAATTCCATCCAGGGCAGGTAGTCTCCGGTTTCGTAGGGATCGATGGCGGTTCTACCTCGACGAAGGCAGTCGTGCTTGGAAAAGACGGGGAAATCCTCTGCAAGACCTACCAGCTTTCGAACGGTAATCCGATCCAGGATACGATCGAGATGTTTGAGAAACTGCGAGAGCAGATCGAATCCAAGGGTGCGACATTAAAGGTATTAGGCGTCGGCACCACCGGCTACGCGAAGGACATCCTGAAGGATGTTTTGAACGCCGATGTCGCACTGGTTGAAACTGTCGCCCACACTGAGTCGGCATTAAAGTTCTACGATGATCCGCATGTCATCGTTGACGTTGGTGGCCAGGACATCAAGCTTATTGTTTTAAAGGACGGTCGGGTCAAAGACTTCAAGCTGAATACGCAATGCTCTGCTGGCAATGGATACTTTCTTGCAGTCGACGGCAGAAGGCTTCGGCAAAAAAGTCGAAGAATTTGCTGACATCGCCTTCGGGGCCAAATCCATGCCGTCCTTCGGTTATGGATGTGCAGTCTTCATGCAGTCAGACATTGTCAATTTCCAGCGTCAAGGCTGGAGATCCGAAGAGATCCTCGCGGGACTTGCAGACGTGCTTCCCAAGAACATCTTTCTGTATATTGCGAGTATTCCGAATCTAGCCACGCTTGGATCACGTTTTGTCCTTCAGGGCGGCACACAAAATAACCTCGCCGTTGTTAAGGCGGAGGTCGACTTCATAAAGTCGAGCTTCCGCGCGAACGGAAAAGAGCCTGAGATTATCGTGCACGAGCACTGTGGCGAGTCCGGCGCAATCGGTGCTGCACAAGAGGCGCACCGTCTCTGGAAGAATGGGCGGCAGACCACATTCATCGGTCTCGAAGCTGTTGCGAACATTCACTATCGTACGACCCGAAATGAAGACACGCGCTGCTACTTCTGCAAGAACAACTGCCTGCGTACATTCATCGACGTTGACGTAACCGGCGGAGAAAACTCGGAACAAGCGCCCATTTATGCCGTCCCGGAAGATCGTGTCGCGACGGCTGAAGAAATTGCTCAGGTTGTAGGGAGTCTGCCGACTCTCGAACAGATCGAAGCCAACCTCCCTCCGGTCCAGCCACATGGTTCATCGTGCGGGAGCGGCGCAGGTCATAGCTCACCATCCGTATTTAAAGCTAAGGTTGAACCACTGGTTCAAATCCAACTCAGTCCTGGATCAAACAAGATCGTCGAACTTCCGAAGCCGCTCGAGTTCCAGCCTCGCAAAACCAAAGTTCCTCTACGAATGGGAGAGCAGCGACTCATCATCGCCACGTGTGAAAAGGGAACAGTGGAAGACTTAGATGAGATGAAAGACATCAAGGCGGATATAGATAAGGTGAAAGCGGTCAATCCTAACTTCGTTGATATTGCAGCCCGCGATGTCTTTCGTCATCGTGATGTAGAGATCGTCTCCGACTCTACCCCGGCCAGCCTGGGCTTTTTCGCCTCGAAGGCGACCAAAGAACGAGCCTCTCTAATAGCGCAGCGAAAAGATTTTCGAGTAGGTGTACCGCGTCTGCTAAACACCTATACTTATGCGCCATTCTTCAACGCGTACTTCGCCAGCCTCGGACTCAAATCAGAAAACATCGTCTATTCTGACTACACGACTCCAGAACTTTATCGTGCAGGCGCCAGCCGTGGTGCGATCGATCCTTGCTATCCATCTAAGATAGGCATCGCGCATGTGTACAACCTTCTCACCGCTAAGCACGCCAAAAAGCCGCTTAATGCAATCTGGTTTCCCATGTATGACGTGCTGCACTCACATCTTGTAAATCTCACCGGATCCAACGCCTGCCCAACCGTTACTGCCACGCCGGAAACTGTTAAAGCTGCTTTCACCAAGGAAAGCGATGTCTTCTCTGAAAACGGCATTCGTTATATGGATCCAATCCTTAACCTTCAGGACGAGAGGCAATGCGCCGACCAGATGTTCAAAGCGTGGGGCCCCATACTAGGTCTCAGTCGAGAGGAAAATGAACGGGCTGTCTCAGTTGGCTTCAAGTCTTTGCACCAATGCGAGGCCGACATCCGCCTACAGGCACGTAAGACACTCGACGACCTCGAACGTGAGGACCGCATCGGAATCGTGATGCTGGGCCGTGTCTATCATCACGACCCTGGCCTGAACCACGAAATCATGGAAGAGTTTCAGAAGCTCGGCTACCCGGTCTTCTCACAAAGCACCCTGCCGATAGATGAAGATTTACTTGAGCGTCTATTTGGAGAAGAGGTTCGAGCTGGGCTGATCACTCATCCGCTGGACATCAGTGATGTTTGGAAAAATCGCTACTCCACCAGCACGAATCACAAAGTGTGGGCTGCGAAGTTCACAGCACGGCACCCCAATCTTGTCGCGCTCGAAGTATCCAGCTTTAAGTGTGGACACGACGCTCCTATCTATGGAGTCATTGAAGGAATCATCGAACAGTCAGGTACACCCTATTTCTCGTTCAAGGATCTCGACGAAAACAAGCCTTCTGGCTCCATTCGCATTCGTGTTGAGACAATCGACTATTTCCTGCGCCGCTACCGCGAAGATATCATCAAGCGGCGAAGGGTAGAAAACGACATCGAAGCCCAGCTAGCCGCTCTGGAACAATCGCTTCGGAGTCAGTCGAGAGATCGATACGAGATGGCAATTGTTTGATCTTCTGAGCCAGGATGAACTCCGTGCTTAGCTGTACTGGGAAATTGTTCCGGTGCTGAGAACGTCACTAAAGGTTTTTACACGGCGGTGTGATTGTCCTTCCGTCCTGGCATTTCTCGCTCAGATTAGGAAATAGACTTCCACCATCAATCAAGGGTTGCGAGAGTGTGAAGCGCGCTAGCGCTTCCCACTTGGTTAAGAAGTGAGCAGTCTGTGAAATCTTCGGCGTTCGATACTCAGGAGCGTGAGTTGATGCCAGTAAGAAGAGCGCAGTTGGTTGATTTGCGACAGCCTACCGCGATATTGATACAGATCCAGGAGCCATCCGTCGTATCAGAACAGAGCACAAGTTATAGCTCGACGACTCAACGGTTCCCGAGCATGTATCATCATCATCGCTACGTAAAGCCTAATTCTAAATATGCGGTAACAAATTTAAACTCGGGACAAGAATGACACACTTTCATTCCATTGTTTTCAGGCTCTCAGCAGCACTTTTCTTCGTGGTTCAAGCAGGTGGCATTCTTCACGGACAGACGGCTCCCCCTTCCAGCACGTTTATTTTTGAACACGCAACATCGTTCTCCGCTTTGCCCAATGGCATCCAAATAAGCGACGGCGACGCGAGCGAAGAGATCACAGCACTCCGTGACGACGTTCTTCGAATTCGTGTTGCGCGCCAAAAGCCCATGCCAGAGGATGCTTCGTGGGCCGTACTTGCGGAGGCGCGTCTTAGCTCAGTTGCTGTCACGCCTGACGCCACAGCAGATCACATTGGATTTCGTACGCGCTCCCTTGCCGTAGAAGTCGAAAAAAAGACATTGCTTCTAACTATCCGTGATAGCGCTGGAAATATCCTCCAACAGGACGCACTTCCTGTTCGCTTCGACACGTCTTCCTTCCGAGTATCGAAGAAGATGCCGCTCAATGAGCACTATTTCGGCCTCGGCGACAAAACAGGTCCATTAGACCGTCGCGACCAGGCCTTTTCTCTTTGGAATACCGATTCCTACCGCTTTCAGGAGTCCACTGATCCAATTTACAAAAGCATTCCTTTTTTTCTTACCTACAGGGCCGGAGTAACTCTCGGAGTTCTCCTTGATAATACCTGGCGCACTAGTTTCGACTTTGGCAGAGAGCAACCCGACATCTATTCTTTTGGAGCTATCGACGGCCCCCTGAACTATTACGTTCTCTACGGACCATCGGCCAAGCAGGTTGTAGAAGACTATGCATGGCTGACAGGTAAGCCGCCGCTGCCGCCGATGTGGACGCTCGGCTTTCAGCAGTCACGTTACAGCTATACGCCTGAGTCGCGGGTTCTCGAGGTAGCGCAACGCTTCAGAACCGACCACATCCCAGCCGATGCAATCTATCTTGACATCGGATTTCAGGAGAAGAATCGCCCCTTCACCATAGACCAGAGACTGTTCCCGAACTTTTCGGATATGGTGGCTCGTCTCAAAAAAGAAAACTTTCACATCGTCGCCATCACCGATTTGCACATAGCTAAGGTGCCCGACCAAAACTATCTTCCGTATGACAGTGGGATTGCAGGCGACCACTTCGTCAAAAACCCTAATGGTTCTATCTACACCGGTCTCGTCTGGCCAGGCCCCAGTGTATTTCCAGACTTTACTAGACAGCAGACGCGTGCCTGGTGGGGAACCCTATACCGCGATTTTGAGCACATCGGTATCGAAGGCTACTGGAACGACATGAACGAACCTTCGGTTTTCGACTCACCAACCAAGACGATGCCCGTGGACATCGTTCATCGTATTGATGAGCCAGGTTTCGCTACGCGTACGGCGACCCATGCTGAGATTCACGATGTGTACGGGATGGAAAATTCGCGTGCAACCTTCGATGGACTTCTCAAACTAGCCCCTGATACACGCCCCTTCGTTCTGACACGCGCAACCTATGCGGGGGGCCAAAGGTACGCCGCTACCTGGACGGGCGATAACAGCAGTACCTGGAATCATCTGCGATTAGCAACTCCTATGCTCGAAAACCTTGGTCTCAGCGGCTTTGCGTTAGCGGGTGCCGATGTTGGTGGATACGCCGGAACTCCTCCGCCAGCGCTGCTTACCAAATGGCTTGAAGTTGCGGCTTTCCAGCCGATCGACCGAGACCATAGCGAAATGGGAACTGGGGATCAGGAGCCTTGGGTTGGAGGCCCGCAGGAGGAGGCGATCCGTCGCCGCTTTATCGAGGAACGTTATCATCTGATGCCTTATATCTATACGCTCGCAGAGGAGACAAGCCGGACCGGCCTGCCTATCATCCGTCCCCTGTTTCTTGAATTTCCAGATGCTGCGCCTGACCATCATCCTCTCGATGTGGATGTTTCTTCGTCTGGCGAATTTCTGCTTGGTTCTGACCTCCTGATTGCACCTTCTCCATGGCCAGAACAACTAGACGACTACTTGGCTGAAATTCCGTCAGAGGACTGGTTCGACTATTGGACAGGGAAGAAGATCCAGCCATCTGCGCGTCCTGTCGATCTCGCGCAACCTGTAAGTGCATCTTCGGGGCGGCTGGTTACAGTAAAGCTTCATCCCGAACTCGCCTCGCTGCCCGTCTTTGTTCGGGGAGGAGCTATCGTGCCCATCGCGCCCCTCGTACAAAGCACGGATGAGAAGCCGCAGGGCCCTCTCACGCTTCGCATCTATCGGGGTGGAAAAGAAGATGCTTGCAGAGGCAGTCTCTATCTTGACGACGGCAAGACGTTTGCCTATAGGAGCGGCTTTTTTTTGCGCATTCAGTTTAGCTGCAATACAGATGCTGACGGACTTCATATTCACGTCTCCCCGCATGAAGGTTCGTACCAGGCTTGGTGGAAGGAGATCCATGCCGAAATCTACGGATGGGGATCCGAACAAGCTGGCATTCACATCAACGGAAAAGAAGTGAATCGAACAGCTATCACTCCGTTAATCAATGGAATTAGTGTGACCTTTGCCGATGATGGAAAGGGAGAGGAAATTCAGTTCGTTCATTAGTCGTTTAGTCTGTTACAGAATCTAACGCAATTTGTATCGGCCAATTGCGACTCCCAATGCAGCACCAAATGCTATTCCAGACATGACTCCAAGAGCCATATTGTGCCAGATAAAGCCCAAGACGATTCCTGTTGGGAGCGCCAGGGAGAGACTTAGGGCCATGGACCTCTGGCGTCTATTCATCCGGCGTTTTCGGCCCATTCTTTAAGTCCTATGCTGTGAATGTGTTTTGAAAACGCAAGTGTATGCCAAGATGTTTTACGAAGGCAAGCAGAACATGGCAGACCCGTTCATCGTACGCTACGGAAGAGTCCTTCAGGCGAACGAACCAAGATACTCCCTCGACTCTTCACAAGAAAGCCCTTTCGCTGCCACTCGCTCAGCAACCGGCTGACTGTAAATATTGTGACGTTCGCCTCATTAGCTAATTCCTCATTGCTGATGTTGACTACGGTCCCCTCAAGACCTTCGTGGCCCATTCCTTTTGCAAGATTGTTCAGTACCCGCCCGACCCTTCGACCGGCGCTGTCGTAACTTGCCGCAACGTGCAGATCACGGTAGGCGTCCAGATAGTCAGAGGCAATCATTAGCCCATTTTCAAGCAGCCGTGTATACCGTTTAGTAAGCGGCAGAATCGCATCGCGGCTCCATACTAGCGCCGAGCTATCAGTCACTGTCTCCGTACTTACCAAATAATCCAAAGGTTTGGACAATATGGATCTTCCTCCAGAGACTTCTCCTGGCGGAACCCAGAGGAGCACGATCTTTTCTCCATTACGAGTCGTAGTAAAGGTACGCGCCAGTCCTTCGAGTATCAAAAATAGCTTATCTGCATAGTGGCCCTCGCTTGCGATGAGCGAGCGCGCATCAAATTGCCTTGGCCGCGCTGCTCCTAGAATTACCGCGAGATCATATGGGGAAAATCCCTCTAGAAATCTCGGTTTGAGTTTGTTTATGCGGGCAGCAATCTCATCGGTAGTCATAACTCGGCTAGCACCTAACTGTGTCTTCATTCTGCCGCTATCCTTATAGTTCAAGGCCCACAACCCATCATTGAGTCCGCAAAGCGGGAGATGATGATCTTTCCCAAGTGATTCTGACTTGTTTCCGAATTCCTGACCATCGTGCAGTTGTCACGTCAGTTAAGTTGATATCCGGGCTGTTCTTGATGAAGACACCCTGATTCCTTCTTCTGTCCGGACTTGGCCGTTAGCATTGCTTTCATTCGACAATCTTTCCGGTCCAAAGGATCGTTCTGCATCGCTCACTTCAACGGAGTTTTGCACGTACTTCATCTTGGCATGATGGAGCTGTTCCACCTGGTCCGCCCGCAAAGGTTGCGCGGACCCAAGTTGATGTGCGATCAAGCTTATGTGTGCGAGATGCTCGACCGTTTCCATTTTTAGAAATGCTTCAAGGAGAGTTTTACCGTAGCTAACTACGCCATGATTGGCCATAAGGATAGCTTCGTGTCCTGGAATCAGTGGGACAAGACTGGCGGCCACTTCGTCTGTTCCGGTGGTTGCATACTTTGCCAACGGCACAATTCCGAGAGTCATGACGGCTTCCTGACAGAGCATCTCATCGAGAGCTCGTCCCGCACAGGCGAAAGCGGTGGCGATCGGCGGATGGGAGTGAATAACCGCTGTCACATCATCTCGATGATGATAGACAGCAAGGTGCATACTGATCTCGCTCGTTACTTTCTTTGGGCCAGTTAGCTGACGACCTTGAAGATCGACAACCACTATATCTGCTCCTGTAAGTAGGTACTTGCTGGCGCCAGTCGGCGTGACCAGTAGACGTTGCTCATCTAACCGTACTGACAAATTTCCTGATGTCCCAGGTGTAAATCCTAGACGAGAAAGCCATTTACTAAATCGGACAAGGTCCCGTCTCAATTCACATTCAGTGAGGGATTTTTTTTCTGACAATGTTCCACTCCTCTCCTGCTCACTAGGGCATTGCGCGATCGGGATAGCAGCGTCTTGGAATCAACTTCATCACAGATAAAGGATGCATCAGTAATAGAGCTTTCTGCAGCTTACGCCACCCTGCCATCTTGCGTGAGAGCGCCACGTCTCTTGATTTGGTGTAGCAATAAGCTCGTTGCACAGAACTATTAGATCCTTCCTGAAGAGGTAACGTTATGAGGTTTGGCTCCTCAATTATCACGAGCACTTTCGAAACGACTGATCATAAGGTTGACGCAACTTGAGGTGCCCCCAAAGTGACTTGCCTCGAAGCATAGCAGCCGGGCCAGCGAAATGGGCAGTCCTCCTCAATTTCAATTGAGAGAAAGATCTGCCTATGCCGACTTCGACCTTGCGGCGGCGCATCGTAGTATAAAGAGTGTTCGTCCGGATACGCCGTGTTCGAGGTGTCCTCCAGGACCGGACTTAGAACGGATCGTGTATTGAAGTTCCTAAAGGTTCACCTTTCACTCGCGGGTGAAAGCCAGGTTGAAGCGAAGCTATGAATGCACCTCTCGAAATAACGCTAATCTCCTGCGCGGTCCTTGGGTTTCGGCACGGTTTTGACTACGACCACATCGCGGCAATCTCGGACATTACCAGTGTTCAACAAAAGCCATCCAGCGCGATGCGACTCGGACTGCTTTATGCTGCTGGTCACGCTGCGATGATCGCACTGCTCGGCAGCATGGTGATTTTGTTTCAACTGTCGCTACCGCATCGGCTTGATTCATGGGCCGAGCGATTGGTAGGCCTGACGCTGATCCTTCTCGCAATCTATGTGATGGGCAGCCTGGTATGGGGAAATCCTCACGCAATTCCACCTTCTCGTGCTGCGCTCATCATCAAGGGCTATCGCAGGCTACGTCGCCGGTTTTCTCGGACGACAAGCGCAGCTGCTTCGACGATGAATGACGAAGATCTCAACTACACCGGTTCGATTGCCTTTGGTATTGGAGTGATCCACGGACTCGGAGCGGAGACCCCGAGCCAACTGGCTCTCTTTCTACTTGCGGCAAACCTTGGCGGTGTCGCCAAGGGCATTGGAGGCATGGCGATGTTTCTGGCCGGACTACTGGTGATGAATACGCTGATGACGGCCTCGGCTTGCGGTTTGTTTCATGGCAGCGCACCACATCCTAAGGTGATGCGATTTTTCGTCGGGCTTACGGCGGTCTATAGCTTCGTGATTGGTTGCGTGTTTCTTCTGGGCTCCTCGGGACGGCTACCTATCATTGGGTAGGTTGAGACATTGGGTAGGTTCAGATAAGAGTGCTAGTCGGACCGGAGGGCCACCCCCCCGGGTACCCCTCCTTAAACTGTATCCTTTCAATAGTTTACGAAAGTTGCTGCTTGCAAAATAGTCATCCTAAATGGGTTATAGCCAAAATCGTCATTCGAAAAGAGATAGCAGGATTATGTACGAAGCCCTCTGAGTTTCAGAGGGCTTTTGTTCTTGTATAACGGTTGGGTCATAACTCATGTGCCAGGTCGATGTCGTTGTCTGGTAAGGGGTTACGTGAGGGTGGGGCTTGACAGGTTTTATGCTGGATTAGGCCTTCGTACCAGGAATGGGCCACGAGCTTCTATTTTGCTTAGGGTACTAATACGTCGAAGGCTCCGGTTTCAATTGTTGTGCCGTGCTTCATCTGGACGAAGATGCGATAGCGGCCGGAGGAAGGGAAGCCGTAAGGAAACTCGACCGTGTTGGAGAGTGGTTTGTCGTGGGCGCTCATGTCCATATTCATGTCCATGCCTGGCATCGATCCGGCCTCACCGCCTCCATTGCCGTTGGCGAGGGCGAGAGCGGCCATGGGGGCTGAGCCGTCCGGGTGTGTGTGGGCGAAGACCGTTCCGTCGGTTTTAACGAAGGCAGCGTGGCCGGCCATACCCATGTAGGGCTGTATATTCTCCGCCGGTTTGCCATTGGGATCGAGAAGACGGAAGCGAAAGGCGTAGGCAGTGTCTGCGGTGATGGTTGAGGGCCGATCCCATACCATCACGAAACCGTCGGGAAGTTTGTAGGAGTCGCCGAGTTGGCCTTGGCTCAGCGGCTGAGGATGAGCGACGGCATCGTCCGGGCCCGGCGTGCCTCCCTGCATGTTCGCGGGAATGGTGATGGTAGAGACGAGTGTCTCGGGGAAGCCGTTGGCATGGACGATGTCGCCGTAGAGCTTGTAGTCGCCGGGCGGCATGGCTGGGGAGGGAGATGTGGAAGTCACCCCCTGCAGCAAGGTCAGGATGCAGATGGAAGACTGCGTCCATCTCCGGCTGGCGGATGGCGTAGAGGTGCATCAGATGGCCGTGGTCGGGCAGGAAGTCGTTGTTCGAGCGACCGACGCGCCGTTTGTCGCCGTCGTAGGCGAGCACGTTGAGATCAAGTTGATTGCCGTTGAGCACGGGGTTGACGGTGAGAGGGTGATAGACATCGAGCGAGTAGCTGGCGGCTTCAACGTTCCACCAGGTGGCTCCGCCCCAGACAAGCAGGGCCATGAAGACTACGCTGCCAACTGTTGCGAGGATCGCGCGGCGTTTGCGGCTTGGCGAAGGGATCTCGCCGGGTTCGAGACGAGCATCACGAACGGCCGCAGCAACGATGCCAGCCATGCTCACGATTAAGAAGAGGCCGAGGATTCCGAGGGTGATGCCGAGACCGCGTTGCATCTTGAGTGTAGACAGGGCGACGGCGGGGACTGGTACGGATGCAGTTTGATTGCCGGCGTCTCCAGCGATCTCGAAGCGAACCTGCCACGAGCCGCTGGCCATCATCCATATACTCCCCGTGTAGAAAGCGGGGTCAACGGCAGACCGCTTCATCGGGTCTGACGTGGGAGGATGCTTTGACGCTTCGCCGGTGATGGGAAGAGGAGTGATGTGAATGCCGCTGACGGGAGCGCCGCTGGAACGCACCTCGACCGTAGCTACGCCTGGAATGACGGTTGGCATGCGGATGGTGACGAAGAGTTTGTAAGGGCCAGCGTCGACCTGCTGAAAGACGTCTTTGCTGCCGACGTGGGCTCGCGCTGCTTGCGGAAGAGCAAGAAGACCGAGGACTAGAAGACTGATGAAACGAAGAGGCGCTGCGAACTTCACCGTTGCACGCTCCGCATCCAGCGGCCGAAGCTTAAGCCAATCCATGTGCCGATGGAGCCATAGATGGCGGCGCGCAGTAGACCGATGAAGAGGGTGAATCCTTGGTCGGAGTCTATGAAGTGAGGCAGCGTGTACTCCGGACGGGTGCCGTAGTCGAAGTACATTGTGCCGAAGAAGCGATTCTCAGACGCCTTTGTCATGAGGAAGCTGGCGAAGGGCCATTCGACGATGGCAAGTACTGCAATGAAGACAACGCCAGATGCCAGTGCTATCTGCCAGGGCTTCCACGTTCGAGCACGCTGCCAGAGGAGATCGAGTGCGATGGCGGGCGCGATGATAAGGATGGGAAATGCAGCCGGGACCATGTGGGTGACGGGATAGAAGACAGGGCCGAGTTTTGGCTGCGCGGGGAAGAGAGGAAGGATGAGGATCTCAGCGATTGAAAAGACGGTATAGACCGTGGCGGCGTAGGTTGCAGCCCAGCGATAGCGAGAGGCCTGCGACAGAATCGCGAAGACCAGCGGAATCGCAATAGCCATGGCGACGTAAGGTTGCACCGAGTGGAGGTGGCCACGCCAGGTAAACTCCAGCAGGAAGAACATCTGACCGCCGACGATGAGGCCGCCAACGTAGAGGAAGAGGCGTTGAAGAGTTTTGTACGCCTGCTCGTTCGATTGCAAATTTTCTGATGCGATGCGGTTCATCGCGGCGAGGATGAGGAATAGTACGCCGACGCCGACACATCGGATGCCTAGGATCAGCAGCGTGTGGGGCGGGCTTACGATTTTGACATCGAGACCGTAGGCTGCGTGCCACCAGTTATCGAATGGCGCAGAGGTGATCATGGCGATGCCACCCCAGGCGGCGATGAAAGCGCCGAGAGGAGCGCGGAAGCCGAGCACGCTGACGGACGCGGCTTTCAGCTTCGCGGAGCTTCCAAAGGTGTAGGACAGGATGAGATAGCCGCAGATGACGGCGGCAATCACTCCGCAGGCGTAGATGGCAATGTGTGCTGCGGTCCAGAAGGTGTCGCGGCCGATGGAGCGATGCCAGGAGACGTCCCATGCGCCTCCAATTGAGGCTGAGGTGACGGCGAGCGCACCGAACCAGGCGTACCAGGGAACGGTTGCCGCTTGCGTAGTGACTTGCCCGATTGTCCGGGCGTGTGGGAGATGTGCGGAGGCAGCTGACGTGGCCATAAAACCTCACAGGTTATAGCGTTATCTTATACCGTCGCTTACCGTTGCCGCACGGTGCCTAGTGTCCGCCCTCGGGGGCTTTGACGGCCGTTCCGAACTTTTTGATGAAGAACATGAGAGGGATAGTAGCGATTGTCAGCCAGCCGATGACTCGGAAACAGTCCATGAAGGCAAGGAGAGCCGCTTGGTGCTGCAACTGCTGGTAGATGACGCCGTAGGCTGCGGAGAGAGAGTTCGCGTGGGAGTAGCCTTTTTGCGCAAGATAGTTGGCAATCGCATGGACGTTGCTGTGGAGACTCGCTGAGCTGGGGGCGATGTTGGCGCCGAGTTGAACCTGGTGGAAGTTCTGGCGGCGCTCGCTGACGGTGGTGATCATGGCGATGCCAAAGCTGCCTCCCCAGTTGCGGAAGAGGTTGGTGAGCGACGAGGCTTTGTTGTTCTGGTCGGGGCGCAGCATGGAGTAGGCGAGTACGTTGACCGGCACAAAGAAGAAGCCGTAGCCGATGCCCTGGAAGATTCGGCCGAGGACGAAGTGGCCGGAGTTGGTATCGAGGTTGAGTGTGCTGTAGTACCACATGGAGCCTGAGACGATGCAGAGACACAGAATGATCATCGCCTTGGGAGGGACGAGTTGCCGTTGAATCATCTGGGCGGCGATTGGGGCAAGGACGGTGATCGCCAACGCACCCGGCCCAAGCACCAGTCCGGCATCGATCGCTCGGTAGCCGTAGAGGGATTGGAGAAGCTGAGGTAAAAGTACGGTGGTTCCGAAGAGGCCAACTCCGAAGACGAAGAACAGAACCGATGCAATAGCAAAGTTGCGATTGGTCAACATGCGGAAGTCGATGACGGGCTCTTTGGTGTGCAGCTCCCAGAGAATTGTGGCGAGCCAGCCGACGATTGCGATGCCGATCGTCCAGCAGATGAAGGAGCTGCCGAACCAGTCGTCGATTTGACCGCGATCGAGCGCGATCTCAAGCGCTGCAGAGGCGAGTGCGATGAGTGTGATGCCGATGCCGTCGATGGAGAGCTTGCCTTTGGGGCGGACCGAAGCGCGCTCGGCTGCGAAGGCTGGCGGATCGTGCAGAAGCTTGCTGGAGAGATAGAGCGCGATGAGGCCAATGGGAACGTTGATGAAGAAGATCCAACGCCAGCTGTAGTTGTCGGTGATCCATCCGCCGAGGACGGGACCAATGGCGGGAGCTGTGACAAGCACAACTGTATAGAGCGCGAAGGCAGAGGCGCGTTTGGCGGGAGGGAAGGTGTCTACCAGAACCGCTTGCGCAACGGGGGCGAGGCCGCCACCGGCGATGCCTTGTAAGACGCGGCATAAAAGCATGATTCCGAGTGACGGAGACAGACCGCAGAAGAGAGAAGTCAGGGTAAAGAGTGCGACACAGGCAAGGTAGTAGTTTTTGCGCCCGAAGGCGCGGCTGAGCCAGGCGCTCATGGGAAGGATGACGGCGTTGGCGACAAGGTAGGTGGTGAGAACCCAGGTGACCTCGTCGTAGCTTCGGCCAAGACCGCCCCCAATGTAGGGAAGTGCGACGTTGGCGATGGAGGTGTCGAGCAGCTCCATGAAGGTTGCGAGGGTGACGGTGAGGGCGATGATCCAGGGATTGATCACTCGATGGGTCTTCGGAGTAATCGTTCGGCTGCTCGCCGCTTCACTTGCGGATTCTGTTATTAGCGGCGGTTCCAGTACTGCCTGGCTAGCCAAGTGTGCCCTTTCCTTGTCCGAACAGACGCTCGGATCTGCCGTCTTTCCATCGTTCCGCGACGCCATCAGATGTTGACAGGCAACGGAAATCAATGACCTTATATATGACGGTCATCCTTTATAACTATTCAGATGATTTGAGGGATGGAAGAGGTTCAAAGATATTTGCTGAGAGCGGCTACGCTTTTGCAGTGCGGCTCATGGGTTTTCGTGTGCGCTTCTTCGCTGTGGCCAAGCGCGGACGAAGAGTCGGAGAGGACGTGATGTGGTTGCGCTCTATGCTTTTGTCCTGAATAGTTTCAGCCACTGCGTGCAGAATCTCGTTAGAAAAAGCGGGATCATCGACAGCACGGGCTACTACCATTGCGCCGACGAGACTTGCGTAAAGCGCGAGGGCCTTCTCTCGGCGAAGGCCGGCTGAGTTACCTTGAACGATGCCGGAAAGATATTCGATGAAGGGGCGAAGCTCTTCTGTGACCGTGTGGCGAACGTCCGCGCCCTGGCGAGCAACCTCTGCCCCGAGTGCGGCCATGGGGCATCCTCGTCCTGCGTTGTCACGATGTCTGGAGTTCAGGTAATGGTTGGCGAGCGCTTCGAGAGGATCGCCTGGGGCCTGACTAATGACCTTCGTCCAGTTATCCCGCATCTTTGCAAGCGCGCGCCCGCAGGCTTGTGCAACGAGGTCTTCCTTCGACTTGAAGTGGCCATAGAAACCACCGTGGGTGAGACCTGCGCCCTTCATCAGGTCGGCGACACCGATGCCATCGATGCCGCGCTCACGAAAGAGTTTGGTTGCAACGTCAAGAATTCGTTCGCGGTTCTCCGCAGCCTGAGCTCGGCTTACTCTCATCTCATTCAACCTCGGTCGGCGTGTCTCACGCTTTCACTCTATTGTATGACGATCGTCATGATTATGATGCGGTATCGGTCGTCAACGTACTTGAAATTAAGCTGACTGGCCCACCGTTTTGCGATAGAGTAAAAACAACTTTTCAAAATCCAAATTTTGCTGTTCTGTCGCGTTCAAGATAGCGGTTCTGCAACGTCTTTGGCGGAGCCCCACCCTTTTCAACTCTTTAGGGTGTTCGTTTCTGCATTCGCAGCGGATTTTTAATTCAAACGAAGAAAGAGGTAGCTTGATGGGGATCTCCCGCCGCAACTTTTTGATGCGCGTAGGACAGGTTGGCGGCTACAGCGCCGCGTTCGCAACGATGCAATCGCTTGGATTGATACCGATGAAGGGTGTGCAGGCGGAGACGATTCAGGCGGCTGCCGGTTCGGGCAAAGGCGTCAAAGTGGTGGTGCTGGGCGGGGGGATTGGCGGTCTGGTTTCAGCCTATGAGCTACAGAAGCTTGGGTACGATGTGACTCTTCTGGAGGCTTGCGAGCGGCCGGGTGGACGCAACTGGACGGGGAGAAACGGGACCGAAGTCTGTTTCTGCGATGGGAGCAAGCAGCCGATTCGATGGGAAGACGGAAACTATCAGAATCTAGGACCGGCGCGCTTGCCAAGCGTTCATTGGACGATGCTTGGCTATTGTAGGGAGCTGGGCATTCCTATGGAGGTGGAGATCAATACATCGCGATCCACGCTCTTGCAGAATGACTCAGCGAATGGTGGGAAGCCGGTTCCGCAGCGGAAGGCGATCAACGATACGCGCGGACATGTTTCGGAGTTGCTGTCGAAGTGTATTGCGCATGGTTCACTGGACGCCGAGCTGAGTAAAGAAGATCGCGAACGAATGACAGCATTTCTGAAGATCTACGGGCCGTTGAATGATAAGGGCGCGTATGTGGGTTCGGACCGGGCGGGATATAAGACACCACCGGGCGCGGGGACTCAGCAGGGTATTGATGACACGCCGCTGGATATGCGGGTTTTGTTGGATGAGAACTTCTGGGACGATCTGTTTGTCGAAGAGGCGTGGGACTGGCAGGCGACGATGATGCAGCCTGTGGGTGGGATGGACCGGATACCGTATGCGTTTGCCAAGGCGCTGGGGCCGATCGTGCAGTACAACTCGCCAGTGACGGAGATTCGGAAGACAGGGAATGGCGTTCGCGTTTCTTACACGCAGGGCGGAGCGACGAAGCAGGTCGAGGCTTCGTATTGCATTATGGCGATGCCATTTTCGATTCTGAAGAAGATCCCGAATGACCTGTCGAAGCCGTTCAAGAAAGTGGTGGACGAGAGCACGATGGGTGGCGCGTACAAGATTGCCTGGGAGAGCAGACGCTTCTGGGAGCAGGACTACAACATCTACGGCGGCTTGTCGTACCTCATGGAAGGGCCTAGCCCCATCTGGTATCCATCGTCGCGGCTGATGCACCCGACGGGTGTGGTGGTATCGGGTTATACGGACGAGTTGAACACTCCGTTTTACAACCTGACTCTCTCGGAGAAACTTGAGGCGTCAAGAGCGTCGATTGAGAAGCTGCATCCGGGCCATGGGAAGGAGTTGAAGAATCCCGTGTTCTGCGGTTGGAGCCGAGTGCCGTGGAATGAGGGCTCGTGGATCAACAGCTATGGCGGCGGGAAGAACGGGTATGACGTGATCATTCAAGCGGATGGCCCGATCTATTTTGCCGGCGATGCGGCGAGCCACATTGTGGGCTGGCAGGAGGGAGCGGCGTTGAGCGCGCGCCGTGCGGTAGGGATGATCTCTGACAAGGTAAAGGTGGCGAAGTTGTCCGGCTCTGCTTCTGGAGCGGTGTCGAGCTAGTGTCTTTGATGAATAAAGGGAGAGCGATGAAGATCAAGTGCGGTGTAATGTCGGCGTTGTTGGCGGTTCTTACTTGCGGATTGCAGGCACAGGTAGTCGTGAAGCACCTCCAACCGAATGAGAAGTCTCCCATTGCGAATGGTGTTTGGGCTGGAGACACGCTTTACTTGAGTGGCCAGCTTGCATCTCCGGTGACGCCTGCGGATGAGGCGAAGGGAACTGCAGCTGTCTACGGAGACACTAAGACTCAGGCGATGAGTGCGTTGAACAAGATTCAGGCACTGCTGAAGGAGCAGGGTCTGGATATGAAGGATGTTGTGAAGATGACTGTGTTTATGGCGGGAGATCCAGACAAAGGAAACAAGCTGGACTTCGCCGGACTGCAGGCGGCATATACGCAGTTTTTCGGAACGAAGGAGCAGCCAAATAAGCCGGCCAGGAGTGCAATGCAGGTTGCTGCACTGGCCGCTCCCTGGGCGCTGATCGAGATTGAAGTGATCGCTGTTAAGAGCAAGTAAATTTCACTGGCGTCACGATTTGCAAATCGTACGATGAAGGCCCCGACTGTTGTCGGGGCCTTTCTCTTGGCAAAAAGACAATGGGATGCAGAATCTGTCAGGATAGACTTCGTTTTCTTTCGGGACGCCAATAGCCAGTACACGGCCTATCCTAATGTGGATTCCATGTGGTAGAAAAGGCATTCGTGGTTGCGCCATTTTTGAATAATGGCGAGTGACGAGCGTTCGTTTGCGATGCTCCTGACGGGGCCGCTGTGGAGAGATGAGATGGCTGAGGCAACTTGCGATATCGGTTTGATTGGGCTGGCCGTGATGGGCCAGAACCTGGTGCTCAACATGAACGACCACGGGTACAAGGTTGCGGTGTTCAACCGAACGACCTCGAAGGTTGATGAGTTTCTTAATGACGAGGCCAAAGGAACGAAGGTAGTTGGAACACATTCGGCCAAAGAGCTATGCGACTCGTTGAAGCTGCCGCGCCGCGTGATGTTGATGGTGAAGGCGGGAGATGTCGTCGATCAGACGATTGAGCATGTGCTGCCATATCTCGAAAAGGGCGACATTTTGATCGATGGCGGAAACTCATTGTTTACCGATACGAATCGCCGAACGAAGGCACTGGCGGAGAAGGGGATTCTCTTCATCGGCACTGGCGTTTCCGGTGGAGAAGAAGGAGCGCGATTTGGGCCTTCGATTATGCCAGGTGGAAATCCCGCGGCATGGCCCCACGTGAAGGAGATCTTTCAGGCGATCGCAGCGAAGGTCGAGGATGGCACTCCGTGTTGCGACTGGGTAGGTGAAGATGGGGCAGGGCACTACGTGAAGATGGTGCACAACGGGATTGAGTACGGCGATATCCAGTTGATCTGCGAGGCGTACCAGTTGCTGAAGGATGGGCTGGGGCTGACTGCGGATGAGTTTCACGACGTATTTACTGAGTGGAACAAAGGCGAGCTTGATAGCTATCTGATTGAGATCTCGGCGACGATCTTCGCGAAGAAGGACGATGACGGCAAGCCAATGGTGGACAAGATTCTGGATACGGCCGGGCAGAAGGGAACTGGGAAGTGGACGGCCATCTCCGCACTCGACCTGGGAATGCCGGTGACGTTGATTGGTGAGAGCGTATTTGCGCGTTGTCTGTCAGCCCTGAAGGACGAACGGGTTGCGGCGTCGAAGGTGCTGCAGGGGCCAAAGAAGGTTCTGACAATCTCAGAGAAGAAAGAGTTTATTGAGGATGTTCGGCGCGCGCTTTATTGCTCGAAGATGGTGAGCTATGCGCAGGGATACATGCTGCTGCGTGCTGTTGAGAAGGAGCAGAAGTGGAACCTCAATATGGGTGGCATCGCGCTGATGTGGCGCGGCGGCTGCATCATTCGAAGCGTGTTTCTTGGAGATATCAAGGCAGCCTTCGATAAGGATCCGAAGCTACAGAATCTGCTGATGGACAACTTCTTCTCAAGCGTGCTGAACAAGTACCAGTGGTCGTGGCGGAAGGCGATCATTCATGCGATCGAGATTGGAGTTCCGATGCCCGCTTTCTCAACAGCGCTGGCCTTCTACGACGGCTATCGGACGGAGCGGCTTCCCGCCAATCTGCTGCAGGCACAGCGAGACTTCTTTGGGGCGCACACGTATGAGCGTGTCGATAAGCCCCGGGGCGAGTTTTTCCATACGAACTGGACAGGGCGTGGCGGCAAGGTGTCCTCGTCAACATATAACGCCTAACTCTTAGCCGAATGAACCAGTCGGAGGCCGGGCGACGAGGCATCTCAGACAGCTAACGACAGAGCCCTTCACCGAGAGCAATGTGTTCGTTGCTCTTCCGGTGGAGGGCTCGTCGAGTTTACGGTTTAGATGTTGCGGCGACAGGGCATATCGGCTGTTGCCGGACTGCCCGTGCGCGGTTCGACCCTATGGAAGGATCTACCGCAGGTGCTGCCAGGCGTCATAGGTGAAGATGCCGACGATGCCAGCGGTCATGACGGCTGCGGCGACGCCAAATACCCGAACGAAGGGTGCTATCTTATTGACTTTGCGGACGATCTCCGATTGAACCTGTTGTTCATGGGAGACAGTCTCGCTAAGAAACAGTTGGTCTTCCTCATAGCGGGTGAGTTGTCCCTTGTAGGCGAGTAGAGCGAGAAAACATGCTGAGAATACCGCCCAGACAATTAGGAGAACAGGTAAAGCGCTCATAGCGGTTCCTCCGCCCTGTAACAGGGCCGACGTTTAGGGCGGTCCGGATACCTGGGCTGTACATAGCTTCTTGGGTAGCGGGCCGTCTGGCGTAATGATACGCCCTGGGAATAGCGACCAAAAAGGCTTTTTTGGGGGGGAACCAGGTTGTAACGGGGCGGGTTAGTGGTGGGCTGCCCAGCGGATGGCCAGAGTCGCCATCGTGGCAACAATGGCGATAACCGTAGCGAGCATGATCACGATGAACCAGGCCGCCCGGTTTTCGGCCTTCGGCGAGGGCTGGGTGATGCCCATGGTGTTGATGAAAGCGTTCGAGATGAGCAGGAGGAGCTTCATGGTGCCGTACAGAGATTCGATGTGATGGTAGCAGGAATCGGTTCATCGCGTGGTCTCCTGTTGCTGAATCGGCGGGGGGTGGGGCTGCATCTATACAATCAGGGCTTGCCGGAGCGGTGGCAGGCGCATACACTTTAAGAAGTCTCAACGAGACAAGGAGATTTGCCGATGTCCACTGCAACCGTTACCCCTGAAGTCGTTGTTGGAGCACCTGCTTCGACTACGCCTGTAACCCTGACACCTGCCGCGATCAATAAGGTTCGGGAGATCATGGCGACTCAGAGCCCGATTCCTGCTGGGCTGCGCATTGGTGTGGTCGGTGGTGGATGTTCGGGTTTCCAATATTCCATGTCGTTTGAGAATCAGAGCGGCATGATGGATAAGGTTTATAAGTTTGAAGATCTAAAGGTGTTTGTGGACGCCACCTCGGCGATGTACCTCAGCAACTGCACGGTCGATTACGTGGAGACGCTTGAGGCTGCAGGGTTCAAGTTTGAGAATGCCGCGGTGAAGAGCACCTGCGGTTGCGGTTCGAGCTTCAGCGTCTAACTCGCAAAATTGCAGAAAAAAATCCCCGGCTGGTGGCCGGGGATTTTTGTGCTTAAAAGCTAGGTTTTTCGTAGGGGTTTTGGAAAAAGCTGCTCCAAATTGCGTGGTTTTTGTGGTGCATATCGTGGTGTTTTGTGTGGTGAGCGTGGTGTTTTCGCACCGCATTTTCGAGTTGGAAAAAATACGCCACATTTTCTGAAGATTTTTTTGAAAAAAATTCACAGGCGGGTGGGAACTGCTATCTGGAGCACGAAGTCGATGAAGGCGCGGAGTTTGGCGGGGGGCAGATGGCGCGAGGGGTATAAGGCGTAGAGGGGAAAGCGCTCGTCGGGCCAGTCGGGGAAGAGCTCGATGAGGTCACCTCGATCGAGGTGGCCCTGGATGGAGATCGCGAGGAGCTGTGCGATGCCGGCTCCGGCGACGCAGGTGCCCACGAGAGTCTGGGCGTCGGTGAGAAGGAGACGGCCGGTGGTCTTGATGGGGAGGATCTTGCGACCGCGATGGAACTCCCATTCAAAGGGGCGGCCGGTCACAGGATTACGAAACTGGAGGCAGACGTGGCCGGGTACGTCTGTGGGTTTGGCGGGGCGTCCGTGCTTTGCGAGGTAGGACGGTGCGGCGACGGTGACGACGCGAGTTTCGAGAAGCCTGCGGGCGACGAGCGAGGAGGAGGGTAGCTCGGCGAAGCGAATGGCGAGATCAAAGCCCTCAGAGACCAGATCGCCCAGCTCGGAGCGCGTGATGAGTTCGAGGGAGACCTCAGGGTAGAGGTCAAGAAAGCGGCCCAGATGCGGAGCGAGGAGCATGCTTGAAAAGTATGGGTCCATATTGACGCGGAGGCGGCCGCGAACGACGGAGGCTGCGCCACTGGCGAGGGTGACGGCGTCGCCGATGCTGGAGAGGAGGGTGCTGGTCTCTTCGTAGAGTCGGCGGCCGTCTTCGGTGAGGGTGACGGAGCGGGTGGTTCGGTCCAGGAGACGAACGCCGATGCGCGCCTCCAGGCGGGCGATGGCGCGGCTGACGGCGGGCTGGGTGATGCCGAGGGTCTCGGCGGCACGAACGAAGCTGCCGCCTTCGACGACGGCCGCGAGCACGCTGACTCCGCTGAGGAGACGATCATCGAGTGCCATCTGCGATCCATTACCTCAGGTAATGATTGTAATACCAGTAATGCATGAATAGTCAGGCTGTGATCCCCATCCTATAGGCGGATCTGATTTTGGAACACAGTTTGAAACACAAGGAGAATGCGCGATGTTTGTGATTACTGGAATTACGGGAAACGTTGGTGGCGAAGTGGCGCGGACGCTGTTAGCTGCAAAAAAGCCGGTGCGAGCTGTGGTGCGCGATGCCAGCAAAGGCGAGGCATGGGCGAAGCTGGGGTGCGAGATGGCAGTCGCCGATGCTTACGATGTTGCAGCGCTGACGGCGGCATTTACGGGAGCAGAAGCAGTGTTTGTGATGATGCCTCCTGTCTACGATCCAACTCCTGGGTTTGTGGAGCACAAGGCGATGGGAGCCGCGTTGAAGGCGGCGCTGGAGGCTGCGCGGCCCGGCAAGGTGGTTTATCTGTCGACGATTGGCGCGCAGGCCAAGCAGGAGAATCTGCTGACGGTGCACACGATTGTGGAGAAGATGCTGCGTGAGGTTTCGCTGCCGATTACGATTCTGCGGCCGGGCTGGTTCATGGAGAACGCGGCGTGGGATGTGGCTTCGGCGAGGGACAAGGGGGTAATCTCGAGCTTTTTGACGCCGGCGGACAAGGGTTTCCCGATGGTGGCGACAGAGGACATTGGTCAGCTTGCGGCGGAGTTGATGCAGGAGAGTTGGAGCGGCCATCGTCTGGTGGAGTTGACGGGGCCAAGGCTTGTCTCGCCGAACAATATCGCTGCATCGTTCGCGAAGTTGTTGGGGCATCCCGTGACGGTGGAGATTGTGGCGCGGGAGACGTGGGAGCCGCTGTTCGTCTCGCAGGGTATGAAGAATCCTCTGCCGCGAATACGGATGCTGGATGGCTTCAACGAGGGCTGGATCTGCTTCGAAAACCCGGCCGAGGTGCGAACGGGCAAGGTCGAGCTTGCGTCAGTGCTGAAGACGCTGGTGGAGCGTGCTGCGTGATGACGACCGCTTAGGCCGTCAGCGGTGCCAGGGTGGGGGCTTCGAGCACGGTGGTGGATTCGACGCCGGTGGCGAGGCGGGTGATGGTGAGGACGGTAATGTCGTCTTCCTGGCCGAAGGAGACGGCGGCTTCGCTGGCTTGCCTCGCGTCGGGCTTAGTTGCGATGAGCTCCTGCAGGCGATCGAAGCTGAAGATCTCGCCTGATGGGGCGCGGGCTTCGAGGAGGCCGTCGGTGTAGAGGGTGAGGCGGTCTCCGACCTCGAGCTGGATGGTGACCTTGTCGTAGCTGGCGGAGGGGACGAGTCCGAGGGGTAGCTCGGGTGGGAGATGGAGCTCGTTGTGGTTGAGGTAGGGCGGCAGATGGCCTGCGTTGGCGAAGGTGCACACGCCGTCGGGGTCGAGCTGGAGGATGACGCAGGTGACGAAGCCGTTCTGCATGCGGCCGTACAGACGCCGGTTGAGGCCGGAGAGGATCTCGGCGGGGTCGTCGTACATCTCGGCCAGGGTGCGGACGGTGCCGACGAGCAGGGAGACGGTCATGGCTGCCTTGAGGCCTTTGCCGCTGACGTCGCCAAGGATGAAGAGAGACGAGCCTTCGGCCTTTGCGATGAGCTGGAAGAAGTCTCCGCCGACCTCTTGTGCGGGGCGGTAGGAGCTGGTGACGGCGAATCCGGGAATTGGAGGAAGCGTCTCGGGAATGAGGACGCGCTGAAGCTCCTGGGCGCTTTTGAACTCTTGTTCGACGGCTAGCTGGCGTTTGCTCTGGTCGACCGAATAACGATAGACGGCGTACACGATGGAGACAAACAGCAGTGTGTCTATGATCACTGTGAGGTTGAAGGGATTGTCGTTTATGACGAATATTGGTTTGTCGATCGTTGAGCTGATTGTCCAGTGAGTGAATCTCTCGCCTTGCTGGGCGCCTGCTCTTGATGACGATGAGCATCTGGCTGAGAAAGGCAAAGAAGACCACCAGCCATGTGGGAGTGCCCAGCCGCTTTTTATTTTTGATGGCGAACGCGATCAGCACCAGGGGCCAGATCTCGATGACAGTGAAGGGTACGGTAAACACGGCATCGGCTATTTGCGTGAGCCGCGCGTCCAATTGTCCCCACGTGAGGACCAGGAGACCGTCAAGAGTCGTACTGATGATGGAGACATACGAGAGGATTCGCGTCCATTGCACCAGGCGCGGGTGATCGACGAGCTGCAGCAGATACAGCAGGAGAAACCATAAAGATATGTCCATGGCTGAAAACATGGGCTGCTGAATCGCCATCACGACGTTATAGGGGAAAGGGATGCGGGTAGCCTCCCAAAATCTCCAGCACTAATGGAGAGAATGCAAAGAGCGACATCCAGAGGAGCAGTCGCCGGTTTCGATCTTGCAACCACGCCAGCAGGCTCAAGGATGGCAACCAGACCATCGAGAAGAACGAGTGCGAAAGAGTACTGACTGGCTTTGAGCCAGAGATAGTTACTGCTTGTAAGCAAAGCCGTGATCGCGTCTTTGGTTCCAAGGAAGGGTGGGGAATAGAGCCCGCCGCCCAAACCTGAGTCGGAGGAGGCTGGGATATTATTCCAGACGCGGATGGCGAGTACACCGGGCTGTGGTTTGCCAAGCTTGTATATATGCGGCAGATTGCCCCAGTACGAGCGATGCTGAGGCGGCATTGTGCCGTAGCCGCCGACCTTCTTGCCGTTCCAGTAGATCTCGTAGACATCGGCGACATAGCCGACGGCCAGAGTTAGGTCGAGCTTGTCGCTCGGGCCAGGGGCGAAGTCGATGTGACGCCGGTACCAGGCGTATCCGGAGTATCCGAAGTGCTGTTGAGAGCCCCAGGGTTTGTCGGTCTGGATGCTCTCCCATTGGGAGTCGTCGAGCGTGGGGGAGGCCCAGGCGGGATCGTCGCCGGTGTGGAACTGCCATGTGCCGTCGAGCTTTGCGGAGGGCTTGCCGAGACCGTCGACGACGAGTGGGGCAGAGGGTGGAGAGGTCGCTGCGTGAGAGAAGAGTGACGCAAAGAAAAGCAAGCCCAGGATGGCGATGCCTCTTATCCGCAACAGATGCCTCCGAGTCGATGTGTGAATGATAAGGCCTTCGATGGAGGTTTTTGTGGTAAATCGCTGGTTCTTCGATGGAAAAACTTGCTCGCGTTCGCGATGCTGCGAGGTAGTTGTATTTGCAGGCGCGGCTATGAGGGCTAATTTACTGTGAGACCGTCTAAGATGAACGGAGTTACTTCAAGTTTGTGGTGGGTTAGAGGGTTATGACTGAGTTTGTCATCAAGCTGGCGGATGAGCGGGGCAGGGTACAGGAGCAGAGCCATGCGGCGGCCACGGCAGAAGAGCTTAGGGCGCGGTTCACGCAGGCGGGGTACTACGTCTACTCGGTCAAGGCGAAGAGTGTGCTTGGGGGTGGGAGTAAGAAGAAGGTCAAGCTGGAGACCTTCCTGATCTTCAATCAGCAGTTTCTGACTTTGATTAAGGCTGGATTGCCGATCCTGGGCTCGCTGGAGTTGCTGGCAAGACGGCAGAAGCTGCCTCACTTTCGCGCGCAGCTTGAGGATGTTTCGGCGCGTGTGAAGACGGGTGAGTCGATCTCACAGGCATTCGAGGCGCAGGGTGGATTTCCCATTGTGTACACGACGACGCTGCTGGCGGGGGAGCGGTCGGGAAATCTGGAAGAAGTGTTGCAACGGTTTCTGGACTTCCAGCGGGTGTCGCTGACGTTCCGGAAAAAGCTGAAGGCGAGCTTGATCTATCCGGCGCTGCTGGTGGTGATGGTGATCGGGCTGTTCATCTTTTTGATCACGTTTGTGGTGCCGCGATTTGCGCAGTTGTATGACCAGCTCGGGACGAAGCTGCCGGCGTTGACGACGTTCTTGCTAAATCTGGGCAAAGAGGCGCAGGAGTATGGAATCTATGTCGCCGTGGTGGTGGGGGCGGTTGGATTTGTGATCTACCGTTGGTCGAAGACGGATGCGGGCGCGAGTGCGCTGGACCGGATTCGTATTGCGCTGCCGGTGTTTGGCAGCGTGTGGCTGAAGTATCAGGTGGGGCTGTTCTCGCGGACGCTTTCGACGCTGCTGACAGGCGGTTTGCCGCTGGTGCCTTCGCTTGAGACGGCGGCGAAGTCGATTGATTCGCGGCAGATTGCAAGCGCGGTTTATAAGTCGGTCGAGACGGTGCGCGAAGGCAAGGGGCTTTCGGTGAGTTTGCAGGCGACGAAGGTCTTTCCGGAGCTGGCGATCGAGATGATCGAGGTGGGCGAGTCGACCGGTGCGCTGCCGCAGATGTTGAACTCGGTGGCTGAGTTTTTTGAAGAGGATGTGCAGACGAATCTGACGGCGGCGATGAGTCTGATTGAGCCGCTGATCCTGATCATGATGGGGCTGGTGGTGACCACGATTCTGATTGCGCTCTATCTGCCGATCTTCAGTCTGAGCGCGGGCAGCGGCGGCGGTCAGTAATGGAACGGCGGGATTCTTTGCTGCGTATCCTTGGCTGACCTTTCCGTGTCTCTACGTGCTCGCGCAGAATGCGGTCTGGCCTCGCAGCGAGGAGAGCGCATGGATGCAAAGGCTCCGGCACGGGTGATCGAGATGCGAGAGGGCTCGTCTCGCGAGGTCTATCCAGGATGGCTGAAGGTAGGCTTCTGGGTCTGCGTTGTGATCGCGGTCGCGGTGGTGTTGCGCAGGGTTGTGGTGCTTGCTCATCCCACGCCGGATGGAGCTGGAGGCGCTTCGCCAACCGCGGCGCTGGATGCGGTGTTTGCCTCACATGCTGCGTTGACGCTTGCCCATATTCTTCCGGCGATGGCTTTTGTTCTGCTGTGCCCCTTCGTTCTGTTGCGACGATTCAGCGCGGTGTGGGCAGAACGTCTCTTCTTTCCGCTGGGAGCCTGGGTGGGCATTACGGCGTATGCCATGAGCTCTCATCCAGTCGGAGGATGGATAGAGCGATCGGCGGTTCTTCTCTTCAACAGCCTCTTCTTGTTTTCGCTCGCGCGGGCCTTTGTGGCGATGCGGCGGGGTGAGGCGCTTGAGAAGATGCGATGGATGCTGCGTGCGGTTGCGATTCTTCTTGGGATTGCGACGACTCGCCCGGTGATGGGCGTCTTTTTTGCGACGAGCCGGTTAACGCACCTTGAACCTGCGCAGTTCTTTGGCATTGCGTTCTGGATTGGCTTCTCGATCAACACGATTGCCATTGAACTCTGGCTGCGCTCTAGGGGAGATCGGCTTCCCGTCGCGGATTAGAGGCCCATTGGACCTTGATTTTCGGGAGAGAGGTTACAATTCGTCAAGCTCTGACGGGGTGAAATGAGTTGACTGTGATCTCTCGACGGTGGATGTTGCGATGCGTGGCGGGTGCTGCTCCTCTGCTTGTGCTGGCCGGGTGCACGAGCACGTACTACAAAACGATGAAGACGTTTGGCAAGGAGAAGCGGGACATTCTCGTGTCACGCGTGAAGGACTCGAAGAAGGACCAGCAGCAGGCGAAGGAGCAGATCAAGACGACGATGGAGTCGTTCCAGGAGCTGACGGGGTTTCAGGGCGGGTCGCTGGAGAAGAGCTACAAGAAGCTGAATGGCGAGTACGAAAAGGCCGCAGACAGCGCGCAGAAGCTGCATAACCGGATCGACTCGATCGACCAGGTCTCCAACGATCTCTTCAAGGAGTGGCAGAAGGAGATCGATGGGATGGAGAACAAGAAGCTGAAGGCGCAGTCGGCGGTGATGCTGCGGCAGTCGCGGCTGAATGAGGCGAACTACGTCAAGTCGATGCGGCAGACCGAGGCGCGCATGACGCCTGTGATCACGGCGTTTCATGATCAGGTGACATTTTTGAAGCACAACCTGAATGCGCGGG
Source organism: uncultured Acidobacteriaceae bacterium (assembly GCA_963771625.1). Taxonomy (GTDB): domain Bacteria; phylum Acidobacteriota; class Terriglobia; order Terriglobales; family Acidobacteriaceae; genus Edaphobacter. Next base: position 495,997 of record CAVYUE010000005.1, read on the forward strand.
CGATCGGTTCGTTGAAGGGGACGTCGGTGAAGATGTCGACCGATGTGGATGTACTGATGGTCAGCCTGGATGGCTCGATGGCGCAGGCGGATGCTTTGATCAATTCGTTGAATGCGGATCAGCCTTAGAGAAGGTGTCCTGCCGGACGGCCCACTGCGCGTGGGGCGGTCACTTCGTGACTCGTGTACCCAGTCACGCAACCTTCACTCGGCAACGATCCTCCCGTTGGTCGGCCCGAGCATCGCGAGGACCCACGCATCTCGCTCACCGCGAAAAGGTATACGCGTCACGAAGTGACCGCTTCCCGCGTAGGGAGCCCGTCCGGCAGGACTCAGGCTTTAGCCCTCGCTGTTGAGTGCGCGTTTTGCGGCAAGCGAGAGCATGAGGCGGGAGAAGCCGCTGAAGATCATGCTGATCCCGACCAGCGTACCGATAACCCAGACGGTGCTGGCAGGCCACGACCGCCAGATCATGATGGCCAAAATGAGGGTGATGATGCCATCGATCAGCAGCCAGTTCGCGCCGTGGCGAGGACGCACCTGGAACGACTGCACGACCTCGATCACCCCTTCAAAAAAGAGGTATACGGCGAGGATGAGGGTAAGCGCGATAAGTGCGCTGAGCGGATGAATGAGCAGGTAGACGCCGGTGACGAGGTAGACGGCGCCGACGATCAGCTCCCAGATCACGCCGCCGGTGGTATGGGTCTTGAACGCGAAGACGAAGTGGGTAATGCCGCTGAAGATCATCGCCCAGGCGAAGATGAGCGTAACGGCGAGTCCGGAGAGCGGCGGAATGAGGATCGCAAAGAGGCCGGCGAGGATGAGTAGGATGCTGAGGGCAATCGACCAGTTGATCGCCCTGGGGGCGAGGGCGGAGAACGGGGTGGATGCTGTGCTCATGGCGTGCCTCCTCCAGAAGAGGTAGATACAGGGCCGGGTAGATGGGCGGAGAATACCATAAGAACCGATTTTGCTGAATAATAGAAGATTGGACGACAATCCAGTTCGAGACGAATCTCGACATTCTGGTATGGCGGCTCTGATCGTTTGAATGCTGCGTTAATGACGCCTTGGTGGGAGTAACGGTTGAATGAAATAGGAGTCTTAGTTATATGGCAATGGCACCGTTAGCAATACCGATCAATGAGGCGGGAATGAGTGAGGTAGAGCGCGCACAGGCTTTGGCGCGCCGCTATCATGCTGATTTTGTGGATTTGAAGAACTTCAAGATCTCGCACGAGCTGTTCAAGAGCGTCCCGGTGGACATGATGTTCCGGTACAACTTTGTGCCGCTGGAGCAGCTTGAGGGGCGACTGGCGATTGCTGTGTCCGATCCGTCGAAGCTGATGGTGCTGGACGAGATCTCGGGCCTGCTGGGGCAGCGGCTGGTGACGCGTGTGGCCACGCTGAGCCAGATCTCGGAGCTGCTGAAGAAGACCGAACAGAGCCAGCGTGTGCTGGATGAGGCCAGTGAAGGACTTGCGTTCGATGTGTTGTCGGGTGACGACAACCAGGACTCGAATATCTCGATTGAACGGCTGACGAGCGAGGACGATATCTCGCCGATTATCCGGCTGGTGGATACGACGATCTTTACCGCGTTGGAGCGGCGAGCCTCGGATATTCACCTGGAGACGTTCGATGATTCGCTGCTGGTGAAGTACCGCATCGACGGTGTGCTGCAGCATGCGATGGCTCCGATTGCACGGGAGCACCATCAGACGATTCTTTCGCGCATCAAGGTCATGAGCGAACTGGATATTGCGGAGCGGCGCGTGCCGCAGGACGGACGTTTCCGGGTTCGGTACAAAGGCAGGCTGATCGACTTTCGTGTGTCGATTATGCCGACGGTGCATGGCGAGAATGCCGTGCTGCGTGTGCTCGATAAAGAGTCGATGTCGGAGAAGTTCAAGTCTCTCTCGCTGGATGTGGTGGGGTTTGCCGCGAAGGATCTGGAGCGGTTTCGGCGGTATATCAAAGAGCCGTACGGCATGGTGCTGGTGACGGGGCCGACGGGTTCGGGTAAGACAACGACTCTTTATGCTGCGTTGAACGAGATTAAATCGGAAGAAGACAAGATCATCACGATTGAAGACCCGGTCGAGTATCAGATTCGCGGGATCACGCAGATTCCTGTGAATGAGAAGAAGGGTCTTACGTTTGCGCGAGGGCTGCGGTCGATTCTGCGCCATGACCCGGACAAGATTCTGGTCGGAGAGATCCGCGATGCGGAGACCGCGCAGATTGCAATCAACTCGGCGCTGACGGGGCACCTTGTGTTTACGACGGTCCACGCGAACAACGTGGTCGATGTGTTGGGCCGGTTTTTGAATATGGGAGTCGAGCCGTACAACTTTGTCTCGGCGCTGAACTGCATTCTGGCTCAGCGGCTGGTGCGGCAGGTTTGCGAGTTCTGCGTCAGGGATGTGCACTACGGAGAGGCGGATTTGTTGGCCAGTGGGCTTGATCCGGATGAGTGGCGCGGCTTCAACTTCCGGGAAGGGCCGGGATGCATTGAGTGTGGCGGGACGGGGTATCGCGGACGGTCGGCGATTCACGAACTGCTGGAGCTGGATGACGAGATTCGCGAGATGCTGCTGGCGAAGAAGCCTGGAAGCGAGATTCGTAAGAAAGCAAAGCAGAAGGGGATGGCTTTCCTGCGCGATTCGGCGTTGGAGCGCGTGCGGGACGGAATTACGACCTTGAAGGAGATCAACAAGGTTACGTTTATTGAGGCAGGCAGGTAAACAGGCTGCGCGAGTACGATTTGCGTTTGCGTGCACCACAATGGTGACGTAGTGGCAATCGATAGAGCAAGGTAGTCTAGGACTGAATGGAAATTTTACCGAAGACATTGGGGACGCGGCCGCGGCTGGCGGTAGAGGTTCGCGCAGAGGGCGTGGTGGCGGCGCGGGCTGAGGATGCGGCTGCTCTGTTGACGACCCTGTCGCGCGTGGATCTGCCGGATGGCGCGGTGGCGCCGGGGCTGAAGGTCGGCAATATCGTTGACAAGACGGCGGTGACGGCTGCGATACGAAAGGCATTGGATGCCGTCTCCGGTCGCGGCGCTGAGAAGGCGGAACGAGGCGCAGGGCGTCTAAAGGATGTGACGCTGGTGGTGCCGGATTCGGCGGTGCGGGTGCTGTTTCTGGACTTCGATCAACTGCCGACGAAGGTCGTAGAGGCGCTCCCGGTGGTGCGCTTCCGGTTGAAGAAGCTGCTGCCGTTCGATGCGGATGACGCGATGGTGAGCTACCAGGTGATGTCGAACGAGAAGGGGACGATCAAGCTGCTCGCTGTAGCGATGCCGAAGGCTGTGTTGGAAGAATATGAGGCGGTGGTGCTGGCCGCGGGATATCTGCCGGGAGCCGTGTTGCCGAGTACGCTGGCCGCGCTGGCGGGGCTGGATGAGACGCCGTCGCCATCGCTGGTGGTGAACGCGGGACTGGGAGCGGTGACGACAGCGATTGTGCAGGCGGGGACTCTGCTGTTGCATCGTTCCGTGGATATGAGAGCGGATGCAGGCTTAGCTGCGCCGGTCGCGATCGCGTCGACGGCGATTCCGCTGGTGGATCGGGAGAGTTCGGCGCAGGAGTGGGCGCAGCAGGAGGCGCTTGGGCCGGGCGGATGGGACCAGTTCGATGCGGACGATGCGATTCGTGCCTCGGTGATGGACACCGCGATATCGCGGGAGATTGGAATGCAGGCGGCCGCTCGCGAGGTAGCGCAGGCGGTGAGCGTGGCGGCTGCGTATTTTGAAGACTCGTTGCAGTCGTCGCCGGACCAGTTGCTGGTGGCTGGGACGCTGGGAGCCGAGACGCTGGCTGCCGTGATGGAAGAGAGTGGGCTGGAGGGTCTGCGGGTGCGGGAGATGGTGGATGCAGGGATGATGCAGGCGAGCGCAGTGACGGCGAGCGTGCCGCGAGGCTGGCTGGCCGGCGTCCGGGGAGCGCTGAGGAACTGATGCGGATCTCTGTCAATCTTGCGAATCGCCCTTTCATTGAACTTCGGCCATTGTTTGCGAAGCTGCGTCTTGCGATGGCGGTGTTGGGGCTGCTGGCGGTGCTGCTGGGATTTGCGCTGCACTCGCTGAATGCGAAGGCCCGTGTGGCGCAGGCGCAGATGGATGCGTTGAAGGTGAAGACGCAGCGGTATCAGCATGAGCGAATGGTGAATGAGGCCCGGATGCGGCAGCCGCAGAATATGGCTGTGCTGGATCGCTCGCAGTTTTTGAATGCGGTGTTTGCGAGGAAGAGTTTTAGCTGGACAGCCGTGATGATGGATCTCGAAAAGGTGCTGCCGGTTGGGGTGCAGGTGACGAGCATCGAGCCGGTGATTACCAAGGAAGGCGATGTGAACATTCGCCTGCGGGTGAGCGGCGATCGCGAGAAGGCTGTGCAGTTGGTGAGGAATCTGGAGACGTCGCAGCGGTTCCTGTCGCCGCGGCTTGCGTCCGAGCAGGCACAGACGCAGGAGGGAAGCCGGAATGCGGCGGCTGCGGTGCAACTGGCTCCGGGTGCGGTTCAGTTCGATGTGCTGAGTGGGTATAACCCGCTTCCTGAGAAGCATGTGAAAGAAGGTTCGACGGCGAAAGATGCGGATGGCGTGTCGAACGATGATTCACCCGATGCTGGAGTGAAGAAGAAGACGAGGTCAAAGGCTCCAAAGAGTGCGCTGCCCAGGGGTGGAGCGGTAAAGACGCCGGCGCAGAAGGGAGCACCGCGATGACGACCGTAGCTGAGAAGAAACGGACAGCCGTGGCCGCGAAACAGTGGGCCGAGAAGGCGCGGCGGCTGGGCACGCTGCTCAATCTGCATATCGCTGGTGTGGCGGTGCTGGGATTGGTGAATCTTTATCTGCTGGCGCATATGGCATTCGCGTGGCGGGCAGCGACCAGTGACAATGCAGCGGCGCTGGCCGACCAGACCATTGCGATGAAGACTGCGGAGATTGCACGGCAGCCGCTCGAAGGCCTCGATGAGAAGCTGGCGCAGGCGACCAAGGATGCGGACAAGTTCTACAAGCAGCGGCTGCCGTTCTCCATCGCAGAGATGGCCGGTGAGATGGGATCGCTTGCCAAGAAGCAAGGCGTAAAACTGACTCGCGTGCAGTATGCCTACTCGTCCGTGATGGATGGGACGGCGGGAGCACTCACCGAAGCGCGGATCGATGCGAGTTTGAGCGGAGACTATCGCCCGCTGGTTGTGCTGATCAACTCGCTGGAGCGCGACAAGATGTTTTTCCTGATCAACGGACTGACGCTGACCGGGCAGCAGAGCGGAACGGTGGGGCTGCGGCTGCGGCTGACGACGTATCTGCGATCGCCGGTCGGGACCGAAGGCTCGGAGAAGAGTGTGAGCGCGAGCACGGCTGCTGCTGAGGGCGCACCTGACGATGCTGCCTCGAATCCTGCTGCGGGAGGCCGCCCATGATACGGCTCACTGCGGACCAACAGAAGAAAGGTGCTGCCATCGGGGCATTTGTGCTGGTAGCGGCCGGAGTTCTGTACTACCAACTACGCGATGACAGCCCCGCGCCGGTTGCGCCGCCAGTTGTGGTAACGGCTCCGGCGAAGACGACGACTCCAGCGGCGTCGGCACCGGGAGCTGCGGTGCCTGCAGGCTTTGTTGCGGGTGCTGCGGCGAAGAAGCTGGGAACGACGTCGGCGCAGCTTGATCCCACGTTGCGCATGGACGCGATGCTCGTGACAGAGTCGCTGGTCTACTCGGGGAGCGGGCGCAATATCTTCTCGGCCAGCTCTGCGCCGATTGATATCCCGAAGCCGATTGCGTCGGTGCGGCCTGTGAAGGCTCCGCCGCCGGGACCACCACCGCCTCCGCCGGGGCCACCACCACCGCCGCCAATCGACCTGAAGTTCTTCGGGACGGCGACGGCGGCCAACGGGACCCGGAGAGTGTTTCTGCTGCATGGAGACGATGTGTTTCTGGCGTCCGATGGCGAGATCGTGCAGAGGCGGTATAGGATCCTGTCCATCTCGACAAACTCGATTGTGGTGGAAGACATGGCGAATAATAATCGGCAGACGCTACCGCTACTGGCGCGTTGAGAGGTTGAGAATGAAGAAGATCTGCTTCTGGCTTCGGCATCGTGGCATCGATTCGCGCGGGTGCGCGGATGGTGCCTGTGGTGCGGACGGTGAGCAGGGCTTCATGCTGGTGGGCTTGATCGTTGCAATCTTTTTTATTCTGCTGGTGCTGAGTATTGCCGCGCCCAAGGTCTCCAAGGATCTGCGGCGGGAGCGAGAGGTAGAGGCGGTGCATCGCGGAAACCAGTATGTGCGAGCGATCCAGCTCTACGTCAGGAAGAACGGCGGCCAGTTTCCGCCGACAATAGAGGCGCTCGAAAAGTCGAACAACCAGCGGTTTCTGCGGCAGCGTTACGTGGACCCGATGACCGGCAAGTCGGACTGGCGCCTGATTCACGTGGGCGAGGCGAAGACGACGGTCAAGGGATTCTTCGGCAAGCCGCTGACGGGGCTCGCGCCCGGGTTGGGATCGGCGGCGGGAATGGCTTCGTCGGGAGGAGTTGGCGCGGGGGCTGCCGGTGCGGGTTCGCAGTCAGCGTTTGGGTCGCCCGGTACGAGCACGCTCGGCTCGTCCTCTTCGGGATCAAGCGCGTTTGGATCTTCTTCACCTGGGTCGAGTGCGTTTGGCTCCTCGTCATCGGCGACGAGCAGTTTTGGAAGCACCAGCTCGCCAACGACGGGAACGACTGCGACGACGGGCACGACAGGGACAGGCGGAGCCACGACTGGAACCGATACTTCGGGGTCGACTCCTGCTGGTTCGTCTCCGGGCATCGCCAGCCAATCAGCGACGAGCTTTTCGGGAGGCGGAGCGCCGTTTGTCGGCGTGGGGATTCCGAAGGAAGGCGACTCGATCATCGTGTTGAACGAACAGACCTCGTACAACACGTGGGAGTTTATCTACGATCCGCGAATCGAACAGTTGAAGGCGCAGGCAAGCCTGTTTGGTGGCGGACCATCGACTGCGTCAGGCAGCGGAGGACTTGGATCGGCTTCGTCAATGACCTCAGGAACAGGGACGAATGGGACTGGTACGGGTTTCGGATCGACGCCGAATTCAGGCTTTGGTTCAACACCAAGTTCGGGTTTTGGATCGAGCCCGACGAACGGCACTGGCACGTCGTCGCCTACGACACCCACTACACCGCAACAGCAGCAGTGATCTCAACCTGATCGCGACTGACAGGGTAAAAGATGTCTTTGCTTACGGCGTTGCCGGTGGATGCGCTGGCGGAGTTTTGGCTGGCGCGCTCGGTGGGTTTTGCGTGATGGTGCGGAGCTTCCCGATACGTCCGTGTGGGCCAACGACGAAGGGAAGCGAGAGCGCGTTCCAGTTTTTGTCTGCGTCGGGCGGGTCGTAGCCGGAGGGTGTGAGGGGACGCCAGTTTTTGCCGTCGTCGGTGGAGATGTCGGTGCCGTTGGGGCCTACGGTGATCCAGAGTTTCTGGTGGCGTCGTAGGCTACGGAGGAGCGGTAGCCGTGGGGTGGGGTTTGGGCAGTTGCCGACCTGTGTTGGCCAGACGTCGGTAATGAACGCATGCTGTTACATCGGTGTAGGAATCAGATGGTCTCCGCACAATCTCGCTTGACGCAGAAGCGCCGCCGACAAAATCCAGATTAAGTGTCAGCGATGCTCTGACTCTGATCTCTTGGAGGCTCACAGCGAAGACTCCAGCGGAAGGCTTCCGCGGCAAGAGCGAGTTTGATTCGATTCCAGCGAATCTCGGTGACATGGCTGAAGCCATTTGGTTCCGTGACATGGCGAGTATAGCTACCCAAATATATTTTTGCCGAAGTCCGCCTGTGCCGACCCGTAACGAAGCCGTGCGGAGCGACTGGCGACCGGGTTGCTACGAGCGAACTGTTACTTGCAGCGAAATGCTCTCGCACGTTGACGTGCTCTGCTGCTTGAGCTGTGGGATCTCGCCCAGCGATTCAAATCGTTCCTCCGTCTGCGGTCAAGACAATCAGAGATACGAAATTCCGATCTATGAGTCGGTACTGGGATACGCGACAGGATCTCCTGCGATAGACCTCCAAATCTTCTGTCTGCAAAATTGAATCGCGTCCCAGAAGCCGTCTTTGTCGGGGTTGGTGAAGAGGAGCTTCCAGGTCTGGCAGCCGTCGGTGGTTTTGTAGAGGCGGGATTGGTCGCCGGGGCCGCTGGACATGACGATGGCGGTGTTTTCGTCGAAGGCCTGGACGCCGCGGAAGTCGAGTTTTTCTGCGCCCGGTGGCATGGAGCAGGTCTGCCAGAGGTAGCCGCCGTCTTCGGTGCGGAGGACGGTGCCGTTGGTGCCGCTGGCCCAGGCGACTCCTGCGCCTACGTTGTGAATGCCGCGCAGGCTGGCGGTGGTGTGGGACTCTTCGATGTCCCATTGGGCGTGGGCTTGTGTGGTTGCAAAGGTGAGGGCCAGGAGAAGGTGACAGGGTCGCATCTGGTGATTAGTGTATCGACTCTGGCGCAGCGACCCTGGATTGAGGGGGATCAAATCAAGAGAAACGGTTAGCGTCTTGCACGAATGCCCATCTCAGACGCAAAGTGAGCGTCGAAGATAGGCCTTCGTAGTTTCAGTTGAGTGGGTGGCAAATGCACAGAGCTTAGATCTTCTGCTGCCACAGGCCCAGGGTGGCTCCGGCGGGGTCGGAGATGATGCTGAACCAGCCCATGTTGGGAACCTCCTGAACGTCGACAGCCACTTTGGCGCCGAGGTCTTTGGCCTTCTTCGTGGCGGCCTTGACGTCGTCGACCGCAACATAAGGAAGCCAGGAGGAGGGAGCGCCGGGCATCGGTTGTGTCATCATGCCGCCGCCGGGGCCGGTCCCTTCGGGTTTGAAGGTGGAGTAGATCACACCGCCGCCCATATCCATATCGGTGATCTTCCAGTCGAACATGCTGGCGTAGAAGGTTTTGGCTTTGGCGACGTCGGTGCTGCCGAGTTCCAGGTGACAAAAGGGATGAGCCATGAGTGGTGTCCTTTTTTTGGAGTGGTAGATTCGCGGCCGAAAGTGAGTTCGCTGAGACGCTGAAATTTTACCTCGCCGAAGTGACCGTGTCTCTTCATCCGATCTCTTGCTCGAAGGCGCTCCCCACTGAGAAACAGGGAGCGGATGCGCGAAATATATGTAGTCGAGAGGTGTCTGGTAAGAATCAGAACACTGGCGGAGGCGAGATGACGACGAAGCAGGTTGTAGTGGAGCGAGTCACGTTCGTATCGAATCGATCGTTCGAAGAGGTTCTGGAGCTGCTGGACAAGGGGATTGGGCGCAAGAACTTTGGCGAGCTGCGTCGCCACATGGAAGAGGCTGCGACGTTCGAGGAGTTTTCATCGATCATTCACGGCGCGGTTGGAAGCGCCGATCTGATGGAGTTCATGCGGCTGGATCTGGGTGCGTCGATCCGAAGAGATCCGTCAGCGAAGGCCTACAAGATCGTCCGGATTATCGCCGGGAATCCGCTGATCATGAAGCAGATGGTGGAGCATGCGCCGGACGCAGGATCGTACGCGCCGGTCACGATCCTGGTCTATGAGCAGGCGGATGGAGTGCACGTATCGTACGACACCATGGCGAGTTATCTGGCGTCCTCCAGTAGTGAGAAGGCACTCCAGGTGGCGAAGGATCTGGACGCCAAGGTTCTTCGTCTGTTGAAAGACGCGACGGCTCCGCACTGAGGCGTTCGGTGAGCCCCGCTCCGCCTACTGCGGCGTGAGGGTAAGGGTGTGTATGGTCGCTGCGTCGACAGCGGTGTGGCTGAAGGGCATGGGATACGTAGTGCCGTGATACCACGCGGGCCACTGGTCCATGAACCACGGGCTGGCCGGGTTCGAGGATTCACCGAAGACAAGATTCAGCGTGCTGCGGTCGAGGTCGGAGAGGTCGGCGGTGAAGCGCTCGGATGGGCCGAAGCTGCGGCCGACCTGTTTGACGGTGGCGTCGTCGCCGCTCTGCGGCTGGAGGCCAGTGCCGGTGGGAACGCCGAGGATGCGTTGCAGGAGAGGCGACTGGCTGTAGATGGGGTGTTCGATGTCGATAGGGTGGAACTGGCCGTAGCGCCACTTGGCGAGGTCGGAGGGAGCGTGGGTGTCCACGAGGGCCTTGGAGACGGCAGCGGTGAGAAGGTCGTCCCACGTGACGTAGGTCGAGGGTAGCCAGCGGCTGGGAGTGTGCATGATGAGCCACTCTTCGGCGTAGGCCTTGTTACCCCAGGTGTAGAGCGCGGCGGCGGTGACTGGCGCAGCTCCGGGCTGGAGTTCAAACTTTGCATCGGGCTGAGATTTCAGTTGAGGGTTGATCAGCAGCGGCCATAGCGCGGCGCGAGTGGCGACGACGATAGCAGGGGCGGCTTGATCGGCATTCATGGTCCCGTTCCAGTCGCGGAGAAGGTCGGCGGCCTGGTGGAGGCGTTTGGCGGCGGACTTGTCTTTGGTGAACTCGGGCCGGGTGGTGTGGTCGATGGCGTAGGCGAGCCGCTGCGCGATGACGTGGTCGAGGTCTGAGTAGACGTCGGTCTGGAGAGCGAGCATGTCGGCCGGCGTGAGGTGGTCTTTGGTCGCAATCGCACGCTCGGTGAGCACCTTCCAGATGCGCTCGTTGCGGTAGGGCGCAGCCCAGTTGAGAGTGATGGGATAGGGATAGTCGTCGCCGGTGACGCGGGCGTTGGCGGTGGCCAGGATACCGTTTGGCGGATCGACGGCCCGGGGCAGCATTTCGTAGGGAATGGTGCCGACCCACTCCTGCTTGGCGTCGAGCGCGTCCGTAGGCACGGGGCTGATGGGGCTTGGGGCAGCGATGTTGCCGCGAATCGGGATCTTGCCGACGGCGTGATAGCCGATGTGGCCTTGGTCGTCCGCGTAGACGAGGTTTTGCGAGGGGCCGCCGAAGCTCGAGAAGGCAGCGACGAGGCTGGCGCCGTCGGTCGCGGTGTTCACGGCGAGAAACGACGGCGTGATGTTGGCGGGATCGTAGATCGTCCAGCGGAGGGAGAGGCTGCGCTTCTCGGTCGGAAAGATGCCTGAGATGATCGGCGTGATGGCGCTCCCGTGCTGAGTCGCGGGCACGTCGAGCACGACATCTTTGGCTCCCTTGACGTGGATGACCTCCTGCTGATGAAGCACCGGGTGCCAGCTGCCATCTGCGGTCTCGTACTCGGCGCTGCTGCCCGAGCCGCGCGTGTGCTCGATGTAGAGGTCCTGCACTTCCGCGCCGAGATTCGTGAAGCCCCACGCGACGTGGGCGTTGTGGCCAACGATGACGAACGGCACGCCGGGTAATGTCACACCCGAGACGTGGAGATCCCCCGCTTCAAGGTCAGCCTGATACCAGATGCCCGGCACGCTATGGGCGAGGTGCATGTCGTTCGAGAGCAGCGGCTTGCCAGTAGCCGTGTGCGCGCCGGAGACGACCCAGTCGTTCGAGCCTGCAAAACAGCCCTCGCAGATTGGATTCTTCAGCGTCTGCTGGAGCGCAAGCAGATCCTCCGGCGAAGCTGTTTGCAGCGCAGGCTTCCGCAGCTTCGTCTGCGACTCGTCGAGCGGCACATCGGGAATATCGGTCTGAGGAGCGGTAAGGTCGACGATGGGCTGCGCGGGCGGATGGTCGCGCCACGAGCCAACCGGGTAGAGGTCGGCGATGAGGTGCTCCGGGAGCCGTGCGGTGAGGGCTTCGCGGTTCAGCTCCTGCGGAAAACTGTTGGTCAGGTCCTGAAACATGACCAGGCCGACAAGCAGGGAATCGCGCGGAGTCCAGGGCGTAGGCTGGTAACGGAGCAGGCGAAACTCCAGCGGCAGGTGGCTGCCCTGCGTAGCGATAGAGGCATTCACGCCAGCGGCGTAGCGCTCGAGCAGGTGAAGCTGGTCGGGTGGCAGCGTGGCCAGCGCGCGGTCGGCGGCCGCGCGAATCTGAAGTGTGCGCTGGGCGCGGTCGTGCGGGATGAGCGATGCCCCGAGGATCTCCGCGAGGTTGCCAGCGGCGTGACGGCGGATAGCATCCATCTGCCAGAGCCGGTCCTGCGCGGTCACGTAGCCCTGTGCCATAACGAGGTCGTCGAGCGATGCGGCGCGCAGGTGCGGAACACCGAGGCTATCGCGTTCCACCGTGACCGGAGCCGAGAGGCCGGAGACATAGATGGCGCCGTCGAGCTGCGGCAGGGCGTCGTGCATCGCTTGGCGCGTCCAATGGCGTGCGTAAAAGAAGGCGGCTGTGGCGAAGATAACGACAAGCACGGTGAAGATGACGATGAGGCGGAGAAAGGTGCGTCGGCGTTGAGCTTGCAGAGCGGCGCGGACTTCTTCTTCAGGGGTAGCGGCAGCGGAGATGGCTTCGTACGGGTTCATGGCCTGATCGAAGTGTAAATGGAGCACGGCCAGAAAGATTTCTTCGTGCCGCACTGGTTTGGAATGAAGTGTTTGAGAACTCGGCGAGGAGGAGTTTAATTTGTTTTACTGGGGACGACGTCGGATCTGTGCGAATCTACGATGGCCGGATGTGAGTAGGGAGGGTTGGCGATGGGGCTGGGCGAAAACTTCCATGCAGTAGAGATCGTGCTTCTGCTGCTGCTGGTGCTGGTGGCGTTCTTCGCCGTGATGGCGAACCGGCTGAAGGTGCCGTATCCGATTGTGCTGGTCATCGCGGGGCTGGTAATCAGCTTCTTCCCGCGTATGCCTCGTGTTCCGCTCGACCCGAATGTTGTCTTTGTCGTCTTACTGCCGCCGCTGCTGTATGCGTCAGCATGGACGGCCTCGCTGCGTGAGTTCAAACGCAACGCAGTGGTGATCGGCCTGTTGGCCGTGGGGCTCGTAGCCTTTACGGTGTGGGGGGTAGCCGAGTTCTCCGATCGCTTCATTACGGCGCTCGATTGGAAGGCAGGATTTCTCTTAGGCGCAGTGGTAGCGACGACGGATGCGATTGCGGCCACGTCGATTGCGAAGAGCATCGGGCTGCCAAGGAGAATCGTCGACATCCTCGAAGGCGAGAGTCTGCTGAACGACGCGACCGGGTTGCTTGCTTTGGAGATGGGACTAGGGATCATTCTTCGCGGCGAATCGCCAACCTTAGGAACGGGTGCGCTGCGACTGCTCTATCTCGTCGTCGGAGGCCTGGGAATCGGTCTATTGATCGGCGTGGTGGTGGGATGGCTTGAGAGGTTCATCGACGATGGGCCGGTCGAACTGGTGGTGAGCCTGGTGGTTCCGTATGCGGCCTACCTCGCCGGAGAGCGCGCTCACGCCTCAGGTGTATTGGCAGTTGTGACGTGCGGACTCTACCTGAGCCGGCAGAGTGTGAACTTCTTCTCTCCCTCGACTCGACTGCAAGTCAACGGGGCATGGGAGGCGCTGACATTCATGCTGAACGGGCTGGTGTTTGTGCTGATCGGCCTGCAACTGCCATACGTGCTGGCGGGCATCCACGGAAGGTTCGGCAAAGGCACGCTGTTCTTCTACGGCGCGGTCTTCAGCGTTGTGCTGATTGTGCTGCGAATGGTTTGGGTGTTTCCAGCAGTCAAGATCGCGGAGTTTGTCGAACGAAGGTTGATGGGACATAAGGAGGAACCGCTGGGGACGCGCGAGGTATTCGTAGTGGGGTGGACCGGAATGCGTGGTGTACTCGCACTGGCAGCGGCCATCTCTGTCCCGGAGGTGCTGGGCAATGGACGGCCGCCGGAGACGAGAAACCTGATCCTCTTTCTCGCGTTCAGTGTGATCCTGGTGACACTTGTGCTGCAGGGGCTGACTCTGCCGGCGCTGATTCGCAGGCTGGGTCTGGCGGGTGGAACGGGGATCGATCCGGAGGAGCAAGAGGCGCGAAAGATTGTGCTCAGAGCGGCAATTCATCATCTTGAAGAAGGGCGAAAGAAGGGTGGTCCACACGCGGAACACCTGTACGACGATCTGTTGCATCGCTACAGGCATAAGCTCGCGGCAGTTGGCGGAGGCGAGGAGGGAGATCTCGAATGCGTTGATACGGAGATGATCACGCAGCTGCGTTCGATCCTCGACGACGCGCTGCAGGCCGAGCGGCGAACACTGATCGGGCTCAGGGACAAAGGGCGAATCGGCGACGATGTGCTACGAACGATGGAACGCGAACTGGACCTCGCGCAGACCCGGTATCAGGGGACCCCGATCGCATAGCCGGGATCACCTGATACGGTCCTGCTTTACGACTCCACGCCTCGTGTCGGCAGAGGCACGTAGCCTGCATTTGTACGAGGCACCGTGATGATAATGATGGCGACGATGAGGATTACGACGGGAACGATGAACAGGCTGCCTTCGGGGCCCGTAGTGCCTCCGCTGAGCAGTGGTTTGCCTACGGGATGGGTGGACAGCAGACGATGCTGGACGAAGATTCCACTGTCGCCAACGCCGTAGAGGAAGGACTGCGCCCAGTCCCATGAGGTGTGGAAGCCGATGGCCCACCATAGTGAGCCGGTGCGCCACAGAACAAGACAAAACATCATGGAGGCGAGTCCGGCCGTGAGCAGTCCAATAGGAGACTCGCCCGGATTGCTGCCGTGAACGAGGCCGAAGAGAGCTGAGAAGATGACGGCCGACGTCCAGAAGGCAATAGCGTTACTGTGAGGAGTCTTGAACGCCCATCGGTAAAACCCATCCAGGCCGCGGGTGAGCGTGTACTGAAGATAGCCGCGGGTAAAGTACTCTTCGAGCAAACCGACAGCGAGGAAGACTGCGATCCATTCCGCGCCATAGCGAAGAATATCTGCGCCGAAGAGAAGCCGGCTATCGAAGACGAGGAAGCCAAACTTCCATAGGGTGAGGATGAGCGGCGTAAGGCAGATGAGCCCCCAGGCAAGACCGGCGATGAAACGAGGCAGCTTGCGGATACCGCCAAGGCCGTAGACGCCAACGGGGCGGCGTTCAATCATCGACATGATCCACGTGACGAGAAGAACCCCTAGCAGAGGAACGGCCTCATTGGCGAACATGACGAAGAAGGAAAAAGAGTGATCGCCAGAGGCATTGTGAGTCGGTGGATGGAGTTTGCGAACGATGCCACCTGCGAGGAACAGGTACGCGGCAAAGAGAGCGGCGAAGATGAGCATGCTCCAGCCCGCGCGCAGCCCCTCCGCTCCATAGAAGACATTGTGCAGAGTCGACTGCTTCGCAATGGGAGCTGAGTCAATCGGCGCGATGGGCGACGGGGTAAGGCCTTCTGTTTCGCTGGTCAAGGAATCTCCTGGGAATGCTGAGATGTATACGCGGCGAAGGACTGTACGGTTCCAACACGATCATAAGTGCGACAGACTGACGAAATCTCAAGGCTGCGCTATGCTTGAAACTTCACATCCGAGAGAAGGTGTGAGCGCGGGAGATTGCTGATTTGGACTGTAGGATTTTTTATCACGATAAGTGCTTCGATGGAGCCTGCTCGGCTTCGCTGTTCACGCGGTTTCACCGGGAGTGCGTGAAGACGGCGGACTCGTACTCGTATCACGGGCTGGTTCATCGCGCTGGCGCACTCTTCGACGAGGATGAGTTTGTCTCCGGCGAGAATGCAATCGTGGACTTCAAATACTCCGCCTCACCGAAGGTGACGTGGTGGTTCGATCATCATCAGAGCGCGTTCCTGACTCCCGAAGATCAGAAGAACTTTGAGGCAGGACAGGCCGATGGATCGCAGCGGATGCGAAAGTTCTTCAACCCAAACTACATCTCTTGCACCAGCCTGATCGCAGACATCACGCAGGTCAACTTCGGCTTCGACACGGCTCCCGTTCTGGAGTTGATCAAGTGGGCGGACATCGTGGATGGAGCTCGTTACGAGAGCGCCAAGGCCGCAGTCGAGATGGCCGAACCCGCGATGAAGCTGACGATGGTGATTGAGAGCTCTTCTGACAACACTCTGGTTCCACGGCTGATTCCACTACTGACCGAGATGAGTCTGCAGCAGGTGCTCGATAAGGATTTCGTGCAGGTTCTCCTGGGACCGTTGATGGAGCGACATTGGGCCGCGCTGGAGCTGATCAAGCAGCGCGCTACGGTAGATCAGGGCGTGATTACATTCGACATCACCGA
Source organism: uncultured Acidobacteriaceae bacterium (assembly GCA_963771625.1). Taxonomy (GTDB): domain Bacteria; phylum Acidobacteriota; class Terriglobia; order Terriglobales; family Acidobacteriaceae; genus Edaphobacter. The sequence goes on from CAVYUE010000005.1 coordinate 512,082, forward strand.
TCAGCCGACCGAGGGATACAACAAATTCATCCCCTACTACCTGCACCCGGACGCAACATACAACGTGGGGTTGAGTAAATCGAGCTTCAGGACGAAGGTGTCAGTCGGAACCAACCCCTGGACAAAGAAGATGCCTTCCGAGTTGGTGAATCTTGCTGCGATCTGCGAGAGGTATGGCGGCGGCGGTCATGCTCGCGTTGGCGCAATCAGCTTTCCACCCGACCGGGAAGATGACGCGCGAAAAGCCGTGGGCGAGATCGTGGCTGAGTTGCGTGCAGCTTCACTTGGCGCAAAAAATAGTTGAAATCGGTGGCGTATTTTTCGTCACCAAATTAGTGACCATCAACTCGCCACAGTCACCATGCAATCCACCACGTTTCCACCATCAAAACACCACATCAAAAACGCGCTTTTTCTAAAACACCCCTCAAAAACACCAGCAAAAACGAAGAAAACCCCGGCTCGCACCGGGGTTAACTTTTTTTCTAAAAAACGCGCTATTTAGGGCTTCAATTTCGTGAAGAGATTGAGCTTCGTCAGGTCGTTGAAGATGACGAAGGCGAAGAATGCCAACAGGCAGACAAAAGCCACCTGATAGACCCGCTCCTTGATCTGTTGATTCACGTCCCGCCGCATGATCGTTTCAATCAACAAAAACAGGATCATGCCACCATCCAGGATCGGAATCGGCAAGAGGTTGAAGATGCCTAAATTCAGGGAGATATACGCCATCAATCCGATCAGCGGCATCCAGCCCGGCATCTGCGCCGCCTGATGAATCTGCTGCCCAATGCCGATCGGACTCTGCAGACTCTTCACCGAAACCTGCCGCGTAAACAGCCGCTTGAGAACCTCAACGATCAGCAGCGAACCCTTCTTGTTGAACTGCCATGAAGCAGCCATAGCCTTGCCAAGCGGCAGCCGCTCAACCTTCACGGGCGGCTGAACTGCAACAAAACCAAGGCGATAGTCCTTCTCCTTAGGGCCGCCGGGAGTCTCCGCAAGCTCAGGCGTGATCTGAATCGGAAGCGTCTGGGTAGTGCCGTCAGTACCAGTGCGCTGAATCACGAGGGATGCGGGTTTCCCCGCCTGGTCCTGCAAATAACCCAGCAAAGCCTGAACGGAATGAAGCTGGAGCCCGTCAATACTCAGGATCTTATCGTGGGGCTCAAGACCGGCGCGCGCCGCGGGCATAGTGGGCTCGAGCGAATCGACCTGCACGGGCGTGTTCTGCATCTTGGGGATGAGGCCCAGCTTGTCGAGCGAGAAGTCGTCAGAACCGCCTTTGGACTCAATGAGGAGGTTGGTATCGGTGCGCTGGCCGTTGTGAACAAAGGAGAACGGAACGGTCTGGTTGAGGTTCAGCAGTGAACGGATGCCGACCTGATCCCAGGTGGGGTTCTCGATGGTGTCGTAGTGGACGATGGTGTCGCCGCTGCGAATGCCAGCTTTTGCGGCGGGAGTATTGATCGCGATGTAGTCGGTGTTGGCGGGACCGTCGATGAACTCCTGCACCTCATTGTGAAGCATGGAGACGCCGGTCATGAGGCCGAAGGCAAGGATGAAGTTGGCAAAAGGACCAGCGAGTGCGACGAGGATGCGCTGCCAGCGGGGATGGGCGTTGAAGTCGCCTGGGTCGGTGGGCGCGACGCTGCCGGGGGTGAGTTCGTTTCCGGCAAAGCCCATCTCGCCGGCCATCTTGACATAACCGCCGAGGGGGACAGCGGCGATCTGGTACTCGGTGTCACCACGACGGAAGCCGAAGAGACGCTTTCCAAAGCCGATTGAGAAGACTTCAACGCGGATGCCGCAGAGCTTGGCAACGGCGAAGTGGCCGAATTCGTGTACCAGAACCATAATGCCAAGAACGATGGCAAGCTGGATGATTGTCGACATGGAGAGAGTGGGACCTCGTACCTTTTGCTTCGAGTTTTTTTGCTACCGTCGGGCGCCGGTGTATTGGCGGGCAATCACTTCACGCGCAGACTCACGCGCGGCAAGATCTGCATCAAGCACATCGAGGATAGACGCCGGATGTTGACCGGATGTTAGCTGCAGCACAGTCTCTATTGTACGCGGGATGCCGAGGAAGGGGATACGTCCTTCGAGGAAGGCGGCCACGGCGATCTCGTCTGCCGCATTGAGGGCGATGCAGGCCGGTCCACCGACCTCTGCGGCTTCATAGGCGAGGCGCAGGCAAGGGAAACGGTTGAGGTCCGGGATCGAGAAGTCGAGTTGGCTCAGCGTTGTGAGATCGAAGGTGAGGTCGGACGGCACGCGCTCGGGGTAAGCCAGGGCGTAGAGGATGGGGAGACGCATGTCGGTGATTGAGATCTGCGCGAGGATGCTACCGTCGACGAACTCTACCAAGGAGTGGACGGTGGACTGCGGGTGAATGGTGGTGCGGACCTGCTTTGCAGGCAGGTTGAAGAGGCGGCAGGCTTCGATGACCTCGAAGCCCTTGTTCATCATGGTGGCTGAGTCGATGGTGATGCGCTGGCCCATGACCCATGTGGGGTGCTTGAGGGCTTGTTGGGGGGTGATGTGTTCGAAGTCGGCCAGGGGAGTATTGCGGAAGGGGCCACCGGAGGCGGTGAGCCAGATCTGCTTGACCTCGGCTGTCGTTCCGCCGCGCATGCACTGGTGGACGGCATTGTGCTCGGAGTCGATGGGGAGGAGGGCCACGTTGTGTTGCTTGGCGGCAGCGATGATGAGCTCGCCTGCGGCTACAAGGCACTCCTTGTTGGCGAGACCGATGGTTTTGCCGGCACAGACTGCCGCGTAGGTGGCTTCGAGGCCGGCTACGCCAACGATGGCGGAGACGACGAAGTTCACCTCGGGAAGGGTGGCGACGTGGATGCTGCCAGCGGTGCCGTGGACGACTTCGATGTTGGTGATGCCTTCAGCTCTGAGGCGGGCTTTGAGTGTGTCGGCGAGCGCTTCGGTTGCGAGCGAGATGACCTTAGGACGCCAGCGGAGGCACTGGGCGAAGGCCACGTCGATGTTGGTCCCGGCGGCGAGGGAGACGACCTGGTAGCGGTCGGGGAAGGATTCGCAGATGGAGAGGGTGCTGTGGCCGATCGAGCCGGTCGAGCCGAGGATCGCTAACTTTTTCACGTTCTTTATTTTCGCAGACTCTGAGCCGCGAGGGGAAAGCCGGCTTTTGTGTGCCTCTAAAGCTTCAAATCATCAAGCCGCCCCCGAACTTGACGTTCGAGGGCTGGCTTGATCTTTATGGAGCGTTGACGACGACATAGGTCGTTGAGCTGCCTGACATTTGCGGCTGGTACCAGGTGCCGTTGCAGTTCTGGTAGGCCAATCCATTGATGATTTGCGTACTACAGCCGGCCGGCGGCTGGTTGACGATAGAACCGACGACTGCAGCCGTGACTACTGCCGTAGCTGTGACCGCGGCAGCAACAGCAACAGGGTGGTAGCAGCAGCCACCACCGTAATAACCACCACCACCGTAGTAGCCGCCGCCGTGATAGTTGTTATTGACGTTGACGTTGACATTGCGATTCACGTTGACGTTGTTGTTGCGGTTTATGTTGGTGTTGTTGTTGCGGTTGACGTTGTTATTTCGGTTCACGTTGTTGTTGCGGTTCTGGTTGTAGTTGCGGCTGGGGGAGTTGACGCTGGATCTGGCGCTGGCGCGGGTACCGCCGCCACCACCACCACGCCCTCCGCTACCACCGCGGCCTCCACGTTGAGCCGAAAGTGTCATTCCAGATACCAGGATAGCGATGGCGAATACGGCGAAGATTTGAGTTGACCGCTTCATAGGTATCCCCTTATTTTCCTGTCTCAGTGGAGTCGGATTTCTCTTCTGCGAGAACAACGCGCTTGGCATCGGCCGGCGGATCGAAGGCGAAGGCGCCATCGTTGAAGGACGGCGCGAGGTTCCAAGCGAGCGTGTCGCTGTGCTGTGGTCTGGCTTCGTCGGTCAGGGTCGTGATGACGAGCTTGCGCGGCAGAGGAAACTCTCCAAGCTGAATCCAGAGCTGCCAATCAACACCTTCCTGGTGGAAGGCATAGTGTTCGCAGGTGACACCCTCCACTGCGCTGGGACCGATGTCGACTGCGGTTTTGATCTTGTTGATATCTTCGTCTTTGTTGCCCCAGTTGTAGAGGTCGTACAAGGGCAGTTCGATGTCGTATTTTTCATTGGCTTTTTCGAAGAGTTCGCCGATGGTTGGCGGGGCCGGAACGGTAGCGTAGTAGTTAACGAGCCTACCCCAGACGGTGAAGTTTTTGCCATCGTAGAGGTATAGCCTGTGCTGATCATCGGATGTGACCTCGACCCGCATGCGATTGGGCCGTGCGAGGAGGTAATCGACCTTGCTGTTGGTTTGAACAATCAATCCATCTTCGAGGACATCATCCTGGGTGACACTGTCGATGATCTGGTACGACTTCAGAGTGTGTAGATAGGCGCTCATTTTTTTTACCGCAGCTATGGCGTCGGGATCGATGGAGGGAGCTTGGTCGGAGGAAGCTTCTTTTGCTTCAGTTTGCTGTCCGCTCTTCGCAAGGACGTGCGATCCGACGGGTACACAGAGGACGGTCGCAACTGTCGCAGCCAAGACCGCAAGCCTGGTCGTCGTCTTACGGGAGGGCCAGATTGCTTTCGGATCAGGCTGGTGGGTCGGCGAAGACTCTGGAGCCGAGTGCGTGGAAGATATTTCTAATAGGCTCATATCTTTTCTTTCTACCTCGGAATCTTTCGGGTGAAAGTGCAGATCTAGTTGAAGGAATGTTCTGGGGGATACAACATCGCCAATCCCAAATCATGTGCCAAGCAAATAATAGGTGTCTCGACCGGCATAGCAATCGGACCTTAGTCCTATATGGGTTAGAAGCGGCTGACGCTGTAAGTCCTCGACATGCTGCCCCAAAGCTAAACGTTGGAGAGCAAAGTCGATAACTGTTAAAAGTAGTAGTTCAATTTCTGGTGTGAGCGTGGAGAGCTAGAAGCGGCCGAGGTTGAAGTGGTCTTTGAGGAGCAGTGCGAACCAAAGGACCGGGGCGGCGAGGAGGAGTGCGTCGATGCGGTCGAGGATGCCGCCGTGACCGGGAAGCATTGTGCCGGAGTCTTTGACGCCAGCTCCGCGCTTGATGGCGGACTCGAGGAGGTCGCCAAGCTGGGCGGCGATATTGAGGATTGCGGCGAGAAGGAGCGACTGCCAGATTGGCTCGGAGATGTGGAGGAGAGTGTTTCCGCGAGCGGTGAGGGCGTCGGCTATAGCTATGACGATGCCAGCGGCCAGCATGCTGCCGACGATTGAGGCGATGGATCCCACCCACGTTTTGCCGGGACTAAGACGAGGTGCGAGCTTGCGCTTGCCGAATGCGCGGCCGATGTAGAGAGCGGCGATGTCGCCTGTCCAGACGCAGACCATCAGGAATAAGACCAGAGCGGGTCCGTCTTCTTGCTTCCACAGGAGAGGAACAAGGGTCAGAGGATACGCAATGTAGATGAGACCGAAGAGGCCCTGAGCCGTGTCAGGAAGCACCTGAACGAGAGGAGCGCGGAAGCCATTCCAGGCGAAGAGGATCAGCGTAAGGGCACTGAGGACGGGAAGCTGAGACTCGACCGGGACGTTGGGTAGGGTTACAACGAAGGCGAGTGCGGTACCAAGTGCCATCCACCAGACAGGAATGCGGAGGGTTGCGCCGTGTGCTTCGGCACCAACGGCGGCAAGCTTGAGGTACTCGTATGCAGCCAGTTCGGCAACGATGGCGGAGAAGAGTGTGATCATCCACAGTTGGCCGAAGAAGATGAGGGCAAAGACGGCGAGGATGAGGACTGTGGCGGTGAGGATACGTTTCATGCTGGCCTGAACAGAATATATCCAGCATTAAGTGATTATTTTAATTCATATCTTGACTTATCAAGATATATCGTATTAGTATCTGGATATGAGAAAACTATATCAACACCAACATCAACATTTCAGAGGTTTCTGCGGCGAGGAAGATGGCCGTGGAGAGAGACATAGGGACGATAAACATCGCGGAGGATTTGGCGATTTGGGCGGCGGACGGCATGGATTTCGCGGTGGCCGCGGAGGCCCGATGCGGTTCTTCGGAGCTGGCGATCTGCGCTACGTAATCCTGCAACAGATTGCGGAGAAACCCAGCCACGGTTACGAGATCATCAAGTCGATCCAGGAGCGACTGGGCGGTACGTATGCGCCGAGTCCGGGCGTGGTGTATCCGATGCTGACGATGCTCGAAGAGATGGGCCATGCAACGGTCGTTTCGGAGGGCGCGCGGAAGCTTTACACAATCACGGAGGAAGGGTCCAAATCATTGGCGGAGAACAAAGCAATGGTGGACGCTATCTTCGCGAAGATGGACCACGCTCGCAGTGAGCATGGAAGCGATCGTTCGCCGCAGATTGAACGGGCGGTAGAAAATTTTCGCATGGCACTGCGGATGAAGAAGGGACCGCTAACCACCGAACAGATTCATGCGATCACCGACATCATTGATGCTGCGGCGAAGCAGATCGAGAGGGCTTGAGATGAACTCTTACCGTTACAAAGTTACGGTTGAAGCGCTGACGGGAGCGAGAGGAGAGCCGGTGGAAGGACGAACTCTCTCGTTCGAGGCTGCAAATCATGACGACATTCTTGGGATTGTGGAGAGGATGCGGGCTCGGTTGCCGTTTGATGGCGACACAGTCGCTTCCTTGGGGATTGGGTTGAAGCTGTTCTCTGAGGTTGCTCTGATGCAGCGGGACGATCCGATGTTTGCGATGATTCGGCCGGCGCTGGGGGAGTTTGTACGCGGATTGAAGCAGAGGTCGGCTGCGGAGCCTCCGACTAGCCTTGGTGGGTTGCTGTAGTTGTAGTGAACTGGCGAAAACAGAGGGGGCTAAGGCTTCCTCTGTCCTGGTAGAGGCAGGTTTATCGGCGGGTGAGGACCGCGTCGGGTTTTGCTTCGGACTTGATCTCGGATTTCGTGTCCGATCTGGGGATGAGATGGTCTTTGATCTCGGCGGCGACCTCTTCGGCGGGTTGCAGGTTGTCGAGGTCTTCGTCGGTGAAGCTTTCACCTAAGCCACCGAAGCGGCGTTCGCGGTGCTGGTACGCGTTGATGGCTTCGAGAAGATGGAGACCGTTGAAGTCGGGCCAGAGGCGGTCAGTGACGAAGATCTCGGAGTAGGCGATCTGCCAGAGAAGGAAGTTTGAGATGCGCTGCTCGCCGGAGGTCCGAATGACGAGGTCTGGGTCGGGCATGTGTGCCGTGTAGAGGGCGCGGGCGATGCTGGACTCATCGAGGGATTCGAGGGCGCCGGCACCTAATAGGTCATCGACGGAGCAGCCACGGGTATGGGCTTCGGTGGTGAGGTCGGTGAGGATACTGCGGACGGCGTCGACGATCTCGGAGCGGGCACTGTAGTTGAGGGCCAGGGTGAGGGTGGTGCCGGTGTTCTTTGCAGTGGCTTCAGAGGCCCACTGCATGGTGTCCTGGACTTCCTGCGGAAGGTCGTGGGTGCGCCCGATGTAGGCCATGCGGACGTTGTTGTCGTTCATCCGCTTAACGTTGCCAACGAGGTAACTTTTGAGGAGCTTCATGAGGAAGCTGACTTCGGATTTGGGGCGACGTAGGTTGTTTTCCAGCGAGAAGGCGTAGAGCGTAAGCCAGGGCAGGTTGATGCGGGAGGCAGTTTCAACGACATACTGAACGGACTCGGCACCCTTCTGGTGGCCGAGGAAGCGCTTGAGCGCACGTTTGCCTGCCCACCGGCCATTGCCGTCCATAATGATGGCGATATGCTGTGGGATTTTTGCTGGGTCGAGCTGGCGGTAGACGTTCTGCTCTTCCGGAGAGAGCTCATGGCTGCGATTGGGTACGCGGCTTTGATTCGATAAAGGTGTTGATGCGCGCAAAGCGACCTCGCAGATATTGACGCTAGCACACCGATGTTGGGTGTGCAATGAACGTCTCTATCTTGCAGAGCCTAAAAAGTGGTACGCACGAGAGATCCGTGAGACTTTTCTTTGTTGGAGCACGCGACCTGGGCGGAGAGGAGAGCACCGCTGTAATAAACGGCGCTCTCCACGGAGGGTTCTAAGCAGAGTTGCAGAAGACTTTAGGCGGTGCGACGACGTCCTGCAGCCAGCTCTCGAACATGGTTCAGGAAGATGGATCGCTGGAGTTCGTCGAGCTGCGAGGTGTAGAGCGCGATCTCGGCGAGGAACGGATCGGTCATAAGAACCGCAGTCTCGTCGCGATGGCGCGTGTTGGAGTCGCGCAGCAGGGCGGAGATGTCGACCTGTAGGGCGCGCGCGAGGCGATCGAGGGAAGATAGGGTCGGCATGGCCTTGCCGTTCTCGATCTTGGAGATGTAGGTACGTGGCACTCCCATGCGGGCTGCGAGCTGACGCTGCGAGAGATTACGCACGTGGCGCAAGTCGCGAACGGCGTGGGCTACTTGTAGGCCGCCTTCCTGGGTTGTGGGTGGGGGAACCAGCGCTAGTGGTGCTGGAGCCGGTTCAGGCTCTTCGACCTCGAGGCATTTGTGGCAGCGGCGGCACAGCGTATTGGCTGTCCGGAACTGCACCAAACTGCAGTGGTCGCAACGTAGTACCTCACGTTGTTCGACAGGTGCCATCATGGTTGCCATAAGTTGTCTTGTAGCGAAGGGACCCAGAGCAAGGACCCACACATGTCCGATAACGGAGCGTGTGATGTGCCTAGATTGACACTGGTGTACTTTGGAGTCAAGGGGAAACCCGCTGATTCTGCCAGAAAGACCTAAAAAAACCGAAGATGAACCAAGTTGGTAACTTGTAAAGGCAGGACTGTGAGCTTAGGCAACACAAAAGAGGAGGAGTTCTGAATGGCTGAAGAGTTCGGACGGTCGCAGGCATTGGCATTGCTGCAGGAGTGGACCAAAGGCGAGAGTCTTCGCAAACATGGGATGGCAGTGTCGGTTTGTACAGAGTCATATGGTGTGCTCGAGGCTTCTCGATTGGGGCTAAGTGGCGCCGAGGCCGATTCATTCGTTGAACTCTATGCAAGCGCAGGGCTGCTGCATGATATGGACTACGAGCGCCATCCGACTCTGGGTGAGCACCCATTTGTAGGAGTGAATCGACTGCGGGAGTTGGGCTGGCCGGAGCCGGTGCTGCATGCAATTCTTGCGCACGCTGACTATTCGGGGACGCCCCGAGAGACGCATTTGGACAAAGCTCTGTTTGCTTGTGACGAACTTGCAGGTTTTTTGACTGCATGTGCGTTGGTGAAGCCGAGTAAGTCCATCCATGACGTCGAGGTAGCAGGGGTAAAGAAGAAGATGAAGGACAAGGCGTTCGCGCGCGCGGTGCTGCGGGAAGATATTACTGGCGGCGCGGAGTTGCTGGGCCTCAGTGTGGATGAGCATGTGGGGAATTGTCTGCGGGCCATGCAGGCTCGGGCAGGGGAGTTGGGGCTCGAGGGTCAGGTCACCCAGAGTTAGCTTGGATACTCGGCTCTGGATCGCTGTCTAGCGGCAGCTGCGAAGAATCCCCAGCCAAAGTAGTGGGAGGATGACGGAGCCAATGATACCGATGGCGAAGAGCGGAGGCCGGTTGGTTCCTGGGACGGCTGCGCGGCTGTGAGCGCGGCTGTTCTGCTCGGGGTGTAGTGGATTGTAGGTGATGGGAATGTGCTCGTTCTGCGGGATTGCGGTGGGTGACTGGAATTCGCCAGAGTAGAGGCGACCGTGGGCGTAGTAGTCGAATGTAATGAGGAATCTTTCTCCGGTTTGAAAGCCGAAGGCGAGGAAGCTGAGGCCGGAAGATTGGTATCGACAAGATGTGACGGTGGCTTTCGTGGCGATCCAGGTTGAGTCGGTCACAGAGTATTCGATTCGATGCGCACGATTCCGGCGGTTGCGAACGCGGCGTTGGTTTCTGCGACGGAGTTGGCGAGGTTGACGGGGCGGGTCGCGTCTTCGATGACGACGATCTCGAAGCCGAGGGTGTGGCCGTCGATGGCGGAGTAACGGACGCAGAAATCGTAGGCGAGGCCGCAGAGGAAGAGTCGCGTGAGGTTTCGCTCGCGGAGATAACCAGCGAGGCCGGTAGGGGTGATGTGATCGTCTTCCAGAAAGGCTGAGTAGGAATCGATGTTGCGGCGGAAACCTTTCCGAAGGATGAGTTCGGTGTGAGGGAGGTCGAGTCCAGGATGGAAGGCCGCTCCCGAGGTGTTCTGGACGCAGTGCTCGGGCCAGAGGGTTTGGGGGCCGTAAGGGACTTCGACGACCTCGTAAGGACGCTTATTCGGATGGTTGGTGGCGAAGGAGATGTGTTGCGAGGGATGCCAGTCCTGGGTGAGGATGACGTGATCAAATTTTCTTCCCAGAAGGTTTATCAAGGAGACGATGGCGTCACCATCACGAACGGGCAGTGCTCCTCCCGGGCAGAAGTCGTTCTGAAGGTCGATGACGAGGAGGACGTCGGTTGATTGATGGATGGGCATACTTCTTCGAGGGTATAGCAGAGGCAAGGGAGTCCCATCCTATCGGACGACCCGTAGGTCTTGAAATTTGAATGCTTCGCTATCTAAGAATTATGGTTTGAGGTTTTTGGTGTCCTGGATGGTGCCGATTTTGATGTCGGAGTTTTTGCAGTTTTTGTCCAGGCAGAAGCCGGTGATCCAGACTTCACCGTCGCCGATCATGACGCCTTGAGAATTGACGAAGAGAGCATCGTACTTTTGTTTGTAAATGGCGGCTGCAATGTCGGCCGTAATGATGCGGTCGTAATCTTTGATGAATGCCTTGGGGTTTTTGATGGTGATGGCATGTTTGCCTGGGTTGACCTTGATGGGATAGTGGACAAGTGCGGCGACAGCAGCAGCATTGTGCTTTGAGACCGCTTGTTGAAGGTCGGTGAGGAGATGCTGAACTTTGACGTGACTTCCGACGGAGAGATCGATGGATTTATCGAGGTCGGTAGGTGTCGCTTGGGCGGAGCTAAGGGCGGGTGAAAAGAGCGCGCTGGCGAGTAGGATCAGGGTTGCGAGTTGTTTGCGGATGGTCATTCCGTCTCCGTATGGAAGATCTGGATTCATGTCGAAGATAGCCTACACGTGCCGGGACGAGACGGTGAGCACAATGTATAGCTAAGATGCTAGGCTGACATGTTTTGTGATGTAACGGAGGATTTGAAGTTGGAGAGTGCGTTGGGGTCAAAGGTGGATGTGAAAGCGGCACGGTTTGGTGCGAACCGTGAGGCGCTGCGCGTGCTGATGGCGGCGTTGCGGGTCGAAGAAGATGAGATCCGGCTGGGTGGTGGAGCAAAAGCGGCGGAGTCGCAGCGGGCCAAAGGGCGGTTGACGGTTCGAGAGCGATTGAAGTTGCTGCTGGATGAGGATGCGGAGTTTCTGGAGCTTGGCCTTTGGGCAGCGCACGGAATGTACGGAGAGTATGGTGGAGCGCCTGCCGCGGGGGTGGTAACCGGGTTGGGGAGGGTAAACGGGCGGCTGTGCATGATCGTGGCGAATGACGCGACGGTGAAGGCTGGTGCGTTTTTCCCGATGACGGCTAAGAAGGTGCTGCGGGCGCAGACGATTGCGCTGGAGAATAGGATTCCGACTCTGTATCTGGTGGACTCGGCAGGTGTGTTTCTGCCGCTGCAGGAAGATGTATTTCCGGATACGGATGACTTTGGCAGGGTGTTTCGGAATAACGCGGTGATGAGTTCGCTGGGCGTGCCTCAGATCACGGCGATCATGGGGATGTGCGTAGCAGGGGGCGCATATCTGCCGGTGATGACCGATACGGTGTTAATGACAGAGGGCAGTGGGCTGTTTCTAGCGGGGCCGTCACTGGTGCAGGCAGCGATTGGACAGAAGACCGAAGCCGAGGAACTGGGCGGGGCGGCGATGCATGCAGAGATCTCGGGAACTGTGGATTTTAAGGAGCCGAACGATCATCTGTGCCTGGCGCGGTTACGCTCTCTGGTGGGGAAGATAGGATCGCCGGGAAAGGCGCCGTTCAGCATTGTGGAGTATGACGCGAGTAAAGATGCGCCGAAGTTTGCGGTGGAGGATTTGTATGGTTTGATCGATCCTGATCCGGCGAAGGCTGCCAGCAATGTATATGACATGCGTGAGGTGATTGCGCGGATTGTCGATCGAAGCGAGTTCGATGAGTACAAGGCGGAGTTTGGGCGCACTGTGCTGTGTGGGTATTCGCGAATTGGTGGTCGGGCGGTTGGAATTGTGGCCAATCAGAAGATGCACCAGTCGCAGACAGTTGCGGTGGGCCCGCAGGCTGGCGAGAAGCGGACGGAGTTTGGCGGTGTGATCTATACGGAGAGTGCACAGAAGGCGGCGAGGTTCATCATGGACTGCAATCAGAGTTTGATTCCGCTGATCTTTCTGCATGATGTAAATGGATTCATGGTGGGTAAGGATGCCGAGTGGAGTGGAATCATTCGCGCAGGGGCGAAGATGGTGTCTGCGGTGAGTACGAGTGTGGTGCCGAAGATTACTGTGATCGTGGGTGGGAGTTTTGGGGCGGGACACTACGCGATGTGTGGCAAAGCCTATGATCCACGGTTTCTGTTTGCGTGGCCTACGGCGCGGTATGCGGTGATGAGCGGGGCCTCGGCTGCGAACACGCTTGCTGAGGTGAGGGCGAAGCAGATGGAGCGCGGGGGGAAGGTGTTGTCGGATGCGGAGAAGAAGGCGCTGTATGACGAGATCAAGTCGTCATATGACGCGCAGGCTGATCCGAGGTACGGGGCGGCGAGGCTTTGGATCGATGCGATTATTGATCCGGTGAAGACGCGAGAGATACTGATGACCGCGTTGGAGGCGGCGAGTTTGAATCCTGAGGTGCCAAGGTTTAATCCGGGAGTTTTGCAGACGTAAAGAAGCTAACGGATCGATCATGGATTGGTCTAAGATCGCCGATTCCCTAACGGCGCGCACGAGTCGCAAAGAAAAGGTTATGTCTGATGATGAGTAATACAGTAAAAATTATTGAGTGCCCGCGGGATGCGTGGCAGGGGCTGCCGAAGAATATGCCGGCGGAGGTGAAGGCGGACTATCTGCGGGTGTTGATTGCGGCGGGGTTCAAGCATATCGACGCGGTGAGTTTTGTTTCGCGCTCGGCGGTGCCGCAGATGGCGGACTCAGAGCTGGTGCTGGAGTATCTGGATCCTCCGGATGATGTGGAGATTATCGGGATCGTTGTGAATGCGAAGGGCGCGGAGCGGGCAGTAAAGACGGGCAGTGTGCAAACATTGGGCTTTCCGTACTCGGTGTCGCCTACGTTTTTGCAGAGGAATCAAAACCAGACGCCGGAGGAGTCTCTGGAGGAGCTGGAGAAGATTGGCACGCTGGCCTACAAGGCGGGGATGGATGTGGTGGCGTACATCTCAATGGCGTTTGGGAATCCTTATGGCGAGGCATGGGATATCGATGAGGTGGTTGCTGCCTGCGATCTGCTGGCGGATAACGGAATAACGCAGATCTCTCTGGCGGATACGGTAGGGCTTGCGACACCGAAGCAGGTGAGTGATCTCGTCGCCGATGTGCTGGCGGTGCATGATGGGATTGAGATTGGGGTTCATCTGCATGCCAGGCCTGATCAAGCGGCGGAGAAGATTCGCGCGGCGTATGAGGCCGGGTGCAGGAGGTTCGACGCGGCGATCGGTGGACTGGGCGGGTGTCCTTTTGCCCAAGATGCACTTGTGGGGAATGTGGCGACGGAGGTTTTACTTGCAGAGCTGAAGGCACTCGGTGCTGAACTCGAGCCGCTTCGTCCCTTGGATGGGTTGTTGGCTGCGAGTGCCGAGATCTCTCGGAAGTATGGAGAGAGGGTGCAATGAGGCAGCATGTTTGGGAGGGTTTGTGAGTTATTCGACGATTCTGGTGGCGGAAGAGAACGGCGTCCGCACTGATTACTTTGAACCGTCCGGAGCGGCGGAATGCGATGACCCCTGAGATGCAGCAGGAGTTGATTGCAGCGATGCATGAAGCCGTTGGGAGCGAATGTCGCGTAGTAGTGTTTGCCGGAGCTGGAGAGGCGTTTTGTGCGGGACTTGATCTGAGTGCTCTGCGGGAGATGAATGATAGGTCTGCGGCGGAGCATACGTCGGACGCAGAACGGATCGCACTCCTGTTTAGGACGCTGTACGAACTGCCCAAGCCGACGATTGCAGTTGTCCACGGGGCGGCAATAGCCGGGGGAACGGGACTGGCTACGATGTGCGACTTCACATTAGCAGTGCCCGGTGCCAAGTTCGGGTACACGGAGGTAAAGATCGGTTTTGTCCCGGCCGTTGTATCGGCATTTCTGGTGCTGCAGATCGGAGAGAAGGCCGCTCGGGATTTGCTTTTGACAGGCCGATTGTTTACGAGCGAAGAGGCGGAACGCCTGGGGTTGGTGAATGAGGTTGTCCTACCGGAGAATTTGGCTGCGCGGGTATTGGAGTTGTCAGAGATGTTGAAGGCCAATAGCCCCGAGGCATTGGCCGCGACGAAGAGACTCTTGCGGGCACAGAATAAAGCCTGGTTGGATGGGGCGATTGCGGAAGCTTTGGCGGCGAACGCTGAGGCACGGATGACGCATGACTTTCGAGAAGGTGTGGCGGCGTTCCTACAGAAGAGGAAGCCTGTTTGGGGGAAGGCTTAGCTTGGTGTCCGCGGAGAAGACATCGACTGGATTGTGGTTCAGATTAGGTAGACTGTCTAGATGACTGAAGTGTTCGCAGAAAAGCATGTTGGTACGGCGCGGGTGCGGGTTCGGTATGCCGAAACCGATCAGATGGGGGTGGTGTACCACTCGAACTACCTGATCTGGTTTGAGGTGGGACGGGTGGAGCTGATTCGCAGTATGGGGCTGGACTACAAGCGGATGGAAGTGGAAGAGGGTTGCGGGATCGCGGTGGTGGATGTGCATGTCAGGTATCGTGCTCCGGCCCGGTATGACGACGAGCTGGTTGTTGAGACGCGGCTGTTGGCGTCGCGTGGTGCGGTGATCAAGTTTGGGTACAAGGTCCTGCGTGTGCCGGATCAGGTGCTGCTGTGCGAGGGCGAGACGGTACATGTGGTTGTGGGCAAGGATATGAAGAAGCAGTGTCTGCCGCCCAGATATGCGGAACGTTTTGGTGCTTATCTGAAGTCTCAGGCATCTCATACCGGAGATGGATTGCGGTCAGATCGAAGATGAGGTGAATAGATGAGTACCGACAAGAAGGTTGCACTAATTACGGGTGGAAACAAAGGTATTGGGCTGGAGACGGCTCGGCAGCTGGGGAAGCTGGGTATCACTGTGCTGATTGGCGTCCGCGATGAGGCCAAAGGTGAAGCCGCAGTGGCTGAGTTGAAGAAGGATGGCGTTGATGCCCGGGCGGTGAAGTTGGATGTGGATAACTCTGCAGACTTTGCGGCGGTTGCCAAGTTGATTGAGAAGGATTACGGACGGCTGGATATCCTGGTCAATAATGCAGGCATCATGCTCGACGGCCGGAAGGGCAATGAGACGACCACGACTTCGAAAGATGTTCTGCAGAAGACGTTTAATACGAATTTTTTTGCGGTCGTGGGGCTGACGCAGGCGTTGTTGCCGCTGCTCAAGAAGAGTGTCGGCGGCCGGATTGTGAATCTGTCGAGCATTTTGGGCTCGAATACTCTGCATGCTACGCCAGGGTCTTTCATCTACGATGCGAAGACGTTTGCGTATGACGCTTCGAAGGCGGCGCTCAACTCGTTCACGATTCATCTGGCGCATGAGTTGAAAGACACGAAGATTAAGGTGAACTCGGCGCACCCGGGGTGGGTGAAGACGGAGATGGGCGGTGAGGGCGCGCAGCTCGACATCGAGACCGGCGCTAAAACCTCGGTTGAGCTGGCGACGCTGCAGGATAGCGGGCCGAATGGGGCATTCGTTCACCTTGGTAAGCCTCTGCCCTGGTAGTCAGGTGATGAGAAGGCCACGAGGCTTTACGTGCTCGCGGATGAAGGTAATAGTTGTTTCAAGCGGCGTTCCCGGTCCGAAGATGGCCGAGACGCCGTTTTCTTTTAATTTTGGCTGATCCTCGTCGGGGATGGTGCCGCCCAGAACAAGGAGGATGTCTTCGGCTTTTTGTTCACGGAGGAGCGCGGTGATGCGGGGGACGATGACGTTGTGGGCTCCGGACAGGATGGAGAGGCCGATGCAGTCCACATCTTCTTGAATGGCGGCGGAGACGATCATCTCCGGGGTTTGGCGGAGTCCAGTGTAGATGACCTCCATGCCGGCGTCGCGCAGGGCTCGGGCGATGATCTTTGCACCGCGGTCGTGGCCGTCGAGGCCGGGTTTAGCGACCAGGACACGGATTGGAGGGGTCGTTGGCATGCGTTCCGAGTATATCGACATCTGGATACCCCCCTTACCCCAAGAGCAGATCTTGCAGGGAAGTGGTTTATTATGTTTAGTTTACGATCTTGCGGTTCCGGTAAAATATTGATTCTGCTTGGGTTGTGTACAAAACATTTGAAATGAGAGAGTTATGGGATTTGCTCGGTGTTTAAGCCCAGCCTTGCTGCATTTTCGAATGTTTGCCGCCTACTCTTAATTATAGAAAGTTGAGTGGGGTGAATACGCCACGAGAATCGCCAGTGCTGGCGCGGGTTTTCGTCATTCGGGGGCTTGACAGAGGTTGATGGTTCTTCGGGAGGGGGTACGCGATGACTTCTGGCGATTCTTTTGTGAGGGTCGAAAGTAAGAGGTGGCCATCGTCCGCCGCTCAGAAAAGACAGAAGTTTTGCCAACTTTTAGCGCTTTGAGGCGCCGTTCGCAGGCATTGAGTGCCTTCGCTCAGGATGGCTTACCCAGAATGGGACGTTCTGAGGGGCTTTAGCACCTGGGGGGTGCAAATCTGGTGGTCTTTTGATGGTGATTCGGTGGTGAAGGGTGGAATTATCTATGGTTTTTGCTGCACGAAAGAACCGCTCGAGGGTCCTGAGTGGTGTGTCGGCGGCTGAAGGTTTACGCGAAGAACTAGTGACAGCGGTGTGTCGCTTTAGTAGCGCTTGGTGGTTACGTACTTCGATCCAACCGCACGAATGCGGGTCACGTCCTTGGGATGGAGAAGGACTGAAAACAGGGGGCCATTCTCGACCGTTGCCACGTCGCCTGATTGGATCGTTACGTCGTTGGGGCCGAGATTTCTGATGTCGACGAACCATGCAGTTCCATCTTTATCGGGTCCCGGCAGAGGTACGGGCAGGCTCACGGTGTCCGGGGGGCGCAAAAGTTCAACCATCTGTCCTCGATAGCTGCCCGGAATCGAAAGGGGGTGGACGAGGCGGACGACGGTCTGCGGAGGAGCGCTTTGAAGTTGCCAACCGAAGACTGTGAGGCAAAGCAGGAGCGTTTTCATTTGTTGTCCAGACCCAGTATTTAGTTAGTGTCGCTTGAAGTCCCACTCTACTTGTTTCTAATTCTTGCCTGCAAGGGCCGATTCGCCAGATTAGTTGTCGAACACAAATACGTTGACGCTCCATGGTGGCAACGTTGCCGTGAAGTCCGAGTTCCAGGCTCCGTGCCTTGATTGGACTGGGGCAGCGGACCAGTCGCCTTGTCGTGTCTTGTCGTATTGCTCTCTGCCGTAGGTCCACTGCCGAACGGATTTGCCTGAGGATTTGTTGGCGAACGAGACTGGAACTGTGTGGGCCTCGTCCCTGTCGCGGTTGATCAGGATGACTGCGTAGGACGACCCATGTGTCGCCGCATAAGTTAGGAGCCAGGGCGCCTTTTCGAGGTCGGTCTGGGTGCGCAGCATATGCTCGCCTTCAGTTACAAATCCACTTTGCGAGAGGATCTGGAAGGCGCGTCCAGCAGGGTAGAGGTCCCCGGCACGAAGACCAACCTGGACCTCGCCTTTGTTTGGGACCGGGCCGGTGTATACCAGTGACGGATTGCCACACTTCCACCAGCTGTAGGCGGTTTCGCCCTTGTAGTCATAGTTGAAAGTAGAGCAGACATTTGGGCTGCCTTGTGCAAACCACGTTGCAACCTGGACGCCTGCGAGCATGTATTCGGCGAGCTGCGAGGTTACGAAGAGCGGAGTGACAGCTCCTATGGTCTGCTTCGACCACATATTTCCAGCCTGTTCGCCATCCCACTCTGTGACCCAGATAGTGTCCGGACTCTTGCCCACATTCAAGAGGGTGGTCTCGATTGCGAGCAGTTCTCCGCGTAGGCGACTTGTGTTCGAGGCCACACGATCCTGATAGAGAGTGGCTCCGTCGGTAATGGGATCGTTGACGGGGTAGTTGTGAAAGATCACTGCATCGTAGCTTGCACCGGAGAGAACGGGAAGGCTGAATCCGGCCTGGTAGGAGTAGATCGAGAGTGCGATCGGTACCCCGATCTTGATTGTGGGATCTACGGCCTTCATCGCTTTGTAGAAAGCAGGCTCATACTTCGCGTAGCTATCACCGGAGTTAGGGTGATCGTGAAAGTCGGTTTCACTGTAGTTGGAATATACTTCGTTTCCAACCTCCCAGTACTTTATTCCGTATCCCTTGGTTTTATTGGTGTAGCGGACCAGGCTTGCACCGTTGACCTCCGGATCGCCACCGGCGTCGCATGCGGGCGGATTGGTTCCATAGTTGACTGTGTAAACGATGCTCAGTTGGAGCGGCTTCGCGACGCCCTGAATGTAGTCGTCCGGGCCGGGGATGGCCGATGTACTCGCGACCTTGCCCAAGACGCCGGGCTTCTTCGTGCACGCGCCACGACCCTGCCAGTCCTGGAGATCCGCATCGATGCCGCCTTGGCCTTCGGCATAACGCAGTGCTGTTACGCCCGTCGCTTTGAGGCCGGAGAGCAGGGCAGCGCGTACCTCGGGGCTTGAGGTGCCCGGACTTAGTCCTGCGAATCCGAGGACATCCTTGTGAATGGTTCCGAGCTTCTGCGATCCGACGAAGACGCCGCCTTCGGGAACCTTGGGGAATTGAGGAGCGAAGTCCGCAGCCACCTGCGCTGGGCTCCACGCAAGGTGTGAGATAGACATCTTCGCCAATGTCATTTGCTTTGTAGCCTGACAACAACCCGGAAAGAGCTTGTAGAGGAAGACCTTGTTGTCGAGCGAGCCTTCATACTTGCCGGTTGCGACGGAGGAGCCATCGACATAAAGGCTTAGGTTGCCTTCGGACCATGTGAGTGCGACGCGGTGCCAGGTGTTCGCCGTGTAGCCGCACTTCTGCACCGTCGATGCAACTCCAGCGTCGTTTGTGTAACTTCCGCTGAAGCAGATGCTTGAGGTGTTTGCGACCTTGAGGGCAATCATCGACTTGCCTAAGACTGCCGGCAGCAAAAGCGCGGGAACCGGGTAGTTTGGTGCGTCTGTGTTGATCCAAGTAGAGACCGTGCCTTGATGCGTGTTGAGGGGGAGGCCTTGATTGGCAACACCGAAGCTCGCAAGTTTGACAGAGGCGGCCGTCTCTCCGTCCTTTACCGGGCCTTCTGCGCCTCCAGTCACGCCTCCCGCGCCGAAGGAGTGTTTCGCCGCGGTGAGATCGTATTGGCCAACGTAGTCATAGAGTTGAACGGGCGTACCAGTCTCGCAGAACGCCCAATAGACATAGACACCAGGCTCCGTTGAATAGAACTGATCGTATTTTGACTGGCAGGCATTCTCTTTAGGCGGAGTGAAGACGGAGCCAGGCGGAATGTCCGAGGTCGCGGATTGAAGTGCGGCCGCGCGATGCAGGTCCGTGGCCGACAGAATCCATAGAAGCGCAAACCACACCGCTTTCGTTTTCATCGGAGCGTCTCCTTCGACGTTCGGCTCGTGTACGTAGAGTTGTTTTTTCGGCAGTATCTCTCGTCAAGCCTTTGAGGCGACTGCTACAGGGACTGTTGATTCCTCGGATAGTTCGTCGATGACGACCTGATACTGATCTGTGATCTTGTCCCAGACGAAGTAATCGAGATAGGAAGCGTGACCTTTTTCGCCCATCTGTTCGCGATAGGCTGGGTCTTCTATCAGTTTTGTGAGAGCCTCTGCGAGTGCCGCGGGGTTGTTTGGCGGTACAAGAAGACCGCCACCGTAGGCTAATGCCTCTGGAATGCCGCCAACCTTGGAGGCGACGACGGGAAGGCCGGTTGCCATAGCTTCCAACGGGGCGAGTGGGAATGGATCGTTCCAGATTGAAGGACAGCAGAAGATGCTGGCGTTGCGGAGCATCTCGGCGAGCGCCTCTCCAGATTTGTAACCGACGAGTTCCGTGTTGTTCGCTTTGAGACGCTCCAGCTTTCGCGTGTATCGGGTGCCTTTGCTATTGCCGAAGCCGGATCCGCCTACGATCTGGCACTTGGCGGTGACTCCGTTCTTTTCGAGGATTCGCATCGCCTCGAGCAGAACGTGCACGCCTTTATACGGAACGAGGCGTCCGGTAAAGATCACGGTGGGGATGGAGTTGCGATCTCGTTCTGGTGGACGAAACTTTACGCCGTCTGCTCCGTTGTAAACGATGTACGTCTTTTCAAATGCGTTCGGCAATGCAGCAGCAGCTTCTTTGCGAAGGAACTCGCTGCAGAAGACGATGGGAGTGTGCCGAAGAGCATTGATCTGGCCTCTGTTCGCCTGGAGAAGCATTGAGTTGTGCATGTGGAGCACGACCTGAATGCCGTATTTGTCAGCGATGGTTGCGAGTGTCGCTGCACACGCAGGACGATTGTGGACGTAGACCACATCGCCTCGATTTACCCTTTGCAGCAAATCTTGAAAGAGGTAGATATAGGTCCACTTTTGTATTGGCCAGGGCGATCTATAGATCACGGGATGAACAGTGCCTACCGAGCTCCAGCGTGGAAGTTCATAGAGGCGCTCCGCGGGGAACCCGTAAGAGTTATCGAATGAGGGGCAAATGACGACTTCGTCGCCGTCGCGCAGTGCGTTGGCAGCCCACCTGGAGATGGCTCCGCCGTTTACTTCAGAGAAAGGTTCTCTTTCGTCGAGCAGATGATAGACCGTCTTCAAAGACATACACCCCTTAGTAAGTGTTTACCATTTTTGAGCCTTGGTAAGGCCATCGACGTGCTGGGTCAACTTATGAAGATGCTACTTGCTGGGGCGTTTCCGCTAAGGCCGCTGCTGCGACGCGCCTTGAGCTCCACTGCATGATTGGAAGCTCATAGAAGCGGAAGGATACGTAGGCGATCGCGATCACCACGGGAATGTCCAGGATGGCGAGTAGATGAAGGGAATGATATGAGACGGGACTCGTCAATCCGAAGAGCTTCTCTGCGGCTACGAGGACGAGCGCCTGGTAGAGGTAGACGCCGTAACTGATTCGACCCAGGGCGGCGAGTGGACGAAGCGAGAAGATGCGGCTGAGAACTGAGTTCTCATTCAGCAGGACGTGAGCGATTAGAAAGAAGGCTATTGCGGCAATCAAGCTGTAGCCGAAGCCATTGAAGAGAACATGATTTGCAGGCCAGGAGAATGCCTCTCCGAGTCGCCAGTGCATCAAACCATAGATCGTCAAAGCAACTGCACAGGCCCACGGCGAGATTGTCTTGAGTATGGAGGTAGCTCTCTCATGACTTATGAGCAGAGCAAGTAAGCTGCCCGCTGCCAGCCCATCCAAACGAAATGGTGTAAGCACGTAGATGGCCACAGCTGGTACGTGAGGAGTAAATAACATGCGCAGGAGTGGATCGAGAAGTAGTACTGCGCACGCCAATATTGCAAGGTTTTTTCGACTTAGATAAAGCACAGCGAATGGCCATAGCAGATAGTAGTGTTCTTCGACGGCAAGCGACCATGTAAGAAAGAGGGTGAAGATGACATTGTGGCCCATCGCGTCCACAACGTTGCCGAGGAAGAAGGTGTATCCCGCTGCTGCCCATGGGCTTACATGAGGGGAAAATATGATGCCGATAACGAGTAAAACGATGAGAGGCGGCAGGATACGAACTGCGCGCTTACGGTAGAAGCTGCTCCAATAATCGTCGTCGTTCTTGGATTTCAGCAGTATTCGTGTGATTAAGAAGCCGGATAGTACGAAGAAAAGATCAACGCCGGTCCAGCCTGTGTTCAGCAACTCGTGATGATGCAACAGCACCATCAAAATTGCTAAACCGCGAATCCCATCCAGTCTGGCGATTCTCACGGTTAGCCCCCCCGCGGACCAATGCGAAATACTTGCCTCTGGAGGAGAGGATAGCATGCAGAAGTTTTCGCGTTCATCATTTGGCGCTCAGATGGTAAAGTAGGCACATGTCTATGTAGTGGCAATTATGAACAGATCAAATCGCAGTCCAATGAGATGAATTTAAGTTCTTGGATGCTTTCTGTACACACTGTAGGCTAAAGGTAATCACGATTGAGGCTAAACCCGCAGCCGATAGCACTTATTGAAAACGAGGTAGATGGTGAAGTTTTCGGAAGAGGGAAAAGGCTCCTGCATTGCATCATATGACTCGTACGCTATCAGCCGGTTGTTGTTGATTGATGTTGTATAGCTTCCCTTTTTTTTGAGGGATCTCAACATCAAGAGCTGTGCCGGGAGCCAATTGTTTCGGGAGTGGAATCGCTTTCTGTACATGCGCTTTCGTGGCCCGTCGCAACAAAGAGGAGAGGCGAGCAAAACCTATGATCAGGATCAGCTTCAATCATTCTGTACTTATCGCAGCGATGCTAACTATCGCCGGATCGACTATGGTTGCTCAGCAGCCAGTAGTCGTAGCGGCAAATACACCCAAGCAGAGTACAAGCTCAGGTCCTCGACCTCAACTGCAACAACACTATCCTCGGTATGTAATTCATCGCCAGGATTCCTTGTTGATTCAGTTCGCGCTGTCCCCTGAGCTCAATCAGACTGTTACGGTACAGCCCGACGGCTATATCAACCTGCAAACTGCAGGGAGCATCCACGTCGAGGGGCTCACTGTGCCTGAGTTGGCAGATGCGGTGAAACAGGCTTATGCGGGAATACTGCACGACCCGATTGTCAATGTCGATCTTGAAGACTTTCAAAAGCCCTTGTTTACGGTGACGGGTCAAGTCGCAAAGCCGGGACAATATGAACTCCGCCAGAACATTTCAGTGGCGGAGGCGATTGCAGTTGCTGGAGGGCTGCAACCTACGGCAAAGACACAGATCTTTCTGTTTCATCGAACTCCCGATGGCGCGATGTTCCAAGTGCAGAAGTTTGATTTGAAGGCTGTATTGAATGGCAAGAATTTAGAAGAAGACGCAACAGTCAGGCCGGGCGACCTAATTGTTATTCCAGAGAAGTTCATTGTGCAGTTCAAGAAGTATGTGCCGTACTCGTTCAATGCCGGCACTTTCCTTGATCCAGCTCAATTCTGAATGTGGTTCTATCGTCGCGAAGAAACGGTCAATGTTCCTAACCAAAAGGTGGACACCGCATGACAAATATGACTTCAGATTGGGCTAATGACACTTCTTCAAAGCTGATCTCCCCACGAGAGTTGGTCTCGCCGCTCTTTCGCCGGAAGAAGTTGCTCTTCATGGTTTTCCTGGCAACGTTCGCCGCCATCATCCTGTTGGCGCTTTGTTTCCCGTCGCCTTACAAATCCCAGATGTCCATACTGGTGAATCGTGAGCGCCAAGATCCACTTGTAAGTACTCAGAACACCACTCAGATGCCGCAGGGTGCGCAAGAGGTAACGCTCGAGGAGATTACATCGGAAGCTGCACTTCTTCAGAGCCAGGATCTGCTCGAGAAAGTAGTACTCGCTACTGGGTTAGCTGAGCGGCATGGATTCTCGGTCTGGTATCTGCTCCATCCATTCCAATCAAAAGAAGACAGAGTGGCGTCCGCTGTCAAGCAACTTGCGAAGAAGCTTAAAGTTACGAATGAAATAAATTCTAATTTGATCGACGTTGAATATAGCTCGTCTGATCCCCACCTTTCCTATGCGGTCCTTAACTCGCTTGGCAATTTCTATCTTGAGAAGCATGTGGCTGTGCATCACTCACCTGGCTCTTATCAATTCTTTGCAGACGAGACCGATCGATACAGAAAAGCGCTTGAAAATTCAGAGCGCACCCTGCGGGAATTTGGTCAAAAACAGGGCGTAGCTGCTCCCGATATTGTTCGTACGGACATGGCTCAGCAGGTAGCTCTTTCTGTTGGGGAGTTGCATACAGCCCAACAGGCCGCCGCTGCTGACGAACAGAAGATACAAAGCGACAAAAGACAGATGGCTGTAATCCCGCAGCGATCTGCTACGCAGCAGGCAACCAGTCAGGCTGACCGGCTGCTGGATCAGTACCGCGCCACTCTTCTTGCTGCACAAACGAAACGAACCCAGTTAGCACTGAAATATGACGCGCACTACCCTTTGGTACAAGAGGTCGACCAGGAAATTGCACAAACTCAAGCAGCTATTGCCGAGGCTGAGAAGACGCAATACCTAACCCAGACTACCGACAGAGATCCCACCTATGAGTTGTTGAGGGAAGACTTAGCAAAGACAGAGACGGACCTGGCCGCTCAGCGCGCCATCATTGCTTCGGCTCGGGGCAGCGTCCAGAGTATGCAAGATCAGATGGTTGACCTCGACCAGAAGGCCTTGACGCAACACGATCTCATGCGCGAAGTGAAGGCAGATGAAGACAACTACCTGCTTTATCTCTCGAAGCGGGAGCAGGAGCGAACCACCGATGCACTGGATAAAACAGGGATTGCGAACGTGGCCATCGCTGTGCCTCCAGCCATCCCCGTTTTGCCGGTATACAGCATGCCGATGGTTATTGCTGTCGCGTTCTGCCTAGCACTTTTCCTCAGTATCGCAACCGCTTATACCGTCAATTATTTCGACGCTACATTCCATACTCCCACGCAGGTCATCGACACGTTGGGCATTCCAATCGTAATTGGTATGCCTAAGAAGGCAGCTTAGGTTCTTGCGATGATATTGGACTATTACAGACTGCGCGAACAGCCTTTTGGCGCTACACCCGACTCGCGGTATTTGTTTGCCAGCGAGACGCATCGGGAGGCGTTGGCCTCCCTGCTTTATGGTGTAGCCGCCGGGCGCGGTTTTGTTGCGTTGATTGCGATGCCGGGCATGGGGAAGACTACGCTGCTCTTTGAGAGCATGCGTCAACTGCGGAGAAATGCGAAGACAGTTTTTCTGTTCCAAACGATCTCTACTCCACTCGAATTTCTGACTGCATTGCTTGCAGACCTTGGCGTTGAAGAAACTCAGGGAGGGCTGATTGCACTGCAAGCGAAGCTCAATGACATTCTGGTGGAGCAAGCGCGTCGAGGAGAACGGCTTGTCGTAGTGATCGACGAGGCACAGAATCTTAATGACTCTGTGCTCGAATTTGCCAGAATGCTTTCAAACTTCGAGACAGAGCAGCAAAAGCTGGTACAGATCATTCTCTCGGGTCAACCACAGCTTGCGGTAAAGCTTGCATCTCCGCAACTCATGCAGTTACGGCAACGGATTTCTATGGTCGCTTATTTGCGACCGCTCTCGGCGGAAGAGACCGAGTTGTATGTGTCACACAGGCTTCGATTAGCTGGTCACAAGTCGGATAAACCGCTGTTCACGTCGGCGGCGCTTCAGTTGATTGCTCGGCATAGTAAAGGCATTCCGAGAAATATTAATAATCTTTGTTTCAACGCATTGTCGTTGGGTTGTGCTTTGAAGCGAAAGATGATCGACGTTGAAATTATTAAGGAGGTTATTGCGGACCTTGATCTTGACACCGCAAAATTTCTCGAACCTGAACCAACGCAGAAAAGGGTAGGGTTCAATTTGTCACCCGTTGTTCCAGCCTTGAGGCGCAAACTCGGAGGCTGGGTTCCGATACTAGGTTTTGCTGGCGCAGTGCTATTCGTTACGGGATGGATACTTATTGATGCGATTCGATAGACAATTCCGCTGCAACGAGGGACGGATGAATCCGACTTCGTCGACTGAGGCGGCATCGCAGACCCTTCGTGAGCAGTTCAACTCGTATCAACTGGGACATAGGATTTATATCGCCCCAGGGAATGAACTATCTGAGGCGGTACAAAGCCTGATGGGTCCATCTTCGAGCAAGCGAACCATGGAGGGAGTCAACCAATGAGCAAGAACTTTGAACTACTGCAGCAGATGCAACGCGATCGCAGTGACTCAGTCGCGTCTCTTCTTGAGGAGAGTCAGTACAGTGGCGGTGAATGGGCGAGTGACGAGTCTCTCAGGCTGGTTCAGCAGATTTTCCTAACGCCAACGCAGAATCCTCCACGTGTGGTGGTGTTTGCAGGAATCGATCACGGAAATGGGTGCACGCAGATTTGCGCCTCGGTCGCTGAGACGTTGGCGAAGAACACCTCTGGATCGGTCTGTATCGTCGAGGCGAACTTTCGTTCCCCAGGACTTCCTGATCTGTTGGGATCAACGAATCCACTTGGTCTCACCGATGCGCTGTTGCAGGATGGTCCTATCCGATCGTTCGCAAATCCTATTGGCATCGATAAGCTTTGGCTGCTTTCATGTGGAAGGATTACGGCAGACTCAGCGAGCCTACTTAGCTCAGAGCCTATCAAAGCTCGACTCGCCGAGCTGCGTAACGAGTTCGACTTTGTCATTGTCGATGCTCCACCACTGACACGATATGCAGATGCAATTGCGTTGGGGCAGCTAAGCGATGGAATTGTCCTGGTGCTCGAAGCAGAGTCCACACGCCGGGAAGCTGCACAGATGGCGGCAGCCAATCTACGAACCTCCCAGGTTCCGATACTGGGCGCCGTTCTGAACAAACGAACATACCCGATTCCTGAGAAGCTTTATAAGTGGCTTTGATGGCTGTTACTGAGTAGATCGAAGCCTCAACGAACTATTTCTTGGATCGAGTGCTTCACAGCTATTCCCAGAAGGTTCGTTGTATCGCAGATGGCTGAGAGCTTGGCTCGAGATAATTTGAAAGGACTACTCCGTACTCTCGTTGCATAGAACTGCCACCAGAACACTGCTATACAAATACACCTTTATTGCGGGATCGGGGCAAACAGGAATGTGTGCCCATCGCGGTCTTATTCCAAGCAACTTTCATTGCAGGATAGCCCACCTTCACGAGAGATTAGATGTCGACTGTAATACTAAAGCCGGGGCATTCGAGAGATGAGGCACAGCGGGTCGCTCACTCTGGTCAGCAAAGTTTGAGCTGGACACTTCTGCTGCCTTTGCTCTTCTTTGTTGTTCACGGCACATTTTCCTTTCAATCGGACACAGAGGTGGGAGGATTTTCTCCAGGTGGTACTGCTACTCACAGTCCCGGCATCTTGGGGTATGGCTTTGCGGCAGTAACTTACCTTATGGTGGCCTGGCTCATTCAGACCAAGTTGAAGGGTGTTCTTTCCTTTGCGATGCACTTCAAGATGTTGACCTTGCTCGCCGTGCTCGCGATTTTTTCTACAGTCTGGTCACAGAGTCCAGCGAAGTCCCTTCTATATGGAGTTCTGTATCTGTTCAGTACTCTCTTCGCCTACTACCTTGTGATTCGCTTTAAGCCTGAAGAGATCATGACAATGGTTGGCAGGCTTGGTATTTTAGTGAGCGTTCTTGGACTTCTGGTAGTTATTTTTCTTCCCCGCTTTGGCTTAACCCATGGGGATGTACGAAATGGCGTGGGATGGCAAGGCCTTTTCGGCGACCGGACCGGGGCGGCCAAATCACTCGTCTATCTATTAAGTCCCGTGCTCATTTCCCGGGGTAGGCGGAGCACGATAAATTGGCTATTCACTATTTGCCTTATGTCACTCATGATCGTTATGGCGCATGCGGTCACGGCCATCTTTGTACTCTTTATTTACATAGCCTTCATGTTCGTATTGCGTGTAAGCCGCAAACTTGATTCCCGGCTTTTGGTAATGACGGCGGTCATTGGAAGTTTTGTTGCACTTCTAATGGCTTTTATTGCTCTTGAATATGGCGCGGAGGTTCTAAAAGCTTTTGGACGAAATCCGACTCTAACGGGGCGAACCGCGATCTGGAGTGCTTTGGCGATTTCCATTCTCAAGCGTCCTCTGCTTGGTTATGGCTACTTTGCCTTCTGGCAAGGGCTGAAAGGAGAGTCAGCAAAGGTTATTTTGCTAACCCACTGGACGTTCGGTTATGCGCACAATGGAATCATTGAGATATTCCTGCAACTGGGGACGACGGGAGTTGTCATATTTTTTATTACTCTCTTCAAGGCAATAAAAGACGCCTGGTATTGTTTCCGAAACGACTCCGCAGGCACCTATGACTGGTATGTGGGGTTGGTCGTCATAACGATCTTCTACAATATCGACGAAGCAACCGTAGTCTGGCCCAACGATTTGCTGTCAATTCTCTACGTGGTGACTTGTTGTGGATTGGCAATCGGGGCCAAGCGACTGCGGCACGAGAAACTTTACGGATCGAAACACCGTTTGAGTCTCATCTCTCGTCCGTTTGATAAACCTGAGACCTTCATCGGGAAGAGAAAGGGTAGCTTAGCAAGATCTGCCGCGAAGGTGCTTCGACAAGACCTGGCCGACTCAATCCGCGTTCTGTGGGACGTTCCTGTTACTGCTCTTACCTCGTTTTTTTTCGGTTGGAACTATAGAAAAGATAAATTTGAACGTCTAGATCGGGAATTGCTTTCATGAAGTTATTTTCCAGAAGTTTGCTCGCTAAAAATGCTGGATGGATGCTGCTGGGGCAAGGACTTGGTTACGGTCTGCGCATGGCGTATTTCATCGTGATTGCGCGGCTTTTGGGTGTATTGCAGTACGGAATCGTTGTTGGTGCGTTTGCTCTTGTCAATCTTGTAGCGGAGTACAGCAGATTCGGTACCGGCACTGTGCTCCTCCGGTATGTGTCGCCCGACCATAGTCGTTTCGCGGCATATTGGGGCAACATCCTGGCGGTCACGCTGACCATGAGCGGTGTGCTGATAGTCGCTTTGCACCTGCTCGCACCTCATATTGTCAGTCCGGCTACTGCCGGGATTGTTTTTATCACGGCGATCGGCAGCTGTCTTTTTGAGCAGATCACTATTAGTGCGACACAAGCGTTCCAAGCGTTCCAAGACATGCGGACCGCTGCTTTATTCAATCAGATGACCTCGCTTCTCCGGACGATTGTTGCTGTTGGTATGCTTGTAATTTTGCACCACGCATCTGCACGACAGTGGGCGATAGCTTCAGCGGTGGCCTCAGGAATCGCAATGGTAGCTGCGCTGATTACGGTGACTCTGCGATTGGGCTGGCCAAAACTCTCACCGCACCTGGCCTGGAAACATGGCAAGGAGGGAGTTGAATACGCATTCGGGGCATCGACAGCAAGCGCATATAACGATCTAGATAAGACCATGCTCAGTCACTACGGGATGAGCGCTGCGAATGGCATCTATGGGATGGCGTATCGCATCATAGAGATGGGTACGGCTCCGCTAACTTCAATACAGCTTGCTGCGCAACCGCGCTTGTTCCAACTGGCGGAATCCGGACCAGACCAACCAATTCGACTTGGCCGCCGACTGCTGAAGCACGGATTGTTGGTCAGTGCTGCTACCGCGCTGGGGATGTTCGTACTGGCTCCATTAATACCGATTTTGACTGGTCGCGGATTCAGTGAAGGAACATTAGCTTTGCGCTGGCTTTGCTTGATCCCGATTTTCAGGAGCGTGCATGCGATCTCAGGTAGCGTTCTTACCTCAATTGGTAAGCAACGCTACAGAACCATCACTCAGATCATAGTTGTCATCTTGAATTTCGGACTGAATGTTTGGCTTATTCCTCTTTACGGTTGGCGTGGGGCTGCCTGGGCGAGTTTGGCGACCGACGGTACACTAGCTCTATTGAACTGGAGTCTTCTGGAGAGAGAGGGCAGAAAGTTTGGGAAAGGAACAGCGCAAGTAGTTAAAGATCGAGGTTCCCTGATCATGAGTACCGCCGATATTCTCAAGCCGCTGGTCTCTATCATCATCCCCTTTTACAACCAGCCGAAATTTTTGGCAGAGGCAGTGCTCAGTGCGAAGGAGCAAAATTATCCTAATGTCGAAATCATCGTAGTAGACGATGGCTCTCTCGTTCCTGCGGATTCATTGCTCGAGCGAACTGAGGAAGTGACAATACTCCGTACCGAGAACCGTGGTGTTTCGGCTGCAAGGAATCTTGGATTTAGTAAGAGTTCGGGGGAGTTTCTTATCTTCCTAGATTCGGATGATCGACTGATGCCGGGTGCGATCGAGGCGCATCTGCAGGCCTTGGATAGTCACCCAGACGCTGGTCTGAGCTTTGGTCCTACAAAGATCATTGATCATGACGGGGTGGAGTTGAGGCCAGCTCATATCTGCAGACCGCGAACACAGTACTTCCTTCCTCTTCTTGAGAGCAATCTGATCGGTTCTCCAGGCGCCGTCATGATGCGAAGAGAGAGTTTCGTTTCAGCCGGGCTCTTCAACGAGTCTTTCTCGATGGGTGAAGACTACGATCTCTACCTCAGGATCGCCAGACAGAGGCCACTTGTTCGACATACGTTTTGCACGCTGGAATATCGTGAACATGGCTCGAATACCTCGCAGGCTCAAGAGCGAATGTTGCAGGGCACGATGCTCGTCCTCGACCATCTGGAACCTGTGCTCACTGTTTCAGAGCGAAAGAAACTCACGCACGCGCGTCGACGCTGGGAGCATGAGTTCCGGCCCAAATCTACGTTCACGTATCGATTATGGAATCTGTACTACAGTTTTCGGACCATGTGGTATGTCCCCATTCGCTCCTACTTTGGGGGTAAACATTGAGCACACTTTGTAGTCGTTGATAGACACGCCAACAAAGACCTAGCTGGATTCCTATAGAAAAGCTATCTGCGGAGACGTTTCGGCGCTGGATCTTTGTCTGCTAACCATGAAAGGAGTTGGGATGAATCGTGTCTGCCTCGATCAGGTACAACTTGACCCGGTAACAATGGACGAAACAGTTCATCGCATCACGTCGTTGATGGATGTCCCGAGGTCAAACACCATCCATGTTGCAACTCTCAACGCGCAATTCGTGCAGTTGGCGCATGGTAATGCTGAATTCGCCGAGCTCTTACGAAACGCTGACTTGTGTGTTGCGGACGGAGTGGCCTTGGTTTGGGCTTGCCGATTTTTAGGCCAGCCTATCCCCGGACGCGTGAATGGAACCGACCTAATGGTGCGCCTTTGTGAGGTCGCTGCAGAGCGTGGGTATACGGTGTATTTCCTTGGTGGCCGTCCGGGTGCTGGCGAAGGCGCGGTACGTAAGCTGTTGGAAAGTAACGCGAACCTGAAGGTTGTCGGTATTGATTGCCCTCCGATGGGCTTCATGAATAATCCAGAGCTTTCCACGGAAGTCGCTGGGCGCATCCAACAGGCTGCACCTGATTTTTTATTCGTGGGTCTCGGCGCGCCCAAACAGGAGTACTGGATTCATAATCATGCAGGCCTTTCTGCAAAGGTGATGGTCGGTGTAGGTGGCAGTTTCGAGTTGGTTGCAGGGGTGACGAAACGCGCACCTTTAATTATGCAAAAAGCCGGCCTAGAGTGGTTTTGGCGGCTCGTGATGGAACCGAGACGGCTCTGGAAGCGGTATCTTGTTGGCAATACGGTTTTTATCTTGTTAGTGTTTCAACAATGGGCATCACAGATCCTGGCGAGCAGGGGCCGGGCAGCGGCCACTGCAAGAGCGGGGAGGCGATCGAAATGAATGTTGTTTTGCTCAGTGACACTGCATCTGTGAATGGCGGGGCTGCAAAGGTTGCGCTCGATGGGGCGCGTGCCTTGGCAAAAGCCGGCCATCAGGTGTCTCTGATATGCGGCGTCGGCCCGATCGCGCCGGAGTTGCGAGATCAGCCAAACCTGACGGTGCACTGTGTTGGCCAGTTCGATATCGTCGAAGATCCGAATCGGCTGCGCGCCATCGCCAAAGGATGGTGGAATCCGCAGTCACGGAAAGATGTTGGCGAAGTTCTGGATTCTTTAGATCCGCAGAACACCATCGTCCATGTCCACAGCTGGACGAAAGCTCTTTCATCGAGTGCGGTTAGAGCAGCGGTGGACAGGGACTTCCAGATCGTATTTACAATCCATGATTTCCTTCTCGCGTGCCCGACAGGGACGTTTTTTCTCCAAGACACGCAGCAGAAATGCACCATTCGACCGCTGAGTGCTGCTTGCATTTGCAGGGACTGCGACGTGAGAAGTTATCAGCACAAGCTGTGGCGAGTGGGCCGTCGTGTGGTGCAGGACCGTTTTGGGTACGTGCCGTCAGGCATCAAAAACTTTATCTACTCTTCGCAGTTAGCGATCGATCTGTTGCGTCCCTATCTTCCAAAGGATGCCAATTTTCACTCGGTGCCGAACGCCATTGAGGTTGATCGCGACGTACCAGCCGATGTAGCCCAAAGTGAGACGTTTGTTTATCTCGGCAGGCTGGAACCGGAGAAAGGTGCCGTGCTGTTCGCGCGTGCTGCTGCTGCGGAGAAGGTACAGTGCAGGTTCATCGGCGAAGGAAATGCTCGTGAAGACGTTGCGCGCGCAAATCCGCAGGCGGTTCTGTCTGGTTGGATGAATCATCACGATGGAGTGAATGCACTTCGCTCTGCTCGTGCCCTGGTCTTCCCGTCGCTTTGGTACGAAACTCTTGGGCTGGTGGTTTTAGAGGCCGCGGGGAATGGGGTGCCGAGCATTGTCCCGGATACCTGCGCTGCGCGAGAATCGGTTGTCGACGGTGTCACAGGTTTATATTTTCGTAGCGGGGATCAGGCTGACCTCCAGGCAAAGATTGCTATCCTCAAAGATCCGGTGGTGGCTGCACGCATGGGACAGGCTGCGTATAAAAAGTTCTGGGCACCGCCTGGGTGGGGCATGGAGTTGCATCGTGAGCGACTAGAGGCTACCTATGCGCAGATTCTCGCAGAGAAGTACGCTGTTGCGGAACCACTGAACGCAAGGTAGCCCTTTGCGCGTGATGGGAACGGCGGAGCGTAGTGCTTCCTTATCCTGCATTCTCTAGAAGTGACGACATCTGATGTGGCTTGTCAGTCCATCTCGTCGTCGCCGATAGGCATGCCTGGTGGGGCTTCGATGGGTTTAACTGGGATGAACTTAGCGGGATCGGTTTGGAACTGGTCGATGCGCTGAGTGAGGTACGCGTCGATTGGGTCTGAAGGGTTGGCTCGCTGTTTGATCGTGTTCAGCTTGGTAGAGGCGACCGCGCGAGCGATAGAGGAGGCGTGTGGGTTCGCGGCAAGAGACAAGAGCGCTTCAACGGTGCGGACGTAGACGGCGTTCTGGATGATGCCGGAGAGAGGGAGTTGGGGGAGCGCGGAGGTAGCCCCGTCTGGTTGGTGGGGAGGCCGGGTTGCCAGGATGGTTTCGTCGATGACCTCGACGAGAGTGGGTTCATTCGCGTCGCGAGCGTGATATTCAACGATGCGGCTGGCGCGGTCGGCGTTGAAGAGGAGTGCCAAGGTGAGGTCGGCGCTGGACTCGGCTGCGGCGATGGGATCGAAGGTGAGACCGGTGTGCGAAGCGAAGGACTCGCGAGTGCGTTCGAGGCCCGGTGGGCGCGGGGGAAGGATCTGCAGGAGGGACTCAGGAAGAGTGAGAGTCTCGGGGGAGAGAGTTTTGAGGACCGCTGTGAGGGCTTTGCGCTGGGCATCGGGGGAGACGATGACGGGGTTGATCTGGCCGTCACCGCGGAGGTTGTAGCGGTAGTCGAGTCCGCCGATCTCTTTTGCTGCGGCTTCGGTCTGGTAGCGTTCGAGGAGATAGAGGGGAACTAGGGTGTCTTCGAGTTGGGCCATTGGGGCGCCTGTCTTGATGGCGTCTTCGCCGAAGCGCTTGAGGGCGGCGGCGCGGATGGTGAGGATGCGGTTGAGTTCATCAGCCGGATCGGTGCCGTTGTCCCATAGGTGGCCGTGGGGATGGGCACCGCCGAGCGGGCGGGCGTCTTCATCGGTGATGTAGATGAGGCCGGTCTTCTCGGAGGCCGCGAGGATCGCGTTGAGGGCGGCGCGGTCTTCGGTTGGTTTCGATGATTTGTCGAACTCGCGGTAGCCGTAGTCGATGGCGACCTTGTCCCAGATCCCGATGTTGACGGCGTAGCTTTGGGAGATGTTGGGGACGCCGTTCTTGTCGAGTGTGATCCATGGGTGGGGATAGTCCATAACGGAGACGGACTCTTCTGGGGAGTGGGGGAAGCTGCTCGCGGCGAAGTTGTGGGCGAGGCCGAGGGTGTGGCCGGTCTCGTGGGCGGCTAGCTGGCGCGTGCGGGCGAGGACCATAGTCAGCATGGGGTCAGTGGCTGGTGGGAGCGGTTTGCCATCGATGTATGGGCTCAGGAGGGCTTCGTCGATGAGGTAGTCCTGGCGGCTGCGGAGAGAGCCGAGGGTGACGTTGCCTTTGAGGATCTCGCCGGTGCGTGGATCGACGACGGCGGCGCCGTAGCTCCAGCCTCGAGTGTAGCGATGAACCCACTGGATGATGTTGTAGCGGACGTCCATGGGGTCGGCGTCGGCGGGTAAGATGTCGACGCGGAAGGTGCCCTTGGCCCATCCTGCAGCCTGGAAGGCTTGATCCCACCAGCGTGCGCCTTCGAGGAGAGCTGTGCGGATGGGTTCAGCAGCGCCACGGTCAACGTAGTACTGGATGGGAACAACCGGTTCGCAGGCGGTCTTGCAGGAAGGGTCTTTCTTGATGAGGCGGTGGCGGATGATGAACTGCTGATCGAGCGATTCGCCGACGGGAACGTTGTAGTCGCGATAGCTGGTGGGGAAGTAGCCCGCGCGAGGGTCGAAGCGGCGCAGGGTGAAGCCGGGGCCAGGGAGCTCGATGAAAGACTGATGCTCGCGAATGGTGAGGGCGTGGGGGTCGGGCGTGACGTTGCCAACGAACTCGCCTTTGGATGGGTCGTCGGTGGTGAAGGTGAGGATGGCTTCGACTTCAGTGTTTTTCGGGAAGGCTTTCGTGGCGTCGAGGGCGATGGTGGAGCGGGTGGCATCGAGTTTGTAAGCGCCCTGTTTGGTGTTAGTGAGGGCTTCAGCGACTCCATGCGCGTCACGGAGATAGAAGTCAGTGGCATCGACCAGGACTGCGCCGTTCGGGTCTTCGGCCTCGACCTTGAAACCGTATAAGACCGACTCGGGAAAAGACTGATGGACGGCGAGGAGTTCGGACGGATCGGTAGAGCTGGAGCGGAAGTGCTGGTTGGGTTCGATCAGTAGAACCTTCGGGCCGGTGCGTTCGAATCGAAGGATCTGACCTTCGGAGATCTGGCCGCGATCGAGGCCGAGGTCGTTGGAGCCGGTGCCGTAGGGCAGGGAATGGGTGTAGAGAATCTCCGGACTCTTACCGGCCTCGTCGAGATGGGGGATCTCGAGGTAGAGCTTCCCGGTCTTGGCGTCCCAGTCGAGCGGGAGATAGCCGTCGATATGTTTCATGCCTATGGTTTTACTGGCGATGTTTTGTGCGGAGAGCGCGGCGGGAAGCATTGCGGAGACGGCGAGGAGGGCCAGGGCACGGCATTTGCGCATGAGTTTGTTTTACACCACCAGCGAGTGAAGAGAGCGGTCGAGCTTTCGCCCGATGACGCCTCCTGTATGTGCCTCGGATCGTTGTTCGGACTGCCCCGACTGTCAGAGATTCTGATGATTTGGACGTAGATAACGTCAGGCAATTGCGGTCTAGTGTTTGCGGGTGTTTTGCCAGGCCTTGGCGTACTGCCAACTGGTGTAGGTGGAGTGGTAGAGGTGGAGGAGGAGGCCCTCGCGTCCGTCGAGGAAGCCGAGGCGAAAGAGATAGTTCTGGAAGAAGGTGAGGGTGGGGAGAAAGAGCACGTTGTAGCAGAGGGCGACGGCAGAGCTGCTCGTGTGCCCTTTGTCGACGACGATCTGTGCGCCAAGAGTGCTGTAGCGGTTGAGGCTCTCGATATAGCTTTCGAGCGTGGGGTAGGCGTGGTGGACGATGTCGTAGTTGAGGGTTTCAATGGTGCCGCCGATGGCTATCGTTTCGTGGACGGGGCGATCGGTGAAGCGGGCAGGTGGGGCGAAGTTGGCGGCGTGGCGGCGGAAGAGACGGAGGTGGGGATCGGGATAGTATCCGCCGTGGCGCATCCAACGGCCGAGAAAGAAGTTGCGACGGCGGAGAAGGTAGGCGTCAGCGGCGGGGTTGCCGGAGAGCAGGGCGCGGATCTCGGTTTGGAGTTCTGGTGTAAGGGCCTCGTCGGCGTCGAGGGAGAGAACCCACGTGCCAGAGCAGCGCTCGATGGCGAAGTTTTTCTGTGCGGCGAAGCCTTGCCAGGGTTCAAGGAAGAGAGTGGCCTTGAAGGAGGCGGCGATTTCGAGAGTGCGGTCGGTTGAGCCGGAGTCAACGACGATGATCTCATCCGCGAACTGGACGCTCGCAAGGGTGCGGGCGAGATTCGCTTCCTCGTTGAACGTGATGATGGCAACGGACAGCTTCGGCGTCATGATGGCTATCCCATCCTCCCGGGTGCAGGAGCAGTTCTGAGTAGATTGTTTATTTTTCTACCTGGCTGAGATGGCCTCGATAGTGATGTCATTCTAACTTGCTTTATGCAAGCCGTTGCACTTTTGTTTTTGGGTGCTCCACGACTAAGGAAGGGAGATGGTGGGGTCGTTGAGATGTTCGCGGAGGAGACGCTGGATTAATGTTTTGAGGTCCTCGCCGGTTTTGGCAAAGGTGAATACGGTGGCAGCCTCAGACCAGTCGAGCTTGAAGCTGGTGGCCTGGGCGGAGACCCAAACCTGACGGATGGGGGTGTTGGGGGTGATGACGAACTTGCTGGAGCCATTCTCGAAGATGATGTTCATGACACCATTGTTGTCTTCGAACTCAAAGGTGCCGTCGTCGTCCTCGGCGGAGATGAGTGACTGCTTGAGGGCTTCGAGGGCACGGTCGGATTCGCGGCGGAAGGTGGCTTCATCGATCATGTGGGTAGTTTAGCTGCTTTGGCTAGTCGTATGAGCGAAGGAGCCGGACTTGGTCTGACGGCATTTCTTCTCAGCCTGTGTATTCTTCGTCTGCGGTTTCGGCGATGGCGGCCCTTGCCACCGATTGGTGCGCCAGGAGATGACCGGCAGCGACTGCAGCCAAACATAATATGACCGAGAGCAGAACGTTCGCTAACGCTCTGCCCCATGCGCCTGATCGGAGTAGATCGAAGGTCTGAAGGCTGAAGGAGGAGAAGGTAGTAAACCCTCCGCAGATTCCAACCATGACGAAGAGGCGGAGGTTATCGGAGACGGGATATCTACCGCTCTGCAAGGTGAGCGTTCCGAAGTACCCAATGACGAAGGAGCCAAGTATGTTGATGAAGACAGTGCCGTAGGGAAATGCCATGCTCTGCGTGAGCGTCAGCCTGGTGATTGCATAGCGTAAGAGCCCACCCAACGCGCTACCGATTGTTACCCAAAGATATGACATCATCTGCCTCGTTATTCTCGCTATTCTTCAGTTTAAGAACATCGAATCGGCAGAGGTCATCAGCCAGATCTCTCGGGCGGTTTTGGGAGACCTCATTCCCATGACTTTATCGTACAACATCGCGACAAGGGGGCTTTGAGGTTCGTCGCCTTCAAGTCCGAGCGAGATCAACGGGCGATCATTACCGAGCAGGTTGCTTCGCGCAGTACAGCTTCGGAGGTCGATCCTTCAAACCACCTGCGGGTTCGACTGATATTGCGGCGGCCAAGGATGATGAGATCCACCTGATCGGCTTCAGCACGCCTTCGAATCTGCACGGCTGGCAGGCCGAGGACGATCTCAACCATCATTCGGACGCCAAGCGAGCTTCCAAGGTTTAAAAAGCGCTCGAAGCGCTCCTCCATGGTGCGGCGAGAGATGGAGGGATCTTCGACCGGTAAGCCTTCGCCCTCGGCCTGTATGTTGGGAGGCTCCACGACACCGAGCAAGATCACCTCCGCATGAAGCTTTGCCGCGAGCTTTACACCGACATCGGCGGCTCGCTCTCCATCCGGGGAACCATCATCGGCAACAAGGATTCGCTGGAATATATGAGCTGACATCGAAGTCACTCTTCCTTCCCGCGCGACAGGATCGCAACTCACGATCCATCGTGGAATTGATGGTATTCCTTTGGTGATTGTGTTGCCACCTGTAAGGAGGAGACAACGCGGATGTCCTGGATTGCAGGCGGCGATTGCATTCGTGGAGACGAAATGACAAGCCCCCTTTGAAGGGGGCTTGTCAGGAAGAACTCGGACTGCAACTTTGTTCGATGACGCTAGGCGGCGCCACTTTTCTTGAAGACAGCGGGGATGGTCCGCGCCAGGATTTGCATATCAAGCAGCAATGACCAGCGATCAATGTACTCGAGATCCAGTTTCATCCAGCTGGCAAATGACGTATTGCTTCTGCCACTTACCTGCCAGAGGCCAGTGAGTCCTGGCTTTACACTGAAGCGTCGCATGAGACTTGCTTCCGAGAAATTGTTGACGTCTCGCATGGGCAAAGGCCTTGGCCCCACAAGCGACATATCTCCCAGCAATACATTAAAGAATTGAGGGAGTTCGTCGATTGATGTTCTGCGAATTATGCGGCCAATGGGTGTGACACGTGGATCATTACGAATCTTGAAAGCATGGCCGTCGTTTTCATTGAGATGTTCGAGTTCCTTCTGTCGGATTTCGGCATCTTCAACCATGCTTCTAAACTTGTACATCCAGAAAGTCCGTTTGTTCAGGCCATATCTCTTCTGGCGGAAGATGACCGGTCCCTTGCTCGTCATCTTGACGGCAATCGCAACGAGCAGCATCAAGGGCGCCAGTATGATGACGCCCACGCCGGCACAGGCGACGTCGAGAGAGCGCTTCAGGAACTTATGGTGGCCGTTGTGAACCATGTGAAGCACAACGGAGGAGGCGTCATGCTCTTCAAACGACCGCCGCTTTGCAACCTCAGTTGAGAACAGATCCAAGGAGAAGCCGGATTGTATGCCAGCACGTTCGCATGCTTGAATTGCTAATTGAATGCTGTCATACATGGACTTCATCGGCAGCGCGATGATCACTTCATCGACCACCTTCTGCATAAGGATGGAATCCAGTTGCTCGATACCACCCAGCACGCAACGTGGATCGCACTGAGGTTCCGAATCGACAAACCCCAGTACAAAATAGTGCCACTTCGGGTGAGTCGTCAGCTCGTGAGCGACCTGCTGAGCTCTCCGGCCACTGCCGACAATAACGACCTGCCTGTTTTGCCGCAGCAAAGGTCTCACGAAGTATTCAAAGGCAATGAGCAGCGCACGGGCGGCGGTGAGTAGGATCAGGCTGATGATCCAGAAGGTCAACACGGTGTAGATCGAGACACGATCCGGATGACGAAGATAGATTACGATGGCCGCGATTCCGGCGCATGAGGTTACGCGCAACAACGTCTCAATCGACAAGATCGACATGGAAGCGTTGGAGCGGTCAAAGTGCAATTTGGTGAGATTGAAACTAAGACGCCACATGATCAGACACGTGGCAGCCAACATGAAATTTAGAAGTGACACGCGCAGTTGCAAGACTCTCGCCAAACTCAGCTGGTGGCCACGGATCTCTGGTCCAAGCAGCAGCATGAGCAAAGTGAAAGAGAGCAACAGCAAGTCCAGCTTCACCCACGAAACGCATATGGCTCGGGACAGGCGTTGCGATCTATGGTCGAACCGGAACGAACTCGGTCGCAGCAAATCAACAGGAGAGACGGGAACATGAGGTGCAGTAGTCAAGTGATCCCTCCGAGTACGGTAGTCTCGATCAGCGAACACGAAATACAAATAGGGGAAAGGACTGAAAAGGAATAGTCCCTTCGGGGCTAATGTAACACGAAGTAGCCATAAGAAGCTACTAACTAATTCAAAATTAGTTGTGTCGGTGTCAGGTTAAACAGATGCACTCCTTAACACGACGGGTTGCTTCATTGTCCATCTCCTGCCGACTACGTTTTTCCATCCTGGGCTTACCTTTGCACAATGAATGTGTAACGCTTTGACACACATTTCAAAGTGAAGTTGCAAAGAAGAACTTTATTTCACATACCTGCAATAAATTGCCGCGTAGGTGTCGTGCAAAGACTGGTGGAGAAGTGACAGCGCCTCCATAGCGAATGATTCAAAACATCTTCCGGGCGAATCCAAAGCGAGTCAACGCGCGGCTCTTCGTAAATTGATTTATTGCCTATTCTGGTAGCACGTTAATGCCCTTTCGGGCCGATTTTAGGCAGATTTAGAGACTGCGTTTTTTTGACTTGCCACCGCTTCGAAATCAACAGCCGTCCTGATGGGAGGCCAGATTATGTTGTGAAGCCTGGCAAAAAAACTACGGTCGCGCCAGTCCCTGCTCATCAGCTCCCGCACGAGTCGCGGTTCCCCCCACGGAACATCAACATAGGAGGTCTGTAGGTAAGGGAACTTTGCATTCGACATGACCGCCTGAGGAAAAAACACGATCGTCTTCTCGCAGAAAGACCTTTGCTGTTGCTGAGTATCAGCGTCTGTGAACGCACGACAGAATACGCCAGCCAGGTCACCCTGAACTGGAATCGGCAGATGGCCGAGCTGGGTACAGCGTGGATTCATCTCGATCATGTATGCATGGCCAGTCTCGTATTCAAGGACAAAATCCAGGCCATGGAAACCGGAAAGCTGCAGGCGTTCGGCGATCCGTTCTGCGGCTGTGCGGATCTCTTCGTTTTCGATCAGCCGTACCGCCATGGCAGCTCCGGTAGAGCCCTGAGCGCATAGTACTTCTACTGTCACCATTGCCAGCACTTTGCCGCTCTGGCATACCATCATCGTGTTGGCTGGCTGGCCGGCGATGAACTGTTGTAATACCAAGCCGGGTTGCCGACGATTGGTTCTACTCCAGATTGCTAGCGCGTCATGAATGATCAGCCAGCGCCCAATGGCAGTCAAGAGAGTTACGGGTCGACGCATTGAGCCTAGCGCGCGCTTAGCCTCTTCCAGAGAGTGCACGACCTGCACTCCTTTTCCGCCATTTGTTCCATCCAGTTTGAGAATCCCGGATGTGCCTGGTGTGGCGAAGTATTCTTCGAGGTCGGCTTTAGTTGATACCTGTTTCGTCAGCGGTACCCTGATATGCAACTCCTGCGCGAGCTGCAACAGATCAGCCCGGCCGGAGAGGACTTCATATCCTGAAGGTGCTCCCAGCGATCGCTCGATAAGGGGTCTGAGCTCCGGCTTGGTTCGGTGAAGCTCATGCAGTTGCCACACAACTCCGTCATCACATGGAATGAGCAGGTGCGGAGCGCTCTGAGAGATCGCTTCATAGAGGGATTTCAGCGAATCCAGACCGCGATAGGGATAGATTTTGGTGATGCCGTCTACAAACGAAAAGGGATGATCCGGCGGGCACACGCCTTCTACTTTGCAGCCATAGTTCGCTAATGCAACGGCTAACTTGGCAGACGAGGGCCACCAGACGGAAGAGATAATCAGCAGGCTCGATTGAGCGTGGTCTTTGCCGCAAGGATCAGATTGGCTCATCGGGGCATAATCTCAACAATCGAAAGACTCAGCTGGTGGTCGCTGCATCAAAGAGAAGCTTCAGTCTAACTGTGATTTCGTTGGCTGTAACTACATAATTTGGTGTCTCGGGAGGAACAGCATGGTCCGTCGGTAATCAATATTTTGATTACTAAAAGGCCCGTACTATCTGTCCATCGTCAGCAACTTGGGAGTTCGAGAGCGACGTTCGGCATCTCGCCACTCTCATATCGATTGACGAAAATCATTCACGTCTTAATCATTCCTGAATTGATTAATTTGACTCAAACCTCGACGGTTTGGATCTCCTTGCACAGAGCTCCTTTCTTTGGCAGGGTCTTCTTGCTCTCCCGTACATCGAGTCGGAGTCTTCAGCGCGGACGAGGCCAGAGTCAAGTGAATTTCTATCCGTAAATAGGGTCAATCGGGAGAGGAGATGCTTCGACTGGTGTGCAATCTAGCATTATTGCTAGTCGTGACTTCGCGCTGGGTGCGATATAAGGCAAGATACGCACCTCACCAGAAAGATGGCGCCAGCTTTTCAGGCGAGTGAAACAAAATGCGAGCACGATTTAAAGTTCGGGATCTTCTCCTTCAGACGGGCATGCCACGCGACTTACTTTTGATGGATGAGTGGAGACGCGGCTCTGGCGTTGCCACGATCCTTGTGGGTGTATTCCTGCTGTTGGCGGTCGCTGGTTGTGAGAAGAAGGAAGAGGCTCCCAAGCCGATGCCTCCCGATGTCGAAGTCACCAATGTTGTGCAGCGGAATATTCCTAACTTTCAGGAGTGGGTTGCGCAACTGAATGGGCAGGTGAATGCCGATATCACTCCCAAAGTGCAGGGCTACCTGTTGAAGCGTGCCTACACG
Source organism: uncultured Acidobacteriaceae bacterium (assembly GCA_963771625.1). GTDB lineage: Bacteria > Acidobacteriota > Terriglobia > Terriglobales > Acidobacteriaceae > Edaphobacter. The sequence goes on from CAVYUE010000005.1 coordinate 554,455, forward strand.
GAAGGTTTCTTCGTTCACAAAGGTCAGTTGCTGTACGAGATCGACCCTCGTCCTTTTGTGGCCGCGCTTGATCAGGCAAAGGCGACGGTAGCGGTTGCTGTTGCCCAGCAAGGAGAGGCGCAGAATAACGTCACTCGCGATACGCCACTCGCGGCTCAGCACGCGATACCGGAGAAGCAGTTGGATACCGACATCTCCACCCTTGCGGCTGACAAGGCCCAGGTGGACGCTTCCAAGGCAGCGATGGTGCAGGCGGAGTTGAACCTTTCCTGGACCAAGGTGTTTTCCCCGATCGATGGCGTGGCCGGCCTCTCGAACTCCAACGTTGGCGACCTTGTGGGTGTGACCACGAAGATGACAACGGTTTCACAGATCAATCCAATCCGCGCATACTTCAACATCAGCGAGAGCGACTACCTGAGCCGAGCAGCGGCTATCTCGCGAATCGTACGCGGAGATAAAGTGGGGGCGAATGCGTATCGAGTTCGCTTCATTCAGACCAACGGTATCGAATTTCCGGCGATGGGCAAGATTGTTCTGGTGAATCGGGAGGTCGCCTCGTCGACGGGCACTATCCAGATCGCAGCGGAGTTCCCCAATAAAGATGGATACCTTCGTCCCGGCGGCTTTGGAAACGTACGCATTGAAACCGGCACGACCGAGAACGCTTTGCTGATTCCTCAGGCGGCGGTCATCGAGGTTCAGTCGATGTACCAGGTCGTCGTCGTCGGTCCCGAAAACAAGGCTATGTTCCGTCCGGTGAAAGTGGGGCAACGGGTCGGCCCCGATTGGATTATCACCGAAGGTCTTAAGCCCGGTGAAAAAGTCATCGTTCAGGGATTCATGAAGGTTCGGGAGGGAACGCCGGTCAGTCCCAAGCCTTATGTCGCCACAGCCGCCGCGGCCGAGGGCAACTGACCATGTCGAAGTTCTTTATCAACCGGCCGATTGTCGCGATTGTTATTTCGATTTTGATGGTGATCGCGGGCATTGTCTCGATGCTTCGTCTGCCGACTGCTCAGTTTCCAAATATCGCCGATCCACAGATCCAGGTGATTGCCAACTACACGGGCGCCGATGCTCAAACGGTGGCGGATTCTGTTGCGACTCCGATCGAGCAGCAGATGGCCGGCGTCGACAACATGAACTACATGTATTCGTTGAACGCCAGCAACGGGCAGATGACGCTCACCGTGGACTTCAACATCGATACGATTGCCAGCACCGATCAGATCCTGACCCAGATGCGTGAGTCGCAGGCCAACGCTCAGTTGCCAAGCGCGGTGATCAACCAGGGCGTTATTGTGCAGAAGTCGACGCAGGCACCCTTGATGCTGCTCGACCTCACGTCTCCGAATAACACGTACGACAATATCTTTCTGTCGAACTACGCGACCATCAATCTGAACAATCCGTTGACGCGAGTGCCGGGCGTTGCTTCAGTCTCAATCTTTGGTGCTGGACAATACGCGATGCGTTGCTGGGTGAATCCCGACAAGCTGGCGAATCTGAAGATCACCGTGCCGGAGATCATCGATGCCATCAAGGCCCAGAACAACGTCAACCCGGCTGGTCAGGCCGGCGGCGAACCGGTCCCGCCGGGACAGCAGTTCACCTACACAGTGCGGGCTCCAGGTCGTCTCCCTTCGGCAGAGGAGTTTGGTCAGATCATCGTTCGAGCACGGCCGGATCAAGGCATTCTGCGACTGAAGGACGTCGCCCGGGTGGAACTGGGCGCTCAGAACTACAACGTAATTGGCAGGCTGAACGGCAAGCCCGCAGCGCTCGTTGCGATCTACCTGGCTCCCGGCGCGAACGCAGTCACCACAGCTGCTGGAGTGCGGCAGTTGATGTTAGAAGCCAAAACGCGCTTTCCAAACGATCTGGACTACGTGGTTGCATTGGACACGACCCTCGCAATCACCGCGGGAATCAAGGAGATTGAGCACACGCTCTTTGAGGCGCTGGCGCTGGTGATTATCGTGGTCTTTATCTTTCTCCAGGGCTGGAGGGCCACGCTCATTCCGTTGTTGGCTGTTCCGGTCTCACTGATCGGCACGTTCATGGTCTTTCCGCTTCTGGGATTTTCCATCAACACCTTGTCGCTCTTCGGGCTGGTGCTCGCTATCGGACTGGTGGTAGATGACGCGATCGTGGTGGTCGAGGCGGTGGAGCACCATATTGAACACGGCATGTCTCCACATGATGCGACCGTGAAGGCGATGGAGGAGGTAGGTGGCCCGGTCGTTGCAATCGCGTTGATCCTTGCCGCAGTCTTCATTCCAACTGCATTCATTCCTGGAATTACCGGTCGACTCTATCAGCAGTTTGCCATCACCATTGCCGTGTCGGTTGCCTTCTCGGCTTTTAACGCATTGACGCTCAGCCCGGCGCTCGCTGCAATGCTGTTGCGCCCCAAGAAAGAGGGCAAGGGGCCGCTCGCAGCATTCTTTCGCGGGTTCAATCGCGTCTTTGGCAGAGTGACCGATGGATACGTTAACACCTGTAGACATCTCATCCACAAGGCTGGCTTTTCTTTCCTGCTTCTGCTGCTGTTCGTCGTTGGCGCGGGGTTTTTCGGCAAGCACGTGCCCGGAGGCTTTCTTCCCGACGAGGATCAGGGGTACATGTACGGTGGCTTGCAACTACCTGACGCCTCGTCTTCGCAACGCACTTCTGAGGCAGCAAAGATCGTCGAGAAGATCATTCTCAATACGCCCGGCGTGAAGTATGTGAGCACGGTTGTCGGCTACAGCATGCTAAGTGGTGTGAACACGACCTATAGCTCCTTCTTCTTCATCTCGTTCGAGAATTGGGATGAACGCAAGACGCTGGAGAACAGCTACAACGGGATCAAAAAGCATCTCAGGGAGGCGCTATCAAAAGTGACCTCAGGGATCGCGTTCTCGTTTCCGCCGCCCGCAATTCCTGGTGTCGGAGCGTCGGGAGGATTCACCTACGTCCTCGAGGACCGATCAGGCCAGCCCATTGAATTCCTCGCCAAGAACGCCGAACTGTTCCTGGCAGAGGCACGAAAACGGCCTGAGCTTGCCGGCGTCATGACGACAGCTCTCTTTGGAGTGCCGCAGGTCGGCATCACCGTCGATCAGGAGAAGGTGCTGAGCCAGGAGGTTAGCCTGACGAGCGTCTACCAGACATTGCAGACCTTCATGGGCGGATCATTGGTGAACTACTTCAACCGCTTTGGCTTTCAGTGGCAGGTCTATGTGGAGGCCGAGGGCAACTATCGAACGTCGCCAGATAATCTGGGTAAGTTTTATGTGAATAACGCCACCGGACAGATGGTTCCGTTGAGCACGCTGACGGGAATTGTTCCACGTAGTGGTCCGGAGTTCGTCATGAAGTACAACCAGTTTAAATGCGTTCAGATCAACGGCTCTGCTGCGCCTGGTTATAGCTCGTCGGAGGCGATTGCGGCGCTGCAGGATGTGTTCAAGAAGTCGATGCCTAGCGAGATGGGCTTTGATTATCTAGGCATGTCGTATCAAGAGGTCAAGGCTGCGCAAGGAGTCAAGCCGGCGGTCGTCTTCGGGCTGTCCTTCTTTATTGTGTTTCTGATCATGGCTGCGCAGTATGAGAGTTGGACGCTGCCGATGAGCGTTTTGCTGGGTGTTCCGATCGCTGTCTTTGGGGCGTTCGCCGCACTCTATTTGCGACATCTCGACAATAACGTTTACGCGCAGATCGGCCTGGTGATGCTGATCGGCTTGTCTGCTAAAAACGCCATCCTCATCGTCGAGTTTGCCAAGGCTGAGTACGAGAGCGGCAAGACGTTGATCGATGCCGCGCTCTCGGGCGCGAAGCTGAGGCTTCGGCCGATTTTGATGACAGCGTTTGCCTTCATCCTTGGTTGCGTTCCTCTATGGCGTGCGGACGGCGCGGGTGCGATCTCGAGACAGGTCCTCGGTACGGTGGTGATCGGCGGCATGTTGTGCGCATCATTGCTTGCCATCTTCTTCATTCCTGTCTCCTTCGATGTGGTTGAACGCTTCGGCAATCTCTTCGGCAAGGAGAAGACCGAGGAGACGAAGCCTGAGTCACCCTCGAGGGAGACCGCCATATGATCGGCATGAGAAAGCTCGCCGCTCTTGCATTGGTGCTCCTATTGAGCGGTTGCAAGGTTGGGCCGAACTACAAGCGTCCGGTGCTATCGACTCCGGACCAATACCGAGGCGTTGCGCCTGACTTGTCCGGACAACCTGCAGCACAGCCATTTGCAGAGATGCATTGGGAGACGGTGTTTCAGGACGATGTGTTGAGAGCACTCATCAAAGAAGCCTTGACCAACAACTACGACATGCAGATTGCGGCATCCCGCATTCTGCAAGCCCAGGCGCAGGTAGGGATAGTACGCGCCAATCAGCTGCCGAACGTGTCCGGTGTAGGCGGTATCGACTATCAGCGCAATTCGTTGGCACTCAATGGGCCGACCGTGGATTCGCTTGGCATTCAACTCAACTACATTGTGGACTTCTGGGGGAAGTACCGCAGAGCGACCGAGGCTGCACGTGCACAGTTGCTCGCGACCACCTATGCCCGGTACGTCGTTCAGACAACGCTGATCTCCGATGTGGCCGTTGCCTACTTTCAGCTGCGGCAGTTCGACGATCAGCTGAGCTATGCGCAGAAGAACGTCGAAGCCGACAACGACATCCTGCGGATTAACACGATCAAATATAAGGGCGGCGACAGCGCCATTACGGATGTGTACCAAGCCGACTTGCTGCTGCAGCAATCTCAGGCCCAGGTCATCAGCAGCCAGCAATCCATCGCTCAGGCCGAGAACCAGATCAGCATCTTGCTGGGGCGTAACCCGGGGCCGATCGCCCGCGGTCTCTCCCTTGTCGAGCAACCGCATCTGGCTACTGTGCCCACCGGACTTCCTTCGGCCCTGCTTGAACGTCGCCCTGATGTTCGGCAGAGTGAAGAAGCGTTGGTTGCAGCAAATGCCAACGTGGGGGTGGCCAAGGCGGCCTTCTTCCCACAGATATCTTTGACGGGCCAGTTCGGCGCGGCGAGCACTGCTCTGACCAGCTTCCTGCAGGGGCCGGCGACGGTCTGGTCGCTGGGTGGAGAAGTGCTACAGCCACTGTATGCCGGTGGCGCGATCACAAGTGCCTACCATCTCGCCTGGGCTCAGCGGACTGAGGCGGAGTTAGTCTACAAGCAAACGGTACTGAACTCGTTCGGCGATGTGGCCAACAGCCTGGTCGGTTATAACCAGTCGCGACTCTTTCGGATGAAGATCGAAGAGCAAACGAACACGTACCAGGAGACTGCCCGCCTTGCGAACGTCCGCTTTAATGGAGGAGTTACGAGCTTCCTTGAAGTGCTTGTTACCCAGCAGCAGTTTTTTACTTCGGAGCTGGCGTTGGCAGCGGCCTGGAATACTGAGATGCAGAACTACGTTCAGCTCTATCAGGCACTCGGCGGGGGCTGGCAGCCGTAGTGTTTAGTCAGTAGACATGCAAAAGCCCTCTGTGCAGAGGGCTTTTGCATGTGACACAACAGAGAATCAAAGTGTAGGTATTAGAAGGGAATATCGTCGTCGGTGATACCGACGTCGGCGTAGTCTGGCTGGCTGGCCGGCGAGCGCTGGTCGAAGCTGGCGGTGCTGGACTTCGAGTAGCCGCCGCTGGTTGCGCCGCTGCCGTCGGATTTTCCACCCAGAAGAGTCAGCTCGTTGCAGAGGATCTCGGTCTTGTACTTCTTTTCGCCGCTGGTCTTGTCGTCCCAGGAGCGAGTCTGGATCTTGCCTTCGATGAGGAGCTGCGAGCCCTTCTTGACATAGTCGCGGACGACCTCGGCGGTGCGCTGGAAGCAGACGATATTGTGCCACTCGGTCTTGTCGGCCCAGTTTCCCTGAGCGTCCTTCTGCCGGTCGGCCGTGGCGAGAGAAAAGCTGGCGACGGTCATGCCGCCTGCGGTGGAACGAATCTCGGGGTCTTTGCCGACGTTGCCGAGAAGGAAGACTTTGTTGACGCCTTTTGCCATGTGAAATGCTCCGGTCAATGCAGGTTTGCAACGTTGAGGATAGCAGATGAGACGCTGTGCGTAGGCTGGCTGGGTTGGACTAACGGCGGCGGTCGCCGATTAGTTTGACGGCAGCGAGAAGAAGGGTCAAAAAACCGGTGGGAAGGCAGCCCATGGCCAGCATGAGCGAAAGCCAGCCAAGGTTGGTGTGCGGACCCTGATGACGGGTGATGCCGCCGAAGCTGGTGAAGATGAGCGCGGCAGCAATGGCTCCGGTGCCGAAGATCAGAAGGCCGGTGCGGAGGAGCTTGCGGGTGTCTGGCTGCATAGGGGTGGTGATGGTGGATGGCTTCTGAGGTGCGAATTGCTTAGTGGATGAGAGCTTGCATGGCGTAGACGATGACGCCGGTGATGGAGACGTAGAGCCAGATGGGGAATGTCCAGCGGGCGAGCTTCTTGTGTGCAGGGAAGCGGCCGGTGAGCGAAAGGAAGAAGGTTATAAGAATCATCGGCAGGGCGACGACCGAGAGGAAGATGTGTGAGGCGAGAAGCTTCCAGTAGAACGGCCACCAGGGGCTGAGGCGGTTGAAGTGGGTCTCGCCGTGGAGGGTGAAGTTGGTGAGGTACGAGACCAGAAAGATCGTAGAGAAGAAGAAGGCCGTGAACATAGCCGCACGGTGCTGCTGGATGCGGCGTCCGCGAATGTACCCGAAGCCGATCAGCAGAGCGATGGTGCAGAGCGCGTTGAGGACGGCATTGAGCAAAGGCAGAGAGCGAAGGTGCGTGCCGGTGACGTCAAGCGGCGCATGAAAGTAGACGAGGTAGCAGATAAGTGCACTAGCCGCTGCGCTGACCACGATGATAGTCGCGATGATGCTGGGCGGCGTGCGCAGGTTCGAACTGGGATTCTTGTTTGGCAGCGAGGTTTGCGTTGGCATTAGAAGAGCAGGCGTCCTTTGGCGTCGAGCATCATGGCGGCGAGGAGGAGCGGGAGATGGATGACAGAGGCACGGAGGAGGTCGCGTGCTACGAGGCGGGAGCTTTCAGATGCGGGGTTGCGGATGATGCGGGCGAAGCGGATGGTGTACCAGAGATAGCCGAGGCCGAGGATCGTGGCGACGACTGGCGTAGAGAGATCCGGTGGTGTGGAGTGCAGCTGGCCAGAGGCTGACCGGAATCATGAGGACCGCGTAGAAGAGGGCCTGGATGACGGTGCTCTGTGCGGCGTAGCTGGGTGTTGGGAAGGTTTGACGGTGAGGCGGATGCCGGCGCGGGCGTAGTCTTCGCGATACATCCAGCCGATGGCCATGAAGTGTGGAAACTGCCAGACGAAGAGGATGGCGAAGAGAGCGACGCCGGGCCACTCGATGATGCCGCGGGCGGCGGTCCAGCCGATGAGCGGCGGGAGAGCCCCGGGGAAGGCTCCGATGAAGGTGTTGATCGTGGTGACGCGCTTGAGCGGCGTGTAGATGGCGACGTAGCCGATGGCGGTGAGGAGCGTGAGCGTTCCGGTGAGGAGGTTGGTGGTGTAGGCGAGATAGAGAGAGCCGAGGAAGATGGCCGCGAAGCCGACGATAAGGCCGTGGGCGAGAGAGATGCGACCTGCCGCCATGGGGCGCGAGGCTGTGCGGCGCATCAGGCGAGTCGGTCTTGCGCTCGAGGGCCTGGTTGAGAGCGCTGGAGCCGTAGGTGACGACCGCTATTCCGACGAGGGCTTGCAGAAGGCCGGCGTGGAACGGGCTGATTCCGCTCTTGAGGCTGCCGAGATAGAAGCCGGCGCCGGCCGTGATGATGACCATTGTGGAGACGCGGAGCTTGAAGAGCGTGGCGTAGTCGGCGAGCAGGGAGTGGGGCTTCGCGGTCGCAAGGACATTATCGGTTGTCGCGGAGGTGGCCACAGTATAAGGATAACGCGTTTGGAGCTGCGCGACGGCAGCCCATCGCGCTATTCGGCTGACTCTCCGTGTTTGGCTTCGAGCGCCGCAGCTTGCTTGGCCTGAGCCTCTATTTGAGGTCGAAGGAGGGGAAAGAGGATGACGTCACGGATGGATTTGGAGTTGGTAAGGAGCATGGTGAGGCGGTCGATACCGATGCCCTCGCCCGCAGTGGGGGGGAGGCCATAGCCGAGGGCGCGGACGTAGTCTTCGTCCATCTGGTGGGCCTCGTTGTCGCCACGTTCCTTTTCGGTCATCTGCTGCTCGAATCGCGCGCGCTGGTCGTCGGGGTCGTTGAGCTCGGAGAAGGCGTTACCGACCTCGAAGCCGCCGATGTAGAACTCGAAGCGCTCAACCCAGTCAGGCTCGTCGGGCTTTTTCTTTGAGAGCGGGCTAACAGCCAATGGGAAGTCGTAGATGATGGTGGGTTGAATCAATGGTTCTTCCCATTCGTCGCTCCACTTCGATGCGGACTTGATCGACTCAGCCCTCAACTCGAAGAAGTCCGAGATTGCTTTGCCGAAGGGAACTCCGAGCTTTTCCATCAGTTCAAAGAGCACGAAGTGACAATCTCCGCCCAGTTCATTGAGCACTCGCGCGTCAGCGACGTCTGGCGAAGACAACTTCTCTCCTTCAGTCAGGAGTGCCTTAAACTTCGACTCTGAAGAAAAGTCATCCATCGTAGGCTGAATCGGCGCGTTTTTCGGCCACCATTTGATGATGGCTTCGCGCATGGAAAGCCTGGTCCACTTGCCCAGATCGATCTCGTGGCCATTGAACGTGGTGAGGCGTGAGTCGTTTACTTCTGTAGCGACAAAGGTTACAAGTTCCTCGGTGAGCTCCATCAGGCCGTGATAGTTAGCGTATGCCTGGTAGAACTCGAGCATGGTGAACTCGGGGTTGTGACGAGTGCTGATGCCTTCGTTGCGGAAGTTGCGGTTGATCTCGTAGACGCGATCGAGGCCGCCGACAACCAGGCGTTTGAGATAGAGTTCTGGCGCGATGCGGAGGAAGAGATCGAGATCGAGCGCATTGTGGTGCGTGGTGAAAGGCTGTGCGGCAGCGCCACCGGCGATCTGGTGCATCATGGGTGTTTCTACTTCGAGGTAGCCGCGACGATCGAAGAACTTGCGAATGGCGCGGAGAATAGCAGCGCGCTTCACGAAGACCTCGCGCACGTTTGGAGTTTCAGCTTCGGCAGTTTCCAAAACGGGCTGTGGGCTCGCACTTGTATCTGCCGCGGTTGCAGATTGCCCTTCTACTTCAGTGGTCGCGCGCTCTGCTGTTGTGGTGGCAGGCTTCGCTGCGCCCGTATTCATGAAGAGATCGACGTAGCGCTGGCGGTAACGGAGTTCGGTGTCCTCAAGGCCGTGGTACTTGTCGGGAAGGGCAAGCATTGCCTTGGCGAGGAAGGTGAGCGCCGGCAGGTTGTCGAAGCTGGCGACATGCACGGTGAGCTCGCCAGTGCGCGTGCGGAAGAGATGGCCACGCACACCGATGTGGTCTCCGAGATCGAGAAGCTTGTACAGGGAGAAGGCGTTTTCGCCGACATCATCCTTGCGAACGTATATCTGAAAGCGCTGGCCACCTTGTTGAAGCTGCGCAAAACCAGCCTTGCCTTGGACGCGGATGGCCATGATGCGACCTGCGATGCTGACGCGGATGGGGTCGGCGTCCAACTGCTCGGCGGTGAAGCTGTTGTAAGCGGCGCGGAGCTCGGGAATTGTGTGGCTGGCAGCGTAGCTGTTGGGATAAGTCGCCTGCGCGTAGCTGAGGCCGTTGAGCTGACCAAGGGCGGCTATCTGCTGAAGCTTGTCGCGGCGCTGCTGGTAAAGATTTTTTTCAAACTCCGACTCGTACACTAAGGATCCTTTGGCTGGATGTTGCTGACACCTCAGTATAACGAGGCCTGGCAGGATCCTCTTATGAGAGAAATGTGCCATCAGTGGGCCTGCGTGGTGTAATAGTCCTGCTATGGCGGATGATGGAGCAGGAAATAACGATAATGCATCAGGTAGCGGTGGCAAGGGTGCCCTCGGCGACCTGGTAAAGGCCGAGTCGATGATTCAGCTTGCGATTGCGCTGCCGGCTGGTTGCGTGATCGGATGGCTGGCGGGAGAGTGGCTGGACCATCACTTTCACCAGGGTTGGATCTCGGTTGTGGGTATTTTGCTGGGGGCCGTCGCAGGGTTTGTGCAGATCTTCCGGACGGCTTCGCGGTACATAAAGCGTGGCTGAAGAGACAGATGAGGGCAGGATTGTGAGAACGTTGGAGAGCTTCAGCGACGCCGATTTCAAGCGGACCATTTTGAGCGCTCTGCGGCTATTGATAGTGATTACGGCGGTGGCAGCGCCGGTGGTGTGGTGGAAGCTGGGATGGCAGTCTGCGGTTCTGCTGCTGGTGGGGGCGCTCATCTCGGGATCGGGGCTGTTCGAGTGGCTCCGCCTGATGACGGCGGTGATGGTACGGATGGATGGCGGCGGAAAGGCCAAGCCGATGGGGTTGGTTTTGTTCGGTTTCTTCCTGCGGCTGGGGCTGACCGTAGTACTGCTTTATGTTAGCCTTAAGATTCTGAATGGTTCGGTCTACGCGCTTGCCGCTGGCCTCGCTCTGGGTGTGTTTGCACTTACGGTCGAAGGTTTGAGGCTGATGAAGGCGTGGACGGTTTAGACCGGACGTTCGCAGATTTCCGAAGCAAAAACTTTACTGATTTTTCTATATATGCCAACACAGTTACTACTTACCAGACTTTTGAATCAGTACTTTGCCGCGCCCGTGACGGCGTTTCTGAGTGCTTTGCATGTGCACCCGACCTATCCCCAGGCTCCGATTACGAACGCGTTTGCGATGGAACTTCTGGTGTTTGTGGTCTTGGTCGCCTACTTTGCCCTGGTACGGGTGTCGTTGAGTGTCGAGAAGCCAGGCGGCGTGCAGCATTTGGCAGAGATGACCCACGAGTTTGTATCGGATCAGGGCGAGCAGATTATCGGCCATGGGTTCGAACGGTTCGTGAGCTATTTGACGGCGTTGTTTCTGTTCATTTTGTTTAGCAACCTGCTTGGGTTGATCCCGGGGCTTGAGTCACCAACCGCCAACGTAGTTGTGCCGCTGGGATTTGCGATCGTGACCTTCCTTTATTACCACTACCATGGCGTGCGAGAGAATGGCGTTGCATATATCAAGCAGTTTCTCGGACCGGTTTGGTGGTTGTATCCTTTGCTGTTGCCGATCGAAATCATCTCCCACTTCGCTCGCGTTTTGTCGCTGACGGTCCGGTTGTACGCGAACATGTTTGCCGGCGACCTGCTGACGATCGCGTTCTTTTCGCTGATCCCAATCGGAATCCCGCTGGTCTTCCTGGGACTGCACCTTGGTGTGGCCGTCATCCAGGCGTACGTATTCATGCTTCTTGCGGCGATCTACCTATCGCTCGCAGTTGCGCACGAGCACTAAACACTTTTGAGTTTCGCTGCGTTGGGGCCTCCTCTCGCAGTGTGCAACAACGCCGCATAGCGTGAGGGTGCCAGCACGGTGAGCATCAACCACCCACTGGCGGCGTATCCAACGGAGGCAGGAGTAACACCATGAAGAAGTTGCAATATCTGTTTATGTCGTTGGCCGCGATGCTGCTTGCAACGCCGGCTTTTGCGCAGGGTGGCGAGGTTGCCAACCAGTGGGTTCCGCTGGCCGCAGGTTTGGGCATGGCCCTTGCTGCTGGTCTCTGCGGTCTGGGTCAGGGTAAGGCGACCGCTTCGGCAACCGAGGCGTTGGCGCGTAACCCGGGCGCACGTCCTGGAATCTTTATCTTCCTGATTCTCGGTCTCGCCTTCATCGAGTCGCTGGCGCTCTTCACGTTCGTCATCATCTTCCTGAAGGTCAAGTAAGCTTCAACCTTTGAAGTTTGTCGCAAAAAAAAGCCTCCGCTTTAGCGGAGGCTTTTTCTGTTTCTGATGATCTGCAGTGGGTGCTTTATTTGACGTCGAAGTCGAGTTGGAGATGGCAGTTATCGGGAGACGCCGCGCACTCCTGGCGACCTTGTTCGATCAAGGTAGAGTGACTGGCGTATTCCGCGAAGGAGACAGCACCGCTTGGCAGGATGCCGAGAGACAAGGTTGCGATTGCGGCAAGTGCAATGCCGACGGCTGCCGAGACGCTAATTGGACGGAGTTGGTCGAGGCGAGAGCTCTCCGTGCCCGGCCGGGTATAGACGGCGGCCAGCAGGCGCAGATAGTAGTAGCACGCGACACCGCTGTTGAGCAGGCCGACAACGCCGAGCCAGATGTTGCCGCCATTGATGGCAGCGGAGAAGACATAGAACTTGCCGAAGAAGCCGCCGGTGAAGGGAATCCCGATCAACGAAAGCAGGAACAAGGCGAGCAGGGCGGCGAGGTACGGACGCTTCTGGCCGAGACCGGTATAGTCGTCGATGGTTCGGACGCGTTCGTCATAGCCACTGATCTGGGTGATGACTGCGAAGGCGCCGACGTTCATCGCAGCGTAGGTCGCAGTGTAGAAGCAGGCCGCGGCGACTCCGTAGAACGGAAAGGCTGTAAAGGCGACAAGGATATAACCGGCGTGGGCAATGCTGGAATAGGCAAGCATCCGCTTCACGTCGCGTTGGAGCAGGGCTCCAAGGTTTCCCACCGTCATGGAGAGAGCAGCCAGGCACCACATCAGGATGGACCAGCGATGCTGATAGAGCGGGAAGCCAGTAAAGGTGATGCGCAGCAGAACGGCAAAGGCTGCGGCTTTCGGGGCGGTAGACATCAGGCCAACAACGGGAGCAGGTGCGCCCTGGTAGACGTCGGGGGTCCAGACGTGAAAGGGCGCCGCAGATACCTTGAAACCAAGGCCAATCAGGATCAACGCGAGAGCTGTGAAGGCGAGGGCTGGGGTTGTGGTGGCCTCAAGGCCGTGGGCGATGGCGTAGATGTTGGTCGAACCGGTCGCGCCAAAGGCAAGGGCGACGCCGTAGAGGAAGAAAGCGGTGGCAAAGGAGCCCAGCAGGAAGTACTTGATAGAGGACTCGGTGCCCGTGGCCTGCCCCTTGCGAAAGCCGCACATGATGTAGGTGGAGATGGAGGAGATCTCCAGACCGACGAAGACCATGAGCAGCTCGACGGAACAGGTCATGAGCATCATGCCGACTGCGCCGAAGAGGGTGAGGGCGAAGTACTCACCAGCATGGCTGGCATTGCCCTCGAAGTAGTCCAGGGAGCCGAGCAGAGTGACCAGGACGACAGAGGCGATGATGAAGTGGAAGAGGACTGAGAAGGCGTCGACCTGGATCGTGCCGGAAAAGGCAATGACGGTGCCGAACTGAATCTGGTACCAGCTAGCGGCAATGGAAAGGACAGTGCCGATGATTGCAAGCCACCCGAGGGGTTTACGACTGATGCCTGGTCTGAGACAAGGCTCTGCCATCATGACGAGCACGCCCGTCAGGGTGAGGATCAGTTCGGGAAGGAGGGCCAGGACGTTAGGGGACATTTACTTCGTGGCCTCCTGGGCGGCGGGTATCTGCGCATCTCGGTCAATCGTACTGATTGACGCTGCTGGCTGGATGGGTGTTGGTTCTTGTGCAAGGTAGGTTCCGGCCGTGTCGATGGCGCGAAGCCAAAATGGCGAAGCGACTCCCATAAGCAGCATGACAGCGACAAGTGGCCAGAGCGCGAGATGTTCGCGAGCGGTTACATCAGGGACTGGGACATCGGCGGTGTTCTCATTCAGGTCGCCATAAAAGACGCGCTGAATCATCCAGAGCATGTAAGAGGCGGTGAAGATAACTCCAGTCGTGGAGAGGACAGTCCAGGCTACGTGGTGAGCGAAGGCAGTCTGCATAGCGCCGGTGAGGACCAGGAATTCACCGACGAAGCCGTTGAGCATCGGTAGCCCAATCACCGACAGGGTGGTAATGACAAAAAGCGTAACCATCCAGGGGAGTTTTGCTGCGAGGCCACCGTAGTCGCGCATGTCATAGGTGCCATAACGCTCGTAGAGAATGCCGAGGAGGATGAAAAAGGCGCCAGCGCCGATCCCCTCATTGAGGGTGGCGTAGATCCCTCCGTCGATGCCAGCAATAGTGAAGGTGAAGATGCCGAGGACGACGACACTGACGTGCCCGAGGGTTCCATAGGCGGCGAGTTGCTTGAGGTCCTTCTGCACCAGCGCGATGAGTGCGCCATAGACGATGCCGATCGCCCCCAAAGCAATCATCACCGGGGCGATATGGCGAGACTGTTCAGGAAAGATGCTGAAAGAAAAACGCAGTATGGAGTAGAGGCCGAGCTTGCCGACCAGCACCATCACCGCTGCGGTGGGTGCTTCGGCGATGGCGTCCGAAAGCCAGCCGTGCAGCGGGAAGACCGGGACCTTGACCGCGAAGGCCACCAGGAAGGCAAGCGAGGCCAACCACAGCGCGGTGGAGTTGCCGGAGATGCTGTGCGTAGCGGCAAGTTGGGCGAGGTCGGGAAGCTGGAAGGTGCCAGTGCGGGCGTAGATCCAAAGCATACCGACAAGCAGGATCGCCGAAGGGATGAAGGTGTAGAGGAAGTACTTAATGGCTGCGCGCCGGCGGTTGGAGCTGCGTCCGAAGGTGGCGATGAGCAGCGTCATCGGAACCAGCGAGAGCTCCCAGAATGCGTAGTAGAGGAAGAGGTCGAGAGAGAGGAAGATGCCTAGCATCGCGACCTGCTGGAGCAGGAAGAGAGTGTAGAACAGCTTCCTGCGATCTCCGATGGTGTTCCAGGAGACAAGCACGCCGAGCGGAGCAAGGAAGCCGGTGAGAACGACGAGCCACATGGAGAGGCCATCGACGCCGAGGTGATAGCGGATGGCGGGCGACCTGATCCAATCGTAGTTTTGTTCGAACTGGAAGCTGCCGGCGGCAGCGGAGTAGTCGTAGTGAGCAGGCAGATGCAAAGTGCAGAGGAAGGTAATCAAAGTGACGGCTAGCGCGCCCCACTGCATCAGCTTGCCCTTATCGGGTAGTAAGGCCAACAGGACCGCGCCCACAAGTGGGACGAAGATGATGACGGTCAGGATGGTGTGATCTATATTCATCGCGGGTTCATCGTTTCCTTTTGGTCAAGCAGAAGCAAGGTCCTGATTGAAGCGAATTTCTTAGTGCATCCAGATGGAACGGCCGAAGATCATGACGAGAAGAACAGCAGCCGCTCCAAGAGCTAGCCAGCCGGCGTAGGAGCGAATGTTGCCCGATTGAACGCGACGGACGAGGGAACTGAAGCCTCTGGTGGTTGCGCCAGCCGCTGCAGCGGAGCCGTTGACGAGGCCTCCGTCGACGATGCCGCCAAGAAAGAGGCGGGTGAAGACCATCAAAGGCGTGACGATTACGGCGCTGTAAACCTCGTCGATGTAAAACTTGTTCAGGACCAGGTTGTAAAGGGCAGGAGCGCGCTGAGCGAGAGCAGCTGCTGTGCCTGGCTTTTTGCAGTAGAAGAGGTAGGCGAAGAAGATGCCGACCAAGGCAGTGAGAACGGAGACTGCAGAGAGAAGCAGCTCTAGGCCGCTGCTGCCTGTTGTAACTGCGACTTCTTTAGTGCTATTGGCAAAGACGGGATCGAGGAAGTGTTCGATTTCGTTGTGACCTCCCATTGCGGCGGGAACGCCGACCCATCCGCCGATCACCGAGAGAATGGCAAGGACAACGAGAGGAAAGAGCATGATCCACGGGGACTCGTGGACGCCATGCTTGTGATTTTCTTCATGGTCGGCCACCATGACCGCATGGCTGCCGGCGTGAGTGTGGACGGCAGCTCCGTGATCATGCATATCCGCATGCTCTTCGAAGTGTTCAGCTCCGAAGAAGGTCTTGAACCAGAGACGGAACATGTAGAAGGAGGTCATTCCGACGGTGACGAGACCGATGAACCAGGGAATCTTACCGAGAGAGTTGGGCGAGACGAAGGCCTGGTAGAGGATATCGTCCTTGGAGAAGAAGCCTGCCCAGGGCGGAAGACCGGCGATGGCGAAGACGCCCATCGTCATGGTCCAGAAGGTGATGGGAATGCGTTTGCGAAGGCCGCCCATCTTACGCATGTCCTGCTCGCCGGAGAGCGCGTGAATGACCGAGCCGGCAGAGAGAAAGAGCAGCGCCTTGAAGAAGGCATGCGTGACGAGGTGGAAGATCCCGGCGGTGTAGGCTCCCACTCCGCACGCCAGGAACATGTAGCCGAGCTGCGAGACCGTGGAGTAGGCGAGGACGCGCTTGATGTCCTGTTGCACCATGCCGATACAGGCAGCGAAGATGCAGGTAGCGGCTCCGATGACGGCGACGACGCCAAGGGCGTAGGGGCTGCGGTCGAACAGCACATGACAGCGGGCAACCATGTAGACGCCAGCCGTGACCATCGTTGCGGCGTGGATCAGGGCGGAGACGGGAGTGGGGCCTTCCATCGCATCAGGTAGCCACACATATAGGGGGATCTGAGCGGACTTGCCGACAGCGCCAAGGACAAGCAGGAGAGCGATGGCTGTCAGAATGCCGCCATGCCACTCCGGATTCACGTTGATGGCTTGAAAGACATGGGTGAAGTCGAGGGAGCCGAAGTGGTCGACCAGCAGGAACATCGCGAGCAGAAACCCGAAGTCGCCGATGCGGTTGACGATGAAGGCTTTCTTGCCGGCATTGGCGGCGGAGTCCTTCTTGAAGTAGAACCCGATGAGCAGGTACGAGGCGAGACCGACACCCTCCCAGCCGACGAAGAGCAGAAGGAAGCTTTCGGCCAGTACGAGCACGGACATGAAAAACATGAAGAGGTTCAGGTAGGCAAAGAAACGCCAGTAACCCTCTTCATGCGCCATGTAACCCACCGAATAGAGATGGATGAGGAAGCCGACGCCGGTCACGACGCCGAGCATGATGAGAGTGAGGTGATCTACCGTGAAGGCAAAGTCGATCTGAAGGCCGGTAATGGCGATCCACGGCCGGGAAACGACGCGCAGGACCTCCGGTGCGCCATCTGCCTTCATGTAAATCCACAGCCACGCGACAATTGCGGCGGGAATGGCAGTACAGATCAACGCAATGGCGGTGACGAGAGTACGGGGCAGCTTGCGGCCGACGGTTCCATTGATCAGGAAGCCGGCGAAGGGAAGCAGCGGAATCAGCCAGAGATAGTCAGAGGGCATAGAGTTCACGATTTCATCAGGTCGATCTGATCGACGTTCAGCGTCTGGCGCGTGCGGAAGATGGCGATGATAATGGCAAGGCCGACGGCAGCTTCGGCTGCGGCGACGACCATCACAAAGAAGACAAAGATCTGCCCGGACACCTGGTGCCACATGTGTGAGAAGGCGACAAAGGTGAGGTTGACGGCGTTGAGCATCAGCTCAATCGACATGAAGACCGTGATGAGGTTGCGTTTGATGAGGAATGCCGCGACACCGATGCAGAAGAGCACGGCGGCGAGGATGAGATAGGCGGCGATAGGAACCTGTGCGGTCATGACTACTGCTCCTTTCGCGCGAGCACAACTGCTCCGAGAATAGCTACAAGGATCAGGACAGAGGTGACTTCAAACGGAAGCAGAAGTTTGGTGAAGAGGATGGTGCTGATCTCTGAAATATTGCTGGTGATGTGGTTGAGATAGCCGCCGATGTTGGTGGAACCGAAGGCGTGGCGCTCCGAGAGAAACACGAAGCTGAGCAGGCAGAAGATGGCCGCGGCGCCAGGGAAGCCGACGATATAAGCGGCGCGGCTGCCTGTGGTGCGCTCCTCTTCCCCAGCGTTGAGCAGCATAATGACGAAGACGAAAAATACCATGATGGCGCCGGAGTAGACGATGACTTGTCCAGCGGCGAGAAACTCGGCTCCGAGCGACCAGTAGAGGACGGCGAGAGACATCATGACGACGACCAGCGAAAGAGCGCTGTTGATCGGATGACGTTGCAGGAGCAGATTAAGCGCTCCTGCGACGGCCAGCACGCCAAAGATGATAAAGAGTACGAGTTGCATGATGTTCCGCGGTTCCTTTTTGAATCTCGTGAACCTTGTTGAGTTGCTTGAAACAGCAGGGTCTTCGGGGCTATCTGCTGATTGTAAAACACCTTGCTGCGTGATTCGTGATAACTAACTGCGCAAAGCCATGACGAGACTGGTGATGATGATGTTGGCCATGGCGACGGGCAGGAGAAACTTCCAGCCGAAGCTCATGAGCTGGTCATAACGGAAGCGGGGCAGCGTGCCGCGCACCCAGATAAATAACAGGAGAAAGCCTAGCACCTTGACGACAAACCAGAGGATGGGAAAGATCGCGGTGAGGATGGGGCCGCCAAAGTTGTCTGGAAGAAGATGACCCAGAGGGCTAGAGGCGCCGCCGAAGAACAGCAGTGTGGCGACGCAGCTTACCGTGATCATATTGGCATACTCAGCCATGAAGAACATGGCGAACTTCATGGAGCTGTATTCGGTGTGGTAGCCGGCGACAAGTTCTGATTCTGCTTCGGGTAGGTCAAAGGGCGCACGGTTGGTCTCGGCATAGGCCGCCATGATGTACACAAAGAACGCGACGAACTGGAAGCCGCCGAAGAAGTTCCAGGAGAGCAGGCCGTGAGCTCCCTGGCTATTGACGATGTCGCGGAGGCTGAGGGACTGGGCCCGAAGGACCACGCCAACCAGCGAGAGGCCAAGAGCCAGTTCGTAGCTGATCATCTGTGAGGTGGCGCGGAGACTCCCGAGCAGGGCAAACTTGTTGTTTGAGGACCACCCGGAGAGCGCGATGCCGTAGACGCCGATGGAAGTGATGCCGAGGATGACCAGCAAGCCGATGTTGAGATCAGCAATATTGAACATCTCGACGCCCTTGACGGTCTGCATTCCACCGAAAGGTACGACCGAGATAGAGATAAGCGCACACGTCAGCGCAATAATTGGGGCGGCAAGAAAGAGAGGCCGCTCAGAGGCGATCGGCATAAGGTCTTCCTTAAGGAAGAGCTTGATGCCGTCCGCGAGCGGCTGTAGCAAGCCGAAAGGTCCGACGCGGGAGGGTCCCCAGCGGTTCTGGATGCGGCCCAGAACTTTGCGCTCCAGCAACACCGTGTAGGCGACCGCCGACAGCGTGATGACGAGAACGACCACAACCTTGAGGATGCTGAGCAGCAGAAACGTCTGAAATGGGCTGAGGTGGCTCACGGTCTTGGGTTTGGCTCCTGTTTATGCTTCGTCTTGCGTCGAGTTGCTTAGTCTGCTGCAGTCTGGATCTGTGTGAGGCCGGTTGGAGGACGAAGGCTCTCATTATGCTGCAGGTCAGAGAGCATGGCGGAGTAGCGGCCCAGGGTGCCCGAGGTGAACAGTGTATCGCTCGCAGGTAGGACGAGGTCGCGGCGGGTGCCAATCTGAATCAGGCCGCCAGATGCTACGGCAGGTTGTAGATGTTGGGAGTTACCGCTGAGCAGCTGAAGACGGAGTAGGTTGTAACCGGGCACCAGGCGCTGAATCTCGTCGAGAATTGCGAACGGGTCGAATGGGCTGAGTCTGGGCTCCATATTATTGGCCGTTAGCCAGACAGCGTGGCGGTCGGCCTCGCCAGACTGTGCGCCGCGAGATTGGCCCATGTCGGCGTGTGTACCTTTGCCGAAGGGAACCAGTTCGCGCATATTTGCGCCCATCTTGTCGGCAATGCGGACAATCATCTCGAAGTCGGTGCGGACGCCCGCGCGGTCGCCAGCCTTGTTGACGAGCTGCAGATCGCCGTAGCTATTCGTGACGGAGCCGGATTTCTCGTAGAGGTTCGCGGCTGGCAGAATGACATCGGCAAGGGCTGCGGTCTCGGTGAGGAACATATCCTGCACGACAACAAATGTGTCCTTCAGGGACGAAGGGTCGATCTCGTAGCGGGAGATTGGGTTCGAACCGACGACATAAAGTGCAGAGAGCTCGCCACGCCCGGCTGCTTCGAAGATTTCGAGCATATCGAGGCCCGATTCAGTCGGAGTCTTGTACTCGGCGAAGGTAGTGTTGCCCGCAAGCGGAGTGTAGCCAGGGAGCAGGTCGGGCAGCAGGCCCATGTCGGCTGCGCCGCGAGAGTTGGCGTAGTCGGAGATGAGTGCGAACTTCGCACCTGGGATTGCAAGGCCGAAGTCGATGAGCTTCTTGAGATCCTTGCCGCGCAGCTCTGAACCGATGAGGATAAGCAGATTCTCTTCGGCCTTGACTGCTTCACGGAAGGTCGTAAGAGCGTTGGTGTCGGCGGCGGCTTCGCTGGCGGATGCGGCATCTCCCCCGAGGTAGGCGGTGAGAGCGCTGTAGCCAAAGGGTGCAAGGTGGAGGAAGTTCTTTGCCTGACGACGAAGCTTAATCTCGGCCGTATTGGCAATGTAGAGACGGGCCCGATTGTTGCGAACGTTCGTGCGAATGTTCCACGCGGTGCCTGGGGCCTGAATCGTCGGATCGCCACCGATGATCAGGATTGCGGGCGCGGTGTGCGTGTCTTTGAGCGAGGCCGTGCGACCGGTTGTGCCTGCCAGGGCCTGCGCAAAAGAGACGTAGTCGGCAGTGCGGTGGTGGTCGATGTTGTTGGTCCCAAGGACGGTGCGAGCGAACTTCTGCAGCAGGTACGCCTCTTCGTTAGTCGTGCGGTTCGAGCCGATCACGCCGATGCTCTTGCCGCCGCGTGTGTCGCGAAGTTCGCGGAACTTCTTGCCGACGTGGTCGAGTGCGACCTCCCAGCTGACGGGCTTCATCTCGCCGTTCGGCTGGCGAACCAGAGGCTGGGTGATACGGTCTTCGTTGTTGGCAAAGTCGAAGGCGTAGCGGCCTTTGTTGCAGAGGAAGTCGACGTTGATGCCGGACTTGTCGCGATTGTCGCCACGAACGATCTCTGAGCCGTCCGAGGTCGAGCGCACGCCTAGGGTAGTCTTGCAGCCGTCGCCGCAATGGGTGCAGATGGTGGAGACGTGGTTCATCTCCCACGGCCGCGTCTTGTAGCGATAGGTGCCTGAGGTCAACGCTCCGACGGGGCAGGCATCGATGCACATACCGCACTGCTCGCAGTCCACATGGGCGAGGTGGTCGGGAGACATCTCGGCGGGGACGTTTGGCGCGATGACCGAGGAGCTGCCACGATTCTGGATGCCGAGCGCGAAGACGTCCATGCCTTCGCCGCACATGCGGATGCAGCGGTAGCAGAGGATGCAGCGCGGCCGGTCAAAGTAGACGACGGGGGACCACTTCTGCTCTTCGCGATGGTTCTTGGGCTCGGCGTAGAAGCTCTCCGCTGCGCCGTATTTGAAGGTCATGTCCTGCAGCTCGCACTCGCCGCCGGCGTCGCAGACGGGGCAGTCGAGCGGGTGGTTGCCAAGGAGCAGTTGCAGGGTTGCCTTGCGCGCCTGAGCGATCTCGGGGGTCTCGGTCTGGACGACCATGCCCTCGGCCACCGGGGTCGTGCAGGCGGTCTGAAGCTTCGGCATCTTCTCGATGCGAACCACGCACATGCGGCAGGCTGCCTGTAGCGAAAGGCCGGGATAGTAACAGAAGGCGGGGATCTCGATTCCGGCTGACTTGCAGGCCTCGAGGAGGAGGGTGCCTGCAGGAGCGGTGAGTTTGTGGCCGTCTACGGTAAAGGTTACGTCTGCCATAGCTTAATGTGCTCCAACTAGCTGCTCAACGGTGATGATAGGGGTCCCGGCCTTGTGGCCTTCAATATAGTCTTCAAACTCTTTGCGAAACTTCTTGACGAAGGCGATGGTGGGCATCGCAGCTGCGTCGCCAAGTGGGCAGAACGTACGGCCCAGCATGTTTTCAGCCAGGTATTGCACGTTGTCAACGTCTTTCTTGTTGCCGCCGCCGTTGTAGACGCGTGTAAGGGTCTTCTTGATCCAGTCCGTGCCTTCGCGGCAAGGGATGCACCAGCCACAGGATTCGTGCTGGTAGAAGGCGATCGTGCGAAGAGCGAACTCAACGATCGAAACGGTCTCGTCGAGCACAACGATTCCGCCCGAGCCAAGCATCGTGCCCGCCTTGCCCATCTGGTCGAAGTCGAGGCCGACGTCAATCTCTTCAGGCAGCATGACCGGGCAGCTTGAGCCGCCGGGAACGACTGCCTTCAGCTTTTTCCCGTCCTTAATACCGCCAGCAACCTCATAGATTGCGCGCTTCAGGTTGTAGCCCATGGGCAATTCGTAGACGCCCGGGCGTTCAACATGGCCGCTGATGCCGAACAGGCGCGTGCCGCCGTTGCGCTCGCTGCCAAGCTTGGCATATGCCTCGCCACCCATCAGGAGGATGTGTGGTGCATTCGCGATCGTCTCAGCATTATTGATGACGGTTGGTCCACCATAGAGCCCGACGACTGCAGGGAAGGGAGGTTTGATGCGGGGCACACCCCGTTTGCCCTCGAGCGATTCCATCAATGCAGACTCTTCGCCAACCTCGTAGGCGCCGGCGCCAGTCTGCGTGATGATGTCGAAGTCAACCCCGGTCCCGAAGATGTTCTTTCCAAGAAAGCCCTTGGCGTAAGCATCAGCGACAGCCTTTTCGACGATCTTCAACAGGTAGCGATACTCGCCCCGCAGATAGATGAAGCCCAACTTGGACCCGATAGCGAGACCGGCGATCATCGTGCCTTCGATTACAGCGTGCGGATCGTGCAGGAAGATAACGTGATCCTTGCAGGTGCCGGGCTCTGATTCGTCGCCATTGACCAGGACGTACTTCGGCTTCTCAGCTTGCTTGGGAACAAAAGACCACTTCATTCCAGTGGGAAATCCTGCTCCCCCACGACCACGCAGGCCAGAGGCCTTCATCTGGTTGATGATCCATTCGGGGCCTTCTGCGATGGCTTGCTGAACGGCTTTATAACCGTCCAGTTCAATATATTTTTCAATGTCGGCAGCGCCCATGCCAAATCGGCGCGAGACGACTTTTACTTCATCGGGATGAGAGACGAGTGCTGGCATTACTTCACGTCCTTTCCCTGGCCGTCGCGGTACATCTGAAAGAGGACATCAACCTTTTCCGGGGTGAGGTCGTCGTGGAAGTCGTAGTTGATCTGAATGGCCGGTGCCCAGCAACAGGCGCCGATGCACTCGACCTCCTCAAGGGAGAACACACCGTCCGGCGTAACCCCTTTATGCCCGATCCCCAGCTTGTGCTTGCAGTGGTCGAGGATCTCGTAGCCGCCGCGCAGCATGCAGGAGATATTCGTGCAGACCTGCACGTTGTATTTGCCTGCGGGTTTGGTGCGCAACATGGAGTAGTACGAAAGCACGTTGCGAACGTCTAACTCAAGAATGCCGATGCGCTGGGCGATCTCCGCGATCACGGCGTCCGAGACGTACCCAACCTCGTCCTGTGCGTACAGAAGCATCGGGACGAGCGCCGATCGCTTGAGCGGGTAGATAGTAACGAGTTTGTCGAAGCGTGCGGCCAGCTCCGGCGAAAAGATCGTATTGGCTAGTTCACTCACTCTGCATCATCTCCCGCGCCAGCCGTTCGGCGGCAAGGTCCATCTCTTCGGTGACGCCATTCAGTTTAACCGTTCCGTCTTCCTGCATGTTGAAAGCAGAGCGGCTTCCATCACTAAATTCCAGCGCTTCGTGGGTAAAGCGAAGCCAGCGGCTGGCGACCCGGAGCGTAATCTCTTCTGCGCCGACTTCGACAACTGCGTGATGCCGGCTATTCAATCCGTGGGCCGCGGCATAAGACCGAAGCAGCGATGCCCATGAGGTCCAAAGTTCAGCTCTGAGGCGCGCATCAAGCATCAGAGGTTAGCGGTCAATCTCGCCGAGCACGATATCGATCGATCCAATAACGGCGACGACATCGGCGAGTAAGCGGCCTTTGCACATGGTTTCAAGTGCCTGTAGCGTGGCAAATCCCGGGTTTCGCATGTGGACGCGGTAGGGTTTAGCGGTACCGTCCGAGACGACATAGTAGTTCATCATGCCGTGCGGAGCTTCGACAGAGCTGGTGGCCTCGCCTGCCGGTACACCAAAGCCTTCGGTCACAATCTTGAAGTGATGGATGAGTGATTCCATCTGCGTCTTCATTTGTTCGCGATTCGGAAGGATGATCTTCGGCGCGTCCGCAACGATACTGCCTTCGGGAAGGCCATCAAGCGCCTGCAGGCAGATCTTTACCGACTCGCGGAACTCCTGCATCCGTACGATGTAACGTGCCCACACATCGCCAACATCTGAAACCGGCACATTGAACTGGAACTTCTCATAGCCCGAGTAGGGCATGTCGCGGCGGACGTCAAAATCCACTCCCGAAGCGCGCAGCGGAGGCCCGGTAACGCCCAGCGCAATCGCATCTTCCGGCGAAAGGTAGCCCACGCCCTTGAGGCGGTTCATCCAGATGGGATTGGTCTGCAGCAATCCTTCGTACTCGTCAATATGCGCAGGGAAATCTTTAAGAAAAGTGCGGATCTTCTCATAGATATCGCGCGGCGGTTCAAGGCTAAGCCCGCCAACGCGGACGTAGCTGGTCATCATGCGCTGGCCTGCTACAGCTTCGAAGATGCGCAGAAGCTGCTCGCGCTCACGAAAGCAATAAAGAAACACAGTCAGTGCGCCAATGTCCATGGCATGTGTGCCGAGCCAGACGAGGTGTGACTGAATCCGGGTCAACTCGTTGAACAGGACGCGGAGGTACTGAGCACGCTCGGGAATCTCCAACCCCAACAACTTCTCTACTGCCAGGCAGTAGGCCAGGTTGTTGGTCATGGGACAGAGATAGTCGATGCGATCGGTCATAGGGACTACCTGCTGGTAGAACTTCGCCTCGCAGGTCTTCTCAATGCCGGTGTGAAGATAGCCGATATCCGGAGCCATCCCGACGATGGTCTCGCCATCTACCTCGATAACAAGACGCAGCACCCCGTGGGTCGAAGGATGCTGAGGCCCCATGTTAATGATCATGGTCTGATCCTGGGACGGAGGGTTCTGGCGATTGCGGGCTGCGTTTGAGATTACATCGTCGATGCCCGGATCGATGGCTGCTGCACCGGTGATTTCTTCAACTGGGGGAGTCATTAGCGGTAGCCCTCCACGGGGTAGTCCTTGCGTAGGGGATGCCCCTTCCAATCCTCAGGCATCATGATACGGCGCAGATTCGGATGACCTCCAAAGTGGACGCCGAAGAGGTCGAAGACTTCGCGCTCATAGAAGTTTGCCGCGGGCCAGACGGGCGTGATGCTGTCGAGCGAGGCGTCGTCTCCGGCGAGGCGAACCACCAACCGGACGCGCTCTTTCAGCCTGTGCGAAAGGATGGAGTAGGTGATCTGGAAGCGTGGCTCAGAAGGGTACCAGTCCACTGCGGTTACATCCTCAAGAAAGTTGTAACCGGCCTGCTGAACTGCTTTGGCTGCGGCGATGATGCTCTCTCTCGCGACCGTTATGGTCAACTCAGCGCGATCAAACTTTGCGTCGGTAGCGAGTTCCGTCAGAGCCTTGACGGCTGCGTTTTCAGGATGCGCCTCGAAGACGGCCTGTTTGCCCTTGATGGCAGAGGCTGGATCGTACATTAGAGGTCCCCTTTATCTTCCGCCCAGTCCAGAATCCCCTTCTTCCAGACATAGAAGAGGCCGACTGCGACGAAGCCGAGATAGACCAGCATCTCGTAGAAGCCGAACATCCGCGAACCAGTCAAGGCAGGCAGACGCCGGAAGATCACGGCCCAGGGAAGCATAAACACGGCTTCGACATCGAACAAAATGAAGAGCATTGCGACCATGTAGAAGCGCACCGTGAAACGGCCACGAGCATCTCCAATGGGATCCATGCCGCACTCATAGGGACCCGCCTTGGTGCGTGAATTTTTATGTTTGCCGATGAGAAATGACGCACTCACCATGCCGACCGCGAGTCCAAGGGCGACCAAAATCTGCAGCACGAGTGGAAGGTAGTTCCAAATGTATGGGTAACTGTGCATGGCCATCTTCGACTCTAAGATTGCGGGTGGCAAGTGTCAAGCGATTGTCACGACAGTGTGCGGCTATCGAAGTAATGCTATGTACATATTGATCAACCGATTACCGAACTGTGCAGCCACCAATCCGCCAATGCAAAGAAAGCTGCCGAAGGCCAACTTGGAACTGGCCCCGGCTTTGCCCCGCGCAAGGAGAACGACTCCATAGATCGCCGCGACCAACGTGCCGACGAAGAGCGAGAGGATCGCCGGCCAGAAACCAAGGAACGCTGCGATCATTGCCAGCAGCTTCACGTCTCCCAAGCCCATGCCCTCGCGATGACGGGCCGCTTTGTAGACCCAGCGGATCAGGAGAAGCACAAGCGCTGCCCCACAGATTGCCGCGATGCGACCAAAGATGAGGCTTTCGGGGCCGGTCAGGAAGAGATTGCCGTGGTCAACAACCCCGCCGGGACTGGTTAGCTGGATGTGATGCTTCGTCAAAACGACCTCGTCCTCATTGGGGCCGAGGAAAATCGCCTGCGTGCAGACCAGGAAGAGCGCAATGGCGATGCCGCTGAGCGTGAAGGAGTCAGGCAGAATCATCGTCTGCCAGTCCATCACCATCAGACCGATGAGAAGGAAGCCAAGGATGGCAATGGGAAGCACATAAGTGACAGCTTCTGGAAGCGATCTCACGCGACTACCCATGATCTCGATCAAATTGGCTGGTCCCTCGTGATGAACTGCCCATACGAGCCAATATCAGAGGCGCACCATGCAGAACCAAACCCCCACTGCGAGTTCAACGAGCGGATATCGCCATGGAATGGCGTCGTTTGCAGTCACGGCAGTGACCTCGAAGTATGAGCCAACTCAAAATCGGAATGTTGTCATACCAACGAATGTCCGCTCCGCAATCCGGAACAGTGCGAACGCGGGTGGATGATGGACTCCCGCCGCGGGAGACGCGAGATGCACACGTTGAGAAAGCTGCCGAAGAGGAGCCCGACGACAAACGCGGAAAATTGGAAGATGGCGAGGGTGCCCACGTGAAGAGTATACGGTTTCGGCGGCGACACTCCTGTACGGCCTAAAACGAAGAGTCAGGACCTAAGCCTTTTCAGCGGAGTAGTTTGCACGAAAAAGTGTAGGTAGAGGTCGCGCTTAGAAATCGACGTGCATGCGAACAGTTTCAACCAGCGCTGGTCCACGATCCTTGTTGTAGCCCGGGTGATCGATAAACTGCAGATCGAACGCATAGTAGATTCCGCGCCACGCGTGCATGTTGTAGTAGCTCTCCAGGATGTCCTCACGCGCATAGTTCAGCTTTCCATCGCCAAGCAGAAAGCCAAGACCGCCGAGTTTCAGGTACGCCTGATGATCGGCCTTGATGGCGTTGGTGACGAAGGCCACACCGAGCTTGTCATTGGGGCGGGACCATGCTCGACCGGAGTAGTCGCCGCCCAACTCGAAGGTCTGGTCGTCCTCGGTATAGGCGAAGGACTCGTGTTGGCCCTCATTCCAGCCGAAGCGACCGAAGACGCGGATATTCTCGGTCAACTCCTGCTCCGCGTTCAGGGTAAAACCGTACTTCACCTCGCCGTACTTCTCATGTTTCGTAATCTCCGGTGTCGGGTCTTCGCCGGAGAGGTAGGCGTTATTTGCCGTGCGATAGAGGCCCATGTGAGCGTGGTTGACGTAGCTCAGGACGCGAATGACGCCTTTGCGATCCGGAGACAGCAGGCCGCCCAGTAACGATTTGCGAAGTTCAAACTCCCAGTTCTGGCCGCTGGCCTGGCGCAGATTCCATACAAGGTTGATGCCGTTGGCGACGGTAGGCATCAATGCCACGGCATACCGGGCGGACCAGACCTTGTCGTCATATTCGGTGACGACGGCGTAGGTGTAGCCGCGAGTGTCGGCGGCGTAATCCCACGCGCCGTTATTGTCGACCGTCCAGTTAAGGAACTGCAGGTGGCTGTCGCTGCCGATGTTGTTGATGTCGAAGTAGTCGGGCAGGCTCATCTTGCCGACGTAGAACTCCAGCCGCCTTTCGGGCACCTCGGTGGCGAGGGAATACGGCGTGCGGGTGCTATCAACCATCTTGTTGGTGAATCCGATGGTCTGGTGAAGCTGTGCTCTGGCCATGTAGGGTACAGAGCCGAGGTTCGGATTGCGGACGACGTCCAGATTGGTGAACCCGGCAAGTCCGAGCGCCTCACTGAGGCCGCGCCCGCCAGCCGATTCAAGGTTGAAGATGGCGTCGGTTTCAGTCTTTGGGTCGGTCCGCAGTTGCGCTCCAAGATAAAGCGTGCCGAGCAGAGAGGTCTTGTACTCCCCGCGGCCTATGAAGCTGTTCGTGCCTTCGTAAGGGGAGTGAAACGGCCCATCAGACTGAAAGACAATGTTGGCCTGCCCGGCGATGAGGAAACGCGAGTGCTCCCAGTGGGGAAACATGGTTGGCGCTGCCTCGTCCGTTGCAGCGGGCGCATCGGGGAGCTTCGCCGGGCGGCTCGGGTGACCATCGATCAGGTCCTGCTCCTGGCCATGCGCGACGAGAGAGATCGTCAACAGCAGGAGCGCCGCGGTGGTATGTATTAGGTTCTTCAACGATTGGGCCAAAATAAATGGTGCAGGAAGAATGTGAATAGGATGCAAATAGCCTGCCTTCGGACGGCAGAGAGAGAAGGCAGGCCGTTCTAACTCAGGCTCAACGTCCTGGTCCGCGGCGATCTCCGGCAGGGCGAACCAGACGCAGGCGAGTGGACAACGCTCATCTGCAGTCTCAACCCAGCGCCGGACGATCTGGGAACGAGTAACGGTGGCTGTCGTCTTAGGACCGCGGGGTCGTATTCGTTGGATCATTTGAATCATCGGCTGACTGCTCCTTTCTGGGCGCGAAGGCTCGGGATTGTGGAACACCTCTTAGAGTTGAGGTACGGTTGGTATAGTATACCCCGGTACGGTATATGGGAGATAGCACATGACAAGCAATGATCGGGAAAAGGTGAAGCTACTCAACAGGGTGAAGAGGATTCGTGGTCAGATCGACAGCGTCGAACGGGCCTTGGGATCGGACGAACATGACTGTGCCGATGTACTGATGTTGCTGGCGGCCGCACGCGGCGGAATTAATGGCTTAATGGCCGAAGTGCTAGAAGACCACATCAGGCTGCACCTGTTGAAAGATGGGCACGCGCCTCTCACGCCCGAGCTGGGAGAAGACCTGATCGACCTTGTGCGTGCCTATCTGAAATAGCGCCTGCTGCATTGGTCGCAGCGAATGCAGGCCGCGCTCAGCAGAATGTTTAGTCGGCCTCTACCTCGCTTTGGTCCCAACCACAACCAGAGCGATACCAGCTACCAGCGAAACCGTGCTGAGGATCGGCGAAAGGGGAAGGGTGTCCTGGGTTTTGTGCGAGATCTGCAGAGGGCCTGCGTCGACAACCTTTTTCTCGTGCGTGAAAGTGAGTCCGCCAGTTGCGTACCCAATGATGCCAAGGACGATGAGAAGTATTCCGATGATGGTTGCCGGTTTCATGGGTGAGCCTTTCTTTTTCGACTAGTAATCGCGACCAACGGTTCGATGCCGTCGAAATGAGTGTAGATGTACGGACGCAGCGGTTTAGCCGTGACTTGCCTGGAACCTCGGTCGAGAGTAATCTGCCTTTACACGGGAAAGGAGGATGGTCCAGCCTATGAAAATTGACAGTACATGTAGTTCAACGCAACGTGAGGTGACTGAGGCTTAGAGCGTCCATAGCTCTAGTCCTGGCGGTCTTTGTAGTTAGAAAGTCCACGCCGAGGCCAAAGTCCGAGTATGGACGCCTCAGGTCAATCTCAACAGTTCACCGCCAGACGGCTCGCTGCTCTCTTCAGAGTGCGAGCCGTTTGCGTTTTGATCGCATCCTAACGGTAGGATATTAACCATGAAACCTCTGGTCATTGCGGGACGAGCCTTTCAGTCGCGGCTTATTGTCGGTACGGGAAAATACAAAGACGGTGCGGAGACCCAGGCTGCCATCGAAGCCTCCGGAGCCGAGATGGTGACGGTCGCGGTACGCCGCGTCAATCTGGATCGGTCAAGCGAGTCGCTGCTGGACTACATCGATCCCAGACGATATTTTCTGCTGCCGAATACCGCAGGATGTTACACCGCTGACGAGGCGATTCGCGCGGCACGGCTCGGACGCGAGGTGGGGCTCTCGGACTGGGTGAAGATCGAGGTCATCGGTGACCAGCAGACGCTCTATCCGGATATCCAGGCGACGCTCGAAGCGACCCGCGTTCTCGTTAAAGAAGGTTTCACGGTGCTGCCATATACCTCGGACGATATTGTCTTCGCCAAGCGACTGATCGATGCCGGTGCGGCGGCAGTAATGCCGCTGGGTGCACCCATCGGCAGTGGGTTGGGTCTTCAGAACACGGCGAATCTTCGCATCCTGCGCGAGTTGATCACGGAGGTTCCACTGATTGTGGATGCCGGCGTGGGCACGGCCTCCGACGCAGCGCTCGCGATGGAGCTGGGCTTTGACGCGGTACTGATGAACACCGCAATTGCAGCCGCAAAGGATCCGTTGTTAATGGCAGAGGCGATGCAGCATGCCGTTCTGGCTGGGCGACAGGCGTTCCTTGCAGGCCGGATGCCGCGTAAGCTCTACGCCACGGCCAGTTCGCCGCTCGAAGGAATCTCCCGCTAGTGTGCACCACTTATCCTTCGGTGGACTCAACTTCGATAGTCCGTAGGTGGCTCGAGATGCAGTAAACTTCGCCCATGCGCGTCTTCGGGATCGATTGCGGAACGGAGTTCACCGGCTACGGTGTGGTGGAGGTCGACTGCGACGCCCGCATGCCACGTCTCGTGCATCTCGCCGCAGGAACGATCCGACTCAGCAAGAAAGAGAAGCCTCCGCAACGGCTCGCCCAGGTCTATGCTGAGCTGACAGCCCTCATCGCTCTTCACCAACCGGAGATAGTCGCCATCGAAGAGGTATTTTTCTCAGCGAATGTAAAGTCTGCGCTGAAGCTCGGACAGGTACGCGGCGTAGCGATGCTGGCCGCTGCAACCTGCGGCCTGCCAGTGGCCGAGTATGCACCGTTGTCCATCAAAAGCTCAGTGGTTGGCTACGGACTAGCGGCAAAGGAGCAGGTTCAGTTCATGGTCAGACGTCTGCTCGACAACGAGAACGCCTTCGATTCGCCCGACGCTGCGGATGCCCTGGCGATTGCGATCTGCCACATCCATACCGCACAGACTCTTGAACTCCAGGGCGCGCGTCGATGAGCGCAATGGCACGGAGGGCGTTCGGGACAGCACTGCTCCTTTGTTCTGTCAGCGCATTCGCGAGCCAGACACCCGAAGTACCAAAGGTGGCCGCTGCATCCTCCGCGGCTCAGGTGAGTTTTCAATTTGATCGCCCCGGACTCGCGGTTCCGCACTTCAAGCTTCTTCTTCATGAGGACGGCACCGGCACCTACCAAGCCGATCAGGCAGAGATGCCTGCCACCCAGACATCGAACCGGGGGCAAGCCGCACAGCATATCGATCGACCGATCAACCTGACTCCGGGCACTGTCGCAAAGATCTTCAAAGCGGCGCGGTCGCTGAATCACTTCGACGTGGAATGCGCTTCCAAGGCGAAAAACATTGCGGACACCGGCAAGAAGACCTTAAGTTACTCGGGCACCGATGGATCAGGTTCGTGTACTTATAACTACTCCGAGAACAAGACCGTCGACATGCTGACCAGTACCTTTCTCGCGATCGCCAACACCATGGATGAGGGGCGCAGGCTGGAGTTTCTACATCGCTACGACCGCCTCGGCCTTGACGCGGAGATAACCACCCTGTGGGAGGAAGTGCAGGACGGACGTGCGTTGGAACTCGGCACGATCTCGCCCACCCTCACCGCCATCGTGAATGACGCGGATCTCATCCAACGCGTACGCATGAAGGCGGCAAAGATGCTGGAGCAAGTATCAGCGGAATCTCACTGACGTTTATCCGAAGCCAGTTCCTGCGGACACTTTTCAAAGTGACTTCAGATCGCCTGTCCCGGACAGAGGGCGGTAGAGGTCTGCCATCAGCTCTAATGACAGCGATTCGGCTCGCGCCTGTAAAGGAATGTTCGCTGGCCACGCATCTGAGAGTTGTTCTGCCGAGTAGCCAGCGGCACGAAGATTGTTCTGTAGCGTCTTTCGTTTTTGCGCGAAGCATTGCTTCAGGAAATTATTGAAACCAGCGGGATCGACGCCCAGTTCTGAAAATCGTGATGCAAAGTGCAGCCTTAGAACCGTGGAGTAGACGTCAGGCGGTGGTGAAAATGCAGACGGCGGCAGCGTAAATAGGTTGTCCACCTGTGCGCTCATCTGCGCGGTAGCCGAGAGAAGGCCGTAATCGCGGACTCCAGGTGCAGCCGATACGCGGTCGGCCACCTCCCGCTGCATCATCAGAACGGCGCGAGCAATCAGTCCTGCGCTGCCCGCGGCAAACAGCTTCAGCAAAATGTCCGAGGTGATGTAGTACGGCAGATTTCCGATAACATCCGCCGTCTCCCCTTCGGGAATAAGCGCCTGAAGGTCAGCTTTAAGAAAATCCACTTCGACGATCTGTACCTGTGGCTGATCACGAAAACGAAAGGTCAGTTCTGCCGCGAGCCCTCGGTCGAGCTCCAGTGCAATCAGCCTGTGGCAGCGTCCTGCGAGTATCTCTGTGATCGCTCCATGGCCCGGTCCAATCTCAATGATGGTGCGCTTGCCAAGATCGCCAAGAGCGTCCACGATGGCATGACGGGCAGAGTCGTCGACCAGAAAATTCTGCCCCAGCTTCGGTTTATGTTTCATCTGCATCCAATGTTTGCGGTTTCTTCATGTGCTTTTCTATAGACTAACGGTTTGGCTGGAAAGATAAAGGACGACAGTATGCATATCGTTTTCGCAGCATCAGAGTGTGCCCCCTGGGCCAAGACGGGTGGAATGGCTGATGTAGTGAGCTCTCTCCCAAAAGCACTGGCTAAACTCGGACACCGTACCAACGTTTTTTTTCCGTACTACCGCCAGGTTGCGAAGGCGGTTCCCGACCCACCCGTAGTTGTGCCCAGCATAACCATTCCGTTCCCGTCTTATAACCGGTTTGTCCGCATTCTGGACGGTGGCGTAGCGGAAGGGGTGCAGACCTACTTCGTAGACTGCCCTGAATTTTTTGATCGCGAGAATTTCTACGGCACGTCGTCCGGTGATTACCCCGACAACGCGGAACGCTTCGGTCTGCTCTGCCGCGCCATCATTGAGGCATCGAAGATCATCGGCGTCCCCGACGTCTTCCACGTGCACGACTGGGAGGCGGCTATGCTTCCGGTCATGCTCCGCTCTATCTACTACTTCGATCCAGTGCTGCGTCATGTGCCTGCCGTACTGACGATCCATAACGCCGGATACCAGGGTTGGTTTCCACCACAGACGATAGAAAAACTGCTGTTGTCGTGGGACATGTTCACCAAAGACAAGCTCGAACATTACGATACGCTGGATTTCCTGAAGGGCGGCATCGTGTACGCCGACGCCATTACGACTGTCAGTCCCAAGTACGCCGAAGAGATTCAGACGCCGGAGTTTGGCAATGGACTTGATGCGGTCTTGCGGCAGCGCAGCGGCGATCTATTCGGCATCCTCAATGGTATCGACTACGAGGAGTGGAACCCAGCGACGGACCCGCATATTGCGGCGCACTACTCGGCCGAAAACCTCGCTGGCAAGAAAGAATGTCGACGCGACCTGCTCCATGCCTTTGGCTTGGAAGGAATCAGCGACGAGACCGCCGTCATAGGAGTCGTCTCCCGATTCGCGACCCAGAAGGGTATCGATTTCATCGTCGACATCATGGACAGATTGGTCGCAGAAGATATGGTGATGTTGATGCTCGGCAACGGCGAGGAGTACTACGAGCGCCTGCTTGTTGAGATGGCCAATCGCCATCCCGGCAAGATCCAGGTACATGTGAAGTTTGACGATGTCATGGCTCACAAGATCGAAGCTGGCGCCGACATCTTCCTGATGCCATCGCGGTACGAGCCCGGCGGTCTGGGACAGATCCACAGTTTGAAGTACGGCACCATCCCTGTCGTTCGCGCCACCGGGGGCCTTGACGACACGATCGATGAGCAGCCCAACGGCGGCGGCAACGGTTTTAAGTTCTGGGGATACAGCCCAGTCAGCGCTGCTCGAAGCAATACAACGTGCGCTCGGAACATTTCGGAATAAAGATGAGTGGAAACGGATGATGCAGCGCGGCATGACACAAGATTTTTCGTGGGACAAGCCAGCCACTGAATACGTCCGTGTCTACGAGCGGGTGATCCAGAATCGCAACTAGGCGATCCGTCTTCGCTGTAGTAAAAGATGCAGCGGAATTCCCAACAGGATGATGGCTGTCCCCACGAGAGAATTCCGCGGCTGATCTGCGAAAGAAAACACCAGCAGCACCACCGCCGCGAGGATGAACAGCGCAGGCAGCACAGGGTAGCCCCATATGCTGTAAGGTCGCGTTGCATCTGGTTCCCGATGGCGAAAGACGAAGATCGTACTCGCAGTCAGGGCATAGAAGAGCCACTCGCCAAAGATAGCAAGCGAAAAAAGCGCCTGAAATCTACCAATAGCAAGCAGTAGCAGGGAACTCAGCACGGCCTGCAGGATCAGGGCCGTCGATGGTGTTTGAAACCGTGGATGTACATGCGCGAGTTGCTTGAAAAATAATCCATCGCGGGCTGCTGCGAACGGCACTCGAGCGCCAGAGAGCGACGACCCAACAAAGGTTGCCCCGATGCTGACCGCCATGCCGATCGAAACAAGCGTCGCCCCCCAATGTCCTGCAACCAGGCGCATCGCATCCGCAGCGGGCCGCTCCGAAACTGCAATTACGGCCGCAGGCAGAACGTATTGGATTGCCGCGTTGGTCAGCATATACAGTACGCCGACGATAGCGACTCCTCCCACCAGCGCCAGCGGCATACTGCGTTGCGGCCGTTGCACCTCACCCGCCATGGTCACTACGTCGCTCCATCCGTCGTAGGCCCACAGCGCTGCGACCAGCGCGATCATAAAGCCGGCGAAACCGCCGCGCGCGCCCGTGAAGTCAGTTGCAAAGTTTTGCCACGAGCCATGATTGCCCGCTGCCCCGAAGCAGAAACCGGCGATCACAAGGATCAGAGCGCCCTTCAACCATGTCAATAGAAGCTGCACATTGGCGGACCGTCGTGTTCCGACGATATTGAGTCCAGCGATCAGCCACGTCACCGCAATCGCGAAGATCTGTCCCCAGAACAGATGAAAAAACGCTGGCCGCGCAAACGAACTGAAGACTGCGAAGGTTCCAAGAACGCGAGCCAGGCCGGCAGCGATGGTCGCCAGCGAAGCTGGTTTGGCGACCGTAATCTGCGTCCACATATAAAGGAACGCGGTCAGGTCGCCGTAGGCCTCGCGCAGAAAAGCGTATTCGCCCCCATAGCGCGGTCGCGCGGCAGCGATCTCGGCATAGGTCATTGCACCAAACAAAGAGAGAAGACCACCGACGATCCACACCGCATACACCGTGCGCGACGAACCGACCGCGGCCATCATCTCGCGCGGCACCAAAAAGATACCGCTGCCGATGATAATGCCCACGACGATAGACGTTGCGTGGGAGGCGTTCAGAACGCGTGGTAGTTCACTCTGGGTTTCCGGCATCGGTTCACGGAGAGTAGCACAACTTCGCCACCCCTCTGCAACTATGAAAGAAGCGTTCCACCAGGCGAGTCGTCGAAAGGTACCTTGATGATGTGGATGTGAATAAGATAAGGGGACGGGTTAAATGTGTTAAATACTTAGTTTCCTACTTCGTACTGCTGGCGATCTCACATCTCACTTATAAGATAGAAACGCAATCACTGGAGTGAACTATGGACTGGACGCCTGGCGGACTAAGTGGCGACATCGAGGATCGACGTGGCTCGTCTGGAGGCGGAGGCGGCTTTGGTGGCGGAGGGCTCGGCATCGTCGGCTTCCTGTTCCTGCTGATCATCAGCCTTGTCACTGGCAGGAACTACATCGGCAGTTATCTCTCCGGTCACAGCGCATCACCCTCCCAGACATCGCAGGGTATGGCGCCTTCCGTACCCCGCACCTCCAATGCATCACCTCAGGAAGAACGCGCGGCACAGCTTGTTTCGTGGACGCTCGACGATGTACAGAAGACCTGGACCACCCTGCTACCGGAGCAGACCGGCAAAGACTATCGGCGCTCCAAGCTTGTGCTCTTTCGTGATTACACACGATCAGGTTGCGGTGTCGCCCAATCGCAGACGGGACCTTTCTACTGTCCGGCCGATGAGAAGGTCTACATCGACCTGAGCTTTTGGGATGAGCTGCGGCGCCTCGGTGGCAGTAACGCCGATTTCGCTCAGGCATATGTCGTTGCTCATGAGCTGGGCCACCATGTGCAGGATCTCTTAGGAATTGAAGAGAAGGTTCAACAACTGTCGGGGCAGGATCCCTCACAACGAAATCATCTCTCCGTCGATCTTGAACTCCAGGCAGATTGCCTTGCTGGCGTATGGGCCCACAGTACTGCGCAGCGCAATATCATCCACGACGCCGATATCGCCGCCGGCATGCAAGCGGCTGCGGCAGTTGGCGACGATCATCTGCAGCGCATGCAGCGCGGAACGGTGAGCCCCGAGAGCTTCACCCACGGCAGCTCCGCGCAGCGTGTGGGCTGGTTCAAACGTGGACTGCAGGAGGGAACAATCACCGCATGCAACACCTTCAAAGCCGGCGGTGCACTTCCACCTTCTAGCAGTGGGCAGTATTAAGACTTACAGTTCAGCGGAGAGTTTAATTCAGTACCGGAAGGACAGACTTCTCCGCAGCCTCGGTCTCAAAGTAACTACGGATGCGTTCAGCGGTTGCTGCGCTCACGACCGCCGTTAAGGCATCCGGGCCAGCCTGCTTGATGCCGCGCACACTCCCGAAGTGTTCGATCAATCGTTGCCGTGTCCTCGGACCTACTCCCGGAATCGATAGCAGTTCGCTATCGCGGTCCCGCATCTGCCGTCGCTTGCGATGGTAGGTCACAGCGAATCGATGGCTCTCATCGCGGATCTTCTGCATCAGGTGAAGCACCGGAGAGCGTCGATCCAGCACCACCGGCTCATTCTCTTGCCCATAGACATAGATGATCTCTTCCCGCTTCGCAATCGACGCCAGCGGCTGCAGCGTAACGCCGATCTCCTCCAACGCCGAATACGCCGCATGCAACTGCCCCAATCCACCATCAATCAGAATGAGAGAAGGGAATGGCTTCTTGTCATCCTGCAGCCGCTTGTAACGGCGCTGGATCACCTCGCGCATACTGGCGAAATCATCGACACCCGTGACGGTCTTCACCTGAAACTTGCGATAGTCTGACTTCTTCATCGCGCCATCCTCCCACACCACCATGGACGCAACCGTCTCAGCGCCCTGAATATGCGAGATGTCGAAGCACTCGATGCGTCGTGGCAGCTCCTCCAACGTAAGTGCGTCTTGCAGCGCCTC
Organism: uncultured Acidobacteriaceae bacterium; assembly: GCA_963771625.1. Taxonomy (GTDB): domain Bacteria; phylum Acidobacteriota; class Terriglobia; order Terriglobales; family Acidobacteriaceae; genus Edaphobacter. Next base: position 591,827 of record CAVYUE010000005.1, read on the forward strand.
CTGGATCGCTTTCATCCCCGGTTGCAGCACGCGAAAGCGCTGGTCGTAGGACTGCTTCGCATTCTGACAAACGAGATCGACAAGCGATCGCTTCTCCCCTCGCTGCGGCGCAAGAATCTCAATACGCTTCCCGGTTCGTTCCGTCAGAATCTCAGCCAGCAAAGCTCTGTCAGGAAACTCAACAGGCACGAGAATCGATCGCGGCACATAACTCTGGTCCAGATAGAGCTGCTTCAGCAACGCAGAAAAGAATACTGCCGGGCTGAACGCCGCTCCCAGCTCCCCTACAGGAGAATGTTGAACAACCGGTACCCCCTCTCCAATCTCGGGAGCTGGCGCAGCAGGGTCCGGCTCGATACGAGGCAACGCCTCCAACTCGTCTACTTCCGAAACAGCCTCTGTCGCAGCGTCCAGCAACGACTCTGGCAGATCCTCCCAGAAGAAATCGCGTCGATCCACGATCTTGCCACTACGCATATGAAAGAGATTCACGGCAAGCATCTCGTTCTCGTAGTGATAACCGAAGACATCCGCGTCTTCATTGTCAGTCGTGGCCATTCGCTGCTTATCCTGCATCTGGTGGACGGTAACGATCTGGTCCCGCAGCCGTGCCGCCAGCTCGAACTGCTCGGCCTCGGCCGCTGCCTCCATACGGTGCGTCAATGATTGCTCGAGCTCATTCGGCCGCCCCTCAAGAAACAGCTGCACGTCGCGAATGGTCTCTTTGTACGCCTCTGGCGTCGTCAATCCCTCAAGACAAGGACCAAGGCAACGCTTGATGTAGTACTGCAGGCACGCCCGCGGATGATAGCGCGATAGATCGACCTTGCAGCTTGGAATCAGAAAGCTCCGATGGATCAGGTCGACCAGCCGATATGCCAGATTGCCCGGGAAATAAGGGCCGAAGTAAGCGCCCCCATCCTTGCGCAGCCTGCGTGTCACAAAGACTTTGGGGTAACGATCGTTCATCGTCAGCTTGATGTAGGGATAGGTCTTGTCGTCGCGAAGAAGAATGTTGAAGCGCGGCTTCTTCTGCTTGATGAGGTTGTTCTCTAACGCCAGCGCCTCATGTTCGTTCGCGACCGTGATGTATTCCACATCAACGGCCTCGCGCATCAGAGACCCTGTCTTCGCGTTTGCCTGTGACGCCTCCAGAAAGTAAGAGCGCACCCGCGCACGGAGATTCTTCGCCTTACCGACGTAGATAACCACTCCCTCGGCATTTTTATAGAGATAACAGCCAGGCTGAGTGGGAAGGGTTCGAATTTTCTGATGGAGATCCATGCTTGTATCAGGGGCCTGCGTCTCAGTGTAGACGTAGCCGCTGGAGTGTACTGTGCATACCTTTGCTCAGTAGATTTGACGCGCCACCACAACAAAAGTTCCCGCAGTTCAAGCCTGCATGCATCAGTATGACTTGCCAATGACACCTAAATCGAACAAACTAAATTAGTTGTTGGAGGAGCTGTTTTGGCATTCCGATTGCTTCGTAACTACCGCTGCAGTATTTCCAGCTCGGGAGAGTAAATCAATGAGTTCGATAAGTCACACAGACACAAAAATGAAGTCTGCCTGTACAGCTGCCCTAGTCAGTGCTCTTGCGCTTACCTTTACAGTCGGTTGCTCGACTAAAAATTACGTCAAATCACAGACCGCCCCGATCATTCAGCAGACAAACGATCTTGACACCAAGACCGCTGCCGACCACCGCAATATCGTAGACACAGACGAGCGCGCGAAAACTGGTATCGCCGGGGCACAAAGTGCCGCAAATACGGCCGATCAGCATGCACTGGCTGCAGGTCAGTCCGCCGACGCCGCCAACCACTCAGCGCAGGAGGCTTACAACCGTGTCGACAGCCTCAGCGGTGTAGTCGCCAATCTCGACAACTACAAGCAGCTCTCTGACGTCAGCGTGACCTTCGGGTTCGATAAGTATGTCCTGACAGCTTCGGACAAAAAAGACCTCGATGATCTTGCTGCAAATCTGACCAGCACACGCGGTTACATCCTCGAGGTAACCGGAGGAACCGATTCCGTTGGAGATGCCGCGTACAACTACCAGCTAAGCCAGCGACGTGCCGACTCAGTTGTCAACTATCTCTCGTCGAAGTACAACATTCCGCCGCACAAGTTCTATCTCATCGGCATCGGTAAGGATCAACAGGTTGCGAGCGACAGCACGGCAGCCGGCCGGGCAAAAAATCGTCGCGTGGACATCAAGTTGATGACGAACATGAGCGACACCAAGCCGAGCACGGCGTCCTCAAGCGGCCCGAACGGCCAGATGTAACGGCTCGATCTTCCACACCGTACTACGTTCCTCACACGCGCCGACAGTTTGTCGGCGCGTTTTTCTTTTGCGTAGCAGGACGAGGAAAACAGGTCCGCAGCGGTTAGGTTTTCAGTTTCCGATAAACGATTGCCAGCAGTATGGAAGTGATCACCACCCAGGCGAATTGATACCAGTAGAAAAACGGAAAACCCCAGTGCACCGGCAACGAGCGAGCGTAGATCTTCGGAAAACAAAGCCCAAGATACGGCAATACAAGCAGTAAAATCCAACCGCTCCTTCGCCGCACCGGCTTAGCATTCGCTTCGGGCTGTGGCACCATATGCAGCAAAGCATACTTCATCCGCGTTGCTGCCGTGAAGTAGATGTCATCGAGTAAAGTTGAAGTATGGCCGAGCCCATACCCGACAACACCCATCAAAAAGCCGCCCAGGCGACCATCGACCCAATCGCCGAATCCATTTCGATCATGGCGCGCCTGCGCGCTCCGGACGGCTGCCCCTGGGACCGCGAGCAGACCTTCGACTCCATCAAGCGCCATACCCTCGAGGAGACCTACGAGGTATTCGATGCGATCGAGCGCCGTGCCTGGCCTGACCTCAAGGACGAACTTGGCGACCTCTTCCTCCAAGTCCTCTTCTACGCTCAGATGGCCTCCGAGGCCGGGTACTTTTCTATCGACGACGTCGCAGCCAACCTGAACGCGAAACTCATTCGCCGCCACCCTCATATCTTCGCCGGTGTCGAAGCGACCGACGCCAACGCAGTTCTGCGCAACTGGGAGCAGATCAAGCAGACAGAGAAGAAAGCATCTGCCGTTTCACAGAACTCGATGCTCGACGATGTCCCCCGTTCCATGCCTGCCGTGTTGGAGGCAGCGAAACTGGGCTCACGCGCCGCAAAGGTAGGTTTTGACTGGCCGAATACAGACGGCCTCTTCGACAAACTTCAGGAAGAGATCGGCGAACTAAAGGCCGAACTGACGCCTTCCTCAGGCCTCAACTCGACCGCCGCAATCGAAGCAGAGTTGGGAGACATTCTCTTCACCGCCGTGAACCTCGCCCGGCACCTCAAAATCGATCCGGAATCGGCCCTGCGTGCCACAAACGCAAAGTTCAGACGCCGCTTCGCCGCCATGGAGGCCGCCGCGGGTAGCACAGACGCTCTGGCCGCCTCCACCCCATCGGAGCTGGACTTACTATGGAATCAGGCGAAGAACGCCTCCGACGAGCCGACAATGTCATGAACGAAAGCTCGAAGCCCGACATTCATATACAACCTCTCACCAGCCTCGAACACTTTGAGCGCTGCGTTGTCCTGCAACTCGAAGTCTGGGGTTATAGCGACGGCGACGTCATCCCACGACGAGTCTTTGTGGTGGCCCAACGCATTGGCGGGCAAGTCATCGGTGCCCTCGATCAGGAAACCTTAGTAGGCTTCGCCATGTCTTTGCCTGGCTACCGTAACGGCCTGCCATACCTCCACTCGCACATGCTCGCCGTCCTGCCGCAGTACCGCAACGCAGGCATCGGCCGCCGTCTCAAACTCGCCCAGCGCGACGACGCCATCGCCCGTGGCTTCGACCTCATGGAATGGACCTTCGACCCCCTGGAGATCAGAAACTCTCATCTGAATATCCACCGGCTTGGCGCCATCGTCCGTCGCTACCAGCCCGATTTCTACGGGCCCTCTTCTTCCCCATTGCAGGGAGGCCTCCCGACGGATAGGCTATACGCGGAGTGGTGGTTGCGTTCCGGTCGTGTCGCGAGTGTGCTGCGCGGCGAAGACCAACCCCTTCCGATCCTCGAACGTGTCACCGTCCCGCACTCCATCTACCAGTGGAAGCAGGATACCCAGCAGCGAAATCTTGCACGAACCTTGCAGAGCAGTAACCGGACGGCGCTCGAATCGGCGTTCCAGCGTGGTCTTGCAGTCGTCGGCTACGAACGGGATGCCACAGGAAATGGCAGTTTTCTTCTCGGTAACTGGACGGAAGCTTTGAACAAGTGACACAGTTGTAAGAGACACCTGACGACGATCCGGAGAGCGACGCCGGCCAAATCCGCCACTATCCAGCGCCTTCGGACGATCGGAAAGACAGGACTGCACATGCTCAACATCGATGCGATTCATCTCCGCGAGATCAACATGCCGCTGGCTCATCCGTTCGAGACCAGCTTCGGAATGACCACCAGCCGCCGCATCCTACTCATCGAACTCGAATCCGATGGCCTTACTGCGTGGGGTGAGTGTGTCGCCGGCGAGCACCCCTACTTCAGCGACGAGACCATCGACACCGCCTGGATCATCACAGAAACGGAGCTGGCGCCTCGCCTTCTCGAGGCCAACGTCGAACGTGGCGGTGGCTGTCCTCGTATCTTCGGACAGGTTCGCGGTCACCGCATGGCGAAGGCCGCCCTCGAAAACGCCGTCTGGGATCTAGAGGCTCAGGTCAAGCGCGTCTCCCTCGCCGAACTCCTCGGGGGAACACGCAGCGTCATTCCATGCGGAGTCTCGATCGGCATTCAGCCTTCACCTGCGCACCTGATGGACAAGATCGAGACCGAGCTAGCCGCGGGCTACCAGCGCATCAAGCTCAAGTGCAAGCCCGGCTGGGACACCAAAATCTTCGAAGCTGTGCGCAACCGCTGGCCCGACATCACCCTCAGCTGCGACGCCAACTCCGTCTACCGTATGAGAGACCTTGACTGCATCGTCGACTGGGATCAGTTCAACCTGCTCATGATCGAGCAGCCACTTTGGTACGACGACTTCTACTTTCACGCGATGCTCCAGAAGCGCCTCTTGACGTCGATCTGTCTCGATGAGGCCATCCGCAATCGCCGCGATGCTCTGGCCGCGATCGACATGGAGTCCTGTCGCATCATCAACATCAAAGTCGGCCGCGTCGGGGGCTTCAGTGAAGCTATCGCCGTCCATAATGTAGCCGAAGAGCGTGGCATTCCCGTCTGGTGCGGTGGCATGCTGGAGACCGGCATCGGTCGTTCTCACAACATCGCCCTGTCGTCACTCTCCAACTTCTCGCTTCCCGGCGACGTCTCCGCCTCCAGTCGCTACTGGACTCAGGACATCATCGAGCCTGCGGTTACAGTGAGCAACAAAGGTGAGATTGTCGTGCCCACCGCCATTGGGCGCGGATTCGAGGTGCAGCGGGATCGCATCGAAGCCATCACTGTTCGCCGGCAGACGCTCCATGCGAAGGCCCGCGTCACGGCCTAAAATTTTGTGTTATCGCCCCGGCAACGGTGTATTCAACATCATTCGAATCGCGTCCTGGTAGCTCATCGGACCAATGACCTGGAAGCCGCTGGCGCTTGAGTTGGTACGGACGGTAAGCGTCTTCACCATCAGGGCCCGCACACTCAGCTGCATCGAAAAGTCAGTAAATATCCACCGATCGCCGCCGACGCTCGTCTGATCGAGCGACAGCTTCCCGCCCGGATAGATATGGGCCAGCATCCCCCAACCGAAGTTCACTCCGCGGGCGATCGTCCCTTCCATCCGCACCAGGTAATGCGTCTTCGCATCGATCCAGATTCGCCCCTGAAGTCCGGTCAGCGCCTCCGCCTCCGTGTTCGGCGGATTGAACTTCGGATTCGGCTTGTAGTCGATTACGATCTCCAGCGCGCCACCGTTTTTGCCGGATTGAGGCTGCCCCGGCGTATAGCTGTAGAGCGCTGCATCCGGCATCATCGGCACCAACGTGTCAGCCATCTTCCGTTCGGACTCGCCATTCCTTTCATGCTTGAAGTAGGCTGCCGGCGAGGCGATCATGTCGTTCAAACGCTGACGTTCGGCTTTGTCCTGCTCATCGGTCAGCGGCTTTCCGTCTCTCATGATCAGGCGGGCCACGGTTCCATCTTTACTTTCAACGACGTCGCGTACCACATCGCCCTTATCGCTGATCGTATGCGTTCGATATCGCAGGTAGGAACCATTGTGATGGAGCGCGATCAACTCGTTTTTGGCTGCGTCGGCGGCCCACGAGCGCGGTGGAATCGACAGCAACCCTGCTCCGGCTACATCTTTTGTCGTACCGTCACTCTGCGCGCCCGCCCGCACGTTCGTGAGGCTGGCCGCCAGAAGGAGAACTCCCACGGCAGTCCAAGGCCGTAATCTCCGGCGCACCGTAACCCTGTTAAGTTGCGGGGCGCCGCACCAAACCGATTCACGAGCCCCAACTGCGCCTGTTACCAACCTTCACCTCTCATTAGCCCATTCTATTGCGTCTTACATAGGACGAAGGAAGGAGCGTCGAAGTTTACGCCGTTTGCCTCCAGCCTTGAGCTTGGGTATAGTTCGGGCAAGGTGCACACGCAGTCCAAGGACCGCAAGGGAGAACAAAACGCTTATGAAACCAGCAGAAGGTTCCACCGTCATCGGTAAGTCGGTCGTCATTCAGGGAGAGCTCTCCGGGAATGAAGACCTTTACATCGACGGAGATATAGAAGGAACCATTACCCTCAAGGACAGTCTCTTGACGATTGGGCCTAACGCGCGTGTTCGTGCTGATATCAATGTTCGAGATGTCGTCATCTTCGGCCATCTCACCGGAAATGTTCAGGCTGCAGGCCGTGTCGATCTGCGTCAGTCTGCGTCAGTAAGCGGAGACATTCTCGCCGGCAGGCTTTGCATCGAAGAGAGCGCAGTTTTGAAGGGGCGCGTTGAACTCAAGGCCACCGCCGAGGCGCTACCAAAGTCCTCAGGGCCCGTTACAGCCGCACCAGCTGAGACGAGCGCTACTCTTTTCTCTCAACCACAGGCATAGACCAGAAAGGGAAGCGGGCTCATGCGCAGCCTTTTCGGCGGTAGCGAAAGTACGAGCAGTCCAAAAGGAAACAATCCTGGTCGAGTGCCTCGTCATTCGAGTGGGTGGAAGGAGTTGATGAAGCACCTGCAGACGCAGGAGTCGTTACGCATCCTCGACATCGGGCCCACTTCTTCAACCAATATCAACTACATCACCAGCCTCGGCCACAGTATCTATATGGCAAGCGTGGTCGAAGAGGCGTCCAAGCCGGAGTGGCTCACTCCCGGCGAAGCGGGCGAGGAACCAAGTTTCAACGTCGAGCGTTTCCTGGAAAGCAATCTCAACTTCTCCGGTCGTATGTTCGACGTCGTAATTTTCTGGGACACCGCAGATTACCTACCCGAGCCTCTGATCGCACCCGTCTTGGCTCGCATTCATAAAGTATTGCAGCCCGGAGGTCTGATGTTGGCTTTCTTCCATCAGACAACCAGCCCCGACACCTTCTTTTGCCGATACCACCTCACCGACACCGACGTTGTTGAGATGCAACGCGCAGGAAACTTCCCACTTATTAATGTCTTTAATAATCGCAAAATCGAGAACATGCTAAGTGAGTTCAGCAACTATCGATTTTTTCTTGCGAAGGATAGTCTTCGCGAGGTCATTATTACCCGATAAATAGATCGGCAATTGTCTTCGGTATAGTCAATCAACAGCAAAAACTACGGGCGCCTCCACTAGAGGCGCCCGTAGTTTCTTTCAAGAAGATCTTTGGAATTAGCCCTTCGAGTTTTGCTTCCGTCGCTCGGCCCAGCGTTTCTTCATTGCATCGGCGATGCGTTTCCGGCCCTCAGGACTCAGCTTGCGTTTGCGAGGCGATTTTGTTGCCGGCGCTGCTGCGGCAGCATTCTTGCTGCCCTTCGGACGGCCAGGACCGGTGCGACCGGCCGCTGCCGTTGTCCCAGCCAGCAGTGCGCGTGCCTGCTGTAGCTTCGATATCTGGGCATCAATTTCGGAAATGATGCGGCTAACTTCCACGTGTTACCTCCATTTGGCATTAGTAGGTCTAGTCACTCGGCGTTATATCTGCGTAGACCAACTCTTCTTGCCACGTTACGACGATACAGAACTGACTAACATGATGCAAATAACTATAAGTCAGATGGCTACTTCGCTTTAGTCGAAGTAGCTTCATTGTCCTCAGTCTTAACTCCCGCACGTGGTGCCCGAATAGCATATCCAGGGCCGGCCTCATCTAACTCCTCATGTCGGGAACCTCCCAACATACGACGATGATGAGACTCATCAATACATTTCTGCAGATCTTTGAGAGTACCTTGCTTGTCCCGTGCAAATTCAGTAGCCATGCGCGTTAATGCATAAGTCAGTATGTCGCTATGGTGTAGGTCCTGCATATCTGGCGCACGCCGCAGATTAAGCCAAAGGCGATGAACAAGCTGTACCTCATGCGGTTCGATGGTAGGTGCATGCGGGCCAATATGAAAGCTCAGCGAATCACCATCAGGCTTAACCACATAGAACGTAAACTGCCTCTTCGGTTCAGGGAGTGCCTCCCACGCCTGGCCAACATGGTAAGCCTGCTCTTCCGCCGTTAGCTTGGTCGAAAGCCCGGAGACTACAGCCGCAGCATCGAGCGAGTTAGCCGTCTGCACAAGAGCAGAAAAAATATCGCCGGCAGGAACTACGAGCAGCGAAATGTGCTTCCCGAAGCTTTCAGCGACCGACACTGCTTTGGTAAACAACATCTGCTCATGCTCGCTGAATAACTGCTCTGATGCATCCACATACTCCGGGCCGCCCGCACCCATCATCCGCGCAGCCAGCACGACCAAATCCTGATCGTCCGTGTTGGTATGAGTCAATGCCCACTTCAGTGCAAAAGGCGCGGCCGAATCCCGCATAGTTACAACGACTGCACCTGGTCGTATCTCTAAAGCCTCACGCCCGACGTTATCCTGATGCTCCAGTTGAAAGTGTTCCTTCATCTGCATCGTTGTCAGATCGTGACGCCGTTTATTGTCTCTCTCAGAAAGAGAGAAGATGACAAAGAACGCAGCCGCAAAGATAATTCCACTTACAGTAGCTACCGACTTCGTAAATAAATTGACGATCGCAGTCGTAAGCAGGACCAGGAAGACAGAAAGTAATCCAAGAGGTATCTCTGTCTTGCCAAGACGAATGTTCAGCGGAACCTTCCAGCCGCGCTCGCCCTTATACTTCCACCGCAGCACCAGCATCGCCAGGGCATTGAAGGTAAAGCTCCAGATGACACCGAACGCGTAAGCTTCTCCCAGCATGATGACATTGCCGCGAGTTACCACAATCGTGAACATCTGCAATCCAGCAACTAGATTCACGATGCGATAGCTGGTTCCATATTTACGCTGTGGCTTCCGGAACCAGTCCGACAACACACCATCTTCAGCCACACGCATCAGCACGCCGGTCGAACCGACGATAGCAGTATTTACCGCCCCACCTAGAATCAGAAATCCGACAATCACGACAAAGACACGGAAGCCAATCCGCAGCGCCAGCGGCCCCACCATATACATCGCCATGCCTGCGATCAGGTTGTCACGATAGACCGGAACCCGCACCGAATCCGGAATCAACATCACAGCCAACAGCGTTCCAATGCCGGTAAAGATGAAGCTGTAGATCGCAATCACGATCGCTGCACGCTTCAGGTTCTTCAGCTTCGGATGCTCGATCTCGCGGTTTACCTGCGCCAGCGACTCTTCGCCGCTCATCGCCAGCACCGAATGCCCAAACGCCATCAGCACACCGAACAGTCCCAGCGACCGCATGAATCCAGTGTGTTTTAGAAATCCGAGCGCATCCGTGCTGAAGTGAAGATTATCGGGTGTAGGCCATGGCGGCAGGTGCACCTCTGTATGAATCGCCGAAAAGACTCCCCACGAAAGTAGAATCACAACCATTACAGTCGTGATCTTCATCACCTTCAGAGCCTTATCGCTCGACTCCTCAATCCCCTTGGTGTTCTGCCACCAGAAATAAATAGTTATCAGGCCCGCAATCATGGCCGAGGTGCCATTCACGGGAAGCTGGCGGACCATTCCACTCGGATTCACCACCATCTTGCTAATCCATTGGTGCGCCGCGCAGAGTCGTAACAACTCATTCATCAGCCCGACGATGTACTGCCCGGCCGACACTCCCGAGATCGGTCCCGTCAGGATGTAATCGAACATCAGCGCCGAGACACTCAACTTTGCAAATGTCCCGCCCAGCGCCTCCTTCACGATGCGGTAGACACCGCCGCGCGTGAACATGCTGCAGCTCTCGACATACACCGCCCGCACCGCAAAGCTGAACAGCATCACGCCGAGGATGAACCATGGCGCAGCCTTACCGACAGCCTCTTCTGCGATGCCGCCCGCATAGAACGCCGACGATCCCAGATCGTTCAGCACAATCGCCGCTGCTCGCCAGAAAGAGATAAAGGTAAGCATGACCGACGACGCCACGACCAGGCGGACGCGGTTCGATTGCGGCTTAGTGATCGTTTCTTTAGAGGCCATTATGGTTTGCTGTTTGCTACCGCATACCGACAGCCTTGCCGAAAATCGGCAGACTGACGGTCACTCCCCACCCTGAGTGAACCACTGTCAAGACCCGCCAGCAAGAGCAAAGTGTGATCCTGCTTCTGCCATTGACAGTTAATCTTCATCTCCCAGCAACTCCTTCAAATCTTCTGCAAAACTCACCACGATCACCACTGCGGACCCGGCCATGCCGATGAAGAAAAGCGGCACAACTATCTTGGCAACGAGATGAATGACGAAATCCATGCGGGATCTATTGTATCTCTCGCTAGGTCGAAACTAACTGGAAATTGGTAGCTCAATGTTAGACTTCATTCGAGATGCGACTAATTCCCCCGCGACTTTGGGCCATGGCCGTGCTATCCGGCATCCTCCAGGTTTTGCCCTTTTCTATCGCGGGCCCTACGCCGCTCTGGCGAACCGCCTTCTGCTGGATCGCTCTGCTTCCCCTGATCTGGGCTCTTCTTGATAACACTAAGACGGGGAACCCACTTACCCTCCTTCAGGGAGCCGCCCTTGGTTACGCAAGTGGCTTTGTCTGGTATCTGGGCAACTGTTACTGGATCTACCAGACGATGTATCTCTACGGCGGCCTCGCCCGACCCATTGCCGCTGGCATTCTGGTTCTGTTCAGTCTCTACCTCGGCCTCTACCACGCCTTGTTTGGAACCCTCATCGCTGCCTTCCGCAACCGCTTTGGCCGTCAAAGCACTCTTCTGCTGGTGCCGTTCGCCTGGGTCGCCGTGGAACTCGCCCGCGCCCGCATCACAGGTCTACCCTGGGATCTGCTTGGTGTCGCGCAGGTCGACAATCCTCTACTAACGAGGCTTGCCCCCATCACCGGAGCCTACGGACTCTCCTTCGTCATCGCTCTGGTCAATGCCCTCTGGCTAGTCCGTATTCGTCTACGCGAACGCCGGTTCACTCGACCCGCGCTTACCATCGCCGGAGTCGTAATCGTCGTCGTTTACATCCTGGGCCTCCGTCTCATCGCCAATCCCAAAGCCGAGCCCACCACCGCCACCGCGACTCTCGTACAAGAGAACCTCGAGGTAGGAGCCGCAAGTAAGGGCCCCCAACCGACGACCCAGCAGTTCCTGGACTCTTTCGCCTATCTCAGCCGCTACCCATCTCAGAAGTTCCTTCTAGGAATTCCGGAACTGGCCGACACCCAGGCTGTCTATCTCATTCGACCGCGCGACGCCGGCCAGGGGACGCTAACACCACCCTCAACCAACCTCATCGTCTGGCCCGAGTCTCCCGCACCGTTCGAGGACAACGACCCCCAGTTCCGCTCCACCATGTCGAATCTTGCCCACGCAGCGCAGGCTCCCGTCATCGCAGGAAACACCGGCTTCGAACCGAACCCAACCAACAAATCCGGTTACACCCCTTACAATCGCGCCTCCTTCATCAATCCTGACGGCACCTTCGTCGGCCACTACGACAAGATGCACCTCGTTCCCTTCGGCGAATACGTCCCCTTCAAGGACTTGTTCTTCTTCGCGAAGAATCTCCTCAACGACGTGGGCACCTTCGAACCCGGCACGCAGCAAACCGTCTTCACCAGCGGCGGCCACACCTACGGCGTCTTCATCTGCTACGAATCGATCTTTGGCGATGAGATCCGCCATCTCACCCGGCAAGGGGCCGACGTCCTTATCAACATCTCCAACGACGGCTGGTACGGCGACACCAGCGCCGCCTGGCAGCACCTCAATATGGTCCGCATGCGCGCCATCGAAAATCATCGCTGGGTTCTCCGCGCCACCAACACGGGCGTCACCGTGGCCATCAATCCCTTTGGGCGAGTCACTGCTGCTCTTCCGCGCCACCTGCGTTCCAGTCTCCGCGTCCACTTCGCCTACGAGCACGACCTCACCTTCTACGCCGCACATGGCGATCTCTTCGCCTACGCCTGCGCCCTCTTCACCATACTTGCTCTCGTCTTCAGCCTTCGCAGCCGCTTTGCCGTAAACTAAAGTTCATATGCTTAGCGATCTCGAATACTCCTACTCCCCGGTCCGCGACAAAGTACGCGATCTGCGGGAGTATCTTTGACTCGGCCCGACTCCGCCGCGAACTCTCTGTCATTGAAGAAAAAATAGCCGACCCCACCGTCTGGGCCGACGCCTCACGTTCGCAGCCTCTCATGCGCGAACGCAAGCGCCTCGAAACTCTCCTCGCCGACGACGCAGAACTAGCCCGCCGCTCCGACGACATCGAAGCCTACTTCGAACTCGCTCGCGAAGGCGAGAACACCGAGCCCGACCTCGTCCGCGAGATCCCCGCTCTCGTCGACTTCTCCGAGAAGCTCGAATCCAAGACCATGCTCTCCGGCGAAACCGACCCGCTCAACGCGATCGTCACCGTGCATCCGGGCGCAGGCGGCACAGAGTCCCAGGATTGGGCCGAGATGCTCATGCGCATGTACATCCGTTGGGGCGAGCGCCAAAACTTCAAGGTCGAGATCAACGAAATTCAGGACGGTGACGAAGCCGGCATCAAATCCGCCACCTTCACCATCTCCGGCGACTTTGCCTTCGGTCTACTCAGCGGCGAGACCGGCGTGCATCGCCTCGTTCGCATCTCTCCCTTCGACTCTGCCAAACGCCGTCACACCAGCTTCGCCTCAGTCTTCGTCTCGCCCGAAATCGACGACACCATCGTCATCGACATCAAAACCGAAGACCTCCGCATCGATACCTATCGATCCGGCGGCAAGGGCGGTCAGCACGTCAACACCACCGACTCCGCAGTCCGCATCACTCACATCCCAACCGGACTCGTCACCGGCTGCCAGAACGAGCGCTCCCAACACAAGAATAAGGAGCGCGCTATGAAGATGATGCGCTCCAAACTCTACGAGTACGAGCTCGACAAGAAAAAAGCCACCGCTCGCAAACTCGAAGACTCCAAGCTCGATATCAAGTTCGGCTCACAGATTCGCAGCTACGTCTGCAGCCATACCGCATGGCGAAAGACCTTCGCACGCGCGTCGAAGTCGGCGACGTGGACAAGGTTCTCGACGGCGACCTCGAGCCATTCATCCGCGGCTACCTCCGTATGCGCCGCGAAGGCAACTTCCCAGCCGAAATCGCCGAGGATGACGATGTCGCGTGACATCTGTCATCCTCGCGGATGACAACCAGCACTATCGCCGTGAGAGAAGAGCAGGAATACTCACTGTAAGCTGATGTCCTAACTAAGACACCGCTTCGGAGGAGCAACCTTGGCCACACTTCCCGTAACCAAGCTGACCAGACCTGACTACGGCGTAGACGCGCCAGCGGTCATGCGCAACTTCTTTCTCATCGGAGCTGCCTTCCTGCTGGCAGCTATCTTCTCGCCGCCTGTTCTTCACATCGGGCCTGTCGGGCTCATCTCTAGCAGCTTTTACTGGCCGGCTGCCTTCCTCATCGGCGAAGGTTTTCTCTTCCTCCTCTACGTTAAGGTCGGCAAGTTCCGCCATCGCGACTTCATGCTCAGCCTCCACACCTGGCGAGGCGACGAGAACGTCCTCGACGTAGGCTGCGGTCGCGGTCTTCTGCTCGCAGGTGCAGCCAAACGCATCGCTGCCCTCTCAGGCAATGGCCATGTCACCGGCATTGATGTCTGGTCGAACGTCGACATGGGAGGAAACTCCACAGCGGCCACGCAACACAATCTCGAACTCGAAGGCATCTCCAAATTCTGCACGCTCCTCAGCGAGCCCGCACAGACAATGTCCTTCCCCGACGCGACCTTTGACGTCATCGTCTCCAATCTCTGCATTCACAACATCTATGACGCGCCAACCCGACGTCAGGCTCTCCAGCAGATCGTTCGCGTTCTCAAACCCGGCGGCATCGCCCTCATCTCCGACTACAAACTCACCGGCGAATACGCAAAGGAGTTCAGCTACGCCGGGCTCCTCGTCGAAAAGCGCCGTGGCAGCTTTCTCACCACATTCCCTCCACTCACCGTTGTCGTCGCCCGCAAGCCAATGTAACTCTCTTGCCACTCGCTGCATCCAATCCGGGGAGCGAACAGGAGAGCAATGACCTCAACAAAGGCAGCAGATAAATCCAACACCGGCCCCGATGAACAAGCGCCTCTGCGCAAGGAACTGATAGCCCTCCTGAAGGGCGGTCAGGCGCACTCAACCTTCGACGACGTGATCAAGGACCTCCCGTCCGATCATCGCGGCGTCGTACCACCCAATCTTCCGTACTCGGCGTGGCAACTTCTCGAGCATCTCCGCATCACCCAGCGCGACATTCTCAACTTTTCAGCTCCCCCCACCGGCGGCTACCACGGCATCAAATGGCCCGACGACTTCTGGCCCAAGTCTCCTACACCACCTTCAGCCCACTCCTGGGACCAATCGATTGCAGCGATGCGCTCCGACCTCGATCACTTCATCGCCCTCATCGAAAATCCGAAATCCGATCTCTATAAACCCTTCCGCTGGGGTGAGGGTCAAAATCTTTTGCGCGAAGCCATGCTAATCGCCGACCACACCTCCTACCACCTCGGCGAGTTGGTCGTTCTCCGCCGTCTCCTCAACGTCTGGCACAAGTAAACTGCTTCTCAGAATCTCAGGCCAAACATGAACGAACCCGAAACTATCCGCGAGATGCTCGGTGCCACCACCAGCGAGCATCCGCGAACCATCGCTGTCATCGGTCTCTCAGAAGACCCAAACAAACCGAGCCACTACGTCTCCGCTTACATGCAGCAACACGGCTACAAAATCTATCCCATCAACCCATCCATCCCCGAGGTCCTCGGCGAAAAGTCCTACGCCTCCCTCTCCGAGTTACCCATCAAGCCTGACATCGTCGACGTCTTCCGCCTTCCCAAATTCATCCCCGCCATCGTCGAAGAGATGATCCAACTCGGCCTTCCCAACCTCTGGGTCCAGCAGGGAATCATCAACCGCGACGCCGCCTCTCGCGCCGAAGGCGCTGGTATTCACGTCGTCATGGACCATTGCATCATGGTGGAGCACCGACACTTGACATCTCACTGACATCAGAGCCCTCCCTAAGCCCTACAATTGAGATAGATGAACATTCACGGCCGAATCTCCACACTATTGCTCTTCGCCTGCGCCCTCCTCTACACGCCCGCACAGGCGCAGCTTCAGGTCGTCGGCGACGGCGGCCCCGGCCCCGTCAAGGCCCAGCACCTCACTGCTGAACTCGTCTCACTCTCTCCCAGCATCGCCCCCGGCGGCACCCTCCAGGTCGGCCTCGTCCTCACCCTTGAAGAGCACTGGCACGTCTACTGGCTAAACGCCGGCGACTCCGGCGAACCACCCAAAATCGTCTGGACCCTCCCCGACGGCGTCACCGCGGGCCCCATGCAGTTTCCCATCCCCAGCCGTCTCCCGCTCGGCCCGCTCATGGACTTCGGCTACGAAGACTCCGTCGCCTTTCCCGTCCAACTCACCGCCGCCAGCTCCCTCAAACCCGGCCTCATCCACCTCGACGCAAAGGTCAACTGGCTCGTATGCCGCGAGGTTTGCATCCCCGGCAAGGCCCACCTCGGCCTCAATCTCACAGTCTCCCCTGATGCCGCACCCGCCCAGCCCGTTGGCGCTCTCGGCGAAGCCCTCACCCTGATCCCCACACCTCTCCCCGCGAACACCAAGCTCACCGTCACCGGCGGCAAGACCGACTTCGTCCTCACCCTCACCACTGGCAAGCGCGAGACCGACGCCGAGTTCTATCCCGCCGACCAGGACCAGATCGCCAACGCCGCACCGCAAGACGTTGAGCCTCTTCCCGACGGCCTCCGCCTCCGCGTCAAACGCTCCGAAGACCTCAAGACCCTCCCCGCCCAGCTTCACGGCGTCCTCAAACTCTCTGACACTGTCGCCTACGACGTCACCACCCCGGTCACCCCCGGCGAAATCGCCCCCGCTCCCGGCAGTCCCGCCCCCGGCGCACCCGACACCAGCAGCGTGACCATCCTCAGCGCCATCGGCCTGGCCTTCGTCGGCGGCATCATCCTCAACCTGATGCCCTGCGTCTTCCCGGTCCTCTTCCTCAAAGGCCTCGCCCTCCTCCAGTCCTCCGGCGAAGAGCGCAGCCGCCTCCGCAGCCACGGCATCGTCTACACCTTTGGAATTCTGGTCTCTTTCTGGGCCATCGTCGGCGTCCTGCTCGTCCTACGTGCCGAGGGCAGCCAGGCAGGATGGGGCTTCCAGCTTCAATCCCCAATCTTCCTCACCCTCCTCGCCGCTGGCATCTTCTTCTTCGCCCTCTCCCTCGCTGGCCTCTTCGACATCGGCCTCTCCCTCACCAGCGTCGGCGGCGAACTCGCACAAAAGCAGGGGTACACCGGCAGCTTCTTCACCGGAGTCCTCGCCACCGTCGTCGCCACCCCCTGCACCGCTCCCCTCATGGGCGCCGCCATCGGCTTCGCGCTCGCCCAACCCGCAGGAATCACCTTCGCCGTCTTCACCGCTCTCGGCCTCGGCCTCGCCACCCCCTACCTCCTCCTCAGCTTCCAACCCGCATGGACACGCATCCTCCCCCGTCCCGGCGCCTGGATGGAGATCTTCAAGCAGATCACCGCCGTCATCTTCTTCGCGACCGTCATCTGGCTCACCTACGTCTACGGCTCGCTCTTCGCAGGTGGCGCAAGCGGCGGCCAGGGGATCTACCGCGTCGCCCTCCTCCTCGGCTGCTTCCTGACCCTCGCCATCGCCGGTTGGGTACTCGGCAAATGGCCCGCCCGCTGGACCAGCACCATCGCCGCGATCCTCATCGCCGCCCTCGGCCTCTCCATCCCGCTCTACCAGCCCAAAGACACCACCCTCGTCTGGACCCCATACTCGCAGCAGGCCCTCGACCAGGCCCGCGCCGCCGGCCATCCCGTCTTCATCGACTTCACCGCCGCCTGGTGCCTCAGCTGCCAGGTCAACGAGCGCGCCGTCCTCAAATCCGCCGACGTCCAGCATCAGTTCAGCAAAAACAAGGTCACCCTACTCCGCGCCGACTGGACCCAGTACGACCCCGAGATCACCAAACAGCTAGCCTCCGTCAACCGCAGCGGCGTCCCCACCTACGTCATCTACCCCGCAACCAAAAACTCATCCGCCGACGTCCTTCCCGAACTCCTCACGAAAAACATCGTCCTCACCGCCCTTGAAAAAGACACCAATAAATAACTGACAACCCTGACGGAGTCTGGGAAGGCCTGTCCCGCTCTCAGTCTGCCTAAAACGATCGGGTGCCCTATCCTTCGCGCCTTTGCGAAGGGTGGGAAGTAAATGTTCACCCCGCTGCAGTTGTATTGCTTGCACCTTCCCTCCAATCAAACGCATAAGCGAGGCACGCATAGTCGAAACACATTCCATCGCCCTTGATACAACCGTCACATAAGCCCCGCCACTACCTTGCATCCACTCGCAACCGGTCGCAAAATATTCTGGAAAGCAGTTGTGGAGGTGTCTTATGTCCCACCGCAAACTCCTCTCCTTTATCCTCACCGCCCTCACGCTCCCAGCAATCGCCGTCACTCCGGGCACCCCGGCTCCAGACTTCAAAGGCACCGACTCCACCGGAGCCCAGCACACCCTCTCCGAATACCGCGGCAAGTTCGTCGTCCTCGAGTGGGCCAACCAGGGCTGTCCCTACGACCGCAAACATTACCTCAGCGGCAGCATGGAGGCCCAGCAACGCGAGTGGACCGCCAAAGGTGTCATCTGGCTCTCCGTCATATCCTCCGCGCCCGGCGAACAAGGCTACGTCACTCCAGCCGAAGAGAACACCTATCTCAAGACCATGCACGCTGCCCCAACCGCCGCTCTCCTCGATCCCAACGGCACCATCGCCCGCCTCTATGAAGCCAAGACCACACCCCACATCTTCGTCATCGATCCCACTGGCAAACTCATCTATCAGGGCGCAATCGACGACAAGCCTACCCCCGACCAGGAAGATCTGAAGGGCGCACGCAACTACCTCAACGAAACTTTAACCGCCGCAATGGCTGGCAAACCCATCCAAGTCGCCAGCACCCGCCCCTACGGCTGCTCCGTCAAATACGCGCGATAATATTGTCGCTGATGAAATTATGGTTCATTCAAGCTCCTGCTGTCTTAGTAGTTCTCCTCCTTCAGCTATTGCCCGCAACGTCGCAAGTTAAAGGCTTTTCGACAGTAACCTCAACCAAAGCGGACCAATATGGGTTATTGCAAGTAACCATTCGGAACAATTCGAAGCGCAATATCATCACAGCGTATATCGCGCATTCGTGTTCTGGAGCAGGTAGAGACGGAACAGAAGTCTCAGCAGTTGGCTTTGAGCCGATTTTGTTCGTGCCCGTTGGGTCCGGCCCTCAAGACCCGGGGATAGCCCCATCCGGAGCGCGAACTTTTGAGTTCAAAGCCGCAGATGCGAGCTGTCCGGAGACTATTAGCGTGATCTTTTCCGACGGACACTGTGAGGGGGCGACGGATGGGGCTTTTGGATGTACACAACTGCTTGCGGATCGACGTGCTGCTTACGAGGAACTCGCACGCATACGATCCTTCGTACAGAAGTTCTCCGACCAAGACCCTGAATATATCTCAAAGCTGGCTGCCGACCTCGAATCGAGACGTGTTGAATTGTCACAATACAGACATTCAGATAACCCTCAGCAGGGAATGAAAGGACGGAAACAGGTTATTGAAAGCCTTAAGACGAAGTTCCCGCCCTACACTCTGCCGCCGCCAGAGTTGAGCACACCAACTCACACAGTAGATGCTATTGATGTATGGATGAAGTTTCTTGCTGCAGGTATTCCTCTGCCTCAAGATTCCGCAAATTGACTAAGAGGATCTCTTTTCTGCCTTGATCCGAGCGATCTCATCCATCCGTTGCGCCAGCAACTTCTCCCGTCCTTCATTGGTCGGGTGATAGTACCGCCGCCCCGCCAACCCTGCCGGCAGGCACTCCATATCCGCTACGCGCCCTTCCACATCATGCGCGTACTGATAGTCCTTGCCGTAGTCGAGCGACTTCATCAACTTGGTCGGCGCGTTCCGCAGATGCAGCGGCACCGGCTCCGCAGCCGTAGCTTCGATGTCCGCCTTCACCGCACCATAAGCCGTGTAAACCGCATTCGACTTCGGTGCCAGCGCGAGATAAACCACCGCCTGCGCGAGCGCCAACTCACCCTCCGGATGCCCAAGAAAGTGCATTGCATCCCGTGCACTCAAACAAAGATTCAAAGCCTCCGGAGCCGCCAGCCCAATGTCCTCCACCGCCATCCGTACAATCCTTCGCGCACAATACATCGGGTCCTCCCCAGCCTCGAGCATCCGTCCCAGCCAGTACATCGCCGCATCCGGATCGGAGTTCCTCACGCTCTTATGCAGCGCCGAAATAATGTCGTAGTGTTGCTCCCCCTTCTTGTCATACAACAACACTCGTCGCTGCATCGCCTCCGCAGCCAGCGGCTTCGTAATCAGCTTCTCCCCGCGACCCTCCGCCAGCTTCGCCGCCACATCCAGCGCATTCAAAGCATTCCGTGCATCTCCACTCGAGTATGAAGCAATCGTCGCCAACGCCTCATCATCCGCCTCAATTCCACTCTCACCCAGCCCCCGTTCCGCATCCGCCAGCGCCCTTCGAAGCAGCCCCACAATCTGCTCCTCAGTCAACGCCACCAGCGTATAAACCCTGCACCGCGACAACAGCGCAGCAATAATCTCAAACGAAGGATTCTCCGTCGTCGCACCAATCAGGCGAATCGTCCCGCGCTCCACATACGGCAAAAACGCGTCCTGTTGCGCCTTGTTGAACCGGTGAATCTCATCCACAAACAAAATCGTCCGCGACCCAAAACTCGCCGCCTTCTCCGCCTCCACCATCACATTCTTGATCTCTTTGATCCCACTCAACACCGCCGAAAACTCGATAAAGCTGGCCTGCGTCATCTGCGCAATGATCTTCGCCAGCGTCGTCTTCCCCGTCCCCGGAGGCCCCCAAAAGATCATCGACGTAGCATCATCACCTTCAATCGCCAGCCGCAACGGCTTTCCCGGCCCCAACAAATGATCCTGCCCGACATACTCCGCAAGCGTCCGCGGCCGCATCCGCTCCGCCAACGGAGCCCGCCGCGCATGAGCAGCAGGAGCACTGATCGGACTAGCATCAAACAAACTCATTCAACCCTCGGACCTCGACAAGTAGTCGTATTTCAACCTCGGTAAAACTGTCGTCATCTCGACCGAAGGCGGCGCACTATGCCGCCGCAGTAGAGAGACCCCGTATCTCGTCTTTGATGCACATGTCCGCGATACCGAACATCAATCACCCCTCTGTCGACTCGCTTCATACAACAGCAAGCTACCTGCCACCGCCGCATTCAAGCTCTCCACCGGCCCAGGGCAGGGAATCGTCACACGCGCATCACACATCTCCATCCACTCCGCCGCCAACCCGCTCCCTTCATTCCCAACCATCACTGCGCAAGCGGAAGTAAAGTCCATCTCCTGTGCAGCAACAACGCCAAAATCATCCGCCCCCACAGCAGCAATTAACCGCACCCCGCCACCCTTCAACTCCGCAATCTCCCCCGCGGTCACGGCAACCACCGGCACACGAAACACGCTCCCCACACTGGCCCGCAGCGCCTTCTGATTCCAAGCGCTCACCGTCCCCGGCGTCGTCAACACCCCATTCGCCCCAAAAGCCTCCGCCGACCGCACCAGCGTCCCCAGATTCCCCGGATCCTGCAGCCCCGCCGCAATCAAAATCAGAGCGGCCGCACCACCAGCCAACACATCCGCCAGCACTCTCACCGGCGGCACCATCAATGCAGCCACACCCTGCGGCGACTGCGTCTCCACCACACTCCCAAACACCTCCTCGGTCAGTCGCAGCACCTCCACGCCCCGTGGCACAACCCTTGGCACCGCACGCCGCTCACTCACAAACACCGTCTTCAGCACCATCCCACTCCGCAGCGCCTCTTCCAGCAGATGATCGCCCTCAATCGCGACCATTCCGCCACTCAAGCGCGCATGGCCCTGAAACGCCGCCCGCAGCTGCTTTACCCGCGCATTCGCCCTGCTCGAAACCACCAACTCCGGAGTCTGCATCTCCACAAATCTTACGCCGTCCCCCGCCGCATCTCGCTCCACTGTCATTGAGCTGACAGAGGCAGTATGCTATGGTGCGAGACTGCAGCATCACTTTGCAGCACCGGGCCCAAGCGGACCGGCTAAACGGCATAGGAGCCAGATTTGACGGCCGAAACTCTCCGTATCCATCCCGACGAGCCCGAACCAGCGCTCATCGATTACGTCGTCGCAAGCCTCAACAACGGCAACGTCGTCGCTCTTCCCACCGACACCTTCTACGGCCTCGCCGTCGACCCCGTCAATCTCAAGGCCGTCGACCGCATCTACGAGCTCAAAACCCGCGCCCGCCACAAGCCCCTCTCGCTTCTCATCGCAGAGGTCGCCCAGGCCTACGAGATCGCCCGCCAACTCGACTCCGCCTTCGATCGCCTCGCCGAAAAGTTCTGGCCCGGCCCGTTGACCATCGTCGTCAAGGCCGGTTCTAAACTCCCCCTCCGCGTCACCGCCAACACCGGCAACCTCGCCCTCCGCGTCCCCGAAGCCGCCATCCCTCGCGCCGTCGTCAGCCGTCTTGGCCTGCCCATCACCGCCACCTCCGCCAACCTCCACGGCCACCCCGAGTGCGCCTACGCCACCGGCGTCCAGGAGCAGCTCGGCGACAAGATCCCTCTCATCGTCGACGGCGGCCCCACCGCCCGCACCACCGCCACCACCATCGTCGATCTCTCCGGCGGCGGTAACTCCTGGATGATCCTTCGCGAGGGCGCAATCCCTACCCACGAGATCGCCCTGGCACTCCAGCACTAGCCTTAAAAATGTGCCGCATCCCTACTATTTTTTGCAGCGGCTATCTCGGGTCTAAACCTGTAGACTGGCTCGATGCAACAGTTGAACTTTGGTCTCACCTGTCCTGAAGCCTTGGGCCTTCTCTCGCTCGTTTCGACAACGAAGTCCTTTTAAGAATGATCGTCCCTAAGTCCAATCTGCGCCCCCCAGGCTCCACACGCGCTCTCGTCCTTCGCCGCGCGCTCGCGTTGGTGCTTCTCATCGTCACCGCCTGGTGCATCTGGGTCTATAACCAGATCGACTCTCTGGCGACACAGGACAACGCCCAACCCGCAGACGCCATCGCCGTCTTCGGAGCGGCCGAATACTCCGGCCACCCATCCCCCATCTTTCACGCCCGTCTCGACCACGCCGTCGAACTCTACCGCAAACAGATCGCCCCTCTCGTCATCACTCTCGGCGGCGGCAGCGACAAGGACTCCGGCAACACCGAAGGCGGCGTCGGCCGCGACTACCTCCTCGCCAACGGCATCCCCTTCGGCAACATCATCGCCGAGACCCGCTCCATCGACACCGAGCAGCAGGTCCACCGCCTCGCCGCCATCGCCCACGAAAACAATCTCCACCACATCGTCGTTGTCTCCGACGGCACGCATCTCTTCCGCATCCGCCAGCTCTGTGAAGACGCCGGCCTCGACGTCTACACCTCACCACGCCCTGCCATGGGCCACATCAGCAACTACGACCTCGCCATGCGCTACTTCCACGAGATCGTCAGCTACACTGCCCTTCGCCTCAACCTCAACGTAAGCTGGCTGCACAGTTGGCTCGAAGGCAAGCCCGACGTTTAGCGCAACACCCAGCGAGCCAACAACCACACTTCAACCATTGCCACTCCGGCCGCGAACGCGGTCGAAGCAAAGTTCACCAGATCGTTCCCCACCCATCCACGCCGCTCGATCGTGGCTCCGATAAGGCTGTCGAAGAACAGTCCGCAGACACCAGCCACTAGCGCAATCATCGTCGTAGTGATACCTATACGCATCGCCCATCCACCCGCCAGCGCAACCACTGCGCCTCCTATCACGCCCGCGCACGAGCCCAACACTGTCACTGCACCGTCAGTCCCGGCCTCCACACGTCGCAACGTTGTAAGCATCACCGGTGTGCCTCCAAACGCCTGCCCAACCTCTGACGAAACCGTATCCGCCGTCGCCTCCACCAGCGCCGCCAGACACATAGCTTTCATCATCAAGATGGCCACGCCCGTGAATCGAGTCTGTCCACCCAACATCCACGCCGTCCACGGAGAAGCACACATCCCTGCAACCGAAAGATTCGCAATTACCTGGCCGGCATTCCGGCCCCGCCGTCCCTCGGCGAGTCCCGCCTCCGCCTTCCGTCTCCGCCCTGCCCGGGTAGCGACGAACGTCAGCAGAAACAACAACACCAGTGGCGTAAGCCCTGATCGCACCACAGAGACCGTTTGAAAACCTGTCCAAAAGGTCAGCAGTAAACAGATCATCCCACCACACACCGCACCCCCTGGCGTCGCTGCTCTTAGCTTTCGTACAACCACTGCAAACGCAACGCTCAATACAAAGACCTCCAGCACGAAGACAGGGAATCGCATACCGAAAGTTCTCCCCCAGCGAACGGCATCGGCAGTCATCCAAACCAGCAACGCTCCCACCACCCCAACCAGCACCTTCGACTGCAACCGGTCCCGCGCCTGCGGAATAGCCTTTCTCCAGACCGTATCCCCCTCACCCTCTTGTATTTCCTCGCCCATCCGCCAGCCTCTTACCTTTCCGTGATTTACAATCAAACCTTGAGCATAGCCAACACCAGCACCAACGCGGGAGCAGTTTTGCACTTAGCAAGAGTAGAAGCAGAAGCAAGTACCCAGTCGCGGCCACCCCGGCGCCCCGTTCGGTCTGTAGTTCAGACCCTCCGGACTGCATCCCGGCACACCTTCAGGTTCGCTTTGGCAGCTGCCGTCATGGCATCGATTGCAGGCTGCGGGAATAACTATCGCCCCGTCGTCACCGCCATCAACCCGGTCGGGCCCGCGGCACAACCGTCAAAGTTCGCTGTGGCTATCTCCAGCACAGGTACAGCCGCCAACCCGACACCTGGCTTGGTTACCTTCGTCGACTTCTCTGGAGACACCGTCCTCATCACCGCGAACGTCGGCGTTGACCCCTACTACCTCATCCTCAACGCCGGCGGCAATACCGGCTACACGCTCAACAGCGACCGCACGCTCACCAGCTTCCCAATCTCCACCTCGCTTCTGACCAGTCAGATCCTGCAGACCACGCTGCCTCCCTTCGCTTGTCCGCTTGCGATCTTTCCTGAGGGACCCTCAACCTACATCACGAACTCTGCGACCAATCCTGGCCCATGCGCAAGCACCGCAACCGCCGGCCCCAACGCGGTCTTTCAGTTCGCGAGTACTCCGCTAAACCTGCAGCAGGAGCTCACCGTCGATCCGGCCTTTAGCCCCATCTACACCGTCGGTATTGCTGCCGCGCCGCGCGTCTACGCTATCAGCCAGAGCAATAGCGGCGGCCCCGGTCAGGTCAACACCATCGAAACCGCCAGCAATACCGTCGATCCCAATCCCATCCCGGTCGGTCGAGGTCCCGTCTACGGCATCATGACCGGCGACGCCTCCAGTGCCGCCAAACGCGCCTTCATCCTCAATCAGACCGACGGCACAGTGACCGTCATCAACGCTCAGACCAACGCCCTCGACATCGTCCCCGTGGGAGCCACAAACCCAATCGTCGTCGGCAACAATCCGCTCTGGGCTGACACCGCGCCGGTCCGCAACGAGATCGTCGTTGTCAACGCAGGAGATGGCGTCACCCCAGGTTCTGCCAGCATCATCAGCGTTCCGCTCTGCTCGGCGACCACCCAGACCAACAATCCAAACTGCGATATCAACAATCCCGTCGACGCTGTCGGCTTTGGAACTGTTCTCGCCAACGTACCGGTCGGCATCCACCCTGTTATGGTCGGCGTTCTGCAGGACGCCACCAACAGCCGCGCCTACGTCGTCAACAGCGGCAACCCCAATCTTCCTTGCGCTGCTCCAACCGCAGCTCTTCCACTCGGCAACTGCACAGTCTCGGTGATCAATCTCGCCACGAACACGGTCACGGCCACCATTCCGGTTGTCACCAACCCTGTAGGCATTGGGACAGCCCTGCTCAACGGCCATCCCAACTACATCGCTGTCACCAGCGGTACTCCTACCGGCAAGGTCTACGTCACATCGCCGGAGTCCAACTTCATGACCGTCATCCGCACCGACATCGACGCAATCGACACGACTGTCCCGCTGCAGGGCAATGGCGTCTCCGTTCGAGTGACAGCACCCTAACGCCGTAGCAGAACAGTCGCAAACGAAAGGCCCTCATTCTTTACTCGGAATGAGGGCTTTTTTTCTTCCCCTCCTGTGAAGGTCCGAATGTTGTTGATTGGTAACCCGAGCGAAGCTCCGCCGAGAGCCATTTTTGAGAAAATAGCAATTACGGGGCATGTCATCAGGCCAGCGAATCTTCCGACAAGGCTAGGTTTACTCAAGGTCGTGAAGAAACAGCCAGGCTGCGCACCCTGCTGCGATGCTCCCAGCTATGAAGATCATCGGGTGAAGACCGGTAAGCAAACCAACCCCCATCCTGAGAGCTACGATACTGAAGGCACAACCCAGAGCTACCTTTCGATTCTGAGCAGCGCACGTGGCGACGATTGCAACAGCTCCAACTAGCAAACATCTCTTCAGAGACCAGCCGTACGGCTGTACGCTATATGCTAGAGCTACCAGGAGTGCGATTCCGAGGATTGCGGACAGAAAAATGTCCCAACGAGTAAAGGGTAAGGTTCGCCCCTTCTCCTCTATTCTGTCGAACATAAACTCATTCAGCCGCCTCACTAGTGGATGATCCCCACGTTGTCCTGCAGCACTAAATCTACCTGGATCGAACAGCATGTTTCGATCATTATCGAAAACGCTTTATTTAAGGCGCCGGAATTATCCTCCAATCGTAACTCTCCTACGCCCCGACCAGGATAATCGGCAGCGTCGGCGTCGCCGCTCCGCCTTCATCCTCGATCGTCACGCCAAACGCCTTCGCTTCGACTCCCTTGGGCAGCGGAGGCAGAATGACGCTGGCATTTCCGCGCTCATCCGGGTGGAATGTTCCCGCCGGAATCGGATTCTCTCCAGCCGCAGCCGGAATCAGCCACAGTTCATACGTCTTGGCCGGTTGCAGAGGCGCGAGATTGCTCGCCAGGAAGATCAACGAGCCCTTGTTCGCCACGTACGTAGCTTTGCCCTGCGGAAGAGCCGGTGCACCCTTTGTCGTCAGAGTGACCCGCACTGCCGTAGTGTCAGTCATCGTATCCAGCACCTGCCGCGCTGCTGCGGCGTCTGCCGTCAGATGATCGATCTGTCCTGCCTGTTGCGTAATGGCGCCGCGCAGAGCATCCCGCTCACGATAGAGGTTGCCCGTAGTAACACCTAACCCTGCGGCAACCGCCCAGCCGATCCACGGCAACACTCTTCCCGCTACACTGCGCTTAGGCTGCTCATCCTCGGTCAAATAGCTACTCATCACGCGGCCGGAATCGCCGCCCAGATTCGCAGCGCCGTCAGTTTTGACAGTGTCCCCAACCGGCGCAGCTGCCTGCCGGTCGATCGGAACTGCCTTCTTCTCTCGTCCAACCTGCTTCATCAGCCGTTCACGCGCCTGCGCCGGCGGCGAGTGCATATCGACCGAATGCGCATAGATAGCGAGATCGCCCTGGATCTCAGCTAACTCCTGGCGAGCCTCCGATGAACGCTCAATATATGCCGCGACCTCTGCTGTCTCTTCCTTCGAAAGCAGCTGCATGGCAAACAACGCCAGATCTTCCGATGTAATACGCCGTGGCTCGCTCATGCTGGGAACGCCTTTCTCAGCGAGGTCAGCGCGCTGCGTATTCTCGTCTTCACCGTACCCAGTGGATCGCCCGTCATCTCCGCAATCTCGGAGTGCGTCAACCCATCAAAGAAAGCCATCTCCAACGTCTTCCGCTGCTCGATCGGCAGCTGTTGAATCACCCCACGCGCCTTGTCCATCAAGCTATTGCGCTCAGCCTCATCCGCAAGGTTATAGTTCGAGGCCAGTGCCATATCATCCACCGATTCCGTCGGCCGCTTTCTACGAAGCGCGTCGATCGCCCGGTTCCGGGACACTACCGCGAGCCAACCGCCAAGGCTACCTCGAGTCGCAACAAAACCATCAGGACTACGCCAGATCTGCATGAAAATTTCCTGTAAAACATCTTCGGCCGACGATGGATCTCTCAGGACCCTTAGCGCGACCGAGTACACAACCTTCGAATAGCGGTCGAACAGCGCCGCCATTGCTCCCTCGTCTCCTCGCTGCACAAGGCCAAGCAGAACAGCGTCGTCCTGCCCCGAGGGCGGCGGTGAATTCACGAGTCCCATTTCTCTATACATAGAACGCACCTACAACAAATGCAGATTGCTCAACACGTTAACTTTCCCCAGGCCGACCGTGCAAGCCCATCGACGAATCCCGCCACATTCTTCTAAATGAGCGCCAGTGCTACTTTACCCGAAGAATCGAAGCATAATGTAATTCATGCAGTACTCCGGCACTTCCATCATCATCAAAAAACATCTCCGTCTCTTTCGAGAAGAATACAGTTGAGCAAATCCGTTCGATGAGCAATCCCGTACAACTTCCGCGTGGCAAGTCTCAAAAGCACCGTATTGACAAGCTTCTCGTCGACCAGGGCCACGCCGCCTCACGCGAACGCGCACAAGCTCTCATCCTCGCGGGCCGCGTTCTCGTCGACGAACAGCGTGTTGACAAGCCAGGTACCCCCGTCTCCGCCGACGCTGTCATTCGCCTCCTCGGCTCCGATCTCAAATACGTCAGCCGCGGCGGCCTCAAGCTCGAGCGCGCCCTCGCCCACTGGTCCATCAATCTCACCGGCCTCCCTTGCGTCGACATCGGCGCCTCCACCGGCGGCTTCACCGACTGCATGCTGCAAAGCGGCGCCTCCACTGTGCTCGCGGTCGACACTGGCTACGGCCAGATCGCTCAAAAACTCCGCGACGATCCCCGCGTCACCCTCCGCGAACGCACCAACGCCCGCCTCCTCACTCCTGGCGAACTCCTCACGCCCGGCGCACCCACACCAGCCTTCATCGCGATGGACGTCTCCTTCATCTCCGCCACGCTCGTCCTCCCCGCAGTCCTCAGCGCCCTCAGCACATCCGACCAACCCTGGCGCGGCGAAATCGTCATCCTCGTCAAGCCTCAGTTCGAAGCCGGTCGCGCCAACATCGGCAAAGGTGGCATCGTCCGCGACCCCGACGCCCGCCAGGCCGCCATCGAGCGCGTCCGCGACTGCGTCCTCGAGCAACACGGCACCGACCTCGACCTCATCGACTCTCCCATCCTCGGCATGGAGGGCAACCACGAGTACCTCCTCCACGCCCGCTTCCCTAGAGCCGCATCGCTAGTGCTTCCCGAGCAAACCGCCCAAAGCATTTCCTAACTGATTCGTCTGCTGCTGCTTGTTGTTGTTGGTCTTCCCATTCAAATAACCCTGCGCTGCACTCGCACCCACACCCGCCGCGAGTCCCGCCACATTCGGAGTAAACGTAGGATTGCTCGTAGTCCCTCCAATCGCCACGGGGATACCACTCTTCAGCGCGCTGCTTGCGATCCCTCCAGCCGCTCCCCCACCCTTTCCCCCGGGAATAAATCCAGACAAAGCCCCCACCAGTGCAGCGTTACCACCAGCACTCGCAGGGCTACCTCCACCACCACCTGCCGTGAGCCCCGTCAGCTTCAAAACCATGTTGTAGTTCAGCGCTCCTCCCGAACTCACGGCGCCAGCCCCAGTCGCAGTCCCCACCCCTGCCACATCCAGCGCTATGTTGTCCGTCCGTATCGATCCGCCCTCCTCCCGAACATTCATGCTCAAAGAGCGAATCGTCGTCCCCGGCCCAGTCGACGATCCAATCTTCCCTCCTGTAAACGTCGACAGCGCCTGCAGCTTCGAACCCAGATCGAAACCCGCAAGCTGCGTATTGTTCACCTTCACCGGCCCACTGATCACCGGATTCGCCGTCGTCCCCGTCACCGCCAGCGAAGTCGTCAACGTTCCTCCCTGCAGTCGCGAGCCCTGCGGCAGATGTACTCCCACCGCTGGCAGAAACGCCTCAAGCTCATTGATCGACATGGAATTCCCCACGACCTTCAGATTAATCGCCGTCGACGGCCCGCTCGTCTGGTACGTCCCCGAAATGTTCACCGCCGTCGAGCTCCCAATGGTCACTACCGCCTGCTGCACCTCGCCCGACTTCGCCTGCTCATTCTGCACCACGTTGAACTGCAGTTGCACCGGCTTCGTCGACGCCACACCATCCTTCGCCAGCTTGATCCCCGCTACCGTCGCCGTCCCTGCGGCATTCAACGTCTGCCCATTCGATGTAATCTTCGCCTGCAGATCTGTCATTCCACTGATCCCTGCATCCGGCGGCAGCAAACCTGAAGTGCCAAGCTCGAAGTGCTTCAGCGTCACCTGCGCACTCAGCGGTGTCCCCGCATTTTGAGATTGGTTGAACGGCCCCGCAGTCCCGGTCGCACTCAAGCTCCCTCCATTCGGCAGCACCGCGCTCGCACTGAAAGGCGAATAGCTCTTCGGCGTCACATTCGTCACCTTCGCATTCACCTGCTGATACACCGACCCACCGCCGGTCTGTCCAGCCGTCGCCAGCGTAACCGTTCCATTCTTCACCTCCGCATCATCCACCGAAAGGTTCTCCAGCATCGTCGCCCACTCCGCACTTGCCTTCGTGGGTTTAGGCGGCTTCGGCACATTGCTCTTCACCACCGTCAACTTCGGAGTATCGATCAGCAGCTTCTTCACATGCATCTCCGTTCCATTCCCCGAAGCATCCAGCACCACACTATCCACCGTGCCCGAAATACCATCCGACGCATCCATAAATCCCATCGCTAGCGGGTCAAGATGCTTCACCTCTAGGTGCCCTGAGAAAGGCGTCGCCGAAGCGTCCTGCTGGTTCAACGGCCCCGCCGTGCCATTCACACTCGCCGTTCCCCCCGCAGGCAGCTTCGCAGATGCGGTAAACGGAAACGCCTTCGTAAAAGTAAAATCCTTCACCTTCAAATCAACCTGCTCATACACATGGTTCACCGTCGTCGCGACACCCGGGCCATTTCCCACCGTGATCCGCCCATTCTCAATATTCACCTCACCCACCGTCAGATTCGGAAACGCCTGCTTCGCCTCCGTGCTCTGACCCGCCGCCGGATTCGTTGACCCAATCTTCGAGTAGTTCCACGACCCATCTCCCGCGCGCAGCAGTTGAATCTTCGGAGACTCCATCGAGAATCCATGAATCTCCAGCTGTTTGCTGAAGATCAGTGGAAGCAATGCCACCCTGATCTTCACACTGTCTGCCTGGATAAACGGCTGCTTGCTAAACGCCGGATCATCGTCGACCGTTGTGTTCTCTGCCACCAGCCCGCCCGACCATACCGACAGACTCAGCTTCCCGATCGTCACATTCCGCCCCAGTGACTGCGTCAGCGTCTTCTCGATCTTGGCTTTGAAGCTGTCTGTGTTGAGAAACAGCGGCACACACACCGCCACGATGACAAACAGCGCCACCACGGCGCCAACCGCAATCAGGACCAACCGTGCAGGCTTACCCATAGCGCCACCTCGTCAAACCGTGTCTAGTTGTGATGCCGCAGCCGAAATCGATGTTGCACACCCCACTAAGTGGCCGCAGAAATAGATTAAGTCCGGCAATCCCTGGATACACTTCACGCTCTCAACTGCTACTTCTACTAGTGGGCGACGGTTCCTGGCCCGGTTACCGTCAAGATAGAGGGATCTTCGAAAATGATGAAGCGATGCCAACGCAGTCTACTCTGGGCAGGCCTGTTGTTGTCTCCGGCTGCTCTGTCTGCACAGGACGCCACTGTAAGCTCCGCTCCGAAGGCCCAGGCAGCACCCGCACCCGCTGCGGCTGCAGAAGACGCCGACTCCTTGGCGAAAGCGACTCAGAATCCCGTCGCCAGTCTCATCAGTGTCCCTATGCAAAACAATACGAACTTTGCCGTCGGGCCATATAACCGGACCCAGGACGTACTCAACGTTCAGCCCGTTATCCCCGCTCGCATCAGCGAAAACTGGATGCTGATCTCGCGAATCATTCAACCGATCGTGTGGCAACCGGCCAGCACCCAGCCCACCGGCGGCGAGTACGGCTTCGGAGACATGAACCCAACCTTCTTTTTATCTCCCGCAAAGCCAGGCAAATTAATTTGGGGCGTTGGCCCAGCGATGGTCTTTCCGACCGCAACCAGTACAGTTCTCGGCCAGGGAAAATTAAGCTTCGGCCCATCGGTCGTCGCCCTCGTACAACCGGGGCATTGGACGCTAGGCTTCCTCGTCAACAATGTCTGGTCCGTCGCCGGTTCTTCTCACCGCCCCTCGGTCAATCAGATGACCTTACAATACTTCATCACTTACAACCTGAAGAAGGGCTGGAACATCAATAGCGGGCCGATCGTCACGGCGAACTGGCACAACAAGGCCGAGGGCGACGCGGCCGACGGAGACGACACCACTCCCGGCGGGAGATGGACCTTGCCTTTTGGCGGCGGTGTCGGTCGCGTTATGCGCATTGGGTATCAGCCGGTCAATCTCTCGGCGAACTTCTATGGCAATGCGATCCATCCTCCTGGCGCATCATCCTGGGGCATGCGCCTGCAGATTGCTCTGCTCTATCCCAAGAAACCCAAGGCATAATCAAGTCCTGCCGGACGGGCCTCCTGCGCGGAGAGCGGTCACTTCGTGACAGGTGTACCTTGTCTCGCTGAAACTCGGTCCTCCCGCTGGTCGGCACCTGCTGATTCCGACCAACGGGAGGACCGTCGCGTCACAATCCTGCCGAGACCGGTATACAAGTCACGAAGTGACCGCCCCACGCGCAGTGGGCCCGTCCGGCAGGACGTATCATTTCAGCATCTCCTTGCAGTTACACTAAACATCAATGCTCCAGGCCGCCATCATCTCCAAGCCTCAGAAGCCGGAACTCGCCGGTCATCCTGCGCGATCTCATCGCGTGGCTCGAAGCCCGCAACTACCACTACCTCCTCGATCCCGACAGCGCCGCCTACGTCGCCGGGACCAACCCCATCTCGCGAGTCGATCTCCCAAAATACAAGCCGAATCTCGTCATCGTCCTCGGTGGCGACGGCACCCTCCTCGCCGCAGCCCGCGCCTTCGCCCGCACCACCACACCCATCCTCAGCGTCAACCTCGGCTCCCTCGGCTTCCTCACCGAAATCCCCCTCTCCGAGCTCTATACCACCCTCGAAGCCTGGTGCGACAACTGCGCCGAGATCGAAATCCGCAGCATGATGCGTGCCCAGATCCTGCGCGACGGAAACCTCATCCAGCAGTGGGACGCCCTCAACGACGTCGTCGTCGCCAAGGGAACCATCGCCCGCATGGGAGACTTCTCCGTCGAGATCGACAATCAACTCGTCGCCACCTTCCGCGCCGACGGCATCATCGTCTCCACCCCCACCGGCTCCACTGCCTACAACCTCGCCGCCAACGGCCCCATCGTCATGCCCAGCGTCAACGCCATGCTGATCACCCCCATCTGCCCCCACCTGCTTACCATCCGCCCTATCGTCATGCCCAGCGACTCCACCGTCAGCGTCCAGGTCGTCGGCGTCCCCAACGAAATCTACCTCACCGTTGACGGCCAGGAAGCAGTCGAACTCAAACTCAACGACCGCGTCCACTGCCAGCAATCCGAAGCCAGCGTCCGCCTCCTCCGCCACCGCCCCAACGGCCTCTTCAGCGTCCTCCGCTCCAAACTCAAATGGGGCGAACGCTAGCCTGCGACGAACGCTGGCCAACCCAGTCGCCGCCTCCAAGCCGTTACCGCCCAGCTTCCAGGTAACCCAAGGCTTCAGCCTTGGGCCTCCCAACCCTCCGCGACATTGGGGCTTTAGCCCCAGGGGTATGCCCTCTTCTCAACCCCAGCAAGGCTCAGTTCAGAGAAAAGTTCGACAAAAATAAACTTGAAATTCGTGGCGTATTTTTCGCCCCCAAATTAGTGGCTGCTTAACCACCACAATCACCACGCGAAACACCACAAACTCACCACAAAAACACCACAACAAAACACGCATTTTCGCCAAAACCCCCAGCAAAAACGCATGTCCACCACAAAACAAAAAAACCGGAAAATTATCGCCGCAAAGTGACCATCGGCCCACCGACCGGATGACAAAAAACCTTCCCATGGCTCAGCGCAATCTTCCTCTGCGCCAGCCCTGCCATCTCCGGATCATGCGTCACCATCACGATCGTATGGCCATTCCTATGCAAATCCTGCAGCAGCTCCGCAACAATGGTCTGATTCGCCGCATCCAGATTTCCCGTCGGCTCATCCGCCAATAAAATCGGCGGATTATTGATCAGCGCCCGCGCAATACAAACCCTCTGCTGCTCCCCACCCGACAACTCACTCGGCAGATGCGACACCCTCTCGCCCAGCCCCACCCGCTCCAACGCCGCCCGCGCTTCCTTTTCATCCGTCATCGAGTGAAAATACTGCGCCAGCATTACGTTTTCAATCGCCGACAGATAAGGAATCAGATGAAACTGCTGAAAGATAAACCCAATCTTGTCCGCGCGAAACCGATCCAACTCCGTCGCCGTCATTGAAGCCACATCAACGTTATCGATCTTCAACTCACCCGAAGTAGGCCGATCCAAACACCCAATCAAATTCACCAGCGTGCTCTTCCCAGATCCCGAAGGCCCTGTAATCGCAACCCATTCTCCTGCAACAATCGAAAACGTAGCATCACCCAGCGCCCGCACCACGCCGCCGTGCCCTGCATAATCCCGCGTCACATGCTTCAGCGCGATCACGGCGCAGTCATCCCGCGTGTTCTCGGTAAAATCACCCAGCGGCCCGGTCTGTACCTTAGCTTCGTTCACACTCATATCTTCTCATTCCCCCTTCAACAGCGCTGCCGGCTGAAGGCCGCGCAGCACTCGGAGCGGGAGCAAAGCGGCCATCGCCGCAATCGCCACATTCAACAGAAACACCAGCGGCAGCACCGAAAGATGAGGCAATGTTGCAGTATGAAAATTGCCCTCGCTGATGGCCCAGGCCGCCGCCGATCCAACAACAAAGCCGGCAGCCACACCTGCAAGCGCGAGCACCAGCGCCTCCAGCAAAAACATTCCCATCAACTGCCCCTGCGATCCACCCAGCGCCTTCATCAGCGCAAAATCCCGTCGCCGCTCCAGCACACTCGCCGATAGCGTCGCCAAGACACTCACCGCTACCGTCAGTGCAATCAGCAGAACCGCGCCATACATCAGCGCATGAGTTCGATCGACGATCTTCGACTCACCTTCAACGAGCTGCCGCACCGGCTGCACCTGCATCTCGGGCAGCTCCTGCCGCAGCCGCGCCATGGTGGCTTCAACACTCGCTGCGCCTCCCGGAACCTGCAGTTCAATCACACTCGGACCCACGCCAGTCCAGCTCGTGAACGCAGCAAGCGGCATGTAGATTCGACTGTCTTCATCGCCGCCGGTCTTGATGCGTCCCACTCCCTTTAGCGTCACGGAGTGTCCGGCATACGTCAGCGCAACCGCATGTTCATTCCCCACAAACTGCGCCGCTCGCTGACCGAGCAGCGCAACGTTCGCAGCCGCCGCATCAGGCCACGCATCCACCTGCCACCACGAATCCAACCGCTTCACCGCCGCAAAGTCAGTACCAGCCACGACAACCGGAGTTCCCGTATCCGTTGTCGCGACAGCATAACGCAAACTCCGCTGCAAGTGCATCCGACACCGGCCGCCTGCCGCACTCGCGCCAGTGCATCCGGCCGAAGCGGCGAGGACGCGGGCGCTGTAATGACAACGTTCGCACCGAAGCTGCGAAATTCCTTATGTAGCTTCGCATCGAGATCGGCGTATAGCGTCAACAGCGCAGTCGCAACACCCGCGGAGACGGTCATCGCAATGAGAGCAGAGAAACTCCGCGCTCTGCGATGCACCAGCGACCGTCGCAACATCCCGACCAGGCTCAGCTTCACCATCAGG
Organism: uncultured Acidobacteriaceae bacterium; assembly: GCA_963771625.1. Taxonomy (GTDB): domain Bacteria; phylum Acidobacteriota; class Terriglobia; order Terriglobales; family Acidobacteriaceae; genus Edaphobacter. The sequence goes on from CAVYUE010000005.1 coordinate 627,553, forward strand.
CATCCGCCCTGAGGATTGCGGATGGTTCCATGCGCAACGCCGCACGTATCGACGGCGTACTCCCCGCAATCGCTACCACAAGCGCCAGCGCAACCACTACCGGCAGCAGCACAGGAATCAACACCGCCTGCGCGCTTCCTCCATCACCAGCAAAGATCCGAGCACCCAGCCACGCCGCAAGGCCAGATCCGAGAAGATAGCCCAGCGTCCCGGCAAATACCGCGAGCAAACCACTCTCCGCATAAAAGAGAAAAGCGATGGCGCCCTTACTCGCGCCGAGCGAACGCATCAACCCAATCTCTCCACGACGTTCCAGAATCGCCGTCGCCATCGCCGCACTCACAGCAAAGCCCGCAGCCAACAATGCCGCCGCGCTGATCAGCCACATCAATCCGCTGATGCGGTTCAGCACATTGCCTTCACTCTGTTCCACGCGTCGCACCTGCTCCGCCTGCGCTCCAGGGATCGCCTCACGAATCTGGTACGCAATTGAGTTCGCATACGGGCGGCAGTACCAGATCTCACGTTGTTTAGCGGGCAGGGAATCGGGATCGACCCGCGCAAACGCATCCTCAGGCTTTGTACGTGCACTAACCTCGACGCGACGAACTTCGTCGTCCGCGGCGGCGTAAACCTGAGCGTCTTTCAAGGGCAGCAGGAGCTCATTGTCCGTCTCGTCGCCCGTGGCAACAACTCCAACGACCTTCGCAGTCGATGGGCCGGAATCGGCGCCTCGCGTTCTTTGCAAGCTGAAGCTGTCTCCAGTCCTAAGCTGCAATTTGTTCGCAAGATTGGCGCCAACGACGACATCTGTACTCTCTGTGCCGGGGTGTGACACAGGCCACGAGCCTTGCAGTCTCCACCAAGGATGGAGTGCAGGCGCACCCGTCTTCAATCCATTGAAGTCATGATCGAACCAGTACCCCACTCCATTGACAGAGGAGACCGGATCTCCATCGTGGCGCGCAACAGCCAATGTCACAGGCAACTCGGGCGACACCCCGGTGATGTTGTTTGCCCAAAAAATCCCCTTCAGCTTTTGAAGGTCCGACTCCTTACAGATAAGACCCACCCGAAGCCGGCTTAACGTCGACACCGCCCACCTTCACATCCAGCAGGTCTGCCTTCGGATACATAACGATGTTGGCTCCATACACCGCGAGCTCTTTATGAATTCGATCGCCGATCGTTGTAGCTAGCGCGAGCATTGCCGTTACAGCCGTGGTTCCCAGCAGGATCGCCACCCCCGCCAGCAACTTGCGCCGGCGTTGCCGCAGAAAGCTCTCCATGAGCAGGCGAAAGAACATTACCGTTCGAAGACCGGAGCCAGCTCGCGCAGATCTGCAGCCTGTATCACCAACTGGCCGCTACCCACGGTCGACTTTAGTGGAATGGGATTACAACCGCCCTTCTGTCCCATCGAAGACGCGTTCAGAGGTGAGGCACACATCTTGCATGTAATGCCCTGGTCCCCAATATAGAAGCCGACCGGTCCGCAGATCTGGCAAGCGTCCGCCACCGAAACGATGTTTCCATCCGGCTTCTTGAATAGAAGGAATCGAATTTCGACGTTGCCGCCCTTGCCATCATCGAGATGCACACCATAGCGATGCAGCTTGTCGTCGTTGATGTCAGCCGTCGGTAGTGTCACCTGCGATCCAACGAGTGTCACCGCAGCGGTTGGAGAGAGCGCAGTCGAACTCTTCGCGTAGATAAACTCCGCGGTTGAAAGGAAGATAAATACGAAGCTGGTGGCGACAACTGCGGTCATCCACATCTTCTCGCGCCGCTGCGTCCACTCGGCACGTCGCTTGTCTGCGGGAGTCGCGGTGGCGCTAAGTACTACGGGCGCCCGCCGTCTGTACTCCATCAACATCATCAGCCCAGCGAGCGCGAGCATGGTGACGAAGAAGAAGAGATCATTGCGGACGATCGGCCCAATCAAACGCATCTCAGTCGGGCTCGAAGGCAACACACCGTTTTCGCTCAGCTCATGCAACCCGCTGACGATCAACTGGAACGCAACGAAGTAAAGAATGACTGTAGTGACGCGAAAGAAGCGCTGCAGGTTGATCTTGACGCTGCCTCGAATGAAAAGCACACCAAACACAACCGCAACAGCGATCCCAAGCAGCGTCCCGGTAAAACTCAATAACTCCGTCGAATTGAGCGTCACCGCCGAAAGAATCAGCACCGTCTCCACGCCTTCGCGTAGTACCAGCAGAAACACAAAGAAGAACAGGCCGGCCTTCGAGACCCCCGCTGCCCCGGTGTACTGCGACACCTTCTCTTCGATTGAGCCCTTCATCGTGCGCGCTGTCTTGTGCATGAACCAGATCATGCTGATAACAAAGGCAGCCGCCGCCAACATCACCCAACCCTCAAGGATGTCCGAGTTGTACCGAGTTCGGGCGACCAATACCGCGCCCACGACACTTGCGGCGATCGCCGAACCTAACGCCCAAAAGACCGTCCGCTTCAGCTCCGGCCTGCCGATCTTGGACAGGTACGCGAAGACGATGCCCACGATGAGCGACGCTTCCACCCCTTCGCGAAGCGTTATGATAAATGCCTGCAACATAAGGTCTTTCTCTTCCCTGAGGCAACTCAGCTGAGCGATGAACGCCGCTCCCTGACCTGTCTCCTCGAGGGCCAGAGCAGCCCCTCGTTCCTACTCTAGTGTATTGAGGACTATTTTGGTCGTCAATCAGTGACTTCCGATATTCGGGTCGAAATTGCGACGCTAACCACAAAACGACGCCTATCCTAAAAAAATGATGAGCCTCCGTTCAATTCGTTCCTCATGGCTCTTACTTGGTTTGCTGTGTGTCGCTTCGAAAAACCATGCCCAAACCGCCGCTCTGGCGACACCTCAGCCTCCGGCTACCATTCTTCTGATCCGCCACGCAGAGAAGTTGAGCGACGGGCAGATCGATCTCTCTCCAACAGGATTTGAACGCGCGAGGCTGTTGTCAAAGGAGTTCGCTTCCGGCGCGAGGCCGGACCTGCCGACACCGCAAGTGCTCTTCGCCACCCACATAAGCGCGCACTCCAACCGACCTGTTCAAACGGTCAATCCGCTCGCGGCAGCGCTGCACCTGCCCATCAATGACCACTTCAAGAACAACGACTATGCAGGTCTTGCGGCCGCTCTCCTTAGCGGCCAGTACGCTGGCAAAGTCGTTCTGGTGGTCTGGCATCGTGGATCCATCCCACAACTTGCCACTGCACTCGGAGCGACGCCGCCCTACTCGTCTTGGCCGGAGCAGCAGTACGATCGCATCTGGCGCATTGACTACACCGGGGGCAAGGTCACCCTGAAGGACTTACCGTACGCACTTCTTCCGGGCGACTCAAAGTAAACCAAGACCTGAGATATGTTTTAAAAGAATGACCGATCTGCCAGAGAGCCTCTTCGCGAATTCGGTATGGCACGCTCTCCATACGAAGCATCGCCACTTCGCCATATTCGCCGGGAGCGCTTGCCGATATCCTGCCGATGTTGCTCCCTTTGCTTCGGTCGCTACGCCAACGGTCGATTCGCTGCTGGAACTCCACTCCTTGCTCGACTCAGGAGAGTCGGTGTGGATTCCCGGAGAGACATACCCACCCGTGCCTGAACTTTACTTCGAGCAATCGCTGGTGTGTCTCCAGATGGTTCTGCCCGCGGAGATCACTCCCCCTTCGCCAACGATTGAAATTCTCCCTCTCTCCTGCGCTAACGCGTCAGAGATGGTTGCGCTAACGACACTTGCATTCCCTGGCTTTTTTCGCACCCGGACGTGTGAGATGGGTGTCTATTACGGCATTCGGTCAGAGGGCGAATTGATCGCAATGGGAGGCGAGCGGTTGACACTCGACGGCTATCCCGAGATTAGCGGCATCTGCACTCATCCGGCACATCGTGGTAAAGGCTACGCTGCCGCCCTCATGTGGCAGTTGGTGCGAGACCACCGTCGCGATGGCCTCATCTCGTGGCTGCATGTCACCGCCACGAACCATAAGGCCATCGAGCTCTATCAGAAGATGGGATTCAGAGAGGTCCGAAGAATCAAGCTGCATCGAATCTCCCGAAAGCGGTGACGCCCACCTGTCAATCGAAGGATGGCGGCCCAGCGTGTCGCTGGAGTGGTGTGGCGGTTGCTCTGAGAGTCACCAGTAGACTGAATTGACATGAGAACTCTATAAAGCGACCATGAGAGTAATGTTCCGCTTCAGAAATTATTTGTCTCGGCACTAATATGCGTGGCCAGAGTGCACTCTACATCGGAGTGTCAGGAGATTTTCAGTATGGACGAGCAGCTTATCTACTCTCAACTTTCAACGATATTTGAAGATGTCTTCGATGACGATTCAGTCAAGATTACCCCCGAATTATCAGCAAAAGATGTGGACGGCTGGGATAGTCTTACCCATATCCGCCTGATACTTACCATTGAGAAGAAGTTCAAGATCAAGTTTTCTACTTCTGAGATCGGTAAGCTGGAAAATGTTGGCGACCTTGTAAGCCTCATTAAGGCACGGACGTAGGCCAACCCCCTGGGGCAATTTACGCTCTTACTTAAGTTGAGTAGGGACGAGAAGTTAAGTTACGAATAAATTCACTCTACGCAGACCATCTACCCGCTACGCTGGAGTGCTTCGTCAATTTGCAACTGTACTTGAACCAGTTGTTGACAAAACCGGTCAGGGACGTGAGTATGGATTAATAGCTTTAGACTCAACTTTCAACGTATTTGAAAGACGTCTTCGATGACAATTCAACTGAGTTTACCCTCGAATTATCAGCAAGAGATGCATACGGGTCGGACAGTCTTACCTAATCTGCCTGATATTTACCGTTGAGAAGAAGTTCGACATCAAGCTTCTACTTCTGAGATCGGCAAGCTGGAAAATGTTCGTTATCTTATAGGTCTTATTTCAAGGCGTAGGCATAGACCAAGCCTCGGGCAATCTACGCTCTTATTTGGAACAAAATAAGTTACATAAGGACGAGGACGGTAAGTTACCGATGAATTCACTCTACTCGGATTTACAGTGGCTACCCCGGGCACCGGCAGATTTCTCCGCGAGGCTAAAAGCGTTGAACGACTCTGCTGCCCCTTTGGGACGCGAATTGCAATCCCTTGCACAGTTTGGGTTGGACTTGAACCAGTTAACGAAACTGGCCAAGGTGATCACGCGCAGACAATCGGAGAGCAAGTCTCTTGATCCGCTTGTGCCGTTCCGGCTTGCGGTCCTTAGCAACGCGACGATCGACTTGCTTGTCCCGGCCCTGGTGGCAAGCGCTGCGCGTCGCGGTATCGCGCTTGAGGTTATTCAGCCTTCCTATGATCAGGTAGCGCAGGAGGCTCTTACTCCAGACTCTAAGATCAACAGCTCAAAGCCGGATGCAGTGCTTCTGGCCATCGATTATCATGCGTTGCCTTTGAAGTTGTCCCTGGGCGACCCGGACGCCTCCGCGGCAACGGTGCAGGGAGTCATGGGCTACTTGCAGGCCCTGCGCGATGGCATCAAAACGAACTCAAATGCGGTGTGCATCTTTCAGACCTTCGCACCGCCCGTGGAAACTCTCTTTGGCAGTCTTGACCGCGCGTTGCCTGGCACTCTTAGAAGCCTCATCGACAGTATCAACCGCGAGCTTGCAGCGTATGTACTGGGCTCGGGAGATGTGCTCCTCGATGTAGCCGGACTTGCGGAGACAGTCGGTCTGGCAGATTGGCACGACACGCAGTTGTGGAACATGGGCAAGTTTTCTTTTTCTGACTCGCTCATACCTCTCTACTCCGACCATGTGGCCCGAAAGGTCGCAGCCATCCGCGGTAAGAGTGGGAAGGTACTGGTTTTGGATCTCGACAACACCGTGTGGGGCGGTGTGATTGGAGACGACGGTCTGGAGGGCATTAAGATTGCGCAGGGCGATGCTCGTGGCGAGGCTCACCTCGCCGTGCAACGCATGGCGCTTGATCTGCGCCAACGCGGTATCGTCCTGGCGGTGTCCTCAAAGAACACCGACGAGGTAGCGCGCCAACCGTTTCTGAAGCATCCCGAGATGCTGCTTAAGCTGGACCACATCGCGGTCTTTCAGGCTAACTGGAATGACAAGGCAACGAATCTGCAAGCAATAGCAGACGAGTTGTCCTTGGGGATCGACTCGCTGGTGTTTCTCGATGACAATCCGGCAGAGCGCGGACTGGTGCGCAAGCTGCTTCCACAGGTGTCTGTACCTGAGCTTCCAGAAGACCCTGCCTATTATGCTCGGACCCTTGCTGCAGGCGGCTACTTCGAGGCGGTTGCCTTTGCGAGTGAAGATCTTAAGCGCGCCGGCTTCTATCAGGACAACGCCAAGCGAGCGAATCTGCAAAAACAGGTTGGCGGCGTTGACGCGTACCTTGCTTCGCTGGACATGACCATTACCTTTCAGCCTTTTGACGACGCTGGAAGGGCGCGCATCGTCCAGCTCATCAATAAGTCGAACCAATATAACCTCACCACTCGCCGCTACACTGATCCTGAAGTCGCTGAGGCAGAGAACGATCCAGGCGTCTTTACACTGCAAGTGCGGCTGGACGATATATTCGGCAATAACGGCATGATCAGCGTAGTGATCTGCCGCCCATGGGACTCTGAAACCTGGGAGATCGACACCTGGCTGATGAGTTGCCGTGTACTTGGACGCAAAGTGGAACACATGGTGCTGCGCGAGATTCTCAAACATGCGCGTGCGGCGGGCATCAGGAATTTATATGGAACGTATCGTCCTACCGATCGCAACAAGCTGGTAGTCGAACACTATGCCAAGCTTGGGTTCACCAAAGTGCTAGAAGAAGAATCCGGACTGACACGTTGGGAGTTGGTAGTCGAAGGCGCGGAGCCAGAGAGCGCACCGATGAATGTGGTCTCGCAGGGTTTTGCTGCGATCCACGAAGAATCCTTAACATAACTATGACTCAATCCGATCGTAACGACCCAGGAGTTACAACAGAGGCCAGATTGCCGCGGCGGGATTGGATAATCTTACCTGCGCTTGGCCTTCTGACCATCTGCCTCATATTGGTTTGTACAGAGCTGACCGGACTCTGGATATTTCCGAGGAATAAAACACCGGTACAGGACTGCCTAAACCTTCATTCACTCTCGACGGGTGTTCAAGCTATTCCAAACTGCACCGTGTGGGCCCGTATCCCAGAAGGTCCTCTTGTCGAAAACAAGTTGAACAGCTGCGGCCATCGTGCCGGTGTCGAGTGTGGAGCTAAGTCGTCGAGTGCCTACAGGATCGTGCTGATGGGTGGTTCCATGGCATTCGGGTACGGCGTGTCACGGGAGAACTCCTTTGCCGCTCAGCTCCCGGTGCAACTTTCCCACCTGACGGGACGCAAGATTGAACTCTACAACGAGGGCCAACTCTGGGGATTCGGACCGGTTCTTAACTTCCGCATGAAGGATGTTCTGGCGGCCCATCCCGATATGATCCTTTGGGTCTTTACCCCCGTAGACATAACGGCTGACCTGCCCACGTTGACTGATTCTGATACCGCAATGCCCAAGCCTCATGGCAACAATGCCGTTACACGAGAAGGACATGCAAGCTTCCTAACCAAGAGCTGGAATGCGATGAAGTCAGCGTTCGCCGGAAAATCGATTCCGGAAGCCTTACGTGCACTCTCCGACGACACCCGCTCAATGCTGCTCCTGAGGCATTTTATGTATCAAAGTCCGAGTCTTTATGTGAAGGCTTCGTTATTGGGAGAAGGCAGCGAATTTCTCAAGGCCGATCAGGGCCCGCAATGGCAGACTCGCTTGCGTCACATTGACACACTTGCTGCAGAGATCGAAGGGCAAGCCAAGGAAGCAGGCGTGCCTGTAGTGGCAGTGCTACTTCCTAATCGCGCCGCAGCCACATTGATCTCAAGTGGCGAATGGCCAACAGGCATCGACCCCTACAAGGTGGACGGTGAGTTGCGCTCCATCATGGCGAGCCACGGTGTAACTTACATCGACATCTTGCCGGACTTCCGAGCAGTACCTAACGCGGAGAAGGACTACTTCGCAGTGGATGGCCATCCTAACGCCGACGGCCATGCAGTCATCTCGAAATTTCTAGCCAAGGAGCTCACCAAGGGGGAGTTACCTGCGCTCGACACGGCACCATCGCTGCAGGCTGCGTCGATGGTGGGCAGATAATGATGGACAACGCCTCTTTTCAGTTCGTGGCCTTCGGTCTGGCCGTCGCTTTGATTTCGAACTTTAGCCGTTCTCGCGCTTGGCGGTCCATCGTGCTCATGGCAGCCAGTATTGTTTTTCTCGGGCTGCTGGCGCACAACCCAATTGTCTTCCTGCCGTTAATAGGCTTTCTGCTGATTGGCTACATCGGACTTGTTCTCCTGGAACGCGGCTGGTCAAGATCGTTTGTGATAAGTCTTTTGGCGGTGCTATTAGCCTACGTTTGGCTGAAGAAGTACACCTTCCTTCCGAACGGAATATTTTTACACTTCCCGTATTTCACTCTTGGGATCTCCTATATTTTCTTCCGTGTCCTTCACTTATTGATCGAAGCGAGAGATAGTCAGGAGAAGCAGCACATTGGAGTTGGTGCTTACCTCATCTACACCCTTAACTTCACAACACTGGTCTCCGGCCCTATCCAGCACTTTGACGAGTTCTCCAGGGACCAGTTTGCCAGTGAACCCATCCCGCTTGGACCACGTGTAATCGGCCTGCAACTGGAACGCATCGTTCGCGGCTTCTTTAAGGTCAATGTATTGGCAATGTTGTTCGATACGGTGCGAGTCGATGCACTTGCACAGTTGTCTCAACCGCTGCCACTGTCGCTCAAGCTATTCGCCGCCTTCCGGCTGGTCATCGTGTACCCATTGTTTCTGTATGCGAATTTCTCCGGCTATATAGACATCGTGATCGCACTGGCACGGTTGATGCGCGTACGACTGCCGGAGAACTTCGACCGTCCCTTCTCCGCGTCCTCGTTTCTGGATTTCTGGAACCGGTGGCACATGACGCTATCCAACTGGCTCAAGACATACGTCTACAATCCGCTGCTGGTGGCGCTGATGCGACGTATACCCTCGCTGGCTTTACAGCCGTATTTGGGTGTCCTCTCTTTTTTCGTGACGTTCTTCCTCATTGGCATCTGGCATGGACGCACCACGGAGTTTGTCGTCTTTGGGTTGCTACAGGGGGGAGGGGTCGCGGTCAACAAGCTCTGGCAGTTGGGTCTGACGAGTGGTCTGGGCCGCAAGGGCTACAAGGCGCTGGCTGCGAACCCAATCTATATTGCATTTGGCCGAGGCCTGACCTTCAGTTGGTTCGCCTTTACGCTCTTCTGGTTCTGGGCAGACTGGAAGCAGATTCATCAGGTCTTTGCTGCCTTGAATATCGCGGAATGGCTTGGAGTCTGGACGGCGGTCTGGCTCTTTGCTACGGCGATATTGGCATCATGGGAGTGGCTGCGAGCGGCACTACTGTCGATCAGGATATCTGATGAGCCGCTGCTCGCCAGTCGTTATGCGCGAGTGGTATACGCAAGTGCATTGGGCTTGGCGGCTTTTGTCGTTACCATCTTGCTCAACCAACCCGCTCCCGGGATCGTCTACAAGGCATTTTAGGCATTGCCATTAGCAAGATGGTGCGCCCGGAAGGATTCGAACCTCCGACCCTTTGGTTCGTAGCCAAATGCTCTATCCAACTGAGCTACGGGCGCACATTTCGTGGGATGCAACCTTCTTAAGATATAGGAATTTACTCTCTGGGGCAAGCTTCAGACCTTCATCACCGAGCCAACGTCAGTAACTGTGGATTCAGCGAAAGGGCATTCGCAGGAGGCAAGCGCAGCGAGAGAAGGGAGGATACGGCATCCATATAAGTGCCGATCATCGTTTCTTCTTTGTTATCTGAAGCTGCGCGTAGATACTGCCAGTATGTCCGCAACGGCAGCAGTACTGGGAAAGGTCGGGCTCCCCGCCCCAATCAAAGAAATTGCTGCTCGTGATTGGGATGTAATCGTGGTTGGCGCAGGTCACAACGGATTAGCGTGCGCTACTTATCTTGCACGGGCCGGCCAACGGGTGCTCGTACTTGAAAGCCGCGAACGAGTGGGCGGTGCGTGTACCGTCGAGGAGCCTTTTCCTGGTGTCCGGATGTCGCCTTGTGCCTATCTTGCCGGACTGCTACATCCGCTTGTCGTCAAGGAACTCGGGCTCCCGGAACGCGGCTTCGATTGGACCCCGGCTGTCAACGGCCTTTTTGTGCCCTTTCTGGATGGCAGCAGCATCCAGCTTTGGGACGACGACACTCGCTGCGAAGAGGAAGTTCGACGCTTCTCATCCAAAGACGTCGAAGGCTGGCGCGCGATGAACGATGTGATCGGCAGATTGCGAGATGCTCTCCGACCCGCAAGCGGATCTTCCGCAGAAGCCCAACACACCGACCCGAAAGATCTATGGATTGGCGATGCACCTACCCAGGAGCGACTTGACGATCTGCTTGCGGCAGATACGGAAGCGCACAATCTCCTCTTCAAATGGTCGATGGCAGAGTTCGTCGAAAGATATCTCACCGACGAGCGATTGCAATCCGCCTACCTCGGTCAAGGCGTGATCGGTACCAACGCAAGTCCATTCGACGCTGGCACGGCCTCCATTCGCTTTCATCACTCATCGGGTCGACTCGGCGGTATGCCAGGTATGTGGGGCTATGTAAAGGGTGGGATGGGAATGGTGTCGTTCTACTTCTGCGATGCGGCCCGCGAGGCCGGAGCAGTCGTGGCCGCGGGCGTAAGTGTCGCGCGCATTCTGCCTGGAGAGGGCGTGCTGCTCGAAAGCGGAGAGCGCATCACCGCACCGGTCGTCGTTTCAAATGCAGACCCAATCCGCACACTTCGCATGTTGGATGCAGGTGCGGATTCAGGGTGGGCTGCGAAAGTGCGTTCAGTTCCAATCGAAGGATGCACCGTGAAGCTGAACGTATTACTTCGTGAGCTGCCGAACTTCACTGCGCGGCCGGGAGTTCAAGAACCGCATCACTATGGACAGATCAACGCTCCGTTGACGAAGCCGGAGTGGAAAGCCAGTTATGCCGCGGCTCGCGCAGGTAGCCTGCCCGACAAACTCTGGTGCGAGCTTTACTTTCAGAGCGTGCATGATGCGAGCGTAGCCCCCGCAGGTCTGCATACCATGAGCGTATTCGCGCAGTATGTGCCGTACGCGTTTGCATCAGGCAGCTGGGACGAGCACCGCAGCGACGCAAAGTCCCTGGCTCTCAGTTCAATCGGCCGCTTCTGCAGCAATCTGCCAGAGGCCGTCGTCGATGCGCAGGTCCTGGGTCCGCCGGATATCGAGCAGAAGGTCGGTCTCACCGGCGGACACATATTCCAGGGTGAATGCCTTCCCGCCTACATGTGGAGCAACCGCCTCAGTGCACGAACTCCTATGGAGGGCGTATACCTTTGCGGCGCGTGCACGCACCCGGGTGGCAGTGTGATCGGTATCAATGGGCGAAACGCTGCGATGGCAGTCTTGCGCGATCGGGACGAAGCCCGATGACCAATCGCGAACCGGACGAGAAGCAACTTCTCAAACGCGAGTTAGGCTTCTTCGATCTGACACTCTTTTACATTGCGGGCGGATTAAGCCTGCGATGGATAGCAACTGCAGCAGCAGCCGGCCCCAGCACGATCCTAGTTTGGATCTTCGCCTGTCTTTTCTTCTTCGTACCCCTCGCCGCAAGTGTGCTCGAGCTCTCCGCGCGCTACCCGCAGGAAGGCGGCCTCTACGTCTGGACTCAACGCGCCTTTGGCGACTTTTCCGGCTTCCTCGTTGCGTGGATGTATTGGATGAGCAATCTGCCGTACTTTCCTGCCGTGCTTTATTTCGGAGCGGGCAGCCTCCTCTTTGCTTTCCCGCACGGACAGAAGCTAACCAACTCAGGAACCTACTACCTGTTATTTGCTCTAGGCTGCCTTGCGGTCATTACGCTGCTCAACGTTCGCGGACTCAAGTTCGGAAAGTGGCTCAACAGCATCGGTGCATTTGGTAGTTGGTTTCCGGTCATTATTTTGCTGACGCTCGCTGGTGTCAGCATCTTCCGGTTTGGTTCTGCGACAAAGTTCACCACAGCGACCATGACTCCTCACGCCAGTCTGAGAAATGCCATCTTCTGGTCGACAATCTTCTTCGCGTTCGGCGGCTGCGAGACTGGCTCCTTCATGAGCGAGGAGATAAAGAACGCTCGGCGGACTATTCCCCGCGCACTGATAGTCTCGGGGATCGTTCTTGCAGCCAGTTATATCGCCGGAACAATAGCTCTGTTGGTCGCGTTGCCAAGCGCTGAAATCAGCGGTCTGGGCGGTTTCGCAAGTGCCATCCAGGTCATGTGCACTCGGCTTGGTCTTTCGTGGATTGTCATACTCATTGCTCTACTCGTCGCTCTCAACAGCATCGGCGGAGCAGCTTCCTTTCTTTCATCCACCTCACGACTACCCTTCGTGGCCGGGATCGATCGCTACCTGCCGAAGGCCTTCGGCAGAGTTCATGCAAAGTGGGGAACCCCTTGGATCGCGGTGATCTCCTACGGAGTGGCGGGAATGCTCTGCGCGTTGCTGAGCCAGGCTGGCAGTACAGTGCAAAGCGCATACGACCTGCTCGTCAGCATGTCCATCATCACGTACTTCATCCCATTCATATTCCTGTTCCTTGCAATGATCCGGCTGCAGCGCGAACCTTTTCCCGAGGGGGCGATACGGCTTCCGGGGGGGAGACCAGTTGCCGTTCTGTTGGCTTCAGTTGGCCTCATAACAACAGTGCTGACCATCGTGCTCGCAGTCATTCCGTCGAGCGATGAGCCTCACAAAGCAATTGCAATTGCTAAAGTCCTCGGATCGACGTTCCTGCTCGTCGGCGCTGGAGTAGCTGTCTTCTGGGGGACCAACTGGCGGAAGAAAAATATAGAAGGCCGCGAGGTGAATCCCAAGTTCAATGCTGGCAAATGAACTCCACACTCCAAACCGCTCGAACAGTTAAAAAAAAGACCTTGGTACGAATCGGAATGAAAATCTCAAAAATCTCAAGCTTTGGCGTTCTCCTAGCGATAACAACTGCGATGTGGTCACAAGGGCAGAATCCGTCATCGCCCGATCCCGACGGGCGCGCCACTCCAGCTCAACGCGCGAATGCCGGAATCGGCGCTAGCGTACCTATCCTAGCCGCCGCCGAAACCCTCACTCCCCGACAGCGAGTGGAGCGTTTGGCCGCGTGGCGTGCAGAAATTCGTAAGCAGCTTTTTATTCCAGCCGTCCTGCCGCCTCTCCAGGCAAAGACCTGGTCAACATTCTCCCCGACAGCTGGCGTACTCGCAGACCGCGTAACGTATTCCACTGCTGACGGCATGATCGTCCCCGCCATCGTCTATCGTCCAGACTCTACCGCCAGCCATCAGGGAGGCAAACTTCCCGGCATCGTCATTGTCAATGGCCACGGTGGAGACAAGTTCAGCTGGTACGCCTTCTACAGCGGCATGCTCTTTGCTAAAGCTGGCGCCGTCGTAGTCACCTACGATCCCATCGGAGAAGGCGAGCGCAATATCAACAGGGAATCGCGCGCTGGTTCACACGATGCCTGGATAAACCCGCCCGCTGGGCTTCCGCGCACGGATTGGGGTCAGCGTCTGGCGGGACTTATGCAAGTCGATGTCATGCAAGCTGTCAGCTATCTCACGGCGCAGCCCGACGTTGACCCCGCCCGTATCGCAGTAGCTGGCTACTCCATGGGAGGCTTTATCGTTGGGCTCACAGGTGCAATCGACCCGCGCATTCACGCCGTCCTCGTCAGCGGTGGTGGTGTTTACGACGGTCCCGGTGGCTACTTTGATTCGAACCCGTTGCCTTGTCAGATGCCGCCCTACAAAGCACTTCTTCCACTCGGTGACCGTGGCGCTATTCTCTACGCGCTGAATGCAGAACGCGGTCCCATGCTCGTGATGAACGGATCCGACGACAGTGTAATGGACATCGAGCATCATCCACCCGAATGGTTCGCCGACGTACGTACCCGGGCTTTAGCCCTAGTCGGTCAGAACTCGCCGGCTGCGAAGAACATGTTTACAACCATCGTCTATCCAGGTATCAGCCATCGTCCGTCGTGGGTCGACCGTCAGGGCGTTGCCTGGTTGAACCAGCAACTCCACTTCGCACTCTGGGATTCCGCGACTATCGCCTCCGAACCCACAACTCACATCGGCGACTGGATGAAAAAGAACAACGTCTATCTCGCTCAGGGGTATATGCGAGAAGATCGCGAGGCCGGCCTTAACGCCCTCGGTACTGAGTTTCCTGGAATAACGCGTGATGACCTCATGGTCTTGCCAGAGGCAAATTGGCTTCAGGAAAAAGACCGCCTGACCTACGAAGCGTGGGCGGAAAAAACAAAAGCTATCGAAGTGGAAGCCGCCCGGCGTAAACGCCAACGATGCACTTAACTAAGAAGAACAAGGCGCTCACGAAAACATCGAGTTGAAACCAAGTGGTGTTGACCGCTCGACAGCAAAGCCGCGCCTATCAGCGTTCGCGCGTGGGACGCATCATCATCTGCAATTGTCTTCATGGAGCTGCAGATTACTGCACTCATGGAATCATGGCAGGGGTGGTCGTGAGCTGCCTATGAGCTGAAGTTGATGAAGCCGGATGGCAAGCAGCCACTATTACATCTGCTCATCCGAAACTCTAGTATGGCGCTAAGTCTGGAAGAGGTGTAAGTTAGCGGATATCTCGAATTTTCGGCGCTGCATCATTTACTCAATTTGATCGAAGTTCGAGGTGGAGTGGTAAATCGGACGAACCGGAAGCCACGCATGCGCGCGAACAGCCACCCTACTGCAACAAAGTGCAGAGCGCGTAATTACCAATGAAGGATAGTTAGCTGTTTCAACACAGGGCAATTCGCAATGATCACGACACGACACCGAATCGAATTGCCGAAGAAAACTAAGTCCTACCCCCACGGGAAGACTTTGAAAGATGCAACTTTATCTGGCTTGGAGGAACACCATGGATACCCGAAGTTTATCGGTCGTGGTCGGGCTGTTCGCTGTTGGCTGTCTGCTCAGTAGGCCAGCCCTCGCGGACACAATTACGAATGGAAACTTTGATACCGGAACTCTGGCTGGTTGGACGGTCTTTACCACTTCAAATGGCAGGAACGGCGTAAGCTTGCCCAACGTCGTACCCTTCAATACGACGGGACACGGTGTTAGCAATGCAGCTCACTTCGATGTCGGCGAGGCCACTTTCGACTTCACTCAGCAGGGTGGTGGTTTGTCGCAAACGATCACAGCACCCGTGAGCGGCCTCTATACGTTGACGGAAGACTTCGCATCGCAGGATAACCTGGGCATCAACGTAGACGCAGGAACATTCTCGATACTCATCGACGGAGCCACCGTCGCAGTGGACAACCTTGGCTCCTTCACTTCGGACGATCAGATTCTGATGGGCAGTTTCAATGAAACTGTGGGTTTGACGGCAGGATCACATGTAATCGAGGCCGAAATCAGCAGACGCTTTCTGAGCAACGGCCCGAATACTCCGGACGAGTACATCGATAACATCTCCCTCGCACCAGATAGAAATGGCGTTGTTCCGACCCCGGAGCCTTCAAGCATCGCCCTCTTGGGCACTGGAGTTCTGGGTCTGGCAGGTGCCGCCTTTCGCAGGCTTCTTCTCTCCCGAAACAAAATTCAGTAGCGGTCACGCCAAACTTATCCATCAAGAGATGGTATTCGCCAAAGGGATTCGAGCCCAAACCTGTGGCTCGATTTAACTCTTCCAACCGTCCTGCGCATCAGGAATTGCAAGGTCACAATGCCTTCGGGGTATGATCAAGAAAATGAGAACAATGGGGTCAGTAAGATGAATGCGTACCGATGGGAAGATCTTGAGGTCGGTATGAAGCACGACTTCGAGGCGACGTTTACGGAAGAGATGGCGCAGGAGTTTGCACGAATCTCCGGTGACGCAAACCCTCTTCATGTGGACAGAGAATATGCGATAGACGCGGGCTTTCCCGGCCCCGTCTTGTTCGGTATGCTGACATCCTCTCTCTACTCTCAACTGGTTGGCGTCTATTTACCAGGAAAGTATGCTTTGCTTGAAGGAATGAATCTGGATCTAAACTCGCCGGTCTTCGCAGGGGAGAAGCTTCTTGTGACTGGTGAAATTGTGTTCAAGAGTGCTTCATTCAAGCGTATGGAAATCAAATCTAGGATTCGCAAGGTGAACGGTCAGCTGGTTTCGAAAGCTCTCATTCGGGTAGGTATGCATGCCTGAGGTCATTCTCATTACGGGCGCCTCATCTGACTTGGGCGTAGCGCTGACACGGAGCATTCTGGCGCAGGACAAAGAGGCCGTCATAGTCACTCATTCGTTTACCGGTGGAGCGCGAATTCAGGCCCTTGTTGCGGAGTTTGGCGAGCGGGTGCAACCGGTAACGGCGGACTTCTCGGATGCAGCCTCCCTTACAGAGATGATGAACGAGATCGAAGCAAGATTTGGAACACCAACGCAAATCGTCCACCTTCCTGCGCTTCGACTAAGCTATGAACGGATTGCCAAGTTTAATCTCGAGCGATTCCATCGAGATTTATCTATTCAGGTGGACTCAGCCGTAATGCTATTAAAGAAGTTTGCGCCCCGGATGAGCAAAATGCCCTCTGCTCGGATGGTATTCGTTCTTTCCAGTGTTACTCGTAATATGCCTCCGAAGTTTATGTCGATGTACACAATCGTTAAGTACGCTCAGCTCGGCTTAATGCGTGCCGCAGCGACCGAATACGCTGCCACCGGCTTCACCATAAATGCAGTGTCTCCCAGTATGATCGAGACCCAGTTCGTCGAAGATATTGGCGAAGTAGCAGTGCGAATGAGCGCCGCGTCCAACCCAAAGAGCCGCAATGCTGTCCCCGATGATGTAGTCGGAGCAATCCTCTTTCTACTTTCTCCAGCGGCCGGTTACATGACGGGAGTAGATATCCCGATCACTGGCGGTAGCTCCTGCTAGCTGGTCCGGTTATTCGAAGACCCAGTGTCGTCCACTACAGCCTTTGTTGCCGCACCGCTAAATTTACAATCGGCCCGAGTGCATTTTTCCTTGCCGTTCGCGTGAGCACCTGAGAACATGGTTTGATGAACAGTCGGGGATCTATCCTCTTCCGCATGGTGATCGAGTTCATCATTGGCCTTATGCTTGTGATTGCGGCAGTCGATGTCGGTCGCATCCACATATCGAGCCACATCTGGCTGGATATCCCATGCAGGCTACTTCTTGCGATTCTTGCGATCCCAGTTTTTACTCACGCCGACACTTTGCGCCGAGATGCTCTTACTTACTAGAGACTCAACACTACGGCCAAAAGACGCTGCGTATTGAGCTGCGAAGTCAGAACAACAGGATGAACTTCCGCAATTCCATTAGCACCGTCACATCGACATCATGGGTGGAAGTTATTGTCCGCCCTAGCTATCGGTGAAAGCTAGGGTGAGGACTGTAATGTCATCTTCCTGGCCAAATCTTTGAGCGGCCTCAGCAATATCCTGGGCAGGCATTAAGGTGAGACTGGAAAGCCGTTCAAAGCCGTAAAGCTCTCCTGCGTTAGAGCGTGCTTCAGGAACACCGTCGGATAGCAGGACCAGGCGTTCTCCGGGTGCCAGGTGTCCTGCAACCAACTTGTAGGTTTGTTCCGGAATCAGTCCGAGCGGCAGCGCAGGCGGCGTATCGAGCTCGCACCCCGAGAGATAAGGAGCTATGTGACCGGCATTTGCGAGAGTGTATCCGCCGGAGAGAGCAATCCGAATGCAGCAAGCAGTTGTGAAGCCTAGCTGTCCTTGCGCGATCAACGCATTATTGAGACTGGAGAGAATCTCGCTTGGGTCGTGAGAGGTCTCGCGCCGCAGAACTCCGAGAATCATGGCTACCCGCATGGCTGCGGTGAGTCCTTTCCCTGATACATCTCCTACAATCGCGATGAGGGAGCCGTCTGGTGCGGAGGACACAAAGAAGAAGTCTCCGCCGACCTCACTGGCGGGCAGATATACAGACTCCACATTAAAACCGGGCGTAGAACGCGAAGCACTCTGCAAGAGCAGTTGCTGAACTGTGCTGGCAGCGTGAAGCTCTGCGGCAAAGGCAGCGCGAGCGCGCGCAGCATCGACCATCTCTGCGCAGAGGATCGCGTTCGCTATGGCTGCTGCCGTTTGCAGAGCAATGGTGTTCAACAGCTTTAAATCCGCCGCAGAATACGATGCCCCGGCAGCCGCGTTGGTCAGCGCGATGATGCCAACCGTGCGTTGCCCGGCGCGAAGTGGAGCACAGATCAATGCGCCCAGGCTACGCTCAGAGTCGAGAGCGCGTGGGTCAGAAGCGCAGTTGTTGACGATCTCTGCGACTCCCCGTTCCAATATCGAGGCCGCAAAACGCGACGTTGGCACAATCGGACCATCTGCAAAGTCGCTGAAAGATGTTTCGAATGATGCGACGGTGTACAAGGGGCCATCCGTCTTTTCCATGACGAGGATGCCACCCTGCGTGGCCGGGATAAGCCTTTGCGCTTGCGCAAGCGAGGATCGGCCCACGGCCGATAAGTTAAGAAGAGCTGCGAGCTGCTCTGAGAGCTGTTCAATCAAGTGAACTTCACGGTAGAGGTGAAGAATCTCTGAAGCGAGGGCGCGGCCTTCGGACTCGCGAGCCGCCAGATGTGTAATGAGCAAAGCCACTGCGTTGGCAGGCGTGGAAGAACCGATAACAAAGCCCAGGATCGTCTCTTCGAATCGGATCGGCACACGGGCCTGCTCGGTCGGTGTCTCATTCGAAAGGGTGCCTAGAAGAGTCCTGTCGGAGGCGTCGACAACACAGACGTTGTCACCCGTCGCTTCCAACATCGCCGTCAGAGCGGGAAGACTCCCGGATCGAGGGCTGAGGAGAGCTCTTAAGGTAAGACCGGGCATACTCCTCACACTCCAGACGTCGGGAGACCTAGTACAGAACGCGCTTTGGCGACGAGTGCGTCAGGATCAAACGGCTTGGTCATGTAAAGGTCGGCGCCGACCTCCTGGCCACGCTTGCGATCGAACTCCTGTCCCTTCGCAGTGAGCAGGATGATGTGGATGTGACCCAACCCCAGCTCGTTCTTTACTGTGTCGCAGACGTCGAAGCCGTTTTTCTTTGGCATCATCACGTCGAGAAAGACCAGGTTCGGCTGCTCTTTGCGGATTGTTTCGAGCGCCTCTTCGCCATTACTCGCCGTGAAAAGATCGACACCCTCGTCTTCGAGCTCTTCCAGGGTCTGCTGGATCAGCGTGCGTAAATGTGGTTCGTCGTCAACGATCAGGATCTTCATATTTTTCATTGATAGATGAGAAAGAGAACGTTCTCCATTCCTTTCTCGAACCGCAGCGCGCGGACTGCTTCGTCACTGGATAGAAGCGAGTTCAAGATGATGATGTCGGGCTTCGAGACTACAGCCCTCGAAACCAGTTCGGTCCCGTTGGACTCGACCACCTGATAGCCGCGCGTCTCGAGAACTTCGGTGAGTGTGCGGATTGTGGAGGCATCCTCGTCCACCACCATCACCTTCTTCTTGGACTTGCCCTGGTCGAGCAGCGCGTCAACTTCATGAAAGAGAGATACCGTATCGATTGGTTTGGTGAGATAGCGGTCCACGCCGAGACGGAACCCACGCTCCTTATCCTCCAGGATGGAGAGGATGATGATCGGGATGTCCATGGTAGCGGGATCATTTTTCAAAACGGCTGCTACGTCGAATCCATTCATCTCGGGCATCATGACGTCCAGGATGACGAGGCCGGGAATCTCTTCACGAATTAGAGCGAGTGCCTTGCGGCCATCCTCGGCAAGACGTACAACGTATCCCGCTTCAGTCAGCTCCTGTTGGAGGAGCGAGCGGATGTTAGAGTCATCGTCGACCACCAAAACAGACTTGTCTCGCGGCTGGTGTGTCGCAACCCGCTCGCGCAATTGGCGTACGAGAGATTCGATATCGACGGAGCGCCGGGCGGGCAACAGTTCGAGTTGCGTAGAGAGGCCTGTTATCGGCAGCGTGAAGGAGAAGGTGCTACCCCGGTTCGGCTCACTCTCCACCCAGATCTTGCCGCCGTGGTATTCGACAATCTCCTTACAGATGGGTAGCCCCAGACCCGTTCCTTTGGGTTTGTCCGTCAGAGTATCCCCAACCTGCTTGAACTTCTCGAAGACCTTTGGCTGATCGGCAGGTGCAATGCCAATCCCGGAGTCAGTGACGCCAACGACCAGTTCATCGCCGCGCTGATGGGCAAAGCATGTAATGGAACCTGAGTCAGTGAATTTGACGGCGTTCGAGATGAGGTTGATGACGACCTGTATAAGGCGATCCTGATCTCCGGTGACAGCAGGTAACTCCGGCTCAATATCTCGGATCAAATTTAGCTTCTTCGCTTCGAACAACGAACCAGTGGCCGCAATGGCACGCTCAATTACATCCGAGACCGTGACGCTTCCCATATTCCAGGTGAATTTGCCAGCTTCAATCTTTGCCAGGTCGAGAACGTCGTCGATGAGCTTGGTGAGACGTTCTCCTTCGCTGACGACCACCTCAAGATTGTCGAGTACCTGCTGTTTCGCCTGCTGAACCTTCCGGTCATCCTCCGGAATGAGAGGGAAAAGACGCTCTTCAAGGCGGCGGCGAATGATCTTCGCGAAGCCCAGCACGGACGTAAGCGGCGTGCGGAGTTCATGACTCACCGTGGAAAGAAATGAACTCTTGGCTGCGTCGGCCTGTTCTGCGCTCGCTCTTGCCTGGCTGGCATCTTCAAAGAGCTTCGCGTTGTGGATGGCCACTCCGACAGCGGACGCGATCGTAGAGAGGAGACGCTCATCAGCTGCCGTAAAACGCCCTTCCTGATCGGTTGATTGGACGCTGATGACGCCGATCATCTGTCCACCGGATGGAATCGGAACACCAAGGTAGGAGGCGGTATCGCGGCCGATCTGCTCGATGCCCAGCTTGATGCGGTTGCGATCCATATCCTCATTGATGAGCAAAGGCTGACCGGTCCGAATGATCTGTGACGTGAGCCCTGAACCGAATGGGCGAGGCTGTGCATCTTCGCCGTGACTGTAGGGGAATTGAAGTTGCATCGTTACCCGATCCAGCAGTGCGACATAAGCGATCGGCGCGTGAAATAGGTCTCGTACTTGATCTCCCACAAACTGAATGAGACGGTCCTTATCGAGCTGCGTGGCGAGTGCCTGGGTGATGCGATTGATCGTGACCAGCTCAGCGGCGCGTTCGCGAACTTCGTGCTCGCGTTCGTTGATGACAAGGTAAGCGTTCGCGTTGTCCAGTGCGATGGTGGTATACGCGGCAAGATTTTCGAGCAAGCTGACGTGTTGCTCCGTATAGGCATTCTTTTTGAAGCTTTGAATGCTGAGCACGCCGAGAACACGTTCTTGCGCGACGAGTGGTAGATAAATCATCGAGGCTGGCGGCTGCGCAACGCTGCCGTCGACCAGCGCGCCGCCAGTGTGCTCGTAAGAAGGGATGTATTTTGAGAATTCCGTCTCGACGTCGTTGAGCAAGATCGGCTGACGATGATCGATACACCAGACAGCAAACTGGTTTTTGTCGTCCGTGCTTCGGGTATAGGGGGCATAGCGCTTGCCATCTTCGATGGCTAGGCTGTACTCGATGAGATGTTTTTCAGGCCTGTACAGGCCTACGCCGAAGACGCGCGCGTCAACAATCTGATTCACACGCTCATATAGCTTAAACAGGATAGTGTTGAGGTCGAGAGACGCCGTGATCTCTTTGCCGATTTCGCTGAGCAGCTCGATGCTGTCTTTCTGAGCGGCGATTTCGGCGGCCTGTGCGCGAACTTCCTGGGTGCGTTCATTGACCGTAGCCTCGAGATCCCTTGCCTGAGCCTCGAGAGCTTCCGTCGTGCGACGAGCCTTTTCGCGCTCATGCCTCCGTATCAGCTGCCAGGCAATGAGCGCCAGCAGCAGGGCGAGTAGACCGTAGACGATATACGCGAGGGTGGTGCGGTACCACGGCGCAGGAATCGTGAAGGAGTAGATTCCTTCTTCGCCTGTACGGCCATCATCCGTTCGAGCGCGTACATGAAACTGATAGTTGCCCGGGCCGAGACCACTGTAGTTCGCCTCTTTTTGTTTGCCCCAGGCTGACCAATCCTTGTCCGCTCCTTCAAGAAAGTATTGATAGTCCGTTTCAGCGGGGTTTCCATAAGCAAGTGCGGCAAACTGAAAGCGAAGAGCGTTGCTGCCCACCGGAAGTCGCAGGTCCGGAGCACCGGCAATGCTGGTGCCGCCGAAGACGACCTGTGATCCCGCATTCACTTGACGAACCAATGTCCGGAACGGCACTGGTGGGGCAGCGTTAGCAGCCGGGGTAAAGCGGATAAGCTTCTCGCCAGACATCCACATGGCGCCATCGGGTTCAGAATGCTGATTGATGACGCGGAACCGGCTGAGAATGCGGTAGGCGTCCTCCTCAAGGTGCCAGGTGCCGTCATGTTGGCGAGTAAAGATCCCTGAGCGCCGGCTGTCTGAAGACGTCGTCAAAGACCAGAAGCTCTTATTATCGCTGTGGCTACTGTCATCGACAGGAGTGAGGACTGACGTCGCGTCCGGTGCGTCGACGGGGAGCAGGAAGCGATTGTCGACGACAAACTTGTGGGCCGCAGGGTCCCAGCGAAATATATTCTTCGAGCGCTCGATCGTAACGAAGATGCTTCCCGCAACAAACTCGGCATCCGTACTGCCTTCGATGAGGCCTTCGTTATGTGAGATAACCTGCACCTTGGAGTCTCGCATCCCCGAGGGGGCGACTTCCACGCGCAGTACCTTTCCGTTTGCGCCACTTACCCACAGAGTGCCGTCAGCGTCCTCGACCAGGCCCCTGGCTTCATAGATGACGTTCGGCAGTCTGCCCTCATCAATCCATGACTTGCCATCCCAACGCATCGAGCCCACACCATCGCCGTGGCCTATATACACCCGGGCCGGAGTTTTATGTGATTGATCCACCGCATACGTTTGCTCTGTAAGACCGTGCACGGCGGGCATGGCCGGGACAATTGCGTCGCCCTCGATCTTCATGACGCCTTCGCTGGTGGCTACAAGCAATTGATCTGGCGTCTTACCCGTAGGATCTTTGAAGACCGCCATCTGAAAGGCCTGTGTGGCACCTTTGATTGGAACGAAAGATGGGCGGCCCGTCTGCGGATCGGAGACAAGTCGTTCGACAGCAGCGCGAGATCCGCCGGATGAAGCATAGATAGACCCCTTGTATCGGGCCACGTCGAATGAGCCACCAAGTGAGAAGATCGAGATCGGAGAGTTTATTTCAACACGAGCGACACCGGTATCGATGCCCAACCAGAGTGCTCCTTCGCGATCCTGATAAGCAGAGAGGACGTCCGAACTCGCCAGTCCAGCGGCTTCGTCGATGATTTGGCGGAGCTTGCCGTCGTGTCCGATGATGACTGCACCACCATCCAAGGTTGTAATGCAGAGATTTCCGTCTGCAAGCAACGTGGACGTATAGACCTTGTGCTTCAGCAGGTAGTCGTCAACCTCAGTGGGGAAGGGGACAACCTTTTGCCCGTCGTACAGTGTCAGTAGTTGTTCGCGCGCTGAAACCAGGATGCGGTTCTCGTCGTACGGATGAAGGAATAGCTTGCCTGAGGACTGATAGGCGTCTCCACCGGGAACACTGCGAAGCTCGTCGCTGACAATCTCCTGAAGACCGATTCCACCCTGCGCAGTAAAGATATGGCCGCGGATGGAGGAGAGCGCTTGAAATCTGGATTTAGATTCAGGCGCCCAGGCTTGCATGCGGGTGCCGTCCCAGCGAAACAGCTGGTTGTACGAGCGAAAAAAGATGCCTTGGGGTGTGACCAGCGTCTGCCATACATCGGTGAAATTTCTGTGCTCAGCGGGCACTTTGTCGAGAAGTGAGACAAAGTGCAGCGTACCGGCGGCGTCTGGTGAGAGGTAGCCGAAGTTCTCGCTGAGGCCTACCCAGATCTTGCCGCTCTCGTCCGTTGCCAGGGAGCGTACGACGCTTGAGGGCACAAAGATCTTTCGCCAGGTGACCCCGTCGTACTCAATGATGGCCCCGCTTGAATTGCCGAAGTACATCACGCCGTTCCGGTCCTGCAGGATCGTCCATACCTGTGGGCCGCCGTTGTAGTCCCTTGCCGAATAGTTCACAAGGACCGGCATTCCAATTTCTTTATTCAGATGAGCGGGCGTGTCCGGCGTCGCAGATAGGCTTTCCTGCGGGGAAGACAGGAACACGAGCGCCAGGACCAGAAGCGCTGGCAGCGAGTATCGGCGGCGAACGACAGAACGTTGGGCCAAGGCAACTTTCCAAATGCTACAGTTTGCGAAACAAGAACCGTAGAACGGAGCGTTTTGATGACTATTTGAGTGTTCCGGTGAATGACGTCACATATTATCACGACATTTGCGTGTCGCAAGCAATGATTTATTAACGCCCCGCAGCAACACTTGAATCGTCTTGCACAGAGCAACCAACCGTCAGTGCCAAAACCAATCCACAATTCTCTCTGGCAAGCGCGCTCCTCAGGCACCGCTACACCTGGCGGCAAAGCCGAACTACACCTCCTCGACCGTGGCGGGAACAACCTCTCCTGGCAGTCAAGCGCCCAATCCGATGGGGCAGCTGCGGCATCCCCCGCCTCGGAAACCCTCTGCTACGCAGTTCAAGCCCGAACGCGTAAAGTGTTTTCAAGCTAGCTCACATGGAGTTCCGAATGAAGATTCCCATTCGTCTTATATTGGCACTCACGTGCATCGCAGTATCGCTTCCTGTCTATGCTCAGAAGAGTCAGAAGCAGACATCCACGGATCGACCCGGAATCTTGCAGGAGTACGACGAAGCCATCGACGACGTTGCCGAGCGGGCAATGCATTCAGTCGTAGAAATCGAAGTGACTGGTTTTGGCAAGCCCGAAAGTACCGACGACGACGACCAGCAGACCTTGCAACGGCAGCGCGTCATCGGGTCGGGTGTGATTGTCGACCCGGACGGCTATATCGTCACCAACAACCACGTGGTCGCAGGTGCGCTTCGCATTCGAGTGATTGTTGCTCCAACGACAGTTGAGTTGGTCACGGGGCGCCCTCAACTGGAGAATTCACAGCGCGTGTATGAAGCTAAATTGATCGGCACGAACAGTTATGCCGACCTCGCCGTCGTCAAGATCGAAGCCCACGACCTACCCGTCATCACATTGCCCGAGCAATTCCATGTGCGTTTAGGGCAAACAGTCATTGCCATTGGATCACCTCAGGGCCTGGACCACACCATCACCAAAGGAATCGTAAGCGCTGTAGGCAGACAGCCTGAACTGGATCGTCCCATGGTTTACGTGCAGACCGATGCGCCTATCAATCCGGGCAACAGCGGCGGTCCGCTGATAGATCGCGACGGCAATCTGATCGGCATCAACACATTCATCTACAGCTCCGGAGGTGGGAGCGAGGGGCTCGGCTTTGCCATCCCGGAGCCTGTCGTTCGTTTCGTGTATCACGAATTGAAAGCCCGAGGATTTGTCCCCTCCGTCTCCATCGGTGCGCACGCTCAAGCGATAACGCCCGACCTGGCTGCGGGCTTGAAGTTGCCTCACGACCACGGTGTCATCTTTTCGGATATCGATAAGACTGGTCCGGCCGCTGCAGCTGGGCTCAAACCTGGAGACATCGTGGAACTGATGGATGGCGTCCCCATCGACTCATTCCCGAAATACACCGCCTATCTGTACATCCATAAGCGGGGAACGCCGCTGCGCATGGAAGTTTCGCGCGCTGGCAAGCCGGTCACACTATTCATCACGGCAATTAATTCGCTCCCCACTGTCGAAAGCTTGTCGGACCTCACGAATCCGAAGAAAGACTTGATCCCGTCTCTCGGTGTCTTCGTGGTCGATCTCAATGATCTCATCGTTGCGGCGTTGCCCGGGCTCCGCTCTAAACATGGAGTCGTAGTAGCCGGCGTTCTGGAAGGAGAACCCGCCACCCTCACAAATCTCGAGGTAGGTGACATCGTCCGATCGATCAATGGCAAACCGCTCAACACCTCCGACGAGTTGCGCCAGCAGCTTGCGAACTTTAAACCCGGAGATTCGGTAGCGTTCGAAGTAGAACGTCAGTCTGTCTTGCAATACGTAGCCTTCGAAATTGAATGACAACTCTTCGACGGTCACCCACTCGTTTTCGGTCATATTCTCGGCAAAGCCAAGCTTTCCGATTTACAAAAGTAGGTTTTGGTGACTACTCTATCTACCGACATGAGGGGTACCCATGGCGGGATCTTCTGCGGATGGTCGGCTCAACGTCTTAGGCGGTACGTTGCGGCGGGACGCATGGTGGGTCGAGCCTCTTCTGGTCTTCATCATTCTGAGCACATTTGGAATCTATGCAACCTTCCGTGCCTTCGAAGGAAAGTTCTATGCCTGGGGTCCCTACCTCTCACCGTTTTACTCTCCGCTGATCGACCCGAATCACCACTGGTGGCGGTTTTCCCCAGCATTTTTGATTCTGGCCGGTCCACTCGGCTTCCGCGCAACCTGCTACTACTACCGGAAGGCCTACTATCGATCGTTCTTCCTGCATCCGCCGGCCTGCGCAGTAAGTGAAGGAGGCAGGGGAACGTATCGCGGCGAGACCAGCTTTCCCTTCATTCTGCAAAACCTCCATCGCTGGTTCCTCTATATTGCATTGGTGTTTCTCGCCTTCCTGTGGTGGGATGCAATTCACGCTTTCTTTTTTCTGGATGGGTTTGGAATCGGCGTAGGCTCGCTTGTCCTGCTGGCGAATATCGTTTTGCTAACCCTCTACACCTTTTCTTGCCACTCCCTGCGTCATCTGGCAGGAGGCAAGCTCGATTGCTTCTCGTGCACGAAGTTTGGCCCTCCTCGCCACACAGTATGGGGACGGCTCAGCAGTTTGAATGAACGCCACATGCTCTTTGCATGGCTTAGCCTCTTTTCTGTTGGTCTGGCCGATCTTTACGTGCGCATGGTCTCTGAGGGGCTGCTAAAGGATATTCGCCTACTGTGAACTCCAAATACGAAGTCCACGAACACGATGTGCTCATCATCGGTGCGGGCGGAGCAGGCCTTCGCGCCGCGATCGAAGCCTTGGCCCAGGGTGTGCGCGTCGCTGTTGTCTGCAAATCTCTACTAGGCAAAGCCCATACCGTGATGGCCGAAGGTGGCATTGCTGCAGCGATGGCCAACGTGGATTCGTCGGACGACTGGCGAGCGCACTTTCGCGACACAATGCGTGGCGGAAAATTTCTCAACAACTGGCGCATGGCCCAGCTTCACGCCCAGGAAGCACCGGAACGCGTGCGTGAACTGGAGCAATGGGGCGCACTGTTTGATCGCACCGAGAACGGCAACATCCTCCAACGAGCCTTCGGTGGCCACACCTTCAAACGACTATGCCATGTTGGCGACCGCACCGGGCTGGAGATGATCCGCACCCTGCAGGATCGCGGAGTGCACCTGGGCATCGACGTATACATGGAATGCACCATCACACGCTTGCTCAAAGATGGCGACCGTATCGCCGGCGCCTTCGGATACTGGCGCGAGCAAGGCCGGTTCGTCGTCTTCAGAGCAAAGTCCGTCATCATCTGTACGGGCGGCATCGGCAAGGCCTGGAAGATTACGTCGAACTCCTGGGAGTACACCGGGGACGGCATGGCGCTCGCATATGACGCGGGCGCCGATCTGATGGACATGGAGTTCGTACAGTTTCATCCCACCGGCATGGTGTGGCCGCCCGGCGTCCAGGGCATTCTAGTGACGGAAGCCGTGCGCGGAGAGGGCGGTGTCCTCCGCAACAAAGATGGCGAGCGTTTCATGGAGCGCTACGATCCGAAGAAGCTCGAACTCTCCACCCGAGACGTAGTTGCACGCGCCATCTACACCGAAGTACGCGAGGGCCGTGGCACCGAGCACGGAGGCGCCTTTCTCGACATCTCTCACCAACCGGCCGAATACGTAAAGCGCAAGCTGCCCAGCATGTATCACCAGTTTTTGGAACTGGCAGATGTCGATATCACGAAGGGCCCCATGGAAGTGGGCCCGACCTGTCACTACATGATGGGCGGCATCGCTGTAGACGCAGAAACGGCCCAGACCACGGTCCCCGGACTCTTCGCCGCTGGAGAAGCAGCCGCGGGCCTGCACGGAGCGAACCGCCTCGGTGGCAATTCACTCTCCGATCTGCTCGTGTTTGGCCGGCGAGCGGGACTGGCCGCTGCTCAGCACGCGAAGGGGATCGAGATGCCACCAGCCGACCCTTCACAAATAGACGACGCCGCCCACCAAATGCTTGCGCCCTTCGAGCGGCCGAATGGCGACAGCCCTTATGTCATTCATGATGAGCTGCAAAGCGCCATGCAAAGCCTCGTCGGTATCTTTCGCAACGAAGGGGACCTTCATCGAGCCCTATCGGAACTCGACGCGTTGAAAGCGCGCGCAACACACATGCGTGTTGAAGGCTCGCGCCTCTTCAATCCAGGCTGGCACCTTGCATGGGACTTGCACAGCATGTTGACCATTGCCGAAGCCGTGACTCGCAGCGCCCTTGCGCGCCGCGAGAGCCGAGGTGCACATAGTCGCATCGACTACCCCAACCTGGACGGGGAATGGGGAAAGAAG
Source organism: uncultured Acidobacteriaceae bacterium (assembly GCA_963771625.1). GTDB lineage: Bacteria > Acidobacteriota > Terriglobia > Terriglobales > Acidobacteriaceae > Edaphobacter. The sequence continues at coordinate 656,330 of CAVYUE010000005.1, forward strand.
CATAATGTCGTGGTCAACAATGCTGGCACGATGACGCTCGTCGAAACCCCTATTCGTGAGATGCCGGACGATCTGAAACAACTGTTGGCAGAAGATAGCGGAGCAAAGTAGCGGAGGCTGGCCATGGCTCAGGGCTTGTCGTTAGAAGCGAGGTTACGGGTCTTTCGGGGCGACCAGGAAGGCGGCCAGCCTGCCGACTATCAAGTACCTCTCGTTCCGGGCATGGTCGTGCTCGACGCGCTGCACTGGATTCAGTCCCACCTTGCACCTGATCTCGCCGTTCGATGGAACTGCAAGGCAGGGAAGTGCGGCTCATGCTCGGCCGAAGTCAATGGCCGCCCGCGACTCACTTGCAAAACGCGCATGGACTCTCTTCCTCTTGATCAACCCATCACCATCTTCCCCATGAAAGCTTTCCCGGTGATCAAAGACCTCGTCACCGACGTCTCCTGGAACTTCAGAATCAACAAGAAAATTCCACCATTCAGTCCGCGGCCAGGCGTCGAGTGGAAGATGGATCAACGCGATGTGGATCGTGTTCAGGAGTTTCGCAAGTGCATCGAGTGCTTCCTTTGTCAGGACGTCTGCCACGTCCTGCGCGACCACAATAAAAAGGAGCAATTCGGCGGACCAAGATTCTTCGTACGCACCGCTTCACTTGAGATGCATCCACTCGACGGCGTCTCACGCACAAAAATGTTGAAAGAGGAGCTAGGCATCGGCCTCTGCAACATCACGAAGTGCTGCACCGAGGTCTGCCCCGAAGATATCCATATCACCGACAATGCCATCATCCCTCTTTAAGGAGCGGGTGGTGGATGAGTTCTACGATCCGCTGCTCATGCTTGTTCGCAAGATCCGCGGCGCGAAGGTCTAGAAGTGGAGGAACGAGCTATGGAATACGAGCTCAAGCGCATTTCAACAGCGGGGATCACCGAAGCCATTGCCAAGGTCGAACTCTACCGCTCTCTCAACGAACCGGAAGAAGCAGAGTCGATCTGTCGCGATATTCTGGCCGTCGAACCGCATCATCAACTCGCGCTGCGTCTGCTTGGACTTGCCCTCACAGACCAGTTCACCGGCGGCCCGTCCGATCGTTACCGCGAAGCCGAAGTGACCTTCCAGCAACTCAGCGACCCCTACGAGCGCCTCTACTACGCGGGCATCCTGAACGAACGACGTGCAAAAGCACAGTTCAACTCCGGACAACCGCCTCACATATTGCTACCACTCTTCGAACAGGCTCTGCACTCATTCGCAGAGGCTGAAAAGATCCGTCCCGTAGGAAACGACGATGCCATTCTTCGCTGGAATCGCTGCGTTCGCCTGCTCCAAAACCCAGCCTACGTCTGGACTCTCGCGCAAGAGCGAGCTCCGTTCGACGCCCAGGACACACCGCCAACGTAAAGAAACGTTTCTCAAGCACGCACGATTCGCGAACGCGCTCTTCGATGACGATCAAGCGATCGTGGTCGAATCTGAATCTCCTCTGCATTGCGATCGCCCGGCAACTCGCCATGCTTTTGGAAGTACTCACGGTATGCAGTAGGCGTCATCTGGCGAACCCGGCGGAACTGTCGATTAAAGTTGGCAAGGTTCGACAGGCCCACCTCATACGCAATCATGCTTACGGGAAGATCAGTCTCCGCAAGCCGCATGCAGGCGCGCCCGATCCGAAGTTTACTAAGGTAGTCGCTCACGCTCTCGCCCAGGTGCTTTACAAAAAGACGATGGAGTGATCTCGGCGAAATATTGCCGATTCGGCACAGTGAATCGATGCGGATCGGTTCCTGAAAGCGTTTGTGCAGATGATTGAGCACACGCGTCAGCTGCGCCGGTTCCGCATCCGACGAAGAGGGAACCGTAACGCCAGCCTTCGAAAGCGGAGTAGCCTGAGCTTCGGCAAGCTCCAGCAAAAGATCGAGCGCAGTATGAAGACGATTCGTCGCACTCTCACCCAGCAGCCCCGCCAAACGGCCAGCCACAAATGTCGCGGTCTCCGTCGTGAATGCCAGGCCAGTAGAGGCGTTTCGCAACAGCTTGCGAATCTTCGCATACTCCGGGCAAACTTCAGCCACTTGAAGCGCCCACGCTCCTGAGAACCAGATCACAATCGCAGTATGCGGCTCACCGGAATGAAGTGTCGCCGTAGAAGCCCACGTGTGCGGCATGTCCGAAGGCACTAAAACCAGATCGGGCGCCTGATACTGTCCGATGTGATCTCCAATAAAACGCCAGCCACGGCTGTTCAACGTCAGCGTCAATTCGTACTCAGGATGATGATGCCATTCGAACGGAATCTCCGGCACACGTCGGTGATACACGCGTAGCGAGCACCCCTTCGGAAACGTGACGCGTTCAAACTGCGGTTTCATTGCTTCACCACTTCGGACACATCCCTGGCCTACGCTGTCCGAATTGTATCGAAAGTTGGCCCATCTGCATCATTCGAATCAAACTGCCAAACCTAAACTTACTCACGTGATCCTCTCAATCGGGATCGCGTAACCAGGATGGTGTGGATGCGCTGCTTGTCCCGTGTCACTCACCTTTCCTGATCTTAATAAGAGGTGAACCATCATGGCATTTGAAATCAGCGATCTCCCGGAAGCCATTCGCAGCACAAAAAAGGCACTGCGCCAGGCTCTACCCAATCACGCCGAAGTGTTTCGTCAAGTCGAAGCAGAGATGCGCCGTCGAGTCGACATCATCGTCAAGGAGCGTGAATCCGGGCAGTCGGTCATTCCCATCTTGCAGTACTCAGACATCAATGCCGGCACGGTACCGTCAGACATGATCGCAAAGATCAAAGATCGTGGCGCGTGCGTCATTCGCAGAACGTTCGACCCTGCGCAGGCTCAGGCTTGGGACAATGAGATTGCAACTTACGTCGAAGAGAACGGTCTCGATGCAAAGTTGGCAAACGCAGCCGAAGACAAATACTTCGGAACGCTCGCATCCGCTAAGCCACAAATCTACGGTATCTACTGGTCGCGTCCGCAGGTCCAGGCCCGCCAGTCCGAATCCCTCACACGTGTTCGCGTCTTCCTCAACAATCTATGGCAGGCCGAGAGCGAAGGACAACGCCACTTCGACCCAAACGTCGTCCCCGTATACGCGGATCGCATCCGTCGCCGCCCACCAGGGTCCGCTTCGCTCGGCCTCTCCCCACACGTTGACGGCGGCTCCGTGGAGCGCTGGCTCGACGAGAACTTCCGCAAGGTCTACCGTCATGTCTTCTCCGGCGACTGGCGCAACTACAGCGCTTTCAATGCGGCCTACCGCCCCGAGGTCCGAGAACTCCCATCCCCCGCCGTCTGTTCGATGTTCCGCACCTTCCAGGGTTGGACAGCGCTCACTCGCCAGGGCCAGGGCGACGGCACCCTCCAACTCATCCCAATCGCCGAATCGATGGTCTACGTCCTCCTTCGCGCCTTGCAGGACGATGTCCCAGAAGATGAGCTTTGCGGCGCCGCCCCGGGTCGTGCTCTCTCCGTCAATCCGCAGTACCACAGCCTTCTCTTGCAAGCTCTATCCTCCATTCCGCTGATGGAGCCCGGCGACACGGTCTTCTGGCACTCCGATGTCGTGCACGCCGTAGAGAACGAGCATCGCGGAAAGGGCTACAGCAACGTCATGTACATCTCTTCAACGCCCGGCTGCGCAAAGAACACAGCATACCTTGCAAAGCAGGCTCCCTCATTCCTCACCGGCAAAACCCCACCCGACTTCGCCCCCGATGACTTCGAAGTCGACTTCAAAGGTCGCGGAACTGAGGCGGACCTGACGGCGCTGGGCCGCTCTCAGCTCGGCCTCCCGTCACTTCAGGAGAAAGAAAGTGCATCGGCACACTCGTTGGCATCCGCATCAGCGTAACCATCGTGTAGGTTCTCCGAACGGCTGGCCTACTTGCAGGCCAGCCGTCTCATCTTCTGAACCGAAGCAATATACTTGTCCGGTTATTATGATTCGTCTCACCTAAAATAGAATCTCAGCGCACACGCTGATCGACTCTGAAAGAGACCACCTTGAGACCGAGCACCGGATACAGCAACACAACGGGATTTAGCGCCGATCCATCCATCAAGACGGACACACGCGCTATGGCGGTCGCGACCACCCTCTTCTTCATGGTGGGTTTTCTCACCTGCCTCAACGACGTCATTATCCCGCATCTTAAAAGCATCTTCGAACTCAGCTACGCCGAAGCGATGCTGGTCCAGTTCGCCTTCTTCTCGTCGTACTTCGTCTTCAGCTATCCCGGAGGCAAACTCGTCGACTGGTTCGGTTACAAACGCGCCATGGTCATCGGCCTTCTCATCATGGCCGCTGGAGCCATCTGCTTCCTTCCCGCTGCTAATCGCGCTGTCTTTGGCATCTTCCTCACAGCTCTGGTCATACTCGCCGCCGGCATGACGACCGTTCAAGTCGCCGCCAACCCATATGTAACCGTCATCGGTCCACCTGCCACCGCGTCAAGCCGACTCAATCTCGCCCAGGCGTTCAACTCTGTCGGCACCTTCATCGCACCATTCTTCGGCTCCGCGCTCATCCTCAAGGGTGCAAAACCCATCCCACCAGAACGCCTGCGCAGCATGGCAGAGGTAGCTCGTCAGGCATACCGAATGGCGGAGGCGGCCTCTGTCCGCATGCCCTACATCGGCATGGCGCTGACGCTCCTCTGCCTCGCCATCGCGCTGAGCCTCATCAAACTCAAACCGCAGGAGCAGACCGCCACCCTCACTCAGGACTTTCGCCCCGGAGCCTTCACCGACGCACTCTCAACCCCCGACAGCCTCTGGCGGCATCCCTGGCTCATCGCGGGCGCGATCGGCCTCTTCACCTACGTCGGTGCCGAAGTCTCCATCGGCAGCCTGCTCGTCAACTTCATGGGACTGCCCTCCATCGCCGGCTTGTCCGAAGCAGTCGCCGCAAAGTTCCTGATGGTCTACTGGGGCGGCGCAATGATCGGCCGCTTCATCGGCTCGGCGATTCTGCAACGCGTCAGCACCGGTGCAGTTCTTGGCACCGCCGCATTAGGGGCATTCACTTTAGTTACCCTCACTATCCTCACGCATGGTCACCTGGCGATGTACGCTCTCCTGGCAGTAGGCCTTTGCAACTCCATCATGTTCCCCTCGATCTTCACCCTTGGCATCCAGAACCTCGGATCCCTCACCAGCAAAGGTTCCAGTGTGATGATTGCAGCCATCGTCGGAGGCGCCATCATCCCGCTTGCCACCGGCAAACTCGCCGACCGCATCGGCCTTCATCTTGCATTCCTGCTCCCCGCAATCTGCTACATCTACATCACCTGCTTAGGCTTCGCCGCCATCCGCCGCAAAATCCACATAGAAAAACTGATCCCCGTCGAGCCCGTATAGAGACTCTGCCTTGACTGCGCTTCGTTCGTGTTCGTGAGGTGCCATGATTAACCGCAACCAAGATCTCCGAACTGAAACACAAATCTGCCAAAGCGGGCCGAGAAGTCACGCGCACAAATGAGACTCGGTTAGTCGTTTAAAACCTTCGCTAGTGTTGTCTCCATGACTTCGTAACCAACGGCACTTGGGTGAACACCATCGGGCTTGAAGAAATCAGGATTGCCAGACATCGTCGTGAAATAGTCAACAAGGAGAAGGCGCTTCGATTGGGCCAATGCTACGATCCCTTGATTTACCGCCGTTGTCTGTTGATGATGATCTCTTATGGGAGGAAGAGTACACAGCACGACTTCGATATTCGCTGACTCCGCTATTCCCGCCATAGCATCCAAGTTAGATGAGACAACCGAGAGATTAAGTCGTTGGAGTACATCATTGGTTCCACCGAGGATGACAACCCGCTTAAATCCGTGTCCCATCACGTCTGTACTGAATCGAGTTAGCATCTGCGCTGTCGTCTGACCGGGTATGCCAGCGTTGTGCTCTGGCATCGGCCAGTAATACGTAATCGAATCACCCATGAATAGCGTCGTACTGTTCACTGATTCGCTCAACGGAACGAACAGCACTTGGAACTCGTTTGAGCAGCACGTTAGCACCATAAGAAGCAGAGAAACGGTAAGTACCTGGATCGGCTTAGCGGCCATCCTTAGTGATTCTGAGAAAGAATATGTGGCGCCGGCCCGGAACGCGCCCATCATCTGCTTCATAGCCCTCGCTCTGCGGAGAAAATAGGCTAAATCAAAATGCAAGCCTGATCTCCTCAAGGTATCATTGGTCAAATCAAAGGCTTACAGCTCAGTCCGCGACCATCAACTCCCCCGGCACAATGGGTCTGGTTCGTGGCAGCTTGCCACGATAAGCCGCGACTCCCGTCAGTGCGAGAGCACCTATAAAAATACCCAGTTTGATCAGGCTCGCTCCGCGTGTCTGCGGAAGAATCTTCCACGTTGCAAGCAGCAGCGTCTGGCTTATCGTCACCGCCCAAACCGCGCCGTAGAAGTACCGCCGCTCCGTGCCTTCGCCTTTAGTCGAAAGTTTCGTCCGCGGCAATATTCCGCTCGCACCCAACACTAGAATCGTCGCGCACACCGGCAGATATCCATACGTATAGATCTGCTTCATGTACCACGACCCAGTCGCCGCAGCGATAAGCAATCCAATCAGGTTCAGCAAGGCAAAGCTCACTACTGCGTTCCAGGCAAATGTGTAGCAAACCCGCCGGTATACCGGATTCGGCTTGTCCTCATCGAAGCGCAATATATAGGGTCCCGGCTCCGCGCCAGGCAACTGTCCGTACAGGCCTGCCAGTCCGGTCCCTACCAGCACGATCGATAGCCACGCCAGATTATTGCGCCCAAACCCACGCGCGAAGAGCGAGAACGTCAAAGGCCCCGGTGCCAAAAAAAATACCCAGATCCATATTGGCCAATGTGCAAGCCGGTAGAGACGAGTATTTCGCTCTCGCATCTTTCGCGCCTCGGCATACTCCACACTTCCCCTGTATCGCATACGCGTGAGTCTCGCAGAACCGCCGTGAGCGCGTCAATCCGCCCGATTGTCAGGTTCGTATCGTGCCGCTCTATCGAATCTTATGAGACAGCTGTCGATAGATGTGCAACATCTCGCACCAACTATTGCAGATCACTTCACCAGTCATTCAGGCAGTGTCAATCGATCTTTCAGATGGAAGGTCTGCGTAGCCGAAGGCGCTCCCGAGCCAGGCTGCCCTCCTCCGATCGAAAGCGTGAACTCGCCTTCCGGCACCACAGGTTCGCCTGCTTCCGTAACGATGCTAAGGTCGCGCGGCTTCAGTTCAAACTTGATCTCCTGCGATTTCCCCGGTTCAAGATGCACGCGCTGAAAGCCGCGCAGCGCCTTCTTTGGTGCGCCGGCCACGTTGGGAAAGTTCAGATAGAGCTGAACTACTTCATCGCCTGCAACTTTCCCGGTGTTCGCAACCGTGACGCTCGCCGCGACCGCGTCCCCTGCTGCAACGGGAACCGTCGGCACCTTCAATCCGCTGTAGGCGAAGCTGGTATAGCTCAACCCATAACCAAAGGGATACAGCGGTGCTCCATCAAAATACCGGTACGTGCGCGCCTTCATGGAATAGTCCTCAAACGGAGGCAACTGGCTCACCCCCGTATAGAAGGTCACAGGCAGTCTTCCAGCAGGATTGTTACGCCCTGAGAGCGTCTCCGCGATCGCCGATCCACCTTCTTCCCCGGAGTACCACGCTTCCAGAATGGCGCTGGCATGTTCCTTCGCCCAATTGACGCTGAGAGCACTCCCATTCATCAGCACCACGACCAGTGGCTTCCCCGTCGCAGCCATCGCCTCAAGCAAATCCTGTTCAGGCTTTGGCAAGTCGAGGCTGGTGCGATCACCGCCCTTGAAGCCATCTTCGTTCACCGGCATCTCTTCGCCCTCAAGCTCGCTCGTAATACCCACCACAGCTACGACAACATCCGCATCCTTCGCGGCGGCAATCGCCGCAGGATCCGGCTTCAGGTCAACCTTGGACCACACGAGCTGTGGCGCTGGCCCAGAGCCTGTAGGCAACGGGTACTCCACCTTAAGCGTGTACGCCTTGCCCTGTTCGAGATGTACTCTTCCGAGCTTTGTCTCCACGCCATTGGTGATGAAAGCCATCGTCACAACCTTGCCGTCCAGCGAAGCGCGATAAAAATTCTCTCCTTTGATCCCCAGGTTGTACTCGCCCGTCTCCGTCGGAGTAAAGGTTGCTTCCGACTGAACGATCACAGATTTCTTGCCGGCGACCTCAGGTGGCACTGGGCCAGTAGGAACACCAATTCCGGGATCGACCCTCGTGGCGAGTGCGGCTGGTGGTGTTCCCGAACCCAACAGCGCAGACTCATCCATCACCACATAGCTCGTACGCACGCCCGGCTTTCCACCCGTAGTCAGCAGAGTCGCAGGAACTGGAGCCGCGTTCTTACTGAGAAATTGTGTGCCCTCCACAAACTTGATCTGTGCAGAAGGGAACTCCGCCTTCAGTCCCTCCAGCACCGAAACCGAATGGGTCGGAATGCCGTTGTAGTTTCCAAGTAGAACCTTAGTCTGGTCAGCGAGCGGGCCGACGACCGCTATCTTCACTCCCGTAGTCTTCAACGGAAGAACGCCATCATTCTTTAACAACACCATCGACTCATTCGCCAGTTTGCGGGCAAGTGCGCGATTGGCAGGTCCATCAAGCAACTTCTCATCAATCTTGTTGTAAGGCACCATCTCCGGCGGGTCGAACATGCCGAGCTGCATCCGCGCAGTGTAGAGGCGAGTCAACGCAACATCGATCTCGCTTTCTTTCAAATAGCCTTTCTTCACAGCCTCGAGATAGGGCGCGTAATCATGGTCGTCGGTCACCTTCGCAACGAAGTCGATGCACTCGTTATCCATACCCACCTGGAGGCTGATGGCGGACGCCTCCGCCTGGGTCGCTCTGTAGTGGTGTCCGCTGAAGATATTCCGCACCGCCTCGCAATCCGACACGACGTACCCCTTGAAGCCCCATTTATCGCGCAACTGATCCTTCAGTAGAAACTCATTCGCACAAGCCGGCTGTCCGTTGATGCTGTTGTAAGCGCACATCACAGATGCAGCTTTGCCCTCCGTGACGGCGGCACGAAACGCAGGAAGATAGGTATCAAGCTCATCATGCTTGCTCACATCCACATTCGCAACATGTCGTGTAGGTTCCGGGCCACTGTGTACAGCAAAATGTTTCGGCGTTGCGATCACGCGGTAGTAGCGCGGATCCTCGCCCTGCATACCCGTCACGAAAGAGACGCCCATACGCGCCGTCAGAAAAGGATCTTCTCCATAGGTCTCTTGTCCGCGGCCCCATCGCGGATCCCGAAAGATGTTGATGTTGGGCGCCCAGAAATCCAGTCCCTCGAAGATGTTGCTATGTCCAGCTCGAACAGCCTGCACATGCTTGATGCGACCTTCGGTACTGATTGCGATGCCCATCTCGTGGATGCTCGCCGGGTCAAAGGTCGCGGCCAGGCCGATGGGCTCTGGAAACTCCGTCGTCCCGTTTACCGCCACGCCGTGAAGCGACTCGCTCCACCAGTCATAAGCCGGGATGTTCAATCGGGGAATCGCACGCGCTTGGTTCACAAGCTGCGACGCCTTTTCTTCGAGCGTCATTTGGTGAACAAGATCGGCCGCGCGCTGTTCGGCGGGCAGGCTCGTGTCCAAATAGGAAGGTTTCTGTGCTGACTGAGCGCCCGCGGTGCAAACCATAAGCCAAAGGGCTACGAAGGGGCTTAACTTTCGAAATTCAATTGTTTTCATAATGTCTCCCGGCTTGATTTACATCGCGGAAGAAGTAAAGCACATTTGTGAAGAAAACGTTATATCCAATCAAACTGTTGTGACATTCAAATGCCAAAAGATGGTCAAAAATCTTATGAATACGATTTCTCATTCTTCAAAAGCGTAATACCCGGTCTTCGCCTGCACTGTGAACAGAAAGCACGGAGGTTCCCAGGCCCTTTGCGGAGTCTGTACTCAAAACAACGGCTATCTCAAGCTCTTTTCAGAGCGGTTGTCCATCTTCGGACAGCCGAATCCGATTTCGAACAGCTACAACGTTGCCGAAGATCCGTCGGAATGCGCTAAACCCTGATGGAACAAAGTGTTTCCGCAACGCGTATCTGGCAAGGTGGTTGCTTAGCTCTAACCAGCCCACGCACGAGGAATGTCGATGACGTCTTTTTTTCGCGACTCACGGATAGCGGTTCGCCAGCTATGGAAGTCTCCCGGATTTGTGATCACGGCGATATTAATGCTCGCCCTTGGCATCGGAGCGACCACGGCAATCTTTTCGATCGTTGAAGGTGTTCTGCTGCGCCCGCTGCCGTTTCCAGAGCCAGACCGGTTGATGGTGCTCGCGGACATTATCCAAGGCGCCGACATTCAAGGCAACGGAGAAGCTGGCGTCACGGTTCCCGATATCCGCAACTACGTGCGTGACACCCAGACTTTTGCAAGTCTGGGCGGCTATCAGGGAACCGGGCTTGAGCTATCCGGCGTGGTCGATCCCGCCATCGTGAACGCAACGCGATTGACCGGAGGCGTCTTGCCGGCAATGGGAGTTCAGCCGCTGCTGGGGCGCGTATTCACGCAACAGGAAGACGACCAGCATCAGTTGGTAACCGTACTCAGCTATGCCACGTGGCAGAGCCGCTTTCACGGTGACCAGGACATCCTTGGAAAGAAGATCCTTCTCGACCGCAAACCATATGTGGTCATCGGCGTGATGCCGCGCAACTTTGAGTTTCCTTTGGTCCCCGGGCATCTGAATCGCAGCGAACTATGGGTTCCAATGAGCTTCGAGGAGCAGGAGTTGACGCCCACCGCTTCAGCCAACTGGAGCTACAGCATGGTCGGGCGTTTGAAGCCAGGCGTCACACCGCAGCAGGCTGTCAGCGATGCCGAGAGAAGCGCAAAGGAGACCGTCCGCAACTACCCACCATTTATGGCCGGGTTTAGCATCCACCCGGTCGTCAGGCCGCTGCACGAGGAGACAGTCGAGGAGGCTCGCCCACTGGTCCGCACGCTTTTTCTCGCCGTCGCCGTTGTGCTGCTGATCGCCTGCGCAAACCTCGCCGGCCTTCTGCTCGTCCGCGCCATTCGCGAGGAGACGGGAGACCGCAGTTCGTCTCGCACTTGGAGCCAGTGCGAAGACTCTATTGTGGCAAACCCTTCTTGAGAGCCTCGTTCTAAGCGTCGCGGGCGGGCTATTAGGACTCGTCTTTGCTGCTGTCGCACTCCGTGTGGGTGTGAGTCTGCTGCCCGAAACTCTGCCGCGCGTCAACGAAATCGGCTTGGACTGGCCAGTGGTTGGTTTTGCATTCGGCCTCGCCTTGTTGACCGGAGTGCTCTGCGGGCTCGCACCGGCCTTCGCCGCCATCCGAACCAATGTGAACGACACCCTGAAGGAAGGTGGTCGCACAGGCAGCGCCGGCGGACACGCGCGGCTGCGCTCCGCACTGGTGATCACCGAGATTGCCGTCGCACTCATCTTGCTCACGGCCTCGGGGCTGCTCCTGCGAAGTTTTGAGAAGATGCGTCAGGTGAATCTCGGATTTCAGCCCGACCACACTCTGGTGGCCTCGTTCGGTCTTCCACAGAAACAGTACGCCACCCAGGCAGCAGCAGACGAGTTCAGCCACGAGCTGTTGCGCCGTCTGCAGGCTCTCCCAGGAGTTAAAGCGTCGGGTTGACCTCATTTCTCCCTGCCTCCGGTAATAACAACAACGGCGCGTTTGTCGCTGAAGGTTACGTTCAACGCAAAGGTGAGAGCATCGATTTAGCTACGATGGTGCACGTGCGTGGCGACTACTTCCGGGCAATGGGTATTCCTCTCATCCACGGACGCCTGTTCACGGAGGATGACAAGGCTGGCGGCCAACTGGTCGTGATCGTGAATCAAAAGCTTGCCGACCAATCCTGGCCCGGACAAAATCCAATCGGCAAGCGGCTGCGCATCGGGACTCAATCGATGCAGACACCATGGTCAGTGGTAGTAGGCGTAGTGGCGGATGTGAAGGAGAGCTCCCCCGACGCAGTGACAAAGCAGCAGTATTACGCGCCGGTCGACCAGGTTGAAGAGATGGCAGGTTCGTTGGCGTCACCGACTGATGTGAATGGCAACGGCGGATTCATCGCCATACGCACGGCCATGCAGCCGGAGCAGATGGAGAACGCCTTGCGTTCGGCGGTGCGATCGATCGACGTGCAGTTGCCACTAACCCAGGTGCAAACGATGGAGCACGCGATCTCGGACACCGAAGCCCCGCGACGTTTCAATACTGCGTTGATCTCATCCTTTGCCGCTGCTGCATTGGTGCTCGCAGTCCTCGGAATCTATAGCGTTATTGCGTTCTCTGTTGCACTGCGCGTCCAGGAGATGGCGATTCGAATGGCTCTTGGCTCGCAACGCTCTGGAATCGTTCGCCTTGTTGTGACTGCCGGAGCGAGACTTGCCGTGATAGGCTGCGCGATCGGTCTTGCGGGCGCAATCGCCGCGTCATACTTGTTGCGATCATTCCTCTTCGGAGTGAGCGCGTTCGATCCTCTGGTCTTGATACTCGCTGCAGTATTCGTGCTGCTGCTGGCGCTGCTTGCGTCCCTGCTGCCCGCCCGCCGCGCCGCTTCGATTGACCCCATGCAGGCGCTGCGAGCAGATTGACCAGTAAATCCAGCGCCGCTATTCTCTGCGTCTCAACATCGAAACCGCTGCAATGCCAATAATTGAACGGCGAAAGCGGAGACGCTTCGACAAAGATTGTCGAAAACACGTTTTCCTCTTGCAATCGGATTTACGCTGCTGTAAAAAAAAGTTCAACGACGTGCCTGGTCGTTTCACCACCTTTTTCGCATATTACATATTGTATTTCGAACGTTAGCCGCGCCTAAATAGGCCGACCGCCAGTGTTATCCCTTCGGAGGACGCTTTGAGGAAACGTTTTTGTAAAATAGCCCTTCTCTTGCTGGTCTCGATAAGCGTCAGTTTTGCCCAAAACGCCACGACATCGCTAAGAGGAGTCGTCAAAGATCCAACGGGGGCCTTTGTTTCTGGGGCCGTAGTGACATTGATCAACAGCGCCGGTGGACAAACACTGACCGCTACGTCAAAGGCCAGCGGCGAATATCAGCTCCTGCAGATTCCTCCGGCAAAGTACACGATCAACATCGCTGCCACTGGATTTGGGAACCAGTCCAAGGTTGCGGAGTTGCTGGTGAATCAGCCGGCTACCATCAATTTCGTTTTGAGTCTGCAAGCAAGCACCGAGGTTGTGGACGTCTCCGCTGTGGCGCTGACATTGAACACTACCGATGCCTCCCTCGGAAACTCGACCGATAACGCAACAATCCAGGCGCTCCCAAGCGAGACGAGAAATGTGCCTGATCTGCTTTCATTGCAGCCGGGAGTGTTCTTCCTCCCCCCGCCGAACAATCCTGCATTGCAGGATAGCCGGAGCGGAGCAGTCAACGGTGGCCGCTCCGACCAAGGCAATATCACCTTGGATGGAGTCGACGACAACGATCAGGTGAACGGTTACGCCTTTACCGGCGTCCTGCGCGAGACGCAAGACTCCATCGAGGAGTTCCGTGTGACAACCGGCTTGGCTAATGCGGATGCGGGTCGTTCTTCCGGCGCGCAAGTCAGCCTCGTCACAAAATCGGGCACCAACCACTTTCACGGGGCGGCCTATGAATACAATCGCCCCACGGTCACAGTCGCCAATGATTTCTTCAACAAACAGGCAGAGGCGAACAGCGGCCTGCCGAACCGTCCCGGGAAACTCATCCGTAATATCTTTGGCGGGGATGTGGGCGGACCCATCTTCAAGGACAAGCTCTTCTTCTTCGCGAACTACGAAGGAACCCGCATCGCCGAGAGCACACAGGTAAGCCGCACTGTATCGACGGCCTCCTATCAGCAGGGAATTATCCAATACACGGGCGACTCTGCATCAGGTTCGACCGAGACGGAGACCATCACAGCTGCTCAGGTTGCTCTATTGGATGCTCAATGCCAGGTTTGTAACAGTGAAGCATATGCACCCGGCCCCGGACCCAATCCAAATGCCCTCGCGTACTTCAACTCGGTGCCTGCCGCCAACGGAGTGAACCTCGGTGACGGCTTGAACTCAGGTTCTTATTCGTTCTCTTCACCAAATCCGAGGACTCTGAACACCACGATCGCTCGCATCGACTATGTGCCATCCTCCAAGCACCGTATCTTCGCCAGGGGAAACCTGCAGAAGGACACTACCGGCGGAGTCGAGCAGTTTCCTGGCCAGGGGCCGTCTTATGAACTAATCGACAACACAAAGGGCATGACCTTTGGCGATACCTGGTCTATCTCGCCCACCATGGTCAATGATGTTCGGTACGGCTACATCCGGCAGGGATACGGTAACTCCGGCGTTGGCACCGGCGACTACGTCGACTTCCGCTTCCTCGACACAGCAACCGCCGAGACCCGTAACACCATCGTCAGTATTCCGGTGAATAACATCGTCGACAACTTCAACTGGTCGAAAGGCAAACACAACATCGAGGTCGGCGGAAACTGGCGTCTGGTGCATCAAAACCGCAACTCGAACGCAATCTCCTTCAACTCCGGTTCGTCGAATCCATATTGGCTCGGTGGTTCTCCTCCTGATCCTTCCACCTTGGGATTGGACCCGGTCGATAGCGGATTCACGAACTCGTACCTGATCGCGTACGCCAACCTTGTTGGCACCATCCCGTCGGTCACCAATGTCTATAACTATTCCGTAAGCAGTCCCACAACAGGTACTCTGCAGGCGGACGGCGCGTCCATTGACCGCCACTTCAAGGCCAACGAGTACGAATACTACATTCAGGACTCGTGGCATGCAGGGCCGAACCTGACCATAACCTTTGGTCTGCGCCACACGATTCTCCAAACTCCCTACGAAACCCGCGGCCAGCAGGTTGCACCCACCATCGACACGCACGCCTGGTATACACAACGCGAGGCAGCCGCACTTCAGGGCCAGATCTACGAACCCGATCTTGAGTTCGCTCCGAGCGGCCCTGTCTATAACAGACCCGGCTTCTGGCCGAAGTCAAAGAACAACATTGCACCACGTTTCGCGATCGCCTACTCGCCCGATCCCAAAACATCGATCCGAGCTGGCGCTGGCATCTACTATGACCACTATGGTCAGAGCCTGGTCAACATATTCGATCAGAACGGTTCGTTCGGCCTTTCAACGTCTGTTACGAATGAAGCTGGCGTCCAAGGGTACGAAACCTCGCCCCGCTTCACCGGGCGTCGAAACTTCCCCTTTAGCAATGGCACAGCACCGCCCACGCAAACGTTTCCTTTTACTGCTCCCACAGACAACTTCGCCATCACCTGGGGTCTGGACAGCAAATTGAAGACCCCCTACTCCGAGGCCTTCGATTTCTCTATCCAACGCGAACTGCGGGCGGGGTTCACGCTTGAAGCGGCATACGTTGGTCGACTCGGTCGCCACCTGCTCCAGAGTCTCGACCTTGCCGAACCTGTAGACTTCGTGGATCCTCAGGGCGGCGGCGACTACTATTCAGCCGGCGCTCAGCTATCCGCATTAGTCGATCAAAATGGCGGAAACGCTGCGTCTGTTCCAAAAATTCCATACTTCGAAAACCTCTTTCCGTATATGGCTGGCGTAGAGTATGCGGGCGAGAGCGCAACACAGGCCATCTACGATCTGGAATGGGCGCCCTTTCGTTCTAACTTGGGTGCAACCACGGCACTAGCTGACATCGACTTCTATTGCTTCAGCCCCGTTTTGAATGTTCCTTATCCTTGCCCCACAAACCATCAATCGCGATTCTGGCAGGACCAGTTTTCTTCGCTTTATGCTCTCTCCACCATTGGCATGAGCTACTACAACGCCGCCCAGATCACACTGCGTCATCCTTCCAGTCACGGCCTGCAGGCTGACATCAGTTACACCTACTCACGTTCAATCGACATGGGCTCCGATGCCGAACGCAGCACGGAGTTCAACGGAAATCCTCCGACGGTAGCTCAGGGCTTCAGCAGCATCATCAGCACCTGGAAGCCATATCTCAACCGCGCTGTCTCGGACTTTGATACCACACATCTCGTGACGGTTGACTGGGTCTATCAGCTTCCGGTTGGCAAGGGCACTCCCTTCCTGGGTGACGCCAACCGCTTCGTCAATGCAGTTATTGGTGGATGGCAGCTGTCTGGCATCCTTCGCGCGACCAGCGGCCTGCCCTTCTCTTTGACTGAACCTGGCTGGACGACCAACTGGCAGCAGGAGGGCTACGGTATCGTCACAGGAAACGTCAAAATGCGCAGGCATTTCGACCAGAACGGAAATCCTCAATTCTTCGATAATCCAACCGCGATCAACAGTGGCGTGGCTACAGGCGGTCCCGTCCGGCTCCCGTATCCAGGTGAAACTGGAGAGCGTAACAAGTTTCGCGGAGACGGCTACTTTGACCTGGACTCCGGTCTGGCCAAGAGCTGGGCGACCGGTGATTACGGAAGCCTAAGGTTTGCCTGGGAGGTCTACAACGTCACCAACACCGTGCGGTTTGATGATTCACCGTCAACGTTCGGCGGTGGTTTGACTGGTGGCAACCTCGGTATCGCCAGTGCTCTATTGAGTACGCCGCGCCGTATGCAGTTCTCTCTCCGCTATACCTTCTAACCAGTGAACAGTAAGTTGTTCTCGAACGGAAGGAGTCAATCTCTGACTTCTTCCATTCGAAACACATCGCGACTCGAGTGTTCACGCCGCCCCCTTCCGAAAATCCATCTCAATAGGATGACGTCGCACTCCCAAACTCAACCACCGTTGTTCAAACTAGAAAAGCCATCCAGCCCAGCACGTATACTCTCCTAACTCCTATGAAAGCCTCTCGCATCGCCCCTCTTATCGCCTTACTTGGTCTTCCTCTTATCGGTCGTTCACAGACAAAGCCTCTCATCACGCTCGACGAGTTTATGAATGCGACCGAGATACACGATGCGCGCATCTCGCCCGACGGCTCGGCCGCAGTGATCGCAACCGTAGCTTCTGACTGGCAGCAGAGTCGCTTCACAAACGACCTCTGGTTATGGACGCGATCCAGCGGCACCGTAACCGCACTGACTCACTCCGGACACGACTCGTCTCCAAGGTGGTCGCCAGATGGGCGCTACATTGCCTTTCAATCCGACCGCCCGGTGAATGGCGGCGAGAAGGACGAAGGCGACAAAGACAAAGATAAGGACGAGACCAGCCGTATCTGGCTCATCCCCGCCAATGGTGGCGAGGCCTTTCCACTCTACAGCGAGAAGCTCGACGTTCACACGTTCGCTTGGTCATCTGACAGCTCCAGAATCAACTTCTCCGTCACCGATCCGCTCGCAAAAGATCAGGAGGACACTCGCAAGGCAGAGTGGAAGGACGTAATCCGATGGCGCGAGCAGGAGCGTGGCGATGTACTCCTCGCGCTCCCCATCGACGTCGCTATCCACGCCAGCGCGAAGACCCCTGAGCCTCATCAGGAAACTAAAGTGCCAGCCGATCGGCCTCAGTACCCAGCCGGCGCGTCAGTCATCACGCGCAGCGCCTTCGAGATCGTCGAAATCGTACCCTCTCCGCAAGGTGAAGAGATCGCCTTCGAGACCGGCCCAGTCTCGCATCGTCTGGAAGATCCAGCGCAATCAGAGCTCTTCCTCGTCTCTGTGAAGGGAGGCGAAGCACGTCAGCTAACCCACAACCAGGGGCTGGAAGATCACCTCACCTGGACCCCATCAGGTAAAAGCATCGACGTGCTGGTGCGCGCTGCCGGTGGTTCAATCGAAGGCCCCTACCAGGACGTACAGGGTCGCGTCTATTCGATCGATCTTCAGTCGGGACATGCGACTCGTCTCGGTGGCGACTTCACGGGCTCGTGGGAAGACCTCGCCGTAACATCCGATGGCAACGTCATTGCCGCCGGATTAACCGGCATCGACCAGCATCTCTACCGCATCGACGGATCGAAGTTCGACAGCATCGCCACAATCCCCGGAACCTACGCCCAACTCGACTCCTCCCGCCACAGTGCTGCGGTGCTCTTCACGCATTCCAGCATCACGAACCCAACCCAGGTCTACATCGCCGCCAGTGTTGCCGAACTCAATAACGCGAAACCAGTGACAGCTTTAAATCCTATCTTCACTGAGAGGGCACAAGTGCAGTGGCGGCCCTACCGCTGGAAGTCTTCCGACGGAGCCGATGTCGAGGGCGTCTTGATCTATCCGCCAGGAAAGAAGGACGCGAAACACCTGCGCATGTTGACGCTGATCCACGGCGGACCTGCAGGCGCCGACGGCGACCGCTTCGGCGCGGACTGGTACGACTGGGCCACCTTGGCTGCATCAAACGGCTGGCTCGTCTTCCGTCCCAACTACCGCGGGTCAACGGGATATGGTGACGCCTTCATGCTCGGCATCATGCCGCATCTGGTCTCCGCGCCCGGGCGCGACATCCTCACTGGCGTCGACGCCCTCGTCAAAGACGGTATCGCCGATCCCGATCACCTTACGATCGGCGGCTACAGTTACGGCGGCTACATGACCAACTGGATCATCACCCAGTCCACTCGCTTCAAAGCCGCGGTCACAGGAGCAGGAGCCGTCGAGCACGCCGCCAACTGGGGCAATGACGACCTCACATGGGACGACGCCTGGTATCTCTCCGGAGCCCCATGGGAAAAGCCCGAACTCTATCAAAGTGAAGCCGCGCTCTTTCAAATAAACAAAGTCACAACACCGACTCACATCGTGGGTGGCAACGCCGACGATCGAGTCAGTTACTTCGAACAGGTCCTGCTGGAACGCGCGCTTGCAAGACTCAACATACCGCACTCGCTGCTCGTATTCCCCGGCGAAAATCATCCCCTCGACAAGAACCCGTGGCACGGATACATCAAGGTGCGGGAAGAGCTAAAGTGGCTCGAGAAATATGGAGGTGGAGGTAATTAGCCCTCATCCAGTCGCGAGCGAACTGCAGCCTGCGATATAGGAGGGTTAACTACCTCGTGTCTACTGTGAAGTAAGCGCCTTGAGGTACAAATATTCAAACTGTACGCCGTTATAAAAATCGACGACGCGAATTCGCTCATCGCGCCCGTGTGCACGATCGTCGTCTCGATCAACGCCCATACCCGAAAATCCGTAACTCGGAATACCTGCGTTCATCGTGTAGATGCTATCGGAAGCTCCGGTCTCCATCTCAGGGATAACCGGAATACCGGGCCACATCATCTGCACCGTCGCGTCGAGAGGCCGAAACACCACTGGATTCAACGGTGGCGGCGCCATCGACTTGCGATCGGAGCCTTTATCAAACACCTCGCCACCGTCGGTGACATACTGCACCTTCAAAGTGGGGTCCGCGAAGATGCGAACCAAATCCAGACGAATCTCCTCCTGCGAATGCCCCGGAAAGATGCGGCAGTTTACATTGGCCACAGCACTCCCAGGCAGCGCGTTCGGCGCATGACCGGCAGACATCATCGTCGCAACACACGTCGTATGCAGAAGCGAGTTGTAGATCATATCCTTTGAAAGCCGTTCCGCCGCCGCAGGATCCGGCACGGGCCCGGACACAGCCTTAAGATCGGCCGCCAGCTGTCCCGTCTCTGTCTTGGAGACACTCGCAAAGTATGCCCGTGTAATCTCATTCGTCTCGAGCGGAAACGGCGTGTGCTCAAGCCGTCCAAGTGCATCCGCGACATGGTAGATCGCGTTGTCAGGACGGGGCAGGGAACTATGCCCACCCGGATTCGTCGCCGTAACCCGATAGTCCGCATAAAGCTTTTCGGTAGCTTCAACCCCCATGCTGATGGCTTTACCCTTCTCCAGTTCAGGCCCCCCAGCATCTGGATTGATCGCAAACTCCGCTTCGACCAAATCACGATGATTCTTGAGCAGCCAATCAACGCCGTTCGACTTCCCACCCTCTTCATCAGCCGTCAATGCAAGAATGATGTCGCGATCAGGAACGAAGCCCTCGCGTCGAAGCCGTATAAAGCTCTCGACCATCGCGGCATCGCTGTCCTTCATATCCTGCGTCCCGCGCCCATAAAAGTAGCCGTCCTTCTCAACAAACTGAAACGGGTCTGTGGTCCAGTCCGAGCGCTTCGCTTCGACCACATCGATGTGGCCGATCAGCAGAACAGGCTTCATGGTCGAGCCAGGCTTGCCTCGATAGCGTGCCACCATGTTGCCCTTTCTGTCATTCGGCCCGAGAACAACAACATCCGCCTCCGGAAAACCTGCCTCCAGAAGCCGCTTCCGCATGGCATCGGCTGCAAGCGTCGTACTGCCGACCGAATCCGTCGTGTTCGTCTCGATGAGTTGTTGAAAGATGTCGTGAGCGAGCGTCTTATCGGCTGCGGGCAACTGATTCGACTGAGCACAAAGCGCGGACGTCAACAACGCTGGAAGCAGGCAGGAAGCGATCTTTCTCAAAATATCTATCCTTTACGAAGAAACGAGAATTGCTGTGGCGTAGGTTCATATTCGCATGAAACGCCCTTCTTGCCAGCAGAAAACATGCGTTCGCAAGCATCATCTCCGCCGAGATATGGACACAAAAAGAGAAAGGCCCCAACGCCCGCAGAGCGTTGGGGCCTAATCCCGTCACACTCTGTCTAGTTGCTGCCAACCTTCAGGCTGAGTCCTTCCTTCAAAGGCAGCGACTCGACCGAATCACCCACAGAGATCGTGAACTTACTCGAACCGATCGTCCACTTCTTCGTCGCGACGTCATAGTACGAGAAGGACCGAGCATCGAGCGGAATCGTAACGTGTCGCGTCTCTCCCGGAGACAATTCAACTCGCTCGAAACCCTTCAGCTCGCGTTCTGGCCGAGGCACCTTCGGATGATCCTCCGTCACATACAACTGTGCGACTTCGGCACCCTTGCGTGCTCCCGTATTGGTCACATCGAAGCTGGCAGTCCCATGCACCTCACCGCCCGCATCATCCTGCTTCACCGTCAGGTTAGCGAACTTAAAGGTCGTATACGATAGCCCATATCCGAACGGAAACAGCGGCTTGATATTGTTCTTCTCATATCCGCGGTATCCAACAAAGATCCCTTCCTTATACTCAACCCGCCTCGAGTCACCCTCAGGGTAGTAGTGGCTAAACGTCGGATTGTCCTCCGCCCGCAGCTCGAACGTAGCCGGTAGATGCCCCGAAGGGTTAACCTCGCCGAACAGAATCTCCGCCAGCGCTTGTCCCGCTTGCTGCCCTGCATACCACGTCTCCAGAACCGCCGGAACTTTATCAAGCCACTTCGTTGAATCCACATTGCCGCCCGACGTGATCGCGACGATAACCTTTGGATTCGCTGCCGCAACCTCTCGAATCAACTCGGTCTGTCCGTACGGCAGCGAAAACGTCCGATCCCCGCCTTCGCTTTCACTCTCCTGCTGAAAACCAGCCTCAACCAGCACTACGTCAGCCTTTGCAGCAAGCTTCACTGCCTCAGGATTCACGACTTTGTTCTCCGCAACAATCCCGAGCAGCAGATGACCACCCACCGGACTCTTCTGCCACTCTTCGGTGACCACCTTATGCGGACCAGCCGAAAGCTCGAGCGTCACATGCGGCTGAAACGCTCGTAGCAGCTTCCAATTGTCGATCACCAGCTTGCCATCGACATACACGCGATTGCCCGATCCTTCTCCCGAATCCTCAAGCGCGAAGATGTATTTGCCAGCCGTCGTCGCGTTGTAGAACCCAGTAAAGCGATGGGAGACCTGAGCGGGCGGTGCACTGAAAAACAGCGCTATCGCCGCCTCAATATTGTCGATGAGGCTCTTGATACTCACGCCCTCAAGAACCACGTGCGGGGTCACAGCCGTTGTTGATGGACTTCCAGAGAGTTCGACGTTATTGAAGCTCTCGAGTGTTAGCCCAGGTTTGCCGTTCTCCGCCGCTGTCGTGAACTGTGTCCCATATGCCAGGTGCGACAGCGTCGGAATGCCACGGTCATACAGCACCGTCGTCGTCGCTCCCACCTCATTTGCAACGCCTTCAAATGCGCTCACCATGTTGAACGGCACCACACCCGCACTTCCTCCGCCCACTGGAACACCCGGATAGGCGTCTGGCCCGACCACCAGAATCGTCTTCACCGCCGCCTTATCCAGCGGCAGCAGGTTGCCATCATTCTTCAACAACACCGCGCCCTCACGCGCCGCATCAAGTGCAGCCGCCTTGTTCCGCGGATCCAAAAATGAGATCGACGCATCGCGCTGATCACGGCTCAGCCACCCGTAGGAGACCGCAGTCGAGAGAATATTCCGCACCTTCTCATCGATCGTCGCCTCTGTGACTGTGCCCGCTTTAACAGCCGGTCCCAGGTTCGCATTATTCATGAACTTGCCGCTAGGCATCTCGATATCAAGGCCGCCATTCGCCGCGCCCACTGCATTGTAGGTCGCGTCCCAGTCCGACATCAGCACGCCCTTGAAGCCCCACTCCTTGCGCAGAATCTCGATGTTGAAGTAGCTGTTCTCAGTCGCGTGCTTCCCATCGATCAGGTTGTAGGAGTCCATGACGGAGCTTACATGGCCTTGTTTCACTGCAGCCTCAAACGCAGGCAGATAGATCTCGCGCACTGTCCGCTCATCGATCATCGTATCGGAGTCATGCCGCAGATACTCACTGTTGTTGCCCAGATAATGCTTCACAGTCGCACTGACGCCTTGCTCCTGCATCCCAGTGATATAGCCAACCGCGATCTGTCCCGAAAGGTACGGATCCTCCCCGAAGTATTCGAAGTTGCGTCCATTCAGCGGCGAACGGTAGATGTTTACGCCAGGCCCGAGCATAAAGTGAACTCCACGCGCACGCGCATCGCGGCCGATTCCTGCTCCTACTCGTGCCGCCAACGCGGGATCCCACGAAGCCGCCAGATTGATTCCAGCCGCATATGTCGTCGACGGAAAGCCTGAGTTCGATCTCGTTCCGAACGGCCCATCCGACATCTCAAGCGCAGGAATTCCGAGCGACGGCACGCCCCGCACGGCAAAGCCAGTCCCGCCAATGTAGTCGAGCTTCTGCTGAAGCGTCATCTGCTTCACCAGAGCATCCACCTTCTGCTGTTCGGTGGCATCCAACTGGTGTGGAGCTTGGGGAAATGCAGCCGCAGACGCGAACAGAAGAGTCGCACTAAAAGCAAGTGTCGTTAGACGAGAAGAGCGAGAGTGGCCGGAAAGCTTCAAATGCATGAGAGTTGTCCTCGTTGTGCGAAATTGTAACTGCACCATTAGACATTTGTCGCACGCAGCACCTGTCTCCAAGATCTGAACCGCAAACGTTGCATGGGCTGAGTGCTCGACCGTCAATCCCAATCAAGACACAGTCGAAGCCAGCTTTGAAGCTGATTGGCCCTAGATAGACAAAAATCGTCTCAATACGGCTTGTTGTTCCCACCAATTTGAGACTTTGGCGAAAAATGCGATAACTTTCTTGGGAAAAAGGGCCGCCTGGTTGATGATCTAGAATAAGTAGCTCTATCTCCTTGGAGCACAAATGAGCCGCGTCCTGGTTATCGGAAGTAATTCCCAAATAAGCCGTGAGATTGGTGGCGCACTCTCAGCCGCCGGTCTCCCCTTGGAGTATTCGGCAGGGAACGCCGACGCGCTGCAGCGACTGCGTATGCGCTCGTTCGGAGTCGTAATAACCAGTCCCGATAGCGCTGTTGATGAAGATCTGGCCCTGCTGGAGGAGATGCGCGTAATAAGACCGGGGGTAAAGTGCATTGTCCTGGCACACAGCAGCACTCCCGACGAAGTCATTGCTGCAATGCGTGCCCGAGTATTCGCTTGCTTCACCCCTCCATTTAATTCCTACGATGTCGCGAATATAGCTAGTAGAGCCGCATCCGATAGCCAGTGGCGAGATGACATACAGATCATATCTGCGAAGCCAGGCTGGGTGTCAGTGCGCGTAAATTGTCGACTCATCACGGCGGAGCGTCTCCTCACCTTCGCGAAAGAGCTCAGCACTCAGTTGCCTGAAGACACGCGGCAGGAGATGATGCAGGCACTGCGCGAGATCTTGTTGAACGCAATGGAACACGGAGCTGCGTTCAACGCCGAACAGGTAGTTGAGGTCACTGCCGTTCGGACCGCTAGAGCACTTGTGTTTTACGTACGCGATCCCGGTGCTGGCTTCCGCCGCGAATCTCTAAATAATGCGGCTTTCGCGGACTCCTCTCACGATCCCGTCGCGCATATTGCCAAGCGCGAAGAAGAAGGAATGCGCGCCGGAGGTTACGGCCTTCTTCTGGCCGGCGGCACTGTGGACGAGTTGATCTACAGTGAAATCGGTAACGAGGTGCTCCTAATCAAGTACGTAGATTAGCCCTCGCTTTCAATACTGGATAGCTAGAAATGAGCCGTGTTAGGCTGTTCCGGTCACACCGACCAATCCAAAAAATAAGTCTCTGAAAACATGGCACGAAAACTAATGGTCTTCGCTTTAACAGGTGAAGACAGTTATGTATGCCGTCCTCCAAGAGGAGATCGGGTCATGAAAACGACCAGGAAAAAATCACGGTTGGAATGCACAACAGCCACGCAGCGGAGTTCGCGGCAAGGAAACAGTGTCGAATTGCAGGCTGTATCATGATTTGCATCGACAGGTCGTTGAGCCGAATCGAGTCGACTTCGAATCTATCATCAGGAAACAGGATCCCTTCCATGAGCATTGTCACGCTTAGCTACACAGACTCTAGTGGACACCACAGCATCCAACTTGATCGCGAGTCTACGTCGATCGGTCGTTCGCAAGGTCAGGACATCATGCTCAGCGATCCCTGCGTCTCGCGGCAGCACGCGTTGATCTTGCGAGAGGGCGACCGCTATACAGTCGTCGATCGGAGCAGCACCCATGGAACTTTTGTAAATTCGGTGCGCGTCGGGCGATCGGTGCTGCAGCTCAACGACATCCTGCAAATGGGCTCTCTGAATGGACCGCGGTTGCGATTTCATCTTCAGCAGAACGACAGCACAGTAAGTGGTTCATTGCCTTCCACCGCCGGTCATCTGATCTCTTCTCTCAGCGAACTCCGCCTTCCCTCCGACGAACTTCGCCCGGCGGCGCTCGAGATGGAGAAATTGAGCTGGCTTATCCGCGCCGCACGTCAACTCAACCAGGGTGGCGCAATCGAAGATATTCTCAGTGCATTTCTTCACCTTACATTGCAGCTCACCGGCTTGGAACGCGGCTTTGTCTTTCTTCGAGAACAAGGTGAGATGCGGCTCGCACAAAGTCTAAGCGCCGATGGAAAAACTGTGGAGGAGGATTCCACTGTCTCCCGTAGAGCCATGCAGAAGGCAATCGAAAACGAGTCAAACTTCTCTATCAGCGACACGTTGGCTGACCAAAAGGCATCAGGATGGTCGAGCGTCATGGCCAACAGAATTCGCAGTATCTACTGCATTCCTTTAAGAAAGCGTGCCTCAGCCGCTGAACCCAACGAACTGCTCGGTCTGCTTTATCTGGATAGCCAGATCCGGCTGGGAGAGCTTACCGAAGTCGATCACCAGCTGCTCGACACGATCGCCACCGAGGCCGCGGCACTACTGCATAATGCTCTACTCGCGGAAGCTGAGTCCAAAGCGAGACAGGCGCGCGAAGAGCTTGCTGTCGCGGCAAAGATCCACGGTGGCTTGATGTCCATCTCGCTTCCGGTCCTTCCTTACGCGAAGCTTCAGGCAAAGAGTGTTCCTTGTCTTGCGATTGGCGGAGACTTCTACGATGCAGCGGTGCTTGAAGACGGCGTCTGCGTCGCAATCGCCGATGTATCCGGCAAAGGAGTTTCGGCCGCCATCGTAGCAGCCACGCTGCAAGGCATCATTCATTCTCAGTTACTCGCCGGGCAAAGCCTGCCGGCGATAGCTTCGCTCGTGAATCAGTTTCTATGTACTCGCAACGTCGGCAAATACGCGACGATGATCCTCCTCAAGCTGTTTCCAGACGGCCGTGTTGAGTACATGAACTGCGGTCACGTTTACCCACTTTCAATCCTGGGGACTGAAATACGACGTCTGGAAGAAAGCAATCTGATCGTCGGACTTATTGAAGGTGCAAGCTACACCTCCGCTCATTGCGTCTTACGGCCAGGGGAACGCATTCTTCTGGCAACCGACGGCCTCACCGAAGCCGAAGATCCCTCAGGACGGCAATTCGGCGACTCGGGGCTCAACACGATCGCGCACTACGAGGACATCGACTCGATCCTCAACCACATCGCAAAGTTTCAAGCCCCCAACCCCGCCCAGGACGACTGCACTCTCCTAGAAATTCAGTATGTAGATGAAATTTACGAATGATCTCCAAAGTTGCGCCAACCGTCGACGAAGAAGCGATGCCATCGACCGATCAACAATTTTTGCAATGAACCACACTAAAAGGGATGGGAGTCGGAGTGGGAGTCGGAGCCGGGCCTAGGGGTGGCGGATCGGGGAGGGATTTGAACTTCCCAATCTTGTAATAAACTTTCCCGCCGGCCTCGGTAGGGTGATTTATATAGCACGTGAACGACGCTCCGGGTTTTACCGGGTACTCCGCATTTACATCAATCGTGGTTGGGTTGCAAGCAGGAGATTTCTTAGGATTCTTTTTTGGAAAAGACACGACATAGCTGTCAGTACCGTCTGACTCGAACTTAAGGAAACGGTGTCCCCCGCGACCATTTGTCCTGCGAGGTGCTCATCCGTCGCAACTATTTCTGGTGTTGAAGCGATCACGGTTCCTACAGTCCCTGTCTGGGCCATGGCAGCGGATACAGGAAGAGGCTTGACGAGACTGTCATGACAACCGATAGTCGCAATAAACAACGCTGATGTTGCAAGTCCACGTGCACAGTATCTTCGCATGAAAGAACTTCTCCTCTTCAGATTAGTAACACATTTGCTTCGGTCTAGATCGCAACGATTTGCCTCGGCGCTGAGTACAATTCCACACTACGAAGACATCATTTGTGCCTCGGTTTGGCTACAAAGTTTAAAGCCGAAACCGTGCCCGGGACGACTGTACGTAAAATTCAATATCTAAATGATGTCAACCTGCGCTGACTAAATGCAAACGCGTCAATGCGACAAAGTCTGACTTGTAATATCACTGTGTCTTTAAAACAATCCATGAGGATAGTTTTGAGTGGGACAATGTCAAAGTTCTTGCTAACAACTCGAAGTCTTTGCTTGATGTAGTGGCGACGCCCAACGTTACTTAACAGTTTCTGCAATGAACTACACTGTAAGGAATTGGCGCAGGGGGTGGTCCAGGTAGTACTGGGCAGACTTGGTCTGCGCCTGGGTCAACCTTGTAATAGACTGGCCCATTTGAAATATTTGGATTCACTTGACAAGTCTTGAAGGTTCCAGGACATATCTTGAGCTCCGTAGTGTCCGCGCAAGCGGGAGGGTACTTAGCATCACTAGAAAAGGTTACATGAAAGCCAAAACCCTTCTTAGAAGCATCTTGAAACTTTCAAAGTGTCGTTGGCCGAAGTTATCGTGGCACCGTCCAACTGTTCGTCTGTCACTAGTACTGGGACGGTTTTATTACAGCCGAAGGTCATAAGTAAAAATGCGAATGCTGCAACTCTAAGTGCTTGATCTCTTCTCATGAAAGCGTCACCTCTTTTTTAGTTACACATTCGTTTCGGTTCTAGATGTCATCGATTTGATGATCGTCTGTATAGTGAGGATCGTCACGAAGCGCTCCCATATCAGGCATGGTCTGAAACTGGAACTCGGTGGCGCCTCTCTTCAAGCAGGCGGCAACAGTAGTTAGAGCTTCTTCACGCTTTCCTAGAAGCTCAAGTGTTCTTGCTTTATACAACTGCGAATCAAGGTCACCCGCTGGCGCGATAGAATGCTCCGCTTTCTCTATGAGAGCGAGAGCAGTCTGAGGCGCGCCAGCTTTGACTCGGCATAGCGCAAGTATCATCCACCCGGCCCATTTGCAGGATCATCCTTTAGTTCTTGCTTCCTGTGCATTGACTGCCTGAATGTAGGCTTTAGTGGCTTCACCGCGATAGCCTCGAGCCAAAGAGTAACAATCTCCCAATTCGAGCCAGTTAGAGCTTTCAGTCGGGTTCAACTCGACGGCCTTCAATGCAAACGGAATTGCGTCCGCAGGCGTCCCTTCGCTACGCAGGGACGCCGCCATAGTCTTCTCCGCCCAATCGTTGAGATTAAGATCCAGACTACGCTTTAGAGCCAGTTTCGCTTCGGCAACTCTGCCTTGTTGCAGATACACGGAGCCAAGATTATTCAAAGACATCGCATTCTTTGGTGCAGCCAGACTGGCTGCGCGGAACTCGATGACGGCTTGTGGATACTTTCCTTCCGAGTTGTACAGAGCTCCCAGTTCGTTGTGCACCAGCCAATTATTGGGCCGCGTCTTCAATAGCCTTTTGAAGGTGGTTTCCGCCTCGGCCCAACGGTTCAAGGTCGTAAAAAAGTAGCCCTGAAAAGCAAGAGTGTGAGGGTTGTCCGGATCAAGTGATAGAGCCTTTGAAATTTCTCTCGCGGCCCCCTTGCTGTCACCCGATTGCTGCAGCAACGACGACAATGCGAGGTGGCCAACCACCAGATTAGGGTTCAGCGTAAGCGCAGTCTCGGCGTTTTCGTGAGCAAGCGACAAAGCGCCCGAATCCCCATGCACGTCGTAGAAGCGAAGATAGGCCCAGGCGAGTTGTGCGTAAGCAGTTGCATAGCGAGGGTCTAACTCCACCGCCTGTTTATACTTTTCAACTGCAGGCTCAAGCCCCTTGTCGTTGTCCTGCTTCATCGACATCTCCGCCTGCTGAAAAGCGGTATAAGCCTCAGGCGACTTGGTATCCGGAGTGGTTCGCTGATCGTTGTGTTCAAAGTGGCTTACGTTGAGAAGTTCTGTAGCCGCTCGAACTGCCTTCGATGGAAAGGAAATCTGTTCCTCAAGCGGTAAGCTGAGCCGCTTCTCTCGAATCGACTGGGTGGAACTTGGGTCCAGAACGCGGAGGGAGAGATGAAATTGATTGGAGTGGGTCGCGCCAGAGGCAGCCAATATAAGATTGGCTCCCGAACTCTCTCGAATGTCCTTGAGCTGCGCGGTAGTTTTCGTATCTGCGCTGACATCTTGAGGAATAACGAAGAGGTTTCGATCAAACGCTTCGGCGCGTGACAGCTCATTTTCAATTGCATCGATCACTCCCGTCAGCATTGGCATGATGTGGGAGTCCGAGGTGGGCGGCCAGTTGAGCAAAGCAACAAAGCGCTTCAGCGGCAGGGGATGTACAACATCGTCGAGAGTGTCTTTAACGCGGTCCCACTTCCATATAATTCCCCCCGCTGCAGCACACGCCGTGAGCGCTGAACCCACAACGAAGTTCCGACGGGTCAAAACGCGCTGACCCGAGTTGCCGAAAGAGTCGATTGGAGTCCGCGCAGTGATGGCGCCTCCTGAGTCGAAGGCAGATCGAACTTGCCGGAAGGCAGCGCAGCGGCGCTCTGGATCTTCGGAGAGGAACTCCTTGACCGAATGAATGTAGATAGAAGGAACGTCGGCACCATCGAGCGCCGGAGAGGGCTTTACCGACAGCCCATGCACCTCTTCACTGAGGCACCTGTTCGTCAGCACCTGCTGGAAAAGAACTCCCAGCGCGAAGATGTCCGTCGCCTGCGACGGGGGATCTCCCCGCAGCAGTTCAGGTGCGATGTACCCCGGTGTTCCGGCAATGAGGCCAACCGTGATCGTTGTCTGGGAGTCATACAGTCGAGCCAGGCCGAAGTCCATAATCGAGACGCAAAGCTCGGAGCCCGAATAATCGAGCATCACATTATTTGGCTTGATGTCTCTGTGCACGATGCCGCCATCATGAATCGCCGCGAGGCCCGCAACCATCTGGCGAAAGATCGAAATACTCTCCGTGCGAGGGATGCTTGCCGGTCTCTTGAGCCGCGCAGCAAGCGTCTCCCCGGCAAGTAGCTTCATCGTCAGAAAGACGAAGGGTGGAGCAGGCTCCTGGCAGCGCGATATGTCATAAATCGGGCACAGATTCGGGTGGGTCACCTTCCGCGCAAGCAGAACTTCCTGCTCGAAGCGACGTGACGATCCCGCGTCTCCCGCGATATGCGGCAGAATTACCTTAAGCGCGATGTGGACCCCTTGCAGAAAGCGGTCCTCCACCTCATAGACCTCTCCCATCCCACCGTGAGCAATAAAGCGAACAACGGTGAATCGGTCGGCGATAATCTGTCCGGGGTCAAAGCGGCCAACCGGCACAGGCCTGAAATCGTCCGTCGCACGCGTGCCGTCAGTCTCCTTGCCTGGCAGGGTTTCGTCCCGCTCATCTGCGAGAGAAGTCAGAAACGGTATCTCGAGAAAACTTCCGGCCTCCTCGTCAGCGCGCAACAGTTCTTCAACGCGTCGCCTGAGTTCTGGAGTCCTTGCACACGCGCGGTCAAGAAACGCACGACGATCCTCCGGCCTTTGGTCCAGAGCGGCCTCAAACAATTGCTCAACGGATTGTTCTTGACTGGCCATGATTCCCACCCGGGAGGAATAAGGAATGCAACGTGGCGCTATCTTCTAAGCGTCTTGATGTCGACGAAGCGAAAAGGTGATTTCCAGGGGCCCGAGTCGATCTAAGCAACTAGCGTCAGTACGCTGGTACAACCATGATTGCAAATGTTCTCTGGTCTCGGCGCCAATAGTTACACAACGGCGGGCGAATTTCCAGTAGTAAGTCGCAGTGAAATCACGGCTTAGTCCTCATCTACCTAATAAAGCGAGGATATGGGCTCAAAAGGGCCAAACTGTTTTTTCACGCCTCCATCCGAACAGCGAATACGTTGAAAACTTGCGACATGGCAATCTTTTGCGTAGCAACACAACACGGGCATAGTGTAGCGTTGAGCCACTCCCTATGGCGAGCGATGGCGGTGAGGTCACCCAACTTCTAAAGGCGATGAACGACGGAGATCGTGCTGCCGCAGATCGCCTGCTGCCACTTGTCTACGCCGAACTCCATCGTCTTGCAACGTCTTACATGCGCCGGGAGCGGCAGGACCACACCCTCCAGCCCACAGCTCTCATCAACGAAGCTTACATGCGGTTGGCCAAAGAAGATCTCGATTGGCAAAATCGAGAGCACTTTATCGGAATAGCGGCGCACGTGATGCGGAGAGTCCTCGTGGACTACGCAAGATCGCATAAAGCCCAGATCCGGGGCGGCGAGCTGCGGCGTGTCGAACTGGAAGAAGGGCTGGCGATCTCTGTCGAGCGCACCGAAGAAACACTCGCACTCGACGAGGCGCTCAATAGATTGACGGAAGTAAATCCGCGACAGGCTAAGGTAGTTGAGCTGCGATACTTCGGCGGCCTGTCCATGGAGCAGATCGCCGCCGCCCTTGCAATTGCTCCTCGAACGGTAAAGCGAGATTGGGCCTTAGCGAGGATTTGGTTGTTCAAGGAGCTTCGTAAGAATCCCGAGTAGAGGGCAAATGTGAGACGCACGATTGCATGTAAGTCCTGCCAGTAATTGCGCATCTGTGCGTCCGCAGCGCTTTAGCAGCAGGTCCAATCTGCCCATCAAAGCTTTTCTTTACAGAGACCTAAGAAACGAATAACGTTGTAATCCTGCCCCGCGAAATCATATAGCTAAAAGAACGGATCGAGATTTATCCATGAGTTCAGCTTCAGAGATGCTGGTGAGATTCTGGGGTGTAAGGGGCTCTATCCCAACACCTTGTGTCCAAAACATGGGGAGCGGGGGCAATACAAGTTGCCTTGAGGTGCGTCTGCCTGGCGGTCAGGTAGTCATCGTCGACGGTGGCACCGGTGTTCGTCCCCTCGGCGCCGCCTTGATGGAAGAGGCAGCCGGACGACCCTCCGACCTTCATCTCTTCCTGACTCATTTCCACTGGGACCACATTCAGGGCCTCCCATTTTTCCAGCCTCTGTACTCAAGAGAAAACAGCGTCACCTTCTATTCCATGAAGTCGCCCGCAGAGACCAGCGAGACGCTGGAAGGGCAGATGAGTATTCCGTACTTTCCCGTCGACTTCCGTTTTCTCCCGGCGCAACGCAACTTCGTCAATGTCTCGCAGCAACTCGTCCACTTTGGTGAAAGCACCGTTCGCAGCTTCCCTCTGAATCACCCGCAGGGCTGCCTCGGTTACAGCTTTACTCACGGCGATCGCAAGCTCGTCTTCGCCAGCGATCTTGAGCACGGTGTACCCGAGTTCGATCGCGGCCTTGTAGAAGTTGCGAAGGGCGCCGACGTCCTGATCTACGATGCTCAGTTCACTCCAGAGGAGTATGAACATCGCCACGGATGGGGTCACAGCACCTGGCTCCAGGCCACAAAAGTCGCCCAGCAGGCCGGCGTAAAGAAGCTTCTGCTCTTCCACCACGATCCAGCTCATGACGATGAGACACTCCACACCATTTTGAGTAATGCACGTCGGGAGTTTCCCGAAACGTACTTAGCAACTGAAGGCGAGACGGTCACTGTTTAGGAGATAAGTTCCACTCAGGCCCCTGTTCACATTGCTTCCTTAGGAGTATTTGCCTTGGCTGATGTTCATAGATTCCCAGACCCTCTACAAGAACCAGCGCCGGTTAGCCCGGCATTAAAGCTCGCGCCCACGCCACTTACCCTGGTCTTTACCGACATGGTCGGCTCCAGCGCCGCCAAACGCGCAGCGTCCCTCGGTGACTGATGCTCACGAGCGCGACCGCGCCTACCTCGAAGGAATTCAGAGCAAGCATCTCCGCCTCATCCGCGACGCGATCGCAGATCACAACGGCAAGGAGATCATGACGATCGGCGACTCTTTCTTTCTCACCTTCGCCGACCCCGTCGATGCTATCCGCTGCGCCGCCGCAATTCAGCAACGCCTCCGCACACACCCAATCGACACGCCCTCCGGCCCACTTCAGCTTCGCATCGGCATCCACAACGGCACGCCGGAGTACTTCGAGAACAGTTGGCATGGCACCGATGTCGATACCGCCGCCCGCGCCGAATCCGCCGGTTCACCCCAACAGATCGTCGTCACCGACGTAGCACGCAAGCTCATCGGCGACCCCATTGGCATCAAGTTCCGCCCCCTTGGCACCTTCACGCTAAAAGGCGTAGGTGATGTAAAGCTCTGGGACGCCGACTACGATCAGCACGGCCTCCGCACGCCATCTCTTCGTTCCAATGAATTGAAGAAGCGCAGCCGTCTCATCGGCGTCTCCATCGCATCGCTTCTAATTCTTGCTCTGCTTGGCTTTGTTGGTCTTCAGCTCTGGCAAAAGCACAAAGCCCAACAGGAGGTCGCGAAATCTGGCACACCCTCAGCCAAAGACTCCATCATCCTCGCCGACTTCGAGAACAAGACCGGTGACCCCGTCTTCGACACCACACTGACTCAGGCATTCGCCATCCAGATGCAGCAGTCGCCTGTCCTCAACCTCGTCAGCCAGCAGCATATCCGGCAGAGTATGCAATATCTGGGCAAGCAATCAACGGAAGCCCTCACCCCGGCCATCGTCCGTGAAGTCGCGCAGCGCGAAGGCATCAAGGCCTACCTCACAGGCAACATTGCAAAGTTCGGCAACGAGTACGTCATCAGCGTCACCGCACAGAACACGAACACAGGCGATGACATCGCCAGCGTCCAGGCCCAGGCCCCCGACAAGGAACACGTCATCGACGCAATCGGCACCGTGGCCACTTCCATGCGAGCGCGTCTCGGCGAATCCCTCTCCTCCATCCAAAAGCTCGACACCCCCATGGGCCAGGCAACCACCCCATCACTCGAAGCCTTTCGCGCCTATGCCCTCGGCGACGTAGAGCACGAGAAAGGTCTGGACATTCCACAGGCCGAAGGCCACTATCGTCAGGCCGTCGAGATCGACCCCAACTTTGCCATGGCATGGGCACGTCTCGGCGTTGTCTACGGCAACTCAGGTCAGCGTGGCAGATCACTCGAGTGCTACAACAAGGCGTACGCCCTCTCGAAGAACGTTAGCGAACGCGAACGGCTCTACATCCAGGCTCACTATTTTTTGAATGCGATCGGTAACGTCCAGAAGGCCATCGACACCTTGGAACTTGCAGTCCGAACCTATCCTCTGGACATCTCAAACTGGATCAACCTCGGTAGCGCTCAAAGCAACATCGGCCTCATCAACGAAGCTATCGAAAACACGAAAAGATCGCTTACTCTCGATCCGACAGATGGCGTCGCGTTCCTGAACCTCGCGTCCATGCAGGTTTCCATCGACCGGTTCAGCGACGCAGCACAGACCTTGGCCGAAGCCGATCGGCAGCACGCCGATGGCGGCACCGGAGCC
Source organism: uncultured Acidobacteriaceae bacterium (assembly GCA_963771625.1). Lineage (GTDB taxonomy): Bacteria > Acidobacteriota > Terriglobia > Terriglobales > Acidobacteriaceae > Edaphobacter. The sequence continues at coordinate 690,701 of CAVYUE010000005.1, forward strand.
CTCACTGCCGTTTACCAGCTGGCATTTCTAACCGGCGATCGTGCTGCGATGACGAAGGTGGCCGCGAAGGTGGAAGGTAGAGTCGATCAATACCAGATGAGCCAGGGCATCGCCGCAACGCAGGAGTTTGCAGGTCAGTATCGTGAGGCAAGCCAGTCATGGAACCTGGCTGCAACACAAGCTGCGACGCAGAAAGCAACCGATGCCCAGGCCAGCAGTCTCCTGCTCCGACTATCGGGTCGCGGCTATGCAGGCATGTGCGAAAACTCAGCCCGCGACATCAAGGCTGCCCTTGCACTGGATAAAACAAAACCGACCCTTATCTCCGCCACTATCTCCGCCGCAATCTGTAACCAACCAGCCATCGCTCTGCCGCTGATTGAGAGCCTCGTCAAGCAGTACCCGGAAGACACGCAGATCAATCAGATCGTTGCTCCCCAAGCCCGGGCCGCACTCGCCTTGGCCGCAAACCAGCCCCAGGAAGCCCTCACCGATCTCGAAGGAGCAAAAGCCTTCGATCTCGTCTCCGCCGGAGCCTACCTGCAGGGCCTCGCCTACCTCGACCTCAAAGACTCCGCCAACGCCATCGAAGCCTTCCAGCGCGCGACAAAGTACAAGGGCGCAGCCCTCCAGAGTCTGCAGGACTACGGGCAGGCCCAGTTAGGCCTCGCACGCGCCTACACGATGGCCGGAAACAAACCCGAAGCAAAGAAGGCCTACGAAGCTCTCTTCGTCACCTGGAAAGACGCCGACGCAGACCTTCCCCAACTCCTCGCCGCCAAAAAGGAGTACGCCGCCCTCCAGTAACTAAGGAGTAAACCCGCATCTTCAAGAAATAAAGTTGGAAAACGTGGCGTGTTTTATAGCCCCAAATTAGTGGCTGCCTAAGCACCATATTAACCACACATTTCACCACAAACTCACCACGTTTTTACCACGCGATATACCCCAAAATCCTCAAAAACCCTGTAAAACACCACACTCACCACACGAAATTAAATTTCCACCCAAATCACGAAATTCTGACCGCAACCACAGTCATATCGTCATACTGCTCAGCTCCATTTGCAAAGGCATCCACCGCCCGGCAAAGTTTCTCCGGCAGCTCCTGAACATCGCCCGATCCATGCCCAAGCACAATCCGGTCAACCTCCTCCTCCTCCCAAAAATCCTTCGCCTCATTGCAAGCCTCAACAATCCCATCCGAAACCACCACCAGCAAATCGCCCGGCCGCAAAGCTGCGCTGCGCTGCTCATACGCCGCTTCCGGCAGCATAGCGACCGGCAAATCGCTGCCTTCCAGCCGCTCCAACTGCCCATCAGAGTGAAGCAGTAAAGGCTGAACCTGCCCAGCATTCACATACGTCAGCAACGTCCTATCCGCAGAAATAACCCCACAAAATAGCGTCGAATAACGCTCCGCAGTCGAACTCATATAGAGCGTCCGATTCAACTCACTAAGCACACCCGCAAGGTTTTCTGATTCGCGCTGCAGCAAGCTACGAAGCAGCGTCTGGATGCTCGCCATCATCACTGCTGCCGGAATTCCCTTGCCAGAAACGTCGCCAAGCGTCAGCGCAAAACCCCCGTCGTGCAGCGGCAGCAGATCATAGTAATCGCCACCAATGGACCGCGCAGGCCGGCAAAAACCAACGCACCCCAACCTGGGAACTCCCGTAGGATTCTGTGGCAATAACCGCGCTTGCACATCACGGGCAAGGTTCAGCTCATGCCTCATCAGCTTCGCCCCAAGAGCCTCCTGGCGCAGCCGCTCATTATCGATAGCACTCGCCGCGAAATGAGCCAGTAGACCCAGTAGACCTGCATCCGCTTCAGTAAAACCACTTGGTTTATTGAGCAACTGGAGTGCGCCAATTACGCGACCCTCCGCTCGAAGAGGCACGCAGAGCACCTGCTCGGTATGGTACCCGCTACTCTGATCAACTTTACGTAGCAGACGTGGCTCGGTGGTCAAATCGTTGACCAGCAGCACCTTATCTTCTTGCACACAAGCGCCGACCAGACCTTCGCCTAACGGAATGCGTATCGGATCGACGCCATGCGCGACCTTCGTCCAAAGCTCATTCGTCTTCCCGTCAATCAGCCATAAGCTGCACCGATCTGCGCCCGCAAGGTTTCGAGCGAAGTCCGCATTGAGCCGCACCAGCTCTTCGATCTCTTGCTCTTGGCTAATGCGCGTTGCGTGTTCAAATATCGCGCGTGTAATGCGATCGGCGGTTTTGCTCTCGTCTGCAGTCGTGTTCACGAATCGACCCTTTCAGCGGCCGGCGATGGAGTCAGCATATCTCGCAAACAGTAACTTGCAGACAAATAATCGTCCAGGTATGTCAGTTCAGTAGGGGTTGGTAGGCTTCACATCAGTTTCATGGTGTCTGGGTTCCAGTGAACAATAGCGCCGCGCTCGATACTAAGGTTGCTTAGCAGCGCTGCTCCGGCCGCGCGGTAGCCGAATACAGCATCTTCCACAACAGGTTTGCGCGTTCGAACGGCCCCAAAGAAATTATTGAAATGATCGTAGCTATCGCTGTAACCCGGAGGTGCAACATACTTCTCGTATCCAACTGACGGCTCTCCCTCCGGATGAGTAAGCGGGTACTTTTGCCGATATTCTTCGAGAATCTGCTTTTGCATAGCTTCAGTGAAGGTGCCAACGGTATAGCCTGGCTCCTTCTGGCGTGGCGAGCGATTCACACTGACTGTATTCCCTGCAATCTCCATCGTGCCCTCTGACCCAGTGAAAATCAGTCCTTCGCTCTCCTCGCCGCCGTCCACGAAATTTACTCGAAGGCTCAGGTTGAAACCCTCCTGATAATCAAAGAGGCCAAGCATCACGTCCGGTACGTCTCGGCCGTCCTTCCAGAAGCGAAGCCCGCCGGTCGCCATGGCGCGAGTGGGGCCATGCGAGCCAGTGATGAAGTGAGTGCCACTGAAAAGATGGACGAAGAGATCGCCGGCAACGCCACTTCCATAAGCCTTCCATTTGCGCCACTGGAAAAACTGTTCGGCACTGAAAGGAATTTTAGGAGCAGTGCCTAGAAAGCGCGGCCAATCGCACGTCTCTGTCGAAGCATCCAGAGGAACAGTGTAGTTCCAGGCACCAATCGACGAATTGCGGTCCCAGCGTGCGGTCACCATGTTGAGCTGGCCAATCGCCCCTGCGGCGAGCAATTCTTTCGCTTTTGCATAAATCAACGAACTCACACGCTGGCTGCCGATCTGGATAATCCGGGCCGTCGTGTGGGCAGTCTCAATCATCTCTGGCCCATCGGCATATAGATGAATCATTGGCTTCTCGCAGTAGACATCCTTACCGGCCTTCATCGCGTCAATGGCCGCTTGCTTATGCCAGTGATCGGGCGTGGCAATGATGACGGCGTCGATGTCTTTTCGCGCCAAAATCTCGCGATAGTCCCGGGTCGTAAAGATGTCGCTCGCCCCAGAGCTCCTTGCTATGTGCGAGTCGCCCATCGTAACAATCCGCCACGGCAATGAGCTTTACGCCAGGAACCTGCAACGCGACCTTCGTATCTCCCTGACCCTGAATACCGGCACCAATCAACGCAATCTGAATATGATCGTTGGCCGCAACCGGCTTCAGACCTTCACTTATAGGCCCAACGAGTGCTTGCATTCTCTTTCCGAGAATCGCTGTCGATGTTGCGGCCCCTGCAGCTAAGAGAAATCTCCTACGATCAAGTAATCGCAAAGCAACCTCACACTTTTATAAGTTGTTCACCGTTTGTAACCATACATGGACGTGATGTTAGGTGCTCACGGTCCACCTAGTTGATCGCTGTAGAAAGTTTATCGCCAGCGTTCGCAAGAATCGTCTTGTAGTACGGAGTGGTGTGCCGCGTGCAACAGCAGTGAAGATGCAATAACAGTGAAAGATGATCAGTAACGGGGGACCGCGGGGTCGATCGTGCGGGACCAGGCGTCGATGCCGCCTGCGAGAGATTGGACGTGCTCGAATCCCTGGTTTCGGAGCCACATCGTTACGTTCAGCGAGCGGGCGCCGTGATGGCAGAGGACGACGATCGGGGCGTCAGGGTCTAGTTCGGTGTGGGCCCGAGCGGCGACTTCACCCATTGGCATGAGAAGGGAGTTTGGTAGGCTAGCTGTCTGATACTCCCAGGGTTCACGGACGTCCAAGAGAATTGGGGCATTGGGGTGTTGGCGGCGCTGGGCGAAGGCTTCTACGGTAATTTCGGGCTCAAGCATGTATTCAAGGATATCCTTAGAGATGGCATAAAGCACAGGCTCGGAAGACCGGGCTGTGAGCTACTAGAAATAAGGGCATAGCGTTGGCTGCAATGGACGACTCGGTAATACCTGAGAGTGCTGGATTGGGAACGCTACTGCGCAGGCTGCATCCTACTAGTACGCTCCAAAAGTTTAAATAGGGACGGTGATTGTCTTGGAGAAGATTCTAATTGTTGAAGATGAGATGCATGCGCGCAGCGGCTTGACGGAACTGGTCGAGAGCTGGGGATACAGAGCAGAATGCGCTGCGGACGGCATGGAGGGCTTGGAAAAGGCGATTGCGTGGGCGCCTGCCATCATAGTGACCGATCTGAAGATGCCGCGGATGGATGGGATGGAACTGCTGAACCGCATCGGCGAACTGCCACAGCGGATCGCGGTAGTGATGCTGACAGCGCAGGGGTCGATTGAGTCCGCTGTTAATGCGATGCGGATGGGCGCGTACGACTATATTCCTAAGCCCGTCGATCCGGTAAGGCTCAAGACGATTTTGCATAACGCTAGTCGCCAGCGAGAGGCGGATGTCGAACTGGAAGCGACGGGGAGGCAGCTGCGGGATACGGGCGTGCTCGGTCCGATGGTGGGGTCATCGCCGCAGATGATGGAGATTTTTACCATGATTGAGCGTATTGCTCCGTCAAATGTGTCCGTGCTGGTCACCGGCGAAAGTGGGACTGGTAAAGAGCTGGTAGCCCGTGCGTTACATGATCTGAGTGCGAGAAGGCTGAAGCCGTTTGTGGCGGTGAACTGTGCAGCGATCCCGGAGACGCTGATTGAGAGCGAGATATTCGGACATGAGAAGGGCTCGTTTACCGGGGCTCTGGAGCGCAGGGCTGGGTGTTTCGAGCTGGCAGAGGAAGGGACCTTGCTGCTCGATGAGATTGGCGAGATGCCGATGGCGACGCAGTCGAAGCTGCTGCGAGTGCTGGAGGACAGGAAGCTAAGAAGACTGGGCAGCAAAATCGAAACGCCCGTGGATGTGCGGGTAGTGGCAGCGACAAATAAAGATCCTGAGAAGGCTGTCGCGAGTGGAGAACTGCGGGGCGACCTTTACTATCGGCTGAATGTTTTCAACATCCAGATGCCTCCGTTGCGGGATCACTTGATGGATGTCTCGGCGATCGCCGAGAAGATGATTGACGATATGAATGAACGGCATCATTGCACGGTTGCTGGGCTGAAGGACTCGCTGATGACAAGGCTTGAGGACTACAAGTGGCCTGGAAACGTGCGGGAATTGAGAAACACGATTGAGCGTGCAGTGATTCTGGCTGGGACGGGGATGCTGGGGGTCGAGCATCTGCCTCCGCATTTTGGGGAACCGGGATTTGCTCCGCCGCCCACCAGGACAGCCCCGGCCGAGGTTGGAGGGGTGCGCTTAGGGGTGTCGTCTGATGAGGTGCATAGGCATCTGGATGAGTCGAACTCGGTGCGGGTCGAGGTCGGGACGACAGTGGATGAGGCAGAACGACAGTTGATTTTGAAGACGCTGGTCGCAACCCATAACAACAAGACCAAGGCCGCGGAGATTTTGGGGATTAGTTCGAAGACTTTGCAGAATAAACTGAAGGAATATTCGAACGCTGCTGTAACGGAGTAACGATGCGCCTGAAGACGAAACTGGTGCTGTCGGCGACCGGATTAACGTTTGCGATCGTGCTCGTCCTCTCGGCATTGTTCGTGAGCGAGCTAATGCGTCAGAGGATCGAGCAGACGGCGGCGGCCAATGATGTTTTGGCGCATGAGGTCTGGCTGGAGATGCGGAAGGCGGTCGAGACAGGGCTGCGGGCGAACCCACCGGTCGACCGGAGCGACGAGGCCTTACACAAGGCTGTGGTGGATGCGTTACGGAGCCAGGCAGCACTGGCGGATGTAATGAATACGGTTGTGCGTTACTCGCCGACGGTGCAGGACGTCAGCGTAACGGATGCGCATGGAATGACGCTGCGTCAGCACTGATCCTGACGCGGTGAACCAGCCGTCTGTGTTCCGGTTCAGCCTGGCTGGTGTGCAGAATGGGACCGTGGCACACCAAATGAAGGTGGTGTTTGGAAAGCCTCGGGTACTAGATATTTCTCAGTCGCTGGATCGGAACGGGGTTCCGTTTCTGGTAGTCCATGTGGGGGTTCGGTCGACATTTTTGAAGAACGCGTACGAGCCATGGCTGCTGTCCGCGCTCATTTTTACGGCGCTGGCCGCGGTGGCAGCGATGCTTGCAGCAGGGTTGCTTGCGAACGTCGCGCTGCGGCCTCTGGAGACGATCAGCGCCCGGTTGGAGAGTCTGACACTGGCTGGAAGTATGCCCGGAGGGGCTGATACCGCACGGCTAGAGTCTGGCGACAGCAAGAGCGACGCAGTCGTGCGTGTCACCAAGACCCTTGATCGCCTAGGGGAGCAGATGCGGACTCAGGAGGCGGGATATACAGCACTGCAGGCGAATCTGAACCAGATGCTGGACACGCTGCGCGATGGGGTCCTGCTATTTACCGCAGACCGACGGGCGGTTATGGTATCCGATGCGGTCGCCTATTTTCTGGCTACGCCTGTAGGCCAAGGCCATGATGAGATGGTAGGAAAGCGGTTGGAGGAGATTTTTGCCCCGGAGAGTGCACTCGGTGCAGCGGTGCTGGAGGCATTCGCTGATGGCAGTCAGATCAGCTCGCAAGGGGTAACGCTGGAGGACGGTCGGCAGGTGCAGATTTCGCTGGATCGGATCGACGATGGGCTGGGCGGCGGGGGAAATATGGGTACGCTTCTGACGTTGCGCGATATGGAGTCGGCGGCGCAACTGGGGCAGGAGTTGGAAGTGGCGCGAAGGCTGGCGGCGATCGGAAGGCTTACGTCCGGGGTTGGGCACGAGGTGAAGAATCCGATCAACGCGATGGTGCTGCATCTGGAACTGCTCCGCGGGAAGCTAGTGCCGGGTGGAGCAGAGGCTTTCAGCGGGGCGCAGCGGCATGTAGACATCCTGGCGGGGGAGATGCAGCGGCTGGACCGGGTGGTGCAGACGCTGGCAGACTTTTCCCGGCCAATGGAGCTGCATCTCCGAGAGCATGATTTGCGGCAAGTGGTTAACGCGGTGATGGAATTGACCGCGGCGGAGATGCAGGAAAATGGAGTACGGGTCGTCGTAGATGCTCCGAAAGAGTCGATGATGGTCCGGGTGGATGCAGAGCTTATCCGGCAGGCGTTGCTGAATCTGCTTTTGAATGGGATGCAGGCGATGCCTGAGGGCGGAGCGATGATTGTGCGGATGCGACGGGACCACCAGTTTGCGGTAGTAGAGGTGATCGATGAAGGAGAGGGTATACCGCCGGAGCTATTACCGCGTATCTTCGAACTGTACTTCACGACAAAACCGAGAGGCAGCGGAATCGGATTAGCGATGACGTACCGCATTCTGCAATTGCATGGCGGAGCGATGGAGGTGCGATCCAATGCTGACCGGAGTTCGGTTGAGCGGGGGACGACCTTTACGTTCCGGTTGCCGATTGCGGCAGGAGTTGGCGGCGAAGGCCGGAAGGTTGCTGCAGTAGGAGCAGTTCACAAAGAAATAGGGGAACGGGTTTGAAGGGTACGCGCAACATTACGCGGATGATCGCATGGACGGCTCTCTGCTTTGGTTTGGCGATGGGGTTGGCGGGATGCCGGCATAAGCCGCAGCTCGCGCCGCTACCGCCAGTGATGACCCCAGTTGCACTTGAGGTGATTCCTGAGCCGGATAATCTGCCGATGGTGGAGGTGCCACCGGTAAAACTGCCACCGGTGCCTGTCTCGACTGAGGCGGGCAAGCCGAAGCGAAAAAAGAAGACGCCTAAGGTGGTCGCCCCGCCTGAACCTGCACCCGAGACTCAGGTAGCTAGCGCCACTACTGGGGCACCGTCGCCCGATGCGGCGGTTGGTGCGTTGACGGCCGGCGGAGAGACGAACCCGCAGACGAAGCAGGATGCGGAGGACCTCATTGCCTCGATTGATAAGAGGCTCAATGCGCTGCCGGCTCAGAAGGTGGAAGAGCAGAAGGCCCAGGTGAACAAGGTGAGGAACTTCTGGAAGGATGCGCAGGACGCGCTGAAATCTGGGGATGCCGAAGGGGCTAAGACGCTGGCTACGAAGGCTAAGCTGTTGCTGGATGATCTGGAGAAGTGAGAACGGCGTGGCACCGCGATTCTTAGATCATCCAGAAAGGCGAGCTCGGTTGAGGCTTACGCTGTAGCGCCGTGGCATTTTTTGTATTTTTTGCCGGATCCGCAGGGGCACTCGTCATTGCGACCCACCTTTTCGCCGGAGTGGCGGGGAGCTGAACCGTTGGTGGAGGCTGTAGAAGAGCTGACGGAACGGGCTTGCTCAAGTTCGCGCTGTTTTTTCTTTTGAAATTCGCGCTCGAGTGCGTCAATGGTCGTGGACGGGGCGCGGTTGGGTGGGGGAACTGGTGAGTTTTGACGCGCGGCCGGTGCGTTGGTGTGCTGCGGTGGCCCGGACGGGTGCAGCGCGCTGGCTTGGGAGGAGTTGGCCAATTGCTGCTGCTCCTGTGCAGCAGAGAGAGCCTGCGCATGGGCCTGTGCGACGGCGAGCTGTTCGGCGGACTCGATAGGAGTGCCGTCGGGGCCGATAATCTGCATGCGGAAGAGATGGCGTGCGGTGTCTTCCTGGAAGCGCATCATCATACCTTCGAACATCTCGAAGGACTCCTTTTTGTAGGCGACGAGCGGGTCTTGCTGCGCGTAACCACGGAGGCCGATTCCTTCTTTGAGGTGGTCCATGGCGAGGAGGTGGTCCTTCCACAGGCCGTCAAGGACCGAGAGCATGACGATGCGCTCGTGATAGCGCATGGCTTCGGCACCGAGGATCTGTTCCTTGATGTCATAGCGGGCGCGGAGGTTCTGGAAGATAGCTTCGCCGAGTTCGTGACGGTTGAGCTGGGTGGCATCGATCTCGGTTTCAAGGCGTGCGCCGAAGATGTCGTAGATCTGGTTGAAGAGAGGCTCGAGCTTCCACTCATCGGCGTGGACTTTTTCGGGTGCGTTCTCATCGAGGGTGTTGGAGAGGATAGTGGAGGTGTAGTCCTCGGTGATGAGCTGCTTTTGGTCGACGCCTTCCATAAGCTGGCGGCGAAGGCCATATACGGCTTCGCGCTGCTTGTTCATGACATCGTCGTATTCGAGGACGTGTTTGCGGGATTCAAAGTTCTGGGTTTCTACGGCCTTCTGGGCGGCCTCGATACGGCGGGAGATCATGCCGGATTCGATAGGTACACCTTCTTCCATGCCGAGACGCTGGAGCAGAGTGGAGACCCACTCTCGGGCGAAGATGCGCATGAGATCGTCTTCGAGCGACAGAAAGAAGCGCGAGGAGCCCGGGTCGCCCTGACGGCCGGCGCGGCCGCGGAGCTGGTTGTCGACGCGGCGTGACTCATGGCGCTCCGTGCCGAGGATGTGTAGGCCACCTGCGGAGATGACGGCTTCATGCTCTTTCTTTGCTGCGCCCTCATGGGTGGAGACAGCTGCGTCCCATGCGGCTTGCGTCGCCTCAAACTCCTGTCCGGAGTAATAGAAACGAACCATGCCGGGGCCAGCGACGGGCGAGATAGCGCCCTCGGCTGCGGAGACTGCGCGGGCTTGCTGCTTACGTACGAGATCTTGGCGGGCCATGAAGTCGGAGTTGCCGCCGAGGAGGATGTCGGTACCGCGACCGGCCATGTTGGTAGCGATAGTAACCATGCCGAGGCGGCCTGCCTGAGCTACGATCTCGGCTTCTTTCTCATGGAACTTGGCGTTGAGGACGACGTGACGGACGCCTTTGCGCTTGAGAATTTCGGAGAGGAGCTCAGATTTTTCGATCGACGTGGTGCCTACGAGGACGGGCTGCTTTTCCGCGTGGAGACGAGCGATCTCGTCGGCGACCGCAAAGTACTTCTCCTGTGCGGTGCGATAGACGACGTCGGCGTTTTCAATGCGTAGCATCTTGCGATTGGTCGGTGTGACGACGATCTCAAGCTTGTAGATCTTGTCGAACTCGGCGGCTTCGGTTTCGGCGGTGCCGGTCATTCCGCTGAGCTTTTTGTACATCCGAAAGTAGTTCTGGAAGGTGATGGTGGCGAGGGTCTGGTCTTCCTTGCGGATGGCCACGCCTTCCTTAGCTTCTACGGCCTGGTGCAGCCCGTCGGACCAGCGGCGGCCGGGCATGAGGCGACCGGTGAACTCGTCTACGATGATGACTTCGCCGTCTTTGACAACGTACTCGACGTCGCGCTTGTAGAGGGAGTGGGCCTTGATCGCGGTCTCTACGTGATGTTTGAGGTCCCAGTTTTCAGGGTCGGCGATGTTTCCGATGCCGAGGAGGCCTTCGATCTTCTCCCAGCCTTCGTCAGTGACGGTGATGGAGCGGGTTTTTTCGTCGACCACATAGTCGCCGGACCAGGTTTTGGTTTCGACGGTCTCGATGAGTTCGCCGAGTTCGAGCTTGGGGATGATGATGTTGACCCGAGCGTACTTGTCGGTGGTCTGGTCGGTAGGTCCGGAGATGATGAGCGGGGTGCGGGCTTCATCGATAAGAATGGAGTCGACTTCGTCGACGATGCAGTAGTAGTGGCCGCGCTGGACTTGGTCCTTGAGTTCAAACTTCATGTTGTCGCGGAGGTAGTCGAAGCCGAACTCGTTGTTGGTACCGTAGGTGATGTCGGAGGCGTAGGCGTCGCGTCGCTGCTGGTCGTCGAGGTCGTGGACGATGACGCCGACGGTCAGGCCGAGGAAGCCGTAGATCTTGCCCATCCATTCTGCGTCGCGCTTGGCGAGGTAGTCATTCACGGTTACAACGTGAACGCCGCGGCCTGCGAGAGCGTTCAAATAGCAGGGAAGCGTGGCGACAAGGGTCTTACCTTCGCCGGTCTTCATCTCGGCGATTTTGCCGGAGTGGAGGACGATACCGCCAATGAGCTGGACGTCAAAGTGGCGCATGCCGACGGCACGCTTGCCTGCTTCCCGGACGACGGCGAAAGCTTCGGGAAGAATGGCATCCAGAGCGGCTTTTTCGGCGGCGTTGCGCTCTGCGGCGTTCTCCTGTGTGTCAGCGATATTAGCGATGGAGTCGGCTATGCGCTGGCGGAACTCGGCAGTCTTGTTGCGGAGCTGGTCGTCTGAGAGGGTCTGGATGGCCGGTTCGAGGGCGTTAATCTGCGCCACGATGGGCTGGATACGCTTGATGGCGCGTTCGTTGCTGGTACCAAAGACTTTTGCAATGACTGAGTTGAGCAAAACGATATCCTTCAGGGCGCACTTAGTGCCAAATACTAGTGTAAATGGTGCGAGGGGCGCGGGTGGAAGTGGAGGGGGCCGCATAAACAAGCGGCGTATGAAGGCGACAGGACGCGGCTAGGACCTCAAGCGCACGTAGACCGGATCGCGCTTGAGATAGGCGAAGCGGTACTTTGCATCCTGACCCGACAGAACACAGAAGCGGCCACTAAATGGCGCTCTAAGGGCATCGGGTCTAAAGGATATTGCTGCTGAAGCGGAAGAGAAGCAAGAGCTGCTGTTGAAGACTTCATTGGAGACCGATAGCTCTAGGGAGGGGACATCTTCAAAATCGAGAGACTTGCGACCAAAGGCGCAGGTTTCAGAGCCTATGTTGCGGAGCTTCAAGACAGTGTCGGTGGCAGCCATGCCCTGGAAGTTGCCGCTTTCGTCGTCAAAGCTGGGCGATAACTGCTCGACGACGAAGGCTCTGAGAGCGTACGCGGGTTGCACTGAGGATGCCTGTGCTGAGGCTGTCAGGATAAAAGCCACTGCGAGGACCACATAGACCGCGTTTGAGCCAGCTTTGTTCACTGTGTAAATTGTATTCTCTGTTCCTCGTCTATTGAGATGTTTTCGGATGGCTATTCGCTGCAGGTGCTATTTCGACGGACTGTCTGGTTTGAGATAGGCGACCAGCGGGGAGTGAGCGTTGCGTAGGGCGATAACGACGGATTCGGCATTGCGTTCCGCGCCCTCGGAGCTGGTGTGGGTGTGGTCGATGGGGAAGAGCAGCGCGGTTTTTTCAGGCCCCAAGGCTTCAAGTCGGTCGGCTTCGACGGTGGCCATATCTACGTAAGGGATCTCCTGCTCTTTTGCCAGCTGTTCAAGCTCGGTATCGTAGCCCATGTCGCGTTCGATGTGGGGTTTGCCGTCCGGACCGGGTGTCCAGACGTTGCGGATGGTGAGTGAAAGGAGGATTGGGGTGGATTGTTCACCGCGGGTGTCGTCAATGTAGTGGCGGATATACCAGCCATAGGTGTGGACGAGTTCCTGGTGTCCGTCGGGTAGCGTGATCTGCTGCTCCTCGTTTCCGATCCCTTTGAGGGATCCGCGTGCTTTGGCTCCGTCAATGTCGCCGCCGTCGTTGTGGCCCATCTGGATGAGGACGAAGTCGCCGGGCTTCATTTCTGCTAGGACCTTGTCCCAAGAGCCCTCATTGATGAAGGTTCGGCTGCTACGGCCGGCATGAGCGCGGTTAGCGACGTTGATGCGAGTGGTGTCAAAGTAGTGGGCGATGTGATCTCCCCAGCCGAGGTCGGCCTGATTGCGGGCCGTGGAGTCTCCGATGATGAAGAGGGTGGGAAGGGTGCGGTTTAGGGGGGTATTTTGTGCGACGGTGGTTTGGGGTGGGGCATCGGGTGTGGCAGGGGTCTGTGCGAAGGAAGCGGCGGAGAGGATAAGGCAGGAGAGAACGCAGAAGAACTTGGGCCAGTGCATGGGGGATAGGGTAGCACTGGCGACGTCAGGTGAATCTTTCAATCAAACTTTTGCATTATGGTGAGAAAAGAAGGCTTCGCGGGTAGTCGCCGTTATTCTGTGGAAACAATACGCTAGGTTGCAAGAAGCTCTCCAATGATGGCTTGAAAGAGAAGACGCGATGTAATCTGGCTTGCGGTTAAAGCTTTGTCAATCAGGTGGCTACAATGCTGAGTTATTCAGAGAGCAGCTTGCTCGTTGTTTTAGCGATGTTGATTTCGGTTGCCATAGTTTTGGTGCTCAACTTGTTCTGGCCGATTCCTAATCGAAAGTTGATCAACGACGTGACAGGATGGCAGCTTGGAATTCTGGGAACGACCTATGGTGTCATTCTTGGATTCATGCTGTACACCGTGTGGACAGACTTTCGCGAGGCCGAAATCAACAGCACACTGGAGGCCACGTCGCTACTGACGGCAACACGTATTGCGTCAGCCCTGCCGGGGCCAGAGCGTGATGCGTTTCGTGCATTGGGGATTAAGTATGCGGAGGCGGTGGTGCATCAAGACTGGCCGGCGATGCAGCATCAGGAGGATAGCAACGCCAGTAGGCAAGTAGGGGCAGAGATGTGGAAACTGCTTGCGTCCATTAAAGTGGATTCCGATGCGGCAAACAGCGTCGACCATCTGACGAGAGTATTGAGTGATCTGACAGAGAAGCGAAATCTTCGAGAGAATGAGCTAAAAGTCAGGTTACCGCTCGTGTTGTGGATACTGCTGCTGGCCGGAGGCGGAGCAACTGTTGGTTCATCCTGTCTCCTGGGAAATGACAATAAATGGTTGCACTATTGCCAGGTGCTGGCGCTGACGTTTGTGGTGGCGGTCACTTTGACAGCGATTGCGGACTTGGCGAGGCCGTTCGAGGGAGCGGTGGCTGTGAGTCCAGCGCCGTTTGAGGAGGCACAGATGGCGATGCAGATGGATGCGGGGCGCTAGGTGGATCGTCGAACAGCGGTTCAGCTAGCTAGCTAGTGACCGCCGAGAGCTTCTGGGTCGGGTTTTACAGCTTTGGTGGGGAGCCGCATGATGAATGGCAGAGGGGCGAGTAAGAAGATCGTGCCGGCTAGGATGGCAAAGGCGTTTTTGTAACTGAGCATGGAGGCTTGGCGTAGCATCTGCTGATAGGCCTGACCGATGGCCATCTGCGAGGCGCTGGCGGATGACATTCCCTGCGACATCAGCATCTCTTTCATACGATCCATGTAGAGTCGGTACGGGACGCTGCCTGGGATGACATTGGCGGCGAGGGTTACCTGTTGAACCTGCGAGTTGCGCGCCAGGTAAGTGGTGAGAAGCGCAGTGCCGGCACTGCCGCCGAGGTTGCGGGCGAAGTTGGAGAGGCTGGAGATCTGGTTGGTTTTACTTGCAGGTACGCCGACGTAGTTCAATGTGCTGATTGGGATGAAGATGAAGGCAAGGCCGATGACTTGGAGCATGCGCCAGAGGGTGACGGTACCGAACGCGGCATTGAGATCGAGGCGGGTGAGGTTGTAGATTCCGACGGCGGTGACCAGATATCCAAGGCAGACCATGAGGCGTGGATCGATCTTGCCTAGGCTGCGGCCAGCGACGAACATCATCAGCATCATGACGAAGCCGGCGGGGGAGAGAACCATCCCGGCACGTTCGGCGGTGTAGCCGAGGAGCCCCTGAAGATACTGCGGGATGAGGACCGTTGAACCGAAGAGGACCATGCCGAGGATGAGCTGAAGGAAGACGGCGGTGCCAAAATTGCGGTTTTTCAGGAGCTTGAGGTCGACGATCGGATCAGGGTGGTGCCACTCCCACCAAGTGAAGAAGATGAGGGTGGCGGCGGCGAGGAAAGCGAAGGTTCGGATCATTGGATTGCCGAACCAGTCCTTTTCCTGGCCTTTATCGAGCGTGAATTCGAGACAACCTACGCCGAAAGCTACGAGGCCGAGGCCCAGGAAGTCGATCTTGAGGTGCTTCGCCTGCTCCATACGGAGCTTGAGATGAGGTGGATCTTCGACCATGCGGTTGCTGAGATAGAGCGAAATGAGGCCGATGGGAATGTTGATGAAGAAGATCCAGTGCCAGTTGAAGTTGTCGGTGATCCAGCCGCCGAGGGTCGGGCCGATTGCGGGTGCGACAACAACTGCCATGCCGTAAACGGCGAACGCCTGGCCGCGCTTTTCGATTGGAAAGGTATCGGCGAGGATGGCCTGTTCGCTGGGAGCAAGGCCCCCGCCACCCGCGCCCTGAAGGATACGCGCGACGATGAGAAGCGGGAGTGTGTTCGCGATGCCGCAGAGGAAAGAGCAGACCGTGAAGAGCGCGACGCAGGTCATATAGAAGCGCTTGCGTCCGAAGCGATTGGAGAGCCAGCCGGAGATGGGCAGGACGATAGCGCTAGAGACAAGATAGCTGGTGAGTACCCAGGTGGCTTCTTCAGAGCTGGCCCCAAGAGTGCCAGCGATGTGTGGCAGGGCAACGTTGGCGATGGAGGTGTCGAGGACCTCCATGAAAGTTGCCAGGGTGACGGTGAGAGCGACAGCCCATGGATTATGGTGGGGCTTCCAAACAGCGGGCGGGCTCATGGTCATCGTTGCCATATCAGTCTCCTGATATAATATCAGGAGACTGATATGAGTGGCGTTACCCAAAGTGAGAAAATTAGACAAGCGGAGAGGAGACGGGCCGCGCAGATGATGAAGCGTATCCTGATCCATTTCCATGTCCAGATGGACGAGAAGCTCCGTCCGCAAGGGGTGACAACGGCACAGTTACAGGTGTTGAAAGCAATCCGGAACGAGCCGGGGGTGTCCGGGGCGCAGTTGGCGCGCTCACGTTTCGTTACGCCGCAGTCGGCGCAGTCTTTACTGGCGGGGCTTGAAAAGGGTGGGTGGATCGTTCGCACGAGAGATCGGGGGAACGACCGGATTCTTGCCGCCCGTCTGACTCCGGAGGGAGAGAAGCTATTGCTGACTGCAGAAAAAGCCGCAAAAGTGATTGAGGGGAAGTTGTGGCGGGGTGTTCCTGAGAGCTCGATTAAAGCACTGAATGAAGTGTTGGAGCATTGTCTTGCGAATCTAGGCCCTGAGTCGGACGACCGTTAGAGAAATTGCGGGTCTCTTGGATGATGGAACGCCACCGACATAGGACGAAGCCTATGCCGGTTTTGGGGCTCAGTTACTTGGCTTTTTGCCGTGAAAGAGGGCGTGGTTGATGTCTGGCCAGAACTCATGAGCAAAGAAGGTGGCGGCGTCGATGCCTACGTTCAAACCCCATCGGCTTGCGGTATTGTTAAAGGTGCGTTCTCCTGAGGGATAGTAGAGGTTCGACACTGAAGCGGCAGCGCCGGCACCTACGATCTCACTGATGTTGAAGGTTTCGTGACCTGCGTCGCTGCGGGTGATGACGGCGCGACTGAGAGAGTAGCCGGTGCGTTTCCAGAAGCCTCCGCTGCCGAGAGTGTAGTAGCGAGTGTCCTCGTGAGTAATTGCAGGCACGATAAATTCGACGAAGTAGTTCTCGCTGGTCTGGTCGAGGTAGGTGTGCCAGAAGTAACGTCCGTAGCCGGCTGCACCCTGATGGAATTCAGGGGTGGCGTTGGTGGCTTGGGAGTAGCCTGCTACGACGGCTGGCAGGAAGATCGAGGAGTAATCGAAGCTGTCATGCGTAGCGGTGATGAACTTCTCTTTGACGGTTTGTGGCGGTAGGTGGACATTGGCGCTGACGGACCGAAAGTTGGGAAAGATGCCAAGGATGCGTTTGGTCTGTTGACCTTCATCGGATCCTGGAGTTGATGTCGACTGTGTAGCCTGCGCTGTCTGTGGGGCATCGGGAAGCTCGATTGATAGTGCGTCGTCGCTACTGGAGGACGAGCTGCTTAGGGTGAATGCGCTGGAGTCAAAGCTTATCTTTGTGATTGTGCCACGAACATCCGTAGGGAGGGCGGAGGAGGAAACCTGGGCCTGCGTGGTTCCGTATAAAAGACACAGTGACAGGAACATACTTATGGAACGAATAGAGCCGAACGTTTTTAATTTCATAGGTTTGTTTGTGCGTTGCAATTGTTAGACGCAGAAATAGGATGTTCGGGCTGCCCGGGATGATTCATCCCCAACCATACTAGATTCGTTGTTCCTTCGCACCCTGCGCGGATGTAGTGACAATTGAATTACGCAGAGGTTTTGTACCATCATTCATGTGGCGGCGTGGAAACGGAGTCGCACGTAGTCAGCCGTCCAATTACCGTCAGCATCGCGAAGGATGGGTTCGAGGAGAGCAATAGTGTTAGCAAGGGCGGTCGCTCGGTTATTTGGATTGAGACGATCGAGGACCCCGTTACGAAAGGTGTTGAGCCAGGACTCCATGCCGTTAGGGAGTTGAGTGGGACGTGGGATGAGTTCGATAGATCGAACGGTGAAGCCGGCTGCTTTAAGCAGACGAAGGTAGAGTTCCGGTGAAGGGAAGAAGCTGGCAGCCGTGGCTTCGGCATCAATGTGAAACGGCGCGAAGGTCGCCTGCAGCGCTGTGCGGATGGCGGCGATATTGCCATGGCCGCCCATCTCTGCGACGAAGCGGCCGCCGGGGCGGAGAGCGCGGCGAACACCTGCGAGGAGAGCTTGATGGCCGGAAATCCCAGAGATCCAGTGGAGGGCGGCGTTGGAGAAGATGGCGTCGAACTGCCCATGGTACGGAAGGGCGGTGGCGTCGTACTGCTCGACATTGAGATTCCGCTTGCGGGCGGCGGCGAGCATGGCAGAAGAAGCATCCACACCGGTTAGGATGGCGCCTGTAGAAGCGAGCTGTTCGGTGAGGGCGCCGTCGCCGCAGCCGATGTCCAGGATTTGTTCACCTGATTGCGGTGCGAGCAGTGCGACCACATCGGCGGCGAGGGTGGCTACAAAGCGGCCATTGAGTGCATAGGCCTCGGTGTTCCAGGTCTGGCCGGCTTTGGGGGCGGTTGAGGCTGATGCTGTTGGGATGCTTCTCGATGCGTCCATGACCCCATTGTCGTTCGAGAAGTGGCTATAAGCGAAGATGATAAGAAATTGCGAGGAGTCGATAAGCAACGCGAAAGTTCGGATAGTAAGATCGCGGAGATGAAGAGACTTATTTGGCTGCTATTTCTCGGGTGTTCGGTTGCGAGCTCTTCTAGTGCGTGGTGCTTGGAGACGCCTGCTCGGCATGAGTTTGTAATCAAGAACTTCAAAACTGAGAAAGGAGTAACGCTACCCGAGGTTCGTGTGGTTTATGGAACCTATGGCCGTTTGAACGAGGCGCATAACAATGTGATTTTGTTGCCTTCGCATTACATGGCCAAGATGGACGGGTATGAATGGCTAATAGGGCCGGACAAGGCGCTCGATCCCGAGAAGTTTTTTCTAGTAACGACTGAAATGTTTGGCAACGGGAGTTCGTCCTCTCCGAGCAATACGCCGGAGCCGTTTCATGGGCCTAGATTTCCGGTGATGACGATTCGGGACAACGTGGAAGCGGTGCACCAATTGCTCACGGACGACCTAAAGGTAACTCATTTGAAGGCCATAATTGGGTTTTCGATGGGGGCGCAGCAGGCATTTCAGTGGGCCGTGAGTTACCCAGCGTTCGAAGACAAGGTTGTCGCGACATCGGGAACTGCGAAGACCTATGGACACGGAATTGTGCGTCTGGAGGGACAGATTACTGCGATAACGGCGGATGAGAGCTTCAAGGGCGGAGACTATACCGAGGAACCGAAGAAGGGAATCGAGGCGTCGGGTATGGTGTGGGCGGGGTGGCTCTACTCGCAAGAATGGTGGCGTCGTGAATTGTGGCGCAAAGATGCGAAAGCGGGGACAACATTTGAAGATGTGCTTAATGAAATGCGAACCGGTTTCTTTAAGGGAGAGGACGCGAACAATTTGATTCTGCAGATGAGGACATGGGAAAGTAACGATGTGGGAGCGACGCCTGGTTTCGGTGGCGATGAAAAGAAGGCATTAGCGTCGATTAAAGCCCCGTTCTTATATATGCCTTCGACAACGGACCTTTATTTCCCAATTAGCGACGCGCGATATGAGGCGCAGTTCATGCATACGGTATCTTTGGTACCGATTCTTTCGTTGTGGGGGCATCCTGCTGGTGCTGCCGTAGATCCTGAAGATGCAAAGTTTTTGAATGACACGATTGGAAGCTTCTTGGCCGGCAAGCCGGTTCCGGCTGAGAAGGTTCTTACTGTTCCTTGATCTGAGCGTCCGTCAATTGATAGGCATTGTCGTGCAACTCGCCGTATGCTCCCCATCTTCGTGCGTTAAGACGAGGTGCTTCCATATACTGTGTTCGAAGGAAGAGGGCGACATGCGGAAATTTTTTGCAGAGGTGGCACAGTGGTAATGAAGATGACGACGGCGATTGAGTTTGCGCAGGAGAATAAAGAGCGGTTTGTAGAAGAGTTGAAGGCGCTGTTGCGGATCCCTTCAGTGTCGACCGCGCCAGAACACGTAGCGGATGTGCGAAGAGCCGCGGAGTTCGTTGCGACAGAGCTGAAAAGGATTGGGATGGAGAATGTTCGCCTGATTGAGACGACTACGGCCCAACGGAAGGGGCATCCGCTGGTGTATGCGGACTGGCTCCATGCGGCGCCTGAGGCTGATGGACAGAGGAAGCCTACAGTACTTTGTTATGGACACTACGACGTGCAGCCGGTTGAGCCTCTAGATGAGTGGAAATCGCCGCCGTTTGAGCCGACGGAGAGGAACGGAAATTTGTATGCCCGTGGTGCTGTGGATGACAAAGGGCAGATGTGGATGCATTTAAAGGCGTTGGAATCGCTTATGGTGGCGGGTGGCGGCACGCTGCCTGTGAATGTGCGGGTGATTGTTGAGGGTGAAGAAGAGGTTGGTGGTGAGGGGATTGCGTCTTTCGTTCGCGAGCATGGAGACCAACTGAAGGCGGATGTTGCATTGGTCTCGGATACGGAGATGTTCGCGCCGGAGATGCCGACGCTATGTGTAGGGCTGCGGGGGATGATCTATACCGAGATCGAAGCGCGTGGGGCGCGGACGGATCTGCATTCGGGAATGTATGGAGGGGCTGCTCCGAATCCTTTTATTGCGTTGGCACAGGTGATTGCGAAGTTGAAGGATGAAGATGGAAAGATTTTGATTCCAGGATTTTATGACGATGTGCAGAAGCCAAGCGCTGATGAACTGAAGGCGTGGAGGGCGTTGCCGTTTGATGAAGAGAATTATCGGGAGAGTGAGATCGGGTCGGTTGCATTGACCGGCGAGCCGGGTTTGAGCGTGCAAGAGAGGACGTGGGCACGGCCGACGCTCGACGTACATGGAATGCCGGGTGGGTTTATCGGAGTCGGTGCAAAAACCGTGATTCCTGCGAAAGCGGTGGCGAAGGTAAGTATGCGGCTGGTGCCGAATATGACGCCGGCCCGGAGCTTTGCGCTTTACAAAGCGTATGTGGATTCGATCACTCCGAAAGGGATCGTGCTGGAGGTTCGGTTGATCCATTCGGGTGACCCGATTGTGATAAGTACCGACAGCTCTTATGTAAAAGCCGCGACCGAGGCGATGCACAAAGTATTCGGGAAGGAGACGGTATTTGTGCGAGGGGGTGGATCAATTCCGATCGTAGGAGATTTTGTGCGTGAGTTGAAGATCCCGACAGTGTTGATGGGGTTTGGGCTGCCCGACGATAACCTTCATGCACCGAATGAGAAGTTCCATCTGGCAAACTTTCACCGCGGGATTGAGTCGATTGTTAGATTTCTGAGCGGTGTTGCTTCTTGACGGTTTTGGGGACGACCGAAGAGATTGGCGGATATGTACTTGCGGGTGGGAAGAGTTCTCGTATGGGGCGGGACAAGGCTTTGCTGGAACTGGCGGGAAAACCGTTAGTGCGCCATGCAGTGACGAAGTTGCGACGCGTGTGTATGGATGTGCGGGTTCTGAGCGACAACCCAGAACTCGCCGAGTACGCGCCGATTGTGTCGGACCTGCATCCAGGGTGCGGGCCAATGGGCGGAATGGAGGCAGCACTTGTTCATTCCGTCTTCGACTGGAATTTGTTTTTACCGGTGGATATGCCATTTTTGCCTTCGGCGTTTATTGCTGGATGGCTCAGTAATTGGTTGCCGGAGGAGAGAAGGCGGGGCGCGCGGGTACGTATGTTTACGGTCGATGGGCGACCACAGCCTGGATTTTGCCTGCTGCATAAGGATGTCGCTCCGTTTCTATCAGCGGCGCTGGAACTAGGGGAGTTCAAGTTGCTTCCGGTATTCGAAGCTGCGGGTAAGGAGTTGGCACTCCGACAGGGGCTTTTGCTGGATACAGGATTGTGGAACGTTCCAGTCGACTTCCGCTCTGGGAATGGACCGGAAGAAGACTGGTGGGTTCCGACCGATGCGCAGAACGTGGCGAAGCATCTATGGTTTGCGAATCTGAACACACCGGAGGAGTTTTCAGAAGCTGAGCGGCATGTTGATGGGCTGGATACTTAGGTGGGACGATGGGTTAGGCTAGATTTATATAGTGGTTTGTTTAGTGGGGTCGGGTGATATGGCTGAGCCGGATGACAAGATAAACGAACAACAGACCGAGGTGACGGCGGATACTCCTTTGCTTGAGAGTGTGTCCGAGGATGTGTCGCCTGTGGTAGGCGATTTCATGGAGCAGGCGGCGCAGCAGAACGAAGCTGCGGCCGAGGCGGTGGCCGATGTGAAGAACGAACCTGGGCCATATATTTCCTTTGAACATGTGTACAAGTCGTTCGGCGACTTTGTGGTGCTGGAGGACGTGAGTTTTTATGTGCTTCCTGGGGAAACGCTTTGCATTCTTGGTCGAAGCGGTGTGGGTAAGTCGGTTTCACTTCAGATGTTGTTGGGCTTTTTAAAGCCGGATAAGGGAATGATCAAGGTGGCGGGGGAGAATATCTGTGGATTTAAGGAGCGTGAGTTACAAGAAATTCGAAGAAAAGTGACGATGGTTTTTCAGAACGGAGCGCTATTCGATTCAATTACGGTGGGTGAGAACGTTGCGTTTCCAATGAGGGAGCGCAGGGAGATGGCAGAAGACCAGATTCTGCAAGTGGTGAAGGGACTACTGGAGATGGTGGGTGTAGCGGGAATGGAGAGTCTGCTGCCCTCCGATCTGTCGACTGGAATGAAGCGGTCGGTGGCCATTGCCCGGGCCTTGGCCTCACAGCCGGAGGCGGTTTTGTACGACGAACCTACGACGATGGTGGACCCACTCATGGCGCATCTGTTAGGAGATTTAATTGAAAGATTAAAGCAGCAGTTGCACCTGACGAGCATAGTGGTGACACATGACATGCGTCTGGCTAAAAAACTGGCGGATCGTGTGGTGTTTCTAAGTGCGGGAAAGGCGATTTTCTTTGGCACTATGGAAGAGATGGAACTTTGTCAGGATCCAATCGTGCAGGAATTTTTAACTCTGGACGAACTGGTTACCCCTGTATAAGGTGAATTTAGAGAAAGTTTGACTAAGCTAAATTGATGTGGATGTGCAGTTTAGCGCGATGTTGCAAGACGATGCATATCTATTGCCAAGCCGGAGTGGGCAACGTATGCTGCAAGTATCAGCTCAGACTCAGACATTTCACCAGAAAAATAGAACTGGTGGGTTATTGAGAGTTTTGGAAACATAGTGTTCCATCAGGGTTCGTAACTGCAACGATTCGTTTTTTTTATCGAGGGCATTCCTGGAGTTTGATTCAGGCATCCTAACGACTATACGGCCTAGGGACTCATGAGTTGAAAGGCGTTCGCGATGGCGACACCGGATTATCTGCAGCAAGTAATTGTTTCAGGAAGAAAATATTCAGGGAGCGGCGGGCGCACGTCGAGGGCTGGCACGGGATTATTCCGAAGGCCGTCGATCACGAGTTCTGTCTGGGCGTCTCTAGATATGTTGACTGTGGTGGTCGCAGCAGTGTTGGCGTTGCGGTTCCGAGTGGACACGCCTCCCGACGTTTCAACGCTTCATGTTCTACCCCACTTAATCCGCTCTTCCCCAAATCTTCTTTTTTTCTACATCGGCTGGTTTGGTGTCTGTCTGGTTTTTTTCACGAGGTCGTACGGGCTGTATGGCGCGATTCAGCACCGCAGCGGCTTGCATGAACAGCGGATGACCATGCAAGCGACATTAACCTCCGGATTGCTCCTTTGTGGAACGCTCTATCTGTCCAATGGCAAAGCTATATCGCGGATCGTGGTTGCGTTAATGGTGGTATTCACAACCGCACTACTTTGCCTGCGGCGCGCCTTATGGCGACGGATGGTGTATCAACGTTTCCGAGCTGGCATCGAGACGAGGAATGTGTTGATCGTGGGAGCAGGGAGGGTGGGGCACGCGCTGCGGAACCACATTGATACACTTCAACATTTGGGATTCCGGTTCAAAGGCTTCGTGGCTTTGACCGAACGCGAGGCGGAGTCCGGTGATGCAGATGTGATCGGCGACGCTCGAAACTGCCTATCACTAGCACGGTCGTTGTTTGTCGATGAAATCTTTTTCTCAGTACCCGCAGAGAAGAAGCTGGTAATCAGCATGGTTGAGGAAGCCAGGGTGGCCGGTATCGACGTTCGGGTGGTCCCCGACATGTACGACGGACTGGCGTGGAATGCGAAGGTCGAGTACATAGGGCAATTCCCCACAATTCCCCTGCACCGGAATGACTTTCCTATCGGCGGATTTCTGGTGAAGCGCGTGCTCGACATTACGGTTTCATCGATCGCATTACTGGTGGCGTCTCCAGTGATGCTGGCGATCGCTGTCGCAATCCGTATCGACTCAAAGGGCTCAACTTTTTATCAAGCGCAAAGAATTGGACGCAAAGGAAGGGCATTCTCCTGCTACAAGTTCCGGACGATGGTGCATAACGCAGACACGCTGAAAGCTGATCTGGAGCACATGAACGAACGGGACAGCGTGTTGTTCAAGATTGCGAAGGATCCGCGGATTACTAAGGTGGGCAGATTGCTTCGGAAGTATTCCCTCGACGAACTGCCACAGTTTTACAACGTGCTTAAGGGAGATATGAGCTTGGTGGGACCAAGGCCTCCGATGGCGGCCGAGGTGGAGCAGTATGACCTGGCGCATCTACGTCGGTTGGATGTGTTGCCAGGAATTACTGGCTTGTGGCAGGTCGAGGCGCGGCAGGATCCGTCGTTCGATAGCTACATCTCGTTGGACACCGCATATGTGGAAAACTGGAACCTTCGGATGGATTTGCGAATTCTGGCGCGAACGGTGGCTGTGGTTCTCAGCGGGACGGGCTCCTAAGCGGTAAACTTAAGGAGTGAAGATAGCGCTTGCCCAGATCAACCCGACCGTAGGCGATTTCGTCGGGAATACTAAGAAGATTCTTGAATATGCGACCCGCAGTGAGGAGTTGGGCGTAGATCTTGTGGTGTTTCCCGAACTGTCCGTGTGCGGATACCCGCCGGCTGACTTGTTGGAGAAGTCTTCGTTTGTGGCGCGAGCGGAACAGGTAACAGCTGAGCTGGCCGAATGGACTGCAAGTGCAGGGCGACCGGCTCTGCTATGTGGGACTGTGATGGCTACAGTCTCGAGCGTGGGGAAGCAGGTGAGGAATGTCGCGGCACTTCTCGATAAGGGTGAGGTTAGGTTCGTTCAGCAGAAGATGCTGCTGCCGTTTTACGACGTATTTGACGAGCAGAGATACTTTGAGCCGGCAGCGGAGCAAGCATTGACTTGCATTGGCGGAGAACCGCTGGCGATTACCGTGTGTGAGGATGCATGGAACGATAAAAGCTTCTGGCCGCGGCAGATGTATCCAATCGATCCGGTAGAGCGGTTGATGGGGATGTGGGAGACGCAGCCTAAGGAGTTGGCGGGACGGCAGCGAATTATCTTGAACATCTCGGCTTCCCCATATTGGCAGGGAAAGCCGCAGGTACGACAGAGCATGCTGGCGGCGCTGGCGGTGCGTCATGGTGCGTATGTTGCGATGACGAATCAGGTGGGGGGGAATGACAGCCTGGTATTTGACGGGTCGTCGCTGGTTATTCGTCCCGATGGTGAGGTGGTGAAGCGGGCGGCATCGTTTCGCGAAGAT
The DNA here is from genome assembly GCA_963771625.1 of uncultured Acidobacteriaceae bacterium. Taxonomy (GTDB): domain Bacteria; phylum Acidobacteriota; class Terriglobia; order Terriglobales; family Acidobacteriaceae; genus Edaphobacter. Next base: position 715,812 of record CAVYUE010000005.1, read on the forward strand.
CTAGTAATTTTTGATACGAAAGATGGAGAGACTGTTGCTGACTGCGTCGTCGTAGATGAGGTGGCGGCGATGTGGGATGCACTGGTGCTGGGAACTCGGGACTATGTGCGAAAGTGTGGGTTCAGTAAGGCGCTGGTGGGGCTGAGCGGTGGCATAGACTCGGCGTTGGTAGCGGCGATTGCCGTAGAGGCGCTTGGGGCAGAGAACGTGATCGGCGTAGGAATGCCGACGGAGTACTCCTCACTGGGGTCGATCGAGGATGCCCGAAAGTTGGCAAGGAATCTCAAGGTAAGGTTCGAGTTGCTTCCGATCCATGACGTGTTCGCACAGTTTCAGCATGTACTGCAGCCACTGTTTGCTGGGACTCCATTTGGGTTGGCGGAAGAGAATCTACAGCCTCGGATTCGGGGAACGCTGCTGATGGCGTTGTCGAACAAGTTTGGTGCTCTGGTATTGACGACCGGGAATAAGAGCGAGATGTCTACGGGGTACTGCACGCTATACGGCGATATGGTGGGAGCGTTGGCGGTAATCGGTGATGTGATGAAGATGCGTGTGTATGCCTTGAGCAGGTATGTGAACCGGGTGCGAGAGGTCATACCGTGGGAGACGATCGAGAAGCCACCGTCAGCAGAGTTGCGACCGGAACAACGGGATACGGATTCGCTTCCGCCTTACGAAGTGCTGGATCCGATCCTGGAGGCGTATGTGGAGCGGTACTGTTCAGCAGAACAGATCGCGGAGGAACAAGGCGTTGATGCAGCTCTTGTAAGGTCAGTCCTGCAGCTGGTAGAGCGGAGTGAGTACAAGCGGCAACAGGCTGCGCCGGTGTTGAAGGTTACGAGAAAGTCGTTCGGAATGGGGCGTCGGTTTCCCATTGCGGTCAAGGTTCAGGTGTAATAGGAAAATGCTGTGCGGAAACGGCAGCGGAGGATGGATTCTTTGAAGATTTCAAGTTGGATGTTGGCAGGCTTGGCGACGGCACTGAGTGTTACAGCAGCGGGAGCGCAGACAGGAACGGGCGCGTCGCCTGCGGCAGGTCAAGCAGCTGGTGCTGCACAGGCTGCTCCAGCGGGACAGAAGGCAGCGGCTCCGCTACAGTTGCAGAGCCTCGGACAGCAGACGAAGGCCGATCCGTTTCCTCCTGTGAACCAGAAGTTTTTCACCGCGACTTCGCCCACTGTCGATACGGTCAACGCTTTTTTGAAGGCGTTGTGGGGATATGACCCCAACCGCATCTGGCGGGTGGAGGCCATCCAGACGACTCCTGCTCCCAATGTGAGCAAGGTTGTTGTCTTTGTTTCGGACAAGTCGGCCAATGCTAAGGTGCAGCCGACAGCGTTCTTCGTTACGCCCGATGGAAAGCATGTGGTCGCGGGCGACGCGGTAGTGCCGTTCGGCGACAAGCCGTTTGCGGATCTGCGTAAGGTGCTGCAGGCTCGTGCAGACGGAGCAACACGTGGCGCGACGAGCAAAGACTTTATGCTGGTGGAGTTTGCCGACCTGCAATGTCCGCATTGCAAAGAGGCGCAGTCCACGATGGAGCAACTGGTTAAAGATTTCCCGAATGCTCGCGTCGTCTACCAGAGCTTTCCGCTGGTCGATCTGCATCCCTACGCTTATAAGGCGGCTGCGTACGGTTACTGTGTGCAGAAGCAGAAGAACGACGCGTACTTTCTCTACGCTGCAGCTGTGTTCGATACGCAAGACGCTTTGACGCCGGAGACAGGCGACGAGACGTTGAAGAGTGCGGTAACCAAGGCTGGATTGGATCCGGCGGCGATAGCTGCATGCGCGGCGACACAGGCGACCAAGGACGAGGTGGATGCCTCCATCAAGCTTGCACAGGATGTTCAGGTCGACCAGACCCCGATGCTGGCAGTCAATGGGCATCTGCTCCCGCTAACGGGAATTCCTTACGAGACGCTAAAGACGATCATCTCTTATCAGGCCTCGTTGGATGGTGTGAGCACCGGCGCCGCCGGCAGTCCGGTGGGCACTTCAACTCCACCTACGCTTGGCAAGTAAACGGTGAGTTCCTCTTCTTCTTAGATACTCCTCTTGCGGGTTGTGCCTGTCGATGGGTACCCCCCGGGGGGGTACCTCCTATAACTGGCTTATTTACAGCGACTTGCGATTTCCACAGCCTGTAAAATCCTCATTTCATGACAGTTATAAGCAAAATCGTCATTCTAAAAGGCTTGTAGGTGCAGCTCCGATTTACAAAACGAAACGTCCCGAGCGTGCTCATTCGGGACGTTTCATTTTGTCTTTCTGCTTTAATTATATCCAGGCTGGCATAACTCATACGCCAGGTGTATCTGCTTGACGAGTCAAGGGATGCGCGGATTTGGGGCTTGACAGGTTTGCCGCTTGCCTGGCGGGTATCAGTTTTCCTCTGATAAAGCTGACCTTCGCTACTGTTTCGTGACTTCGATGAGATTGTCGTCGGCATTCCTGTCGATGAGTTTGTTGTATGGGTCGATTCCGGCACGGGCTGGGAGCTGATCGACGGTGACAGTGAAGGTCTGAGTGGGCTGGTTGATCCAGACTTTTTTAAGATAGAGGGCTTTCTCCTCGTCCTTCTTTCCATTCACAATGCCGATGTCGATCAAGTCGTTGAGCGGCATCGCGGTTTCGTTTCCGCTGCCATCAGCCTTGACCTTGCGGGCCTGCACCGTGAATGTGACCTTGTACTTGTGGTCGGGCGTTTCGGTGTATGTCGCCGAGACTGCTTTGTTGTCATAGAGGACGATGTTTTCAAAGGCGTCCGTGATGTAGTACTGCAGTTCGGGGGGCGTCTGGGCGCGGAGCGCGTCGATAAACTGGCGGGTGTCTGGGTAAGGACCCGATTGGCTGTCGTTCGCGTTGGCATAACGATACTGCATCAGGAAGTTATGAAGCGCGAGATTGAGTTTATCTTCGCCGATGTAGTCGGCGAGGGCGTACATGACTTGCCCACCTTTCTGGTACCAGACATAAGGTTCATTCTGTACGAGAACGACGGGGCGCTCGCGACGAATCTCACCTGCTCGGCCTCTCAGGTACCGGTCGAGCTCATGCTTAAGGAATTTGTGCATGTTGTCAGGACCGTACTTCTGCTGCATGACCATCAGTGCGGAGTATTCGGCAAGTGTTTCGGACATCATGTTGGAGCCTTCGACGCGTCCGCCAATCAGTTGATGTGCCCACCATTGGTGGCCTAGCTCGTGAGCTGTGACGAAGTAGGTGAAGTCGATGTCGGTGGGTTTCTCCTGGCGACCAATGAACCCGATTCCTTCCGAGAAGGGAATGGTGTTGGGAAAGGATTGCGCGAAGCCGCGATAGCGCGGGAACTCGAGGATACGGTACTGACGGAACTGAAACGGGCTGAAGTTTTTCTCGTAGTAGGCAAGGCCGGCTTTGGATGCGGCGATCATGTCGTCGACGTCGAAGGTGTGCGCGGGCGTGTAATAGACCTCGACGGAGATCGGGTTGGCGACACCCTGATACATCTCACGCTTTACGTCGTACCGGGCGGAGACGAAGGCGAAGAAGTCGAGTGTTCTGACATCTCCCATGTCATAGCTAAAGTAGTGGCGTCCGTTGGCGTGCCAGTCGCGGGTGAGGTAGCCGGGTGAGATCGCGATCTGGGGCTTGCCTTCGGAGTCTGAGTCTGAGGTGCTGACTGTGGTGCGGTAGGTGATCCAGTCCGAGTATGGAATGAAGAGATTCGTGAGGCTGCCAGCCGCGTCTCCGCGTGGGGGGAGGAGTTCCAGATCGGGCAGATGCTCTTCGCGGCGGCGGCGCGGATCGTCGAGTTCGATTCCGCTGTTGTAGCCGATTGCAGGGAAGTAGTCGGCGTCAAAGAAAGTACCGGAGTAGGCGAGCTCGGGGCGTTCGTTGCCGTCTTTGAACCCGCGGCTGGTGTAGGCGACGGTGAAGGTCAAGTTCAACTTGTCGCCAGGGGCAAGCGGAGTGTCGAGTTGGTAGATGGTGTAAAGCGCGCGGGGGCTGGTGGAGACGGCGTGAAACGGCCGGTCGAACTGAACGTTTGAGACTGATTCCTTTTGATTGGTGATGTGGATTTGGCTGATCGGCTGGGGAGTCTTGTTCTGTAGAACGAAGTGGCCGGTGCCAGAGAAGGATCGACGCTCCGGGAAGATGTCTATGTTGGAGTCGACCGCAATGACCTTTGGCTGCGGCACGTTTTCGTATTTTTTGAAGTCCCGTTCGTAGTCAGCCTGGATGTGACGGCGATCCTTCGCGGTGAGGTACTCGTTGAGGACGTGTGCGTTGTAGAAGTACCAGGCACCGCTGCCGATGGCGACGATCAAAAAGAGGGCTGCGGCTGGGAGGAGGCGGGGAGCGCGCTGACGAGCAAGACGGATTCGTGCGGCCCAGCCGTCGTCGGAGCCGCGGCGGGCAAAGGCGATGGAGATAACGGCTAGAACGCAGGAGATCGATAGCCAGTATGTGATGGACCAGAAGATCGACGGGACGAAGTGGCCGTACCCGTTCATGTCGGAGTAGGTGTAAGTAGGGGTATTGCCGAACAGATAGAGGGTATTCTCCCAGCCAAAGTTAAACAGGATGGGTGTGAGGACGAAGATGCCGATGACGATGCCGTGGCCGATGAATTTGTTGGACACCACAGTCTGGACGAAGAGCGCGAGCAGGGCAAAGATGAGCACCTGGGGGAAGGTAATCAGGTAGAGCTCCTTGGCGTATTGCAGGAGCTCGTAGTGGTAGTAGCCAGCGATGGTTTGCATGATGATGCCGCAGAGGCCAGTAACCGTAAGAAGGATCAGTTCGACAAAGCAGAGTGCGAATAGCTTGGAGAACCAGTCGGTCGTCTCGCGGATGGGCAGGGCATCGTGGATTCCTGAGAAGTGTGTATCGCGCTCGCGCCAGATCAGTTCCGCCGCATATAACGTGGCGACGATGTAAAGAAAGAGCACGGCGCCGCCTTCGACTGACTGCAGCATCAGGTAGGTGACGGGCCATACATTCTGCTCTGCAACACGGCCGGCGAAGTGGCCGTTGTTGAGTGCGAGACCTGCCATGAGGACGAGGATGCCCCAGAACGGAATCTCGTGAAGGATGTTGGATACGCGGATGCGAGTCATGGATGCTAACTGCGCGAAGGTTGTGCCGGAACCGAATATCTGATGTATCTGCGGCAGCCGGACAGACACCAGGCTTCGCTTGGGTTTGACGTCATCGAGTTCGTGTTCGCGGGCGAGCGCGGCACGTTTGCCGCTGGTGCGGGCGGTAAGAGCTTCAACCGACATTGGGAAGAACTTCCATACTGCGAGCAGCGCAAGGACGCCGATCGATCCCCAGAGCAGGCGGTTGTAGAGGAATACACCGTAGCCAGAGTGTGCGGACCAGGAGTAAAGCTGCGAGTTACGCTCAATGACTGTCCAGTAACGAGTGATGTCGTCGTGGTACTGGAAGCCGACGGGGTCGAGGATGCCCGACCAGAAGTGCTCGAGCGAGCGTGTCGCACCGAAGGCGTTGACCCCGATGAGATAGAGCATGAAGATCGCTGCGCCCTGCAGATACACGATGAAGATCTTGCGAGAAAGAGCTGCGACGAGGAAGAAGAGCGAGCCAAGGAAAAATATCTGGAATACGACGATGGAGAAGAATGGCTGGAGGTACCAGCTGAGGTGGTTTGGACCGATGCGCGCATGATCGGCCCAGGGAGCCAGGGTGCCGAAGAACTCTCCGAAGAGGAGTCCTGAAAATGCGAAGACGGTTGCGACGAAGGAGCCGGCCCACCGTCCGCCAAGATAAGCAAATTTGGAGACAGGTTTCGTGAAGAGGATCTGAACTGTATCGCGCTGAAAGTCGCGCAGGATGGAGGTTCCGAAGATCGCAGCGATGACGATAAGGCCGAAGAAACTTATGCCGATGTCGTTGTAGATGTTGGCATAGGGCCCGTTGAGCAGGATCTTGCCGTTCGAGTTTCCGACGGGACCGAAGTTTTCGCTGGCTACATCGAGAAAGTTGAAGGTGAACCACAGCAGAAAGTAGATGTAGGTCGAGATGCTCTTGAAACGAAACTTGAGTTCGAAGGTGAAGAACTCCCAGAACATGGCCATGATGTCGTCTCCTGTACCGGGGTTAGTTCTTCGTCTGGCTGGCGAGATTGAGGAAGTAGACGTCTTCGAGACCGGATTCGACAAGCCGGAAGCCTTCGCCGGGACTGGAGTCTGAGTAGACGCGAACCTCGTGAAGGCCACCAATGAGGTGAGTGGAGATGACGTTGAAGGACGCTTCGAGGGCGCGGAGTTCATCGTCGGTCGCAACAACCTTCGACCAGATCTTGCCGCGGAGCACCTCGAGAGCCTCTGCGGGGGCGCCTTCGAGGAGGAGCTCGCCGTTGGAGATAATGGCCATGCGGGGGCAAAGCTCGCGCACATCCTCAACGATGTGAGTGGAGAGAATGACCGTAACGTTGGAGCCGATCGAGCTGAGGAGGTTGAGGAAGCGGTTGCGCTCGGCGGGGTCGAGGCCGGCGGTCGGTTCGTCGACGATGATTAGTTTTGGATTGGCGAGCAGCGCCTGGGCGATGCCGAAGCGCTGCTTCATTCCGCCAGAGTAGCCGCTGAGAGCTTTCTTTCTAACGTCCCAAAGATTTGTCTGCTGGAGCAGAGCTTCGACCATCTGGACTCGCTCGGTTTTGTTGGTAATTCCTTTGAGGATCGCGAGATGGTGGAGCATGTCGAGCGCGGACATCTTCGGATAAACTCCGAACTCCTGCGGGAGGTAACCGAGGATCTTGCGTACTTCATCTTTCTGAGTCAGGACATTGAGGCCATCGAGCTGGACTGATCCTGTATCCGGGTCCTGCAGTGTGGCAACCGTTCGCATGAGCGTGCTTTTGCCTGCGCCGTTTGGGCCAAGCAGGCCAAACATGTTGTTACCAATTGTGAGGGATAGATTTTTGAGCGCTTTGACGCCATTCGGATAGGTCTTGGAGAGACCTGTGATGGTAAGTGCCATGGGTTTGGTGACCTCAGGATGCAGCCGGAAGATCAAATTGTTGATAGGCGGAATTTATCACATCATCTACGAAACATGGCTTCAGATAAGGTTGTGGACGAGTATTCCGGGTGTGCGCGTTGCACTATTTGCGGACGAGAAGGACGAAGCGGAGAAGAAAGAGGATCGCGAGGAGGTATAGCATCCAATCCTGACGGCGAGCGCGGCCGGTTATCAGTTGGAGGAGGGCATAACTGGTAAGGCCGAAGCTGAGGCCGTCCGCAATGGACCAGGTGAGGGGGATGGTGGCGACGGTGAGGAAGGCGGGGATGCCAATCTGGGGGTCGTCCCACTCGATCTCGCCCAGGCCGGTGAGCATAAGGCCGCCAACCAGGATGAGTGCGGGTGCGGTGGCGAAGGTGGGAATAGCGCCGACAACGGGAGCGATGAAGAGAGCGAGAAAGAAGAGGATGCCAGTGACGATGGCGGTGACGCCGGTGCGACCGCCCGCGGCAACTCCGGCGGAGGACTCGATGTAACTGGTGACGGTGCTGGTACCTGTGATCGAACCGAGGATGGTGGAGCTGGCGTCGGCGAGGAAGATGCGGTTGAGACGCGGAATGGTGTGATCTGGAGCGATGAGACCAGCGCGTTGAGTGACGGCAACCAGCGTGCCGATGTTGTCGAAGAGGTCGACAAAGAGGAAGACGAAGATGATCTCGAAGGCCCCGATGTGCAGAGCACCGAGGATGTCGAGGTGGAAGGCGGTGGATTTGATTGCGGTGAGGTCGTAAGCTGCGGGCTGCCAATGAACCTGATGGAAGAGGATGCCGAGAAGCGTGGTGGTGAGGACGCCGATTAGCATTGAGGCTCGAACGCGCATGACCTGCAGGACAGCGATCAGGAGCAAGCCGAAGATGGCGAGGGCCGTACCGGGGGCGCGGAGGTTACCGAGAGTGACTGTAGTTGCAGCGCTGGGGACGATAATGCCGGCGTTGCGAAATCCGATGAATGCGATGTAGAGGCCGATGCCTCCCCCGACTGCGGCGTGGAGCTGATGAGGAATGGCTGCAACGAGACGCTGGCGGATACCGGTGAAGGTGAGTGCGAGGAAGATGACGCCGGAGAGGAAGACAGCTCCGAGGGCGGTCTGCCAGGGAACGCCCATGCCCAGGACGACGGTGTAGGTAAAGTAGGCGTTGAGGCCCATGCCAGGAGCGAGTGCAAGGGGGTAATTCGCGAGAGCTCCCATGAGAATGCTGCCAAAGGCCGCGCATAGGCACGTAGCAGTGGTGACGGCGGCGAGAGGCATGCCTGTTTTGCTGAGTAGGGAAGGGTTCACGAAGATGATGTAAGCCATCGTGATGAAGGTAGTGAGCCCGGCCAGGATTTCGGTGCGCCAGTTGGTTGCGTGTGCGGAGAAGCCAAAGTAGTGCTCCAGGCGAGTGCGGATGGGCATCAGGTCAGGCTCCTGTGGGGCGAGAAACTAGAATAGGTGGAGTGTTACCAGCATAGCCTGAGAGGACTCGATGACAGCAGAGGATGTGAAGAAATTACTTGGGTTGCGGCCGCATCCTCGTGAGGGAGGATGGTACGTGCGGACGTATGAAGCTGTGGAGATGATGGATGCGGAGGCGTTTCGCGATAAAAGATATGAGGGGCCGCGACGAACGGGCACGGCGATCTACTATCTGCTTGAGCCGGAGACGTTCAGCGAGATGCATCGGTTGAAGTCGGACGAAGTGTTTCACTTTTATGCCGGCGATGCGGTGGAGATGCTGCAGTTGGTGGCCAACGGCAAGGGCGCGAGGGTGGTGATCGGGAACGATCTTCTACGTGGGCAGCGGCCACAGGTGGTGGTTGAGCGTGGGGTTTGGCAGGGATCTCGGCTGGTCGAAGGCGGACGATGGGCGCTGCTTGGATGTACAGTGAGTCCCGGGTTCGAGTTTGAGGACTATGACGAGGGAACGCGGGAAGCGTTATGTGCGGAATGGCCGGCGTTTGTAGAGGAGATTACGGCTTTGACGAGTGCTAATTCTGGTCTAAAGCAAGATCCACTTGACGGCATTCTGGCATAACCATATTCTCCGTAGCGATGACTAGAGTTGCCCCGGGCATCCTGCCAATCATTACCATCGACCGGAAGAGTCGAAAGCCTCTCCACAAGCAGATTTGTGATGCTTATCGCGTAGCCATCGTGAACGGGATCTTGCGTCCGGGGCAACGCGTGCCATCCACACGAACTCTTGCAATAGAACTTCGTGTTTCCCGGTTGCCGGTTCTGAATGCCTACGCGCAGCTTCTGGCAGAAGGCTACTTTGAAAGTCGCGTAGGTGCTGGAACGGTGATTTGCACTTCGCTGCCGGATCGGTTCACTGTGAGTCAGTCGACGGGTGTGCGATCCACTGTAGTACGCTCAGGGCCACGGCCGGTTGCTCAACGTACTTCAATTCTTCCTAGGCGCGAAGCTCCGCCCTGGGTGCGAGGTTGGGGCGCATTCGGTGTGGGGCGGATGGCATTCGATCAATTTCCACTTCAGGTGTGGTCACCTCTGGTCTCGCGCCATCTGCGAAATATGCGAGCCAATTCCTTCCATTATGGAGATGTGATGGGGTCTCTCGCTCTTCGGGAGACGGTTGCGAGCTATCTTCGCACCGCGCGATCAGTACGCTGCGAGGCAGCACAGGTCATGATTGTCACGGGTTCGCAGCAGGCGATCGATATTTCAGCACGTGTGCTCCTCGATCCTGGAAGTTCGGTTTGGTTTGAGGAGCCCGGTTATCGTTTGTCACGCGAGACGTTCGCGTTGGCTGGCTGTCGTCTTGTCCCTGTGCCTGTCGACAACGAGGGTTTGAATGTTGCCGCAGGTATAAAGTTGGCCCCAAAAGCGCGGGCTGCGGTTGTGACACCCTCGCATCAGTTTCCGCTCGGTGTCACGATGACTGCCCAGCGGCGCTTCCAACTGCTGGATTGGGCTCAGAACACAGGATCGTGGATTATCGAAGATGATTATGACAGTGAGTATCGATATGAGAGTTCACCAATCGCATCTTTACAGGGGCTCGATGTAAATGCGCGTGTGATCTACATTGGAACCTTCAGCAAGGTCTTATTTCCATCGGTACGCCTTGGATACATGGTGATACCGGCGGATCTCGTTGATCACTTTATGATCATCCGACGCGCAATGGATCTTGGAGCGCCGAGTTTTTATCAGGACGTGCTTACGGACTTTATTGGCGAAGGCCATTTTGCGCGCCACATTCGACGGATGAGAGTTCTCTATCAAGAGCGAAGGACTGCATTGGTGAAGAGCCTTAATCAGGAACTCGGATCGTCGGTTGAGGTTATAGGAAGTGAAGCCGGCATGCACCTCACCGTAACGCTCCCGAATGGCACCGATGATGTGGACATTGCCGAGCGAGCTGCTCGGCAGAATCTTTGGGTCTGGCCTCTTTCCACAACTTATCAGGGCCAACCGACTCGTCCGGGCTTCATTCTGGGTTTCGGGAGTGTCGATACATCCGACGTCCCGCACGGCGTTCAAAAGCTCCGTCAGCTATTAGCCGATAAATGAGCTCGGGCTTTATCAACGTTGATTAGAAGTGAATGACGTAGGTGTAGAGCAGAGTCACAAGACCGACGACGCATGCAAGTAATGCGCTGTGTTTTAGGGTGAAGCGAAAGAGCTTTGCCTGCTCCGATTGTTTAAGTCCAGTGGCTGCGGCTGCGATCGCGATGCTCTGCAGACTGATCATCTTTCCCATCACTCCGCCTGAGGAGTTTGCCGCTGCCATGAGAACTGGATCGAAGCCGAGGCGGTTGGCAGTGACCACTTGAAGGTTGCCGAAGAGAGCGTTTGCAGAGGTATCGGAGCCGGTAAGAAAGACGCCGATCCAACCCAGCAGGGCGCTGAAGAAAGGAAAGGCACGGCCTGTAGCTGAAAAGGCAAGGCCAAGCGTGGCTGTTGCCCCGCAGTAGTTCATTAGAAAAGCCAGCGCGAGAACTGAGGTAACAGTGAGTGTAGGAAGCGCGAGTTGATTGAGGGCTTTGCCGATGATGCGCATAAAGTCACGCGCTTTTATCTTTAGGCAGAGGGCAGATAGTATCGTTGCCACCATGCATGCCGTGCCGGAAGCAGAGAGCCAACTAAAACTGTAGATCGCGTGATAGGGCATTGGTTTGGGTACTAGAGGCGGCACTCGTTGCACAATGTTATCCAGATACGGCCAGTGGATGATGATCGTGCTCTTGTTCAAGAACGCCTGGAATGGCAGCCATCCCCAGAGAAGGACACAAAGAACGAGAAGTGCGTATGGAAGCCATGCGTAGAGTATTACGCCGATGCTGTGTGTGGAGGGGTTTTGACTTTTGCCCTCGCTGCCGTTGCTGCTTCCATCTGCATTGGCGCATGCGAAACGTGTCCATGGGCCCGCGGTCGACGCGACTTTTTCGCTATTGTCGCTGCGTAACCGGAACCAAAGCACCAGAGCAGCCAAGGTGACGATTGCGGCGAGAATATCGGTTAAATGAGGACCTAAGTAGATGGACACGAGAAGCTGCACGATGGCGAAGGTTCCACCGGCAATGAGAGTGGGAATCCAGACTCCTGAAAGCGACCCAAAGCCTCCCATTGCGGCAATCAGGTAGGCGGGGATAAGAAATGACATGGGCGTGCAGATGCGGCCTACAGCGGCGCTGAGTTGGTCGAGAGGCAGACCCGTTGTGCCTGCAAGCGTGACCACAGGGATTCCGATGGAGCCAAAGGCGACTGGCGCCGTGTTAGCCAAAAGACAGATTGCAGAGGCGCTGAACGCAGTGAACCCGAGGCCGATGAGCATCGTGGAGGCGATTGCCACGGGCGTTCCGAATCCAGCGGCACCTTCTAGAAATCCCCCGAAGGCGAAGGCAATCAGAAGAGCCTGCAGGCGAGGGTCGGGGGTGAGTCGACCTAAGGAGTCTTTGATGATCTCGAAGTGACCGGTTTCGACTGTAACGCGAAATAAGACGATAGCCCAAAAGACGATCCATGAGATAGGAAGGAGACCGAACGCAACGCCGTTGACTGCTGCACTGATGGCCGCCTTTACCGGCATGTGGTACGCCGTTGTTGCAAGCATGAGTGTGACTGCAAGGCCAACAAGACCCGCTACCCACGCCGGCTTCCTCATGACTCCCAGCAGGATCATGAGGGTCAGAATAGGCAGAGCTGCGAGGATGACCGAAAATCCCAAGCCATGGCCGAAGAGATAGTATGTTTGATTCCAGATCACGGTGGTAAATATCCCCTCGGATAATTGAACTGGCGGACATAGAGGCTAGTAGGATGTCACGCGAATCATATCAACATGTTTAACAGCCGTGAGTCGACTCTGTGGTGCCGCGTAATTTGGAGCGCCGTTGTTCGTTGTGGCGATTTTGTATTGTGCCGTGTGGTTAGGGAAGTTGCTGCATTAAGAGTATTGTTCGCATGATGGTTACTGCGCCTGGCTCACGTGAAATTGCTTACGATCTCTTCCTGCATTCTCTCGCAGAATGCAGCATTGAACAGGCCTTTGCACGGAAGGTGAAGCGCGTGTCGGGGGATCGTGGTGAAAAGCTACTGAGACTTGGCGATGATGTGATTGATCTCAGCGGCATCCGCCGCATCCGAATTATGGCAGCGGGAAAAGCCGCATCCACGATGCTCAACGCTTTACTGACGTTCCTAGATGAGCTACCCGAGTGCGATCTTTCTGGTGTGCTGATCACGAATCAAAGGCCATCGAGAGTTCCGCCGGGCTTTGAGTTCTTCGCGGGAGGACATCCAACGCCGAATCAAGCGTCGATAGACGGAGCGAAGACAGCTTTGGAGCTCGTACGCTCGCTGCGTAGAGACGCAATCACGGCGGAAGATACGATGTGTCTTTTCCTCATCAGTGGAGGAGCATCCGCAATGATGGAACTGCCGCTGGATGCTGCAATCTCGCTCGAAGATACGATATCTTTTCATCGCGAGCTGGTACATAGTGGGGGATCGATTGCGGAGATCAACTGCGTTCGTAAACATTTCTCTGCGATAAAGGGTGGCCGGTTGGCGTTGGAGGCCGAGGGTATACGGAGTTACTCATTACTGGTCTCGGATGTGCCGGTGGGGTGCCTAGATGCGCTCGCATCGGGCCCAACGCTGCCCGATACATCTACGGTTGAACAGTGTAGGGAGATTCTGGCGCGTTATGGCCTGATGGAGAGATTTCCTGCTTCGGTTCGGCAGTTTTTTGCGTCGAGTGAACTTCCTGAAACTCCTAAGCCCGCACAGCTCAGTGCACATGCAATGACGCTCCTGTCCGCTGATGACATAGCGGCGATTGCGAAACAACGCGCTGAGGAACTTGGTTTTTACGCAGTCGTCGATAACACGTGTGATGACTGGAGCTTCAGCGCCGCGGCTGAATATTTGCTTGATCGTCTCCGTGCATTGAGGCGCGATCATTCTCGCGTCTGTCTTATATCGTCTGGTGAAGTTACGGTTGAGTTTCCTCGAGCTGCCTCGGACTTTGATGTAAGCAAAGCGATCACAGAGCCGGCTGTTGGCGGCCGCAATCAGCACTTCGCGCTGTACGCAGCGACCCTTCTGAAGCCCTCAGATAAGCCGGTAGTCATTTTGTCTGCCGGCACAGACGGTATTGACGGAAATAGCCCGGCCGCGGGCGCTATTGTTGATGAAGAGAGTCTGCAGGGTGGTAAGCAACTTTTGAGCGGCGCCCAAGAGGCTTTGCGACGCTTCGACTCTGGCACATTTCTTCAGGAACTAGGTTTGAGCGTCGTGACAGGGGCCACGGGAAACAATCTGCGCGATCTGCGCATTTTGTTAACGATAGAGTCTTCTAACTAGATCGTTATTTCATTCCTGCGCATCGTTGGGTTGTGGCGCCGTAATTGCGGTGGGATCGTAGCTTCTCGAGAGGGTGGGTCTCGGCTACGAAAACGAAAGTTATCTTCGAAAAAAAATCAGAGGCTCGGCGACTCCTTCACCAGGTCGTAGCTCAGGCAGCGCGTGCGTGCCTTACGTTTTGTTTTTTGTCAGCAACGTTGATTTTTTCTACAACTTTCGTTGCACCGGGTGATGTCAAAAGAGCTCTATCTTGTTGGGAAACCAAGGATAAGCTGAAGACGGACTAAATGCTGATCACTGCCTTACTGAAGGTCTGGAACTGTTGCCTCATCTTGTTACAAATGTGGAGTATTCATGCAGCGGAGCTCTGCGCGCTATCGTTCGTTGACTGTTGCGTTGGTATGGGGATTCATCTCAGTTGGAGCCTCAGGCGTCATAGGCTGCGCACGTGGCTTTGATAAAGGATACCCGTCTTACATTGCGGCTCCCGGCAGTGCTGTACGAGTCAACCAGACACTACAACTGAGCACCGAATCGAAGGTTACTGGATCGCCGATGACCTTCTGGGTGAACGGTGTGCAGGGCGGAGACGCGACCGTTGGCACCATCGATGCAAATGGTCTTTATACCGCGCCAGCCATCGTGCCGACTCCAAATGCCGTAACGATTACGAGTCTTGCAACGAATTTTCCGGGAGATATCCCCGGGTCTGTAACCGTCAGCGTGTTGAATCCTATCCCGATTATTAATACGGTGAACCCTTCCAGCTTTTCTGAGGGAACGTCGACGATTACGGTCAGCGGATCTCAGTTTGTGTATGGCGCGCAGATTCTCTGGAACGGAGCTCCGGTTCCGACGACGTTTGTATCAAATACAGAGTTGGCAGCTGCGATTGCCGCGCCCAACCCCGGAACTTATCCGCTCATGATTAATAACCCTGATCCCGGATCAGCGAATTCGGCGGCTGTCTCAGAGGTAGTGGGTCCGGGGAAGGTAGTCCTCACGCTACAGACGAATGCCGGCACCAGCGTGCGCGTGACGAATAGCTTGAATATTGGACTTACGATCACCGGCACAAATAACACGGGCGTGAACTGGACGATCAATGGCATCGCAGGAGGTAACGCGCAAATAGGAACGATCGTTGGCAATGCGGATGGTAGCGTGACTTACACAGCGCCGGCCGTGGTTCCAACTCCTAATAACGTTGTTCAGCTTACAGCGGTCAGTGTTGACAATCCGGCGGTGTCGATCAGTCAAAATATCTCAGTAATGAATCCGATTCCGATTCTTGTGTCGGGTACGCCGATGGCCTTTGATGCCGGCCCAGCGACGGTGGTACTGACCGGCAGCAACTTCATCAACGGCGCACAGATCCTGGTCAATGGTTCTCCGGTGACTACTACATTCAACAGTGGAGGCCAGCTCACAGGAAGTTTCACCCCGACTGTTCCAGGCAATCTTGATCTACAAGTGCTGAATCCAAGTCCTGGGCCGGCGACTTCGACTGATCTGATCGCGCAAGTGAACGGCACTCCCCCTGTGCCATTGGTAACACCTGAAGACGCTTCGCGATTTCTTGCGCAGGCAACGTTCGGCGCGACGGATGGAGATATTCATAACCTATCGCTGATCGGTTACACAGCATGGCTCAATGAGCAGTTCAGCGCTCCGGCAACTTTGCACGAGCCAGCAGTTGAACAGGCTCTTATCGTCAATAATCCTCCATGCAATGCAGGCGACGTAAAGTGTAATGCAGCTCTCTTTGTCCAGAACAACACGGACGATAACTACCTGGAGCAGAGCTTCTGGCAGCAGGCGCTTACGGGAACTGACCAACTGCGTCAGCGAGTCGAGTACACGCTCACCCAGATGATGGTGATCTCCAGCCAGGACTTTGCGATAGGCGAGATGCCGCGAGGCATGGCGAATTACTATGATGTGCTTGGAGCGGATGCGTTCGGTAACTTTCGGCAACTCCTCGAAGATGTGACATTGAATCCAATGATGGGTCAGTATCTTTCCGTGATGGGAAATGACAAGGGAGATGCGACGCGAGATCCTGACGAGAACTATGCACGTGAGGTGATGCAGCTGTTTACCATCGGACTCTATCAGCTCAATCCAGATGGCACACAGAAACTTGATCCAACGGGAAAGCCGATTCCGACTTACTCGAATCTGGATGTGATGGGGTTGGCCAAGGTGTTTACCGGCTTTAGCTGGAACATTCCTGGCGACCAGAGCAATACAGCCTGGTCTAACTGCTGCGCGTATGTCGGTACGGGCTTTGGCGAAGATATTCTGCCGATGCAGAGCTTTCCAAACCACCACTCGACCGACGAAAAGGATTTTCTCGGCGTAACAATTCCGACTCAATCTAATCCCGATCCTGTGGGCGATCTGAAGATAGCGTTGGACACTTTATTCAACCATCCAAATCTTCCTCCATTCGTCTGCAAGCAGTTGATTCAGCACCTTGTCACGAGCAATCCTAGCCCCGCTTACGTGGGTCGTGTGGCAGCAGTGTTTCAAGATAACGGGGCGGGCGTCCGCGGAGACATGAAGGCGGTGCTTCAGGCAATTTTGCTGGATGATGAAGCACGTAACGCCGCCGCAGCAAGCAGCAACCCACAGTACGGTAAGGTCCGAGAAGCACTGATTCGCTATACGGAGTGGGCGCGAGCGTTTACTGCTCAATCGCGTAATGGCGCCTTCAATCTTGGCAGTACGGAAGACCCAATCTACGGACTTGGAGAGATGTCGCTCCGATCGCCTAGTGTCTTTAATTGGTTCGCGCCGGGTTATGTCCCTCCTGGCACCAGCATCGAGCAAGCCGGGTTGGTGGCGCCTGAGATGGAGATGACGGATGTCTCGACGGTTGTCGGATATCTGAATTACATGCAGGGTGCAATCGGCGGTAACGCAACGGCTGGCCCTGATGTCTTCTCGAACTACTCGACCGAGATTGCGTTAGCCGCAACTCCAGATCAGTTGCTTGATCGCATCAATCTGCTTCTGATGGCAGGAGAGATGGACAGCACACTTCGCAGCCAGATTCTCTCTGCGGTCAATTCCATTG
This sequence comes from uncultured Acidobacteriaceae bacterium, assembly GCA_963771625.1. Classification (GTDB taxonomy): domain Bacteria; phylum Acidobacteriota; class Terriglobia; order Terriglobales; family Acidobacteriaceae; genus Edaphobacter. The sequence goes on from CAVYUE010000005.1 coordinate 732,740, forward strand.
CTATACCTTCCGGTGACCAAAGCGCTATCAATTCAGCGCTCCTGGCCCGAGTGGAGACGGCAATTTATCTCACGATGGCAGCGCCATCTTACGCCGCACAGTTTTAAACGGAGCGCATGATGACTAAGCACGAATTATCACGGCGACAATTTCTCAGGACGGCATCGATGGCGTCGATGGCTGGCCTTTCCGTCAGCCCTTTTCTGCTCGAACTGAACTCGGTCGCTGCGATGGCTCAGCAAAGCAACCCGACGGACTATCGCGCTCTTGTCTGTATCTTTCTCCAGGGCGGCAACGATGGTCATGGAACTGTGATCGCGACGGATCCAGCGTCCTTCAGCGCGTTCACGACGGCACGATCAGGCGCTCCTGGACTTGCTTATAGTCAGGCTGACCTTCTTCCCATCGTCTTGAAGACACCGCAGAGCGGTCGCACGTTTGCACTCAATCCCTATCTGACCGGAGTGCAGAATTTGTTCAATGCAGGTCGTGCCGCAATTATCGCCAACACGGGCACGTTGGTCGCGCCTGCTACGAAGTCGCAGATTCAGGCCAATTCGGTTCCGCTCCCGGCGTCGCTGTACTCGCACTTCGATCAGACGGCTGCATGGCAGGCGATTACAGCGAATGGAGGCAGTTCGGTCCACACCGGATGGGGCGGAGCGATGGCTGATTTGATCGAGTCGATGAACACGAACTCGGCATTCACTTGTATCTCCACTGCCGGCGTTGCGTTGTTTCTTTCGGGTATGACGTCGTTCCAACTCAATGTGACCTCGGCAGGCCCTATACCTATCTCTGGATTGGCGAAGCCGCTCTTCGGGCAACAAGCCGGATCAAATGCGCTCTCATCGATTCTCACCGCTGAGGAGACGAATCTTTTTGCGAAAGAGTACGAAGTAATTATTAGCCGCTCGACTGCAGCACAGGCTAGCCTTGCAACGTCCATGCTGCCTGCTGGGCCTGGTGGTGTCGCAAATCCTCCCCAATATTTGGACCCGATTACAAACAAGCTGACGGATAACGCATTTGCCATCTCGCTGCAAACGGTGGCGAGAATTATTGGCGGGAGGAGCGGCCTGGGTGTGAGCCGACAGATATTTTATGTGACACTTGGTGGCTTCGATACACATGACAACCAAGGCCCGCAGATTGCGCGGCTCCTCACACAGCTGAGCCAGGGCCTCGAATACTTTGACGCGGCGATGACGACAGCGGGGCTGAATAATCAGGTGACGACCTTTACCGCCTCCGATTTTGGAAGAACGCTCACCGCAAACAGTGACGGCACCGATCACGGTTGGGGCAGCCACCACATTGTTACCGGTGGCGCTGTGCAGGGACAGGATATGTACGGCCAATACCCTGTGATCGGTTCGAACCAAGCCAATGACATGGGGGCGGGCAGGCTGATACCGACCACGTCCGTTGAGCAGTATGCCGGAACACTCGCACGCTGGTTCGGACTTTCCGACAGCCAGGTCAAAGAGGTCTTTCCTAATTTTGCGAACTTCGGCTCGAGTCCCTACTTAGGATTTATGGGCTGAATTCTTTAGCCTCTGCCAGCTTTGAGATGAGCGGTAGAGGCTTCAAAGGTAGACCCATGTGAGTCTTAGGAGTTGTGAAAGGGGGAGTTGGCGATGAGGTCGCAGAAGTTGGGACTCTTGTAGCCGGGGATGTAGCGCTCGCAGACATCTGCTTTGACGGTGCCGAAGGTGGAACCGGGTTTGTGTTCGAAGCCGCCGAAGAATGCCTTTACGATGCCTTCTTTGAAGTTGTGGCGCGGATATTGTTTGACGATCTGCTCCCGGAGTTCGGTAGGAAAGTTGTCGAAGCCCTCACCGAGGACGTCGAGGCCGACGCCGGTGAAGAGAAGTGCTACTTCAGGCCTCATGTATTGGGTGACACCCGGTGTGGTGTGGAGCGCGATGGCCTCCCAGGCGGTTTGAACCTGCTCCTCGGGGACGTTGTGAGCCGTGAGGAATTGGCGGACGGCATTGGCTCCATCAACCTCGAAGCGCTCGGTGGCGCTGGAGTATTTCTTGATGAGGCCGAGGTCGTGAAAGGCGGCGCTGACGTAGAGAAGTTCGGGGTCAAAGCGGAGGTTCTGCTGGCGGCCCTGTTCGGCCGCAAAGAGATAGACGCGGATCGAGTGGTTGTAGAGCAGGTCGGTGCTTTGCTCGCGGAGGATCTCGGTGGCTTCTTTGGCGAGCTTGGTGTCGGGGATCGAGGTAGCGCTGATGGTGAGATTCATTTGAAGCCTCCTTGGTGTTTGCGTGCACTTCTTAACCGTAGATCGCTGTGTGGGAGACCGCCACGACGTTGATCCGACGATTTAGGACATCTCTTTGAAGCGCCATCTCGTAGTCTTGATTCATGCGAAGGATCGTTATCACGGGGCCACCGCCGATTCAGATTCTCGATGTGACCGGACCGCTTGAGGTCTTTGCGAGCGCGCCTGAGTACCAAGTAGTGCTGGCCAGTGCGGATGGCAGCGACGTATTGCGGACCAATCGTGGTTTTGCGCTTACCGGGGCGGTCCCGTTGAATGAAGTTTCGGGGTCGATCGATACGCTTCTGGTAGTGGGCGGACCGGGGTCGGAAGGCGGAGTCTATGATGCCGGATATCTGGCGTGGATCGTGGCGGCTGCGAAACGGTCGCGTCGCGTGGCATCGATTTGTACCGGAGCGTTTCTACTAGCTGCTGCTGGACTGCTCGACGGCAAGCAGGCGGTGACTCATTGGGACTTCTGCGATCGGTTGGCACGGGAGTTTCCGGCCGTGGTGGTCAAGCCGGACCCGATATTTCTGCGTGATGGGTCGGTTTATACGTCAGCAGGGATTACGGCGGGCATGGATCTGGCGTTGGCTCTGGTGGAGGAGGATCACGGGCATGAGGTTGCGCTCAATGTTGCGCGGAGGCTGGTGATGTTTCTTGTGCGGCCGGGTGGACAGGCACAGTACAGCCATATGTTGTCGCGGCAGGCGGTTACTTCGCAGCCGCTCAGGGAACTACAGGTGTGGATGTTGGAGCATCTGCGGGGCGATCTTAGTGTGGAGAGGCTGGCAGAGAGAATGGGGATGAGTTCGCGACAGTTTACGCGGATATGTCTGCGCGAGACGAAGATGAATCCCGGACAGTTTGTTGACCGGATGCGGGTAGAGGCGGCGCAGCAGATGATTGATAGCTCTTCGATGGGACTGAAGGAGATTGCCGACGCCTGCGGATTTCGAAGCGCGGACGTGATGCGCCGAGCATTTGTTCGTGTACTTGGTGTAACGGCTGGGGATTATATGGATCGGTTCAAGCGTGTTTAGTTTGCACGCCTTCGGCTTTCAATGACAGCAAGTCACTTCAACTCGTGTAGGCCTACTTTGGCTCTCCGTAAGGGACGTCTTTTGCGTTGGCAACTCCGTTGGAGTCGGTGAAGATTACTTTGCTGCCATCAGTGGTTTGGATGGTGCTGTCGGTGAGGATCCAGTTTTTTGAGTTCGCGATGGTACCGGCGGCGGCAGCTTCGATATTGAGGTGGTCGAGGCGGAAGTTGTCGAGTGTGGCGTCGGGGTAAGCGCTGACGTTGAACGCTTGTTTGGCTCCGGTTGCCTTGATGTTCCAGATATGGACGTCGGAGAAGTGAGGGAGACCTTGGTTTGCAGGGACTTTGGTCGTGAGGGTGATGTAGTAGGGCGGGGGATTTTTGATGTCGGCGGGTAAAGTGGCGTAGCTGTAGCTGGGATTCCAGTTCATCGTGATGTGAATGGGAACCGCTACTCCTTCCAGGGTTAGATCGTGAATACGGATGTCCTTGGCGTAGCCGCCGCGGGTGTGGGCGGATTTGAAGAGGACGCCGGAGGGTACGCCTGAAAGTGCGGTGAGATTGTAGGCCTCGATGTTGCGGAAGCCGCCGGAGGTCTCGCTGCCGATGGTGATAGCGGCGGCACCGTGGCGGATGATGGAGTCGCGAAGAACGACATTTTCTGTGGGGCGGTTGACGCGGAGGCCGTCGGAGTCGCGACCTGCCTTGAGGCAGAGGGCGTCGTCGTTGACGTCGATGTCGGCGTGCTCGACGAGGATGTCGTGGGAGGAGTCGATGTCGATGCCGTCTGTGCTAGGGCCTTTGCCTCCTTCGTTATTGCGGATCGTGACGCCGTCGACGGTGATGTCGTGGGAGTAGAGAATTTGGACGGTCCAAAAGCCGGAGCGCTTGAGGAGGAGACCTCCGCCAAGATGGACGTTGGAGGAGTTCTGTAGAAGGATGAGGCGGGGGCGGCGGGCGTCGTAGTCGGAGGCCCACCGGAGGCCCCGGGGTTCGTAAGTAGCGCGAAGATCCCAGTAGGACTTCCACCAGATTGGGCCATCGCCGTCGATGGTGCCGTGACCCGTGATGGTGACGTTATGCTGGTCGCGAGAGTTGATGAGCGCAGCAGGCCACGTCATCTCGATGCCCGCGATACGGGTGGGAAGCATGGGGTAGTCTTCGAGTTTTTCCGAGCCGATGAGGGTGACGCCGTTCGGGATGTCGAGTGTGACGTTGGATTTCAGGAAGAGCGAGCCTGTGAGGTAGGTGCCAGGATCGAGTGTAACGGTGCTGCCATGAAGGGATGCGGCGTCGATGGCACTCTGGATAGCCTGCGTGTTGAGAGTGGTGCCGTCGCCTTTGGCACCGTAGTCGTTGGCGCGAAGCGGTTTTTGTGCCGCCGCCCACAGATTGGTCGAAAGAACGAGCGCAGTGCCGATAAAGGTGAGCCGATAGCAGGAGCGCATTATTTTCCTGGCTCCTGTATGAGAATTTTGACCGGACCGAGGAGGCCGGAGGGGAGAGGTTTGAGATTGTCCATGTCCTGCGGATCGAAGCGCTTGCCGAATTTTGCGTTCAAGGCGGTATAGTCCCGGGATGGCTGGCCGGCGAGCTCGTTGATCGCGGTGTTCGTGACGTGGATCTCCAGCGTGTTGTTGCCAGGGTGGACGAAGGTGGTGATGTCCAACCGGTAAGGTGGGTGCCAGAGTGAGCCGACGCGCTGGCCATTCACGTAGAGGATGCCGGCTTCGCGAACGGGTGGGTCGAGGAGGGCGTGGATGCCGCTCGAGTTGGGAGGCCGGGTGTCGATGGTCGGGGTGCCTTTGCCAAAGTCGATGAGGGCGCTGCCGGAGCTTGCCGAAAGGGTGAAGCTGTTTGAGTAGGTGACTTCTCCAGAGTAGAACTTGCGGCCTTCGATTTCAGTCCAGGAGGTTAGTTGAGGAAGAGGTTGAGGGGAACCAGCGTCGCCGAATCGGATCTGCCAGCCAGAGTTGAGGTCGATTGCTGGTCCTTCGGCGAAGTTGGGAGATGTGAGTAAAGCTGGGGAAGCCGTATCGCTGAGGACGAAGATGCGAGATTCGTAGGGAGCAAGGAGCAATGGAATTTCAGTATCGGCTCGGTTCGCCACCGCGCTCGTCGCCGCGGTGTCAGGGCTCCAGGATTCGATGGCTGGGTGAGAGGAGCGGAAACGGATCGTGGAGTGAAGAGGCTGGTTGCTGGAGTTGACGACGAAATAGATGTCGGAGGTAGGGAGCTTACGGTGGATGAATCCGAGGTCTCTAGTTTGACTGGTCACTGAGATGTCTGGAGGAAAGGCCTTGTGGAGAACGGCAGGCAGATTGGCTAGCGAACTCAGGAGAATTCCCCTGTGGTTTTTGCTGTGGAAAAGCTGTGCAGAAAGAGATTGTATCTTCAGGTTTTGGTTTTGCTCGAGGAGGCCCGGAGCTAGCGAGGGGGCCTTGTCAATCGCAATAACCTTTCCACCGGATGACACGTATTCGTTTATTTTTGTGTATGTTGCAAGAGGAATACGATCTGTCGGTGGAAGAACTAAAATCGGATATGAGATAGTTCCGAGTTTGTTGATCGTATCGGCATCGATGTAATCGATGTTGTAGCCGGCGTTGAGGATTGTGGACATCAGTTCGGGAGTGATCCAGCGCTTCATTAGCTCGGTGACAGAGGCGTGGCCGGGAGTAAAGGCTGCCTGGGCATCGTCTTCTGGGAGCAGAATTGCGATGTCAGTTAGCAGGTTCGCCTTGGCGGAGGAGCCAGCTGACGCGCTGGATGTAGCGCGCGACGTCAGGCATCACGGGGAACCAGGGGTTATGGGTGTTGAAGACTGCGGCGGCGTAGAGGCTCCAGCCAGGTTCGCCGATCGATGGCGGGGAGTACGGCCAGCCGTGGCCGATGATCTGGTTGACTCCGAGGAGGAACATGCGGTCGGCTTCAACTTTCATGTCGAGTGGAGTGGCGCGGAAGGCGGGCGAGTGGAGCCAGGTAAAGGTCTCGGCGGAGGTGACGTTGCGGTGGTAGAGGTGGCTGGCTGAGGTGGCCCAACGAGTGAAAGAGAAAGCTTGCCATTGTGGCCCTTCGCCTTCGGGAAGAGCTGGGATAGATTCGTCCGCTAGAGTAACTGCAGGTATTCCATAGGTTTGAGAGCGGAACTTAGTGCCGTGGTTCGTGGCCCAAATATTGATTGGAGTGAGGTAGTTGTCGCGAACGAGGTCGGAGAGAGTCTGGCCCCAGTCATGACGGACAGCTTCGGCTTCGGGGGTACCACCCGCGGCCAGTTCGGGTAAGTGTGGAACGATGTTGTAGCCGCGGCGCTTCTGGAACTCGGCGGGGAGGTTCTTTGTCCAGTCGGATCCGTAGACCTCGAGTGAATCGGAGAAGACGGAGTAGGGTGGTTGCTCTCCGAAGGATTGAATGAGTGGGGTGGCTACGTCTTTGAGGTGTTCGTCGATAGCGGAGCGAGAGAAGTGGTCGAGGACGAGGCCCTCGGCGCCCACGGAGGGGCGTTTGACGGTTTGTTTTGTGTGGCTTGCGATGAAGAAGAGAGCTACGCGGTCACCGGGTGACGAAGATGGGACGATGATGGGATTGGCGGTATTTGGCAGAGGCTGGGCGGAGGCGGCGGTGTAAGCGGTGGGAGTGCCGGGAGCAAAAAAGGAGGCTATAAGTGATTCACCTGCCTGAAGTTGCGGAGCATTCACGGTGTTGCCGGTAATTGGAACGGTCACTATTTTAAGGCGGCCGGCAGATTGGTCGAGGGTCGTGTGGGGGCCGCCGTAGGGCCAGCCACTGCCGAGGGTTATATCGACGCGCATTCCGAGAGTGTGGGCGGTTTTATTGGCGAAGGAGACGGCGTCAAGAAATTCGGGGGAGAGATACGGTTAAGTTTTTGATTCCTTTGGCTTCGTCGTCGAGCGAGAGGGGGTAGACGGGTTGGATTTCCACACCCCCAATGCCAGCGTTGTGCATATCTTGCAGCTCTTTTTCCAGCTCCGGTTTGGTGACTGCTCCGCCGAACCACCACCAGCGCATCATGGGTTTTGCATCGTCTGGCGGATTCTGGAAGTTTTTGTAGAGGTTATCCGTGGAAACCTGACTAAATAAAAGGTTTGGCTGGAAACAAACAAACGCTGCAACCATGTAGACGTAAGACGTAAATTTGTGGTGTTTTTGTGGTGAGATGCGTGGTGAAGATGGCATGCTGGCAGTCCTAATTTTCGGTACAAGGGCCGAGGTCGGGATGTAGATAGTTGGATGAGGCAATGGTCTGCGTGGTTGAAATGCGTCTGATGTGAATTTGCAGACGGAGCCAAGTTAGTTCATTTGGGAGAATGTTTCAAGGGAAGAACATGGGTCACGGCTTTGAGCAGGGCTGCGCGAGGGTGTAGAAGCTGGCGGATGTTCTTCTTTGGGCTAACTTCGGTTGGGTCTTCGATACGGTTCTGGAAGCGCGGACTCGTTTGATGTGGTGGGTATTGTGTTGAGGATGGCATGCTCGGCTCTGGTGTTAGTTAACACTGAGAGGCTTCACGAGGATAGTGATGCAGATTCGCGATGCTCTGGAAGGCGACATCGAACGCGTGACAGCGATCTACAACGAGGTGCTTCGGACTTCGACGGCGATCTTTAATGATCGACCCGCGAGTGTTGCGCAGCGGGTGGAGTGGTGGCGGGGGCGTGTTGAGCAGGGATACCCGATGTTGGTCGCTGTTGAGGGTGAGTTGGTGGTTGGGTTTGCTTCGTTTGGGGATTTTCGGAGTTGGCCGGGTTACCGATTCACGGTGGAGCATACGGTGCATGTGGATTCAGGGTTTCGTGGGAGGGGTGTGGGTTCGGCGTTGATGCGGGAGTTGATTGAGCAGGCTCGTGCGGCCGGGAAGCATGTGATGGTGGGTGGGGTGGACGCGGAGAATTTGGCTTCACTGCGGTTTCATGAGCGGATGGGGTTTGAGCGGGTTGCTCACTTCAGGGAGGTTGGGTTCAAGTTCGATCGATTTTTGGATCTCGTCTTGTTGCAGTACTGGATTACTCCTCGGACGCGAGAGGTGGGCGTTGAGAGCGTGGTTCGTTCGTGAGTTGATGGGTGGTCTTCTCTCGTTCGCGGATTTTGCCGTTGCAATCAGTTTGAGAGTTGAGCTCGCTGGATCTTTGCGGCTACGTCCTCTGGTTTGAAGATTGGGGAAGAGCAGGCGTGGGCGGTGCAGAGGAAGAGAGCTGGGCGCTTGAGCGGTGGATAGGTGACTGCTGTGGGGAGTGGGTTTGGGTCGGCGGGGTCACGCCACTCGATCAGTTCGTGTGAGGTGAGGGAGCGTAGCGCGGCGGTGTGGAGAGCGGTGGCTTGCTGATCGGAGGTTGGACCGAGGATGGTGATGTGGAGAGGGTCTTGCGTGAAGTCTTCATAGGCGAGAAGAGTTCCGGCGGAGAGCGGCTGCAGGGCGATGGTGCTGGAGGCGAGATAGCGCATGGCTTCGGCGGCCATCTGGTGATAGGTGGGGTCTGCGGTGGCGACGGAGAGTAAGGATGTGAAGCGGACGAGGGCTACGTTTTCGTCGCGGTCGGGGTGGGGGCGGTAGGCGGCGTCGGTGCGCGTGGGTGAGGTGAGGAATCCGGTGCCGGGTTTTGTGGGGGCGAAGTGGGCGGCGATGAACTTTGCGGCTGCTGTGGCGGTGGTGAGGTCGTTGCGGTCGCCGGTGACGTTGTAGAGGGCGAGGAAGGCCTGGCCCATGGCTAGGGTGTCGCCGAGGTAGGGGCCGGCAGGGTCGGTGTCGTCGTGGCGGAAACCGCCGCCGGGGATGGTGCGGTGGATGGTGATCCAAATGGCTGCGCGTTTTGCTTCGGTGAGGGCGGAGGTGTCGCCGCTGACGGCGTAGAGCTGGCAGAGGGCGGCGATGGTCCAGCCGTTTTCGCGGGCGTAGACGTGCTTGTCGATGCGGGGTATGCCTTGAGCGCGGCGGCCGCGATCGTCGAGTTTGAAGTAGGGCTCGTTGTCTTCGCCGTCGTGGAGGTCGGCGTCCTGCGAGACGAAGAAGACGCCGGTGGGGGCGTCGGTGAGGAAGTTGTGGACGTAGCGGTGGACGGATTGGGCGGCGGCGAGGTCTTCGGGGTTGTGGGTCTGGGCGTAGGCGAGGGAGTACTCGCGGAGGTAGGAGGCCTGGATGGAGATGAGCTTTTCGAAGTGCGGTTCGCGCCAGTCGCCGCTGACGGAATACTGGTAGGCGCCTCCCCAGACGGGGTCGAGAAGGTAGGTGGCGTTGTGGAGGGTGTCGGTGGCGCGCTTGGTGTAGAGGGCGTTGTTGCGGGCGGAGAGGCGGAGGGCGTACTCGACGGACTCCTCGTCGAGATATTTGTGGACGAAGCCCCAGCCGGAGTTGGGTTGATCGTATTGAGCGTCGTAGCTGGTGTGGATGCGGGTGAGGAGTGCAGGGGCGATGGTGGCGTCGGCGGCGGGATGGAGTGCGGCTTCGCGCTCGATGCTGGGGCCGGGGGTGGGGTCGTCGATGATGGCCTTGAGCATGGAGGCCATGAGGCGGGGTTGGAGGAAGCCCTGACGCTTGACGATCTCGGAGCCGTCGGCGGCGAAGACTACGGTGGCGGGCCAGCCGTAGTCCTGGTAGCGGTTGGAGATGTCGGGACGCGAGTCCTGATCGACTTTGACGAGGATGTACTTTTCGTTGAGGAGACGGACGACGGTGGGGTCGCGGTAGGTGACGTCGTCCATGACGTGACACCAGTGGCACCAGACGGCTTCGAGGTCGAGGAGGACGAATTTGTGTTGCTGGCGGGCGGTGGTGAAGGCGGCGTCGGACCACGCTTGCCAGTGGAGTGTGGGCTTTGGCGCCTGGGCGTTTGCGGGCGTGAGGCAGGGAGCTGCTGCGGCGAAAAGTATAAGTGCCAGATGTGAGCGGAGGCGCATAGAGGCAGTTTCCTGGGACTACATCTCTAGTACGCGTCTGATTGGTTTATGGACTTCCGCGCGTGAGTCCCGCGATGAAATTGTGTCGAAGGATTACTACTCGGAGGGATGAAGCGGCTGGTCGCCCCAGTGGTCGGAGCGGATTGGCTTGAAGTTTTGCCAGTCCGCGAAGACGCCGGTGGAGTTTTCTTTCGGTGTGACCAGTTGGCGTATTTGATTTGCGATTTGTGTGGGGAGGATGGCGGAGCAGATAAAGGCTATTCCACCTCCGTGCATTCCGCGTCGGCTGGATGTGATGAGCAGGATATCGAGTGCTACGAGGATCAGGCTCGCCCAAGGCCAGATTGGATTTGTAACGAGAGCGGTTACAGGATCCAGTTCGGCTGGGCTCCAGAGGTTGCTGTGTACGCCGCTCTTGAGTCGCCGCTGTGCCCATTGGAGGATCCCTATGCCGAGAGCTAGGGGTACCAAGAAGGCGATAAGTCCGAGGCGGTTGATCCAGAGAGAGGCCCAGAGACCATGTCCGTCCGTAGGAAGTAGCGGGATAGTCAGAAAGAGTACAAGCCATGCGGTGGCGGCGAGAGATGCTCCTGCCATTGCCCATCTGGCTAGACGCTTCGGGGTTGGGTGTCGCTCTACCATGGGCGGGATTATATGCTTGGTTGGTTGGTGGATTAGATTTGTCCTGCCGGACGGGCCGCCTGCGCGGCGGGCGGCCACTTCGTGGCGTGTATACCGGTTTGGGCGAGGCTGGACGCTTGGGACCTCGCGATGCTCGGTTTGACTCATGATGATTTCGATTTCTGTTAGAAGCCGGGTGGGTTTTCCTGCGCTACGTTGAAGTGGCGTTCCATGGCGAGGCCTACGCTTGCAATGGTGCCTTCGTCGAAGAGGCGGCCGATGAGAGTGACGCCGTGGGGGACGCGGCGCGGTGGGTTGAACTTTGGGAGAGGCTTGGCTGGGTCGGGTGCCCAGTCGCTGCGGGCCTCGGAGACTTCGACGAAGCCGGCGCGGAGGGTGAGGGAGGGGTGGCCGGTGAAGTTGGTGATGGTGAGGATCTCGTCGCGGAGTGAGGGAACGAGAAGGAGATCGACTTCGGCCATGATGCGTGCCATCTCTTGCGCGACCATGCGGCGGAGGCGGTCGGCCTGGACGTAGTCGACGGCGGAGAGGAAGCGGGACTGGCGGAAGGTGTTGGGCCAGGCGTCGGGGACTTGCGCTTTGAGCTGGTCGACGCGGTGGTTGAGGGTGATTTCTTCGAAGGCGGCGGCTGCTTCGGCGAAGAGGATGAGGTCGAGGTTGTCGTACGGCCAGTCGGGGAGGGAGACTTCAACTGGCGTCATCCCTAGCGTGGGGATGGCGGCGAGTGCGGCGCGGTCGACGTCAGTGGCAGGGGCATCTTTCATCCATTGGGGGAAGTAGCCGACTTTGAGATTTTTTATTGGTGCGGCTGCGTCGAAGTCGAGTTTGCTGGGGACGCAGGAGACGTCTTTGTTGTCGGGGCCGGTGATGGCGTTGAGGACGAGCATGGTGTCTTCGACGCTGCGGGCCATGGGGCCGAGTTTGTCGAGGGACCAGCAGAGGGTCATGGCTCCGGTGCGGGGGACGCGGCCGTAGGTTGGGCGCAGGCCGGTGACGCCGCAACGCATGGAGGGGGAGACGATGCTGCCTCCGGTTTCGGAGCCGATGGCGAAGGCTACGAGGCCTGCGGCCGGTGGCGGCTCCGGGACCTGCGCTGCTGCCTGAGGAGCCTTCTTCGAGGAGCCAGGGGTTCATGGTCTGGCCGCCGAACCAGACGTCGTTGAGGGCAAGGGCGCCGAGGCTTAGTTTTGCGATGAGGACTGCGCCTGCGGCGTTGAGGCGCTCGGTGACGGTGGCGTCGGCGGTGGGGATGCGGTGTTCGAAGGGTTCGGCGCCGTAGGTGGTGGGGATGTTGGCGGTGTCGAGGAGATCTTTTGCGCCCCAGGGGATGCCGTGGAGTGGGCCGCGGTAGTGTCCGGCGGCGATCTCGGCGTCGGCGGCTTTGGCTTGTGCGAGGGCGTGATCGCGGGTGAGGGTGATGATGCAGTTGATCTTGGGATTTAGCTGCTCGATGCGTTTGAGGTAGATCTCGGTGAGGCGGGTGCTGGTGAGTTTGCGGGTTTCGATCCAGCGGGAGAGTTGGTGGACGGGGGCGAAGGCGATGGCTTCGTCGGTGGTGGGGAGTGGCGCGTCGGATTTTGTGCGGATGAATTCGTTTTTAGATGGGAGCGTAGGTTGGCCGGGGAGGATGGAGTTGACTATGGTGTAGGGCGCGATGGCGACGGGGATGGCGACTTTGCGCGGGCCGGTGCGGCGCTCGTAGAGGGGAGCCATGGCGGCGCGCCAGTTGCCAGCAGCCTGGGCGCGGTCTTTTTCGGTGAGCTCGTATTGGACAAGCTTTTCGGCTTCGGCGAAGGTAGCGGGGGTGACCTCGGGGCCTACGGAGGGTGAGGTGCCGAAGGCTGGGGGAGCGCCGGGAGTGGTCGGGGTGTTGGGGGTTTGGGCTAGGGCGGAGGCGGAGGCGAGCAGGGTGAGCGTGCTTTGAGTCAGGAATTCTCGACGTGATTTCGACATTGGTTCCTCTGTTGGCGATTGTAGCGGGGGATGCGGCGAGGAGATGTCATCGGGTGTGCACACCAGGAGTGCATTGGCTATTTACTACTCACTTTGAACAACCAGCCAAATCCTCAGTTGTCCGAGAAGCGGTTTTACGAGCACGTGACATAGATGATGAGAACCCGACTTTCCGGTACTAATTGGAAGTCCTGCCCGGATTAGTATCGATAAACGCCGATAGTTCAAATCGCGCTAAGATAGGGCCGCAGGATGCGAAAAGGGTTTACGAGAAGACCGAAGGTAGAAGAGCCCGCGGCGAACCACGGCAAAAACTACATCACCCCAGGCGGGATCGAACGCCTGAAAGACGAGCGCCATTTTTTGCTCACCAAGGATCGCCCGGCCGTGGTGGAGGTGGTGGCGTGGGCTGCGGGCAATGGCGATCGCAGTGAAAACGCCGACTATCAGTACAGCAAGCGACGGCTGCGGCAGATCGATGGTCGGGTTCGCTTCCTGACAAAACGAATCGAAGCCGCGGAGGTGGTAGATCCGGAAGCTCCGAGAACGGGACAGCGGGCGACAAGGGCGTTCTTTGGAGCCACCGTGCGCTATGCGAATGCCGCGGGGGTAGAGCGAGTGGTGAGCATCGTCGGCACAGATGAAGTCAATCTCGACCGCAACCACATCAGTTGGGCCTCACCCCTGGGGCGCGCATTAACGAGAGCGGCGGAGGACGACGAAGTGGTTCTTCATGCGCCGGGCGGCACTGAAACCCTGACCGTGCTGGAAGTGCGGTACGAGCGCATCTCCGTAGAACCGTTCCACGTACCATCTGAGTCCGAAGTCTCGACAAAGGAACTTGATCGCTAACACTCAACGAGCGAAGCGATCGACTCCTCAGCGGCCGGAAAAAAGACTGATAAACGCTCTTCTCGTCACTTAGACGAAGAGTCGGCTTATCGACAAGTGAACTGATTTGGCCAATGGCAATAACCTGGCTTATCGGTTGTTGCGTCGGAGCTGGATAGGTTTTCTCTCAAGGCAGTGTGGCTTAGTCGGGGACCTGCCAGCCTACTGGGGATTGGGCGAGGACGATGGTGTCGGTGGCCTGGCTGGTGGTGGCGTGGGCCATGGCAGGGAAGGCTGCCTGAATGTCGTGGCTTTCCGCCCAGACCGGGACTTCCTTCATCGTGTAGGTGTAGGTGACGGTCGTCTCTTTGAAGCCGTTGTTGACGGCGATAGGAGTGAAGCTGCTGATGCCGGTGACCTCGCGGTGGCCGTAGCAGAAGCGTGGAGCGTAGCGGGTTCCCGCGGTGGCGACGGTGTAGCGGCTGACGTGAATGGCGGTCTCGACGGTTTTTTCGAGGAGAAGATTTTTGACGAGGGTGTCCATCTGTTTGGTAATTGCGGGATCGCTGGTCTCAAAGGGGAAGCGCGTGTCAGTGAGGAGACAGGCTGGGTGGTCGAGGTAGTGATTGTTGATGCCGAGAGTGAAGTTGGCTGGGGTTGGGGAGGCTTTTCCGGTGTCGTTGCAGCCTGCGGTAAAGGCGAGAGTAGCAATGGTTAGAAGGCTCAGGGCGGTGGCTGCGAGTGCGGACGAGACGGGCGTGCTTGGAACGATTTTCATCGCTTCTCCTGTCAATCTAAGTAGTTGGATGCAGGTTTGGGTGCAGGGCAGCTGGTGGGTCGGCCACCTTTTTCGTTAGATCTGCATGTCTACTCGGCCAGGATTTGATCGGGAATAGCGTCTAGTTCGCCGATGGTCTTCATGGTGGCGAGAGTTGTGAGATTGGCTTGAACTTGTGCCCACTTCTCGGGATCGTTTTTGGTGGAGATGGGAGACTGCGGATCGGCGTAGTAGGCGATGAGGTCGTGCTTGAGTTGGAAGGGGACAACGTTGGCCGAGTTTTTCGTGATCATGGCCAGAAGTTTGGCATAGGTCTCGTCGGTGAGCCTGTAGCCGCCGGGCCGAACGACGGCGCCGGTGTCGAGATCGCGGTTAGAGATGTAGTGGTCGATGCGGTCGTAGTTGGTCAGGACGAGGCGTAGAGCAATGATTGAGTGGTTCACGCTCTTGATGTATAGGTCTTCGGTCTGGGGAGTGGGTCCCTTGATGGCCAGCATCTTGAGGGTGCCGACCTTGGGCAGGATGAAGATGAATCCGGCGTAGAGGTGGCTGCTGAAGCCGGGGTTCTTGCGATATTTCTCCCAGTCGTTGTCGGCTGATGCCTGCACGAGGTCTGCTCGCAGAGTGTCGAGATCGGGGCTGGGGGTGTCTGCGGGAAAGCTCTTTTTGTGCAGGATGGTTTCGGCGCGGGCGATGTTGGGAAGGAATCTGCGGACGCCGAAGCGGTAGATGCGGATGGAGGTCTCTTTGGTGCCGATGATGTCAGGCAGGCGCAGGCCGTAGGTCTCGAAGAAGGCTTTGCGCAGGAGTGGCATCGGGACTTCGAGGCCGACGTGCTTGAGATACGCGGAGGGGGCGAAGCGTTTCTTACTGAGCTGGTTGATGTCGAAGGCGAATTCGGTCTGAACGTGGGCGTGTGGGTTCTCCGCGTAGTTGACGGAGGGACCGTACTTCTTTTCGAGCTTGGGGAATTCGATGGGGACGGATTGATTGACGGCCAGGCTGTGGCCGAAGCTGTCGCCGATGTAGTGAGAGAGAGAGCCGATGGCGAAGGCGAGTTCGTCGGGGGTTTGCGCGTTGTGGAGGAGCGAGAGGACGAAGTCGCCGGAGCGGACGTAGTGGGTAAGGTCGGAGAAGAAGGCGTTGCCGAAGGGGTAGTAGCCGAAGTCCTGAATGGCGCAGCCACCGTAGGCGTAGGCGTGGGCCTCTTGAAGCTGGGCGTCGGTGAGGGTGGGGTAGTGCTTGAGGAGAATGGGGCGAATGGTCTGCTTCCAGGCGAGATCGATGAGCTCCTGGTGGCTCTGGACGGAGTAGGGGATGGCCGGGGTCGCGGTGAGAAGAAGTGCGAGGGACGCTATCGCCTTGAGCAGGATGGTGCGGCGTGGAGTGGAAATGTCTGGCCCCTTCTTGCGCGATGGTATTGCAGCTATCACTTTACATAGCTCAAGGTGACGATGAAAAGGGTAGGCTGACGGAGGGGACGAGTGAGCGATGCCGTGGATGAGCTCGAGGTGGGTTCGGTATGGGGCTGCGGTGGTTGCGTTCGCGGTGGTGGCGTGGGCGTGGCACTTCGGGACGCGTCAGTCTGGCGGGATCACGCCCGTTGCTTCGCGAAAAGTGATGCCGGAGCTGGTGATGGCGCAGCTCGATGGTGGAACGTGGCGAATGGCGGAGCATCGCGGGCAGGTTGTGCTGGTGAACTACTGGGCGAGCTGGTGTGAGCCTTGTTGGGAGGAGACTCCGGGGTTGATTCGGCTGTCGAAAGAACTGGGGCCGCAAGGGCTGACGGTGGTGGGGGTGGCGATCGACGAAGGCGGGACGGCAAAGGTGAAAAAGTTTGTGGAGGAGTTTCAGGTGCCGTATCCGGTGACGCTGCCGGAGCGTGGCTCACAGATGGCGTATGGGATGGCGGGGGTGCCTACTACGATCTTGGTGGATCGGCAGGGGAGGGTTGCGAAGACTTATGCGGGGGCGGTGAGGCAGGCGGACTTCAAGGAGGATGTCGGAGTTTTGTTGGGTGAGAGATGAGTGTTTCGGATAAAGGCCAGATGCAGGATTGCTCCTCTGAGCTACTCACGATCGGGATCGTGAGTAGCTTCGTGCATTGAGAGGAGCTGTGTTGCCGTTGTGTCTTCCATCTACATGTTGTAGAAGAACTCTTCGTAGACGACCTTGCCGTCTTTGACTTTGTAGACGGCAACCTCTTCCATCGTGAAGCGTTTGTTCTCGGGTTTGAAGGTCACGTCGAGCTTAAAAGTGGTGGCGAAGTGGGAGCCTGCAACGAGCGGACCCTCAACGGTGGAAGCATGCACTTCATGGTTGTCTTCCCACCACTTCCCCTTCGCCTTCACAGCATCCAGGCCTTTTGATTCTCGCGATCCTCCCGGGGGCGCGCCGGCTTCCATACTTACGACGTCGTTTGCATAAAGCGTTGCGACCGCTTCGCTAAATTTGCCTTCTTTACATAACTTGACCAGCTGATCGGCTACTTGTTGCGTTGTCATTTGAGTCTCCTCTCGAATTCTCGTTCTTCAAGCTCCGCAAGCATAATGCAAGCGGGGTGCAACTGAAGTGACAGTACGGTTACAACAGCTTCTGGTTCCGCGGTGTTTAGGTTTGGCCGATCTTGGTGGGGTCGGATTTGAGGAGAATGGGTGTGGCGGGGAGGTTGAACTCGGTTTGCGGGTCGGGGTGAGCGGGGTTGAAGTCGGGGACCGCTGGGTCGAGAAGTTTGGCGATGGGGAGGTTTGATTCGCGAATGCCGTGGACGATGCAGCGGGCAAGCTCATAGGCGCCGTAGCTGTTGAAGTGGGTGTCGTCGTCGATGGCTTTGGGCTGGTTCGCGAAGGCGTTGGCGGGGTAGTGCATGAAAGCTTTGATGCTGCCTTCGGGACCGAGGGTTTCAAAGAGGGTTTTGCTCATGGCGTTGAGGTCGATAAGAGTTACTTTTTGCTGGGCCGCGACCTCGCGCATAGCGTCGGGATAGCCGCCGAATGAGTTCATGATGTGGCCCTCGGTGTCGAAGGTGCGGCGGTTCATGGAGGTGACGAGGACGGGAGTTGCTCCTTTGGCGCGGGTTTGGGCGATGTAGTCGGAGAGAAGTCGTTTGTAGTCATCGAGGGGGACGGCGTTGGGCTTCATGTCGTTGTGTGCGAATTGGACGAAGAGGTAGTCGCCGGGTTTGATGACAGACATGATTTTGGCGAAGCGATTTTCGTTGACGAAACCGCGAGTGGTCTCGCCGGATTCGGCGTGGTTGGCGATGACGACGCCAGGAAGGAAGAAGCGGGGAAGCATCTGGCCCCAGGAGGCCCAGGGTTCGTAGTACTGGTCGACGACGGTGGAGTCACCGGCGAGGTAGATGGTCGGTTCGTTGGGGATGGGTTCGATGGAGATGGAGCGGACGCTGGGGTGGTCGCCGTTAAACTCAAGCGTGAGCTTGTGGTCCCAGTCGAGGATGCCTTCTTCGCGGTCTTTGAGCTCGACGAGGTTGTGGGGGTTGCCGTTTATCTCGGGATAGCGGACGTTGGTGTCGAAGCTGCGAGTGACGGAGGCGTTGGGTTGGGTGGGGATCTTTTCGAGCATGAGGCGGCGGCCTTCGGCACGAACTGTTGTGATCGAAGACTTGCGGGCCGCCGAGGACGACGGTGATGCGGTAGTTGCCCTCAGGGATGGGGACGGAGAAGAAGAAGGGTTTGTCGCTGGTGCAGGATTTGCCGGTGATCTCGGGGGAGGCCATGAGGTCGAAGCCGGCGGTGCCGACGGTGAAGCGGGAAGTCGGGCTGAGGGTCGCGAACATGCGGTTGGCGGGGCCGCAAGCGTACTTCATAAGGGCGAGAT
This sequence comes from uncultured Acidobacteriaceae bacterium, assembly GCA_963771625.1. GTDB lineage: Bacteria > Acidobacteriota > Terriglobia > Terriglobales > Acidobacteriaceae > Edaphobacter. Next base: position 751,011 of record CAVYUE010000005.1, read on the forward strand.
TGGGGGCCTGCGCGTGAGCGGTGATGCTGAGGGTGGCGAGGGCAAGAAATATTCGGTGCACAAGTTCTCCAGAAACATTTTCAAATGGGAATCCGTACCATTCGTGAGATATCGCCTTCGTCTCTCGGAAAAACGACAGCTGCGGGGCATGGTGTAACGAGACCTGGAACGTCAGCAAATTTACGTAGCGCAGTTATTCGCTGAGGATCTGAGGCTTTTTGTCGAAGTCGTGGCCGAAGGTGAAGCGCTCGACGAGCATGCAGAAGATGTGCTCGAGGGCGAGGTGCGACTCCTGGATGTTCATGGTGACGTCCGAGGGGATGACGATGCTGTAGTCGCAGAGTGGGCGCATTTTGCCGCCGCCTGCGCCGGTGAGGCCGATGGTGGGAATGCCGATGATCTTGGCCTGAGTAAGAGCGCGGAGAATGTTTTTAGAGTTGCCGGAGGTGGAGATGCCGAGGAAGATGTCGCCGGGCTGGCCGAGGGCTTCGAGCTGGCGGGAGAAGAGGTGGTCGAAGCCGTAGTCGTTGCCGGCGGCGGTGAGGATGGAGGTGTCGGTGGTGAGGGCGATGGCGCGGAGTGCGGGGCGGTCGACGGTGAGGCGGACGACGAACTCAGCGACGAGATGCTGAGCGTCGGCGGCTGAGCCACCGTTGCCGGCGACGATGAGTTTGTGGCCGGATTGCATGGCTTTTGCGGTGAGTTCGGCGACGGCGACAAGTGTGTGGGTGATGTTCTGGTCGGCGAGTACGGCTTGCATGGTGGCGATGGATTGAGCGAGCTGCTTTTGGACCAGTTGCTTCATGAATTCTCCGGCGTGGCCTTTGGTGCTGATGCAAGGGTACGGGATGGGTGGGGTCGATGTCGAAGGTGTGTTCGTTGGATTGGTCGGGAACCTTTGGGGGCTGTGTTTTGGTGGATGTCTTTTGGATCGAGAGGGAGTGTGGTGAAGTGGTTGTACCATTGTAGCGTTGGTGTTTGCGATGAGTTGAGGGGGATTCAGAGTGGTGAGGAGTTTTCTCGTTGGAGTTGTGGGCACGTTTTTGTTTGGTGGAGTGGGCTTTGGACAAGTCGTGGCGGCGCCGGTTGCGGCGGGAGCAGGTAACAGCGGGAAGACGATTTTGTTGTGGCCGGATGGGGCTCCTGGGGCGCAGGGTAATGAGGATATCGATAAGCCGGCGCTGACGATCTTCGTTGCGCCGGGTGCGAACGTTACGCAGACGGCTGTAGTGGTGGCACCGGGTGGTGGGTATGAGCATCTTGCCTGGGCGAAGGAGGGGACCGATTTTGCGCAGTGGCTGAATGCGCGCGGTGTGACAGCGTTTGTGCTGCAGTACAGGCTGGGGGCGAAGTATCACTATCCCGTGGAATTGGAAGATGGGCAGCGGGCGATTCGATGGGTAAGGGCGCATGCTGCGGAGTATGGAGTCACACCGGATCATGTGGGGATGATGGGATTTTCGGCGGGTGGGCATTTGACCGCGACGGTAGGGACGCACTTTGACGGAGGCAATGCGGCTTCCGCTGACGTGGTGGAGCGGCAAGGAAGTAAGCCAGACTTTCTGGTGCTGGTGTATCCGGTGATTACGTTTGAAGCGCCCTACGCGCATACAGGATCGAGAAAATATTTGTTGGGGGAAGGTCCTGATCCGAAGCTGGTGAAGCTGCTGTCGGATGAGACGCAGGTGACGAAGGATACGCCGCCGACGTTTTTGTTTGCGACGACCGATGACAAGACGGTTCCGGTGATGAACAGCGTTATGTTTTATTCGGCGCTGGTGAAGGCGGGAGTTCCGGCGGAGATGCATCTATTTCAGCACGGTGCGCACGGAGTGGGGCTGGCGGCGGCGAATCCGGCGTTGAGTGTGTGGCCCGATTTGCTTGCGAAGTGGATGAGGGAGCGCGGATATATGGCTGCTGCTGCGCAGTAGGAGGTAGCGATGACTGTCGAGGAGTTTCAGGCTGCGGATGCGGAGGAGTTTGACGGCGCTCTGTTGGCGCTGTGGTGGGACGGTAAAGGTGACTGGGCGAAGGCTCATGAGATTGCGCAGGAGATCGCCGGCGTGGATGGTGCGTGGGTGCATGCCTATTTGCATCGCAAGGAGGGTGATGTGGGGAATGCGGGGTATTGGTATCGGCGGGCAGGGAGAGATGTGGCTCGGGGAGATTTGAAGGCAGAGTGGGAGGCTATCGTGCGGGAGATGTTGGCACGATAACGTATGGGCCATCGGCGAGGCATGTGGCGATATATCTTGCTTTGTCGCAATCGGCAGGCAGCTACCACAGAAATACAAATAGGAACTGTGCGATGGACGGTGAGGCTGTCCATCGCTTCGGTGATTAGCGGAGGTAGCTGTCGTCTTTGTCGATCCAGTCCTGACGGGGCGGAGCGAAGATGTCGAAGTTGATCGTGTCTTCGAGGGCTTCGGCGGAGTGGGCTAGGTTGCCGGGGATGACGATGATTTCGCCGGATCTGACAATATGAGTGGTGCCATCGCCCATGACGAAGCGGAGTGCTCCCTGGAGGATGAAGGCGAGCTGCTCGTTGTGGTGGGAGTGGGATGGGACGAAGCAGCCCTTGGTGAGGACGATGCGTGAGAGCATGGCCTGGTCGCCGGTAATGAACTGGCGGCTGAGGAGAGGATTGAGCTGTTCGTTTTCGACTTCTTTCCAGCTATAAACAGTTGCGGTCGACATAGTGAAAGCCTTTCGGAGAATTGTGACTGCAGGTGATGACTGTAGGTGAATTTCTCGCTTTGTGTTGAGCGTTCCCTTGTGTAGAGTAAAGCGAACCGGAACAGTGCAGAGTCGCTTTTCCCTTTATGTGTGAAGATTGAGTCGTAGGCTGCCAGATCGGCGAATTGACGGCGTATCTCTTCTTTCCTGCTACTTCGTTTATTTTGAAATGACTAACTTTGAAACGGGTGATTGAATCATGCGTCTTCCAGTAGCGAAGGTGTTTCTGGCTTTTTTGTTTGCGCTGATTGTTGGCGGGTCGGTTGTGGGCGGAGCGCGCCTGATGGCGCAGACGGCAACGCCTGCGGGGTCTACGACCGGGATGAGCCAGACGGACCGGATTGCTGCGTTGGAGAAGCAGAACGCGGATAACGCGGCGTTGATTGCCGCGGCGCAGTCGGCTGGAGACAACGCCTGGATGCTGGTTTCGGCGGCGCTGGTGTTGATGATGAGCGGACCGGGGCTGGCGCTGTTCTACGGCGGCCTGGTGCGGAAGAAAAATATTCTGGGCACGATGATGCAGACCTTCGCCATGATGGCGGTGATCACGGTGCTGTGGGCGCTGGTGACTTATTCGCTGGCGTTTGGCGAGGGGAACGCCTTTATTGGCGGACTGCACAATGTGTTTTTGCGCGGGGTCGGATTGGCGCCCGATGTGAAGTATGCTGCGACGATTCCGCTGCAGACGTTCATGGTGTACCAGCTGATGTTTGCGATTATTACGCCGGCGCTGATCACCGGCGCGTTTGCAGAGCGGATGAAGTTTTCAGCGATGCTGGTGTTTATGGTGCTGTGGGCGCTGGTTGTGTATAGCCCCATGGCACATATGGTCTGGGGTAAGGGCGGGTTGCTGAATGCTTCGCTTGGCGGCAAGTTTCCCTGTCTTGATTTTGCGGGCGGGACTGTAGTGCATGTAACCTCGGGTGTTTCGGCGCTGGTGACGGCACTTTATCTGGGCAAGAGGCTCGGGTATCCGAAGGTGCCGATGCCGCCGCACTCGGTGGTGCTGAGCTTTATCGGCGCGTGTCTGCTGTGGGTGGGCTGGTTTGGGTTCAATGCAGGTTCAGCGCTGAGCGCGGGTACGCTGGCGACGTCGGCGTTTGTGGCGACGCACTTTGGGGCGGCGGCTGCGGCGATCGGCTGGAGCGTGGCGGAGTGGATTCGCCAGGGCAAACCGTCAGCGTTGGGGGCGATCTCGGGTTGCGTGGCGGGACTGGTCGCGATTACGCCTGCTTCGGGATTTGTAACTCCGATGTCTGCGCTTATGGATTGGGCTGATCGCCGGGGTGTTCTGCTATCTGATGGTGGTGAAGGTGAAGGCGGCGTTTGGCTATGACGATTCGCTGGATGCGTTCGGCGTACACGGCGCTGGTGGGACGATCGGGGCGCTGCTGACCGGTGTTTTTGCCAATAGCATCATCAATCCAATCTTCGGCGCGGGCAAGGCCACCGGGTTGCTCGAGGGAAATGGTCACCAGCTTCTGAATCAGCTGGTTGGGGTCGCGATTGCGTGGAGTTTGTCGATTGTGGGGACGCTGGTGATTTTGTTCATCGTCGATAAACTAATCGGGCTTAGGGTGAGTGAGGACGACGAGCGCGAAGGATTGGATCTTTCGCAGCACGGCGAAGAAGGGTACGATTGGGCGCACTAAGGATTGCGGATTAGAACGACAGGTTTGAGAGGAAGATACAGATATGCAGAAGATCGAAGCGGTGATTCAGCCGTCGAAGCTGGACGCGGTGAAGGATGCGTTGGTGGAGATTGGCGTTGAGGGAATGACGATCACCGAGGCTCGGGGCCATGGGCGGCAGAAGGGACATACGGAGTTCTACCGCGGTCGCGAGTACTCGGTTGATCTGCTGCCGAAGGTGAAGTTGGAGGTTGTGGTCGCAGACGAGATGCTGGATAAGGCGATATTGGCGATCACGGGTGCGGCGCGGACGGGCACGATCGGCGATGGAAAGATCTTTATCTCGAAGATCGATGAGGCGATTCGGATTCGGAACGACGAGCGTGGGGAGATTGCGCTTTAGATGCATTGAGGCTGAAAGTTACGCGTTGCGCCAGATGACGAAGTACCGTATTACAGATTCTTCTGCTTGTCGTCTTCCGTTTTTGCACCTGATATCAGATCGAATGGAACGAAGAACATCTTGTCCAACTGTTCACGAGTCGTTCCTGCAGCGATCAATCTCTGAACCATCTCCATCTGTCGTGCCTTGTAGTTCTCGTCGGGGACAAACTGTTCGGAGATGAAGTCGCTCTGCGCTCCCATGCCTCTGCGATCGGGATAACCTCGTTGTTTGACCAGGCCGCTCCTCATATTGGAAATAGTATATGAGGGCGGTGGTAGGGCTAAGCGGCATGCCAGCCTGGCCGCTGGCTGTATGCTTAAAGTTCTTTCGAGCAAAATGGCCATGCAGGGAAACGAGTCCATAGGAAGTGGGATGCGCGGAGTGTACCAGCGGAAGATGCTGGAGGTTCGTGGTGCGTTCGAGGCGGGAGGCGCTACGGGCGCGGTGACGATTGCCGCGCGGGCGGCCGCATTGGATCAGTTAGTGAAAGGGCTGTGGGCGCAGGCGGTAGAGCGGGATTCTCGGCTAGGGACTGGGATTGCGTTGGTCGCGGTGGGTGGATACGGACGCCGGGAGCTGTTTCCTTATTCGGACGTGGACTTGCTTTTTCTGCTGGATGGGCGGGTGGTCGAGAAGGATGTCAAAGACGCGATTCGTCGAGTGAATCAGGAGATGTGGGACTGCGGGATTCGGGTTTCGCCGACGACGCGGAAGCTTTCGGAGTGCGAGAAGTTTGATCCGGAGAATGCGGAGTTTGTACTGTCGCTGTTGGATCACCGGCTGGTGACTGGGGATGAAGCGTTATATGACAAGCTGGCGGGGCAGTCTGTTCCGAAGCTGTTGCAGCGAGATTCCAAGGCGGTGATGGTTCGGCTGTTGGAGCTGACGCGCGCGCGCCATGCGAAGTATGGAGACACGCTGTTTCACCTGGAGCCGAACATCAAGGATTGTCCGGGTGGTCTGCGAGATGTGCATGTGTGCGGGTGGATGACGAAGCTGAGAGAAGCCGCGGCATCAGCACAGAAGAACGGTGCGACGGGTGGAGTCATTGCGAGCGATGGAGATGATTTTCGCAAGGCGGTGAATTTCTTGTGGCTGGTCCGCTGCTTTTTACACTACCGGCATGAGCGGGATGACAATACGCTGGACTGGCAGGCGCAGGATGCCGCTGCTGAAGATGCAATAGGTCTGACCGGGCGCAAACCGAAGAAGACGGATGCGGCGTATTGGATGCGGCTCTATTTTCGCCATGCGCGGAGCGTGGAACGGCGAGTGACGCAGATGTTGGATGAGGTGCCTGTGTCTTCTCCCAGGCTGCTGGGGCTGAAGCGGGAGCGCAAGGTAGACGTGAAGCAGCACGGGTTTCGCCTGGAGCGTGGGCGTGTGGTGCTGCAGACGTCTGAGGAATTTGGACATGATCCGGCGGAGGACCCGGATGTCGTGCTGCAGGTTTTTGCGGCGATGGCAAAGACCGGGGTCACGCTGGGGGGAGATGCAGAAGAGCGGCTGTCGGAGGGGTTGCCGCTGTTGTCGGCTCAGCTGGAGGAGGGACCGGCGCTGTGGCATCATCTGCAGGGAATTTTGACCGGCAATCACGCTGGAGACGCGTTGCGGTCGATGCATGCGCTGGGGGTGCTGGAGCTGCTGATTCCTGAGTTCCATGGGATCGATGCGCTGGTGATTCGAGATGCGTATCACCGGTACACCGTCGATGAACATACGTTTGTGCTGATCGACACACTGCATGGGTTGGAGAGCGCGCAGTCGGGCGGGATGGCGGAGTGGGCGACGCGGTTTGGTGGAGTGTTGCGCGAGCTGCCGCATCCGGAGCTGCTGTATCTGGCCGCACTGTTGCATGACACTGGAAAAGGACGCAGCACGGGCGACCATACACGCGAGAGTGCGCGTATGGCGGAGAGTGTGCTCGAACGGCTGGAACTGGATGCATATGAGAGCGGGCTGGTGGTGAGCCTGATTACGAATCATCTGGAGATGTCGGCTGCATTGCGCAGAGACATCTTCGATACCGAGACCGTACGTGCGTTTGCGGGGAAGATGCAGACGCCGGAGGCTCTGCGGATGCTGACGCTGTTCACGTATGCGGATATCAACGCGGTGCATCCGGATGCGTTGACGCCTTGGAAGGCGGAGAATCTGTGGCGGCTCTACATTGCTACAGCGAACTATCTGGATCGCAGCGTGGATGATGAGCGGCTGGGCGCGCAGGAGGAGAGCGAACTGGTGCATCGCGTGGTGGCGTTGTTGCCAGGGCAGAAGGCTGCGGTGAGAGAGTATCTGGAGGGGTTTCCAGAGCGGTATGTGCTGACGAGGACGCCAGAGCAGGTTCGAGCGCACTTCAAAATGGCAATGGGATTTGCAAGTGATCCAGTGCAGTTGGATTTTCGTTATGCCGCGACGGTGAGCGAGTTGACGCTGGTGACGCGGGACAGGCCGCAGCTGTTCGCGACGATGGCAGGCGTGCTGGCTGCCTGGGGTATGAATATCGTGACGGCGGACGCGTTTTCGAATAGGCAGGGCGTCGTGGTGGATTCGTTCCGGTTTACCGATAACTTTCGAACGCTGGAGATGAACGCCTCGGAGCACAAGGCATTTGTGAAGAGCGTTCATGACGTGATGACCGGATTGGTGTCAGTAGAGAAGCTTCTGAGTGGACGGCGAAGAGGGAGAAAGAAGGCTCCACTGATGGTGGTGAAAACGCGGGTGGAGTTTGATGATGAGGCGTCTTCGCACAGTACGCTGCTGGAAGTCGTAGCGCAGGATACGACCGGACTCTTGCGCGCGTTGAGTCTGACGTTGGCGGCGCAGAGTTGCAATATCGAGGTGGCGCTCGTGGATACAGAAGGAGAGACGGCGATCGACGTCTTCTACCTGACTCGTGGTGGAGCGAAGCTGGATAAGGACGAAGAGGGAGTGCTGCGAAAGGCATTGCTTCAAGCGATCGAGGAAAACGCTCACTAGTGTTCGCATCGGTGCGTAGGTTTGGTAGATCAGCCGACACAATTGGAGCCAGAACTATTATTTTTGCTAGTGGGTTTGCGAGAAAGTAGATGAAATAAGTTATGCGGCGCGCGCAACCGGTTTTATAGTAGAGACATGAGCACAGCTTCGAACCAGAACACGAGCAGTGGTCGCCCGACAGCGACTCCGCAAAAGAACGACCGCTACATCTTTGGCACCCTCGACAGCTTCGGAAAAAATCACGAGAAGGTGACCGAGGTGAGCTGGGGGGATCAGCAGCCTGAGGGTATTGTGCTGGCTTCGATGGATGCGGCGATCAACTGGGTGCGCAAGAACTCAATCTGGCCGATGACCTTTGGTTTGGCCTGCTGCGCGATCGAGATGATGTCGATGGGTGGATCGAGGTATGATATTGCGCGGTTTGGAGCGGAGGTATTTCGTCCGTCGCCGCGGCAGAGCGATCTGATGATCATTGCTGGACGGGTTTCGCAGAAGATGGCGCCGGTGATTCGGAGGCTCTATGAGCAGATGCCAGAGCCGAAATGGGTTATTTCGATGGGAGCATGCGCGACCTCAGGCGGGGTTTTCAATAATTATGCCCTGCTACAGGGGGTTAACCAGGTAATACCGGTCGATGTCTACGTTCCTGGATGCCCGCCGCGCCCGGAACAGCTGTTGTATGCCATTACGCTTTTGCAGGAAAAGATTCAGCAGGAGCGGGGAACGGTCCGTAAAACTCTGAATTTGTCATAGTGCACTGTAAGAAGTGCAGGTTACTGAGAGGGTTCTTTGGGCATGTCATCTGGAGATTTTTACTCTGTCGGTTGGTAACGTATTGAAAATAGTGTCATCGTGGAGTATTTTTTTACCCGGATGCATTAGCAACTGAAGTAAGCTGTAAGGAATCGAACAAACAAAACGATCTCTGAATAAAGGTTCGTAAAAAACGCAAGACTTTGAGTGGAGGAACTCGAATGGTTTATCGCCCGTTTCGTAGTACACGCCGGTTCGTACTGGCTGCATGTGCAGTCGGTCTCGGAGTTGCCAGTTTAAGCGCGCAGACTCCCAGCACAGCCGCCCCGGTGGGGCCTAACCCTTCCCGAGTGGATGTTTTTCTGGGTTATTCCTACTTTGGGGCTCATGGACAGATACAGCCTCAAGATATTAGCTACTCGTCGATTAACGTCGGCGCGATGGGCAGCGTGGCTTATTACTTCAACAAGTATGTTGGTGGAGAGGTCATCTTCGCGGCGCATCCCAATGGCCAGAACGACGACCTTTATACCGGCTCCGGTGGTGTGATCTTCCGCGCTCCAATGCAGAACTTCACGCTGTTTGGACACGGTCTCGTCGGTGGCGCCCACCTGGATGGTCCAAACTCCCACAACGGGACCTACTACAACCCTTACCGTTGGGGACCTGCCCTGACGGCTGGCGGCGGAATGGACTACGACCTTCCTTTTATGAACAACAGGTTCTCGTTGCGTCTATTCCAGGCTGACTATCGCTACATTCACGAAAGCTACGGTCCTGCCGCGACGGTTCCAACTGCAGGCGTGCTGGGCGGTCGTGCGAACCTGAGTGGTGCTGAGTTGAGCACCGGTCTCCTTATCCACTTCGGTCACATTATTCCTCCTCCGCCGGTGACCTACTCCTGCGTTGTTTCGCCCACGACAGTTTACCCGGGTGATCCTATTACAGTGACCGGAACGGCGTTGAACCTCAACCCGAAGAAGACGGCGACCTACAGCTGGACAGCTGATGGCGGCGTCATTGCCGGCACCTCCACAACGGCCAACATCGACACGAAGACGGCAAACCCCGGCACCTACACGGTGAAGGGCCATGTCACCGAAGGCTTGAAGCCTGGCGAGACAGCGGATTGCTCGGCCAGCTACACGGTCAAGCAGTTTGAGCCACCAACCGTGAGCTGCTCGGCGAACCCGTCGACCGTTGCTCCTGGAGATTCGTCGACGATCACCGCAACTGGGGTGAGCCCGCAGAATCGTCCTCTCACCTATAGCTACAGTTCTTCCGCTGGCTCAGTTTCGGGCAACGGATCGACTGCAACGTTGACCACAACTGGTGCCGCTCCAGGAACAATCACTGTGACGGCAAATACTGTTGACGATAAGGGTCAAAGTGCTTCGTGCACCACGACTGTTACTGTCAACGCGCCGCCGCCGCCACCAGCGCCGACGACCAGCCAGCTGTGCTCGATCAACTTCGATCGCGACAAGAAGCGTCCAGCACGAGTCGATAACGAAGCCAAGGCTTGCCTTGACGATATCGCTCTCAACCTGCAGCGTACCTCCGATGCGAAACTGGCAGTCGTTGGCGATGCAGATAGCGCAGAAAAGAACGGGAGCACGCTTGCTGCTGAGCGCGCTGTCAACGCTAAGGCTTACCTGGTAACGGAGAAGGGCGTTGACGCCGGCCGTATCTCGGTCTACACCGGTACAGAAAACGGTAAGACTGTGACGACGACGTTGATTCCAGCCGGTGCCACACTCACCACCTCTGGTCTAACCCCTGTGGACGAAAGCGCAGTTACCGCTAAGCCACGGACAGCGCCAGCGAAGCATAAAAAGCAGTAACGATTCACAGTAGTTCTGCACAGAAGCTGACTGGGGAGGAACCCCCAGTCAGCTTTTGTGTTGAAGGGGACCATGTAAATGGTCTACTCTTCATGTCAGATTGGAAAAACCTCTTGAACAAACCTCTCCGGCTCCCCAGTAAGCTCGCTATCCTGCTCGTCGCCCTATTCTGTCTTCAACTACACGCGTCAAACTGGCTGCCCTTTGGGCCAGATGGAGGGGACGCGCGAGCCTTCGGTGTTGACCCTAACAATCGCTCTCATATGTATCTGGGTACTGCAACCGGATGGATGTACGAGTCGCAAAACGGTGGCGGCGATTGGAAGCGTTTGGCCTGGATCGGCAAGCGCGACGACCTGGTTTTGGACTCGATCGTGGTAAACGGCGGCGATGGGAAGCGCATCCTCGTCGGGGCCTGGGTTTTGGGCAGCCCAGACGGTGGGATGTTTCTTAGTAAAGATGGAGGAGCGAGTTGGGAGAGTGAGTCGGACATGCACGGTCAGTCCATTCGCGCTCTGACGGCGGCCCCATCGAATCCGAACATAGTGGTGGCAGGCACGCTTAAGGGTGTCTATCGGTCCACCGATGGTGGAGAGCACTGGAAGCTGATCAGTCCCGAGGGAAGCCATGAGTTGCATGAGGTCGAATCGATTGCGATTGACCCGGTTAACCCTGACATTATCTACGCGGGTACATGGCATTTGCCCTGGAAGACGGTCGATGGCGGTCAGCACTGGACCAATATGAAAGAGGGCATCATCGACGATTCCGACGTGTTTTCGATCATCGTCGATCCGAAGGACTCGAAGATCGTCTACGCAAGCGCCTGCTCAGGCATCTACAAGAGTCAGACCGCAGGCGACAAGTTTCAGAAGGTGCAGGGAATTCCCTCTACGGCGCGCAGAACCAGGGTCTTGATGCAGGATCCGAAGAATTTGAATATTGTCTTTGCCGGAACAACGGAAGGGTTGTGGCGTACTGTCGATTCTGGCGCGACCTGGCAACGTACTACAGGTCCTGAGGTGATCATCAACGATGTATACGTTGATCCGACCAACACGAGTAGGGTGATGCTCGCAACGGACCGGGGAGGTGTGCTGGCAAGCAATGATGGTGGTAATTCGTTTACCCAATCAAACAATGGCTTTTCGGCTCGACAGATTACCTCATACGTCGCCGACGCTTCTAATCCGCAGACCGTCTATGTCGGGGTCGTAAACGACAAGGCAATGGGTGGTGTATTCGTTAGTACCAATGGAGGTTTGAGTTGGACCCAGAAGAGCGCGGGCTTGGAGGGGCATGACGTGGTTAGCCTCGGACAGGGACCGGACGGCAGCCTGGTAGCTGGCACGCGGCATGGGATCTACCGATCGCAAGGCGCCACATGGAGCCGCGTGAGCGATATCACACTCAACCCGCCCCCAGCGCCGGCGTCTCGGACGACAAAGAAGGTTGCAGGGCACACGACTACTGCGGCAACTGTCCACAAGCCTGTGGCGCAGCCGGTTCATGATTTCCAGGCCACGATCAATGGAATTGCTCGTGGTGGAGATGTGCTTTATGCCGCGACCTCCGGTGGCCTTTTTCGAAGCGTTACGTCGGGCCAGAGCTGGAAAGAGGTTCCAGGTTTCGAACCGCGGAGCTGGAATTTTGTGGCGGCATCGAAGTCCACCGTGTTGGCGGCTAATTTGAACTCAGCGGAGCTTTCTTCCGACGGCGGCGAACAGTGGAGTTCTGTGAAACTGCCAGACACAATCGATCAAATATCAGCGCTGGCCGTAGATGATGCTGGCGGTCTTTGGGTAGGTGGACGACAGGGTATCTACGTTTCGGATGATAAAGGGGCTACTTGGCAGACAATCAAGAACCTGTTTCTCCGCGACGTGAATAGTATTTTCTATGACGCTGCCTCCCAGCGAGTTCTCATTGCAGCCGGCAGCAAAAATACGATTGCCTTCGGGGTTCATCTGCCGGATCGAACGGTGCAGTATTGGAATACTGGCTGGAACTTGAAGCTGGTGCGGCCAATGGGGGATCATCTCGTCGGGGCGACCTGGTTTGATGGCGTGGTGATCCAGCCGCGTATGGTTGATTCTAAGGAAGTGGCGAGCCATTGAAATAGGCTTCGACGGCTAATGAGGAATAGAATCGTAGTATGAGTTTTTCATTAGCCGTTCCTCGCCCGCGACACTCTTTTCAGACCGACGATGCAGCCCTATTGCCCATTGCGGCGAAGGTGCAGCAGGGGGAGAGGCTTAGCTTCGACGATGGGGTGACGCTCTACCGAAGCGGCGATATCCTCGCGGTGGGCTGGCTGGCAAACCTTGTGCGTGAGAGGATGCACGGGGATATAGCGTATTTCAACGTCAATCGTCACATCAACCCTACGAACGTCTGCATGGCCTCCTGCCGTCTTTGCGCGTTTGGCCGCAAAAAGGGCGAGGCAGGCACTTATACGATGGCGCTTGAGGAGGCCTGGGAGACTGCCGCTTCGGGGTACTCGGAGGCTGTGACCGAGTTTCACATCGTAGGCGGGCTGCATCCAGATCTACCTTTCGAATACTTCATGGACCTGGTGCGGGGGCTTAAGGTTCGGTTCCCGAAGGTGCATGTGAAGGCCTTCACGATGGTAGAGGTGGCGTTTCTGGCAAAGCGCGGAAAGATGACGATTCCGGAGACGCTCGCGCAGATGAAGGCGGCTGGGGTGGATTCGATGCCAGGTGGTGGCGCCGAGATCTTTGCGGATCGGGTACGTCATATCATCTGCGACCACAAGATCGACGGCAGCGAGTGGTTGGATACGGCTCGGATGGCACACCAGATCGGGCTGCGATCAAATGCGACCATGCTCTATGGGCATGTGGAGAACGAAGAGGATCGAGTCGACCACCTCCTGAAGTTGCGAGCGGTGCAGGATGAGACAGGTGGATTTCAGACGTTCATTCCGCTGTCGTTCCATCCGGACAATACCGCGCTTGCTCATATTCCCAGGACGACGGGGATGCTCGACCTTCGGCAGATCGCGGTTGGTCGCCTGATGTTGGATAACTTTCCGCACGTGAAGAGCTATTGGCAGATGGTCTCGCCAAAGATGGCGCAGATCTCGCTGAGGTTTGGCGCGGACGACATCGACGGCACGGTGATCGAGGAGAAGATTTACCACGATGCCGGCGCGACGACTCCGCAGGGGATGCGGCGTGCGGACCTGGTTCGGCTAATCACAGAGGCTGGGCGCGAACCGTTCGAGCGCGACACGATGTATCGAGCCGTGACCCGAAGCGAAGACAGCTTTACTGTCGCGGTGTGATCTGTGACCGGCTGCTATCAGCAGCTATATAAGATAACGATCTAGCCTCTTCTTTCTGAAGAGGCTTTTTCTTTTGCGACATACGGTACTTTCTTCCCACTAAGTCGTGTCTTGTGCGACAGGGCAGGGAGCATGTGTGCGTCGATCGACCTCAGCGTTGATTGATCTGCTTGTTCGGAATTGGGACTCTGTAGCCAGCAACCCCCTTTACTAATTGAAGACCTCGTAATCTCACAGGTTCTTCTCGCTTTTTAAGGTTGCTTGAGTGAGCAAAAAAAACATGAAGATAGAGGCGAAAGTTGTTGCTAAAGATTGCGGACCGAAAGTGGAAAAGTTTTTCCGCAATGGGGTAAACGCTTTGACGTTGGGTTGTTGGAAGTTGCTTCGTTTTCAACAGAGATAGTTAGGAAACCTCGAAAATCAAAGAATTCCGTAACTTTTATGAATGGTTCCCTACTTGCAACATCGATGGTGCAGTAGATATCCGGGGGAAGTTCGTGAAACTCAAATTTGTATTACTTGTTGCAATCATCTGTCTTGCATTTGGTTCGGGCGCAGTAAAGGCCGACACGCTCACACTCAACAGCGGTACGGTGAACCCCTCTGGCGGGAGCCCTGAGATTTATCCGTATTCGTTTCAGCTCAACACATCCTCAGGCACCTCGACGGTAAACCTGATGTGCCTGAACTACAACCGCGAGATCACAGACGGCGAGAGCTGGAGTGTCACAGCGGAGAGTATTCCTACTGGGAACTCCGTGATGGACCAGGACTATCGCGCCGACGCGATTCTTTACTCCGAGATTCTTCATCCGCAAGCAGGAGTAAGCGTCAGCGAGATTCAGTACGCAGAGTGGAGCATCTTCGATCCATCTGATCTGAACGGCAATTCGCTGTTTGACTCTACGGCGCAGACGCTGGCGAGCAATGCGTTGAAGGCAGCCAACAATCAGCAGCTGATTAGCTCCGGCTACTTCAATCAGTTCACTTTGTATATTCCGGCTAACGATACCTCGTCGGGGCCGCAGGAGTTTATCGGAACAGCGACAACTCCAGAGCCTTCGAGCCTGCTGTTATTCGGGTCGGGCTTGATTGGAATGGCAGGAGTGTTTCGTCGAAAGTTAGGGCGTTCACAGGTTGAGCCTGCGAGGTTGGTCTAGCGATTGCTTTTAGCAAGTTGTCAGGTTTGTTGCTTGAGGAAGCGCATTCGCTCAATCATGCGACGAGGTTGTAGGGATTCAGTTTAGTTACATATTCACTCTTGAGGAAGGAGGCACTATGTATCTCTTATTCGGACCAGCTATGGCGGCCCTTGTTGTCATTGGCGTTATTCAACTCCGCGATCACTTTGTAGCCCCGGTGAAATAGGGCTGTAGATCGTCATCCCTCATGGAGGTCAGGCTAAGCCTGGCCTCTTTCTCCGTCTGATTGTCATAAGGAGAGATGCTGCGCGACCCGCGAATTTCAATAGCTTCGGATGCACCGTATTAAATGTTGTGATTACGCAGTTTATGTCTCTGTCCCGAGCGACGCGACCGGCTTGGTAGTGATCACACCGGAAAGAAAGAGGAGCAGCGCCGCTCCTATGGCGGGAACCACGAGCCCCGCGCGAAGGTTATTAAATTGGGTGGAGCAGACGCCGGTGATCCAAGGTAATACAGCTCCGCCGACAGACGCGCTGGCGAAGAGAGGACCTAGTCGTTTGTGGTTGCCGGTGCGCGCAAGCATAAACGAGACAAGCAGCGGAAAGACGGGAGCCAAGGCAAAGCCGCCGAGAATTGTGAGGGCGAGGATGCCGTTCGCGGATATGTGCGCCAAAACGCATAGTAGAGCTTCGGTGAGAATAAGTAGAGTGAGGCAGAGCCGGTAGAGAGCCTGCTCGCCCAGGAGAAACATAAGAGCAGCCACCAGGAGACGCCCCACTAGTTCTGCTACCCAGAAGTAGATGGCAATGGATGAAGCTTGCAGCGAAGGGTGGGTACGGACCGCGTAGGTTGGGAGCCAGCCTCCGAGCGAGTTTTCGACGCCGACATAGAGGAACATGGCAGCAGCAAAGGCCAGCAGAGGGAGTGGAGGCAGAGGCATTCGCCGATCAGTGAGTGGCTGACTTGAAACAGGTTGCGAAGATCTCCCTGCATCGTCGCCGGATGGCCTTAGCGGGATCGCGATAGAAAATAGGGAAGAGATAACAAATAGTATTGCGGTAGCAAGTAAGAAGCGTCGCATGCCGTCGCTTCCGGTAATGCGGAGGAGCACCGGGCATGCGATCGCGCCGAGCCCCCATGCAACATTCAATATGGCGAGGAGACGAGCGCGTGCGGAGGGAACAGTTGTTCCTGCGATGATGTTGCCAGCGGTGAGACCTGTGCCCAGGCCAACGCCGATACAGAAGAGAGCAATATGTGCGCTGCCAAAGTCGAGCCATGATAGAGCTGCACAACCGACTGCGGTGAGGGCGGATCCATAAAGCAGGCTGGCTCGAAGGTTGCGTGCGGCGATCCAGGCTCCACAGAGCTGACCGACAAAATCGGCTGTAAAGAGCGTGCCTGCCTGGGAGTCCTGGATCTGCCAGTGCTGGATAAACGTAGGCAGAAGTGGGCCGAGCATCACGGTTGCAATGCCAGCTGCAAAAAAGTAGAAGAAGACGGGCCCAAGCATGCGAAACGTTGCGGTGCGGTTTTCGCTGAGGCCCGTTACTTCTGGATGAAGTTGTTGCAAAGTGCTCCTGTCAGGGTTTTGTCTTACTTCGACCGGGCTCGGGGAGGTTGAGTAGGCTCGCGGTCGATTCTCTCACGACCAACTCTGGTTCGAACCAGACCTCGTTGGGGTAGGGTTCATTTGGGAACTGAATACGCTTTATGAGCAGCTGCGCAGCGGTCCAGCCCATCTTGTGAAGGGGCTGGCGCACTGTGGTCAGGCGTGGGTTGAAGTACTCTGCCACGATGATGTCGTCAAAGCCTATGACCGAGATGTCGCGGGGGCAGTTGAGTCCGACATCCTCAATGGCACGAATGGCGCCGATCGCGGCGGTATCGTTGAAGCAGAACATGGCAGTGAAATCATGCGTGCGGGCGAGCAGTTCGCGCATGGGGGGATAGCCGAGCTCGGGCGACCAAAGATTCTTTTCCAGATAAATGCAGAGTTCGGGTTGGATGACGATGCCAATCTCTTTCGCAATGCTGACGATGGCCTCCCAGCGGGCCTCGGAGTCGAGGGAGTATCGCTGGCCCTTCATGAATGCGATTTTGCGGTGTCCGAGATCATAGAGGTGTCGAAGGGCCTTGCTGGCCGCAAAGTTGTGATCCAGCATTATGTTGGAGACGCCGGGAGCTTTGCTATGGGAGGAGACGCCAACGACCGGAAGAGGGACGTTAACAGAGAGTTCGGTGTTGACCAGGAGAAAGCCGTCGACGCGGCGACTCATGAGGAGTCCCTGGTACTCATCTCGAAGGTCGTTACGGCCCAGATGGCTGACGGTGAAGTAAAGAAAACCTTCCTGAAGAAGATATTCCTCGACGCCGAGCATGACGCCGGTGAAATAGCCCTCGCTTAGCTCTGGAACGATGACGCCGATGGTGTTGGTGATGCGGGTGCGTAACATGCGGGCGTGCAGGTTGGGACGGTAGTCAAACTTTTTGGCAGCGGCATGGACGCGCTCCCTGGTCGCTGGAGAGATGGACTTCGCGACCGGTGAGTCGTTTAGAACGATGGAAATGGTTGCGGGAGACAGCTCAAGGTATTCGGCGAGGGTCTTGAGCGTCACGGGCTTGGCTGCGTCAGGTGCGTTTTTATTGAAACCAGTCATCGTGCTCCGGCGGATCTATCTTCTTTGTATGCCAACATTTGTACACTTTTCATTCGTGCCCGGCGAGTAAAGGTGACCGCGCCTCTGCATTCCTGCGGCAGATCACGGAAATTACAAGAGAAAGACAAGTTGATTATTTGTTATTGACACGACCAAAAAACAATCTAACTAGATTTTCTATATTGCCTTCTTGATTGAACTTTACCGACACGCATCAAGTGGTCGATTGAATTGAGTTCAGACAATGTCATTCTCTTGCCTCCTTGGGAGAACGTGCTAACAAACGGCCAAGCTAGAGTTACTTCCGCGTCGAAGGACGAAAGAGGATTAGCTCCGCGGCGTATCGCATTGAAATATGTGAAAGGCAAGATTGACAAGAAAAAAACGCGCTCTTGATGACAAGGTGCGTTGACAGCAATCCGAACTCATGAAACTTTAGATATCACATAATAGATTTCTTTCGTGGAACTGGTCGCGTCCCCACTTAGAAGTCCGATGAGGGGCATACAAGACCGGGCCACCGGCGTTACTTAGGGCCATCGGGTGTGTTTTGCACACTGCAAACGATCAGTAGCCCTATTTCATTAGCCGCAGCTCACCGGACACAGTTTCGGACGGCTGCGTGTTTTCCGCGGGAGGGCTCGAAATGATGAATTCATGGAAGTTTTCAAACGGGTTGTTAGGCTTTGTTGCTTTGCTTTTGATGAGTGCTGGCGTCGTTTTTGCGCAATCCACCGCCACCTTGTCTGGAACTGTCACCGATCCGAGTGGGGCTGTAGTTCCGGGCGCACAGGTTACATTGCATTCGCTTGCGACCGGCCTCGATCGCCAGATCGTTACCGACAGTGCTGGTCTTTATGTTGTGCCTTCACTGGAGCCTGGAGACTACCAGGTGCAGGTCAAGGCTTTGGGCTTCAGCCAGTACACCGTGAAGAAAGTGACCTTGAATGTAGACCAGCGCGTGACGGTCAATATGGCGCTTGCAGTCTCTAGTGCTGGTGAAACGGTCCAGGTGGAAAGCACAGCATCGCAGATCGAGACCCAGACCATGACCGTCGGTCAGGTGATCGACAAGAACACGGTGCAGGAGCTCCCACTCAACGGACGCCACTTCCTCGATCTAACGGTGCTCACTCCGGGCGGCGTTGTAGCGCCCACAGCGGGAAGTCTCACTACTCCGAGCCGCGGCCTTGGCGCCAACTCTTTCATTACTGCCGGCAACCGCGAAGACTCGGTAAACTTTCAGATCAACGGCGTGAATCTCAACGATATAAGTCAGAACCAGATCACCTTTCAGCCGTCGATCAACACCACATCCGAGTTCAAGATCGATAACTCGACATTCAGCGCGGAGTATGGTCGTAGTGACGGCTCGATCGTGAACGTTGCGACTCGCTCAGGCACCGATAGGTTCCACGGAGAGGCCTTTGACTACTTCCGCAACGACGCTCTCGACGCGCGCAACTATTTCAATCGCAACTTCAATCCGACGACTGGGCTTCCCATCGCTGGACTTCCCGGTGAAAAGGCGCCGCTTATACGCAATAACTTTGGTGGGGCGGTCGGCGGTCCTATCTGGAAGGGGCATACCTTCTTCTTCGCCAGCTACGAAGGCCTGCGTCAGCACCAGGGCATCCTGCAGAACAGCACCGTGCTCACACCAGCCCAGCAGGCGCAGATAGCCGCCAACGCCGCTGCTTTTCCCACTGCCGCTAAGCTGGCAGCGCTCATTCCGCTTCCCAATAGTGGAAATAACTATGTCTCGTTCACACCCGGGCCGGTCAACATTGATCAGTTCACCGTTGACGTTCTGCAACAGTTCAATAGCAGCGATTCTCTGCATGGTTTCTATGCCTTCCAGAAGGACATTCGGACCGAGCCCGCATTGCAGGGCGACACCATTCCGGGCTGGGGAGACCACCGCGCCGCGCATCGCCAAGTGTTGACGCTCAACGAGACCCATATCTTCAGCCCAACGTTTGTGAATGAGGCGCGCCTAGGCTTCAACCGCATCTCGATCGCGTTCAATCCGGCGAACCTGACCGACCCGACCAGCGTTGGCATCGGCGATGGTCTCAGTGGCAACGTTGGTTTGCCTCAGATCACTCTCTCAGATATTGGTCTGGTCTTTGGTGGACCTTCGGGCTTCCCGCAGGGACGCAATGACACGCTGGGTGTCGTCTCGGATGCAGCGACTCTGCTGCGAGGCAGACATACCATCAAATTTGGTGGTGAGTATCGCCGCTACCTCGTTGCCAGCTTCAACGAGAACATCGGCACACTGACCTATGTGAGCACTCCCAACAACTTCGAGAAGGACACTGCCACTGTCTTCTCTGTTCAGCCAAGCACTGTCTCCAGCCGTGTCTACGATACCGCCGTGGCTGGGTTTATACAGGACAACTTCAAACTCACCCCGCGCCTCACAATCGAATACGGTGCGCGCTTTGAGTGGAATGGAACGCCGGTGGAAGGTGCGAACCGCCTGGTGCTCTTCAACCCTGCTGGCCCATCGCTGACGCGCGTAGGCACCAACGGGCTTGGGGCAAACGCCGCGTACAAACAGAACTATAACTTCGAACCTCGACTGGGATTTGCTGACGACCTCTTTGGCAACGGCAAGACCGTTGTGCGTGGAGGCTATGCCTACGTGGTGGACCAACCGGTTTCGGGCACGGTGACCGCGCTCGCATCCAATCCTCCCTTCGCCACCGCGGTCTCATACAACGGTACTGCCATCCCAGTGAGCAACCTCTACAACTTAGCTAAGGCCTCTGGCATTGCGATTGGATCCACCAATCCCAATTTCAGGAACGCTTACATTGAGAGCTTTAACCTGAACGTGCAACAGGAGCTGCCGCACGGCATGGTCGCTTCGCTGGGTTACTACGGGTCGGTCGGACGTCACCTGCTCATTCGCACCAACGAGAATCAGGCAAGCGGACCGGTAGGTTCCCTCCATCCGTACCAGACTCTCTCCGCCGACAGCCCCATCGATCCCGGTGTGGCCATCGCCTCCAACATCACCGAGGTCAACAGCATTAGCTCATCGAACTACAACGCCATGTGGGCCGTACTCAGCAAAAACATGAGCCACGGACTCTACCTCAATATGAACTACGAGTGGGCGAAGTCGATGGATATCAACTCACTCGGGTCGCAGGGTGGTTTGAATCTGCAGGACAGCAATAATCCCGCGGGCAACTATGGGCTGTCGGACTTCGACGTACGCAATCACTTCGCAGGCACCGCGATCTACGCGTTGCCCTTCAAGCGCAACCGCCTGGTCTCGGGTTATCAGCTTTCGACCATCATCCAGTACCAGACCGGTAATCCCATCAACATTACCGCAGGCAGCTCAAGCTTCAACGGCGTCACTGGCGTCGTACGTCCTGACCTGGTTGGCCCAATCGTCAAGCGGAAATCGCAGGGCGCCATCGCCAACGTCACCTATCTTCCTTCAAGCAACGTCTGCCCCATCGGCCCAACGCTGGCTGCTGCCTCTGGATGCAGCCTGCAGATTCAGGCGACGCAGGCGACTCCAACCTCAACCATCCTCTACACCGGCATCGGCAACATCCAGCGCAATGCTGCTACCGGCCCTGGATTTGCGGACGTCGATCTCTCCGGAGAAAAAGATACGAAGATCTTTGAGGGGCTCTCGCTCAACTTGCGTGTGGATGCCTTCGATATCCTCAACCACCCTAACTTCGGTCAGCCATCAGGGAATGTCCAGTCGTCGACGTTCGGTCAGATCTCCTCGACCCGCTTCGCGACGAGTGATGGTGGATCTTCACGGCAGCTTCAACTTAGCGGCAAGTTTGTGTTCTAAGAAGAAGCGTGCAAAGAAACGCCTCGCTGAGAAGCTGTCAGCGAGGCGTTTTTTTTGCTCAGCTCATCGGGGTTATTCTGTGCGAGGTGCCTGATGAGTGATGAAATTGTTTTGCGAGACTACCGGCCAGCAGATCTTGATGCGATGTTTCGATTGGACAAGGAATGTTTTTCGGCGGAGTTTCGTTTTGACCGCGAGTCGATTCAAGTGTTCGCAGAGGAGCCGGGGGCGGTCGTACGCATTGCCGAGAAGAAATGCCAAGATCGTAGGCTTTGTCATCATTCATCTTGAAGGTCTCGTGAAGGCAACGCGAGGATACGTCGTGACGCTGGATGTGGAAGCCGAATATAGAGGACGTGGGGTTGCTCGAAGGCTGATGGAACAGGCGGAGGCGCGGGTTGCTGCTTCAGGCGCGCTATCGATGGAGCTGCATGTATTTACAAGGAACGAGGGAGCGATCCGCTTTTATGAGCGACTCGGATACGAGCGGATCGCCGAGAGACTTGGGTTCTACGGCAAGGCAGGACTGGACGCCTTTGTGTACCGGAAGAAGTTGAGCTTTGTGTAACGACGCTGGTTACTTTTTACCGAAGACAGCTCCCATACGGCGGATCTGGGCGCCAACGCCGCGAAGCTTCTCCTCGAAGTGCTCGTAGCCGCGATCGAGATGGTAGACGCGGTCGAGGATGGTCTCACCATCTGCAACAAGTGCGGCAAGGACGAGAGAGGCTGAGGCGCGCAGGTCAGAGCACATCACTGCAGCGGATTGGAGCGGCGTTTTGCCCCGGATCGTCGCGGTACGACCGGAGATAGTGATGTTCGCGCCCATCCGGATGAGCTCCTGAACATGCATGAAGCGGTTTTCGAAGATGTTCTCTGTCACGGAGCTGGTGCCTTCCGCCTGGGTGGCCAAGGCCATGTACTGGGCCTGCATGTCGGTAGGGAAGCCGGGGTACTCTTCCGTGGTCATGTCGGCAGCTTTGAGCTCGCCGCCAGAGCGGACGCGGACGTGATCGACGCCGACATCGATCTTGACGCCGCACTGTTCAAGCTTGGAGATAAGTGCTCCGAGGTGCTTCGGTTCGCAGCAGTCGACATTGAGATCGCCGCCAGTGATGGCTCCTGCGACGAGAAACGTTCCGGCTTCGATGCGGTCAGGGTTGATGCGGTGACGCGCCCCGTGAAGCTTCGAAACGCCCTGGACACGGATGGTGGCCGTGCCGGCGCCTTCGATTTTGGCACCCATTGCAATGAGCAGTGCCGCAAGATCGGTGACTTCAGGCTCGCGGGCGCAGTTTTCGAAGATGGTCTCACCTTCGGCCAGTGTGGCGGCCATCAGGAGATCTTCGGTCCCGGTGACGGTGATCTTGTCGAAGACGATATGCGCGCCTTTGAGGCGGTCGGCGCGGGCTTCGAGGTAGCCGTGGTCCTGAGTGATAGTCGCACCCATGGCCTCGAGGCCGCTGATGTGAAGGTCGATGGGGCGGCCACCGATGGCGCAGCCTCCGGGCATGGCGACGCGGGCGATGCCGGTGCGCGCGATGAGCGGGCCGAGGACGAGCGAACTGGCGCGCATGGTCTTGACGATCTCGTACTTGGCGACGGGGTCGGAGAGGATGGCGCACTTGATGTGGGTGCGGTGCTGGGCGCGACCGTAGCCGAGTTCGACCTCGGCGCCCATGCTGGTGAGGAGCTTGCGCTCGGTCTCGATGTCCTGGACCTGAGGGATGTTTTCGAGGATGACCTCGTCTTCAGTCAGGATGGCGGCGGCCATACAGGGGAGGGCGGAGTTTTTAGCTCCGGAGACTTTGATGGTGCCGAGAAGGGGGTTTCCGCCGCGTACTACAAACTTATCCATCTTTTCAGTTTACGGAGATTCCGCGTGGAAATAAGTGACAGCGGTGGTTCGGATATCGGATCCGTGCAAAGTATCACTACGCTCTCCCTGCTTATGTCGACACAAGCCCATTTTCATCAGCGGCTTGCAAGCGAAGCTCTCGGATAACCGGTTCGTTGCACGATTCAGAGCGTGAGGGCTTCAGTCGGGCAACTATGTAGTAATTTCCTCTTGATTACTATCGAGTCCTTATAAAAGTATGCGATTACCGTTGCCAAAAATGTTGGGTTACCCCCATCTTTCTATCAACCCAACTGGTTTGTTTTCGCGTACATCTTTCATATCACGGGACGTACGTCGATCCTGCAAAGGAGAACCATGCGACTCAAGACACTCTCATCTTGCATCTCTGTGTGTTTACTCAATGCCGCCTTATGGGCTGCCAGCCCTGCGACGCCCTCGACTGACTTCACGCTCTCCAACCCTTCCCACGTTCCCGGCGCTACGCTGCAGCCTGGCACTTACTCGATCCATGTCGTAAATCGTTTGTCAGATCGAGTGATCTTGAAGGTGGATTCGCCGAATGGAAGTGTCCACTTAATGTTTATTGGAATCCCGAACGGCAAGATTGAAAAGCCGGCTGGGAGCGGCCCCGTAAAGTGGGCAAACTCGTCGGATGGCACCACGTACATCAAAGGCTGGTATTTTCCCGGGAGTTCATCGGTCGTAGAGTTCGTTTATCCAAAGGCCGACGCGGTTGCAATTGCAACATCGAATCCATCGAAGGTGCCTGCGGTCGATCCTGCATCGGAGGGTAAAGTCACCGATAACACGCTCTCGCAGGATGATATGCAGTTGCTGACACTGTGGCTTTTATCGCTCGAGCAAGTCGGGCCAGGGGGTGCGCCTTCCATCAAAGCCGCGCGCTATGAGACGGCCAGCGTCAGCCAGAAGCCGGCGATCAAGGCGCTACCTCATACCGCAAGCTGGTTGCCCTGGGTGTGGCTGACCGGCCTCTGCTCGCTGATTGCTGCGGGGACGTTGCGTTTCATCGCCTCACAGAAGCGGCCGTTGCAGGCTTGGGGGAGACAATCACTGCGGGAATAAAAATGCGGGTACTGGCACAAGCCGAACGTCTACTTTGGGCGGCCGGGGCGCTCTGCCTCGGCTATTGCCTCGTGGTGGGCGTTCAGGTGAGGGGATCTCAGAACATCGCAGCAGGCATTGGCAGGCCACAGCCGGACGCCCGGGACGACGCATCCGCAGCCAGTGGCGTGATTGGAAGGATCGAGATTCCCGCGCTGTCGCTGTCGGCGCCGATCACCTCAGACTTCGACGTAAACAGCCTACGAGTGGGAGTGGGCCACATCCCTGGAACAGCAGTGCCCGGCGGTCTCGGGACGGTCGGGCTGGCAGGGCACCGCGACTCGTTTTTCCGGCCGCTGCGCAAAATTGCCCCGAAGATGGAGGTGCGGCTGGTGGATAAAAGCGGCACCTATCATTACATTGTGGATTCGACCGAGATCGTGAGTCCTGACCGGGTTGAGGTGCTCGATATCGTTGCCAGACCTGAACTTACGCTCATTACCTGCTTTCCTTTCGACTATGTGGGGGCAGCGCCGAGACGATTTATCGTGCATGCTCACCTTTTGTCGGCTTCCCCGGACGGGGTTTCTGCCATCCATTAGGATGAGGCTTTATGAGATTTGAGATCTGTGAGACGGTGCCCACGCGGGACCAGGAGATGGTGCTGCGAGCTTTGGAGACATGCTCGCGCGAAGTCTCCAATAATGTTGTGCGCTACGGTGATCGGATCACACTGCAAGGATTGGGACCGTCCCCGCGCGCAAGGAACGTGCGTGACACAACCGTCTTCCGTGTGAATGCGGAGGACGACAAGACCATCATCAATGGAGAGGTGATCTTTCAAGCGTCAGCGCTGCTGGGCGACCAGCCGCAAGGTGATGTCGTGCGTTCCAAACTGGAAGAACTATTCAACCAGATGAAGGCCCAGATCAGCCTTGATGCGAAGCGTGCAACCCACTTCGATGCTGCATTGCCCGATGCAGTAGATGCATTTGTCGCGACCCATGCTTCAGAAAATAGATCCGTAGTTACTCTTGCTCCCGAGAGAGAGTGGGAAACGATAAGCGAGATCCCCGAGCCTGGATTGGCAGATGCAGTCGCGATTGCTGAGTCAGTGACGGCGATCGGTTCGGAGCAACGCACAGAGCCTGACCACACCGGTCTGTCTAATCCAAACGCTGGAGCCGAACCAGGTGCGGAACTCGATCGCAATGTATGGCTTGATGACCTGTTTAAACAAATGAAGGCTCAGTTTGAACTCGATGAGAAGCTCGCGACACACGTTGAGGCCGCTGCCTCGATTGCTGCACCACAGCCCGATACAAGGGCTGCGACGAATTCTCTTGCGGCGCCTGACATTTCAGAAAGAGCAGACGGTGAGACTGCTACGGATAGATATCAGAAGATTATGAATCCGTCTTCGGAGGCGGGGGAGCCAGCAGTTGCAGAGGCAGCAACGGTTCCTGAATCCGAGTTGGCTTCTGGTTTGGAGAAAGATACGGAAGCAGAAGGGATCGCCTCGCTTGAAAAGAGTTTTGGAGTGGAGCAGGGGATCGAGGGAAGACGAAGTGAGCGGGACCAAGATTTCGACCTGAAAGAAAATGCGTGGCTCGACGAGTTATTCAACCGGATGAACGCGCAGATTGAGCGAGAGGAGAAAATCGAAGCGGAGGATGGTGTTGCCGCCGCGTCTATCGGTGCGGTTTTACCACCTGCAACGGACGCGATGGATACTGTTTTGGCGGAAGACGCTTCGTTAGCTTCGATAAAAGAGGCTATTGCCGCGGGTGCTCTAGCTGCAGAGCCGGAGACCCTGGATGCGCCACTGAAATCAATGCCGGGCGATGAGACCCCAATTGTTGAGACGGAGTTGACTGCCGCTTCGCAACAAACTTCTGAATCTGAACACGGTGCGAAGTTCGAACCAGTTGCTGTGGTGGAACAAAGTGTCGATCTGAAAAGAACCCCAGAGTCTGAGATAAGCAGCGAGCCAGAGCAAAAGGTTGAGCCTGTGCAAACCGCCTCACTGGAGAAAAATGTAGAGGCTGTACAAGCTCCGACGGCGAAGCCAAGTGTCGATCCGGGTAAAGATGTCTGGCTTAGCGAACTGAAAGAAGTAATAGAGTCGGACCTGCATATCCGAAGGCGTGTCGAGGAGGGGGTAACAGGAGACGTCGAAGAGACTTCTCCACGGAAGCGGCTTGCCATGTGGGTATCGGCAGTGGCGGTGCTGCTCCTGCTGGCTGCAGGAGGCTATTCGCTCTATCGCCCTCGTCTCAATACAGCGGTGCCCTCGGCCCAGGCGATCGAACAGCCCACTGCGATTACGACGAATCCAATGCCAGCTGCTGAGCCCAGTCCTCCGGTTGATGCGAAGCCTCAGGCGCTTCCACCCACGCAGAGTCAGATCGTCAATCCAGCAGTTCAGGTTGCCGACGTAAGGAACTGGTTAGAGAATTGGGCCGCAGCGATGCGTACGCGCGACGCTAGCGCACAGGCAGCCTTCTATGCGGACACGGTGAACCAATACGTGGGGAAATACGACGTAAGCAACGATGCGGTCTTGAAGGATAGAGAGGCCACCATCCACATGAGAAAAGGTCTGTGGACGATGAAGATGGAGAAGGTTGTCATCACGCGGCAGACCAAGTCTGAGGCAGACGTTCAACTGGTCAAGCACTTCATCGACGAGCCCGGGCCATCGGAGATTCTGGAGTCGTTCGTTCCAACTCGGCTAACGCTGAAACGTATCGACGGAAGCTGGAAGATCACTTCAGAGCAAGACCTGCCCGCGTCTTCACCTGCACCATCGACACGATAGGCGCAGGTCTGCCGTCCTTACTTGACGGTCTGTATCGTGTACTAGAGTTCCAGGCGGGAGTCGTCGATAGCCAGGCGAACGTTGCCGTCGGATTGCGTGAGGCGGCGTACGGCTTCCATCTTGTCGACGTTGGCCTTGAGCATGACGACTGCAATCGGAATCGATTTGCCCGCGGATTTGATGGTACGAATCGCAGTGTCGCGGTCGATGTCGCAGACCTTCATGAGGACGCGGATGCCGCGCTCGACCAGCTTCGCATTCTTCATGTGCACGTTGACCATGAGATTGTCGTAGACGTAGCCGAGGCGGGTCATGGCGCCGGTAGTGATCATGTTGAGGACCATCTTCTGGGCGGATGGCAGACTTCATGCGCGTCGATCCGGAGATGACCTCGGGGCCAACCTCGGTGATCACGGTGGTGTCGGCGACATCAGATAACGGGGTGTGCAGATTACAGGTGATGGCGGCGGTCTTTGCACCGCGCGCACGAGCATACTCGACTGCTCCAACGACGTAAGGGGTGCGACCGCTGGCGGAGACGCCGATGACGATGTCCTTCCGGGTCGGGCGTCGGCGGGCGATATCGCGCTGGCCGATCTCGGGGGAGTCCTCGTTGACGTCGGAGGCAGAGGCGAGGGCTTTAGGCCCGCCAGCCATTATGTACTGGACTTGCGAGGGAGCGGTGGAGTAGGTTGGTGGGCACTCCGAGGCGTCGAGGGAGGCGATGCGACCGCTGGAACCTGCACCGACATAGATGAGCCGGCCACCGTCGCGGAGCGAACGAGCCACTGTATCGATGACGATGGCGATTTCAGGCAGCGCTTTCTTGACAGCGGCTGCGATCTTCGCGTCCTCGTGGTTGATGATGCGGGCTATCTCGAGGGCCGACTTGGTGTCGAGTCCCTCTGAGGCGGCATTGGCGGTCTCCGTGGTGAGATCGTTGAAGTCTGCTGCGCCACGGTTGACGTTCTTGGGTGTCGGGGCCTGCTCGAGCATGGTAAGGGTTGCCATAAGTTTCCTACTATTCTGCTGGGGCAATTCTAGTCTTAACCTTCTTGAATGCGTCAAGAAAGCTTTGCCGATAACCGGTTATCATAAAGGGTCGGCATTGGATTGAAAACGAAGATGAATATGGCGTACTGTCGGAACCTGTGATACGCAAATTAGGCTCGAATCGGAAGGGATGGATCTCATAGATTTGGCGAGGCTAAACTACAGTCTCAGCTTCCATAAATTGAGATGCAGATTGCCTTCGATTAGTTTGCTCGTCACCCACTTATACCGCAGCGCATAAGCCATGGGAAGGCCGGTAGCGTCTTGAGAATTGGTACGTCCAAATGACAGAGGAATCGGAAGATCGAGTGATGAATGAGGAACGGTTGGAGCCCAACGAGGGACCGGTGAACGGGCCGCCGCGGCATGATCGGGGCGTGATGCACTCCTGGATGCGCGATCTGGTGATCTCGGTCGTTGTGTCCGCGTTTATCATCATCTTTCTGTACCAGCCGGTGCGGGTGGAGGGAACCAGCATGTTGCCGGTGCTGGAGGACCAGGACAGGCTTTTCATCAATAAAATGGCCTACCGGGTGGGGGAGATCCATCGTGGGGACGTGGTGGTGTTTCAATATCCGCATGACCACGAAAAGAGCTACATCAAGCGGGTGATCGCTCTGCCGGGCGACGATCTGCGGATCGATCATGGCCAGGTGTACGTGAATGGGGCCCAGGTGGTGGAGACATATGTGCCCAGGCGGTTCGCCGATGACCGGTCACAGCCGGAGATGGTCGTTCCTCAGCACGAGTATTTTGTGATGGGGGATCATCGGTCGATTTCGAGCGACAGCCGAGACTTCGGGCCCGTGGAGCGGGAGCTGATCTACGGCAAGGCAGCGTTTGTGTACTGGCCCATGGATCAGGCTGGAGTGGTGCGATAGTTCCTCGACCGATAGTTCGCCGACAGATAGTCGCCGACAGATAGCTCGTCGGCCGGCTTAGCCTCTAGGCCGTAGCGTTCTGGATGATCTCAGCGAAGGACTTGGGCTGGAGACTGGCGCCCCCCACCAGCGCACCATCGATCTCGGGTTGGCTCATCAGGCTGGCGACGTTATCCGACTTAACTGACCCGCCGTAGAGGATGCGCATGCCGCTGGCGCAGGCTAGGCCGAGGTGTGCCCCTACCTCGCGGCGGATGATGGCGTGGGCTTCGTTGGCCTGCTCCGGCGTAGCAACGCTCCCGGTGCCGATAGCCCAGACAGGCTCGTAGGCGATCACCAGCCGGCCGCAGGACGCTCCCTGGATGCCGTTGAGCGCGCAGGCGATCTGCCAGCGCAGAACGGCTTCCGTCAGGCCGGACTGGCGCTTGTCGAGGGTCTCCCCAACGCAGACGATTGGGATCAGGTCATGATCGAGCGCAGCCTTGAGCTTGAGATTGACCATGTCGTCGGTCTCGTGGGCGTAGATGCGACGCTCGGAGTGGCCAAGCAGGACGCGGGTGCAGCCGATGCTCTTGAGCATCGTTGGCGACGTCTGGCCGGTGTAGGGACCCTCGTTGAGCCAGTGCATGGTCTGGGCGCCGGCGGTGACGCATGTATCTTTCGTCGCCTCGATGACGTAGCCGAGCGAGGACATCGTCGGGAAGATGGCGATCTCGCTGGCGATGTGGCCCTTGACCAGGGGAAGGAACTCGCTGAGGAATGCCAGCGACTCATTGGGTGTCTTGTACATCTTCCAGTTGGCTGCGATTAGTGGCTTGCGCATGTGCGGATCAGTATTCCATTTTTCGGGCTGTCTGGGGAAGTGAGTTTCGCTTGAGTGATCTTGAAGATTAAATGTTTGACGAGCGCTAGTCGTTACGCCCTAACAAATCTCGCCCCACCTCGCCCATTGGCCTCACTTGGACGGAGCGTGCTTTTTGACGCGCTTTCTTCGTGGCCCTCTGTAAATCAAGACTGCGCGCAAGGTCAGCTGAGTATTTCGTCGAGTAATATGCTCCGAGCACATAAGCTGTCACGTCCAACGCGCCAATAATCAATGCAGGATGTTGACGAACTAAGCTAAAGCGATAAAGACAATCAACTAGGAACAGGCTCATTAGCTCCGCTGTAAGCAGAAGAGCCGCTATACCCCCGAAGCAGCATGCAATGATCGGGAGAGAAAACCTGTACTGAAAGTTCTGATAGCGCGGTACGAATTTACGCAGTACCAAACCCACCAAATAGCAGACAAAACCAATGGCCAGAGTGAAAGCTATAAGCCGAAGCATTGCCAAAGCCATTAGCGAAACCCCTACTTATCCGTAAGCGCAGCCACTCCCGGGAGAATTTTGCCTTCAAGGAATTCGAGGCTCGCACCGCCGCCGGTGGAGATGTGGGTGATGCGGTTGGCAAAGCCGGACTGCTGGATGGCAGCGACTGAATCTCCGCCTCCGACGATGGTGGTGGCATCGTGGTTGCGAGCGACTGCTCCCGCGATTTCGTTCGTGCCCCGAGCGAAGGCGGGCATCTCGAAGACGCCCATGGGGCCATTCCAGATGATGGTGCGTGCCTCGGCGATCTCTTCTTCGAAGGCCGCGATAGATTTGGGACCGATGTCGAGCGCCATCATGTCGGCAGGGAAGGGACCGTCGCTGGAGAAGATCTCCGTCTTTGCGTTCGGCGCGAACTTGTCGGCGAGGACGTGGTCGAAGGGCAGCAGGAAGCGAACACCTTTGGCCCGGGCTTTGTCGAGCGCGGCCTTGGCGATGTCGATCTTGTCGGTCTCGACGAGCGATTTTCCCGTGGTCTGGCCCTGCGCGTTCAGAAACGTGTAAGCCATGCCGCCGCCGATGATGATGGCGTCAGCTTTGTCGAGCAAGTTGTCGATCACCTGAATCTTGTCCGAGACCTTGGCTCCGCCGATGATGGCGACGAAGGGCTTGTCGGGTTCGGTGAGCGCTTTGCCGAGGTAGGTCAGCTCCTTCTCCATTAGCAGACCAGCCGCGGACTGCTTCACGAAGTGGGTGATGCCTTCGGTGGACGCGTGGGCGCGGTGTGCACTGCCAAAGGCGTCGTTGACGTAGATGTCGCAAAGGCTGGCGAGCTTTTTGCTGAAGGCGGGATCGTTGGCTTCTTCCTCAGGATGGAAGCGGAGATTCTCAAGCAATAGCGGCTGGCCCGATTCGAGGTTGGCAGACATCTCGCTGGCGATCTCACCGACGCAGTCTGGAGAGAAGGCCACGTTCTCGTCGTCGCCGAGGATGTGGTCGAGCAGCGTGCGCAGGTGATCGACAAGTGGGCGCAGGCTCATCGCGGCCACAGGCTTGCCCTTGGGACGCCCAAGGTGCGAGCACAGTATGACCTTGGCCTTGTGGCGCAGAGCGTACTCGATCGTGGGAAGGGTCTCGCGGATGCGAGTGTCATCGGTGATGATGCCGTCCTTCAGAGGTACGTTGAAGTCGACGCGAATGAGGACGCGCTTGTCGGTGAGGTCGAGGTCGCGGATGGATAGCTTGGACATATCAGTTAGAGAATACCCTGAGGCGCGGCTGCAAAGCGGCGGTTGGCTAAAGATATGGGAAGGCCGACCAGAAAGACCATGGCGGCGATGTTGTTGAGGAGAACTACAGCGGTTGGGTGATTCCTGGGAAATACGTTCGAGCGCGGAAGCACGAGATAGTACATCACGACGTAGATAAAGGCTCCGTAGAGCAGCCCAGAGACGACGGCGTGGCGTGTTAGGAACGGGAGGGAGCGAGATGCCAGCACAAAGAGTGTAGCCCACACGAGCGCGATGAAGAGATGAAGGGCCATCCCGAGTAAGGCCGTTTTCAGCCCGCCGGAGTATGCAGCACGGCCCAGGACTCCCGTTGCGATGGACTGCGGAATCTTGATAGGCGCGACACCACGGAGGCCATAAAAAATGACCGGGTCGAGGATGTCCAACGTGGCAGCCACGATGCCGCCCACGAGGATAGCCTTCAGAACCGAGCGGCCGGGGTGATTTTGCATGTCGAATTTTAGAACATGCCGGGAGTCGGTCAGTCGGGAATGCAGGCGTCGGCTTCGATCTCGATACGCCAGGACGGGTTGAGTAGCGCAGCCACGACGACCATAGTGGCTGCCGGGCGAATAATGCCGAAGAACTTACCGTGGATGCGGCCTGCGGCCTCCCAGTCTTCAGCGTGGGTCAGGTACATGCGGGTACGGTAAACGTGCTCGATGGAGCTGCCGCCCGCTTTCAGGGCCGCTGCGATGATAGTGAGGCACTGGTCGGTTTGTCCGGCGATGTCGGCCTCATCGCATCCGACAGGACCGGTACCGGAGACGTGGATATGGTTGCCGATTCGGACGGCGCGCGAGAATCCGATGATGGGCTCGAAGGGGCTGGTTCCGGGGATGTTCGTACGGGTCATAGGAGATGAGATGCCGATTCAGACAGAGAGAGTGTTGGTGACACCGTCGGCCATGCTGAGTGTTCAGGCTGCGACTTTCGAAGAGGCCGTACGGCGCAGTAACAGATTACGGACAACATCACGCAGCGGCTCTTCATAGAAGAGAAAGATAAGACACGAGAGGAAGACCAGGATGATCGGAGAGAGAGCCGCGTCAAGACCGGGATGAAAACGGACGAGCGCTCTCCGCGTGATCTCGCGGACGAGGGACTGGAGAAGATAGACCGTGTAGCTGGCACCGCCCAGCAAAAGCATGGCTCTGCTTGAGAGGAGATTGGTAAGCCAGCCGCGGCCATCGGCGAGGCGGTAGATCGCCCAGCTAAAGCAGCCGACAGCGGCAAATGAGATGAGCGTGTCTCCAACTCCGGCCCCTATGAGAGCGCAGCAAGCCAGAATGCCCGCAGCGGTAATCCAGTCATTGGTAGTAGAGGTGGGCTGAAGACTCTGCTTGCGCAGAAAGAGAGCGCCGAGCACCATGCCGAGAAGAAACTCCGGTAGCGACAACACGGGAAGAATGATGTGACTCGTAAGCCAGGTGCTGTCGGCCAAGGGGTGGAACAGCGGCACTCGCAACGCGACGTTCACGACGAAGAGGACAGCAGCGACGAGCCAAAGGAAGGAAGATGGCCATTTGCGTCGGAAGATCAACAGGAAAACAGGGAAGCAGCAGTAGAAGAAGGCTTCGACGGAGAGGGTCCAGGCCTGGACGTTCCAGGAGTATCCGATGGGCGACACGGGGGGAACCCACGATTGCAGCATGGGGAAGATAAGAAGTTCAACGCCCCTGGGCAGGCGCCCATGAAGGGGAATGGAGATCACGATAGCGAGCAGGTAGACGGGGTACAGACGAGCCACGCGGGCGACGAAGAACTTGTACAGGTCGCGTGAGCTCTGAAGATTGTCCTGGTAGGTGTAGTAGAGAATGAAGCCGGAGAGCATGAAGAAGAGCGCGACCCCGAGGTTGCCATGCTCAAGAAAGACCGTGACGGGGTGGGGCATGTGGGCGCGTGCTGTGAACGCAGCGCCAAAGTGAAAGGCTACGACCCAGATCGCGGCGAAGAAGCGGATTCCAGTCAGGGCGTGCAGTCCGCCGCGGCGTATGCGCTTCCCCGGGGTCGGAACCAAACCTTCCTCAAGCAACTCTAACGTGGACATTGGGCCAAGTATATATGCCGCTCAGCTGCTCCCTTGATGTGGAGCAACTGAGCGGCAATGACAGTTCAGATGCGAGAAGAATCGCTCTAAAAGAAAGGGTTGATAGAGCTCTTAGAGGCCCTTTTGCACGAGGAAGGTGATGAGGTCCTTCACGCGGTTGGAGTAGCCCCACTCGTTGTCGTACCAGCTGATGACCTTGGCTGTGTTGCCGATGACCTTGGTCAGCTTGGAGTCGAAGATGGAGGAGAGCGGATTGCCACGGAAGTCGGCACTGACGAGCTCTTCGTCGGTGTAGCCAAGGTAGCCCTTCAGCGGACCAGCGGCGGCAGCGGACTTGATCGCGGCGTTGATGCTCTCTACCGTGATGGGCTTCTCGGAGACGAAGGTGAGGTCGACTACCGAGACAGTGGGAGTCGGGACGCGGATGGAGAAGCCGTCGAGCTTTCCTGCCATCTCTGGGATGACAAGCTTCAGGGCCTTGGCAGCGCCGGTGCTGGTGGGGATCATCGAGAGTGCAGCGGCACGGGCGCGGCGGAGGTCCTTGTGCGGCGCGTCCAGCACGACCTGGTCGTTCGTGTAGCTGTGGATCGTGTTCATGATGCCGTTGACGATGCCGAAGGTGTCGTTGAGCACCTTGACGACCGGCGCAAGGCAGTTGGTGGTGCAGGAGGCATTCGAGATGATGTTGTGCTTCGCCGCCTCGTACTTGCCCTCGTTGACGCCGAGGACGATGGTGATGTCCTCGTTGGTGGCCGGAGCGGAGATGATGACCTTCTTGACCGTGCTGCCGAGGTGAGCCTTGGCCTTTTCCGCATCGGTGAAGAAGCCGGTGGATTCAACAACGATCTGTGCGCCGACGGAGGCCCAATCGAGCTTGGCCGGGTCGCGCTCGGCGAAGACCTTGATCTTCTTGCCGTCGACGGCGACGAAGTCTTCGCCGTGAGTGATCTCGTTCTTGAGATTGCCGAGGATGGAGTCGTACTTGAGGAGGTGTGCCAGGGTGGCGGGGGTGGTGAGGTCGTTGACGGCGACGAATTCGATGTCGGGATTGCCGAGGGCGGTGCGGAAGACGTTGCGTCCAATGCGGCCGAAGCCGTTGATGCCTACCTTTACTGCTGCCATGATTTCAGTTGCTCCTGTCGTGGTGCTCGCGTTATTTGTACGTCTCTCTATTGTAGAGCGCGGCGTCCGAGCCTGCACCCCATCAAAGCCGGATGCTACCACCGGGCCACGGGTGGCGCAAAATGCGGCGCAGGGCTGCAAGGCCTCCCAAGTGGGTAGATCGAATGGGAAATCACTGGGGCGCGGCTAAAAGTTGAAGAACTTCTCGCGGAGAGCGTCCTCGTAGTTCTTCTTGGCCTCTTTCGTCTTCTTGCGGGCATCCTCCTCACGAAAATCGGCCGCCTCCCAGGCATCAATCTCTGCCTCGGAGTGGTTGACGGAGGCGAGCGCCTCTTCTTCGCGGATGGTGCTGATCCAGTGATCGACGGCTTCTTTGTAAGCGGCCTGCATCTGATCGAGCTTAGAGACTTCAACGGGCATCGTTCACCTCTACTACCCGCGACACTACTGCAGCAATATGAATGGACGATGTAACGCCATGAGAAAAGATGAGATGGAGCGGTCAAATCAGCGTTGAAAGAGGTGCATCCGGGGTGTCTCCGGAGGTGCGACTGATTTGCGGGAGCCTTCCGCGCTGTGTTACAAGCGTCGTATGCGCGATTTGCGCGAATGGATAAGCGAAAAGATGAGACGACGCCCGAGACGTGGACCGAATGATTCGGAGTCCACTGGGAAAAGTGGGCAGGAGCTGCCCGCAAACCAACCAGCTCCCCTGAGACCAACGTACCCAGAGCCAGTGCCGGTACGCGCCGCAGAGCCGACGCCACCTAAGGTTGAACATTCTGTTGAGCCCGTTGCCGAACCTGCGGCTCCCGAAGCCTTCACTCCAGCATCCCCAACCGAGCCCAAGATGGTAATGGAGACGCAGCCCGAGTCGCTGGGTACACCTCCTGCCGAGCAAACGGCTCTAAAGTCGCCTAAGGGGTATGTCGTTCTGGCCATTGGTCTGCCCGGTTCGGGCAAGACAACCTGGTACAAGCGGCGCGGGGTTACTCCGTTGTCGAGCGACCTGTTGCGGACGCTTCTATTCGACGACATTACCGAGCAGCGCTATCAGGGATTGGTGTTTTCCACCCTGCGGAGCCTGTTGCGGGCGCGGCTGATTGCCAAGATGCCATGGAACTACGTGGATGCGACCAACCTGTCTCCGCACGAGCGCAAACAGTGGATCAAGATGGCGAAGAGCTTCGGGTACGAAGTTCAGGCCGTCTTCTTCGATGTGCCGTTGGCTGTATGCCTGGAGCGGAACTCGAAGCGCGATCGTCAGGTGACCGACGAGGTGATGCATAAGATGGCCGAGCGTCTGAAGCCACCCACCTTCAAAGAAGGATTCGAGAAGATTACGGTGGTCCGTGTCAAAGGACAGCCGGGAGCCGCAGGTGAGCCTGCTGCATCCGAGGCAGCCGCGGAGACCGCAGAGTAGACCTTTCTTCGGCAAAGACAAGTTAGAGTAAAAGACATGCCCACGGTCGGCGTTGAGTTCGCGAAGGTGAGCTACACGTTGGCAGATGGGCGTGTTCTTTTGCGCGATGTCTCCCTTCAACTTGAGGCTGGAACCACGACAGCCCTGCTGGGACGCAGCGGTTCGGGCAAGACGACCTTGTTGCGCATGGTCAATGGGCTGGTCCGGCAGAGCGTGGGTGAGGTGCTGGTCGCGGGAAAGAAGACCCAGGGTGGCGACGACGTCGCGCTGCGCCGAAGCATTGGATACGTGATTCAGGAGACCGGACTGTTTCCCCACATGACCGTGGAGCGAAACGCCGGCATGGCGCTCGAGCTTGCGGGGCGGCCAAAGCAGGAGATCGCAGCTCGTGTGCGAGAGGTGCTGGAGCTTGCCGGCCTGGGCTTCGAAGAGTTTCGCGCACGCTATCCGTGGCAGCTCTCCGGCGGTCAGCGCCAGCGTGTCGGCCTTGCCCGCGCATTAGCGACAGACCCGACCGTGCTGCTGATGGATGAGCCGTTCGGCGCGCTCGATCCACTGACGCGAGCAGAGATGCAGACCATGCTGCGAGATCTCTTGAAGCGCGTAGGGAAGACCGTCTTGCTGGTGACACATGATCTGGACGAGGCCTTGTATCTTGCCAGCCGAGTCGTATTTTTATTCGAGGGAGCAGTCGTGGCAGATCTTCCCTCTAAGGATGTTCTGCGATCCGAAAACCCTCATGTAAAAGATTATGTTCATGCCGTACATCGTGCGGTGCCCGTATGATGGGCTTTTTGAAGCAGCATGGTTGGGAGATTGGCCGACTCACCTTTGAGCACCTCTGGCTCACCTTGTCGGCGATGCTGCTGGCGGCAGCGATTGGCCTGCCGCTCGGGATACTTCTGACTCGAAAGCGAGCACTGGCGAAGCCTGTCATCGGCTTTGCCAACGTGCTCCAGACGGTGCCCAGCCTCGCACTCTTCGGTCTTCTGTTGCCGGTGCCATGGCTCGGAGAAAACGCTGCGCGCCTGGCGATTCTCGCGCTGACCGGCTACGCGTTGCTGCCTATCCTTCGAAACACCTACGCCGGAATCGGCAGCGTCGATCCGGCGTTGGTGGATGTAGCGAATGCGATGGGGATGACCTCGTGGCAGCGGCTGGTGAAGGTGGAACTCCCGCTGGCGGCGAGTGTAATTCTCGCAGGACTGCGCACCGCAACGGTGACCTGCGTGGGCGTCGCGACGATTGCAGCCGCAATCGGTGCAGGCGGCCTGGGAGAGTTGATCTTTCGTGGTGTAGCAAGCGTAGACAACGGGCTGGTGCTGGCGGGAGCAATTCCTGCGGCGTTGTTGGCGCTGATTGCCGATTCGGGGTTGGGATTGTTGGAGAAGCGGCTGGCCGTGAGGCGGGTGTGAGGAGCGAGTCAGCAGCTCAGCGAGTCAATAGGCCTGCGATACAGCGGCTGTCGAAGCGGTTCCTAGGCGCGGCCGTTCTCGGCCTGTTGCTAAGCTGTGTGGCGTGCGCAC
Organism: uncultured Acidobacteriaceae bacterium; assembly: GCA_963771625.1. GTDB lineage: Bacteria > Acidobacteriota > Terriglobia > Terriglobales > Acidobacteriaceae > Edaphobacter. The sequence continues at coordinate 788,741 of CAVYUE010000005.1, forward strand.
CGCCCCGATCGTCGCGCATCACCATCGGCGCGAAGAACTTCACCGAGCAAGTTGTCCTCGGCGAGTTGCTGGCGCAGGAGATTGAAGCGGTCACCGGAGAGCAAGTGGCACGCAGGTTCTATCTGGCCGGAAGCTATCTCTGCCAACAGGCATTGGTCAGCGGGCGCATCGATGGATACGTGGAGTACACCGGCACAGCGTTGACGGCGATCCTCAAGCAACCGCTGCCGCCAGTCGGTCAGCGAGACGCTGCGACGGTACTGCATCAGGTGACTCAGTTGTATGCTTCGCGATACCACGTATTGGTAGGGCCAGGAATGGGGTTCGAGGATACATTCGCGATGGTGATTCGTGGAGACGATGCGCGACGGCTGGAGCTAAAGACGATCTCCGATGCGGTAAAGGTCGCTCCACAGTGGCGGCTTGGCGTGGGGTACGAGTTCGAAGAAAGGCCCGACGGCCTGCGAGGTCTCGAGGCAACATACGGGCTCAAATTTGCAGATTCGCCACGCACGATGGACCTCGGCCTGTTGTATCGAGCGCTCGCCAACGGACAGGTTGATATGGTCGCGGGAAACTCGACCGACGGGCCGATCCGCGCATTGGGTTTCGTCGTTCTGGTGGACGACAAGCACTACTTTCCCCCGTACGACGCGGTGCCGCTGGTGCGGGAAGACTCCCTCCGCCGTCATCCGGGGATTCAGGTCGCGATGGATCGGCTTGCAGGCAAAGTGAGCGCCGACGAGGTGCGGGGAATGAACTACGCGGTGGATTCAGAGCACAGGGATGTGGCAGATGTTGTGCGTGAGTTCCGCAAGGGGAAGGGACTCTGAGTTTGACTGAACGATTCGGAGTGTTTGTTCGAACCGATTCCGCGAAGATGGCTTCAGTCGTCGAGTTCAGACCACTGGAGAGTTCAGATGAGCGAGTTACGAATGATTGCAATCGCAAGTGAATTGGCGGACAAGGTAAGAGCCACGATGGCGTCGCCTGGCTATGGGCATCCGGTTACGGCAAAGGTAGCGACGGGATTGGGTCCGTGCAGACATTGCCTTCAGCCGTTTGCGGTGGGCGAGGAGGTAAGGCTGTTGTTTACGCTGGATCCATTTGACGGCGTGGCCTCGATACCGCAGCCGGGGCCGGTGTTTTTGCACGAAGAGGCGTGTGAACGCTATGCGGAGAGTGGTGGGTATCCCGATGGTCTGTTGCAGTTGGGTGCTCTGCTGGACGGCTATGATGCGGAGCAGATGATCCGGAGGCGCGAGTTGGTGGCAAAGGATGTGTCGCCGGAGACGTCGCTGCGAGAGATGCTGGTCGATCCGCTTGTACGGTATGTGATGGTGCGGGACCCGAATGCGGGTTGCTACCGTATGCGTGTGGAACGAGGGGAGGGTGGCTGATGGTTGAACCGTGGTTGCGCGGAACGCACACGGAGGTGGATCCTGTGCGGCGGCAGGTGATCCACGCTCTGGAGTTGGCGAGCGAAGATGTCGACCGATGGTGTGCCGGGTTGAGCGACGCGGAGATGAATGCGCGCCCGTTTGGCTTGGCGCCGGTCGCGTTCCATCTCCGTCACATCGCTCGGAGCCTCGACCGACTGCTCACGTACGCGGAGGGAAGAGCCTTATCTGGAGCGCAGATGGATGCGCTGGCCACCGAGATGCAGGGAGACGCCTACGCTGAGGAGGTGCTGGCTGAGGTTCGGGCGGCGCTGGGTGACGCTCGCCATCGAGCGCTGATGATTTCGCACACAAGCTACGCAGAAGTTCGTGGTGTTGGGCGTGCGATGTTGCCGAGCACGGTCGGTGGGCTATTGATCCACTGTGCGGAGCACACGCAGCGTCATGCGGGTCAAGCGGTGACGACGGCGAAAGTCGTCGTGGGAATGCGAGAAGGTTGATCCTTGCTCCAGGTCTCATCGAGAAAAACGCGACAGCCGACGAAAGGCGCGTTCACTGGAATCCATCCAAAGGAGGACATAAATCTCCGTCATCGTGTGGGTTGACTCGTCGCTTAGGTCAGCGTTGAATCGCTCCGAGGAAGACATGCCACTGACGCAAGAGAATCATGCAGTAAAGACTGAGTCGAGAAGATCTTTAGCTTTGGCTTCGATTAGCGCTGCCGTTTGTATCGCTTGCGTGGCCGTTCCGATGTTTGTGATCCGGCCCTTTCGTCCGCAGGGTGCACAGGCGTTAGCGTTTGCGCTCGCCGTTCGTCGTGCTGGACCGTGGCTTTCAGGCGCGTGCGTTACAGTCGCTCTGCTATTGCTGATTCAATCGTGGAAAACTCTGCGGACCGGCTCACGGTTTGTAATGGCTGGCCTCCTCCTCATGGCGACTGCGTGCGCGGCGTTCACACAGATCAATATCTTCGAAAAGATGTTCCATCCCTATGGCTCTCCGTCTTTTGTAAGTGCCTCCGAAGCGAAGGTCGATTCGGATGACAAGGTGCTCGCCGTCACTCTGGGACAAGACGCCCGCGCCTACCCGGTACGAACCATGGGCTACCACCACATCGTGAATGACATCGTGAATGGAGTGCCGATTGCGGTGACCTATTGCACGTTATGTCATACAGGGCTGGTCTGGAACCGCATGGTTGACGGGAGTTTGCTTCACTTCCGGCTCGCGGGAATCAACAACGGAAACGCTTTGCTGCGGGACGAAGAGACGAGCAGCATCTGGCAGCAAAGCACCGGCGAAGCGATCTTTGGCCCTCTCAAGGGCAAGCAGCTTCAACTTGTGCGGAGCAATGAGTTGAGTTTTGCTCTATGGCGAAAAGAGCAGCCGCAAGGACGTGTGTTGAAACCGAACTCCCTCTACGCGGCCGACTACGACCCGAAGGACTGGGAGAAACATGTCGAAAAAACACCGACAGTGGTGGACACCACGAAGTCCGGCATTGGACCACATCAATTGATGGTGGGCATCACCGTGGCCGGCGAAAACAAGGCCTATCCTGTTCAAGCGATCATGGCAGCAAAGCTGATTCAGGATCACGTTGGGAAGGTACCTGTTCTGTTGCTGGTTGGGCCTGACGGCGCTTCTATCCGGACCTTTGAAGGAAAGCCGGAAGGAGTGGACACGGGGCTAACGTTCGCCACCGGACCGCGCGAAGGAACGATGAGCGACGCGGAGACAGGAAGCGTCTGGAACTTTCAAGGCTGTGCGGTCGAAGGCAAGCTGTCAGGCCAGTGCTTAAAAGAGATCGACGCGCATAAAGACTACTGGTTCGATTGGATGAACCACCATCCTGACTCGAGTGTGTTCAAAAGCTAAATCAGCTGACGAGGTGGCCCATCTTTTCGCGCTTGGTCTGGAGATAGCGCTCGTTGGTAGGTTCGCTGGGGACTTCGGCGGAGATCCGTTCGACGACTTTGACGCCAGCCAGCTCAAGAGCTTCGACCTTCTCCGGGTTATTGGTGATAAGCCGGACGGACTCGACGCCCATCTGCTTGAGGATCTGTGCCGGGAGCTCGAAGTGTCGGCAATCGGCCTCGTAACCGAGCTCCAGATTTGCCTCAATCGTGTCGCGGCCCTGATCTTGCAGTTCATAGGCACGCAGCTTCGCCATGAGGCCGATACCGCGGCCCTCCTGCTGCTCGTAAAGCAGGATTCCCGCACCGGCATCGGTGATCATCGCCATGGCGAGCTCGAACTGCTGGCGGCAGTCGCATCGCAGAGAATGAAAGACATCGCCGGTCAGGCACTGAGAATGAACCCGCACAATTGGAGGAGTGGTGTGGATATCTCCCATCACTAGGGCCACTGCCGATTCGACCCGAACGGCCGGGGCTGGGATGTTGTCGTTGCAGGCCAGGGGATTTTCGATCACACCCTCGAAGCCGAGGATGCGAAAGTGCCCCCAGCGGGTGGGGAAGTCGGCTTCGGCTACTTTGGTCACACTAGCGAACGGCATATCCCGATTATACGTTTCGAGCTTCATAGCTATTAGATTCCGGAGCCGTCCATAGGATGCGGAGTTGACCTACGGGCGTAAAGTAGTGATGTGCCCCAGACCGATTCCAAGCTGATTCTGATTACGTTGCTGATAGAGCTGGGCGTGGCTGCAGCGGTTTCGAGCTCCCTGGCGCGATCGCAACGCTTCAAAAACCTGTTGCTGATGGATAAACGGACCACCCGCCAGACGGCGTGGCTGGTTGCGATCATCTGCTTTCCGTTGACGCTTGGAGTCTGGGTCCGGACGACGGTGCCAAACTTCCTTGCCGCAGATTTATCGTTTGAGACGACGATTCTGCTGGGTGTCCTCGTCGGCCCGCTGGCCGCAATGGCGGGTGGAGCAGCGCTTGCGATTCCAGCCCTGCTGCACCATGAGTATTGGGCACTGCCTGTGAATCTCGCGATTGCAGCAATCTCCGGGGCCTTTGGGCGCTTCGCCGACTCCGAGGACGTCTGGTCGTTCTCGCCGATGATCGACCTAAGCATCTACCGCTGGGTCACGCGCAACCTGCGACGGCCGCAGCTGGACCGGCAGATTCTGCTCCTCCTTCTGGTCTCGGCGATGCAGTTCGGCACAAGCATGCTGGGGAGGTTCTATCCCCGGCATTTCTTTGAGCTGTACTCCAACGAATGGTGGGTGGAGTTACTGATCTGCGCAACCGCCCCGATCATCGTTGGAATTCCATTGAAGATATGGAACGCGATCCGCGTGGAACGCAAGCTTGAGGAGCAGGGACGACTACTGCTCGAAGCGCGCCTGGATGCGCTGCAACGGCAGATCAACCCCCACTTCCTATTCAACACACTGAACTCCATCACCTCACTGGTCCGGTCAAAGCCGGAGCTGGCGCGCGAGATGATTATCAAGCTGGCAAACATCCTGCGCGTGCTCCTGAAGGACCGCGAAGCGTTCCTCCCGCTCAGCGAAGAGCTTCAGTTCACCGACGACTATCTGGACATCGAGGTGGTCCGGTTTGGCGACAAGCTGAAGGTCGTCAAGGAGATCGCAGAGAACACCTTGCACATCGTCGTGCCGGGAATGCTGCTGCAGCCGCTGATCGAAAACAGCATCAAGCACGGCCTCGAACCGCGAATCAGCGGTGGCACCGTAACGCTGCGGAGTCGCATCACAGAACAGGGTCGCCTGATGGTTGAAGTCGAGGACGACGGCGTCGGAATGGCGCCGGAGCGGGATGAGGCTTCAGCGGCGAGCGGGCTGGTGCGGGCCGGAACTGGCATCGGAGTCCGAAACGTCCGTGAGAGAATGCAGGTGTTGTACGGTGATCTCGCAACCGTCGAGATCAACAGCCGCCCCGGTCGCGGTACGAAAGTGACGCTCCTGATGCCGGTCCTCGATGCAGGCGCAGAGACATGGGGGCCGATTGGCGGCGCGGCCGGACTTGCCATCAGTCACTTGGTGGAAGATGCAGTGCGAGCGATGACCCGGTCGTAATAATCCTCGTAGAGCGGAATCACACGTGAGGCGCAGAAGTGATCCTGGGCGGTCTTTCGGCCGGCTCGAGCCATTGCTTCGAGGCGAGGTTCATCACGCAGCAGCGCGATCGCGGCCGCAGACATGGATTCGATATCGCCTACATTGAAGAGCAGCCCATTGTGGCCATCCTGAATTAGCTCTGGAACACCACCGACGCGGGTACCGATCGTCGGAACACTGCACGCCATCGCCTCAAGCGCGGCCAGGCCAAAGGACTCCATCTCGCTCGGCATCAGCATCAGGTCAGCAAGCGGAAGCAGCTCGTTCACATTGTCCTGCTTGCCGATGAAGTGGACGCGGTCCTGAATGTTGTGTTGGCGAGCGAGGTACTCGGCGATGCTGCGGTCGGGACCGTCGCCGATGAGCATCAGGCGAGCTGGCAGGGCCTTTGCGACTCGCGCGAATACCTCGACCACATCTTGAATTCGCTTCACGGGGCGGAAGTTCGAGAGGTGGACAAGTAGACGTTCGTTTGGCTCGGCGAAGCGAGGGCGCATCGCGGCAACCAGCTCCGGGTTGCGAACGTAGACGTCGCAGTTGACAAAGTTGCGAATGACCTCAATCTCAGAGGTCACAGCAAAGGCCTCGCGCGTCCGGTCGCGCAGGTAGCTGGAGATGCTGGTCACGCCGTCCGACTGCTCGATACCGAACTTGGTGATCGGCAGATAGGAGCGGTCGAGACCGACCAGCGTGATGTCGGTTCCATGCAGTGTCGTGATGAAGGGCAGATGAATGCCGCGCGTCGCGAGCATCTGCCGGGCCAGCAACGCACTGACAGAGTGAGGAATTGCATAGTGCACGTGGAGCAGATCGAGCGAGTAAAACTCAGCCACTTCGGCCATGCGGGTTGCGAGTGCGAGATCGTAGGGGGGGTGTTCAAAGAGCGGGTAATTCGAGGCAATGACCTCATGGAAAAAAATGTTGGCTTCGCGCCCGCTGAGTCGGAAGGGCTGCGAATAGGTGATGAAATGAACCTCGTGGCCGCGTGCAGCGAGTTCGATGCCAAGCTCCGTGGCGACAACGCCGCTGCCGCCATACGTGGGATAACAGGTGATGCCGATCTTCATAGACTTCCCATACTCATTAGGCTGCGTGCGTGTTTCGTTTATTGGACGGCGCTACGACCCTCGAAGACTCGCTCCTGGCCAGCGTTACTGACAAACTGGCCGGGCTCTTTCGCGCCGATCTCCCCATAGTTGATGAGTTGCGGCGCATTTGGTTGCAATACCCTCGCAGGAACCTCGGCGAGCAGAGCGACGCGCTCCACGTCACGATGAGTGCGCAGACGGGTAGTCACGAGGTCCAGATCGCTGTCATTGTAACCAGGATGGCAGCACAGCTCGAAGGTCCCATCAGCAGGCAGGGCTTGCAGAATCTCACGAAGAGTCTTGGCATAAAGGCTGCCCGTTGCGGAGATGCCGATGCTTCCGTCCGTCGTCAGGACGCGCGCATTACGGATATGTGAGTGGCGCTCGAAGCTGCTCTGAAGGCGTCCAAGAGCTGTTATCTGGAGACGCCGCACAAAGCCGCCGTGCCCGAGACCCATGCTCCACGGCTGCTCGAACGGCTGGCGGATCGCCCCGATGGAGCAGCGCTCTGCAACCTGTAAAAGCGGTCGAGTGACAGCAGGAAATAAATGAGTGTGTTTATGTGTGTCGAGATGAGTGACGTGGATGCCCGCGTTCTGTAGCTTTTGTATCTGCGCGAGAGCCTCGCGTTCAATGTCTTCCTGGCTGATCTTTCCACGCAATAAAGCTTGAACGAAGTCGAACAGCGAAGGACGGAACGTATTGCCATCAGGTCCGAGCAGCGTTGGTATGCTTCGTGGCGACGACGCAGGAGTTCCATCCGTAAGAACAATGTGGCAGCCAACGCCAAGGGTTGGATGAGCACGCGCGACCGAGACCGCATCATCGAAAGCTGCGCCGGTGGCCATCAGCGTAGCAGAGGTAAGAACCTTCGCCTCGTTAAGCTCCGCGATGGCACGGTTGACGCCGCGAGTGATGCCAAAGTCGTCCGCGTTGATGATCAGTCGGGGAGGCATAAATAGTCTTCCGGGAGTTGCAACGCCGAATCGCCGCACAACGTTCTTCATTTCAATAACGCTTGCTTTGGCTACAAAACGTGCGAGATGGCGAACTAAAATACTCTCGCCATTCTCGCACGGCTGCTTGATAAGAGCCACGGCCAGCATGTCGCGGCGTCGAGAAGCTACGGATGGACGTGCAGCGTCGCCTTCAGTGGAGTGCTGCTTGAAGACGGTCCCGCAGTCACGCTGTAGTCACCCGGAAGTAGCTGCCATCCGTTCTGCTCGGTGTTGAAGACGTGAACGACAGCGGATGCAGTGCGAGGGTGACCTCCTTCGACTCACCCGGAGCCAACTTCACGTGCTGCCACGCGGACAGACGTTTGTAGTTTTCATTCGCCGCTGCAGGCAGAGCGACATAGACCTGCCCGATCTCGGTGCCTTCATGTGCGCCGGTATTGCGAACAGTGAAGTGAACCGTGCGTTTTGCGTCATCGACAGTAAGTCCAGAGTAAGCGTAGGTCATGTAGGACAATCCAAAGCCGAAGGGAAAGAGCGGATGCTTGTTGGTCGCCTCAAACCATTTGTAACCAACCTGGCGCCTTCGGTGTACTTCAAGTCGAATGGCACACCCTCGAGGCCAGGAACCACAGGGTGCGGTAGTTGCGCGTCATCCTTCGCGAACGTAACGGGCAGCTTACCCGATGGGTTGACGTCGCCGAAGAGGATGTTCGCAAGCGCCTGCGCCACCGATGCCGGGATACCATCTCGACGATGCCCTTGACGTGATCAACCCAAGGCATGCTCACCGGACCGCCAGTTTCAAGCACGACGAAGGTGTTCGGATTTTCTGCGGCGACCGCTTCGACGAGTGCGTTCTGGTTGCCCGGCAGTGAAAGAGTTACAGCGTCCATGTCTCCCTGCATCGGCTGGTTCACGAAGGCGATAGCCACTATGGAAGACTTCGCAAGCTTCGCAGCAGCCGCAGCATCCACTAGCAGCGGAAGTAACGACAGGCGCCTTCGCGAACAGCGGCTCGCAATTATTTTGCAAAGAGCTGGTCGATGTCTGCGAACGCTTTGAACTCGAGAGCGTTGCCCGCGGGATCGAGAAAGAACATCGTAGCCTGTTCGCCGACCTCACCCTTGAAACGAATGTACGGCTCGATGATGAATGAAACACCTGCGCGACGAAGTCTCTCCGCCAGCGTCTCCCAGACCTCCATCGGCAACACAACGCCGAAGTGAGGAACAGGAACATCATGCCCATCGACAGGATTGTGATGGCCCTTGTCACCACCCGAGCCCGGCTTCAGGTGCGCAACAATCTGATGCCCGAAGAGATCGAAGTCGATCCACTGTTCAGAGCTGCGACCCTCGGCGCAGCCTAGCGTCGTTCCGTAAAAAGTTCGAGCGGCTTCGAGGTCATTGACAGGGAAAGCGATGTGAAACGGCGTCAGCGGCACAGTGGTCTCCTGCCTTCATCATACGACGCAGAAGACCACAGGCCACACTGCCTAACCGCGATGGAATCCCTGATCGTAGCCGCGCAGATAAGATCGGCGGAACGCATCGCGATACGGCTCATACGGCCCCAACGCGGAGTCATATCCAGGCGTGTTATGAAACTTACGATCATGCTGAGGATGGTAGCCAAAGCCGTTGTAAGCATCGCGCGCGCCATCCTCGGAGCCTGCACGAAAGCCTTCATGATCTGCTCTCGCGATCAGCGGCGGAACGCTGTTATAACCAACAGGCGGAGGAGGTGGAGGAGGAGCGTAGTAGGCGGTGTGCGACGCACAGCCAGCCGTAAAAATACAAGCTGATGCAATAAGAGGCAGGGCGAGTCCAGAGAGTTTCATAGCGTCCTCACTATTCAATTCGCGCGCTGTCATAACAAGACGCGCGTCGAATAGGTAAACGCCGATAAAAGAAAAATGTTGTCGTTGCCGAATCTCTTCCGCAACCGTATTTTTCTATTCGCTGTCGCTGGGCAATCGAACGACAAACTTCGTATTCCCGGGTTCAGAGGTAAACCGTATGACACCGTTGTACTGGTCAACGATGCGCTGAACGATACCCAGGCCGATGCCGGTGCCAACCCCTACAGGCTTGGTCGTGTAAAAGGGATCGAAGATGTGCTCCTGGCTCTCCAACGGAATGCCGCTGCCGTTGTCACTCACGCTGATGCAGAGATCCGTATGCGGATTCTTCGGATCAGCGTTTGAAACCTCCGCCCACGTATGCACGCTGATGCGTCCATGCTGCGGCACCGCGTCAATCGCATTGTCGAGAAGGTTCGTCCAGATCTGGTTCAACCCGGAGCACTCGCTGTGCAGCGGGGGAAGGTCAGCCGCGAAGCTCTTCTCCAGCACGATCTCCTTCTCACGCAGCTTGTGCCCCAGAATGATCAGAGTCGCATGAATACTATTGTTGATATCGATCGTCTGCCGCTGCCCCTTACCTTCGTACGCATAAGACTTAACAGCATGCACCAGGTCGGTCACGCGGCCGATGCTCTCTTCGATGGTCCCTACAAGCTGCATGCTCGAAACCAGCGCCTCTAGCCAACTCAACGCTTCGCCCAACAGCGGTCCGTCGAAATCGTTGCGGACGCGCTCGAGTTCAGCAGCACTCATGCCGATCGAAACCAGCGTCGGAGCCATCTTCCACGCATTTTCGATATTGGCCGACTCCATCCACTCCGCGAGAGCTTCCTCAGCATCGCTCTGGTCGAGCGAGTTCATCATCAACGGTTGGTTTGTGGACAGCGCCTGCTTCTGCAGGTCGAACATGCAGTGCTTCTGCTCTTTAGTGAAGTCACGTTCTTTGAACTTGAGTGAGATCTCATGAAGTCGGAGAAGGTTTTCTCGCAACTGCGAAGCAGCCCTGCGTGCGGCCGAGCCGGGATTGTTCAGTTCATGCATCAAGCCCGCCGCGAGCGTACCCAGCGACGCCATCTTCTCCTGCTGCACCGTCGTGCTCTGAATCTTTTGGATCCGGTAAGCCATGTTGCCCAGGATCGCCTTACGAACCTTCGGGCAGCTCGTCAACAAGGCCCAGAACTGCTCATCGTCCAACTGCAGCAGATGACTAGGCACCGTCGCCTCAATGCTGGTCGAATTCGGAACAGCCGTCAGCAGCGCCAACTCACCAAAGGTGCTCCCGGCCTCGATCTTTGCCATCGTCATGTCGTGTTGCTCGGCCGTCTTCTGGGATACTCGAAGCTCTCCATCGAGCAGAATCCAAAAATAATGGGAGATCTCGCCTTGGCGCAGAACGATCTCGCCCTTGTCGATGTGGACGTCCTGCACGCCCTCAAGGCAATGCAGCTCATCATCTTTCAACGATGACAAAATGGGAACCTTACGCAGTAGCGCGATCAGGTCGGCATTGACCTCTTCGACAACGTGGCTTTGGACGATCTGGGTTTGTTCGCTCATTGGGTTAGTGGTTTGGTTGCCTTTCACAGCGTCGCGAGATACTGATGCACAAATTGAATTGCGATGGAGCCTTCACCAACTGCGGAGGCACATCGTTTGACCGAGTTGAAACGTACATCGCCTGCAACAAAGATGCCCGGAACGCTGGTCTCCAGCAGGTACGGGTCGCGCTCCAGCTTCCACGACTTCGGAGACTGCGCCTTCAAATCAGGCCCCGCAAGGATGAATCCCTTGCTGTCGCGGCATAGCTCCGCCGGCATCCAGTCCGTCTTAGGCGCCGCGCCGATAAAGATGAACAGGGAACTGGCCGGTCGCGCCTCTTCTCCGCGAGGTGTCTTCAACGTCAGGCATTCAAGATGGCCGTCGCCACCCATCGCGATAACCTCGGTGCCCGTCTCGACAGTGATGTTCGGCGTCGCTTCGATCTGGTCGATGAGGTACTTCGACATACTGTTCTCAAGCGACTTGCCGCGCACCAGCATGTGCACATGATCGGCATAACGGGAGAAATGCATAGCAGCCTGCCCAGCCGAGTTGGCGCCCCCAACAATGTAGACGGCCTCCTCTTTGCAGGACATCGCCTCGGTCAGCGCCGCACCATAGTACACGCCCGCCCCGCTCAGCTTGTCCGCACCCGGCACGTCCAGCTTGCAGTAGTCGACGCCGGTAGCCAGCAGGCAGACGTGGCACGTCACCTCCTGCCCATCCGACAGCGTGACGATGCGGTATTGATTCTCGGATCGGATACAGTCGACGCGCTGCGTCAGAAACTCCGCCCCCAGGCGATTGGCCTGCAGAAACGCCCGCTTGGCCAGCTCCTCACCACTAAGCCCTTCAGGGAAGCCAAGATAGTTTTCGATCTTCGAACTGGAGCCAGCCTGCCCGCCAGGTGCGGCTGCTTCGATCACCAGCGTCCGTAGACCCTCAGAAGCCCCATAGACGCCCGCAGCGAGCCCCGCAGGCCCCGCGCCAACCACGACGACGTCGTAGAACTCCTGCTGCGCCTGGGTGCGCAAACCGACCTTGTTGGCCATCTCGGTCGAGGTAGGCTGCACCAGCGCCGTATTGTCGCCAAAAAGGATGACCGGCAACTTGGTATCGTCGATACCCTTTTCCTTCAGCAGCGCCAGCGCGTCCGGATTCGTCTCCGGGTTCAACCACTGGTAGGGAATGCGATTGCGCGACAGGAAGTCACGGACGGCATGGTCCATCGCCGACCACCGCACACCAACCACCCGAATTCCCTCGAACGGAGGCTTGTACCCCTCCTTCCAGCTGCCCAGCAGGTCGTCCAGCACCGGGTAGAGCTTCTCTTCGGGCGGATCCCACGGTTTATTCAGGTAGTAGTGGATCTTGGCAGAGTTGATTGCGCGAATAGCCGCTTCGGTGTCGGCGTAAGCAGTTAGAAGCACACGCTTTGCATTGGGATAGATACAGAGCGCCTGCTGGAGAAAATCCACCCCGGTCATCCCAGGCATGCGCTGGTCAGACAAAAAGAGCGCGACCGTATCCTTACGTTCTTTGAGCTGGCGGCAGATATCCAGTGCGGCTGCCCCGGAGGCGGCACGGACGATCCGGTAGTCCTGACCATAGTGCCGGCGCAGGTCCTGAACCACAGCTTCCAGCACGCTGGTGTCGTCGTCAATCGCTAACAGAATAGGCTTAGGCATATCCCTTTATACTTCGTGACAAGGCTTCGAGACACCCCGCGTATGATTCGATTGTGTTCGCCTCCCTCAAGTTGCAGAAAGTTAACGTACCCGGCCAACAGGTTCCTGCCCCCAAAGTGCCATCGACACAACAATTTGTCCGAATCTTAGACATCGCACCCATCCTGCTGCAATCAACCGATAAGGGGATTGCGGGACAACTTCAGCCCGGCAGGAGACGACGGTACCTATGAATCGAATCATTCTCGCTGACAATCAGGCGATCTTCCGGGCAGGAGCGGCCAGAACGTTATCCCTGGAAGACGATATGCGCATCGTCGCCCAATGCGAGGACTCGGCGAAGCTCTTCACCGCAATCGACGGACTTCGCGGCTCGGTGATCCTTGTCTCCTCCAGCCTGCGCCTCGACCACAGGGAGCTGCTGGCCCGCACCCAGGCCGCAGGGAGCCGCACCATTCTCGTGGCAGAAAACACGGAGCAGGTTCCGGACGATCTTGCTGTCCTCTTCGAAGGAATCCTTCACCGCAACGTCGGCGGCAGCGTCTTGGTCGAGTGCGTTCGCCGCGTCGTCAGCGGACAACGCTTCGTGCAGCGCGCCAACGTCACCACCATGCAAAGCGCCGACAGTGTCGGAACCCGGGTTCGCGACCGCCTGACCCCGAAGGAGATGCAGATCGTCGCCCTCATCGTTCAAGGCTGTAAAAATAAGGACATCGCCCAGCAGCTCGGCACCAAGGAACAGGTGATCAAGAACTATCTTCGAAGCATCTACGACAAGAGCGGCGTCTCCGACCGGCTCGAACTCGCCCTCTTCACAATCCACCACCGCGTACTCGCCGAAGCAGCAGCCAAAGCCGGAAACCTGATCCAAATGAAGACCGCTTGATATCCGCCTGATAATCAGCAGAAAACAGCTCAAAGCCTAGTGGCCTTTTTCTTGTTCTTCAATACGCTTTTTGAGCTCATCGATATCTAGGCGCGTTTGACTATGAAGCGGCTTGTCCTTGGATACAGACCAGAGTTCATTATTAGCTTGGTCGCGTACAGAGAGAACTACGGGGGTAGGGGATACGTCTATATCATTGCCTGGTGGGGTGGGTCTGCCACTGGTGTTTGCTGTGAACCGAAGGACCAAATCGGCGTCCTTTGCGTCCTTCAGGATTTTGAATCGCCCCCACTTACTTAATGCATCGTAGGCTCGGTCTGCGATCTCTGAGTGGCCCGTTTGATTGTCAATGTACACGGTTTTTGCAGCTATCACGCTGGCCGGGAGCGGAGCCAATTTGTCCTTCGCAAGAATCGGCGACACGACGAGAACGAGGGCAAGTGCTACTGTGCTTGCTGCTTTCATGCGATCTCTCCTGAAAGCACTATAGTCCACAGATTCGGGCAGCAAGCACTGCAACCGCATAGCAGTCGATATCATTGGGGCCCGCCATGACCAAGGCAAAGAGACCAACGTCGGTTCCGTACACCTCGCCACCTAGCGGACAGCGGGAATAGTCGCGGTCTACCGGATGCGGTCTGCGGTTGGATTTACTTCACAGGCCGAGGCCCCGTCGTTACATCCCCATCTGATCGGACTGCTTTTCAGCAGCGGGACTCGCGTGTCCAATCTTCTCTGCAATGCTCTTAGCCTGCGTAAACAGCAGCAGATAGTCCGGTCCGCCCGCCTTCGAGTCGGTTCCGCTCATGTTGAAGCCGCCAAAGGGATGCGCCCCAACCATCGCGCCAGTGCACTTACGGTTGAAGTAAAGATTGCCGACCTGAAACTCCTCGCGAGCCCGATCCAGCTTCTCCCGCGAACCCGAGTAAAGCGCACCCGTCAGACCGTATTCGGTGTTGTTCGCAATCGCCAGCGCATCGTCAAAGCTCTTCGACTTGATCACCGCCAGCACCGGTCCAAAGATCTCCTCGAGCGCAATCCGCGCCGTCGGAGCAACGTCAGCGATCACAGTAGGAGCGATGTAGTAGCCACCCTCTGCATTTTCGATCGCATGCCCGCCATTCAACACGGTGCCCTCTTTCTTGCCGATCTCGATGTAGTCGAGCGTCTTCTTGTAGGCCTTCTCGCTGATCACTGGTCCGGTATAAACGTTCTCAGCCGGGTCACCGGTCTTGATCTTCGAAACTTTCTCTCGCAGCTTGTCGCAGAACACATCGTAGATGTCAGCCGCGACGATCGCTCGCGAGCAAGCCGAGCACTTCTGCCCGTTGAAGCCAAACGCGCTCGCCACAACTCCGTCCACCGCAGCATCCACATCGCTGTCCGCTTCAACGATGATCGAATCCTTGCCGCCCATCTCGAGAATCGTCCGCTTGATGAAGACCTGTCCCGGCTGCGTCTTCGCCGCTCGCTCATGAATCTCCAGGCCAACCGCCTTCGAGCCGGTAAACGCGATGAACCGTGTCTGCGGATGCGCGACAACAGCGCTGCCGAACTCCGGGCCCTCGCCTGGGCACAGGTTCACAACACCATCCGGCAGACCAACTTCTTCGAGCAGCTCAAAGAACTTCGCCGCAATCGTCGGTGCATCGACCGAGGGCTTCAGAATCACCGTATTCCCGGTCACGATCGACGCCGCCGTCATCCCCGCCATAATCGCAAACGGGAAGTTCCATGGCGGAATCACCGCTCCAACGCCCAGCGGAACATACTTCAACTGGTTACGCTCACCAGGAAACTGAATCGGCGTCTTCGCTCCATCCAGCCGCAGCGCCTCGCGCCCGTAGAACTCCAGGAAGTCGATGGTCTCGCCCACATCGGCATCCGCCTCCCCCCAGTTCTTGCCTACCTCAAACGTCAGCCACGCGCAAAACTCGAAGCTCCGCTCCCGAATCCGCTCCGCCGCACGAAACAACAGCGCAGCGCGTTCCGCGACAGGCACTTTGCTCCAGCTCAAAAACGCCGCCTGAGCCGCCTGCATCGCCCCCTCGACGTGCTCCGCTCCTGCCCGCTGATGAACGCCGATCACCTCAGCCGGCCGCGCCGGATTCGTCGAAGTAATCTTTCCAGTCGTCTTTATCCGCTTGCCGCCGATGATGATGTCGTACTCGCGGCCCAGCTCACTCTCGACCTGAACCAGAGCCTCCTGCATGCGTCGTTTGTTCTCAGCCGTCGTAAAGTCAACAAACGGCTCGTTGGAAAATGGTGTCTTCGGCGCAAACGCCGGGGCGGAGTGGGTAAGGTTCATAGTAGCCATAACGCGTCGATTCTAGCGCGAGTTTCTCGTCGCTCGTGAGATAGGTTAGGAAGATAGATCACAGTGCGCCGCCTATTAGATGCTGCGCCCTTTTAGTTCGATTGTGCAACGCCCGGCTAAGCACCTTCCGTCAGCTTCTCCGTGGCCTTTGACATCTGCGCCGTCCGTTCCAGCTTGTCCCAGTTGAACGGCTTCCCGTCGATCGCCCGCTTCACCGTCTTCAACAACACGACCGAAAACACCTGCCTGTAGGTAAACCGCTGAATCCATATATGGAACAGCAGCCAGCCATCGCCTTTGCTGGCCGGATGCTTCCTCTCCAGCGTAAACGCCAGCGCCGAAGCAGCGAAGTCGATCACCAGAAACGCCGCGAAGAACGCCAGCAGCTTGTAGAAGCTGTCCGTCGACGCCGTCTCCGGGTGGAAGTGTTTATCAATAATGTAATGAATCACTCCAGCGACAAACATCAGGTCGATCAGCGGCGAAACCAGCGGCAAAATGATCTGGAAGATCAGAATATTCGGCAGCGCAAACAGCCCCATCGCCCGATGCTTGCTGATCGCTCCCTTATGCTTGAAGATCGCCTGCAGAATCCCGAACGACCACCGGAACCGCTGCCGCATCAGCCCATCCGCATTCACCGGAGCCTCGGTAAACGCCAGCGCCCGGTCCTCATAGATCACGCAATACCCCTGCTCCAGCAGGTTCATCGTCAGGTCGGCATCTTCAGCTACTGTGTTCGAGTGGTACCCTCCACCCGCCTTCACCGGAGCCGTTCGCCACGCGCCAATCGCCCCCGGAACCACCATCACCACATCGAACAGATCCAGCGCCCGCCGTTCAAAGTTCTGGCTCGTGATGTACTCCAGCGCCTGCCATCGCGTCCACAGATTCACGCGGTTGCCCACCTTCGCATTTCCCGCCACCGCGCCGATCTTCGGATTCGCAAAGTGCGGCACCAGGTTCGCAATCGCGTCATGCGCAATCACGCCATCCGCATCGATCCCAACGTAGATCTCCTCGTCGATCCTCTCGAGCGCATAGTTCAGCGCATCCGCCTTGCCGCCATTCGGCTTGCTCATCACCGTCAAGCGGCCGGAGGCGATATCCGCCGGATAAGCCTCACGAGCAACATCGAACGTGTTGTCCGACGATCCATCATCGATCACGATGATGCGGATGTTCTTATACGTCGACATCATCACCGAGCGGATCGTCCGAACGATCACCTTCTCCTCGTTGTACGCAGGAATCAGCACCGCAACCCGGGGCTTATAGTCCGGTGTCGCAAAGTTCTTTCTCGTGCGCATCCGATCGATGATTGCGAAGATGCCAATGATAATCAGCCGCGCACTCATCAGAATGTCGCCGACGAAAAACACACCCACCACAAAGTAGTGGAAGAAGCTATAGAAGAAGAACGTCAACGAGTCCGCGCGAGCCTGCCAGCGTTGATGCGGAGTAAGCGCAGGCATCACCTCAGCGCGAGTCTTGCCGACCAACTCCGACACCGGCACCAGTTCATAGCCTCGCGCCCTCAATGCCTCAATCAGCACCGGCAGCGCCGCAATCGTAGCCGAGCGGTCGCCCCCGCCGTCATGCAGAAGAATCACGGAACCCCTGTTCCACGGCCGCGTCTTCATATCCTCAATCTGTTGAAAGACGCTGTCGGTGATCTCCTGCGGAGACTTACGCGGATGTTCATCCCAGTCGTTCGTATCAATCTTGTTGCCGATGATGACGTAACCGAGCGCCTGAATCTTCTCAACCGGCGCGGCCTGGTCGTTCGTATCCGGTTCCTGATCGATCGAGTACGGCGGACGGAAGTAGAGTGGCTGCACTCCAAGCTTTGACGCAAACAGCCGCTCCGTCAGGTTCAACTCCAGGTCCACCTGGCGGTTTGAGATTTCGCTTATGTCCGGGTGCGACCACGTGTGGTTTCCAATCTCGTGACCTTCGCGATACACACGTTGCATCACGCCGACATAGTCTTCGGCCACCTCGCCGATCATGAAGAACGTACCCTTCACGTTGTATTTCTTCAGGATGTCGAGGATCTTCGGCGTCCACTCCGGATCAGGTCCGTCGTCAAAACTCAGCGCCACCTTCTTGTCGTTGTAGCCATACTGTTCGACTGTGTACGAAAGCGGGTAGGAGTCCATCGACTCCTGCGTGACCATCCGATACTCCACCGGCACCGACGCGTCATCATCCAACGTGACGACCCGATTGCCGATCTGCGGCTTGCGCGTAACCCGCAGAATGTCTCCCTCGCCCTCTGTATCGACGTCGTACCCAGGGTCAACCTGCGAAAGATCTTTAATCGGATCAGCCTGCATCGGATGATCCCAGATCTTCCACATCGAGTTATCTTCCTGCCCGAGTCGCCACAGCGCGTACGTCTGAATCCCCAGCGCCCTTGCCGCTCGCATCTGGTTCAAAATCGTGACGGCATCGAGAAACCACACCTGGTGACGGACATGAGCATCCTCATCGTCATACGCAAAGTGCACGTTCATCGAATCGTCGTCGAGATCGATCTGCGAGTCAGAGTCATCCGCCGCCTGCCACGCGTCCTGTGTCGAAAGGTCATGCGCGGCGATTATCTTCTCTGGCGCAGCCGGCTTCTTCGCTCCTCGCGCCTTCGTCCCATGCTTTGCCGCAGCCTCTGGCGTCGGCAGAGCTGTGATCCAGTCGTAGCCGTAGTTGCCAAGCGCGCAGATGACCTTATCTTTCGGAACCTTCTTCAGGACATTCGTCAGATTGTCGATGAACCAGTCCTGCGAAGCGATGGGTCCCGGGCCACTGTCGGTCTGGTGCTCGTCGTAGTTCATCAGCAGCAACCCGTCCGAGTGGTCCGCCATGAACTTCAAATCCCAGTCGTCATCGCCCACGGGGGTGTTCACATAGAGGCGCAGATTCCGTGGATGAAAGTCCTCATACAGCGCAGCGATCAAAGACTTCAGACCGGGCTGTGCACTCGCGGGGATCTCTTCAAAGTCCAGAGATAAGCCACGATAGGTTGGGTTTCCCGCAAGAAAATTATGGATCTGCTGGACGAAGGACGCGCGCGCCGTATCGCTGGAAAGGAAGGGTCCCACCGCTGGCGACCAGATACCCTTCCTCGGGTCGTAGTTGTTGACCAGCGGAAAGATGTCCAGGTTGACATGGTTGGCCACGACCGTACGGGCGACCTTGCCCTCCCGATCGACCTCATGCACGCCTGCTTTGTCCACCACGTCGTACGGGCGGTTGTCCTGGGTAAACGAGATCACTTCGCCGTTGGGCGAATTGACGTGCAGCCACTCCGGAAACAGCAGGTCGACCTGGGAGATGTGCTGCTTCAACGACGAGTAGCTGGCCGGATCATCCTCGACATAGTAGGCCGCGCGCAGACCTTCGCCCGAGTTCAGGGGTACGTCACCCGGCTTTACGTCCGTCTTGCGGTGAGCCGACCGATGCAGCTTCTGTCCCGGTTTGGCCACAGGAGCCGATTGGTTCGCCAGGGCCCGGTAGTTCCGCTTTTGAGCCTGCAGAAACAGCTCCGGCAGCGGCTTCATTCGCAACAAGCCAACAACGAATACACTACCCAACACCAGTCCGAGGAGGGCGAGGACGTCAAAGATTCGGCGCAGCCGCTTCCAGCGCTTGCGTTGTGGGTCGTAGAAGACTTGTCTGTTCATTGAGAAATACTGGCGAATCTGCGCATGCGGTCAGTCCCCATCGTATGCAGTGGACCCCCCCGAGTCAACGCATCCACCAAAGTCCCTTGTGTCTGCACAGTATGATGCAAAGACATGACTGGAGGACGGCTGAAGACAGGTTTCTACGCTGCGCTCGCACTCGCGGCCGGGCTCGCGTTGCGCCTTTGGTATATCGCGCGTGCGGGGCGCGTCGACGGTGACACGCTGATCTACGGAAACATCGCCAAAAACTGGATGCTGCACGGCGTATACGGCTTTGCCACATCGGCGAAGGGCCTGCTGCCGACCCTGATCCGCCTGCCCGGCTACCCGATCTTTCTCGCCGCGTGTTTTCGCATCTTCGGCGTCGATCACTACGTCGCAGTGATGTACGTCCAGTGCCTCTTCGACCTCTTCACCTGTTTGCTGATCGCTGCTCTGGCTAGGAGACTCTTCGGGCAGCGGGCGGCGATCGTCGCACTCTGGCTCTCCGCTGTCTGTCCGTTCACGGCGACCTACGTGGCGGCTCCCCTTACCGAAATCCTCACCCTGTTCACCATCACCCTCACGTTTTACAGCTTGGAGCGCTGGCGCAGTGCCGGCCTTGGCTTCAACCGATGGCTGTGGGCAACAACCGTGACCATGGCCTACTCGGTGCTTCTGCGACCGGAGCAGGGGATGCTTCCCGCCGTGGTAGTTCCGGCGATGGTTTGGATGTCCTGGCGGAGCCCGGATGGCCTTCCTCTATCGCGCAAGCTCTGGCCGGTCGCAGTCGCGGCAATCTGCGTAGTGCTGCCCCTGGCTCCCTGGGCGGTGCGAAACTGGCGCACCTTCCATGTCATTCAACCTCTGGCTCCGCGCTCAGCCACCGACCCCGGCGAGAACATCCCCCGTGGCTTTCAGCATTGGTACCGAACCTGGGCCGTCGACTTCGCCTCCACCGAACTGGTCTATTGGAACTACGACAGCACCGATCTCCGGATTGGTGATCTTCCCACGCGCGCCTTCAACTCCGAGGAGCAATACAGCACAACCGCCTCTCTCCTCTCCGACTACAACCAGAAAGACAACGCAACTCCTGCCTTGGACCAGCGCTTCGAAGCTCTCGCCGAGCAGCGCATTCACGCCGCTCCAATCAGCTACTACATCGGTCTCCCCATCGCACGCCTCGTCAACATGCTCTTCCGGCCGCGTACCGAGATGATGCAGATCGGCCTCGATTGGTGGAACTGGCACGAATACCGGTCCCAGACTCTGCTCGCCTACACAATGGCTGCAGTCAACCTTGGCTACTTTGTCCTCGGAGCCATCGGGCTGTGGCTCTGGTGGCGTGCCGGATGGGGTGTGCACGCGGCCCTGGCCGGAGCGATGCTCGCTTTCGTACTCCTGCGCTGCGCCCTGCTCCTGACCCTCGACAACTCCGAGCCGCGCTACACCCTGGAGTTCTTCCCTCTGCTGATCGTCTGGGGAAGTTACATCTTTCGTCTCCAGCGACGACAGCGCTCGACTCAAAGAGCCTGTGCAAAAAAATAGTTGAAAACCGTGGCGCATCTTTCCGCGCCAAATTAGTGACCAGCAATTGACCATATTCACCACGCAAAGAACCACAAACTCACCAGCAAAAAACCACGTTTTGGACGCCGCTTTTCCCAAAACACCCCTGAAAAAACGCCCATAAATGAGCGTTTCCAGCCGCGTTCACCACGCCAGATTTTTTTTGCGATTATTAGCAAAAATTAGTGCTGGTCAACCGTCGTTTTGCTGGTCGTTTTAATCTGGTACGCCTTCACATCTACACCCTGGTTGTACTTGACGTTGGTGTAAACCGCCGTCCGGTAATCCTCCGAAGGCATGTAAAGACTTTGCTTCAACTCGATCCCGCGCACAGGATCAACCCACAGCGTCATATGCGTACAGTTGTTCCGAACCGCCGGATCCTTTGGCACAAGATCCAGCTTCGCGGTCTGAACGCCATTGATCATCTCATCTCCCAGATCCGCGATATTCCACGCCTTCGCCAGCTCTTTGCCGCTGCCCCCGAAACCCACCGTCAGAAAGCTCTCCAGCAGCGCCTTATTCTTCGTGGCGTCGACCATCGTCAGATGATCCGTACCGGGCTCATAGAGACGAAGAACCCCGTTGCGAAACTCGATAATCTTGAGGGAAGGCGAGGTCATCTTCACGCCCATCACCGTCGTTCCACCCTCTTTTTTGAAGTAAATCGTGCCCTTCTGCGTCGTCGTCTGCCTTACGACTTTTTCGTAGAGATCCCATTGAAAGTCAGCCTCTGCAGACTGGAACTTCAAGCTGGCCGCGTCCATCTGTCGAAGGACTTCATCCAAATGGCCCGGTTTGGGCTGCGCCGACGCCGAAGCCAATGAAAGACCCAGGAAGACTGCGAAGAACGAAAGCGATGCAGCGATGCGGCGAAAGGTGTTCATAAGTCGAAATACTCCCAATGATTCGATGCTTTGTACGCGATCCGAGACTAACGCAATACCCAGGCGTTATAGGCGATGACCCTGCCCTGCGCGTCGCGGACTGGCTCGTAACGCTCAACAGACACCTCGCCGGAGATGGGTTCAATCACACGCAGAATCGCGGCGCGACGTTCGGCGTCGGTGTTTGCGCCATTCATATCATCGGCGCGCACCTGATAGATGAAACGGCTGCTTCCGCCTGATGTGCCCGCCTCGCGCACCAGCACCTCACTGGCGTGGAGAGCGACCGTTTCGACCGGTTTGTCCTTGAAATCGATGAAATGAGGCGAGACGAACATGAAGACCAGGATCGCCGTCACCATGACGTCGTAGTGGAAGCTGCCTCGCTCGTAGGCCCAGAAGATGTAGTTTCGAATCAGTTTGAACATGGGTTAGTTCCTGCCTTGCTGCTTGCCGATGACGGTCTCACTGTTCATATATGGCACAAGAGCCGATGGAATTTTGATGGTGCCGTCCGCCTGCTGGTAGTTCTCCAGAATCGCGAGGTAGGTGCGCCCTACGGCCAATCCGCTGCCATTAAGTGTATGCAGAAACTCGCTCTTTTTCGCGCCTGCGGGTCGATAACGGATATTCGCCCTGCGAGCCTGAAACGATTCGAAGTTGGAGCAGGAGGAGATCTCACGATAGAGCTGCTGGCCTGGCAGCCACACCTCCAGATCGTACGTCTTTGCAGCAGAGAAGCCCATATCGCCCGTACAGAGGAGCATGCGGCGGTAGGGAAGTTCCAGGCGTTCCAGCACGGTCTCCGCATGGCGGGTGAGGCGCTCATGCTCGCTCTCCGAGTCTTCCGGGCGAACAAACTTAACCAACTCAACCTTCTGGAACTGGTGTTGGCGAATCATGCCGCGTACGTCCTTGCCGTAAGAACCCGCCTCAGAGCGAAAACACGGCGTGTATGCGCAAAAAGAGGTCGGGAGCTGCGATTCGTCCAGGGTTTCGTCACGAAATAAGTTGGTTACCGGCACTTCAGCAGTTGGGATCAGCCAGTGATCGCTCTCCTGGTAGACGCCCGCCTGGTAGCTCCCTTTGTCGTCGCAGTGAAAGAGATCTTCGGCGAACTTTGGCAGTTGACCGGTACCGAAGAGTGACTTCGAGTTGACCATGTAAGGCGGCAGAACCTCGGTGTAGCCGTGTTCGCCGGTGTGCAGGTCAAGCATGAAGTTAGCCAGGGCTCTCTCCAGCTTCGCGCCCTGACCGAAATGGACAACAAATCGGGATCCCGAGATCTTCGCGGCACGGTTAAAGTCGAGAATTCCCAACGCCTCGCCGAGCTCCCAATGGGGTTTGGCAGGGAAGTCAAAAGCCGGTCGTTCTCCCCAGACCTTCTCCTCGCTGTTGCCATGTTCGTCCTTCCCAACTGGCACGCTGGCGTGTGGCAGGTTGGGTAGCGCCTGGAGAATCTCCCTCAGCCTATCGTCGGCCGCTACAGCCGCCGCTTCAAGCGATTCCACCTGCGACTTCAGGTTTCGTGTCTCCTCCGTCAGAGCAGTCGCGTCTCCGCCGTCCCGCCTGAGTTTGGCGATCTCGCTGGTCAGACTGTTTCGCTGTGCCTTTAGAGTCTCTACTTGGGTGATGGCC
This sequence comes from uncultured Acidobacteriaceae bacterium, assembly GCA_963771625.1. Taxonomy (GTDB): domain Bacteria; phylum Acidobacteriota; class Terriglobia; order Terriglobales; family Acidobacteriaceae; genus Edaphobacter. The sequence continues at coordinate 812,298 of CAVYUE010000005.1, forward strand.
TCGCGCCGCTCGCGGTCGATGGTGGCAAAATCACCCAGCGCGATAGCGGGATCCATCCCCCGGGTGCGCAATTTTTCTTCAACAAGGGCCAGGTTTGCCCGAACAAATGCCAAATCGATCATCACATGCATTTTAGCGTCTTCCTGGCAATAATGCGGAGGCGTAGTCTCGCCAAAAACAGTTCGCTCACCACAGTTGATGCTCCGGATGCAGTGTCACTGTCATTGGTATTTCTGTCTCCGAAGCCTTTCGTACAAGTTGAACATTGCCGCTTTCCCCGAGCACTTTGTCGAATGGGGTGTAATAGTGAACCGTTACACTTATAAAGGTATGGAAATGGAATCAGAACAGTGAGTGCCACTGCGAAGAGCAAGGGCCCAGATATGCGGGTCACCGTAGCGGGAGTTGAGTTCGCTTCGCCGGTGATTGCGGCCAGCGGCACCTTCGGCTACGGGGTGGAGTTCGAAGAGATTGTCTCGCTGGAACGCATCGGAGGCTTTGTCACCAAGGGGTTATCGCGAGAACCGATGGCGGGCAATCCTGCTCCGCGGATCATCGAGACGTCTGCTGGCATGATGAATGCAATCGGTCTGCAGAACATGGGGGTCCGCGCATTTATCGCGGAAAAGCTCCCCAAGCTACGTAGAACGAAAGGCGCGGTCGTCATTGCGAACGTCTTCGGCTTCACGATCGATGACTGTCTTGAGGTCATTCGTGCCCTGAACGATACTTCGGGCGTCGCCATGTACGAGTTGAACGCAAGCTGCCCCAATACGAGTCACGGGGGCATGGTCTTCGGAACCGATCCGCCGCAGCTTTGGGAGCTGGTAGCAAGATGTAAAGCTGAGTCCCGGCGGCCTCTGATGGTCAAATTATCGCCAAACGTCACGGATATCGGATTGATGGCCCGTGTCGCGGCGGACGGTGGCGCAGACGCAGTCTCGCTGGTCAACACCTTCGTCTCTTTGGCGATCGATGTTGAGACTCGACGTCCGCGAATTGCCAACATCACCGGCGGACTCTCAGGGCCGGCAATCAAGCCGATTGCCGTACGGATGGTGCATGAAGTATCGAAAAACGTGACCATTCCCATCGTTGGCATGGGAGGGATTGTCCGGGCCGAGGATGCGGTTGAGTTCATGTTGGCCGGTGCGACGGCGGTGGAGGTTGGAACTGCCAGTTATGCCGATCCAAGGGCCGTCGAAAACATCGCCGACGGGCTAAAGCGCTGGTGCGCCGCGCATGATGTGGCTCGGGTCAGCTCTCTAACCGGAGCAGCACAACTTTGACGCCCCTAACGTCGGTTCAACTGGCTGGCTTAGAATAAGCAGGTGATGATTGAACACCGTACTGATTCCTCTGCTCCCGCTACCGATCTTCGCCCCATCCGCCGCGCACTACTCTCCGTTACCGACAAGACTGGTTTGGTCGACTTCGCCCGTGTCCTGAGTTCATTTGGTGTCGATCTGGTTTCGACCGGAGGAACTGCCCGTGCGCTGCGTGATGCTGGCCTGCCGGTTCGTGACATCAGCGATCTGACAGGTTTCCCCGAGATGCTGGATGGGCGAGTAAAGACCCTTCACCCCAAAGTTCATGGCGGCATCCTGCATATTCGCAATAACGCCGAACATATGGCTTCGGTCGCGGAACACGAGATCGAGCCGATCGATATGGTGGTGGTGAACCTGTACGCCTTCGAGAAGACCTCACAGCGGCCCGGGGTAGCGTTCGCAGATGTGATTGAAAACATTGATATCGGCGGCCCCTCAATGGTTCGTTCGGCGGCCAAGAACTTCGCCGATGTTGCAATTGTGACCTCCACGGCGGACTACTCCTTACTTGCCGAAGAATTGACCACGAACTCCGGTAGTCTCAGCCACGCGACGCGATGGAAGCTGGCAAAGACGGCTTTTGCTGTAACAGCCGCATATGACGCCGGCATTGCGTCGGCACTGGAGAGCATTGAGGCTCCGAATGGTAAGGCGGTGTTTTCGCAGGACGCGCTACCGAGCACGATTCGAGTCATCGATCCGCTGGCCAACACGCTGCGCTATGGCGAAAATCCGCACCAGAAGGCCGCTTTGTACACGGATGGCAGCGGCAAAGGGGTAGCGAACGCCAAACAGCTACAGGGAAAAGAGCTTAGCTACAACAATATTGTGGATCTGGACGCCTGCTGGGAGCTGGTGAGCGAGTTTGACGAGCCAGCCGCAGTGATCATCAAACATACGAATCCTTGCGGTGCTTCGACCGGCGCCACCATAGTTGAGGCGTACCGCCGGGCGCTCGAGGCCGATCCCATATCAGCATTTGGCGGGGTTATCGGTATCAATCGTGAGGTGGACGCTGCAGCGGCCGAGGAGATCGCCAAGTTATTCGTCGAGGCAATCGTCGCGCCATCCTTTACCCCCGAGGCGCTTGAGCGGTTTTCCACCAAGAAAAACCTGCGGCTCGTCGAAATTTTGCCGGCCGATACCCCCCGTGTTCTCAAACAGGTCTCTGGCGGGTTGTTGGTACAGGATGCCGACCGCCTGCGAATCACCGAAGCAGAGCTTCAGATTGTCTCCAAACGCAAGCCTACCCCGGAAGAGTTACGTGCATTGCTTTTCGCGTGGAGGGTCTGTAAACACGTCAAATCAAACGCGATTGTCTATGCGCGCTTCAATGAGGGACACGGCCAGACGGTCGGAATTGGTGCAGGACAGATGAGTCGGGTGGACGCGGCGCGCTTCGGCGCCATGAAGGCAGTTCTTCCGTTGGAGGGCTCAGTCGCCGCCTCGGATGCTTTCTTTCCGTTCGCGGATGGCCTGGAGACGGTCGCTCGGGCGGGTGCTACGGCGGTAATTCAGCCCGGTGGATCGGTACGTGACACAGAAGTAATCGAAGCCGCCGACCGACTGGGGATGGCGATGGCATTTACGGGGGTAAGGCACTTCCGGCACGGATAATGCTCTGATTTTTTGCAAATGATGGATATAATCACGGCCATGCTGTGCAAACGGTCGGTATATGCCACCTGCATCCAATCTGTAGGCGGCATCGTCTAACCAACGTCTGGTGGTACAGCTTCGCTTCGATTCCGTCGGCACAGGAAACTAAATCATGACTTTGCTTTTGCGTGCCTCTTCCCTTCGCCATCTCCGCTTGTTACCGATCGCGGCACTCCTTTTTGGCGCGCACACAATGCTGGCCCAGGCCCCGGCTGCCTCTAAAAATATAGTCCCCCCCGCGGGTACGCCGGATCGTGCCTCCTCTTACTATCACTACGGGCTGGCCCGGCTATATGAAGATATGGCAGTCAACGCAGGCCGCTCGGACTACGCGACCCAGGCCGTTGAGCAGTACAAGCTCGCGCTGGACGCGGATCCCAACTCTCGCCTGCTGCAGGATGGTCTGGCGGATCTCTACTTCAAGATAGGGCGAATTCGTGAGGCCGTTACCGCTGCGCAGGACCAGGTGGCGAAGAATCCTGACGACATCGAAGCGCATACATTGCTAGGCAAGGTGTACCTGCGGTCGCTGGGTGACATGCAGAGCCCTCAGTCAGGCCAGATGCTCCAGTTGGCCATTACCGAGTACGAGAAACTCGCTCAGCTGAAACCGAATGATGTTGAAACTCATCTGTTGCTGGGCCAGTTGTATGGTCTGAACCATGATTCGGCAAAGGCGGAAGCACAGTTCAAAGCAGCGCAGGCCATTGATGCGAATTCGGAAGAGGTTGCTCTTAATATGGCTCGCCTTTATAGCGAGCAGGGAGACGCAAAACGCGCTGCCGAAGTGCTCAATGCCGTCCCGGTCGACGATCGCTCACCTCGCGTCGAGTTTGCTCTTGGGCGCCAGCTATGAGCAGTTGAAGAAGAATAAGGACGCCGTCGCTGCATATCGTCGAGCCCTCGACCTTGAGCCCGATAACCTGGATACCGAGCGCGGGCTTGCCAACGCTCTCCTTGCAGATGGGCAACTGGATGAGGCACTGAAAGTCCTGAATGGGATCGTCGCTGCGGAGCCGCAAGATGCGCAGTCACAGATCCACATCTCCGAGATCGAGCGACGGCAAGGGAACTACGAAGAGGCCCTGAAGACGCTGGATAAGGCCAAACCGCTTGCCCCGGATTCGCTCGAGCTTACCTACAATGAGGCGCTCATCTATGACTCGCTCGGTCGCTACGATGACGCGACCGGTGTCCTAACGAAGCTGGTGGCCGATTCAGCACATGCTGACGGAAAGTACACCGATGGCGAAAAGGCAAACCGGTCTATCTTCCTCGACCGATTGGCTATCATCTACCGCGAGGAGAACAAGACAGCCGAGGCTGTAGCGACCTACAAGGAGTTGATTGCGCTTGGTGGCGACTACGTCAAGACCAGCTATCAAGGCCAGATCGACGCTTACCGAGATGCTCATCAGTGGAAGGAAGCTACCGCTGTCGCTGCTGAGGCGGCGAAGGCGATGCCGAATGACCATGCTATCCAGCTGATGTACGCCGGTCAGCTTACGGATACGGGCAAGGTCGATGAGGGTATCGCACTCGCGAATGCACAGCTCGCCGTCACAAAAGGTACCTCAGATGAGCGTGACTCACATCTTGCTCTGGCGCAGATTTATACTCGGCTGAAGCGCTGGCCAGAGGCCACTGCGGAGCTGAATAGCGCGGACGCATTGGCGACGAAGCCGGATGAAAAGCTCTATGTAGACTTTTTGCGCGGTTCGCTCTACGACCGGCAGAAGCAATATGATCTTGCGGAGGCGGAGTTTCGTAAAGCTCTCGTCATCGATCCTCAAAATGCGACGATCCTCAACTACCTCGGCTATATGTTGGCAGATCGCGGTGTTCGGTTACCAGAAGCGCTCGCTTTGATCCGTAAGGCGGTTGACCTCGATCCGCAGAATGGCGCGTTTCTAGACTCACTTGGATGGGTCTATTACAAGTCTGGTCAGTACGCTCTGGCCGAAGAAAATCTGCGTAAAGCGAATGAGCGCATCAATACGGATCCTACCGTTCACGATCATCTGGGTGAGGTTTACGAGAAGACCGGCAACCTCAAGATGGCCGTTGCGCAATGGGAGCGTTCGATGACCGAATATGCGCATTCTCTGCCAGCGGATGCCGATCCCTCCGATGTTGCCAAAGTTCAACATAAGCTTGAAAGCGCTCGTGTAAAGCTCGCCAAGGCTACGACCGCAGTCAAATAGCTGACCGGGTACTCAGTAAAGGCAGACATCGTTCCGGTGTCTGCCTTTACACTTGAAGGTGACTATGGCATTCGATCTTCATCGATGCGCGGTCGTCGCCGACCCGGACGATCTCCTTCTGACTCGTGTTTACCCTGCGCCTTTTCGGCCTTCGCGGACTCCTTTCCAGCGTGACCGCGAGCGTATCGTGCAGGCCCGGGCCTTTCGTCGTCTTGCGGGGAAGACGCAGGTGTTCACCAGTCGCGCTTCGGACCACTTTCGCAGCCGGCTCACTCACACCATTGAAGTCGCGCAGATAGCGCGTGCGGCTGCGGCTGCGCTTGGTCTCCATGAAGACCTGGCCGAGACGCTGGCGCTGGTTCACGACATCGGACACCCGCCATTTGGGCATGCCGGAGAGCGTGCGCTCGATCGGGCACTCAAGCGTCATGGCCGAGGATTCGACCACAATATTCATGCGCTGCGGATCGTAGACCACTTCGAACAACGGTATGCAGCGCATCGCGGACTGAATCTCACGCTCGGCGTTCGCGAGGGCATCATCAAACACTCGCGCGATTACGACGTTGCGAAGCATCCGGATCTGGCTGGCTTTCTGCTCGATCAGCGGCCACCGCTCGAGGCGCAGTTGATCGATCTGGCCGACGAGATCGCCTATCTCACGGCGGATCTTGACGACGGAGTTGAGTCAGGATTGCTTGAGATTCGTCACATCTGCGAGCACGTGGACATCGTCGCGCGTTGCTACAAGATGGTTGAGAGAGAACATGCTGGTGTCGACGAGAAGTTCCTCTTCAACGAGGCGCTGCAGCTGATGCAGAACGTTCTCACCGACGACCTGATTGAAAATACAGCACGCAACACACAGGCCATCGGCGCCGAATCACTTGCCGACATTCGCAGACATCCCACGCGACTTGCGCTCTTTTCGCCACAGGCGGAGGCAGAGCGCCTGCAGGAGAAGCGTTACCTGTACGACACGCTCTACACCTGTCCTGCTCTTGAGCACGAGCACGATAAGGCGGAAGAGGTGGTCACTGCGCTCTTCGATTACTGGATCAACGATCCAGAAGAGTTACCCGTCGGCCACTTCGATGAGGTGGAGAAGGAGGGGCTCGCCAGAGTCGTGGCCGACTACATCGCCGGCATGACCGACAGCTTCATCCTGCTCCAATATGCCCAGATCAAGCGAGCTGTCCGCCGTTAGAAGCGGATTGTAGTTAATAAAAGTGAACGGTCCTTTTTGAAAGGCGGTACACTTTCAGCCACATGAGCTTCAGTCCAGCAAACATCACGGCGCTTGTCGTTGCTGCCAGCTTCGCCGCGGGTCTGAATATCTATGCCACCGTCCTCACACTTGGGCTTCTCGCGCGCACACAGTGGGTGGCATTGCCTCCAGGGCTCGACTCGCTCGGCCACACCTGGGTTCTGGTGGTCTGCGGGATCATGTTCGCGATCGAGTTCGTGGCAGACAAGATCCCAGGGTTCGATGTGATCTGGAATGCACTGCACACGGTGGTTCGAATTCCGATTGCTGCGCTGGTCGCGTACCACGCCAGTTCGCAGTTGTCGCCGCAGATGCAGGTGCTGGCAACGGCGATTGGCGCTGGAGTCGCACTGGCTGCGCATGGATCGAAGACTGCGCTGCGTGCAGCGGTAACGCCAAGTCCGGAGCCAGTATCGAACATTGCGTTGAGTTCGACCGAAGATGCCGCGGCGATTGGGCTGACCTGGTTCGCCACTCACCATCCGGTGATCGCGGCCTCTATTGCGTTGATCTGTCTTGCTGCCGCCGCACTCGCTGCGCGGGCACTGCTACGAGCGATACAGAAGCCCCTGCGCTGGCTGCTTGGCACAGATCTGGAGCAGACCGAAGCTCCGGCAAAACCCTCCTCTCACTGATTGATAAACTGCACCCCTCCCCCCGGGGGGTACCCCACCATAAGTTATTTACTATCAATATCTTGACAAATTTTAATCCTGCAAAATCGTCATTCCAAAAGGCTTATACCTAAATTCTTCCAAACAAATGGGTTAAGTCGAATCTCCACATCTTAAAACGAAAAGCCTCGGCTGTATCCGAGGCTCTCTAAACTCTATGTCTAGTATAGCTTGGTGGCCATAACTCATACGCAAGGCGTATGTCGTTGTATCCCTTGGAGTTGAGACGTTTAGGGGCTTGACAGGGATCGGTGATTGTCCGCGTGAACTTTGCTGAGTCCAAATCGAGACTGGCTTGCCTGGGGTAAAGGATGAGCATTGGTGGCGGCGAAGTGGATCAACGGACCTGTGGCACCTGTATTTCAAATAGCTTGGCGGGGTCGAGGTAGCTGCCTTGCCAGCGCACTCCCAGATGAAGGTGGGGACCGGTGGCCCGGCCGGTTGCACCGCTGAGTGCGATGAGCTGCCCGCGATGAACCTTGGCGCCGACAGCTACGTTAATCTTCGAGAGGTGCATGTAGACGCTCATCAATCCGAGCCCGTGATCGATGACGACGCAGCCTCCTTCAAAGTAAAGCGGACGCGCCAGGACGACGCGTCCGGAGTTGATCGCAGAGATCGGCGTGCCCGATTTTGCGTGGTAGTCGAGGCCACGATGTACGCTGGCCAGCTTTCCGTTGAAGATTCGCTGGCTGCCGAAGGAGTCCGACATGACGCCGATGCGGAGAGGGGGAAGGAAGTTGGAGGACCACTCCGGCTTTGGGGATGAGTGGGCAAAGGCTTTGTCTTTCACGATCTTGTTTGCAGCGATGATCTTGAGAGCGGCAGCGTTTGGTTCGACGAATTTATCCGGCACAGTCAGCGGCACCTTCTCGTAAGGAGCTTCTTCTACGTCGATGTCCTTATGAAGTGTTCGATGCGCTGATTCGTCAGGGTCGATCTCGATCGTAAGTGGGTAGTGGCCGGGAGTTGTTTCGACATCGACTCCGGCGAGTGAGTACCATGTCCGATGGTCCGCGGCTGAAAAAAATACGATTGGATGGCCTTGCCATTGTCCGGTGACGCTTGAGGCTTTGCTCTCCAGCGTAATTGTGAGGAGGAAAGGGGATCCGTTTGCCAGAGATGCAGGGGTGGTGAGGATCTCGGCAACTTCGGCATGGACGGGCAGCGCTGTGAATAGCGTCATTGCCAGCGCGAAGGTTCGCAAGAGCGCCCAGTTAGGAATGGGGAACATGAGATTGCAGTTTAAGGCAGATCGTTGGCGTTCGGAGATGTAATTTGCGGTCGAGTCGGCGAAGCGCCTGTGAAGCAGGTAGAGCACGCCGTCGCGGTGATATTCTAGCCAAAATCAGTAAGAATGAGGCCTCAGCTTTTCATGTCCAACCCCAGCATTCCAGATCCCGAATCCTCTTTTGAATCCGCCGAGTCCACCGAATCCTTCGACACGATTCTTTCGCAGTATGAACAGACTCATTCGCGCCAGTCAGGTGAGGGTGGCAAGCAGATATCGGGAACTGTTGTTGCGGTCACTGTCGATTTGGTGATTGTCGATATTGGTTACAAGACTGAGGGGGTGTTGCCGCTTGCTGTGTTTCAGGCCGCTGGTGAGACCGTAGAACCGGGCACGAAGTTGCTGGTGTCGGTGAAGGGGCGCAACGAAGAGGGATACTACGAGCTTTCGCGTCTGCGGGTGGAGCAGCCGAAGGACTGGAGCGCGCTGGAGAAGGCGTTTGAGGATAAGGCGGTCATCGTCGGTACGGTGACGGGCGTGGTGAAGGGCGGCCTGACGGTGGATGTGGGTGTGCGCGCGTTTATGCCCGGTTCGCGGAGTGGAGCGCGTGACGCCGCTGAGATGGAGAAGCTGGTTGGGCAGGAGATTCGCTGCCGGATCATCAAGCTGGATGCCGCGGAGGAGGATGTCGTCGTTGATCGACGCGCTGTGGCGGAAGAAGAAGACCGCTCAACGAAGGAGCGTCGTTATGCGGAGATTCAAGAGGGCGATGTTGTTTCCGGCACGGTGCGAAGCCTCACCGACTATGGGGCGTTTGTCGATATCGGTGGCGTGGATGGGTTGCTGCATATCAGCGATATTGCGTGGAGCCGCGTGGAGAAGCCGGCCGATGTTTTGACGGTGGGGCAGCAGATCGACGCGAAGGTGTTGAAGGTGGAGGCTGCGGGAAAGAGGATTTCGCTTGGGATGAAGCAGCTTCAGCCGCATCCTTGGGATGCAGTAGCAGGGAAGTACGCCGCCGGTGAGCGGGTGCGCGGCAAGGTAACGCGGGTGACTGACTTCGGCGCGTTCGTTGAGTTGGAGCCGGGTATTGAAGGGATGGTTCACATCTCGGAGATGTCGTGGGCGAAGAAGGTGAGGAAGCCCGGCGATATGGTGAAGCAAGGGGATGTGGTCGAGGTGATGATTCTCGGCGTGAACGCCGAGGAGCGCAGGATGTCGCTGCGGTCTGAAGCAGACGCTGGGCGATCCGTGGGTCGATGCCGCGGACAAATTTATGGCGGGTTCGCAGGTGGAGGGGCCGGTCGTCAGCTTTACGAAGTTCGGTGCGTTCGTGCAGGTGGCCGAGGGTGTTGAGGGGATGATCCACGTCAGCGAGATCAGCGCGGAGAAGCGGATTGAACGACCACAGGATGTGTTACGCGTGGGGCAGGTGGTGAAGGCGAAGGTGCTCGAGTTCGATAAAGAGAAGCGGCAGCTGAAGCTAAGTATGAAGCAGTTGGTGCCGACAGGTCTGGACGACTATATCGCCGAACATGCGCCAGGGGACTTGGTTTCGGGGCGGTTGATCGAGATCGCGGACGAACACGGGACGGTGGAGCTAGGCGAAGGTATTCGTGCCCGAGGGCGGCTGGTTGTGGAGGCTGCTGCACCCGAGCAGGCGAAGTCCACGGCGGTTGACCTGTCATCTTTTAGCTCGATGCTTGCGGCCCGCTGGAAGAATGGACCGGCGGCAAGTGAAGCCAAGTCCGAGCCGGTTCGTGTGGGACAGATTCGAAGCTTCCGGATTGCGATGCTCGATCGCGAGGCGAAGAAAATCGAAGTGCAGCTGGTCTAGGGGAATAAATAATAAGAATTAATTCTCGATAGCGAAATCGATGTAAGCGGCGCATTTTCAATAGATTTTCTTCACCTGCGTTGTGCTGACAGGGCAAATAGGCTGTGCTGGCGCTCGTTTAGGCGACTTGCTCGTAACGTACTGGGATATATTAGATTCATCGTGCTGAGCCCAGGGCCAAGACGGAATATGCAAAGTTCGTGGAGGCTTCTCCTCGCTCTGCTTTGCGTGTTTCTGGTTGTTGCGACCGGGACGATCCAGGTAGTTCACGCTCATCCAGTCGGCGACATTTCGCACGCGGACTGCTCGCTCTGCGCCACGGCACATGTAACTGTGCAGGTGGTCGAGCCGCCAGTGACGCTCTTCGTCACGGCCGTCGTAACTGAGGTAGAAGCGTTTGTTCCGCCTATGCGGGACAGGACCTTCTCCACGTTTGCACTCTTCACCCGACCACCGCCTGTCGACTCTGTTCTCGCTTAAGAACTCAGTCAAAAAAAACAGGTTAATCAAGGGGGTAGTGTATGCACACGTCAATACGACGCGTGATCTTCGCAGCATTTGTAATTTTGTTTCTGCTTGGTAGTCCAGGTATGTGGGCCCAGTCGGCTGGCAACGCAGGCACGATCTACGGCACCGTCACGGATTCAACAGGCGCGATTGTGCCCGATGCAACGGTCACAATCGTAAATCCAGTCAGCGGGTATAGCAGAGTCACAACCTCTGATAGTGCTGGTCAGTATCAATTTACAAATCTGCCGCTGAATCCATATCACCTGACGGTGGCCGTGAAAGGCTTCGCTACACAAAGTCAGGATGTCGTGGTGCGCTCCTTTGTGCCGGTAACGATTAAAACCAGCCTGAATATTGGCGCGGCTTCGACCGTCATCGACGTCACCGGGAGCGACTTGGTAGAGAACGATACGACGTTTCACACTGACTTGGATCGCGGGGCGTTCGACAAGCTCCCGCTGGAGAGCCAGTCGTCTTCGCTGAGTTCGCTGGTGACGCTGTCTTCGCCTGGCGTAGCTGCGGACTCAAATGGTCTCTTTCATGGGTTAGGCGATCACGCGTCGAACTCCTTTTCGATCGATGGCCAGCCGATTACGGACCAGCAGAGCAAGGTGTTCTCGAACCAGATTCCGTCAAATTCGGTTCAGTCGATCGAGGTAATTGCAGGAGCGCCACCGGCTGAGTTCGGCGGCAAGACAAGCCTTGTAATTCAGGTGACGACGCGGTCGGGTCAAGGAGTGACCAAGCCAACTGGCAGCATCTCGACTTCTTACGGCTCGTTTGGTTCTGCAACTGGCGCGATCGATCTCAGTTATGGCGGGAAGAACTGGGGCAATTTTATCGAGGTGGACGGTCTGAACACCGGACGCTTTCTCGATCCTCCGGAGTTCACCGTCTTTCATGACAAGGGGAACGAGCTCAACATCTTTGATCGCATCGACCGTCAGTTTACGGCTGTCGACTCGATCCACCTCAATCTGAACTACAGCCGCTCATGGTTTCAAACGCCAAACTCCTTCGACAATTTGAACGTGCAGAACGTGATCAGTGGCGGAGCAGGACCTAATCCGGTCTTCGGAAACGTTGGCAACACCGATCAACGGTCAAAGATCGGTACGTTTGATATCGCACCGACTTACACTCGAACGATAGGGGCTAATTCGGTCTTCAACTTTGGTCCTTACGTCCGGAGAGATGAGTACAACTACTATCCGAGCAACAATCCTCTTGCTGACCTCGGGCCGCCCAATCTCCAGAACCAGACCATATCTCAATCCAGATCTCTTACGAATGCTGGTGTGCACACCGATCTCTCGTATGCGAAGGGGATTCACACGATCAAGATTGGCGCGAACTACTCGCAGACGTTCCTGCAGGAGAACGATACGCTTGCGGTAGTAAACTCGACCTTCAATGCGCCGTGCGTGCGACGGCAATGGAGATCCGATCGCTGGGTTTACACTGATCCGAGCCAGTGTCCGAACGGGTTGGTGAATAGCAACTTCAATCCGGTACTACTGCCGTTTGACTTGACTCGCGGAGGTGGCCAATTCAACTTTATGGGTCACACCGATGTGAAGGAGCTGGCTCTGTATGTTCAGGATCAGATCAAGGCAGGAAACTGGCTGTTCAATCTAGGTCTCCGCGGGGACCTGTATAACGGATTGACAGTTGCGCGTCAGGCGGAGCCTCGGGTCGGTGTTGCTTATAGCATCGTGCCGACCAATACTGTTCTTCGTCTCTCGTATGCACGGACACTCGAGTCTCCTTTCAATGAGAATCTTGTGCTGTCGAGTGAGGGATGCGAAAGCGCTGTGCTTTCTCCTCTTTTGCTCTGCACGCCTGGAGTGTCGGGAACCTTGCAGCCCGGATTCAGGAATGAGTTTCATGCCGGGTTCCAGCAAGCCTTTGGCAAGAACTTCGTCATTAGCGGTGATTACATCTGGAAGTACACCCATAACGCCTTCGACTTCAGCGTTCTCGGCAATACACCGATTACGTTTCCTATCGATTGGCATAACTCCAAGATTCCAGGCTTCGCGCTGCGCGCGGATGTCCCCAATTTTCACAATATCTCAGCCTTTGTTGTGATGTCGTCAGTGGCCGCTCGGTTCTTTCCCCCTCAGGTTGCCGGGGCTGGCGCAACCGTTGGCGGCAGCGGGTTCCCGTTCCGTATCGATCATGACGAACGGTTTAACGAGACGACGCACTTGCAGTATCAGTTTCCTGGAAAGCGTGGCCCGTGGGTAGGATTCAACTGGAGGTTTGACAGCGGCCTGACAGCCGGATCGGTTCCTTGTTATAACGTCACGGATCCGAATAGCTCATGCAATCCTGCCAACGGCGGTGCGTCAATTACGATCAACGGCCAACCGGGTATCGATCTGAGTGGACTGACACCTGATGAGCAGTTTGAAGCTGGTCTCACGTGCAACGGTGTGAAGGCAACGCCGTATGTAGGGATTCCTGGAAATCAGTGCCTGGCTTCGCAACTGACCTCGAAGCTGGTGTCGATTCCTGCACCGGGCACCGAGAATGACGATCATCATCCGCCGCGCATTGCGGAGCGGAGTCTCTTCGATGCTTCGATCGGCGAGGACAATCTCTTCAACGGCGACAAGAATAAATGGAGCCTTCGTTTGACGGGCGTAAACATCACCAACAAGTACGCTTTGTATAACTTCCTCTCGACGTTCAGCGGGACGCACTACGTAACACCGCGTGCTTTGACGGCTGAGCTTGCTTTCCACTTTTAGAGTGATTCGCAACGCACAATGGGCAGCAGGAGCAGATCCTGCTGCCCATTGTGTTTTGTGTAAGTCTTGTCCTTTATTCGAGAGGGAGACGTAGACCGCGACTACTCTGCTGCCTGCAACTTCGATTGTTTGGCAAGGTCCTTGAGAGTTTCTTTGCTCAGGGCCTTTTCGTGTAGGAGCAGTTCGGCAGCGCGCACACGAGGAGTGCCGTGGAACCAGTCCTGAACGATGTTGTTTTTAAGCAGATTGGTCAAGGCGAGCAGGCACATGCCCTGGTGGTGAGCCATCCAGGATTTCACCAGCTTTGGCTGAGTGCCTTCTGTGTAGTCTGCCGCTTCGTAGAAGCCGTATGCGCCCATCCAATCGAGCGCGACCATGCGTCGAAGATTGGCGATGGCGTCTTTGCGGAGTAGTGGAAGCGCAAGAAAGCTGGAGTAGGGTGAGATGACGGGACCATCTTCCGCTCCATACTTGAGGGCCAGCTTTGGAATGCCCCAGGCCTGGTAGCCGTATCTGCCCTGGGGGTCCATCTTGGAGAAGCCGGACTCGGATATTCCCCATGGCATGTTGCGTACGTGTTCTCGCTGAATACGTACGGCCGACTCGAGAGAGCGCGCGATGAGCGTGTCGGGGAAGGTGCGCATCCAGAGAGAAGGCATCATGTACTCGAACATGGTTCCAGTCCACGAGAGAAGAGCCGCGCGTCCGTTGACCAGAACGTGAGAGCGGTCCAGGCGGAACCATGATTGCTGTGGGATGTCTCCTTTAGCGACCGCGATGAAGGATGCGATACGTGCTTCGGAGGCGAGAAGGTCGTAGCAGGCCGAGTGCAGCTCGTGGGTGACTCCGTCGTAACCGATGGAGAGGAGTTGACGTGATTCGACTAAGAGGAAGCCATACTCCATGGCATCAGCATGACGCTCCGCTTCGCCGGCGACGGTGAGCAGATTAGCTTTCAAATCTGCAAGGCGCTTGCTGGCATCAGGCAGCATGGATCGCAGCGCTGCAGCAGAGACCGCAAGTGGCGAATCCTTTGGTACATCATGCAGCGTGGCAGCGATCTTCGAATCCAGGTCGACGATGTAGTCCGCTACGCCTTGCAGCGTAGGAATCTGCTGCTCACCAGCGTCGTTGAGATGCGGCGATGCGAAGAGAGATTCGAATTGAGGGAGCAACCATGGTGTGTACTGCTCTACAAAGCGAAAAAAGGCCGCGTTACGGTTCGATACTTCTTGTGCAATCCATGCCTCGCCACTTGTATTGGAAGTGCTGTCGAGCGCTGTGGACTGTGCACCTTTATCCGAGATCGATCGGAGATAAGCTCGTATGGCAGGTGCAGGCGCGCTGCCGGAAGCAGCCGCCGTTGGAGCAGTCGACGGATGCTGCATCTGCTTGAGGGCTACAAGTGTTTCTGGATTAAGCAGAGGCCGCTTCAGGAGATCGAGAGCACCAGTGTGCAGAGTGTAGAGCGATGCTCCAAGATTGCCACTGTCGACCGCCGAGACGATCAGGGGGGCAATAGGCTGCAGCGTTTCGATGTCGTACCAGTTGTAGATATGACCGCGCTGTTTTTCGAGGCGGTCATAGGTGTTGAGCGTTCCGAGTGTAGCTTCGACGAACTCGGGGAGCGTGAGGAAGCCGAATTCATACGCTGCCTGGCGAGCATTGAAGAGCATGCCGAGGTTCGTGGGAGATAGCTTGCGAATTTGAAGAGTGTTCTTTTCCTCGACGTTGTCTGGGATCAGCCAGTGATTTTCTTCACCCCCGAAGTCGTGGAAGTAACGCCAGATGTGGAGAGCTTGATGTTGAAGGAAACGGCTGTCCTCCGCTGTGAGCGGGCCTTCTTCCTTGAGGGGAGGCAGATTGAGCCAGATCGCAACGAGGGGTGCGATTACCCATAGGAACAGCACCGGAGAAGCAGCAACAAGAGACCAGATGTTTGTGAAGCCGAGGGCGAGGGCGATGAGCAGCGCGACGACGGGAGAGAGTTGCAGGTAGACATCGAGTTGCGTCTTCGAGCCTCCCGATTCGGCCTGCGCTGCGGTCTCCCACTCCAACATATGTTTGCCAGACACGAGTGTGCGGCTCAACGAGCGAACGATCGCATCGAGCGCAAGAAACATGTGATGAGGAAGGAAGGTGAGGTTAAGTATCGTGAAGCCGAATGAGGTTGCGAAGGTTTTGAAGCCTTCGCGCGCGCCAACGAAGCTTAGTTTCAGTAGTGCGCGGCCAAGGTTGAAGCCGAGTTGAACGAGGACCGGTAGAAGCAGGAGAACGAGGCCTGCGACGGTCCAGTAGAGTGCGCCGCCGGGGAGGACAAACCATCCGAGGAGAAAGAGAAGGAAGGTTACAGGCTCGACGAGGCTGCGGCGGAGGTTATCGAAGATCTTCCAGCGCGAGACGGTGTTGATAGGGTTTGCAACCATCTTGCCTGATTCGTCCGGCACTCTGCCGAAGAGCCATTGCGCGATCTGCCAGTCGCCCCGGACCCAGCGGTGTTTACGACGAGTGTGGGCGGAGTAGTGCGAAGGGTAGTCGTCGATGATTTCGATGTCGGTGACGAGGCCGGCGCGCGCGTACGAGCCCTCGATGAGGTCGTGAGAGAGAAGAGCGTTGCGTGGGAAGCGGCGATCGAGCACCTGGTGCA
Organism: uncultured Acidobacteriaceae bacterium; assembly: GCA_963771625.1. GTDB lineage: Bacteria > Acidobacteriota > Terriglobia > Terriglobales > Acidobacteriaceae > Edaphobacter. Next base: position 828,414 of record CAVYUE010000005.1, read on the forward strand.
GGATCGCAACTTCGTAGATGCCCTTGCCGGCAAAGATGCCTTCGCCGAAGAGGTCCTGATAGACATCGGAGACGGCGCGAGTGTAGATGTCGAAGCCAGTTTCGCCGGAGTAGAGGGACGCGAGACGGGAGCGCGAGGCGGAGGCGACGCTGACGCCGACGCGTGGCTGCAGGATACCGTAGCCTTGAGTGACGATGCGGAGACGCGGGTTGACGATCGCCTGGTTGAGCGGGTGCGCCATGGTGCCGATCATGCGAGCGGCCGTGCCACGTGGAAGTTGAGTGTCGGAGTCAAGCGTGATGACGTAGCGGACATGCTGTAAGGCGTCGAGGGGGCCTGCCTTCAGCGGGAATGGGTCGTGTTCGTTCAACAGAAATTTGTTGAGGTCGAGCAGTTTGCCGCGCTTGCGCTCCCATCCCATCCAGACGCCCTGGCGCGAGTTGAAGATGCGATGGCGATGCAATAGGAAGAAGGCTCCTCCCTTGGTGCGCGGATACTTCGTGTTCAAATGTTCAACGCATTGAACGGCCAGATGGGCGAGGGGGTGGGAGTCCTCATCGAGCGGGACGCGCCTTGGAGTCGGGCAGGTCGGTGAGGAGGCCGAAGTGGAGATTCGGATCTTGATTGGAAAGGTAGCGTGCTTCAAGTTCATCGAAGAGCTCGCGAACCTGTACCTCGTTGATGCAGCAACGTAGGGACGACGACGAGCGTGATTGAGTCGTCAGGGATCCCTTTTGAAAGATCGATCTTTGGGAGAGACTGCGCCTCCATCAGTGCAGTGACGGTGTTGTTGATGAGGTCGACTCCGCCCTGAGTTGCGGGCAAGAGTGCAAGCAAGAGCGCGCCCATGACCGGCCAGAAGGCATGGTGAGGGACCAGAGGCGCGATGATGGCGACGATGAGCAGGCAGGAGAGCGTGAAGATGCCGAGGATGTAGAAGTCTTCGTTCCAGCGGCGGAGAGCGCCGCGGATGCGTTCGATCGGCGGTGGGTTGTAGCCGATTCGTTGGCTCAAAGTTGGCAGGCCCTCGGCGAAGAGGTAGTAGCCGATGTGTTTGGTTCGCCTGCCGTGACGAGGGTCGGGATCGCTGGAGCGGCTGGCTTCGCGCGCGAGGTTCAAGGCGATCTGAGCGGTCTCGACCTCGCTCGTGTCTGCGTGCTCGGCGAGTTCGGCGACTCGTATGTGGTAGATGTGGCGGGCTTCGTCCTCCATCTGGGCGAAGACGTCAGCGGGATCTTCTCGGAGGATGGAGTCGAATGCGATGAGAGGTTCGAGGACGTTCCGCCATTCAAACTGGTTCAGACGCCGCATGCTGTGAAGGATTGCCGAGAAGGGAGACTGCTCGATCGGAGGGAGCGGGCCGGCAGCAAAGGCTTCGTCGGCACGATCGAGGATGTACTCGAGCTGCGCTAGCTTGAGCGCCTGTGGAAGCACTGTGATCTCTTCGAGGAGAAGGGCGTCACGCTTCTGTGCCTGCTGGACGTAGATGGTGAGCGACTCGGGCGACCAGATGCCTCGTGCCGCGACGAGATATCCTTCCGTGAGGTTGATCGCTCGAGGTAGCTCGCTGTCATGGTCGACCCGGACGTGCGGGAGTGAAGCAAAGGTTGCGGCAGTGTTGTCTCCAGCGATGAGCGCCGACTCCAGCATGCGAGTGCTTTCAAGAAGTTCAAGCTCGGGAGTGAGTTCCTGGATGGAGGCGGTTTTGCGGCAGGTGCGGAGAGTTTCGGTGAGTCTTTCCTTCAGCCGGGCGAGGCGCGCGGCGAGTCCGTCCGCTTTGGTGTTCGCAGGCACCATCTCCCACTGCCGGCTCAGTTCATCGGCACGCTGCCTTAGCTCAGCCTCGGACACTGTCGGCTTTTCGGGGAGGCCGGCGGTCGGAAGCTCAAGCGCTGGTGCGGTGGGGGGCAGAGCGTGCTCTGCGGCAGTTGGATTCTCGGAAGACGGTGCCATGATGCCTTTCTCGTACCCTTCGCCCGGTGATCCGGGATCAATTCACTGGATGTATCGATGCTGCTGGGTAAGATGCTGAGCGTAGCTTACCTGTAGCTTGCGGCCTGCATCTCAAACATGCTGGCGTAGAGTCCACTTTTCGCCATCAGCTGCTGATGATTGCCTTCTTCAATAAGACGGCCGCCTGAGAGAACAACGATGCGGTCAGCCATACGTACCGTCGAAAATCGATGAGAGATGAGCAGGGCCATCTTACCTTCGGTCAGCTCCGCGAAACGCTCGAAGACCTCTAGCTCGCTGCGGGCATCCAGCGCGGCGGTCGGTTCGTCCAGAATCAGGAGTTGAGCGTCGCGCAGGTAGGCGCGGGCCAGCGCCATCTTCTGCCATTCTCCACCGGAGAGTTCGACCCCGCCTTCGAAGCGGCGGCCGAGAATCTGGTCGTAGCCCCCTGCGAGCTTGCTTACAACTGTGTCTGCGAGGCTCTTGTGCGCCGCCAGTTCGATGTCGCTCTGCTGGTGCGGTTGGTCGATGCGACCTACAGCGATATTCTCGCGAGCGGTCATCTCAAAGCGCATGAAGTCCTGGAAGATGACACCAATATGGCGGTGGAGATCTTCCAGGGAGTACTCGCGCAGGTCGATACCGTCGAGCAGGATCTGTCCTTCGGTGGGATCGTAGAGTCGGGTGATCAGCTTTACGACGGTGGTCTTTCCCTGGCCGTTTTCGCCGATCAGGGCGATTCTTTCTCCCGTCGAGAGCTTCAGGTTGAAGTTCTTCAGAACCGTCCGGTTCGTCCCTGGATAGGTGAAGGAGACGTTGCGGAACTCGAAGCCGCTTTGGATCGGTTTTGGAGCGGGCAGCCCATTCGGGTTGGAGTGCACAGTCGGCTCCATCTCGAAGAATGCTATGAGGTCGGTGAGGAACAGCGCCTGATCGGCGATCCCGGATGCCGTGGAGAAGACTTGCTGCAGATTAGAGCTGGCCTGCTGGATTGCCGTCGTGAGGAAGGTGAACTGGCCAATGTCATAGACGCCATGGAGGGTGCGCCAGATGACGTAGACATAGGCGCCGTAGTAGCCGAGAGTGCCGATGATGCCAAGGAGACCGCCGACGATGAGCTTGGAACGCGAGAGGGTGACGTCCTCGACGTAGATCTGGTTCGCAAGCGTCTGGAATCTGCTGGTGAAGAACTTGTTGAGGCCGAAGAGCTTTACTTCCTTCGCGCCTTCACGGCTGCCGGCTACCTGTCGCAGGTAGTCCATCTGCCGCTTGGCGGGGGTCTGACGGAAGTTCTTTGCGTAGCCCAGAAACGCATAGTGGGTTTCGCCGAGAAAGGATGGCAGGACACCAAGTGCGAGCAGAAGCACCAGCCAGGGAGAGGCCCACGCCAATGCCGCCGAAAAGGTAAGGGTGGTAATGACCTGGGTGACCAGACGGCCTAGCTGCTGGATCATCGCGAGTCGGTCGGTTGCCTGAACGCGGGCTCGTCTCGAGTCGATCGTAGAAGACGGGATCTTCGTAGGTTGTAAGGTCGAGGCGCGCAGCCTGCTCCATGACGCGAACGCTGACGTGCTGGGTGTAGCGGTTGGCGAGGAGCGAGTCCGAGTAGTCGATGGCTCGCGTGATGAGGCCCAGACAGACGTTGAGGACAACCTCCGCGATGACGAGGTGCCAGAAGTTCTGAGCGTAGGGGATTGCCGCGCAGCACGCCGGCGATGTCAGTGATGATGTACTGCGCTACCTTGGCGATGCCAAATGGGAGGGTCGCGACGATGACCCGAAGAATCAGCCCCCAGGACACAACCGCCCGTCCAGACTCCCAAAGGATCCGCAGGACCGCAGGCATGTTCTTAAGGGCGCGCAGCCGATCACGCCATGGACTCTCAGCATTCACAAGGTCTTTCAAATCGCTCCTAAAGTGAGACTGCAGAAGAAAAAGTTAGAGTCACATAGAAAAAAGTCTGTGTTTAAATGGATGCAGCAATGGGGCAAGGTGTTGGATATCAGTTCAGGCAAGTTGCTGACGCTGCGATTGTTGGTTGAGGTTACGTGCGAGAGGAGTCGCTAATCTGCCTCCAGATCTCAGGGTCGACCGGGACGCCGAGTCGCATGTTTTCTTCGCGCAGCTGTAGCGTCTGTTCGCCGGGGTAGCGAATTGGCCTGGCCGGATCAATAGGTGTGGCATCGCGAAGAGACTGAAGAATGCCATCCGCGATTTGGTTGATTTCCTGGGCATTCGCGATCGAATTGGGGTCGACAGCGAGAAAGATCTGCGAGATGCCGGATTCGCGAAGTGGGTCGAGGGGAATTTCGTGCGTGGCGTGACCGCCGGAGAGCATCGCGGCCAGCATATCGAGCACGAGGGAGAGCCCTGAACCCTTCCAATAGCCAATCGGGAGGGCACGCTGCGAGGCTTCGATCGCCGCGGCATCCTTCGTCAGGTTCCCGGCCATGTCGAAGCCTCCATCAACGGGGAGAAGTTGGCCCCGTTTGCTGTAGGCGGAGAGGGAGCCATATGAAAACTGTGACATCGCCATATCCAAAACAACATGGCCGCCAGGGCGGGGGATCGCGATGACCAGGGGGTTGTTGCCGAGAGTTGGCGTGGTAGCTCCCCAGGCGGGGAGATTGGCGAGCGTATTGGTCCAGCAGATAGCGAAGAGGCCTTGATCGGCAGCCTGCCAGCCATAGGTACCTCCGCGCATCCAGTGGTTGGTATTGGCTAAGGCTACGGCGCCGATGCCGTTTTGTGTAGCGAGTTCGATAGCTCGCTCCATGGAGGCATAAGCGTTTAGATTGCCAACGCCACGATGGCCGTTCCAGCGTTCGATCGCTCCGAGGCCAGCGGTTTTGGTGGGTTCGAGCGTCGACGACAACGCTACCGTTCCGGACCGTTTCAGAAAAGCGAGGGAAGCGGTTGAGGCCGTGGGTGTAGACACCGTCACGCGTAGTTTCTGCAAAGAGGCGAGCGCATTCCAGCTGCGCGGTCTTCTGAAAGACCGAGCAGTCGCATGGCGCGGTGAAGCGCTGCAAGCAAGTCGTCGAAGGGAATTCGAAGCATGATTCAGTCTAGCCGCCAGCCCAACGGAATGAGTGGCTAGCTCTTACTTGGCACCTCATGGGCCGCTGCCTCTTTCGAGTGTTCAAACGCCTTCGTGGAGTGCTCGTGCGCCTGCTTGGAGAGCTCGTGGGCGGTCAGATGATCGCCTTTGCCATGAGCAGTAGCTGCGGCGTTATGAGCGTGGGCGGCTTTATTGTGGTATTCGGCTGCGCGGTCGTGCGGACTTTGAGGCATTGACGTACTCCTTGCTTCGTTGGATGCACATTGAGGGTGGAACTAGATCTCTATCGGCCCATCCATCCGCCGTCTACTGTAAGAACGGTGCCGGTGACGTAGTTGCTGGCGGGGGAGCTGAGGTAAAGAGCAGCACCAGCGAGGTCTTCGGGCTGGCCCCAGCGCGCAGCCGGGATGCGTTCAAGGATTTGCCGGTTGCGGGTCTCGTCAGCCTGGAGGGCTTCCGTATTGGTGGTCGCGAAGTACCCGGGGGCGATGGCGTTGACCTGGATGCCCTTGGGCGCCCATTCGTTTGCGAGAGCCTTGGTGAGCTGCGCCACTCCACCTTTACTGGCGGCGTAAGCAGGGACGCGAATTCCGCCCTGGAAGCTGAGCAGGGAAGCGATGTTGACGATCTTGCCGCAGTTTGTGCCGAGGCCGCCGCGAGGGATCATATCGCGTGCAGCGAGTTGAGAGAGTTGGAAGACGCTGGTGAGGTTTACCTGTAGCACTTGCTGCCAGTCTTCCAGAGTGACCTCTTCGGCGGCGGCGCGGAGAATCGTGCCGGCATTGTTGATGAGGATGTCGACGCGCCCGAATTTCTCTTTGACTTGGGTGAATAGGTCTTCGGCACCGGTGGTGGAGGAGAGATCGGCACGGAAGGCTGCTGCTTTTTCACCGATGGTGGCGGCGGTCTCGGTGGCGGCGCGTCGGTTTCCGTGGCATGCGACGGTGGCTCCGGCCTGCGAAAGCGCGATGGCGATGGCTGCGCCGAGGCCGCTCGCCGAGCCGGTAATAAGAGCTACTTTGTTGTCGAGACGAAAGCTGTCGAGGATCTGCGGTGTAAGAGTTGGCATCGTAAAAGCCAATTTACGCGGTGGGCTGCTATCGGGCAAATTGAGACACTTCCTAAGCTGGAACGGAACCCGTCGTCGAGATCAGCAACAGCGTGACACTGGCTTCGGTGCTGCGTTTGTGCGGTGTTCCGCGCGGGATCACCAACATGTCGCCCTTGTGAAGCGTAAGTGAGGTAGCTCCTTCGGATGTCGGAGCGAGCCACTCACCGGGCTTGGTGTTGCGCGCATCTTTTGGCGTTCCACCTACCTCTAACAGCGTCGTTCCTTCGAGGATCTGAAGGATGTGGTCACGGCCTTCGTGGTACTCGAACTCCTTCGCAGCCTTCTTCTCCTCGGTCGTCATGACAATGGTAAAAGGGAGTGTCTTTGCGTCGAACAGGCTGTCATTGCCCGGCTTCGTCTGGAGCATCTTCATCGCGTCCGAAAGCTTGTCGGCTGTGAAGACTTTGAACGGCTCTGGAGCGGTGGTTTCTGCGCCGCCTGTGGTCGCGTTCGACCCAAAAAGAAACTGCTCTGTGAGGGGAAGACTGACTGCGGCGACTATAGGAGCCGTTCGCAGGAAGTTGCGGCGAGTTTGATCTTTGGCCATGCGAAAGTTGACCACACTCGTCCGCAGTTTGCCAAGATAAGGTCGATCCCAACTTCTCCCTGCTCTTTTTGTATGAGTGCCGGAGTGTTTTTGGAGGCAAGCGTCAAAGCGAAAAAATCGATGGCTATACTGGAAACGCAGGTTTGGAGGAGATGAGCAATGCGGCTTTATCAGATGGCGGATGCGGTGCGGTACGGCCTGATGAATACGGAGGAGTTGCGAGAGACATTTCTACTGGAGGGGATGTTCGAGCCAGGTGAGATCGAATTTGCTTATGTCGATCTTGACCGCACCGTGATTGGGTCTGCAGTACCTGAGACTGAGACGTTGACCTTGGAGACCGAGCCGGAACTGAGGTCGGAATACTTTCTGGAGCGGCGTGAGCTTGGAGTTTTGAACGTAGGTGGGGCTGGATCGGTTGTTGTAGATGGGAAGAGCTTCGAGATGGATAAGCTCGATTGTTTATATGTTGGTCGAGGAAGCAGAGCAGTTACTTTTTCCAGCAAGAATTCATCAGACCCGGCTTATTTTTATCTGCTAAGTTATCCAGCGCATGCAGAGTACCCGACGGCGATGGTAAAGTTCGCTGATCTCCAAGGTCTGCAGCTGGGAGCTGTTGAGACCTGCAATAAGCGAACGATCTATAAAGCCATTTACAGGGATGGAATTAAGAGCTGTCAGTTAGTAATGGGCTTTACTTTGCTGGAGGCTGGAAGTAACTGGAATACGATGCCCCCTCACACGCATATGCGACGGAGCGAAGTATATTTCTACTTTGATGTCGATCCTGCGCACCGTGTCCTGCATCTGATGGGGCCGCCGGATGCTACGAGTCACCTGGTGGTGGCTGACAAAGAAGTCGTCGTGTCGCCTGGATGGTCGATCCACGCGGGAGTAGGAACGAAGAACTACGCGTTCTGCTGGGGGATGGGTGGAGAGAATCAGGCGTATGACGATATGGATCCTGTAACGATTGCGGACCTGAGATGAGCGAAGCCTCGGCGACGCTCGCGATACGGGCGAAAGATAAATGTAGGTGGGACCTGGTGAGCCTTGGCGAGGTCATGCTGCGATTCGATCCAGGCGAGGAGCGCATCGCGTCGACACGGAGCTTTCGCGTCTGGGAGGGTGGCGGAGAGTACAACGTCGCCCGTGGATTGCGGCGCTGCTTTCAGCAGAGAACCTCGATCGTCACTGCACTGGCTGACAACCCTGTAGGCCGATTGCTGGAGGACCTCATGCTGCAGGGGGGCGTGGATCTATCGCACCTCATGTGGGTGGAGTACGACGGAGTCGGCCGCGAAGCGCGGAACGGCATTTACTTTCTAGAGCGCGGGTTTGGCTTGCGCGGCGCGATGGGGATGATGGATCGCGGCCACACGCCTGTCTCTCAGTTGAAGACGGGGCAGGTGGACTGGGACGCGATCTTTGGTGGGGAGGGCGTTCGGTGGTTTCATACGGGCGGCGTGATGTGTGCGTTGTCGACTGCTGCTCCTGCGGTGGCTCGCGAGGCAATGGTAGCGGCGAAGCGGAATGGCGTGACTGTCTCGTACGACTGCAACTATCGGCCGTCGCTCTGGAAGAACGCAGGCGGAAGGCAAGGGGCTTGCGACGTGAATCGGATGCTGGCGCCATATGTGGATGTGTTGTTTGGTCATGAGGGCGATGTGTCCGCGGTGCTTTGTGATGCGTCGCACAGCGCGCCTTGGCATAGCCACGAAAGCTACGGAGAGATGGCTTCGCGTGTGTGTGCTGAGTTCGCAAACCTCAAGGTGATAGCGACAACGACGCGGCGGCCGAAGACGGCGAACCGAAATGACTGGGCCGCGTTTGGTTACGCCTCAGGGAAGGTCTTTCAGAGTATCTCGTTTGAAGATCTCGAGATTCTGGATCGTGTCGGTGGTGGAGATTCGTTTGCTGCGGGTTTGATTTATGGATTGATGGAAGGTAAAGGGATTCAGTGGGCGCTTGATTGTGGAGTGGCTCATGGAGCGTTGGCGATGACGACTCCGGGAGATAGTTCGATGGCGACGCTGGGTGAAGTAGAGCGATTGATGGCGGGTGGGTCGGCTGGAGTGCAGCGGTAAAGATGGACTGAGAGGATCTATGGAGAAGGCTGCAGTACTGAGTGAGTTGCGGGAGATTGGATTGGTGCCGGTTCTGCGCGCGGAGTCAGTCGAGCAGGCGATGGCTTTGGCGGACGCGATTGCCGCTGGCGGAGTAACGGTGCTCGAGGTCACGATGACCGTGCCTGGAGCGATTCAGGTGATGCGGCGGTTGGCGGAGCAGCGGCCGGACATTCTGATTGGTGCGGGGACGGTGCTGGACGCAGAGACGGCGCGGATGTGCATCCTCGAGGGGGCGCAGTTTGTGGTGAGTCCGGCGCTGAACGTGGGGACGATTGAGATGTGTCATCGCTATTCGGTTGCGGTGTTGCCGGGAGCGTTAACGCCGACCGAGATTGTTACTGCGTGGCAGGCGGGCGCGGATGTGGTCAAGGTGTTTCCCGCGAGTGCGATGGGCGGGCCGAAGTATCTGACGTCGCTCAAAGGGCCGTTGCCGCACATCGAGATGATCCCGACTGGCGGAGTGATGCTGGGAACAGCGGCTGAGTTTCTTGAGGCGGGTGCGTTTGCGCTGGGTGTCGGCTCGGATCTGGTGGCGGTGAAGATGATCAAGGATGGAAGGCCCGAGGTGATTACCGAAATCGCTCGAAAGTATCTGGAGATCGTGCGGGAGTTTCGGTCGCGGCAACAAAACGCGTCACCAAAACCGTTCCCAAAACATAGACCTGCCGCAAAATAAGCCAATAAATGGTGGCGTATTTTTCAGCCGTCAAAAACGTGCTGCCAACTCACCACATTTACCCCACATAACACCACAAAAAGCACCACAATTTACCATCAACTGCACCGTGAAATTCCCCAAAACCCCTGTAAAACGCCATCTCCACCACGCTAGAAAAATTAAGCTCAAGGCTTTGGCCGAGTCACCCAAAGCAGCGGCTGGCGTATGGGGAAGGTGCGTTGGAGTTCAGGAATGGTGGGGTCCGGGGGGAGAGTCTTCCAGAGAGAGGCATACTCCGGGCGGTCGTAGGCGCGGGCAGCGAAGAGCAGGCTTGGCGGCCGGACGGGAAGAGCAGTGAAGTAAGCTGCGTCGGCAGGGAAGGGCCACGCGCCGCGGCTGACGATATAGGGGAAGAGGCGGGCGATGACGGTGCGCATGCCGGGCCCGTCCTGGAGTTCGTAGTCCCAGACACTCTCAAAGCGGGAGGTGAGCAAGACGCAGACGGCGGCCAGCATATTCAGGTTGAAGAGGGTGTTGCGGTAGGGGTTTGGTGTGGTGAGTTCGTGGGGGAAGGTGCCGTCGGCGAGGATCTGGGAGCGGATGGTGGAGCTCTTGTACTGGTGGCGAAGCGTGGTGAGTGGTCGGTCGTCCTTGAGCTCGTTGAGGTGGGCGATGGCGGCGGCCTGAAGGAGCCAGGAGCTTCCGTGGTGGCTCTTATTGTCACGGGCGAGACCGGCGAGGCGCGAGGTGTTGAGCCAATCGAAGTAGTCGGTGAACCACTTGGTGAGGGTCGCGAGGTAAGCGTCGGTAAGGGCCTCGGATTTGGTGAGGAAGGGGATGGATTGCACGACCTCTGCGAGGTGGACTGCTTCGATGACGCCTTCGAAGCGTCCATTTTTTGCCGGTGGGATGGTCTGTCCGTAGAGGATGCTGGGCGTCATGCTGGTGGTGGGTTCGATGAACCAGGCGTGGAGGTGGGCGACGGCTTGTTGGGCGTAGCGGGCGTCGTTGGTGAGAACGAAGGCGGCGGCTAGAGCGGGGACGTAGAGGCTGAGGTGGAGCAGCGCGTCGCGATGAGCGGTGAAGGCGTCCGGGTTGGTGGTGCCGTCGGTGTGCTGCAGGTATGGACCGGTGGGATTGGTGGGATCAGGGAAGTAATCTTCGGCTTCGGAGTAGAAGTCGTGGGGAGTGCCGGGGGTGCGGGGGCAGGTGTGGGCCGTAATTGGATCGGGTGCCTGCTTGAGATACTCGTTGGCTTGGGCGAGGATGCGGTCGTGGTCGATGGCTGCGACGTCGAGGCGGGCGGTGGGTCTTGGCTGGGTTTGAGACAGGAGGAGGCGGGGGGCGAGGAGGAGGGCGGCGGATTGGGTGCAGAAGGTACGGCGGGTGGGAGCCATGACGTTGACCTGTGGGGCAGCGTATCACGGGCCGGGTTACTGAGCCGACCGCTAGACTGGTCTCGGGTCGGAGCTATTGAGTATCCTTCCCACCCCGGTTGATGTGCGCAAAGTATTCGTTCCGGATAGTTTGATGTTGTACTCCGTGCATCACGACCGCGCCAAAGTATACGTAAAGTCCGCGGAGCGCCTGGTCGCGGGAATAGAAAAAAGCCCCGACGATGCGGGGCCTTTTCCGAACTACTTCTATTTTAGCTGATTGATGAAGACTCTACGCCACTCGAAAACCCTTGTCTGGCGTGGGGATTTGTTTTTTTTGGGGGTTGACAGATTTTTAGATGCCCTCGGATTTGAGAACCAGGTTCTGACCTTCTCCGCTGGCTCTGGTGGTCAGGGATCTGTTTCGGTCCTGAATGCGGCCGAAGGTGCTTATGAGCAGGCGCTGCATCTTTGAGGCGGCTCCGGTGACTGCGGATGGTATGTCGGAGGAGTCGTTGGTGACGGCGAGTGCCTGGTGGCGTTTATGACGAACTTCGAGACGACAGCGTTTGTCCTGCGCTCCGGACTTATCTCCGTTTTCGTCGCTGAGATGAACTTCAACGCGAGTGAGTTGGTCTTTGAATCGGTTCAGAATCCGGTTGAGATCGGATTGAATCAAGTTGGAGAGTTTGTTGTGCATGGAGATGTTCTTATCGCTGCTGATCTGAATCTGCATTCGTTAAACTCCTTCTCTCTTACCTGTCCGGTTAGACGCATGGAGTGCTGCGGAAGTGGCCAAATTTTAGCAGTGCAAGGGTTAGCAGGTTGTGCAAAACTTTTTTTCGTGCGCGATCAGCCTTTGCAGGTAGAGGAACGTGTCTTGAGGTTCGTCGGTGAGGCCCATGCTCAGGGCCTCACCGACGATGGGGATTTAGTTTGCTGATTTCAATTGATGTACCAGTTGGCTTAGGTTTTCGACGGTAACGAGGTCGGTTAGTTTTCCGTCTTTGTCGAAGGTAAAGAACTCTGTCCCGTCCACATGGATCTGCCGGTTGGTTGCGGCGATGACGCCCTCCGGTGTCGGCAGGTCTCCCTTTTGCGTGCCCGTAATGACGAACCGAATAGCCGCCGTGTTTCCGTCTACGATCGTGGTTAGATCGGTGATCTTCACGTCGGGAAATGGCACGACGAATCTTCCGATTCGATTTACGAATGCAGCTCGTCCGTTTACTTCTGTACCATTCGAGTCGACGTGAAGATTTTCTACGACGAGATCACCATTCTTTGCGAAGTCACGGTTGTTAAAGTTTTTGTGGAACTGAGAGACGTTGTTCAGAATAAGTTTTTCGTAGGCGGTGTATTCGTGCTTGATGTGGGTGGGGACTGCGATGCCTGCGACGGTCGTTGAGCTTTGAGCGAAGCTTGTCCCGATAAAGAGCAATGCAGCGAAGACTGCAGCTAGTGTTTTTTTCATACTTGTCTGTCTCCTTGATGTGTCTGCTTCTGACTCCGTTGCAGTACGGCTTTATGATAGGAAGTCCGCGGAGCGAATGGGTCTTGATTTGGTGCGGATTCGTCCAAGGACCGGGAGAGGAAGAGGCATGAAGCTGGATGTGATTGAACGGCTCCTCGCCAATCTCGAAGTGGGGGTGGGAGCGTTTGCGTCGTGTGATATCCGTCGAGGCCATCAACTCACATTCGAAGCGCGGCCTGCGGCTGGTGTGCACTACTGTCTTGCGGGCAAGGGTGCTCTGCGGATTCGAGACGGGAAGACAGTGGAGATACGGCAGCACAGCTTTGTTCTGCTGCCTCCGAATGTGATCTACAGTTTAGGCGCAAATGAGGCGGAGGAGAGTGACAGTGTGCCGCGTCGTCGCCTGAGGGTGCCTTTGTTCAAAGAGAGCGTTCCGACGATCCAGGCGGGAGAGGGACCGAGCGGCATCGTGACGGTGTGTGGGGAGATTCGTTTTGAAGGCGTCGGTATACCGGGATTTTTCGCTCAATTGGGCGAGCCGATGATAGAGCACTTTGATGGGCCGGATGGATTGCGGGAGCATTTTATTGTTCTTCTTGCCGAGTCTGCGCGACCGCAGTTTGGAACGCGGCCGCTGACGGAGGCGCTGTTGAAGCAGTGTTTGATTCTGCTGCTGCGGCGGAAGATCGAACGCGGGGGCGCGCCTCTGCCGTGGATAGCGGCACTCGGCGACAAGGGACTATCGAAGGCATTGCATGCGATCCTTCATCGTTACTCGGAGCCGTTTACCGTGGAGACGCTGGCTTCGATTGCGGGGATGAGCCGTGCTTCGTTTGCTTCACGATTTACAAAGGCTTTTGGTCAGACGCCGATTTGTCTGTTGAGGTCAGCACGGCTTAGCCGCGCGCGGGAGCTTCTGGCTACTTCGGACGCGTCGATTGATCAGATTGCCCGGTGTGTCGGCTTTTCGAGCCGAAGCAATTTTTCGCATGCGTTTCGTCAGGCTTACGAGATGGATCCGTCTACGTTCCGCTCCAGTTCGCTGGTTGGTGGGGAAGGATCATGAGATGGCTTTGGTGACCAGGGATTGGGCTTCGGTTTGGATTTGCTTGAGGTGGTCTTTGCCTTTGAATGATTCGGCGTAGATCTTGTAGACGTCTTCGGTGCCGGAGGGGCGGGCGGCGAACCAGCCGTTTTCGGTGGTGACTTTGAGGCCGCCGATGGGTGCGTGATTGCCGGGGGCTTCGGTGAGGATGGCGGTGATGGGTTCGCCTGCTAGTTCCTTTGCGGTGACTTGCTGGGGGGAGAGTTTGGCTAGTTTTGCTTTTTGATCTTTGGTGGCTGCGGCGTCGATGCGCTCGTAGACGGGGTTGCCGTATTTGGCGGTGAGTTCGGCGTAGAGCTGGCCGGGGTCTTTGCCGGTGCGGGCGGTCATCTCGGCGGCGAGGAGGCCGGGGATGAGGCCGTCTTTGTCGGTGGTCCAGACCTGGCCGTTGCGGCGGAGGAAGGTGGCGCCGGCGGACTCTTCGCCGACGAAGCCGAGGGTGCCGTCGATGAGGCCGTCGACGAACCACTTGAAGCCTACGGGGACTTCGAGCATGGGGCGGTTGAGGCCCTTGGCTACGCGGTCGATGATGCTGGAGGAGACGAGGGTTTTGCCGATGCCTACTTTTTCCGACCAGTGGGGGCGGTTGGTGAAGAGGTACTGGATGCAGACGGAGAGGTAGTGGTTGGGGTTGAGGAGGCCGGTGGTGCGGGTGACGATGCCGTGGCGGTCGTGGTCGGTGTCGGCGGCGAAGGCTACGTCGTACTTTTCCTTGTTGGCGATCATGCTGGCCATGGCGTAGGGGCTGGAGCAGTCCATGCGGATGCGGCCGTCCCAGTCGGTGGTCATGAAGCGGAAGGTGGCGTCGACGTTGGGGTTGAGGATTTGTAACGATGGGAGATACTTTTCGGCGATGCGGGGCCAGTAGTGGACGCCGGCTCCGCCTAGCGGGTCGACGGCCAGCTTGAGGGTGGTGCCTTTGAGGACGTCGAAGTCGATGACGTTGGCGAGGTCGTCGACGTAGGCGGTGATGTAGTCGTGGCGGTGGGTGGTGCTGGCGGCGAGGGCTTTGGCGTAGGGGATCTTTTTTACGGCGGTGAGGCCGGCGGCGATGATGTCGTTGGCGCGGTTCTCGATCCACTTGGTGGCGGTGGTGTCGGCTGGGCCGCCGTTGGGTGGGTTGTACTTGAAGCCGCCGTCTTCGGGTGGGTTGTGGGAGGGGGTGATGACGATGCCGTCGGCGAGTTTGTCTTTGCGCTGGGCGTTGTAGGTGAGGACGGCGTGGGAGAGCGCGGGGGTGGGGGTGTAGGCGAGGTCGGTGTCGACCATGGTTTCGATGTTGTTGGCGGCGAGGACCTCGAGGGCGGTGGCGAAGGCGGGCTCGGAGAGGGCGTGGGTGTCCTGCGCGAGGAAGAGGGGGCCGGTGGTGTTTTGGTCGCGGCGGTAGTCGACAGATGGCCTGGGTGATGGCGGCGATGTGGTCTTCGTTGAAGGCGGTGTTGAAGGCGCTGCCGCGATGGCCGGAGGTTCCGAAGGCTACGCGCTGGGCGGGGACGGCGGGGTCGGGGTGGAGCGAGTAGTAGGCGGTGATGAGGCGCGGGAGATTGACCAGGTTGGCGAGGAGTGGGGGTTGGCCGGGCTGGTTGGGGGTCTGGATTGGATTCGTGCTCATACCGTTTGTGTCCTTCTTCTTTGGTGGTGACCTTGACACTATATGGGATGCGGGTTGTGTGGGAAGTGTCTGTCGGCGCGTGTTGTGAAGGGGATTCGCGATGACTCGGAAGTCGCAGCGAAAGATGCTTGTGTTTTGAGCGCTGATAGCCTAAAACGGGAGTGCTCCCAGTTGTCTGTTTATTTTGGAACACTGTTCGACCAGCTCGTGGCTGGTTCGGCGTGCACCGTAGAGTTTTGATCGTTGAACGAATGGCTGGCCTCGGTGCGCAGAGTTGCGTGGCGGGGCCTGTCCATGAGGAGTTGGATGGGCCGGGTACGTAGGATTTGGGTGCTTTGGGTGGGGCTCGCGGCGATTTTGGCTGCGGCTTTGCCAGCGTTTGCGGTGGAGGCAACGCTGGTGGCGGATGCCCACGTGAATAGCGCACGGCCCGCGGTGAATAGCGGGACAATCTCGAATTTGAATGTGGGCGGCGGGTATACGGCTCTGCTGCAGTTCGATCTTTCGACGCTGCCGGCGGGAACGACGTCGGCGCAGGTTTCGCGGGCGACGCTGCGGCTGTATTGCAATCGGATGGATACGGCGGGGTTGGTGAGTGTGCAGCCGGTGGGTGGGGCGTGGGGGGAGTACAGCGTGACGTATGCGACGCTGCCTTCGCTGGGGAGTGCGGCGCAGGTGGTTTCGGTGACGCAGGCTGGAGTTTACGTGGTGGTGGATGTGACGGCGCTGGTGCAGGGGTGGTTGAGTGCTCCGGCGACGAATAATGGGATTGCGCTGACGGCGGGGTCGGCGGTGGTGCAGTTCGATAGCAAAGAGAACGATCTGACGGGGCATGCGGCGGTGCTGGATGTAGCGTTGGCTTCGGTTGGGGCAACGGGCGCGACCGGGCCAGCAGGGCCACAGGGGGTGGCTGGGCCGACGGGGCCTGCCGGGCCTCAAGGTTTGCAAGGGCCGATGGGGTTGCCGGGGCTGAGTTTTCAGGGAGCGTATGTCGCGACCTCGACCTATGCGTTGAATGATGTGGTGACGTCTTCGGGGTCAAGCTATGTGTCGTTGACGGGGGGGAATCGGGGGAATACTCCGGGAGTAGCGGCACAGTGGGCGGTGCTGGCTCAGGGCGGGAGTGGTGGGTCGAGTAGTGGGGGAACGGCGGGGCTGGCGTACCAGGGAACGTATGCTTCGGCTACGAACTATGGGTTGAATGATGTGGTGACGTACCAGGGTTCGAGCTATGTTTCTCTGATTGTGGCGAACCATGGGAATACGCCGGGGTTGAGTCCGGGGGAGTGGGGAGTGCTGGCGCTGGGGGCGGTTGGGATTCAAGGGCCAGCGGGCGCGACAGGTGCGCAGGGGCCACCAGGATTGACCGGGTCAGCTGGACCGACAGGGCCCGCAGGGCCGACAGGCGCAACAGGATCGGCTGGAGCACCGGGGTTGCCGGGTTTGGTGTATCAGGGGACGTATTCATCTGCAACGAACTATGCGCTGGGAGATGTGGTGCTCTTTCAGGGAGCGAGCTACGCTTCGCTGCTGAATGGGAATCATGGGAATAGTCCGAGCGTGAGTCCGGGCCAGTGGGGTGTGTTGACGGCGCAAGGGCCTACGGGGGCTACGGGTGCGCAGGGGCCTCAAGGTGTGGCGGGTCCGCAAGGGTTGCCGGGATCAGTTGGACCGAATGGGCCGCCAGGGCCGCAAGGAGCGCAGGGGATTCCAGGCCAGGCGGGTGCGCAGGGATTGACTGGAGCTACGGGAGCGCAGGGATTGAGCGGGCCGATGGGGCCGCAAGGGCCTGCCGGGCCGGTTGGTATGACGTTTCAAGGAACGTATTCGTCGACGGTGAACTACGCGTTGGCGGATGGGGTCGTATTCAACGGCTCTGGGTATGTTTCGCTGGTTGCGGGGAATCATGGGAATACTCCGGACGTCAGCCCGGCTCAGTGGGAGCTTTTTGCGAACGGTACGACCGGGGCGCAGGGGCCGGTAGGACCAACCGGGCTGCAGGGTTTGCAAGGACCGGCTGGACCGCAGGGTGTGGCTGGGATGCAAGGAGCGGCTGGAGCTATAGGGCCGCAGGGTCCTCCAGTGGCGAACTTTACGGGGACCTATGTTTCAACGACGAACTATGCGTTGCATGACGCGGTGAGCTTTGGAGGCTCGACGTATGTTTCGCTGGTGGCCGGAAACGCGGGGAATACGCCAAGCTCGAGCCCTGGGCAGTGGGCGTTGCTGGTGGGGCAGGGGCCGACCGGGCCCGCTGGAGCGACTGGAGCGACTGGGCCTGCGGGTCCTACTGGGGCGACGGGCGCTACAGGTGCAGTTGGGCCTCAAGGACCTCCGGTGAGCTTTCTTGGGGAATGGTTGGTGGGGACAGCTTATTCGGTGGGGAGTGCAGTTAGTTTTGGCGGCTCGAGCTACGTGGCGTTGGTGGCGAACACTGGGAGAGAGCCGGATTTGAGTCCGACGTTCTGGGGGGTATTGTCTCAGGCTGGTGCACCAGGTGCTGCGGGAGCCGCGGGAGCGACTGGACCGCAAGGGCCAGCGGGGGCGGTGGGTGTGACGTATCGCGGGGCGTGGGTGGCGAGTACGGCGTATCACGCGAATGATGTGGTTGGGTTCGGTGGGGCGACTTATCTGGCGGCGGCAACTTCTCTTGGATCGGAGCCGGATGTTTCTCCTTCGCTATGGGCGGTGTTAGCGCTGAATGGAAGCGCTGGCGCGACAGGGCCGGCTGGTGCGGCTGCGACGGTTAGTGTCGGGACGGTGGCGACGGGTGCGGCGGGGACTCAGGCGAGCGTGACAAACAGCGGGACGTCGAGTGCGGCGGTGCTGAACTTTACGATTCCGCAGGGTGCGGCGGGAGCAAACGGAACTGGTAGCGGGGGCGGTGGAGGGACCAGTGGAATACCGTTTGCTTCGGTGTTTCATTCGGTTTCTTTCAATCTGCTGTTTCATTCGGTGAACAGCCCGACCGATGCAGCGACTGAGACGGAGTCGGTTTTGACCTGGGTGCCTGCGGGCTGTACTGCAACGCAGCTCAGTGTGTTTTCGCATCAGACGAATACGGTGAGTGTGATACTGCGGCAGGGCACGCCGGGGAATATGGCGAATACGTCACTGGTGTGTTCGGTGGCTCCGGGTACGGCGTGTACGGAGACGGGTAATGTGGTGGTGCCTGCAGGAAACTTTGTGGATTTCACGGTGACAGGGGCGAGTGGGACTGCGTCGAGTATGTGGATGGCGCTGGCTTGTAACTGATAGCTCGGGTCGGACGTGGCTTATGCTGGTGAGCGTGTTTATCTTTGAACTTGAGGGCTGGCAATGGGGCGGTTTGCAGTTTTAGTGATGTTTGGGTGTGGCGGCGATGCAGGGGGCGGGAACTCAGGACGTTGTTGCGCAGGACTTGGCGGCGCAGGCTTCTCCGTCGCAGGTGATGGCGCCGCACGGTGATCAAGCAATGGCCGGCGGGAGTGGTGTCGACGATTGGACATCCGGGTGAGTGGGGATATGAAGAAGGGGTTCTGCTGGACGGGATGGCGGCGGAGTGGCATGCGACTGCGGATGGGCAGGACTTTGCCTACGTTAAAGCGGCGGTCGATAAATATGTAACGGATGATGGAACGATTGTTGGTTATAAGACGGATGGTCTCACTCTCGACGACATCGAGATGGGCCGCGCTGTGCTGCTGGTGTATCGGGTGACGCAACAGGCGAAGTATTACAAGGCGGCGAAGTTTCTCGAGGACCAGCTTGCGGTGCAGCCGAGGACGGCGAGTGGAGGGTACTGGCACAAGAAGATCTATCCGAACCAGATGTGGCTGGATGGGGCTTACATGGCGGAGCCGTTTCGGGCGGCGTATGCGGCGACGTTTCAGCAGCCGGGAGATTTCGACGATATTGCGAAGCAGTTGCTGTTGATGGATGCGAAGATGCGCGATCCGAAGACGGGGCTGCTGAAGCATGGGTGGGACGAGTCGAAGGAGATGGCGTGGGCGGATAAGCAGACGGGGCTGTCGCCGGAGGTTTGGGCGCGGGCGATGGGTTGGTATGCGATGGCGCTGGTGGATGTGCTGGATTGGATGCCGGTCGATCATCCGCAGCGTGGTGCTGTGATTGCGGCGCTGAATCGGACCGCAACGGCGGTTGTGAAGTTTCAGGATGCGAAGACTGGCCTGTGGTGGCAGGTGATGGATAAAGGTGGACAGGCAGGGAACTATCCGGAGGCTTCGGCGAGTTGCATGTTTGTCTATGCGCTGGCGAAGGGGGTGCGGATGGGGTATCTGCCGCAGAGCGATGAGTCGGCTGCGCGGCGAGGGTGGGAGGGGATTCAGAAGACATTCGTGACGACTGGGGCGGATGGCTTGATGGTGCTGAATGGGACGGTGAAGGTCGGTGGGCTGGGTGGGAAGCCTTATCGTTCGGGTAGCTATGAGTACTACATTGGGGAGAAGACCCAGGCGAACGATGCGAAGGGTGTGGGTGCGTTTTTGCTGGCGGGATCGGAGATGGAGCAGGCTGCGACGGAGAGCTTAGGGCAGGGCAAGACGGTGCTGGTGGATGCGTGGTTCAACTCGCAGACGCGCAAGAATGCGGCGGGGCAGACGGAGTTGTTTCATTACAAGTGGGATGACGATGCGAACAGTGGGTTTGCGTTCTTTGGGCGGGCATTTCAGCGGTATGGGGTGAAGCTGGCTACGGAGACGACTGCGCCCACGGCCGCTGATTTGAAGAAGGCGCAGATTTATGTGTTGGCGTCGCCGGATATTCCGGTGAAGAATCCGACGCCGCATTACATGGATGAGGCGAGCGGCGATGTGATTGCCGCGTGGGTGAAGGCGGGCGGGGTGCTGGTGCTGATGGAAAACGATGTGACCAACTCGGAGTTCGAGCACTTCAACACGATGAGTGAGCGGTTCGGGATTCACTTCAATCCGGTGATTCGGAATAAGGTCGTCGATAACAAGTGGGAGATGGGGACGGTGACGATTCCGGCGGGGACAGGGGTGTTTGAGCATGCGCACAAGGCTTATCTGAAGGAGATTTGTACGATTCGGGTGTCCGGGCCGGCCAAGGCGGTGGTGACCGATCAGGGCGATGTGCTGATGGCGGTGGCGAAGTATGGGAAGGGTACGGTGTTCGCTGTGGTTGATCCGTGGGTCTACAACGAGTACACGGATAGGCGGAATACGCTGCCGGTGGAGTACGACACGTTTGGTGCGGCGATCGATCTGGCGGGATGGGCGGTGCGGCAGGCGAAGTGAGTGGGCTAGAGGCCTGAGGCGAGAGAGCTGCGGAGGTCTTTTGCGAGGGCGGCGAGGGTGGTGAGTTGCTTTGGCGTGGGAGCCTTGAGGATCTGTTCGATCTGGCGGGCGATTTCGGTGCCTTGTTGATAGCCGAACATGCCGAGGGAGCCGGTGAGTTTGTGGGCGATGCTGTAGGCCTCGAGGCGGGGTGCTTCGGGGATGGTGCCAGCGGCAGCGAGCGATGCGGTGCGATCGAGGAGGTCGAGGCGTTCGCGCAGGGTGGGCAGGTTTTTCTGCCAGAGGCTTGCGAGAAGGGTGTCGATCTGGTCGGGTTTTTTCATCGTAGCTGAGGGCCTTGATGGAGCCCTAGAAGATGGCTCCATACCGTACAGGGGTTCAGTTTACTGCGAATTTTATAGTTGCGAGGAAAGAATGTGAGCGCTTGCGGCAAAGGTAATGTTGGAAGGCGACGGGTGGCGTTCTTTAATGATCTTCGCTAGTCTTTCCAGCCGAGGGCGTCCGAGATCTGTTGGGCGAGGGTGAGCGGATCGAAGGGCTTGAAGAGGATGCCGGCGAGACCGAGGTCCGGCGAAGCGGCGCTGATCGACTCCCTGGACTTTCGCGGTGAGAAGAAGGACGGGGATCTCCGCGATGGCGGGAGTTTGCTGCATCTTGCTGAAGGTGGTGGGGCCATCTACGCCGGGCATCATGACGTCCATGAGGATGGCATCTGGCTGCTCGGCTGTCGCGACGGAGATTCCTTCCGCGCCGGAGCTGGCGGTGAGGATCTCCCAGCCAGCTGTCGCTTCGAGAGAGAGGGCGGCGACCTCGCGAATGTCGTCTTCGTCGTCGATGATCAGGATGCGTCGCATGAGCGAGTTTATTCTCTCATGCGTGCGCGAGTGAGTGGAGTTGCCTTGATGGTTTCCTGCCGGCGGGATAAATTGCTAGGCGGTCGGGCCTGTGGCGGTAAGGTCAGCAAACTTGGTGCGAATGCTGTGGACCATGGAGAGGACGAGTTCTTCGACCTCCTGCGGCTGGACCTTGGCTTTGGTGAGGAACTCGGTGGGTCCGAGGCGAAGCTTGGCCATCTCGGTCTCGGAGATCTCGCGGCCGGAGTAGACGACCAGGGGCAGAGTACGCAGGGTGGGCTGCTGGCGGAGCCACTCGACGAGGGAGAAGCCGTCGCCGTCGGGGAGGGTGAGGTCGAGGATGAGGAGATCGGGCGGACGCGTGATGCACTGGCGGATGGCCTGCTGGCGGGTTGCGGCGTGGTCGATGTGGACTGCGGCGTCTTCGAAGCTGGCGGAGAGGACGCTGGCGAGGTCTTCGTCGTCTTCGACGAGCAGGACGTAGGCGGGGCCCTCGCCGTGATGGAGGACGCGGCCGAGTTCGGCGAAGAGGAGGTTTTCGTTGAAGGGCTTCTGAACCCAGCCCTGGGCGTCGCCGGTGAGCTGGGGGCGGAGGGTGGAGGAGAGGACGCTGAGGACGACGACGGGGATGTTCGCGGTGACGGGGTTGTTGCGGAGGCGCTGGAGGGTCTCCCAACCACTGAGGCCGGGCATGTAGAGGTCGAGAAGGATGGCTTCGACGTGGTGCTCGGCTGCGAGGACGAGGGCCTGCTCGCCGGAGGAGGCTTCGAGGACGGTGTAGCCCTGGCGGGTGAGGTGTTCGGCGACGACGGTGCGGATGCCGGCGTCGTCGTCGCAGACCAGGATGGCGCCTTCGCCGCGGGGAAGCGAGGCGGGAAGCGGCGACGTCGGTCGCACGAGTGGTGCGGGGAAGCATCATGTACAGGGTGGTTCCGGGGCCGAGGTTACGCTGCGCCCAGATGGAGCCGCTGTGCTGCTGGACGATGCTGCGGCAGATGGCGAGGCCGAGGCCGGTGCCGCCCTTCTGGCGAGCGTCGGAGGGCTCGACCTGCTGGAAGCGGTCGAAGATGGTGTCGAGCTTGTCGGCGGGGATGCCGCGGCCTTCGTCGACGACCTTGAGGAGGATGGAGTCGGAGGCGGCCTCGGTGTGAACGCGGACGGTGGAGGCGGGGGGAGAGAACTTGATGGCGTTGGAGAGGAGATTGGTGAGGACCTGAAGGATGCGGTCGGCGTCGCCGTCGAAGAAGAGTGCTTCGGGATAGGCAGCCTGAGCGACGGTGGAGGGCTCGAGCCGAGATGGACGGTGTTGGCGTCGGCCATGGCGGTCATGGTGTCGATGGCCTGCTGAGCAAGATCGCGCAGGGAGCAGCGGCGAATCTGCAGAGGGGCGCGACCGGACTCCATGCGCTCGAGGTCGAGGATGTCGTTGATGAGGCGGATGAGGCGGTCGGTGTTGGTGACGGCGATGCGGAGGAGGTTGAGCGCTTTGGCGTCGACGTCGCCGATGATGCCGGAGGAGAGCAGGCCGAGTGCGCCGCGGATGCTGGTGAGCGGCGTGCGCAGCTCGTGTGAGACGGTGGAGATGAACTCGTCTTTGAGGGTGTCGAGCTCGGAGCGCTGCGTGAGTTGAAGCGTGTGTTGATGTTGCTGCTCGCGGGCCTGCGATAGTTGTTCGGCGAGATCGCGGATGGTGCGTTGCGCACGAAGGAAGGCGACCAGCAGAACTGCTGAGGTGGCGAGAAGTGAGAGGTATCCAAGAACAGAAAGAATATGCATTATTCGCCGGTGACCCTATGGTAACTTCTTATGGAGCTTAGTCAGTAACTTATTTTGGTAACCGTTATGAAGATTCCAAAAATACTCTTTCGGGTTGAGCTCTAACTATCTTTCTCATGAAGACAGAAAGATCTTCAGCGAGAGTGGAAGGGTGGACCTTAGGTCCCTTATTCTGGCCATCGAAGATTCTGTTTTCAAGCTGAGGATGACAGATATAAAGTTGCAGCGGCAATAACACCTCCGTGGGTTATCAGAGATGACAACATTGCAGGGTAAGCACTTAGGCCTAAAAAAGATGTAAAAAAGCCGCCTTTCCCTGAGGAAAGACGGCTTTTCGTAGGTTTGAAACGGCTAGGCGGTGACGGCAACCCGATCAAGAATGGTCGCCCATTTTTTACCGGTCCGGGCGGCGTGAGCCTTTTTATGGAAGGCGTAGCCAGTAATCAAAGGTAACGCCAAGGTGGCTTCGGAGTAGACCATCTGCTCGTAGGTGAGGTCGACTTTGCCCCAGCTGGAGGCCTCTTTGAGGGTGGAACCGGAGAGAGCGCCGTCGCGAGCGTCGGCTACGGTGATCTGAATGGCATATTTATGCATTGGAGCATCGACACCGAGGATCTCGGCAGAGACGACGATGTCCTGAGCGAAGTTTTTCGGACGTTCCGCCACCGATCATGAGCAGACCGGTGGAAGGATTGGCGATCTTGAGCTGGGTGATCTCGTAGAAGTCTTTGGCGGAGTCGATGGATACCATCGGCTTGCCCTGACGCTCGTGCTGATGGGCGACGAAGCCGAATCCCGCAGAGCAGTCGGAGAAGGCTGGGGCAGAAGATGGGGACGTTCTTCTCGTACGCGGCGAGGATGATGGAGTCGACGCCACCGGCCTCAGGAGTTTTGCCCTCGCGCTGGAGATAGGCGCCCATCTCGCGGATGAATTCGCGGGAGCTGTGGGGGCGTGGCTCAAGTGAGTTGGTGATCTGGTGAGTGACCTCGTCGCAGATGCGGAGTTCGTCCTCATCGATGAAGGTGTCGTAGATTCGGTCGATGGCGAGTTCGCGGAGTACGGCGTCTTCGTTGCCGTATTTGTATTGGTCGTCGGCGATATAGTGCTTGAAGCCGAGGGCTTCGAAGAAGTCCTGATCGACGATGTTGGCTCCGGTTGAGACGATGGCATCGACCATGTTGTTGCGGATCATGTCGATAAAGATCTGCTTGAGACCAGCGGAGACCATTGAGCCAGCGATGCAGAGGATGACGCCGCACTCAGTGTCGCGGAGCATCATGTCGTAGATGGAGGCGGCTCGGTAGGTGTCGCGCGAACTGTAGGCCATGTGGGCCATCGCGTCGACGAGGGGGACGACATTGTGCTGCTTGATGTCGAGGTGCTGAATGGGGCGGTCGAGGAGTTCTTTTTTCGTAGGCATGTCTTTTATAGGATATCAATTCTGGCGAGGAATGACGCGGGATTTCATGTGAATTTCATGTTAGGCATGCGTCTTGCCGGACGGGCCCACTGCGTGTGAGGCGGTCACTTTGTGACTTGTCTACCTAGTTGTGGTGGATGAAGGGGCAAGGGCTCTTCCGTTGGTCGGAGGAGGGATTTTCAGGGCTTGAGGAAGGTTTGAACGGTTTTGTCGAAGGCGGCGGGCTGGTCGTACATGATGAAGTGGCGTGAGTCGTCGATGCGGATGATCTGAAGGTTGGGCTTGGCGGCGTAGGCGTTGGTGTAGAGCGCGGCGACCTCGGAGGCTGAGCCCTCTGCGGTTTCATAGGGATAGAGGAGCGTCATCGGGGTTTTGATGTTGGCGAGCTGCGGCCGGAGGTCGGTGCCGAGGTCTTCCAGCATCGCGTTGGCGAAGACGGTGCGGTCGGAGGTGATAGAGGATGCCGAGACCTGACGTGCGCCTTCGGGGTCTTTGACGAGACGGCTGGTGAACAGAGGCTGACTGGCGGCGAATTGGTCGTTGGGCATGGCGATGAACTGGTCGTGCATGATCCTGGCTTGAGGCGCGACGTTGTCTACGGTGGCTCCAGGGCTGAAGACGAGGCCGTAGAAGGGAAGAGTGTCGATGATGAGGAGTTTGCTGACGTCTTCGGGATGAGCCTGGGCAAGCATGAGGGCGAGCAGGCCGCCGAGGGAGTGAGCGATGACGGGGGCGTTCTGGAGGTGGTTGTCGACGATGTACTGGTGGAGTTGCTCGACTACTGGGGTTAGAACGGGCCCGTTGGCGTTGGGGCCGGCTGGCTCTCCGGCGAAGCCCGCAATCTGAATGAGGTGGAGACGATAGTTTGCGGTGAGAAGCTTTGCTTCGGCGGCGTAGACTTGGCGGGAGCTGGCGAGACCGGGGATGAGGAGGACGTCGAGGCCTTTGCCGGGGGCGACGCCCTCGATGACGACGGAGAAGCGGGTGGGGGCGGCGGTGATTGTCTGGCTAAAAAGGGGCTTTCGCAGCAGCAGGACACCGGCGAGGAGTAGCAGCAGCACGACGAGGCGGAGGGCTTTGCTGGGGGCTTTCATAATGGCTCCTTCGAACTATTCCAGTGTGCGAGAAGTGCTGTGCTGTCGCTAGTGCTTCGCGTCATGGAAGCTGGGTGACAGATGTCATGGTGCCGGATGGCTGCAACGGCAAAGTCGCGCCGGATGACAATTTTTAGTTTCTTGTTACGAGGGATGAGCCAGAGAATGTGCCATTTTTATGGCGGGTCGAAGCTGCTGTCGTTTCAGTTTAGCGGAAGTGCATTTTGCGACGATGAGGGTGATGTCGTCGTGCTGCTCGCCAGGGCTGAACGTCTTGATTTCGTCGACGATGGCGGATAGAAGGGCCTGGGGAGAGAGTGCTGAGTTTCGCTGGAGAGCAGCGATGAGGCGATCTTCGCCAAACTCCTCTTCCGACTCGTCGAAGGATTCGGTGACGCCATCGGTGTAGAGGGTGAAGAGGTCACCTGGCGCAAGTTGGCACTCGACGATGGGGGAGGTCCACTCTTCGAAGAGGCCGAGGACGGTTGTGGTGGAGTGGAGGCGCTCGATGGAGCCATTGTTGCGCAGGAGGATGGCGCAGAGGTGACCGCAGTTGGCGTAGCGGAGGAGGCGGGCTTTGTCGTCGTAGTCGGCGAAGAAGATCGTCGCGTAGGCGCTGTCGGTTGTGTTCTGGTAGAAGAGGCGGTTGACGGATTGGAGGAAGCTGTGGGGTTCGTCGCGTGCCAGGCTGAACTGGCTGCGAAGATTGGCCTGGAGATTTGCCATGAGAAGTGCGCCGGCGATGCCTTTGCCCGCGATGTCGCCGATGACGAGACCGAGACGGCCGTGGCCTAGCGAGAGGAAGTCGTAGTAGTCGCCGCCCACGTGGCGTGCTTGAATGCAAACGCCAGCGTAGTCGAGGGTTTCGAGTGGGGGGAGCGTCTGAGGAAAGAGACGGGCCTGAACCTGTCTGGCGATCTCGAACTCCTGTGCGGCTCGGCGCTCGGCCTCGATCTTTTCGACTGCGTTGAGGCGCTGCCGCTCGATCTCGCGGGTGATCTGGTCGGAGCCGAGGAGTTCAAAGGAGTTGCCGTCGATGTCGTGAAAGCCGGCGACGGTTGCGCCGAAGATGGTGCGCTGTGGGGGATGATGGAAGCGGACACCGCGATTGCGCCAAAGCTCGTAAGTGGCATCGATGTCCTCAGAGATAAAGCCGACTTGGGTGTTTCGGCCGATGAGCTTGTAGTTTTCGGTGCCTGGTTTGGGAGCGATGAGGGCGAGGACGGCAGTGCCGTCAGGAGGCGCGATCGCCACCCAGCGGCCGTCGAAGTCGAAGCGAGCGTCGGCAACGATGCTGAAGCCGAGTTGGTCGATGTAGAACTTGAGGCTCAGGTCATGGTTACGGACGTAGACGGTGGATTTGAAGATGCGTAGATAAGGGCACTCCGGACATTCGCGCTCCGCCGGTTCGGCGAAGATGCGGGGCGAAGAGGTCGACTGGGGGGGCGTCTGGGGTCCGGGCATCAATAAATCTCCCTTGCGGAGTTCTAATGTTTTTCAGCTGCGGCCGTCATCTTTGGAGTTGCGAGATCATCATCAACCCTTTGTTGATTCGATGTACAGCCCCTTGTCAGGGACTCGGCTGAGTTCAGCAGATTGAAGAGAGTTGCTTTGGACTGACCATGAGGTGAAACTGTTGGGATGAACGTTAACTTTGCGGAACGGGCACATAACCATAACTGGAAGCTGGATCCGATTGTGCGGTCGCTGCTGGATACGGACTTTTACAAGCTGCTGATGCTGCAGTTCATCTGGAAGAACTTTCCCAAGGTTCATGTGACGTCTGAGGTCACAAATCGAACTGTGTCTGTGCGACTGGGGGAGCTGATCTCGGCGGGGATGCTGAGGGAGCAGATGGAGCATGTGAGAGGGCTCAAGTTTCGCCGGTCAGAGCTGGTGTGGCTGGCGGGGAATACGTTTTATGGCACGCGGAGCATCTTCGAGCCTGCGTTTCTGGACTGGCTGGAGAATGACTTCAGGCTCTCGGAGTACGAGATCGACGAGCATGATGGGCAGCTCATCGTGCGGTTCAGTGGGCTGTGGACCGAGGTGACGATGTGGGAGGTCTATGGTCTGGCGCTAGTGAGTGAGATGAAGACGCGCGCTTCGCTGAGTACGTTGAACGAGCTGGAACTGGATGTTTTATATGCTCGGGCCAAGACGAAGCTGTGGGAGAAGGTGGAGCTGTTGCGGAAGGTGCCGGAGGTGAGGATCTCGGAGTTTGGGACACGGCGACGGCACAGCTTTCTGTGGCAGGAGTATGTGGTGCAGGTGATGCGGGTGGCGCTGGGGGCGAGTCTTTCAGGAACCTCGAATACGTTTCTCGCTTACAAGCACGACCTGGAGGCTATGGGAACGAATGCGCATGAGTTGCCGATGGCGATGGCGGCGCTTGCGGATAGCGACGAGGAGCTGCATCAGTCACAATATCGCGTGTTGGAGCTTTGGCAGAAGAGTTACGGTGGAGAGCTTTTGATTATGTTGCCGGATACCTTTGGTACGACGCAGTTTTTAGAAGGCGCGCCTGACTGGGTGGCTGATTGGACGGGGCAGCGGTGCGACAGCAAGGATCCGTTTGTCGCCGGGGACGAATACATTGCGTGGTTGAAGAGTCGTGGGCGCGACGCGAAGAAGAAGCGGTTGATTGCGTCGGATGGACTGGATGCGGAGGACATTCTGCGACTATATGAGTACTTTCAAGGGCGGATACGGTTTAGCGCAGGATGGGGGACGCTGTTGACGAATGACTTTCGAGGGTGTCATCCGCGGGGGGAGACTGGCCTGGAACCGATCAGCCTGGTTTGCAAGCTGATGACAGTGGAGGGGAGGCCGGCGGTGAAGTTGTCGGACAACGCAAGGAAGGCGACGGGGCCACAAGAAGAGATTGAACGGTATCGGAGGGTGTTTGGGAGTGTGGCTGTTGAGGGTGCGGTTGTAACTGTTTGAAGATGCTTGCTGGTTATACTTTCTGAATGAAGAGACTTGTCGGTGCAGTAAGGGTTGTGGCTGCAGTAGCTCTGCTGCCGGTGATGCTGGTTCAGCAGAGTTTGGCGTGGGGCAGGGATGGGCACGCGATGATCAACCGGTTGGCGGGCGCGGCGCTGCCAACTGATGTGCCGAAGTTTCTCCGGTCGAAACAGGCTCTGGATGCGCTGGAGTATTACGGGCCGGAGCCGGATCGTTGGAAGTCGCCGCTGGAGCCGGAGTTGAATGCGGCGGGATTTCCGGAACACTTCATTGATCTTGAGTGGGCGGATCTGGCGGGAGAGTTGCCGAGGAAGCGATATGACTTTGTGCGGGCGCTTGAGTATGCGCAGAAGTCGCATCTTGATCTTGCACTGACGCCGGAGAAGGTTGGTTTGCAGCCCTATGTGACGGTTGAGGTATGGGAGCGGTTGAAGAGCGCGATGCGGGACTACCGGAAGTTGAAAGAAGACCATAAAGAAACGAAGCCGTCAGAGTGCGAGATTGTCTTCTTGGCGGGTTGGCTGGGACATTACGTTGCGGACGGATCGCAGCCTTTGCATACGACGATTCAGTACAACGGATGGACCGGGTCGAATCCGAACGGGTATACGACGGAGCACAAGATTCATGCTCTGTTTGAGTCGACTTATGTCTCTGCGAACGTGAAAGCGAGTGACGTTGCTCCGCTGATTTCGGAGAAGCCGGTGGTGGTAAGCGATGTGTTCACCGATTACATGGCTTATCTGCGGCATACGAACTCGCTTGTGGAGAAGACATATCAGTTGGAGAAGGCGGGAGCGTTTACGGGCGCTGGAACTCCAGAGGGTAAGACTTTTACCGATGAGCGGCTGGCCGCGGGAGCGACCGAGTTGAGGGATTTGATCTATTCGGCGTGGGTAAAGAGTGCCGAGCCACTGCCGCCTTCCAAGTGGGCGGATTAGCTCGATCCATTCCTGAGTCGCGGCTGACTACGACAGGATTGGGTATTGATGGCGTTCTACTCGCCTGAGTAGTTTGCGGAGGAGTGGCGTCAGGGCGAGCGCGAAGATGGGGACAGCGACTGCGGCAAGGATTGCCCAAAGAACGAAGGCGTGCCACTCCCAAAGCCAGAGCTGGCGGGAGAGAGCGACGGGGTGTTCGCGGGCGGCATGGAGGAGTTCGTTTGCGGAGAGCGGCATAGGCGCGGTGTGGAAGACGCGGCTTGCGATACGAATGAACGGAATTACGAGAATGAGTTCGAGCGGGTAGACGATGTGGTTGCCGAGTTGAGAGGCGGCCACGTTGAGACGAAAGAGAACGGCTACTGCGAGGCAGAGGATCGTGGTGCTGCCAAGAATGGGGTTAACGCCGACAAGGAGGCCTGCGGCGATACTCCAGGCGAGCTTTTCCGGAGAGGCTCCCATGCGAAGGAGTGCGAGTATGGGAAGGGCAACGCGGCGGTAGAGCCAGTTGTGATGGACCGGGGATGCTGGAACGCTGAGATTGGATTCGCTAGGTTGCACTAGTGACAGGATAGACTGCGCAACGAGGGTCTGTGCGGTTGGCTCACGCTTGGAAAGATGAGGATTCGATTTGGTGAATTTTTTGCGGGCAGCGGGACGGAGCGTTCGACTAGTGGGGATGTTTGTGGTGGCTGGCACGGAGTTGGCGGTGAAGCGTCCTTCGACACGAGAGGCGCGAGCTGATTGGCTACATAGATTTTGCGCGCGGGCACTCCGAGGGTTGAGAATCGAGATTAGTGTCGTGGGGAGATTTCCGGAGCGCGGAGCGGTAATTTCGAACCACCTGAGCTACCTGGATATTGTTGTGTTCGCGGCGCTGCATCCTTGCGTGTTTGTGTCGAAGGCTGAAATTCGGAGCTGGCCGGTTGTGGGGTGGATGACTACGATGTCAGGCTCGGTTTATGTTGAGCGAGGCCATGGCGGGTCCGCGCTGAAGGCTCGCAAGGGTATGCAAACGGCGGTGGACGCTGGGCTTCCGGTGGTGTTTTTTCCGGAGGGAACGACGAGTAATGGGAGCGGGTTGCTGAAGTTCCACAGCGGGTTGTTGGCACAGGTACTCGAGGGTGGAGCTCCGGTGACGGCGGCATATGTAAGTTACAGCTTCGGAGTAAAGAATGGGCCGGACGTGACTGTAGCGGACGATGTTTGTTATTGGGGCGAACGCAACATGTTGGGGCATGTTTTTACGCTTCTCGGTCTGCGGGGAGTGCGCGCGGAGATTCGCTTCGCGGAGGCGCCGATTGTGTTTTCAAGCGATTCACTGCATCGGAAGCAGGCAGCGTTGGAGGCCTGGACGGCGGTTGCGGCCTTGGGGCCGGCGGTGAGCGTGAGGGTAGGGTGACCTGGGTCGTGCACCATTTTTTGTTCAACTAATATTCATTTGCGATTGAGGTGGGGGTACAACACCGAGCTGGCGGAGGCGCTGTAAGACCTGTTCGACCGACCAATCGAGGGCGTCTGTTCCTTCGACGGTTACAGATGCGTGAGCTGCGGAGGGGAGGACGTAGAGGTCGGCCATTGGTTTGGCGGTGGCTTCGAACTGGGCGCGGACGCTCTCTTCGGTGCGGCCGCGTTCGCGCATGTCGCGGTAGATGCGTCGGTTGAGACAGAGCTGGTTGGGGGCGTTGACGTAGATGCTGAAGTCGTAGAGGGAGCGCAGCGCTTCGTAGTGGAGGGCGAGGATGCCTTCGACGATGAGGAACTCTGTTGGGGCGATGAGTTCGGTCTGGTTCGGCACGCGGGTGTGGTTGGCGAAGTCGTAGATTGGGCGATTGATCGATTCGCGGTTGGCGAGGGCGCGAATGTGCTCGGCGAGGAGTGTGTGTTCGAGGGAGTCGGGGTGGTCGAAGTTTTGGAAGGGGCGATCTTCCGGGGATAGGTGGCCGAGGTCGCAGTAGTAAAAGTCCAGCGGGAGGAGCGTTGCGTTGAACTGGGCGGTGAGTTCTTTGGCCAGGGTGGTTTTGCCGGAGCCGGAGCAGCCTGCGATGCCGAGGATGAAGGGACGACGGGGTAAGGTGAGCTGCTCGGGAGTCGACGGTGGGATTGTTTCTGTCACGGTTACGATTTAATTTTGCTGGCGACGAGCTGTTCGATGGCGATCTGCGGGATGAGAGCGGTGAGGAGGCTGGTGAACTGCTTTTCTGCGTAGCGGCCCGTCTCCATGACTTCTTCATGATTGATTTGCTGGTCGAGAACGCCGGCTGCCATGTTGGTTACGAGCGAGAGTCCCAGGACTTCGAGACCCATGTGGCGGGCTACGATGACCTCGTGAACGGTGGACATGCCGACGAGGTCGGCTCCAAGGGTGCGGAAGGCGCGGATCTCTGCGGGGGTCTCGAAGCTGGGGCCGAGGACGGCGAGGTAGACGCCTTCGGTGAGGAGAAACTCCTGTCGGGCGGCCTCTTCGATGGCGAGGGTTCGGAGTTTGAGTGAGTAGGCGGTGCTCATGTCGAAGAATCGCTGGCCGGCGCCGGGGACCATGCTGAAGCGCGGTTCGTTAGGGCCGAGGGCGGCGTTGGTTCCGGTGAGGTTGATGTGGTCGGAGATGGCGACGAGGGAGCCTTGTTGCAGGGTGGTGCGGATGCCGCCTGCGGCATTGGTAACGATGAGGGTCTTGCAGCCGAGGAGGCCCAGGACACGGGTGGGGAAGGTGACCTCGGAGATGGGGTAGCCCTCATAGGCGTGGACGCGGCCCTGCATGACCGCAACCGTGACTCCGGCGATGGTGCCGAGGACGAGGTGGCCGGAGTGGCCCTGGACGGTTGACCGTGGGAAGTTTGGGATGTCGGCGTAGGGGATGCGCGTCGCGTCTTTGACGTGGGTGGCGAAGTTGCCCAAGGCCGGAGCCGAGGATGATGCCGATCGATGGGAGGAGCGGCGTCCTGGCACGGATGAAGTCGGCGGCGGATTGGGCCTTGCTGTAGATGTCGGTCATAAGGTTGTGGTGTTGCGTCTTGTAGGGGGGTGCCCCCCCGGGGTGGGTATATCTAACTCGCCCAAAATCAGTCGTTTGCGAAAAAGGTTCCTCGTAAAAATTTCATTCTAAACGGGTTGCGGGCAAAAACGTGTAACGAAAGGACTTAGCTTGATGTCTCCCTGTCGGTTCAGTCTAACTTGTGTGGTAATTCCACTGTTAATAGTTTATCGAGCGAGCCGGGGTAAATGCGCCACGGTTTTGGGATTTATTTTTTTCCGGACCGAGAATGCGGAAATGCTTGATTGACGCGGGTTTTGTGGCGCTGCCGGATGTTTTATTTTCTTTTGAGCTAGCGCCGGGGGCTTGACAGAAAACTGCGCAGAGCGGGAAGTCGCTGCTCAGGAAAAGCTGGCGTATGCCACATCTTAATGAGAGGGTTTGTGCGTAGCAAGATATAGGAACGGGAGCAGCCGATGGTGAGCGCGGATGTGAGTTCTACGGACGATGTTGCGCGGGCGTTTGCTTCGATCCATACCGAGTCGGGCGCGAGCTTGCTGGAGCTGGTGGAGGCTTCGCCGGTGCTGCTGATTTTTCTACGGCACTTTGGGTGTTCTTTCTGTCGCCAGGCGATCAGCGATGTTGCGGATCTTCGTGAGGAACTGGCGCGACGTGGGGTGCGGCCGGTGTTTGTGCATCTGGGTACACCGGAGCGTGCGAAGCCGTTCTTCGATTACTACGGGATTGGGGATGTGGAGCGGGTGAGCGATCCGGAGGCGAGGATCTATCGGGACCCGGTGTTTCTGTTGCCGCGGATTCATCCGTTTTTGACTCTGCTGCAGCCTGCGGTGTGGGCTGGGTGGTTGAAGGGCGCGATCTTCAAGCATGGGATTGGGGCGATCAAGGAAGATGGTCATCAGATGCAGGGGATCTTTTTTTTGAAGGGGCCGAAGATTGTTCGGCAGTTTCGGTATCGGACGATCGCGGATGAGCCGGATTATTTGAAGCTGGTTGGATAACAAGTCTGTTACGAAACTCGTCGGCGGCAATTCTATCGAGACGGTTCGCTGACGATAAGCCGACTTAACGGTACAAATCTGACAGCCTCTTCTAAAAGCGGCGCTGATGTCGCAGGAACTACAGAACGCCTATGGCCGCAACTCGATCAGCGAGTAGCCATTCGGAAGAACGGCCTTCTGCGGCACGATTACATCGTTGATTACGGGAATGCGAAGCTCGGCGGCGGGCTGATCATCGGCCTCACGAAAACGAAGCACAATTGTGAAGCTGAGCATACCGGCAAGTTCAGCCACCTTTAGGCCGCGGTCGTCCACTAACGATATCTCTGGGACGTCGAAGTTATCGCCGTATTCATGGCCACGAAGTTCGATACGCTGCTTGATCGCGGAGTCCGTGCCGTACTGCAACGTAGGTTTCTCGGAGCCTTTCACGTAGCTGGCCCCGAAGGCGAGGAAGCGGGTGTCTTTGTAGGCGTGACCAGTGATAGATAACAGCATGTTGTCGTGCAGTCCATCATTGGTTGAAGCCCCGCCGTTGGTTGTGTATAGGTGAGCACCATTGGTCAGACTAAAATATTCGTACACCCACATAGCAGAACAACAGGGCCAGCTTGTGGCTCGGTAGAGACCAATTGTTGGAAGGGCCGCACCCTCGTTTCCAGCAGAGGTAAGCGACCACAGCAGCTCGCCACGCTTGTCCCCACGCATACGCCAGGCGCGAACTCTTATCGAGCCTCTTGTGCCTTCTGCCTCGAAGTTAATCGCGTTACGTTGTGTAATTTGGAGAAGCAGATCGTCATAGCTCTGTGTAACCGGTTTGAACAGGTGCACATATTCAAAGCTGCTATTCGACGTGACCTGTACGGTGCCGCCGTCACGGTGTTCAACCGTCGCCTGTGAAGGTGCGGAGGCGATCGGTTGCTGAGCCGATGCTGCGTTCGCGGCCAGAGCCATGACCGTAAAGGCTATTTGAAGAGTGATTACCCGAATGCGCAGCATATTGGTTCAGACACCCCGGCTCGGAGGTTTGTTCCCGAAAGCACGTGCTGGCTCAACGTGAGGAAGGTTTCTTCTAGGAAATCTTTCCGGGTAGAGGGCGATCAGTCCTGTAAACGCCCTTCTTGTTACTAGACAGCTACTGGCGATGCTCTGTCCTGCCGGACGGCCCACTGCGCGTGGGGCGGCCACTTCGTGGCGCGTGTACCCTTTCTTGCTTGGCGATCGGCTTTAGTCCTCCCGTTGGTCGGGGGCGACGGTTTTTTTAGAGCACCTTTGCTACTACTACGGTCAGGTCGTCCGACTGTTGTGTGGCTCCGGCAAAGTTCGAGACCGACTCCGAGATATCGGTGATGATTGTCGCGGCTGGCTCGCTTTCTTTGCTGAGGACAAGTTTTTTTAGACGGTCGAGTGAGTACTCTTCTTCGGTTTCATTCTCCTGCTCGGTAACGCCGTCGGTGTAGAGGGTGAGGATGTCGCCGGGTTCGAGCGGGACGATCGTGTTGGTGAACTGGGCGTCAGGGAGGATGCCCATGATAGGGCCTGCTTCTTCGAGGAGGAGCGACTCGCCGGTCTTCGGACGAAGGAGGAGTGGTGGGTTGTGGCCGCCGCAGGCGTACTCGAGTGTGCGACGGGATGGGTTGAAGCGGGCGTAGAACATGGTGACGAAGGTCGCGGGGTTGGTGATCTGTTTGAGGACACCGTCGAGGTCTTTGAGGATGGCGGCAGGGCCGCTGAGTTCGCGGGCGCGGAGACGAAGAGCTACGGCGAGGGAGGGCATGAGAAGAGATGCGGCGGCGCCTTTGCCGGAGACGTCAGCGATGACGACATCGACGATCTCGTCGGAGACCTTGAAGAAGTCGTAGTAGTCGCCGCCGAGGAGACGGGCGGTTTGCATGGCGGCGGCGAGTTCGATGCCGGGCATGATGGGGGGCTTCGATAAGACTTGACGCTGGACTTGAGAGGCGAGTGTGAGATCGCGCTCATATTCGTCTCGTTGACGACGGACCTCGGCTGCGAGACGCTCGCGCTGTCTTGCGATGAGGGTGACAAGAAATCCGACGATTAGGAAACCGGTCAAGCCTAGTGCGATGTGGGCGATTCTCAGGTTGATTGAGTCCGCGGGTGGTCCGAAGATGTCTTGCAAGACGGTGCAGAGGATGGCGAGAGCGATGGTGACTGGAAGTGGGTTGACGAGCGCACAGAGGGCTATGGGGAGAACGTAGAGATAGCCCATGGAGATGTTGACGACGACTCTCCAGTCTGTGTAGGCGACGGCAGCGATGGCCAGGGCGACGACGACGTTGAGTAGACCTGTCGTTCTGTTCTCTTCGGCGATGACTTGTTGCTTGTAGTCGGCGCTGTTTTTATTTCCTTGTCTGAATGCCATCGCTCATGTTCTTTCGCAGGGTGAGGTACGCGGAGATTTTAGTCCTAAAGAGTTGGAGGCTTCGGTGCTATTTGATGAGCATGGAGACGATGCTGGCGGACATGAGGTTGGCCATGGTGCCGGCGAGCATGGCACGAAGGCCTAAGCGTGCGAGGTCGTTGCGGCGGTTGGGGACGAGGGCTCCGATGCCTCCGATCTGCATGCCGATGGAGCCGAGGTTAGCAAAGCCGCAGAGGGCGAAGGTGGCGATGGAGAAGGTGCGCGGGGTAAGGGTGGATTTGATGGTGCCGAGTTGGGTGAAGGCGATGAACTCGTTGAGGACGGTGCGGGTGCCGAGGAGGTTGCCGATGATGGGAGCTTCGTTCCAGGGGATGCCGATGAGCCAGGCGATGGGCGCTCCGACGACGCCGAGGATGGCGTTGAGCGAGTGAGGGAAAGGGATGTGGTGGTGGGCCCAGAGGAAGTTCGAGATGCCGAGCATGACGCCGTTGACGAGGCCGACTAATGCGAGGAAGCTGATGAGCATGATGGCGACGTTGAAGGCGAGCTTGCCGCCGTCGAGGGTGCCGCGGGCGATGGCGGCGACGAGGTTGTCCTCTTTGTGCTCCTCGTTTGGGGGCATGTGGACGGTGCCGGCGGTGGCGGGAACTTCGGTTTCGGGAACGAGCATCTTGGCGACGAGGATGGTGCCGGGGGCGGTCATGATGACGGCGGAGAGGAGGTCCTGGGCGTTGATGCCGAAGCTGATGTAGGCGGCCATGATGCCGCCGGAGACGTGGGCCATGCCGGAGGTCATGATGGTCATGAGCTCGCTGCGGGTGGCTCCGGAGAGGAAGGGGCGGATGGTGAGGGGGGCTTCGGTCTGGCCCATGAAGATGCTGGCGGCGACGTTGGTGGACTCGGCTCCGGAGGTGCCCATGGTGCGCTGCATGATCCATGCGACGACGCGGATGACCTTTTGCATGAAGCCGATGTGGTAGAGGACGGCGAAGAAGGCCGAGACGAAGATGATGGTGGGCAGAACGGCGAAGGCGAGGACGGCGAGGCCGTTGCCGGGCGTTCCGAGGGGGCCGAAGACGACTGAGGAGCCGTCGACCGAGTGGGCGAGGAGGGATGTGATGACGGCGCTGACGTTATGGAGGATGAGTTGGCCGGTGTTCCACTTGATGACGAGGAAGGCGAAGATGATCTGCAGGCTGAGACCCCAGGCGACGGTGCGCCAGCGGATGGCGCTGCGGTTGGTGGAGAAGGCGTATGAGAGGCCAAGAAACGTGATGAGGCCGAGAAGACCGATGAATCGGGGCAAAGGCTGCTCCTGCTGCAATGATGACGCAATGTGAGTGCGTGGGTTTGAGTGTAACGGGTGGGCCCGAGTGCTACCTAGTGATTTCCAAATGTTGATTGGAGTGGGGACTTTCGTGAGGCTAAGGAGGAGGGTTTGTGGCAGATGCCCGTGGTTGGTGTAAATTGGCGGGAACTACGCGGCCACGCTGATCGTATCCGCCGTGTATGCGGTACTGAGTTCGCGGTTATACAAGGAGCGAAGCATGAGCAAAGTGCGATTGCTGGTTGGAACGCGGAAGGGCGCGTTTGTGCTGACGTCAGATGGTATGCGGGACAAGTGGGAGGTGAGCGGGCCTCATTTTGCGGGCTGGGAGATCTATCACGTAAAGGGATCGCCGATGAACCCGGAGCGGCTGTATGCATCGCAGTCCAGCGGCTGGTTTGGACAGATTATTCAGCGCTCGGACGATGGCGGGAAGAGCTGGACGCAGGTGGGGAGCAAGTTTATGTACGACGGTGTGCCCGGAACGCACCAGTGGTACGACGGGACACCGCATCCGTGGGAGTTCAAACGAGTGTGGCATCTGGAGCCCTCGCTGAACGATCCGGACGTGGTGTATGCCGGGGTAGAGGATGCTGCTTTGTTTCGTTCGGCGGATGGGGGAGGGAACTGGGAGGAGTTGTCGGGTTTGCGTGGGCATGGCTCGGGGCCGCACTGGCAGCCGGGTGCTGGGGGGATGTGCCTGCACACGATCATTCTTGATCCGAGCGATCCGGAAAGAATGTTTATTGCGATCTCATCGGCGGGGGCGTTTCGGACGGACGATGGCGGAAAGAGTTGGAGGCCGATTAATCGCGGATTGAGGTCGGAGCATATTCCTGATCCGAATGCAGAGGTGGGGCATTGCGTTCACCATATTGCGATGCATCCGTCGCGGCCTGGAGTTTTGTTTATGCAGAAGCACTGGGATGTGATGCGGAGCGATAACGCAGGTGATTCTTGGACGGAGGTGAGTGGAAATCTGCCGACGGACTTTGGATTTGTAATTGATGTTCATGCGCATGAGCCGGAGACGATCTTTGTGGTGCCGATCAAGAGCGACTCGGAGCACTATCCGCTCGATGGAAAGCTGCGGGTGTATCGCAGCCGCGCGGGTGGAAATGAGTGGGAGGCGCTGACGAAAGGACTGCCACAGAAGGATTGCTATGTGAATGTGCTGCGCGATGCGATGGCGGTGGATTCTCTCGATGAGTGCGGAGTGTACTTTGGCACGACCGGAGGGCAGGTGTATGGGTCGTCGGATGCGGGAGATAGCTGGGCACCGATTGTGCGGGATCTGCCGGCCGTTCTGTCAGTCGAGGTGCAGACGCTCGCATGATTCGCGTGGTGCTTCCTTCGCATCTGCGGACGCTCGCTGGTGTCAGTGGTGAGGTGATACTTGATGTTGCGGGAGTGGTGACGCAGCGGTCGGTGTTGGATACGCTGGAGGCCAAATATCCGATGTTGTCGGGTACGATTCGGGAGCATGGGACGCTAAAACGAAGGGCATTTCTGCGGTTCTTTGTCTGCGAGGAAGATTGGTCGCATGAGTCGCCGGATGCCTTGTTGCCTGAGGTGGTTGCGGAGGGGAAGGAGCCGTTTCTGGTGGTGGCCGCGGTCGCAGGCGGTTAGGAGCGGTTGAGCTGGTTCAGTTATCGGTTAGCAGTTATCGGGGCCTTTCTGAAGAAGCAAGGTCCCCGATATATTCGCAAAAAACAGAGCTCAAAGGTTACAGCGCTAAGCGGAAGGCGGCATCGGCTTCGATAGCCATCTCTTGCAGCATGTTAAGGAACTGCCTGCTTTGGCCGGTGAAGAGCCCATCGGCGGTGAAGCTTGCGATCGTAGCGACGGCACCAGCAAATCTGTCGGTTAGGGGACGAATGATTGCGACGTGGGGAAGGTTGGGGCTGATGAATTCACAAGGGACGGGAAAGATCAGGCTTGGCTGAACCAGGGTGGGCGGATGCAGGGGTGGGTTGTTGAAAAAATCGGGAAAGGACAGACCCGATACGGGATCGGTAAACGGCGCCACAGGCTGTTGCACTCCGTTGCCTGCGAAGTCAACCCATTCCAGGAAGTGAGCGATCTCGTCGCCGCCGATGCCAAGGGTGATCTCTAGGACCTCCGGATCCGTCACTTTTCGACTCATCGCGGCGTAAAGACTTGAGCCGCCTTGCTCGATGTATCCAAAGTGAAAGGCTGCCACATTCGCGATCGCCTGAATGTGGTCGTTCCCTATAAAGTTTGAGTTGGGAGCTCCGTTGAAATCGGCATCGTTTCTGGGAATGGCGGTCACTCCATTGAGTGTGATTGCCTGAGGGAAGGTGGCGCCGAGATCTGGATTGGTTGTGCTGCGGTAGCGAACAAACCAGCTGGTGTCGACGTTGAGATGCATGAGATTCGTGAGGCGCAACTTACCTGATGATCCCGTAGCAGTGCTCCCCGGCAACGTTTCGAATCGAGTGAAGTCGACTGGTTCGGCTCCCCTGGACTCGAGATAGGCATTGAGGAAGGTCGCGTGGCTGATTTCATCGAGCGTGTTGCTGGTGATGTATTGCGGGCCATCGCCATCGAGGTTCGACAAGGCTACCTGATAGTTGTTCAACGGCTCGGTGGCAATCTCAACGGGTGGATTATTTCCGATACCACCCAGTTCCGCATACTGTGTCCAAAGGTCAGACTCGATCAGCTCCGCTGCCGCCAGGAAGCGGAGGATGGCGATATCGCCCTGACCGAGCCTCCTGCCGCGTTCTTGTGCGCGAGCCGAGGTTCCATTTGCTATCAAACCGACGCCAACTGTAGCTGCGCCACCTGCCAGAAGACCGCTTTTCATAAAAGAACGGCGGTCAACTGGACGCTTTATGTTGCTCACTGGATTTTCCATGTTGTTTCTACCTGCCCTGATTTTGCGTAAATAAGGTCTCCTCCGGAGAGGCGGCCCAGGATCACGATAGGCGCGGCAGAAGATGTTGCTTGTCATGAAAATGTCAAATGAGGGTCTTCTTGTTGATTGAAGACGGACTATGTATTTTGCAACAATTCCGTCATTCCTTAGATATCTCTTAGCGAGTTCGTGCGTCTACGGTGGCAGAATTGTTGCGAGTGTTTAGCGGATGAAGGCGTGAGTTGGAGCTGACAAAATATGTAACTTTTCGAGGGTCATTTTCTGAACTCGTCAAGTCTGGTCGGATTTCAGATTGAGATTGCGTGCCAGTCGGTGCAGGTACTTGGGATGAATGCCGAGGAGGCGCGCAGCTTCGGGATAACTTCCTTTTGCTTCTCGCAGTGCGTTAAGGATCATCTCTTTTTTGGATTGGTTGAGCACGTCGTGGTATCGCGCTCCTGCGAGTTCGGCGGACTGCTCCTCGAGTATTCCGTTAGGCAGGTCTTCGGGCAAGATCTCTTCGGTGAGGCCGAGAACGATGGCGTGCTCGATTGCGTTCTCAAGCTCGCGGACGTTTCCGGGCCAGCTATAGCCCATCATTAAGGTGCGGGCCTCTTGCGAGATACCTTTGAACGGCCGCTTTGCTTTCTGTGCGTACTTTGCTGCGAAGTAGAGAGCGAGCAGAGGGATGTCTTCGCGGTGTTCGCGTAGGGGCGGGATGGTGACCGAAACTACGTTGAGCCTGTAGTACAGGTCCTGTCGAAATTCGTTGGACTTGATTGCCTGTTCAAGATTCTTGTTGGTTGCGGCGAGAACACGTGCCTTGAATGGGACGGAGTTCGTTCCTCCAACTCGCTCGAACTCCTTCTGCTGAAGGACTCGCAGCAGCTTGGCTTGCATTGGAGGAGCGAGTTCCCCAATCTCGTCGAGAAACAGAGTTCCGTCGTCGGCAGCTTCGAGCTTTCCTTTCCGCATTCCGACAGCGCCGGTGTATGCGCCCTTTTCATGCCCGAAGAGTTCGCTCTCCAGCAAGGCTTCCGGGATCGCAGCGCAGTTGATGGCGACGAAGGGGCGATCTTTTCTAAGACTGCTTTGATGGACCGAGCGTGCAACAACCTCTTTGCCAGTGCCGCTCTCTCCGCGGATCAGTACGGTGGAATCGCTTTGCGAGACGCGAGAGATGAACTCTTCGATCTGGCGAATCTGACGGCTTTCGCCAACAAGGTTGCTGACGGGATTCAACTCTCGCTTCAAGCGCAGGTTCTCAGACCGTAGAGAGTCGCGGGCGAGAATGTTTTCGAGCGTGACCGCTGCGATTCGGGAGACCGAATCGAGAAAGTGGATGTGATCTTCGCGAAATGGTGGTGCTGGGTGGAGTGACGTTAGATAGATGACGCCGATGGTTCGTTCCACGGCCACGAGAGGTAGACACAAGACGTTTTGGATTTCGCGGGAGTCTGAAGCGGCTCCGGTGAAGACGGCGGCCCGCTCCCATATTGCACGATGGACGAGTTCGCGTTGAATCTCGATCTTTGACATCTCGCCGGTCTGTCGGCTCCATGTGCAGATTGAGGGTGCGTCATCTTCGAGGTCAGTCTGCAGAACGACGGCGCCGTCTTCGGCGGGGACTACTTCGAAGATCAGCCGCAGAAGTTCGCGCTGAAGGAGTTCCGAGTCGCGAATTGAGTTGATGACGTTGCTAATTCTGAAGAGGGCGGTGAGGTCACGCGCCATGCGTCCGACCTCAGCGCCAAATGTCGGTGTTGCGCCGGGACCATGCATTCGGATCGTAGTGAGGGTGGGGTCGGAAGAGGTATCACTCAGGCGCATCTTGTAGGCAGGAGGAACTTCGCCCTCGTGTGTGAGAAAGACCAATTCGGTGTTGCCGATGCGGATCGTGTCGCCATGTTCAACGGTTTTGCGACGGATGGGCGTTCCGTTCACAAAGGTGCCGTTTTGACTGTCGAGGTCGGCGAGTTCATGTTGCTCGTCCATCTTCTGGATGGTGCAGTGTTTCCGCGAGACCAAGGGATCGGCCAGGCACAACTGATTGGCGTCGTCGCGGCCAATGGATATCTGACCGTTGACGAGTTGTCGAACAGTACCTGTCAGCGAACCGGTAATGGCGAGGAGCCGCGGCTGCATCAGGACCTCCGGTGCGTCAAAGTGTAGCTGAATCGGTGCAGGGCAGGATATTCAGAGGGTGCTGGAACCTATCGGATACTGCGGGTATCCGTTCGGATACCAATGGAACTTGGCGTGGCAGGAGGCTATTGCGACGTAGCTCAATG
The DNA here is from genome assembly GCA_963771625.1 of uncultured Acidobacteriaceae bacterium. GTDB lineage: Bacteria > Acidobacteriota > Terriglobia > Terriglobales > Acidobacteriaceae > Edaphobacter. The sequence continues at coordinate 870,630 of CAVYUE010000005.1, forward strand.
CTGCGGGTGTATCTCATTGCAAATGCAGGTTTGTGATTTTTGTGTGGAAGTTTGGGCCGGTTTGGCCACGTGCATGCAATATATCCGGGCGTAACAAGAAAGCTCCAGAAGAGAAAGTAGGCCGGAGCCCAATAGGACCCGCAAGGGTACCTCAAAAAAGGAGATCGTCATGAACCGCATATCCGCAATTGCTCTCATCGTCGCTGCAAGTTTCGTTACGGCCGGTAGTGCCATGGCACAGGATCACCGGGCTAAGGCAAACGTTCCGTTCAACTTTTCCGTCAATGGCAATTCTCTACCGGCTGGAACTTACACAGTTGGTTCGGAGATCAACTCTCCTAACGTAATCACGATTACGGACCGGGAGAAGAATATCCATATCCTTGCCTTGACGCTGCCTGATGCAAACGCCCCGGGAACAGGGAACAAGCTGGTGTTCCACCGTTATGGTGATCAGTACTTCCTCAGTGAGGTTCGTTGTGAATCCACGTCGATGAACGTTCACCTGACGACTTCAAAAGCTGAGAAGCGGGCCAAAGCACAGATACAAGAGACAGCGGGCCTTCGCGTCAATAACGACGTTATGATCGCACTCAACAACTAGTTGTTCAGCGATTGAGATAGACCCGGGGACGATCGTCTCCGGGTCTATCTCTGTCTGGTGGGCTATTGATTGAGATTGTCCTTCGTCACTACTTCATGGATGAGCGATTTGATTTGCGGTGGAGTAGAGGATATGTGGAGGGTCTCGCGGAGCATGGCTTCGGGTTCTTCGAGGAGATCCGGATCTTCGCTGAAGAGAGTGACGAGGGTTTGGCCGGCTTTGATTTCAGCGCCAAGTTTGGCGTGCATCTCGATGCCTGCGTGAGCGCTGACACGGTCGCCAGGCTTGTCGCGGCCTGCGCCGAGGCGCTGAACGGCCCAGCCTACTTGTTTGCAGTCCATGCTGGCGAGATAGCCGGAGTGAGTTGCGGTGAGGGTGCGAGAGGCTGTGGGTTGGTGGTGGGCTGCGGGGTCTTCGAAGACGGTGATGTCGCCGCATTGGGTCGCGACGATTCTGAGCCAGGCTTTGTATGCGGAGCCGCTGAGGAGAATCTCGTTGGAGAGCGTTGCGCCATCTTCTGGAGTGGCAGTGTGGCCGGCGAGGTGGAGCATCCAGCCTGCGAGGATGTTGGAGAGTTCGATGAGGTCTGTCGACATAGGGTGACGGTGGTTGCGCATGATGTCGACACACTCCCAGACTTCGACCCAGTTGCCGGAGAAGCGGCCAAGGGGCTCGTCCATGCTGGTGAGGAGCGCTGCTGTGCGTGTGCCTGAGGCTTCGCCGGTTTGAACCATGAGTTTGGCGAGGAACTTTGATTGCTCGTAGGTGGGCATGAAGGCGCCATTGCCGACTTTGACGTCAAGGACAAGAGCGTTGAGGTCTTCGGCGAGTTTTTTGCTCATGATGCTGGCGCAGATGAGGAAAGGGGATTCGACTGTGCCGGTGTGATCGCGGAGGGCGTAGAGGATGCGGTCGGCGGGGACGAGGTGCGGGGTTTGGCCGACCATGGCTGCGCCGCATTTTTCGAGGGTAAGGAAAAATTGGTCGAGGGTGAGCTGGGTCTTGAAGCCGGGGATGGTTTCTAGCTTGTCGAGCGTGCCGCCGGTGTGGCCTAGGCTTCTGCCAGAGATCATAGGGACGCAGATGCCGGGAATGCCGGCGGATGTGGGTGAGGCGAGGCCGGCTGCTGCGACGATAGGTGCGATGAGAAGAGAGGTCTTGTCGCCGACGCCGCCGGTGGAGTGCTTGTCGACGGTGAAGGTGTGGAGTGGGCCGGCGTCGAACGTTTCGCCGGAGTAGCGCATAGCGTTAGTCAGAGCCGCAAGTTCTTGCGAGTCGAGGCCTTGATGGAAGATGGCCATGAGGAAGGCGGCGATCTGGGCGTCTGTGACGAGTTGGTTTGTTGGGGTGCGATCGACGATGGCGCGAATGAAGGCCTGGATTTTGAGATCGGAGAGGACGTGTCCGTCGCGTTTATGGAGGATGACGTCGATGGGGTGGATGGGCTGGCTCATGGGTTGAATGTATCGATTATAGTTACGAATTTGCGAGGAGGAACGCGGCGGGTAGGAGCTCGGCGATGGTGGTCTCGGCCATGGCTCCATCGGCAGTGGGGTAGAAGACGATGGTATCGGGCGAGCTGAACTCGTGGATTGTCTGGCGGCAGGCTCCGCAGGGTTGGCTGGCGGTGGCGTTGAGGTTGGCGATGGCGATGGCGCGGATGCGTATGCCGGGACCGCGAAGAGCGACGGCAGTGGCGATGGCGGTTTGTTCGGCGCAGGTGGTGAGCCGGTAGGAGGCGTTTTCGACGTTGCAACCGGTGACGATAGTACCGTCCGCCAGCAGGAGGGCGGCACCGACACGGAAGTTGCTATAGGGTGCATAGGCGTGAAGCGCGACGGCGATGGCTTGCTGATGGAGATCGGTGATTTGTGCGGGAGTGAGGCTGTTGGGGTGTTCGATGGAGGACATGATGTGAGTGAGGCTATCGGGTGCGGAGAGTGATGGCAAGTGGCGGGGCGCTCATGGTTACCGTGCAACACCCGATATAGAGAGTGTGGACGACCTAACGAAAGAGTTTATTGCAGAGAGCCAGGAAGGGCTAGACCGGATGGAACGGTGCCTAACCGAGCTGGAGACGCGGCCCGACGACACAGGATTGCTGGGAGAGATCTTCCGTGCGGTGCATACGATCAAAGGAACGACGGGGTTTCTAGGATTCGATCGTCTGGAGAAGCTGGCGCACGCGGGAGAGCATCTGCTGGGTTCGCTGAGGGATGGCCGGCTTGCGGTGACCTCGGAGTTGATCAGCGGGTTGTTGCGCCTGATGGATGGGCTGCGCGCGATCCTGATGCTGATTGAGGAGACTGGCAGCGAGGGGACGCGGGCTGGTGATGAAGACGGCGAGCTGATCGCGGAGCTGGCGATTTTGAATGGGCACACGCCGGAGGAGAAAGAGGAGCCTGAGGTGTCAGGTCCTCATATTGCTTTGGTGCATGCGTCGTTGACGGTCGGGGAAGCGCCAGCTGCGGCAGCGAGTGGGGTTTCAGCGCCGAATGCACCTGCCATGGTGAGCGAAAGGGCAGGTTCAGGGAACGATAAGACGTTGCGCATCGATGTTGATGTGTTAAACCGCATGATGAACCTGGTGGGAGAACTGGTGTTGACGCGCAACCAGATGCTGCAGAGCGGCATGGAGGCGGCGAACTTCCCCGAACTGGCGCGGCGACTGGATAGCGTTACGGCTGATCTGCGGGAGACGGTGATGCAGGCTAGGATGCAGCCGGTAGGGAATCTGTTTGGCAAGTTTCCACGGATGGTGCGGGATCTTGCGCGGACGTGCGGTCGTGATGTGAGGGTTGAGTTTTCTGGTCAGGAGACGGGGCTGGACAAGAGCCTGCTGGAGGCTATCAAAGATCCGCTGACGCATGCGGTGCGGAATGCCGTCGATCACGGGATTGAATCGCCTGCCGACCGTGTGTTGGCGGGAAAGTCGGCGGAGGGATGTCTCCGGCTGAAGGCATTTCATCAGAGCGGGTCGGTGGTGATTGAGGTTGAGGATGATGGCGCAGGGATCCCGATTGAGCGGGTGTTGCAGAAGGCAGTCGAACGCAATCTGGTGACGGCGGAGGATGCTGCAGGGATGTCGGAGCGGGAGGCGCTCCAGTTGATCTTCCTGCCGGGCTTCTCGACGGCGGCCGCTGTGACTACGGTTTCAGGACGCGGCGTTGGGATGGATGTGGTGCGGGCCAATGTAGAGAAGGTCGGCGGAAGCGTCGAGGTGGAGTCACGCAGGGGCGTGGGCACGACGCTGCGGCTGCGGGTGCCGCTGACACTTGCAATCGTTCCGTCGCTGGTGGTGAAGAGCGGTGGACAGAGCTTCGCGTTGCCGCAGAGCGCGCTGGTGGAGTTGGTGGATATACCGCAGCGTGAGTTCACGCAGGTGGTGCAGCGGATCGGCTCGTCGGAGCTTTACAGATTACGGGAACGTTTGTTGCCGATGGTTTGGCTGGATCGGTTGCTGGGATTGGATGCGGATTATCCGGAGCAGTCGAAGGGGCATTATCTGGCGGTGCTGGAGGCAGAAGGCTGCCGGTATGGCCTGGTCGTGGATGATTTGATGTCGCCGGAGGAGATTGTCGTGAAGCCGCTGTCGCCGGTGCTGCGAGAGATTGGATTGTTTTCAGGCGCGACGGTGCTGGGCAACGGCACGCTTGCGTTGATTCTCGATATCGGAGCGACTGCGGCTCGAGCTGGTGTCAAACCGATTGAGGAAGAGATTGCGGGAATCGGCGATGGCGAGGCCGCGGTACAGGAGGCGGCGGGCACGCAGTTCCTGATCTTTGAGGATCGTGCGCGGGAGAGGACCGCGCTGCCGCTGGATGTGGTGGAGCGGATTGAAAGCGTACCGCTGGGGCAGATTGAGTATGCGGGCGGTCGGCCGTTGCTCCAGTATCGAGGCGAACTGCTGCCGTTGAAGGATCAGGGTAATGTACTGGCGGAGCTTGATGCAGCGATGCAGCGGGGCGAAGACGTGATGGCAACGGTGTTGATCTGCGGTGATGCCGGCATGAGCGGACTGCAACGTGGTGGCATGGTCGTACGGCAGGTTCTGGACGTATCCAATGGCACGCTGCTTGAGCGTGACGTGACGACTGACGGAGTCGAGCTTGCCTTGGTGAAAGAGAAGTTGACACTTGTCCATCGTGAGTTTGGGGTAAAGGGTAAGGCTGCATGGCAGGAGGTCGCATGAGAATCGCTGGACACGAGAAGATCGATGAGATCCAGGATGAGGACGATGCGGTGTCTCTCTGTTCGCTGTATGCGGGAAGCGAGACGTTCGGGATCGACACGAGCAAGATACGCGAGGTGCTGGGTGAGCGGGAGCTGCAGCGGGTGCCGATGTCGCCTACGTTTATCGCGGGGGTAGTGCCTTACCGTGGCGAGGTGCTGACTGCAGTCAATCTTCGGGCTCTGCTTGGGATCGAGGAGCATTGGGGAAAGTGTTGTGTGCTGGTGATGGAGGACGATAAAGCTGCGGAACGGTTTGGCCTGGTAGTGGATGCGGTGGGCGGTGTGGTTACAGTGAGCCGGAATGCGCTGGAAGATAACCCATGCACGTTAGGCGTGCGAGGCAAGTGGCTGTTTGATGGCGCTTACAAGATGGAGGCCGGCCTGATGGTGCGGCTCGATCCACAGAAGTTGAGTCCGTCGCGGTTGTCGGAGACGGGATTGTTCAGAAAAAGTTTGAATGGAGGTGCAGATGCGAGCCCTGATCGTTGATGATTCGAGTTTTATCCGCGAGTACCTGCGGCACCTGTTGAACCGAATGGATATCGTGTGCGAAGAGGCGGTCGATGGGAGCGATGCACTGACGGTGTTGGCGGCGGAGGAGGCGTTCGATCTGATGCTGCTGGACGTTAATATGCCGGTGATGAATGGGCTGGAGTGCGTCAAGGCGCTGCGTGATGCGAATCTCGGGCCGGAGATGAAGGTGATGATGGTGACGACCGAAGCCGATCACTCATTTATTACCACGGCGCTCGACAACGGTGCGGATGAGTTTCTAATGAAGCCATTTACCCCCGAGAGTCTCCGGGAAAAGATGTTGTTGCTTGGTGTAATCGCCGCTTAGCATTGCCGCCGGAACTGGAAAATAAGGAAAGCAGATATGAGCACTTTGGACGAACGGCCTCTTCGCATTCTTGCGGCTGATGACTCCGCGGTAATGCGTGGCATCATGTGGAAGCTGTTCCAGATGCATGCAGAAGACCGCTCGAGCGATCTACCTCGTATGGAGTTATGCGGGGTGGCGCAGGACGGGATTGATTGCCTGGACGCGGTGAGACGACTCGCGCCGGATGTTCTTGTGCTCGATCTCGAAATGCCAAGGCTGAACGGTCTGAATGTGCTGCACCGACTGCGTGTGGAGAGTCCTGAATTGCCGGTGATCATGTGCAGCTCGTACACCGAGCATGGTGCAAGGTCGACTCTGGAGGCGCTGGCATGCGGTGCTTCGGACTATGTAACGAAGCCGGCGGAGCAGCGTGACTTTGCTGCGGCGATGCTGTCGCTGTCAAAGCAACTGCTACCGCGAATTGCTGCACTGGCCAAGGGTGCTCGACGCCGGGAGGCGAGGGTGGATAAGGCTGCCTCGCCCGACAAGGTCCCGTCGAATAAGATACAGGCGACGCGATCGGTCGAGGTATCCGCGAAGGTCGGGTTGCCCATCGAGATTGTTGTGATTGGATTGTCTACCGGCGGTCCTTCTGCGCTGGAACAACTGCTGCCGAAGCTGCCAGGGGATTTTCCTGTTCCGATCTTGATCGTGCAACATATGCCAAAGCTATTTACCGGTGCGCTGGCTGAGCGGCTGGACAAGAGTTGCGAGCTGCAGGTCAGAGAAGCCTATGAAAATGCGATCATCCGCCCGGGCACGATCTGGCTTGCCCCGGGCGATGCCCATATGGAGATAGGACCGAGCAACGGCTTGATGGAAAAACAGGGTGGCAGCTTAGCGGGGCGAAACAGTCGCGTCCGACTGCATCAGCGGGAGCCATTGAATCATTGCAGGCCAGCGGTCGATTATCTTTTCTTCTCTGCGGCAAGGATGTTTGGGGCCTCGGCGATGGCGCTGGTGATGACCGGGATGGGGGCCGACGGCCTGGACGGTGCGCGGGCGGTTCATGCTCGAGGTGGAGTTGTTTTGGCGCAGGATGAAGCGAGCTCCGCGGTGTGGGGGATGCCGGGCAAAGTGACGGAGGCTGGTATTGCAAGTGCAACTTTGCCACTTGCTGCGATCGCGGAAGCGCTGAACAAACGAGTGAACGCTGGACGGCTGTTGAAGCTGGACTCGGTACCATATACCGCGTCTGCGGCGGGCCCGCAGCGGGAGATGACTGATGGCTTGCTCTGATTCGGACTACACCTATCTTCGCGAGCTGGTGCTGGAACAGTCGGCGAACCTGATCGATCCGTCGCGCAATGCCCTGTTTGATACTAGGTTGACGCCGATCGCGAGATTGTCGGGTGCGGAGAGTCTTGGAGAGTTCGTCAGCATGCTGAAGGCGGGTCGTCCGGCCCATCTGCACCGGGCGGTCGCGGAGGCGATGACGATCAATGAGACGAGTTTTTTTCGGGATCTCAGGCCGTTTGAGATGTTGCGGGAGGTCATTCTTCCTCGACTGATCGAACGGAGAGTGGAGCAGAGGCGGCTGCGGATATGGAGTGCAGCGAGTTCTACAGGACAGGAGGCGTACAGCCTGGCGATGGTGATCGCGGAATACTTTCCAGCGCTGACGAATTGGGACATCAAGGTAGTCGGAACCGATATTTCACGCCATGTCGTGGACTATGCGCAGAAGGGGCGGTATCGACGGCTGGAGGTAAACCGGGGACTGCCTGCGCGCATGCTGCTGAAATACATGACGCGTGAGGGGGAAGAGTGGGAGGTTAGTCCACAGATTCGGTCGATGTGTGAGTTTCAATATGCGAATTTGTGCGCGCCGTTGCCTCACATGCTGCCAATGTTCGATCTGGTGCTCCTGAGGAATGTGCTGCTGTATTTTTCGCATCAGGACCGAAGGACGGTCTTCAAGGAGGTTCATCGGAAGTTGTCTTCGACTGGGTACCTGGTGCTGGGAAATGCGGAACAGGCTGAGGATTCTACCGACCTTTTTGAGGTGGAGTTTGGGGCGAACTGCTATTTTTATAGTCCCGTGAATACGCGGTGATGGTTCGCAAGGTGGCTTGAGCCAGACTGGACCTGGAGGCGTTGGCGCGCATCTCATTGTTTGTGGCAGTTATGCTGCTGACAGCACTTTGAGACGATGCCGCCAAGTCCTTCCAGACCGAAGAAGAAGATCGCTGCGACGAAGGTTGAGACTTCGTCGCCCCAGGTAGATGTCTCCAGCGCTGGTGATCGGGCGCTGGCGCTCTTTCATCCGATTACGGCGAAGTGGTTCAGGGCGGTTTTCGATGCGCCGACGGCTCCGCAGGTGGAGGGCTGGCCGGCGATCGCTCGTGGTGAGTCGACGCTGATATTGGCGCCGACTGGCACGGGGAAGACGCTGACGGCGTTTCTGTGGTGCCTCGACAGACTGATGATGCGGACTGCGCCGGAGGCTGAGCGCGGATGCCGGGTGGTGTATCTGTCGCCGCTAAAGGCGCTGGCTGCGGATGTGGAGAGAAATTTGCGGTCGCCGTTGGTGGGCATTGCGAATATGGCGAAGCGCGACGGGGTGGCAGTGCGGATGCCGGAGATCAGCGTGCGTACGGGGGATACTTCGCAGAAGGAGCGAGCACGGTTTCGGAGGCATCCCGGCGACATTTTGATTACGACGCCGGAGAGTCTTTATCTGCTGCTGACATCGGAGGCGGGCGAGTCGCTGCGGTCGGTGGAGACGGTGATTGTGGATGAGATTCATGCGCTCGTGCCGAGTAAGCGTGGGGCGCATATGGCGCTTTCGCTGGAGCGGCTGGAGGCGCTGACGGGCAGGAGGCTGCAGCGGATTGGTCTGTCGGCGACGCAGAGGCCACTGGAGGAGGTGGCGCGGTTTCTGGGTGGTGCGGAGGCAGCGAGTCAGCAGGTTGGCGAGTCAGCAGGTCATCCTGTTAGCGAATCGGTTCAAGCTTTGACTTCGGATGGTGGGGAGGCATTTGGAGTTGGGGGCGTGCTGATGGAAGCGGCTAGACGATGACGGGGCTGGTGCTGAGGTGGGTGTGGATGCTCCGCTGTACAGGCCAGTTACAGTGGTGAATGCGGGGGCGAGGAAGCTGCTGGAGCTAAAGGTGGAGGTTCCGGTGGAGGATATGGCGAGGATTGGTGAGATTCAGGATCAGCCGAGCGGGCCGGCTTCGCAGGGGCCGAAGAGGACTTCGATCTGGCAGTCGATACATCCGCGGCTGCTGGAGATTATTCAAGGGCGGACGTCGACGCTGATCTTTGTGAATGCACGGCGTGTGGCGGAGCGGCTGGCTGGCGCTTTGAATGAGCTGGCAGGGGAGCAGATTGCGCGAGCGCACCATGGTTCGCTGGCGGCGACACAGCGGTCTGAGATTGAGGAGTTGCTCAAGGCGGGGAAGATCAAGGCGCTGGTCGCGACGTCATCGCTGGAGTTGGGGATTGATATGGGTGCGATCGATCTGGTGATTCAGATTGAGGCTCCGCCTTCGGTCGCGAGTGGGATGCAGCGGATTGGCAGGGCAGGCCACCAGGTTGGAGCGCCTTCGCATGGGATTATCTTTCCGAAATATCGTGCCGATCTAATTGCGTGTGCGGCGGTGACGCGGGCGATGCATGAGGGGCATGTGGAGTCGACGCGCTTTTTGCGGAATCCGCTGGATGTGCTGGCGCAGCAGATGGTGGCGGTGATTGCGCATCCTCCCCTTGGTATTGCGGATGCGGAGAGACGGACTAAGCATGCGACGGAGGAAGAGGAGAGTCCGGGGTTGAGCTATGCCGCGCTGTTTGCGTTGGTGCGGGGGGCTGCTCCGTTTGCGGGCTTGAGCCGAAGTGTGTTTGATGGAGTGCTGGATATGCTGGCAGGGCGTTATCCATCGGATGAGTTTGCGGAGTTGCGGCCACGGATCACTTGGGACAGAGACGAGGAATTGGATCACTCCTCGGGCGGGAGTGAAGCGAATCGCGATCTTGAATGGTGGGACGATTCCGGATCGCGGGACGTATGGGGTGTTTCTGGCGGGGCAGCGGTCGAAGCCGGTACGTGTGGGCGAGTTGGATGAGGAGATGGTTTTCGAGAGTCGAACCGGAGATACGTTTATCCTCGGTGCCTCGACTTGGCGGATCGATGAGATTACGCATGACCGAGTGCTGGTGACGCCTGCTCCGGGTGAGGCGGGGAAGATGCCGTTCTGGCATGGTGACGGTGCGGGGCGGCCGCTTGAGTTTGGGCGGAGGATTGGTGCTCTGGTGAGGGAGCTGCGTGACGCGCCACGGAGTGTGGCGGTGGCGCGGCTGACGACGGAGCATGATCTGGAGCCGGGGGCGGCGGAGAACGTGTTGCGCTATCTGGCGGATCAGGAGCTTGCCACGGTCAATGTTCCGGACGATCAGAACATTGTGATTGAGCGCGTGCGGGACGAGTTGGGGGATTGGCGGGTGTGTGTGCTGACGCCGTTTGGCAGCAGGGTTCATGCGCCATGGGCGATGGCGGTGACGGCGAAGCTGAGGGCGGGCAATGGGCAAGAGGTAGAGACGATGTGGTCCGAGGATGGCTTTGTGCTGCGCTTTCCCGAGACCGATGAGGCTCCCGCGATCGATTCGATTTTGATGGAGCCGGAGGAGGCGGCGGAACTGGTGCTGCGGCAGTTGGGGTCGACGGCGCTGTTTGCGGCGAAGTTTCGGGAGAGCGCGGCACGGGCGTTGCTGCTGCCGCGGAGGAGGGCGGATGGGCGGACTCCGCTGTGGCAGCAGAGGAAGAGGGCGTATGACTTGTTGAGCGTGGCGAGTCAGTATCCTTCGTTTCCGATTCTGCTGGAGGCTTATCGCGAGTGTCTGCGCGATGTGTTCGATATGCCGGCGTTGATGGAGACGCTGCGGAATATTGGGAGTCGTGCGCTGCGGGTGCATACGGTGGATTCGCGGACGCCTTCGCCGTTCGCTTCGGCGCTGTTGTTCAGTTATGTGGCGAACTATATCTATGACGGAGATGCTCCGTTGGCGGAGAGGCGGGCGCAGGCGCTTTCGATCGATCAGGATCAGCTGCGAGAGTTGATGGGGGATGCGGATCTTCGGGAGTTGTTGGATATCAATGCGATTGAAGAGACCGAGGAGCAGCTGCAGTGTGTGGTGGAGTCGTATCGCGCGCGGAACATGGATGGGGTGCATGATCTGTTGCTGCGGCTGGGGGATCTGACGCGTGACGAGCTGCGGCTGCGGTGTGTAACGGATCGAAGTTGCAGATAGCGTTGGCAAGTTGATGCGGGCGCGGCGGGTGCTGGAGGTGCAGGTCGCGGGAGAGAAGCGTCTGATTGCGGTGGAGGATGCGGCGCGGTATCGGGATGCGCTTGGTGTGCCGCTGCCGCCAGGGCTGCCGGGGGCGTTTTTGCAGGAGATGCCGGATGCTTTGTTGGATTTGATACGACGCTTTGCGCGGACGCATGGGCCGTTTACTACGCCGGAGACTGCAGGGCGGTTCGATCTGCCGTTGGAGAGTATTGAAGGCGGTGTTGCAACGGTTGGTGCAGAGCGGGAAGGTTGTGGAGGGTGGTTTTCGTCCCGGGGGCATTCATCGGGAGTGGTGTGACAACGAGGTACTGCGGGCGATTCGGCGGAGGTCGCTGGCGCGGCTGCGGAAGGAGGTTGAGCCGGTTGAGCAGAGGACGCTGGCGCGGTTGTTTACGCGGTGGCAAGGAGTGGTGCAGCCGCGGCGGGGGTTGGATGCGCTGCTGGATGTGATCGAGAATTTGCAGGGGGCCCCGCTGCCGGCTTCGATTTTGGAGACGGAGATACTGCCTGCGCGGCTGCTGGGGTACAAGTCCTGCTGACTTGGATACGTTGATTGCGGCGGGTGAGGTGGTTTGGGTTGGGTTCGATCCGATTGGCGAGAGGGATGGGCGGATCGGGCTATATCTTGCCGAGAGGCTGGCCGCTTTGTGGCCGATTGCCCCTGCGCAGGCTGTGGAGCGGGTGTTGCAGGATGAGGAAGGGAAGGTCATTCCTGCGTCGGCTGCTACGGTGAGCAAGGAGGCGGAGATCGTTGAGTATCTGAAGAGGCATGGGGCGTCGTTCTTTCAGGATCTGCATGATGGTGTGGGCGGAGGATATCCGGGGGAGACGCTGGAGGCGCTGTGGAGCCTGGTGTGGAAGGGGCAGTTGACCAACGATGGAATGGCGGCGTTGCGGGCTTATTGCGAGAGGCCGACAACGAGCGGGTCACGCAAACCTACGCGGAGGGTGCATCAGCAGACGGGGTTTCGGTCGAGGAGGACGACTCCGCCGACTGCTCAGGGGAGGTGGGCGCTGCAGGGTGCGGCGTTTGCGACGGATCGTTCGGCTACTGAGTGGAGTCATGCGATGGCGCAGCAGTTGTTGACGCGGTATGGGGTGGTGTTTCGTGAGACGGCGCATGCGGAGAATCTGCCGGGAGGATTTTCGGCGATCTACGACGTGATGAAGGCGCTGGAGGAGAGTGGGAAGATTCGGCGGGGGTACTTTGCGGCTGATCTGGGGGCGACGCAGTTTGCTGATGCCTGCGGCGGTGGATCTCTGCGGTCGCTGCGGGTGCAGCAGGATCCGGAGAAGGTGGAGATGTTGCAGCTGGCGGCTACGGATCCGGCGAATCCGTATGGAGCGTTGTTGCGATGGCCTGCGGCGCCGGATGCGGGGTCGTCGTTGACGCGGAGTGTAGGGGCGCGGGTGATTTTGTGTGATGGTGCGCTGGTGGCTTATCTGCGGAGAGGGAATCCGAATCTGCAGGTGTTTCTGCCGGAGGAGGAGCCGCAGAGATCGCAGGTGGCGCGGAGTCTGGCGGAGTTTCTGGTGAGTAGGGTGCAGGATCAGGAGGATGCGCAGGGGCGAGGTGGGATGCTGATCGCAAGTGTGAATGGAGTGGCGGTGGCGGAGCATCCGATGGCGAGGTTTTTGCTGGATGCGGGGTTTGCTGCCGGGGCGATGGGGTTCAATGTGCGGCGCGGGTTGCCGCCGCTGCCGGGAGCTCGGGGTGAGGTGAGAGCGAATGCCTGAGGGGGACACAATCTATCGCGCTGCGCGGGCGCTGCAGAAGGCGATTGGTGGCAAGGTGGTGACGGGGTTTGAGACAGGGTTGGCGAAGCTGGCTCGGGTGAATGATGATGCGCCGCTGGTGGGGCGGGTGGTGGAGAAGGTGGAGTCGCGAGGGAAGTGGTGTCTGATTTTCTTCTCCGGTGACTTGATTCTGGTGACGCATATGTTGATGAGTGGGAGCTGGCATCTGTATCGCACCGGCGAGAGGTGGTGGATGGGGCGAGATCGGATGCGGGTGGTGATTCGGACGGCTGATTGGGAGGCGGTGGGTTTCAATATTCCGGTGGCGGAGTTTCATACGGCGCGGTCGCTGGAGCGGTCGAGCCAGGTGCCAAAGTTGGGGCCGGATATTTTGTCGGATGAGTTTACGGTGGAGGGTGGTGTGGCTCGGCTTGCTGCCTATGGCAAGGAGAATCCTGAGGCGGAGATTGCAGTGGTGCTGTTGAATCAGCGGGTGCTGGCGGGGCTGGGGAATGTTTATAAGAGCGAGGTTGCATTTGCTGCGGGGGTGAATCCGTTTCGCGCGATGCGGACGATTACGCCGCGCGAGATGGAGGCGATGGTGGGGATTTCGCAGCGGTATATGAAGGCGAATGTGGTGGATGGGGCGGGAGATGGGATTGTGACGTATGCAGGGAATCGGCGGACAACTCATGCGATGGATCGGGAAGAGCGGCTGTGGGTGTATGGGCGGCAAGGGCAGGAGTGTCGGCGGTGCGGGGCGACGGTGATGATGCGGAAGCAGGGGTTGCAGGCGCGGTCGACTTATTGGTGTCCGGAGTGTCAGCATTGGGTAGGGATGGGGGAGACGCCTGCGCCGGTGGGACGAGCACAAGCACTGCGTCGGGGAAAGATTGGTTGTTAGCGATGTGAGTGCTACTGCGGTGGCGGGGACGCTGGCGGTTGCTGTTGTTGCTTATCTTTGCCGCCGCCGAAGATTTTTTGCAGGAAGTTCTTCTTCTTTGGTTGGGCGGGTTGCTGCGTGTTGTCGGGGGCGTTGCCGTCGGGTGGGGTGTTTGGGGCGACGCGGACGATTGGTGCGGGTGTGGTTGACGTTGCGTCGCGGCACAGTTTTGCTGCCGCCAATTCCGAGGATCTTCTGGATGAAGTTTTGCGGATTTTCGCTCATCTGGCTGCAGGTGTTGACGGGTGCGGTGCCGTCGAGGAAGGCAGCGTAGAGGATGTTACTCGGGCAGGTGGAGTCGGCGAGGAGGTTGGACGTCTTATCGATGCGAGCGGTGGTAATGCCTTCGGGTGCGACGAAGGGTTTGACGTCGGAGTATTGAGGGAGCAGGATGGCGCGCTTCATGAACTCAGCCCAGATCGGTTGCGGCGGCGTGCGCGCCTTCCAGTCTTGATGTCGGTGTAGTCGTCGTTGCCGACCCAGACGATGCAGATGAGATTGGAGGTGTAGCCGGCGAACCATGCGTCGTGGCTGGTTCCGGTCTTGCCGGCGGCCGGCGCGGTGAAGCCATGACCTCGGACGGCGGCGGCAGTGCCGTAGTTCATCACGCCTTCGAGCAGCGACTGGGTGAGATAGGCGGCGCGAGGATCCAGGACCTGCTTGGCATCTGGAGAGAAGTCGGAGACGATGTCTCCATTCGGATTGCGGACAGAGGCGAGCATCCAAGGAGTGAGGTGGACGCCGTTATTGGCAAAGACGGTGTAGGCTCCTGCCATATCGATCGGGGTGGCGACTGTAGGTGCCGATAGCGACGGATGGGGTGCCGCGGGCACTGGCGATTCCGGCGGAGCGGGCGAGAGCGGCCACATTATCAAAGCCGACCATCTGGGCGAGTTGAACGGTGGCGGCGTTTAGCGAATGGGCGAGAGCGTAGGCGGCGGTGACGTGCCTTGGTAACTCGCCTGATGAAGTTTCCGGGGGTGTAGGGCTGACGGCCGTTGTCGTAGGTGAAGGTAGTTGTCTTCGTCATTCAGTTGGGTGAGGGCGGTGAAGACGCCGCCATCGCCGAGAGAGAGACCGTTGAGGGAGCTGTTATAGGCGGCGGCGTAGACGAAGGGCTTGAAGATGGAGCCGGTGGGGCGTTTGGCAACGGCGTGATTGAGCTGAGAGACGCCGTAGTTGCGGCCACCGACTAGCGCGAGAATCTGGCCGGTGTGAGGGTTGATGGCGACGAGCGAGACCTGAGGGTAGGTGAGGGGGCCGGGATCTTCTCCCTTGGGTGTCTTGTGCTGCTTGCGGACGAGTTCGTCGACGTTCTTCATTCCGATCTCGACGGCTTCGGAGGCAGCGCGCTGGAGTTCTGGGTCAAGCGAGGTATAGATGCGGAGATTCTGGTGGGCGACGTCCTGGTCGCCGATGCGCTGAACGAGCTGGTCGTGGACGAGATCGACGAAGTAAGGAGCTTCGCTGGCGTCGATGTTGGGTGGGGCGAGACGGAGGGGTTCGGCCTTGGCGCGGCTCGCTTCGCTGGCGGTGATGGCGCCAGTCTCGACCATGGAGTCGAGGACTACGTTGCGGCGCTCCATTGCCCGTTCGGGGTGGCGGTAGGGATTGAGGCGGGTGGGTGATTGGATGGTGCCGGCGAGGAGCGCGCACTCGGCAAGGTCGAGCTGCTGGAGGTTTTTGCCGAAGAAGGTCTGAGCGGCTTCGCCGAAGCCGTTGATCGCGTAGCTGCCGCGCTGGCCGAGGTTGATCTCGTTGGCGTACATCTCGAAGATCTGCTTCTTGTTGAAGCGGTTTTCGAGCTGGAAGGTGATGAGGATCTCGATGAGCTTGCGCTTGATTCGCTTTTCGGGGGAGAGGAAGAGGTTTTTTGCAAGCTGCTGGGTGAGGGTGGAGCCGCCGCAGGTTCTGTGATGGGTGACGAGGTCGGAGAAGGCGCACTTGGCGATGCGGAGGTAGTTGATGCCGCCGTGATTGAAGAAGTCGCGGTCTTCAATGGCGGTGACGGCCTGAACCATGCGCGGAGGGATCTCGTTATAGGCGACGAGGCGGCGCTTGGTGCGGTTTTTGTCTTCGGAGAGAGCGGTGATGAGCTGTGGTTCGAGCTCATAGGCGCTGAGAGTGACGCCGTTTTCGGCAGTGATGCTTTGAACGACACCGTTGCTGGTGTTGATGGTGGCGCCGTCGGTGTTGTGGTAGCTCTCAGGGCCGGGTTTGATGAAGATGTTGTCGGCGTTGAGCTGGAAGGTGCCGAGCTGTGAGTTGGCGTTATAGCCTGCCTGGCGCAGGTCGGCGGCGATGGCGGCGGCGGAGAGCTTCTGGCCGGCGCGGACCTCGCGAGGGGCGGCGTAGATCTGCGAGACGCTGGCAAAGATGGGCCCGGAGGCGAGGCGGTCGTCGACGACTCGCTGGTAGTGGTAGTAGAAGTATGTGAAGACGGAGGCGCCGACGATCACCAAGGCGAGCAGCGTGATGAGAGCGATGCGCAGGATTCGCGTGCGCAGCTCCGATGACTTCGTTGTAGTGCGTGGGCCGCTTCCGTATTTGAGTTTGACTGGCAAGGTACTCTTTCGTTAGACGGTTAGAGGCCAGCTGCGGGGAGCGGGTTGCGCAGGGCGGAGGTTATCCGTTCCGATACCTTCGCGACTACATCGCTGAGGGCTGCGTCCTCGGTGACGCCCTGCAGTCGATCGAGAAATTCTACCTTGCCCTCGGCGACTCCGCGACCAATATTGATTCGATAGGGGATACCGACGAGGTCGGCGTCTTTGAACTTGACGCCGGCACGCTCGTCACGGTCATCGAGGAGGACGTCGATGCCTGCTGCTTCAAGGTCGGCGGCGATCTTTTCTCCAGCGGCGAGGAGGGCTGCGTCGCCGACGTTGGTGATGGTGACGACAACCTGAAAGGGCGCGATGGCGGGGTGGAGAGCGTAGCTGTTGCCCTGATTGGCCGCGGCTGAGCTTTCGATGGCGGCGGTGAGGATGCGCTCGATGCCGATGCCGTAGCAGCCCATGATGGGGGTGACTTCTTTGCCGTCGCGGTTGAGGACGGAGGCTCCCATGCTTGCGGTGTACTTGCAGCCAAGCTTGAAGATGTGGCCGATCTCGACGGCTTTGCCGAGACGCAGGGGCTCGCCGCCGATGGGGTCGAGTTCGCCTTCGTTGATGTTGCGGACGTCGGCGACGAGGGTGGGTTTGAAGTCGCGCGTCGGGGTGACGTTGCGGAGGTGGTACTCCTCTTTGTTGGCTCCGGCGATGAGGTTGGTGCGGCCTTCGAGGGCCTTGTCGAGGATGACGAGGGTGCCGGGTTTCTTTGGGTGCGGGGCGGCTTCGAGGCCGATGGGGCCGAGGTAGCCTGCGGGAGCTTTGAAGGTGGCTTCGAGCTCTTCGGGTGTCATGGGGCGAAGTTCTCCGCCGGCGATGATGAGGAGCTTGGCCTCGTTGAGGGAGTGGTCGCCGCGCAGGAAGACGACGACGGGGCGGAGCTTGCCGAGTTTGGCGTGGTCGGCTGCGGGGAGCTCGGCCATGTAGGCCATGGTCTTGATCTGGTGGACGGGCGCGACGCCGAGGAAGGCGCCAACCTCGTCGATGGTGCGCTGGCCGGGGGTGTGGACGAGTTCGGGCAGGCCGTCGCCGGTTGGGGCGAGAGCTTCGACCAGCGGCGAGTTGCGAGGTGGCTTTTTCGAGGTTGGCAGCGTAGCCGGACGGGGAGCTGGCGATGAGGTCTTCGCCGGCCTCGGTGTAGACCATGAACTCCTGCGAGCCGGAGCCGCCCATGGCTCCGGAGTCGGCCTCGACGGCGACGAACTCGAGGCCGCAGCGCTTGAAGATGCGAACGTAGGCTTCGTAGTGCTTGTTGTAGCTGACGTCGAGGCCTGCCTCGTCGATGTCGAAGGAGTAGGCGTCCTTCATGATGAACTGCCGGACGCGAAGGAGGCCGGACTTGGGGCGAGGCTCGTCGCGGAACTTGGTTTGAATCTGGTACCAGATCTGGGGGAGCTGCTTGTAGCTGCGAAGCTCCTTGCGGGCGATGTCGGTGACGACCTCTTCGTGGGTCATGGCGAGGCAGAGTTCGGCGCCTTTGCGGTCTTTGAGGCGGAACATGTTCTCGCCCATGCCGGACCAGCGGCCGCTGGCCTCCCAGAGCTCCTTCGGATTGAGGGCGGGGAGCAGGAACTCCTGACCGATGCGGTCCATCTCTTCGCGCACGATGGCGATGATCTTGTTGACGGAGCGGTTGCCGAGGAAGAGGTAGCTGTAGATTCCGGCGCCGAGCTGGCGGACGTAACCGGCGCGGAGGAGGAGCTTGTGGCTGGCGACTTCGGCGTCTGCGGGGGCTTCGCGGAGGGTGGGGATGAAGAGCTGGGACCAGCGGTGCATGGGCAAAGAGACGCTTTCCGGCCCGCGGCCGGGTGCGCGCGGACATATATAAGAATGAGTCTCATTCTAAACCGGATGACGTTGTGCACGAGGAAAGCGGATGCTTGCTGTTGACTCCATGAGTACTTAGGAGCGGGCGCGGCGGTATATGTAGGGTGGGCGACAGACTGGTGTTGAAGCATAAGCGTATGGTTGGGCTAATCGCATGGATCCGACCCGCGCCTTGTGGGCAACCCGCCTTTGCGGCTAGAGGATTATCTCGCGCAAAGGATGCCTCAGTTGATAAACAAACGGAATGGAGCCGGTCTAGATTTGTCGGTGAGACCACGCAACCTCATTCTGAAGCAACTGCCTGATGAGGAGTTTGCGGCCCTGGCAAAATCTCTAATTCCGGTCGAGTTGACGTTAGGGATGCAACTGTCTGAACCGAACGTCCCCATTGAGTATGTGTACTTTCTTAATAGTGGATTGATTTCGACGGATGCTTTGACGGATAAGGGCGAATCGGTTGAGGTTGGGGTGATTGGGCGCGAGGGATTTTCGGGCCTGCCAGCATTGCTGGATCAACCGCAGATGTGCCACTCCGTGTTAATTCAGGGCGTAGGAGACGGCCTGCGTATACGTAGCTCCACCGTGCGTGACGAGTTTATGAAGGGCGGAGCGCTGCAGCGTATGGTGCATGCATTTGCGTACCTGCAACTGGTCCAGATATCGCAATCCGTCCTGTGTAATCGGATGCATGAGGTGGATGCAAGGCTGGCGCGTTGGTTGCTGACCTCGGCCGACCGGATGGAGTCGGAGTCGCTGAACCTGACACAAGAGTTTCTGGCGCAGATGTTAGGCGTTCAGCGGTCCACCGTTACGGTGGCGGCAGGAAATCTCCAACGTGCAGGAATGATTGGTTACAGCCGTGGCAAAATCAATATTCTCGAACGCGCAGCGCTGACTGCGGTGGCTTGTGAGTGCTACACCATCGTCTCCGCGTCGTATGAGCGCATTCTGCAGACAGATTCAAATCGTTCTATGAGCTACGTCGGTTAGGCGACAGAACTTCTTGTGTTGTTGTGTTAGCGTCGGCAGACGATTCGATATTATCAATAGATTTTGAAGTTTCATGGTCAATTTATCCATGAGGAATGGGTGCTGGAGAAGATATGCCCAAAATTTTACTTGTGGGGCAAGACGAGGGTTTGTTGGAGACCCGATCTGAAGTTCTGAAGAGAACCGGCGCTATCGTTACCTCACATATTGGAGACGATGCTCTGAAAGTAGTTCAATCCAAGGTGCCGGACCTGGTTGTGGTATGTCACTCGCTGCCGACTAGCGACGCGGAGTCGATGGCAGACGAGGTACGGCGATGCTGTCCGAAGACACGAATTTTGCTGGTGTTGTCAGAGTTGGGCGTTGACCGACCCTATAAAGATACGAAGTTCGACGCTACCAGTCCGGCAGAGCCTTCGAAGCTAATTGAGCGGGCCACTGAGTTGCTGGGAATATTGCCTCACCATACTGTGGAGGCGATAGCAGGCGACACGCAGGGGACCTTGGCGCTCTTATGAAGCTTGGTTGCAACGGTTTTTAAGGTTCGAATCGATTTTTTTTAGATACTTCAGTCGTTAAGTTGAAGGGTCCATAGATCGTGGAGATGGACGACACCTTCGATCTGCCCTCCGGGGAAGGTCACGATGAGCGATGTGATCTTCTTGTCCTCCATGAGGGCGAGTGCAGATGACGCCAGAGCGCTCCCTTCGATGGTGAGCGGATTTGGGTTCATGATTTCGCCAGCTTTGTGTTCGAGTGCGTGAGAGCCGTCGCGTTCGAGGAGTCGGCGGAGGTCGCCGTCGGAGATCATGCCGACGAGATGACCGTCTGTGACAACCGTGGTCATGCCGAGTTTTTTTCGTGACATCTCATAGATCACCTGAGGCATTGGAGTTGAGCTTGCGACCTGTGGGATGGCTTCGCCTGTGTGCATCAGCTCGCGGACGCGGGCGAGTCGTTTGCCGATGCGGCCACCGGGGTGCAGGTCGGCGAAGTCCTCGGCCTTCCAGCCGCGACGACGGCTTACTTCGAGGGCCAGGGCGTCTCCGAGAGCAAGCATGACTGTGGTGGAGGCGGTTGGTGCGAGGTTAAGGGTGCAGGCCTCGGTGGAGACGCTGGCGTCAAGGAAGATGTTGCTTGCCTGGGCGAGAGTGGAGGTGCTGCAGCCGCTGATGGCGATGAGCGTGACGTTGAGACGCTTGAGTGTAGGGAGCAGTCGTAGTAACTCCTCGGTTTCGCCGCTATAGGAGAGTGCGAGGACGATGTCGCCTGCGGCGAGCATGCCGAGATCTCCGTGGATTGCTTCGGCCGCATGGAGGAAATGAGCCGGCGTGCCGGTGGAGCGGAGGGTGGCGGCGATTTTTCGGGCGATGATGCCGCTTTTGCCGATGCCAGTGACGACGATGCGGCTGTTGGCGGCGAATGATTGGAGGAGATGCTCGAGCGCTTGGGTAACGGGTGCGAGCATCGTGGTGTCTAGACGGAGGGCGAGCTCATTGAGAGCAGCGGCCTCGATACGGACGAACTCCGAGGGGCGCGGCGAGTCGGACGGAATGGGGGATTTATTGGGCATAGTGTGGCCGAACCATGTCGATGCTAGCAGAGGTACGCGTTGGGCACGTATCTGGGGTAATCCTTGGGAATATCAGCTAGATGGCAGCGCAAGTCGCGCAGAATGCGCCTGTTGGATCGTTTGGAGAAGGTTTGCGTCTAAACTGGAGGGGTAAGGTGTGGCGCGGAGTGTGTGCCGGAAGGATGTTGAACGTGAAGCGGAGCGGATTAGTTCTAAGTGTGATGGTGGTTGGAGTCGCGCTGCTGTTGTGGGCTGGCTGGCATAATCTGCGGGAGCGGAAGCTGGCGATGCGGCAGGCGCAGGAGAATCACGTGGTTCTGACGCCGGCTAAACCTGGGGATGCAGCGCAGCCGGATTCGCAGGCGCCTGAGTCCGAAGCGATGCAGATGCGAGGCAAGACGGCTCCCGGATTCACGCTGGTGACTTTGGATGGCAAGAAGGTGTCGCTGAGCGATTACAAGGGGCGCCCGGTGCTCGTGAACTTCTGGGCGACCTGGTGCGGGCCGTGCAAGGTGGAGATGCCGTGGTTTGAGGAGTTCCACAAGCAGTATGCTGCGCAAGGTCTCGAGATTTTGGGGCTCGCGGATGATGTGGACGCGGGCAAAGACGCGATCGCCAAGGTAGCTCAGAAGACTGGCGTGACTTATCCAATTCTGCTGACCGACGGCAAGGTGCAGAAGGCGTACGGCGGTCCTGAGGGATTGGATTATCTGCCGATGTCATTCTATGTCGATAAGAACGGCGTGGTCGTTGAAGAGACAGCGGGGCTTGGCAGCAAGGATGAGATTGAGGCACATATTAAGAAAGTGATCGCTTCGGGAGCATCGTCGGCGACGGGCGGACAGTGATGCGGCTTAGCGTGTTTGCGGGATTGGTTTTTGCTGTTGGGGTGGGGGCGCATGCCCAAATCGGCAGCCTAGACGCGCCCGCTGCAAAGCCGAAGTCGTACGTTGTGTATTCGGCCGAGCAGCAGAGTGTGGCGGCGGGGAAGCGAGGTGTGCTTGAGTTGCACTTTCGCGTCGTGGATGGGTTCCATGTGAACTCGCATACTCCCAAGTCGGAGCTTTTGATTCCGACTCGGATCGAGTTGCAGCCGGCGACGGGCGTGAAGGCGGAGGCAGTCGAGTATCCGGCGGGAACTTCGTACAGCTTCAGCTTCGACCCGACGGAGAAGCTCGATGTTTATTCCGGGGATTTTACGGTGAAGCTTCCGGTGGTGGCAGAGGCGGGCACGCACACTGTGGATGGAACGCTTCGCTATCAGGCCTGCGACCATGCGGCGTGTTATCCGCCGAAGAGCTTGCCGGTGCAGGTGATCTTCACAGCGAAGTAAGCGTTAGATCCTTCGGTTGCCGCGTACAGATTTCTGTTGGTAGCTTCGATACATCCGCTGAAATTTGTGATGGGTTGGTGGCATCATGGATAAAACAGGATCGGGCGGACGGGAATGGAAGAATTTCGAAGGCTGACACGGCTGCCGGCGTATGTATTCAATATCACCAGTGAGTTGAAGGCTGCGGCGCGCAAGCGTGGAGAAGACATCATCGATTTCGGGATGGGGAATCCCGATGGCGCGACACCGAAGCATATCGTCGACAAGTTGATTGAAGCGGCGCAGCGGACGGCGACTCATCGCTATTCGTTGTCGCGTGGTGTGCCACGGCTGCGGAAGGCGATCTGCAGTTGGTATAAGCGGCGCTACGATGTGGACCTTGATCCTGAGACCGAGGCGATCGTGACGATCGGGTCGAAGGAGGGGATCGCGCATCTTTGCCTGGCTGTGTTGGATGATGAAGACACGGTCGCGGTGCCTAATCCCAGCTATCCGATTCATATCTTTGGGCCGGTGATTGCTGGTTCGAAGGTGCAGAGTATTCCGGTGCAGGATGGGACTGCTGAGGCGCTGCTGGAGCGGTTGGAGTACGATCTGCCGCGTATGCAGCCGCGGCCGAAGTTGCTGATTCTGAACTTTCCGTCGAACCCTACAGCGCAGTGTGTCGAGCTTTCGTTTTTTGAGCGGATCGTGACGCTGTGCACGGCGTTGGGGATTTATATCATTCACGATCTTGCTTACGCAGACATTGTGTTTGATGGATATCGGGCTCCTAGTATTTTGGAGGTGCCTGGGGCGAAGGATATTGCGGTGGAGTTTTTTACGCTGTCGAAGAGTTACAACATGCCGGGGTGGCGTGTGGGCTTCATGGTGGGAAATCGCAAGCTGGTTGCGGCTTTGGGGCGTATCAAGAGTTACTTCGACTATGGGACGTTTACGCCGATCCAGGTGGCTGCGATCTGTGCGCTGGATGGGCCGCAGGAGTGTGTCGCAGAGATTCGGGATATTTATAAAGAGCGGCGGGATGTGCTGGTGCCCGGGCTGAATAAGCTGGGTTGGCCGGTGGATCTGCCGAAGGCGACGATGTTTGCGTGGGCGAAGATTCCGGAGCAGTATCGGGCGCTGGGATCGGTGGAGTTTTCGAAGAGGCTGCTGCTGGAGGCGAAGGTTGCGGTCAGTCCTGGCGTGGGTTTTGGCGAGCATGGGGATGGGCATGTACGGTTTTCGCTGATTGAGAATGAGGAGCGAACACGGCAGGCGCTGCGGGGGATCAAGCAGATGTTTAAGGCGGGTTGAGAGTAATTTTTGCAGAAAAAAATGCCCCGGTGGTGAGCCGGGGCATTTTGTTGTTTTATGGGCGTTTTTGAGGGGTGTTTTGGAAAAACGTGGTGCAATGTGGTGGTTTTTTGTGGTGATACTCGTGGTGATTTGTGGTCGTAATGTGGTGGATGGTGGCTTTATCTTTGGGGGCGAAAAATACGCCACGGTTTTGAGATTTATTTTGGTGCGGTGGGGAGTTGATCTGGAGCGGAGGGGATCGGGGTGCCTTGATGGAACGTTATCTGCCATTGGCCGTTGATGTGCGTCCAGATGGAGCTGCGCCATGACTGGCCGACTGGTTCTCCATCTGCGTTGCGTCTGGTGGCTTTGTAGGTTGCGAGGATGATGTTGGGGGCTAGTTCTCTTGTTTTGAAGTCGGTCAGGAGTGAAGCTGCGCGGGGTGGTTCGTTTTTGAGGTCTTCGACGATGGAGGCTTTGTCGAAGACTTTACCTGAGCCGCCGAATTCTATGAAGTCGTCGGCTAGGAGAGTGGCGACAGCCTTCGAGTCGCGGCGGACGGCCGGGTTGAGGAGATTTTCTTCGAGCGATCGGAGGTGTTCTTCGATTTGCATAGTGAGTTATTGTTCCAGAGAAGTTTGGGAGTTGGCGATATTTCAATGTGTCGACTTCCGGCTGTACATTTTTAGGTCGAACACTGAACCCTGCGAGCTGGCGTATTCTGCCCTAGTGGCCGTGCGGTGAAGAGATATCTGCTGCACCTCGAAATATGACGGTGGACTCGGAAGGATGGCGATGGATAGTTGGTGGAGCAGGCGAGAGTTTTTGAGCAGGGCGACAGCTTCGGCGGCCTCGGTTGCGATGGCGAGCCAAGGCATGAGTGCGCTGGCGTACGGTGCAACGCCATCGGCTTTGCAGGGGCGATTCCTGACGCATGTTTCGATTGTGCGGGTGAACCAGATTGAGGTGACTCCTACTCGTTCGATCGGTGAGGACGAGGCAGCGGATAATCGGCCGGAGCGGATTCGGTCGCGGCGGGAGGCGTTTGCGCGCGGGTGTCCGGATGGGAAGATGACGTGGGCGATAAGCTGGCTCGCTCTGATTGATACTCGCGAGGAGTACAAGGAGGCGCGGCGTCTGCTGGTGTCGTATCACGAGCGGTATGGCGACGAGATCACGTTTATTCCGGGTGGGTACTTTGCGCCGATGTATAACACTCGCGAAGAGACGCGGAAGACGATTCATAAGGCGCTGCAGCTCATCTCGGAGATGGTCGGTAATGGATATCGTCCGCAGTGTCTGGTGGCGGGCTTTATGGATGCAGAGAACCAGAACTACCTCGCGACTGAGGAGGGCATTCATGTGTGCCAGGGACAGATCTGGAGTCAGCATGGGATTGATAACGGCGATGGTGATGGTGGTATCTGCTATCCGTACTATCCAAGCCGTGAGCACTATTTGAAGCCAGCGCAGGGAGCGGCGGATTTTATTGATTGTGTCTGTCTCGATGGGTGGACGTGTGATTTTCTGACTGCTCGCCGGGAGGGTTTTCAAGGTGGGTTTAACAGCAGGTTGGGTGTGGGGCCGATCGAGGCGGTGGGGAATCTGGGGAAGGTGGCGGGGCGCAAGGAGATGATGGACACCACCGCGATGCACTTTGATACGGGCCACGCCTTGAATGGATTTGGCTGGGTGACGGCGATCTGGGAGGTGTCGATCGGCCACGATGAGGATCTGGCGTGGTGGCTGGAGGCTGTGAAGACCAGGTGGCCGGATACGCAGGCGATGACGGAAGGGGCATTTGGATTGGAGTGGAGGAAGCATACGCCCAATAATGCGCTGCTCAACTATCGGTTCGAGGAGAAGGGGACTGGCGCGCCGGGGTCGGAGAAGGATCTAGAGATTCGGTGGTTTATGAATCGGGAGTTTCGACTGGCGTTGTTGAATAAGTGGGAGACGGACGTGCCGCCGATGGTGATCGACTTTACTCGGTATGATCTGCCGGCGCATGAACCGCAGACGCTGCAGCGGGAGTGGAGTTTGATGAATGTACTGAATCAGAAGGGGACGCGGCCGCAAGATAAGCCGGTGCGGTTGGGGCAGTTGAGTGCTGATGATCAGCGGCGAATTTATGCGCGGTATCCGGAGTTGAAAATGAAGGCGTAAGGATGGGCCAAGACGCCATTTTTCCTTTTCTACACGCAGTTCTGTATAACTGTTCGGTTGCTGACAAAGGAGATTCCATACCTCCCTCTCGTCCCAAACCTACTTCTGTTTGACTGCGACCTGCTCGTCGGACCCCAGGCATCACGAATAACAATCCAGGAGGCACTATGAGGTTTTACGCTTTACTTTTCGTTGCGTTCTTATCCGCCTGCGTGGCGCCGGTGCGCGCCGATACCTACTCATTCGATTTGACTCTTCCTGCGGGAGACACGTATGGGCCACCATTCAGCTTCATCGGAACCTTTAATGGTTCGAGCAACGCCTTCACCGACATGGTGGTTATTGGAGACTTATCGGATTTGATAATCGACGGTGGGCCGGCCGATCCGGATTTATACGGCGCGGTATTGTTCCCGGCCGTGGAGGAAGGGTCGCCTCTCGGGGGACTTGCCCTGGAGACGAGAGTCGGTGGTTACGAATACTTCGGTCCTCAATTGTTTACGGTGGTGGATGGAATCAATGTCATCACACCCGGTACCTTCGAGTTGACGTGGTTTATCCCCCCACCGGGGTATGTCGTACCGCCAGATGAGATCCTAACGCTGCAAATTGACGATCTTACAACGGCTCCTTCGGCTGTACCCGAGCCTTCCACGATCATGCTGTTTGGCACGGGATTGTTAGGACTTGCGGAAGCGGCGCGACGAAGGTTCCGTATCTCCTAAGTTCGACAACGACATGATTCCAGCGAACTACTTTCTCGTAGCGGCATTCTCTGTTCTGAAGCGATCATTTTTGTAGAGCAGAAAGGATCTTGGCTTTGTCGGGGGCTTCTTTCGATGTAGCGGCGATTGTGATTTATGCCGTCCTGTCTGTTGTTGCTTAGGCGAAGACCGGCGCCGAGGTGGTGTCAGAGGCAGCCTGAGAGGCCGAAGTGGAGTAGGCGATCGCGGGATCGGTAATGCTGTCTTCGCCGGTTTCGATGCGCCTGCGATGTAACGCTGGAATCTGGAGTCGGAGTTGACCTCTACTACAAGTCATACCAATTGGGTGATTTCTCCACAGACCATTTGGAGAGTTCTTCACAAAGATCGAGGTTTTGGGTGATCTTTTCCTCGGGGACGTAATGGCTCAGTGACGATCTAGAGAGCGTGGATGGGCTACGCGTTCGTGGTGCTCATCGAGGTTTGCCAACTTCTGAGTTGGCATTGAGAAATTTTGGGCATTGCACTATCGCGTCGGTAGGAACGAGTACGTCTCCGTTTCGCAAGAATGCTGCCGGCTTCATATCGATTGATTTACTTGCGGCGTCATCATGGATGATCCACATATTTGCAGAGGCGGGTGGTTGTTTTAGGGTTATATCAGATGTTTCCAGCGGTTTCATTGATGTACATGACAGATAACTTCCGTTCGATACGAGACTATTTTTCCCGTCGCCGCCATTAAATCTGTCGTTGTGCCCGAGTAGAGTGCATACGTCCGTCGCGCCTTGCATTTCACAACCGAGCCACCAGCCATGGGCGAAAGCGAAGGGTACCAGGGGGGCATTGATCCAGATAGCATTCTTGGGCAATGAGGATGGCGGCTTCGGAGAGAAGATTCCAACTTCAAGTTTATATGCGATCCAAACGATCACGAAGATAAGAAGCGCTGCGTGAATGGCATACTTCTTTATGGCAGAAGTCGCAGTCATCGAGCAGCTCCTTTTCTTATTTCTTTTGATTGGCTAGTTTCTTTTGGGTGTCGAGGAAGCGGCGGACGCGGTCGAGGGTGCGGGATTTGCCGAAGACGATCATGCTTTCGAGGAGCGGTGGGGACATGGTGCTGCCGGTGAGGATGGCGCGGAGGAGCATGAAGTTTTCTTTGACGGACCACTGCTTTTCTTCGCCTAGTTTTTTCAGGGCGGGCTCGAGGGCTTCGTGGGTCCAGTCGGTGGCTTCGAGGACGGTGAGTTGCTCGGCGGCGAAGGCGAGGGTCTCTTCGGGGGTGCGTTTTTTGGGGACGAAGACTTCGGCCGACGGCATGATGTCGTCGGCGAAGAGGAAGTGGGTGAGGTTGCCGAACTCGCCGAGGGTTTCGATGCGGGTCTGGACGAGCGGGGCGATCTGTTGGAGGTAGGCGTCGCTGAGGATGGTCTCGCGCAGGGCTGCGTAGAACTTTTCGGGGGTGAGGGCGCGGATGTATTCGCCGTTGAGCCACTTGAGTTTGGTGAGGTCGAAGACGGGGCCGCCGAGGCGGATGTTTTTGACGTCGAAGTGGGCGACCATGTCGGGGAGGGTGAAGATGTCGGTCTCGCTGGACTTTGTTGCGGCTGGCTTCGCTGCGTCGGTGGCGGAGCCTTCTGTGTTTGGTGCGGGCATGCCGCCGCCCATGAGGCCGAGGAAGTTGATGACGGCTTCGGGGAGGAAGCCGGCCTGGCGGTAGTAGATGAGGGAGACGGGGTTTTTGCGCTTGGAGATTTTGGATTTGTCGAGGTTGCGCAGGAGGGGCATGTGCCAGAAGCGGGGGATCTGCCAGCCGAAGGCTTTGTAGAGCAGGACGTGCTTGGGGGTGGAGGAGATCCACTCTTCGGCGCGGATGACGTCGGTGATGTGCATGAGGTGGTCGTCGACGACGTTGGCGAGGTGGTAGGTGGGGAAGCCGTCGGACTTCATGAGGACCTGGTCGTCGACGTTGGAGTGCTCGAAGGTGATGTCGCCGCGGAGCTCGTCGCGGAAGGTGGTGGAGGTGGCGTCGCCTGTGCGGCGGGACCTTCATGCGGATGACGTAGGGGCGGCCTTCGGCGAGGTAGGCGTCGATTTGTGCCTGGGAGAGGTCGCGATGGGCGCCGTCGTAGCGTGGCGGGAGCTTGGCGGCGATCTGGCGCTTGCGCAGGTCTTCGAGCTCTTCGGGTGTTTCGAAGGAGCGGTAGGCGGTGCCGTTGGCGAGGAGGATTTCGACGTGCTCGCGGTAGATTTCGGTGCGTTCGGACTGGCGATAGGGGCCGTAGGGGCCGCCGACGTCGGGGCCTTCGTCCCAGTTGAGGCCGAGCCAGTGGAGGGAGTCGAAGATCATCCTGCTCGGAGGTGGCGACGAAGCGGGCGCGGTCGGTGTCCTCGATGCGGAGGACGAATTTGCCGTTGCGCTGGCGGGCGTAGAGGTAGTTGATGAGGCCGATGTAGGCGGTGCCTACGTGGGGGTCGCCGGTAGGGGAGGGAGCGATGCGGACGCGGATGGGGGTATCGGAGGTGCTGATGCTGTTCGTCATAAAGGCCAAGAGTTAATGCTAGCAGAGGCGTGGCGATTTTCTGTGGAGTCGCAGCCTTGCGGGCCTTGGAGTAGCCGACAGGCTGGGAGAGATGCCGACGAGAGGCGTTTATTGCTACTGGTCTTGAGGGGTCGCGCCTTGAACGACGTGAGTGGGTTCGCCGATATACTCGCCGAATTGCTTAGAACCGATGCATGCGATGTAGCCGTCCGGACGAATCAGAATCCGCGGTCCTTCATTGGAGATGAGTTCTGTTGGATGAGAACCACGCATATGTTCAAAGAGGCGGCTGCCGTCGGTGAGTCGAAGATCTGGCATACGATCTCCGGGATGGAGCTTGCCTAGAGGATCGCCTGAGGACAAGGGGCTCGTCCGGTAGTGGAGTGCGAGTTGGTTCGTTGCATCTCCACGCTTGATTGATTTTGTTTGATGGAGGCGCTTGCTCAGGCCAAGTACGGCGGCGGCAATCGGGAGCCGCTCCGCTTCATAGGTGTCAAGCAGGGAATCGGGGCCACCGCGTATGACGTGGGCGAGCTTCCAGCCGAGGTTGTAGGCATCCTGCACACCGGTGTTAAGCCCCTGGCCTCCTGCAGGCGGGTGCACGTGCGCGGCATCGCCTGCCAAAAACACCCTTCCGACACGATAACGATTGACCATGCGCACCGAGGGTCGATAGACAGAGCTCCATGCGACGCGCTGCACGGTATGTCCTGTGGTTTGGCGTATGGTGGCTTCGATTCCTGTTGCAACTGCGTCCTCCTTCGCGAGGAGCTGAAAGAGCGAAGTTCCAGGGAGCGGGCAAAGCCCTATGACTCCGCCTTTGGCGAGGGGCCAGAGATGCCAATCACTGCGGTTTAGGCTGGGTATTTCGATATCCGCGACGAGCGTGGGCTTTTCATCGAGGGCGTCGCCTTCCAACTTCAGCGACAAGGCCTTTCTCACTGCGCTATGCCCTCCGTCGCAACCCACGAGATATTGAGCGCGTACGGTGTCTCCGTTAGAGAGCGTGGCCTGCACTCCGTGTTGATCCTGCGCGAAGGTGGTGAGGGCGGTGCCGAATTCTACTTCGACGCCGAACTCCTGGAGACGCTCGCGCAAGATCTGCTCGGTTCGGGCTTGAGGCACCATCCAGAGGTTGGGATAGGGGATGCTCTCGGTCGCCTGTTTGGCAGAGCCCAGCGAGCCTGCACGGAACGAAATAGGGCCGAGGTGGATTCGGAATTTTGGATAGAGGCCGCCGGATTTGAGGATTGGATCGATCACTCCGAGGTCATCAAAGATCTCCAGTGTGCGCGGCTGAATGCCCTTACCGCGGGAGCCCGCAAAGGGGATTTCGACCGCCTCTATCAGTCGAAAGAGGATTCCGCGACGCGCCAGGTCGACGGCGAGTGTTAGCCCTGTTGGCCCGGCTCCGATGATCATAACCGTAGTTTCGTACATTGTACGAAGACAGTAATAGTACACTGTACGAATGTCAAGCAAAACTTTACGGCTAAGCCGTGAAACGATAGCTGCCGCTGCGCTGGCCATCGCGGATGCGGAGGGCTTTGCAGCAGTCTCCATGCGCCGCGTGGCCCAGGAGTTGAACGTGGGAACGATGAGCCTATATCACTACGTCAAGACCAAGGACGATCTGATAGCGGCGATGGATGACGCACTGATGAGTGAGGCGCTGGTGCCGTCTATTCCGCAAGGTTGGCAACGCGCCATCATCGAGATTGCAACGCGCACCCATGAACTATTTCTTCGTCATCCGTGGGCTCTTGTCTCTATGGCGTCGGCTCCCCCGGGGATTAACGCAATGCGGCATATGGAGCAGTGCCTGGAGGCTCTTTCTAAAACCAAGATGACCGCCAAACAAAAACTCACGCTGCTTGCAATGGTCGACGACTTCGTCTTCGGGCACGCCCTTCGTGAAGCAGCGAGTGATGCAACGATTGATCTGGAGTTTGCTAAGACCCAATTGGCAACAGGCGCTTTTCCCAGGCTTGTTGAAGTATTCGAAACTGCACGAGTTGATCCTCATGCAGATCGATTTCATTTAGGTCTGCGCCTACTGCTTGAAGCAAACCGCTCCTGGGCCAAGTAGATCGTTTGAGGGCGACGGGTTTGGGGCGAGCCAAACGCTGTTTGAATGAGAATTGTGTGGTGCAATGAACCAAGGAGATGAGTTAGAAAAATGCTACAGCCGTTCGCTATGGATCGAAGAAAATTTTGTAAGGTGCTTGCCGCTGTGATTTCGACGGGAAGCAAGACGTGGGGCCAATCGGCTGTAAAGCGTAAAGGGGATGCTTATGAAATGGTCGCGAGGACGGATCGCGAAAGAATTCTTAAGGCGGCCTCCAACTATGTAGCTCTGCAACCCGTCACGATCACTTCTTTTCATTCGGACCGAAGCCCAGGGGGACCACATGACTTTTTCTCTCAGGCCGACTACTTCTGGCCTGATCCTAAGAACCCTGATGGTCCGTACGTCAATCGAGATGGTCAGAGTAATCCTGACAACTTCAATGATCACCGCAAGGCGATGATTGCCTTATCGATCCAGATGCCAGCGTTGACGGCTGCATGGTTGCTGACAAAAGATCGCCGGTATGGCCAGCGGGCCTGTGATCATCTTCGGGCATGGTTCATCACACCAGCGACTCGCATGAATCCAAACCTGGAGTTCTCACAGGGAGTCCACGGCGTCTCCACCGGCCGATCTTATGGCATCATCGACACCCTTCACCTTGTCGAGGTGGCACGCGCCGCCAGCCTTGTGGCCCCGAGTCTGCTGTCCGCAGAAGAAGATTCAGCACTCAAAGAGTGGTTTCGCAGCTACCTTCAATGGCTCAAGAGCAGCGATAAAGGAGAGAAGGAGCGTGACGCGCTGAACAATCACGCGACCTGCTGGGCTTTGCAGGCTTCAGAGTTCGCTCGGCTCATTGGAGATACTGAAACTCGCAACCAGGTGCATCGGCAATACATCGATGTCTTTTTGCCGTTGCAGCTGGGAGCTGATGGCTCGTTTCCGAAAGAGTTGGCGAGAACCAAGCCGTATAGCTACTCGATCTTCAACTTCGATGTCATGACGACGCTCTGTCAGTCACTCAAAGGTGTTGGGACCGATGCTCTTACGTTTCAACTGCCGGATGGTCGTGGCATTTGCAAAGCAGCGGAGTTCCTTTATCCGTATCTGAAAGACAAGAGCACATGGCCGTATCAAAAAGATGTCGAGCACTTTGAGGCGCTTCCGGTTCGTTCTCCTGGCCTGCTGTTTGCCGGCCTTGCGTGTGACCGGCCACAGTACATCACTTTGTGGAAGACGATGAACCCTGATCCTACTGACCGGGAGATCATTCGCAACTATCCGATCCGCCAGCCTCTGCTGTGGGTTTGATGGATGAGGGAGGCGCCGAGATCAACAACACTCCTGCACGTTAGCGGGTGACGGGTCAACCGGAGATGAGTTGGACGGCGGTTGCCCGTTCGTACGGGACGGTGGGTTTCGGTACGAGTGCTACTTCAGTTCGCGGACCCAGATGTTGCGGAAGCTGATGGGTTCGCTCTTGTCGCCGTGTGCCTGGAGTTTGATGGGGGCGGTGTCGTACTTTTTGTAGAAGGGTTGGCCGACGTAGAGCGTTTCGCCCTTTAGCTCGAAGTGATTTTGCACGAGTACGCCGTTGAAGAAGACGGTGGCGTAGGCGGGAGTCTTGAGGGAGCCGTCTTCGTTGAAGGTGGGCGCGGTCCAGATCACGTTGTAGGTCTGCCACTCGCCGGGTTTGCGGGCGGGGTTTGCGAGTGGGATGCCCTGCTTGTAGATGCTGCCGGCCTGGCCGTTGACGTAGGTTTTGTTGTTGTAGTTGTCGAGGACCTGAAGCTCGTAGCCGGCGTCGCCGGTGCCGGTGGAGGCGAGGAAGACGCCGCTGTTGCCGCGCGCCTGATCGGTGCCGGTGATGTTCTCGGGGATTCTCCACTCGATGTGGAGCTGGTAGTTCTTGAAGGCGCGTTTGGTTTCGATGTTGCCGGAACCCGGCGCTTTGCTGACGGTGAGGATGCCGTCGGCGACGGTCCAGTTTGCCGGCGACTTGTCTTTGGTGGAGACCCACTGGTCGAGGTTCTTGCCGTCGAAGAGGACGATTGCGTCGGAGGGAGGGGCGGAGTCGGTGGCGCCCGGCGTTACGATGGGCGGGACTGGCTCGTACACTTCCGTGTCCTGATGTTTTGGCGCGGCTGGCTGCTGTGCGGAGAGGGTGGCGGCGATGACGATCAGGGATGCGAAGGCGAGGGACTTCGAGGGTTGGATGCGCATGATTTTCTAGAAGAGGATATACCCAATCGTGTGCGGGCTTGGGTAGGGCTGAGGGCTTAAGCCTCGGGCGTGGCGGACGGCGGTGGCTAGCTCGCGCAGGGCGATTGTGGTTTCGGGCCAGTCGATGCAGGCGTCGGTGATGCTCTGGCCGTAGACGAGAGGTTTGCCGGGGACGAGTTTTTGTGCGCCTGCGACGAGGTTGCTTTCGAGCATGACGCCGATGATGCGTTTGTCGCCTGCGGTGATCTGGCTGGCGACGTTGCGGCAGACGCTGAGTTGCTGCGTGTGGTCTTTGTGGCTGTTGGCGTGGCTGCAGTCGATCATGACTTGAGGGCGGACGCCGGCTTTTTCCATCTGCTTGCAGGTGTCTTCGACGGCGGCGGCGTCGTAGTTGGTGGTGTTGCGGCCGCCGCGCAGGATGATGTGGGTGTCGTGGTTGCCCTTGGTGACGAAGATGGCGGTGCGGCCCTCTTTGGTGTGGCCGAGGAAGTTGTGGGACTGGCCGGCGGAGAGGATGGCTTCGATGGCGATCTGCACGTTGCCGGAGGTGCCGTTTTTGAAGCCGACGGGGCAGGAGAGGCCGGAGACAAGCTCGCGGTGGACCTGGCTTTCGGTGGTGCGGGCGCCGATTGCGCCCCAGCTGACGAGCGCTGGAGACGTATTGAGGGGAGATCATGTCGAGGAACTCGGTGCCGGCGGGGACGCCCATAGCGGCGAGGTCGAGGAGGAGATGGCGAGCCTGGCGGAGGCCGTCGTTGATCTGGAAGGACTCGTCGAGGTAGGGGTCGTTGATGAGGCCCTTCCAGCCGAGGGTGGTGCGGGGCTTTTCGAAGTAGACGCGCATGATGATGCAGAGGTCGCGGGAGTGCTCGGCGATGGCGCCTTTGAGTAGCTCTGCGTAGGCGCGTGCGGCTTTGGTGTCGTGGATGGAGCAGGGGCCGACGACGACGATCAGGCGATGGTCTTTGCCGTTGAGGATGTCGATGATCTCGTTGCGAGCCTTGAAGACAGTGGCGGAGGCTGCTTCGGTGATCGGCAGCTCAGCTTCGAGGCGAGTCGGGCGGGAGGACGACTTTGGTCCAGGTGATGCGAAGGTCATCGGTGGGAAAGAACATGGGTCTCACTTAGATGGAGTCAGGTAAACCCATGGCATTGCCCGGCAAGGCTTGTGGATTACCGCGTTCCTCGATTTTACAGCGTGTATTGCAGAGGGTGTACAGTTCGAGTGCGTTGGTGTTGTCTGTCTCCGCGAAGATGCTCGGTACAGACTAGAATATGGAATTGCGGCTGCTGCAAAGTGCAGTCGCTATTTGACGCTGCAGTTTGCAATAGGAAAGGCACTTCCCGTGAAGGCATTAGTAAAGAGCCGCGAAGAACGCGGCCTCTGGTTAGAAGATGTTCCTGAACCCGAGATGGGGATCAACGACGTTAAGATTCGCGTATCTAGCGACCGGAATCTGCGGTACGGACCTGCATATCTACGAATGGGACGCGTGGGCTCGATCCACGATCCGGCAGGGACTGACGATTGGCCACGAGTTTGTGGGCGAGGTCGTCGGGGTGGGGTCGAACGTTACCGATATTCCGATTGGCCAACTGGTGAGCGGTGAGGGGCATGTCGTCTGCGGACGATGCCGTAACTGCCTTGCGGGGCGGCGTCACCTGTGCGCGCACACGCTTGGAGTGGGTGTGAATCGGAATGGGGCGTTTGCGGAGTACATCGTGCTGCCGATGTCCAATATCTGGATTCATAGCCGCGGTGTGCCGCATGAGATTGCTGCGATCTTCGATCCGCTGGGGAACGCTGTGCATACGGCGCTGGCGTTTCCGGTGCTGGGTGAGGACGTTCTTGTTACTGGCGCGGGGCCGATTGGCATCATGGCTGCTGCAGTGGCTCGTCATGCTGGGGCGCGGCAGGTCGTTATCTCAGATCCGAACGAGTACCGCCGGACGCTTGCCGAGAAGGTTGGGGTTACGCTTGCGGTCGATCCTCGCGCTACGCCGCTGAAGGAGATTCAGCAAAAACTTCATATGCAGGAGGGCTTTGATGTTGGACTTGAGATGTCGGGGAACCCGAGTGCGTTTCGCGAGATGCTTGCAAATATGAGCCATGGCGCGAAGATTGCGATGCTGGGCATTCCGGCTGAGGATATCTCGATCGACTGGAACCAGGTAGTGTTCAACCAGCTTACGATCCGGGGCATCTATGGCAGGGAGATGTATGAGACCTGGTACAAGATGACGGTGATGCTTGAGAGCGGGCTGGATATCTCCGGGGTGATTACACACCGGATGAACTGGCGCGACTATGAGGATGGTTTTGCAGCCATGCGTAGTGGGAACTCGGGCAAGGTCATTCTGGACTGGAGCGACGTAGCTTAGGTGGCTTGAGTTGTCGCCTGGACTGCCCAAAACTTCGAACTGAACGATATTCGAACCACAGTGTTGCCTCCTGTTATGTGGCGGCGCTGTGGTTTGTTTGTTGTGGGGCACGCTAGGCGACGCCACCCAGAGCAATTTGCGTCAGATATGGAATGGGGCGGAGTACCAGCGTTTTCGGGAGGGCCTTTTGACCAGCGCACCGCCTACCTGCTTGCGCCAATTGCGGGCTTCGCTGGCGTCGGTAACGATTGCACGCGGTTACCAGTAGTTGCCCTTATAATCGCACTGCGAAACACAGAGGAATGGGATGAACATCGAGGAGCACCCCGGGTTTTATGTTGTCGGCCTAGCAGCCCGTACCCACAACGCCGCAGAGATGAACGGCAAGGGGAAGATCGGCGAGGTATGGCAGACTTTTCTGCGCCAAAATCTTGCGGCGAAGATCCCGAACAAGCTTGGCGTCGATCTGGTGGCCATTTACACCGACTACGAAACGGATCACACTGGCCACTACACCTACCTCCTTGGAGTTCCTGTCTCGTCTACCGAGCATCTGCCTCCGGGGCTCACGCTGAAACGCGTTCCGGCTGGCCGCTATGCGGTACTTTGCTCGAACAGAGGTGAGATTAAGCAGGTCGTTCCGGAGATGTGGCAACGGGTATGGGCGATGTCTCCCGGTCAGTTGGGAGGCGCGAGAGCATTTCAGGCCGACTATGAGATATATGACCAGCGCGCTGCTGATCCGGATAATGCCCAGATTGAAGTTCACATCGGCCTTCGTTAACGGCGTTCTGATCTGTAGAACGTCACTGTAAATGTTACAAATATATGAGCTTACGTATGGCGCCGTATACTTTCCTCGTTGCTGTTCAGGAGATTTCACGTTATGCAAAATCGCATTCTCGGCACGACAATGCCCGTACTCGAGTTCGCACTCGGTCCCAACGATGCTGTCATCTCTGAGGCTGGGGAGCTTTCCTGGATGACCGCTTCTGTGCAAATGACCACCCATACCCAGCATGCTGGTGGCGGCGGATTCTTCGGTGCCATCAAGCGAGTGGCGGGTGGCGGCTCACTTTTTATGACGGAGTATCGCGCAATCGGAGGCCCTGGCGAGGTTGCTTTTGCAACCCGCGTCCCTGGCCATATTGTTCCGGTTGAGGTTGGTCCCGGGCATGAATATCTCGTCCATCGTCATGGCTTTCTCTGTGCGACTGCCGGTATTGAACTGGGTGTTGGTTTTCAGCAATCTCTCGGAGCGGGCATCTTTGGTGGTGATGGCTTTCTGCTGCAAAAGATCAGCGGGCAGGGCATTGCGTGGCTTGAGCTTTCGGGCGAAGTGATCATCAAAGACCTCGGAGCGGGTGAGACGCTTCGTGTTCACCCGGGCCATGTCGGGGCATTTCAGTCGTCAGTGGCGTTCCAGATACAGCGGGTTCCGGGAATCAAGAATATGATCTTCGGCGGAGACGGCGTGTTTCTTGCAGCGCTGACTGGTCCGGGCCGCGTGTGGCTGCAAACGTTGCCGATATCACGTCTTGCCCACCAGATTCAGGAGTATCTCCCGAAGGAACGCGTGCAGGAGGCTGCTGAGGGTGGGGTGGTCGGTGGCATTGTGGGTTCGATTCTGAAGGGAATGTAGCCTCGGCCTGACACAGTTCGTCACAGATATCGAAACCGCAAAAGCTATTTCGTCGAGCGCATGAAACCCAGTTGGTGGGAACTCTCTATGGTTGGGCCAACTGCGGCTACACTCAAGCAGAGGCCCGCATGACCGCAGTCGCACTCGACATTCATCCAGGTCGCTCGAAGAAGTATCCTGATGGCCCTCCGTTTCTGGCGCGGTTTTTCTCCGGACGTATGTTCCGGCAGAACGCTATCGAGTCCATGAGCGAGTCTGCGCATATGTACGGAGATCTGGTCCACTACACCATCTTCGGACGGCACATCTATCAGCTTAGTCATCCCGATCTGATAGAGGATTTTCTGCTCAAGGACGCGGGCAAACATCATCGCGGCATCGTCATGCAGCGCGCCAAGGTGGTATTGGGCGAAGGTCTGCTCACCAGCGAAGAGCCGCTTCATATGCGGCAACGCCGACTGGCACAGCCTGCATTCTTGCGTCAGCGCATTGCGGCCTATGGGGAGGTCATTGGTCAAAACGCCATCGCTATCTCGCAAAACTGGCAATCTGGAGCGGTTCGCGATCTGCACGAAGACATGCTCGAACTTGCGCTTCGCATCGTTGGTAAATGTCTCTTCGATCTTGATGTGCAGTCTCACGAGGAGGTGAAGAAAATTGCTGCTGCAGTGGATGCTTTCATGGGGTTTCTTCCACTTGCTATTCTGCCTTTTTCTGAACAGATTCAACGTCTACCATTGCCTGCAATGAAACGCATCCGCAAGGGACAGGCGGACCTGGACGCCATCATTTACGGCATGATCGATGAGCGCCGCAAGGTCTCCGGGTGATCGCGGGGATCTTCTGTCGATGCTTGTTGAAGCGGTGGATCCGGAAGATCCGACGGCAAGTATGTCGAATCAGCAGGTTCATGATGAGTGCTTGACGATCATGCTCGCTGGTCACGAGACGACTGCGAACGCACTCAGCTTTGCGCTATGGCTGCTTGCGAAACATCCGGATGTTCAGTCGCGCCTGCATGAAGAGGCTGCTGCAGTTCTTGGGGATCGCGCTCCTACTGCTGACGACTACGGCCGTCTCCCTTACGCGACGCAGGTCTTCTCCGAGACACTTCGTCTGTATCCGCCGGTTTGGGTTATGGCTCGAACGTGCGTTCAGCCTTATGAGATTGCTGGATATACGATTCCGCGTGGGGCGGTTCTGGTGGCGCCGCAGTTTGTGGTTCATCGCGATGCGCGCTTCTATCCCGATCCACTTCGCTTTGACCCTGAGCGCTTCGCTGCCGAAAAGAAAGAGACGGCTAAGGCTCGTCCCCGCTTTGCCTTCTTTCCTTTCGCTGCTGGCAGTCGCCAATGCATCGGCGAAGGGCTTGCGTGGATGGAGGGTGTTCTCTCGCTTGCTACGATCGCGCGTGACTGGAGGTTGAGCATGCCGCCTGGCGCGCCTGAAGAGATCGCGATCAATCCGGCGATCAGTCTGAGTCCGAAAGCACGGAGTTCCGTTGCTTATCGAACGGCGCGCTTAGTCTCTTGCTTTATTTCGCTGCATCCAGGTGTCGATGGACCAGCCGTTGTATCGGCTCAGGAAGAGCAGAGCTGAGTAGGCCATCGCATAAGTAAGTTGGATTCCGGCGGAGTTCCAATCCTGCACTAATGGCGGAGCCGAAGGTCAGTACGGCGATGAGCAGAGTTGCGGCGATGAGCGCTGCTCGTGTTCGTAGGCCGAGCAGGATCAGGAGCCCTAGTATTGCTTCGAGTGAGGGGAGCATCAGAGCAAAGCCCCAGACGCTCCAAGCGGGCAGAGGAGCGTGCGTGAACTGTATTACGAGCTTCGCAGCAAACTCGCCAGGTCCGGAGATCAGTCGGCTGATGCCGTGCATCGTTAGGTTGACTCCCACAGCGAGCCGCAGCAGGGCATAGGCTGTGCGTCTTTCGCGAATATCCGATTCCGCTTCTATCAACTCTCCGGCTCCCGTCGCGATCGCTCAATCGATGTCATCGCTGTTCACACTTTAGCCTAAAGCCATAAGACGCAGTGGATGGCTTCATAAGGTTGATGCGGGGCACGCTATGCTTAAAAAATGCAAGGGACCGTCGTTGAACCTTTTCTCCATCTCTCTCATGTGAACGTAGCCCGCGGCGATAACGTCGTACTGCACGACATCAGCCTTACGGTTAATACCGGCGAACACATTGCGATACTTGGGCCGAATGGTTGCGGTAAATCGACACTGATTAAGACCATCACTTGTGAGTGCTATCCGCTGGTTCAGCCTGAGACGAAGGTGAGCATATTTGGCCGTGAACGCTGGGATTTGACAGAGTTGAAGAAGCGTTTGGGGGTCGTTTCGGCTGAGTTGCCGGGGAAGCCTACGCTGCATACGACGGGGCGAGATGCTGTTCTTACCGGGTTTTTTTCGAGTAGTACGTTGTGGCCGAATCTTACGGTGACGGAGGAGATGCGTCGTCGTGCGGAGGAGGTGCTGACGCAGATTGATGCGGTGGATCTCGCGGAGAAACCAGTAGGGGAGATGTCGGCGGGGCAGCAAAGGCGCATTATGATTGGGCGGGCGTTGGTGGGGTCGGCGGGGATGTTGCTGCTGGATGAGCCTTCTAATGCGTTGGATCTTGCGGCGCAGGCTGATCTGCGTGGGTTGCTGCGGAGGCTGGCGCAGCAGGGGACGGGGATTCTGCTGATTACGCATCATATTGCGGATATTCCGCCGGAGATTGATCGGATTCTGATGATGCGGGAGGGGCGGATTGTGGCGGATGGTTCGAAGGAGGAGTTGCTGACTGCTTCGCGGTTGAGTGAACTTTTTAAAACGGATGTTCAGCTTTCGGAGCGGGATGGTTTTTTTCATGCCTGGTGATGATATTTGTGCAGATTTTTTTGGGGCGTGGTGAATTGTGGTTTTTGCAGGGGTATTTTGAGAAAAGTGAGTGCAAAACGTGGTGATTTGGGTGGTGATTGTGGTCGGTTAGCAGCCATATCTTGATGAGCGAAAAATGCGCCACGTTTCGAAGATTTATTTTTTGTTGAGTTCCTAAAAAGATGTCCTGCCGGACGGGCCCACTACGCGTGGGGCGGTCACTTCGTGACTTGTGTACCTTGTCTTGGGGAAATTCAGCTTGGTGATCCTCCCGTTGGTCGGAAGGATGGGAGCGCGTGTCTAATCTGTGTGGGAGATTACGCCCGTTTGGAGTTTGACTAGCTCGGGTTGGGCTATGCGTGACGGGCCCAGAACGGCGATTTTTGGCAGTGGGCCGCGGACCATCGCGACTTCGTCGCAGGCGTAGAGGCGTGGGCAGGTCTGGCAGTCCTTGTAGATCTTGTCGGGCAGGGTGGTGCGGTCGACTACGCGGAAGCCGAAGTGGAAGAAGAAGTCGGGGATACGGGTGAAGAGGCAGACGGCTGTGACCTTTTGCTCTTCGGCCTCTTCGAGGAGGGCGCGGAGGAGACGGCCGCCTGCGCCCTGGCCTTTGGCTTCGGGCTTGACGACGATGGAGCGGACCTCGGCGAGGTGGGGGCCGTAGAGGTGGAGGGCTCCGCAGCCGAGGAAGACGCCGCCTGAGTCTCCTTCGACGGGGGATTCGGCTACGGCGAAGTCGCGGATGTTCTCGCAGATCTCGGCGTAGTTGCGGCGGAGGAGGGTGCCGTCGCCGGAGAGGGAGTTGACGAGGTCGAAGATGGCGACGGCGTCGGGGAGCTTGGCTTTGCGCACGGTGGCGCCGCCTACGCGGAGGCGGGATGAGGAGGTGGATTCACTCACGGTCATCAGGGGGGTGATGGACAACTGCGTTGGGCTCCTTGCTTTATTTTCGCAGAGTATTGGATGAATTGATCAATCGGTTCGGTTCGGGGGTTGAGGAATGCGGTTCGCGCTCTAGGGGTTCACAACGGGTGTGAAGGTGCGGGCAACGTGATACATGCCGGGGTCGAACTTTGCTATGGTGAGCGCTTCCTGGAGAAAGGGGAGCGGGGCGGGATCGTTGCGCATGGCTTGATAGTCCTCTGCGCTTCGCCATTGAGCGACCATGGTGACCTTAGTCCCGTCGATGCTGCGATGGAGATTGGCGGAGATGAATCCTGGTGCGTGGCGCACGGAGGTTTCTGTCGCACGGGTGAGTAGTTCGATGAGGCGTTCCTGGTTATGGGGATCCACGGTAAAGACGTTGATCAGCGTGACGGATTCGTTCTGCAGGGGATGAGTTGTCATATCTTTGGCCTTGCGGGAGTCTTTGTGGTGAGTTGCAGCGAGTGTTAGTGAGGATCGGGAGTATTTGGCTGTGTCGCGAGGCGGGCTTTTGCTTCGGCTAGCGCGGTTTTGACGCGGGGGCGGGCGGTGCCGCCGATTACGTCGTGACAGTCTAGTGTGGCTTCCAGGGTGATGGCGGGGAAGAAGTCTTCTCCGAATGCGGGGGATATGCTGCGGAGTTCGGCGAGGGTGAGTTGCTGGAGTTCGCGTTGGGTTTCGAGGCCGAGGCGGACGGCGTTGCCGATGTGCTCGTGGGCTTTGCGGAAGGGGATGCCCTTGTCGGTGAGGTAGGTTGCGGCGGCCATGGCGTTGAGGTAGCCGGAGTGGGCTGCGGTCTTCATGGTGTCGTAGCGGAATTTGAGGGATGCGGTGAAGGCGGGAAGGACGCTTAGGATTCCGGCGATGGTGTCGGCTGCGTCGAAGACTGGCTCCTGGCCTTCCTGGAGGTCTTTGTTGTAGGCGAGGGGGAGGCCTTTTATGAGGGTGGCTAGTGTTGTGGCTGCGCCTAGTAGGCGGCCGGATTTGCCTCGGATGAGTTCGGTTAGGTCGGGGTTTTTCTTTTGCGGCATGGCGGAGGAACCGGTGGAGAAGCGCTCGGGGAGGTCGAGGAAGCCGAACTCTGCTGTGGAGTAGAGGGTGAGTTCTTCGGCGAAGCGGGAGATGTGGATGCCCAGGGTGGCGATGGCTTGGGTGAACTCGAGGGCGAAGTCGCGGTCGCTGGTTGCGTCCATGCTGTTGGGCGTGGGGGCGTCGAAGCCGAGGGCGCGGGCGGCGATGGTGCGGTCGAGGGCGAGGGTTGCTCCCGCTACTGCGCCGGAGCCGAGGGGGCAGAGGTTCATGCGCTTGCGGGCGTCGGTGAGGCGGCTGGCGTCGCGCTCGATCATGCTGACGTAGGCGAGGAGCCAGTGGGCTACGAGGACTGGC
This sequence comes from uncultured Acidobacteriaceae bacterium, assembly GCA_963771625.1. Classification (GTDB taxonomy): domain Bacteria; phylum Acidobacteriota; class Terriglobia; order Terriglobales; family Acidobacteriaceae; genus Edaphobacter. The sequence goes on from CAVYUE010000005.1 coordinate 912,848, forward strand.
TCGGCGCGCTGGAGGTGGGTGTAGGAGGGCATGGTGGCTTCGCCTGCTTGCTCGGCTAGTTCGATCAAGGCTTTGCGCCATGCGGTGAGGCCCGCGAGGGTGTTGTCGATGGCTTCGCGGACGAAGAGGCGCATGTCGGTGGCGATCTGCTCGTTGCGGCTGCGGCCGGTGTGGAGCTTGAGGGCGAGGTCGCCGATTTGTTTGGTGAGTTCGAGTTCGACGTAGTGGTGGACGTCTTCGGCCTGGGGGTTGGCGGTGACGATGGCTTCGCCTTGTTCGGCTTGCTGCTTGGCTACGGCGCGGAGGCCTTCTTCCATTTGCAGGAGTTCTTCGCTGGTGAGGATGCCGGCGGCTTCGATGGCTCGGGCGTGGGCTATGCTGGCTTCTACTTCGTAGGGGACGAGGCGCCAGTCGAAGGGGAAGGAGCGCTGCCAGGATTCGAAGGTGGCGTCGAGTGGTTCGCGGAAGCGGCCGGACCACATTTTTGCGGGTTGTTCGTTTGCGGGCATCGGTTGAGTTTTATCTACCTGATCTTTCGTGTACTGCTTTTCTGACGGAATATCTGCCCAAAAAGAACATGACAGCGGCAACTACAATCCCGACTAAAACCCATTCAGCTTTAGTGGTTATTACCCTATGAATGTTGCCCATTGGATCCGGCGGAACAAGGAACCACATGGTGAACCCGAACAGGAGCGAGAGGATGGACAGCATAAAAAAGAAGCCTCCGGCGACCTTCCAGGTTGTCGGCGAGTTGGACATCGTGCGAAGTGTACCTCAGGTTCAAAGCTAGGAAACGTTTTGGCGGTTATGACATGGCTGAAGCCGTGCCCCTAACGAATTGTGCCGCTGTGAAGGAGAAGAAGCAACGGCAAATGCAAACGCAGATTCCCTTCGGGAATGACAACAAAAGGGGGGCAATCGATGTCTTTCTTGTTTTGTCATTCGTGAAGGGAGTCTGCTTCTGCGGGTGTTTGTGCTGGTATGGTTTCGTCGGGCATCAATTCTTCCCAAGTTGGATTCATCGATTCAATCAAACCGATCTTCTGTGCCCGTGTCCAATGCTTGAGTTCTTTTTCACGAGCAATTGCATTATTGGCGTACTGGTAGCGCTCGAAGTACACGAGCCTCGTGATTTTGTAGCGGGCGGTGAAGCTGTCTGGTGCTTGTTTGCGGTGTTGGTAGATTCTTTTGCGAAGGTTGTTGGTGATGCCAATGTAGAGTGTGTGCGAGCGGTTGGAGAGGATGTAGACCCAGAATTGATATTCGCGTTCTGGCATTGTGGCTCTCCGGTGCGGGTTGTGGCTCGATTGGCGAAACGCAGATTCCCTTCGGGAATGACAACAGAAAAACAACGGCAAGTGCAAACGCAGATTCCCTTCGGGAATGACAACGAAAATACGAAAGCTGCGTAAAAAAGTGGTGGCTATTCCTTCGGTTCGGCAGTGGTGGTGAGTTGGGGCATTTCGGAGCCTTTGCTTAGGGTGATTAGGCCGCTCTTGGCGTAGGTGATTAGCTTGGCGCGGGTGTCGGTGATGTCCAGGTTGCGCATGGTGAGTTGGCCGATGCGGTCGCGGGGGGAGAAGGTGGATTCGCCCTTTTCCATGGTGAGGCGCTCGGGGTGGAAGGTTAGGTTGGGTGAGGCGGTGTTGAGGATGGAGTAGTCGTTGCCGCGGCGGAGTTCGATTGTAACTTCTCCGGTTACAGGTTTGGCGACCCAGCGCTGGGCGGCTTCGCGGAGCATGATGGCCTGGGGGTCGAACCAGCGGCCCTGGTAGAGGAGGCGGCCTAGCTTGCGGCCGTTGTCGCGGTACTGCTCGATGGTGTCCTCGTTGTGGATGCCGGTGATGAGGCGCTCGTAGGCGATGAAGAGGAGAGCGAGGCCGGGGGACTCGTAGATGCCGCGGCTCTTGGCTTCGATGATGCGGTTTTCGATCTGGTCGCTCATGCCGAGGCCGTGGCGGCCGCCGATGCTGTTGGCTTCGAGCATGAGGGCTACGGGGTCGGAGAGCTCTTTGCCGTTGAGGGCTACGGGGAAGCCTTCTTCGAAGCGGATGGTGATCTCTTCGGGCTTGATGGTGACGTCGTCACGCCAGAAGGCGGTGCCCATGATGGGGGCGACGATCTTCATGCTGGTGGTGAGGAGCTCGAGGTCCTTGGCTTCGTGGGTTGCGCCGAGGATGTTGGAGTCGGTGGAGTAGGCTTTTTCGGCGGACATCTTGTAGCCGAAGCCGGCCTTGGTCATGAAGGCGGACATCTCGGCGCGGCCGCCTAGCTCGTCGATGAAGGTGGGGTCGAGCCAGGGCTTGTAGACCTTGAGGTCGGGGTTGACGAGGAGGCCGTAGCGGTAGAAGCGCTCGATGTCGTTGCCTTTGAAGGTGGAGCCGTCGCCCCAGATGTTGACGTCGTCTTCCTTCATCGCCGTCACTAACATTGTCCCCGTTACAGCGCGGCCGATGGGGGTGGTGTTGAAGTAGGTGACGCCGGCGGTGGTGATGTGGAAGGCGCCGGATTGGAGGGCGGCGATGCCTTCGCGGACGAGGGGGGCGCGGCAGTCGATGAGGCGGGCTTTTTCGGCGCCGTACTCGAGGGCTTTGCGGGGGATCTCGTCGTAGTCGGCTTCGTCGGGCTGGCCGAGGTTGGCGGTGTAGGCGTAGGGGAGGGCGCCCTTCTGCTTCATCCAGTGGAGCGCGGCGCTGGTGTCGAGGCCGCCGGAGAAGGCTATGCCGACTTTTTGGCCGAGGGGGAGGGTTTCTAGGATTACGGACATGGTGTGCTTTCTGAGGTTCGAGGTTCTAGGTTCGAGATGCTGGCTTGATAACAAACAAAGCTCACATTCCCGCGTTCGACTTCTTCAAAAGTGAGTTTCAAACAGTCCAGTTGTCGGTCGCGGATGTCGGAAACTTTGAGCCAGAGAAACTGATTTATACCGCCTCCAAACTCCTTCAAGTTGAGTTGCGAGACGTTTTCGCAGACAAGCTCGACCTTTTGATCGTCCATGTTTGCCATCACTAATGTCATGTCGTACCCAACGCCGAGTCGAAAGTCCAGACGCAACTCAATGACAATGGTGAAGCCCCAAAGCTGTTTGCTCAAACTTTCAGCGGAGGTGAACACTTGGCTGGCTCTCCTGTGAAGCGTTCATTCTTCTGTGCTTCATTTCTGGTCGACAATGTTTTGTTGAGAATAAGGTGCCTGCGCGGTTGAAGGGTTCGGGCGGTTGAGGTAATGCGAGCTGCATCGAGATTCTTCGCTTCGCTCAGAATGACAGCAAGAACAACTGCACCGCATTTGCTGACAACGGAGAACGTGCAACTGATGACGTGCTTCTAACTGCGCTTGCGGGGTTGGGCTCCGCGGTTGCGGCTGTTGGTGGTGCGCTTGGCTCCGCCGAGGAGCATGAGCAGGATTGCTTTTTGTGCGTGCATGCGGTTTTCGGCTTGATCGAAGACTAAGGATTGGGGGCCATCGAGGACGGCGTCGGTGACTTCGGCGTTGCGATGGGCGGGGAGGCAGTGCATGAAGACGGCGTCGGCTTGCGCGTTGGCCATGAGGGCTTCGTTGACCTGGTAGGGCTTGAAGATGGGGGCGCGCTTGGTGGCCTCGTGCTCGAAGCCCATGGAGGTGCAGACGTCGGTGTAGACGGCGTCGGCTCCGGTGACGGCTTTGACGGGGTCGTGCATGAGGGTGATGCTGCCGCCGGTGGATTCGGCGATCTCGATGGCTTTGTGGATGATTTCTAGCTTGGGTGCGAAGCCCTTGGGTGTGGCGACGGTGCAGTGTGAGCCGAGCTGGGCGGCGGTGAGCATGAGGGAGTGGCAGACGTTGTTGCCGTCGCCGACGTAGGTGAAGCGGAGGCCCTCTGCGGAGCCGAAGCGCTCTTCGAGGGTGAAGAAGTCGGCGATGGCCTGGCAGGGGTGCTCAAGATCGGAGAGGGCGTTGATGACGGGGATCTTCGAGCAGGCGGCCATCTCGGTGATGGTGTCGTGGGCGTAGGTGCGGAGGACCATGATGGACATCCAACGCTCGATGTTGTGGGCCATGTCGGCGAGGGACTCGCGTTCGCCGAGGGGGGACTGGGTCTGGTCGACGAAGATGGCGTTGCCGCCGAGGGTGTTGATGGCGGTCTCGAAGGTGAGGCGGGTGCGGAGGGAGGCCTTCTCGAAGAACATGACCATCTGGCGCGCGTCGAGGGCGTGGCGGAAGTCTTCGGGGCTGGCCTTGACGGCGTGGGCGAGCTCCATGATGGCGGCCATCTCCTGAACGGTGAGGTCGGCGATGGAGCAGAGGTCGCGGCCGCAGAGGCGCTTGGAGGCTTCGCTGAAGGCGGTGTCGGACTGGATGCCGAGGGCAACGTGTGCCTTGTGCGGGATGAAGTCTTCGGTAGCCTCGGCGGTTCCGGCGGACTTCGAGTTCATGACTACGGTTTTGCTACCCATTGTTGTGTTCTCCTGCCGACGCTGCGCCGGCATATGCTGCACTGAAGATCTCGTCGAATGCTTTGATGGCGGTCTCGACGTGTTGACGCTCGAGAAGGAAGGGCGGGAGAAGGCGAAGGACGGTGTCGCTGGTGCGGTTGATGATGATGCGGCGCTCCATCATCTGGGCGGCGACGCGCTGGGCGAGATCGGCGGAGTTGAGCTCGATGCCAAGCATGAGGCCTTTGCCGCGTACGTCGACGATGCTGTCGTGACGCTTGGCGAGTTGCGTGAGCTGCTGGTGGAAGAAGGCGCCGACCTCGTTAATGTGGGCGAGGATGTTGTCGCGCTTGATGGTGTCGATGACGGCGATGGCAACGGCGCAGGCGAGCGGGCCGCCGCCGAAGGTGGTGCCGTGCATGCCGGGGGTGATGGATTCGGCTGCGGCGTTGGTGCAGAGCATCGCGCCCATGGGGATGCCGTTGGCGATGGGCTTGGCGAGGGTGGTGACGTCGGGGAGGATGCCGTAGTGCTGGTAGGCGAACCATTTTCCGGTGCGGCCCATGCCGGATTGGATCTCGTCGGCGATGAGGAGAGCTCCGGTAGAGGTGCAGAGCTCGCGTGCTGCGGCGAAGAACTCCTGGCTGATGGGGTGGATGCCGCCTTCGCCCTGGATGGGCTCGATGCAGATGGCGCAGACTTCGTCGGAAAATTTTGCGCGGAGGTCGGCTACGTCGTTGAAGCGGACGAAGTCGACGCCGGGCATGACGGGCATGAAGGGCTCGCGGTATTTTTCCTTCGCGGTGGTGGCGACTGAGCCCATGGTGCGGCCGTGGAAGCTGTGGTCGAGGGCGAGGAAGCGCGTGCCGATTTTGCGGCCAGTGGCGCGGAGGCGGCCAGCGTTGGCGCGGGAGAGCTTGAGTGCGGCCTCCCAGGCTTCGGTGCCGCTGTTGGTGAAGAAGACGCGGTCGAGGCCGGTGATCTCGGTGAGGCGAAGGGCGAGCTCGGCGGTGCCTTCGTGGAAGAAGAGGTTTGAGGTGTGGATGAGGCGCTTCGACTGGCGAACGATCGCCTCTTCGACGGCGGGGTGGGCGTAGCCGAGGCCGGAGACGCCGATGCCGCTGAGGAGGTCGAGGTAGTCGTTGCCGTTTTCGTCGCGCAGGTGAACGCCCTGGCCGCTGACGAAGAGGATGGGATTGCGTTCGTAGGTGTTGAGGAGCAGATTTTTTTCTGCGGCCTGAATGGATGCTAATTTCATGCGACCATGACCTCCGTTCCGTCGTTGACCCGCGTTGAGATGAGGTCGGGCAATAGAGATGCCGCCTCTGCGGGGAGAATTCGTACGCGCTTGACGCCGTGGGTGAGGGCATCGCGACAGGCGTTGAGTTTGGGGAGCATGCCGCCGGAGACGACCTGCGCTTTTTCCATGGCGGGGATCTGGGCGAGGGTGAGCCAGCGCATGACGTTGCCGTCCGGACCTTTGACGCCGGGGACGTCGGTGAGGAAGACGAGGGCGTCGGCCTTGGTGCCGATGGCGCAGGAGGCGGCCATCTCGTCGGCGTTGATGTTGTAGTACTCGCCGTCGAAGCCGAGAGCGATGGAGGAGATGACTGGGACCGCGCCCATGGTCCAGATGGCTTCGAGCCACTTGGGGTCCATGGCGGCGATCTCGCCGACGAAGCCGAGGTCGGGGTTGGTTTTTTTCTTGCGGGCGCGGAAGACGTGGCCGTCGCCTCCGGAGAGGCCTACGGCAGACTGTCCGTGCGAGCCGATCGCGGCCACGAGTGATTTGTTGACGCGGCCAGCGAGAACCATGAGAGCGGCGTCGCGGGTTTCGGCGTCGGTGATGCGGAGTCCAGAGATGAACTCGCTCTTCTTGCCCATCTGGGCGAGGGTGCGGGTTAACTGAACGCCGCCACCGTGGACGACGGCGACCTGATTTCCGTCGGCGACGAGATCGGCGATGGCTTTGCCACAGCCGTGCAGGATCTGCTTGTCTTCGAGAGCGGCACCGCCTAGTTTGACGACAAATCTCACAGCAAGCCCTCCTCTTCGTTCCATCCGCACATCAGGTTGAGGTTTTGTACGGCCTGGCCGGCTGCGCCCTTCAGGAGATTGTCGAGGCAGGAGACCATGATGAGACGTTTGCCGTCTGCGGCGAGGGCAAAGCCGATGTCACAGAAGTTGGTGCGGACGACGTGTTGAATCTCGGGCAGGTTCGGTGTGGCGTGGAGCCTGACCAAGGGGCTGTGCTGGTAGAAGCTGTGGAGCACGTCGGTGACTGCGGTTGCGTTGGACGGCTGTCTGAGTCGAAGGTAGATCGTCGACAGGATGCCGCGCGGTATGGGCAATAGATGCGGGGTGAACTGGATCTGATCCGCCTGCAGATGGAGCTGTTCGAGCAGTTCACCGGTGTGCCGATGACCGAAGACCGCGTAGGCGGAGAGGTTGTCGGCGGCGTACATGAAGTGAGTCTTCGCAGTGGGAGCTTTGCCGGCGCCGCTGACCCCTGACTTCGCGTCGCAGATGATGCCGTGGTCGATGTCGACGAGGCCGGCCTGAAGGAGCGGAGCGAGGGCGAGGATGGCGGAGGTGGCGTAGCAGCCGGGGTTTGCGACGATGCGGGCGCTGCGAATCTCGTCGCGATGGAGTTCGGGGCAACCGTAGACGGCTTCAGCCTGAAGCTGGGCGGCGTGCTCGGCGTTGGCGTCTTTGAGCTTGTAGACGGCGCGGTTGGCGGTCTGGTGCAGACGCCATGCTCCGCTGAGATCGATGACGCGGATGCCGCGTTCGATGGCTTCGGGAACCCACTCGCGTGACTGCTCGTGCGGGGTAGCGAGGAAGAGGACCTGGGTGCCGGAGTCGACGAGTCGTTGCCAGCTGAAGGGGTGAACCTGGTTGGTCTTGCGACTGCCTGGTTTTGCGAGATGCGGGTGCAGGTCTTCGAGGTGGGTGGAGACGGCGGCTTCGGCTTCGTCGGCGCGGCCGAGAAAGCTGGGGGATGTTCCGTGCAGGCGAGGATGATGCAGGAGCAGACGTGCGAGTTCGCCGCCTGCGTAGCCGCTTACGCCTGCGACGGCGATGCGGGGAGCGGTCGCAGGCGTTTCTACTTGTTCGAGTACGTTTGTCGTTGCTGGATTAGCCAAGATAGCCTTCGATTCGTGTCTTCAAAAGATTCGCCTGCTTCTCGTCGGGACAGATGATGAGGACGGTGTCGTCGCCGGCGATGGTGCCGACGACTTCTGGCCAGTCTTCATAGTCGATGCCCGCGGCGATGGGCTGGGCGCTTCCTGTGGTGGTGACGAGGACGAGGAGGTTGAGTGCCTGTCGTACCTCGAGGCCGAAGCTTTCGAGGACTTCGCGGATTCCGGGGAGGGCGTCTTCGTCCGAGTCGTTTCCTCCGGGGAGGGAATAACCGGTTGGTCCTTTATTTAATCGTAGTTCGTGAATATCGCGCGATAATGTTGCTTGAGTGACATGAAATCCGCGTCCGGCTAGTTTTCGACGTAACTCGTCCTGGCTGGTGACTGCTGTCTTGACCAGCAACTCTCGAATTACGGCGTGACGCTGTTGTTTCATGGATTTTGTTGTACCTGTTCTTCCGTATTTAAGTCGTCAACGGCAGCTCAATATCGAATCACAAACGCTATGTATAAATATACATTATTTGTGTATATTTATACATAAAGCTTTCAACTGATTTTGGCTTCGAAGAAACGCTACCCAAATAACGGAAGGGATCGTGTCCGAGCATTTTGTGCCGGGTACGACGTATAGTGAAGCATGGAATGGTCTCTTGCAGCTAGCCTGAACCCAACTCGCGAGGGTGCTCGCGTGTTTTCCGCAGCTTTGCCGTCGCTGGTTGACGAGCGATTTGACCACGATTCATGTGGTGTTGGGTTTGTTGCCTCGGTGGATGCCGTGCCTTCGCACGAGATTCTGGAGCAGGCGCTGACGGCGCTGGCGAGGCTTGCTCATCGTGGGGCGACGGCTGCGGATGGAAAGAGCAGCGACGGCGTTGGGGTGATGACGGCGGTTCCGCGGTCTCTGCTGGTTAAGGCTGCAAATCTTTCGATTAGTGATGCGCAGTTGTTGGGTGTGGGGATGCTGTTCCTCCCAGTGGAGGAGACTCGCGCCGAAGAGGTGTTGGAGCGATGTCTGCTGTCGCATGACTTCGAGATTCTTTGTTGGCGCGATGTGCCGGTGCGTACGGAGTGGCTGGGAGAGATGGCGTTGGGCACGATGCCGAAGATTCGCCAGGTGCTAATTGTCGACCGTGAAGATTCGGAGCCGGGGACGATGGAGCGGCGGCTTTATCTTGCGCGGAAGCAGTTTGAGCGCGCGCACGAGCAGGGTGATGTGACGGGGTATGTGTGTTCGTTGTCGTCGCAGACGATTGTTTATAAGGCGATGTGCACGGGTGAGTTTCTGCCGCATTTTTATCCGGATCTTGCTTCGGCGGATTACGTGACCCCGTTCGCGGTGTTTCATCAGCGGTATGCGACGAATACTCTGCCGACGTGGCATCGGGCGCAGCCGGGACGGAAGCTGGGGCATAACGGCGAGATCAATACGGTGTGGGGAAACCGGGCGCGGATGACGGCTCGCGACTCTACGCTGCCGGTGGAGTGCAAGCCGGTTTTGACGCAAGGTGGAACGGATTCGACGAGCCTGGATGAGGCGGTGGAGTTGCTGTCGCAGAATGGCAGGACGCTGGCGGAGGCGATTCGGATGCTGCTGCCGCCTGCGACGGATGGGCACCATCTCTCTTCGTTCCTGCGGTATCACACGGACTGTGCGGAGCCTTGGGATGGTCCGGCGGCGCTTGCGTTCAGCGATGGTCGTGTGGTGGGTGCGGCGCTGGATAGGAATGGGCTGCGGCCTTGTCGATTTGCAATTACGAGCAGGGGGCTGGTGGTAGCAGGGTCGGAGGCGGGGTTGGTGGATCTCGATCCGGAAGAGGTGACGCATAGCGGGCGGCTGGGGCCGGGGCAGATGCTGGTGGTCGATCTTGAGAACCACAAAGTTTATGAGGATGAGGAGCTGCTGGAGCTGTTCGATGCGGGCGCGACGTACGCGAAGCTCGTTGAGGATACTCCGCTGGTTGGGGTGGCGACGCCTGTGATTGATCCGGGTGCGTTGACTGCTGCGCAGAGGGGTTTTGGGTATACGCGCGAAGACGTGAAGATGATTCTGCAGCCGATGGCTGTGGAGGGCAAGGACGCAGTGTGGTCGATGGGCGACGATACGCCGCTGGCGTTTCTGGCGCGGTCGCCGCGGCCTGTGTATGCGTACTTTCGGCAGCGGTTTGCGCAGGTGACGAATCCGGCGATCGATCCGCTGCGTGAGGCTTGCGTGGTGTCGCTGCATACGCGGTTGGGGCCGTGGCCTCACATGCTGGATAAGAATGCTCCGCTGCCGGGGTTGTCGGTGGCTTCGCCGTTTTTGTCGCTGGGGCAGGTTGAGGCGCTGCGGAAGGGCGAGTATCCGCATAAGGCAGAGCTGAAGCTGGCGGAGTTGCAGGCGGTGTTTGGTGTTGAGAAGACGCTGACGCAGGCGCTGGATGATATCTGCATGCAGGCGATCAAGCTGGTGCGCGAAGGGGCAAGGATTTTGTTGCTCTCGGATCGTAGTGCTAGTGCGGAGAAGCTGCCGATTCCGATGGCGATGGCGACAGGTGCGGTGCATCAGGCGCTGGTTGGTGCTGGACTGAGGACGCTGGCTGGGCTTGCGGTGGAGGCGGGTGATTGCCGGGATATTCATCATGCTGCGGTGCTGATTGGGTATGGCGCGGGTGTGGTTTGTCCGTGGCTGGCGCTGGAGACGGGGATGAGTCTCGCTCCTGCAGGCGCGGATCCGGTAGAAGCTGAGCGGAAGATGATGAAGTCGCTCGACGCCGGGCTGGCGAAGGTGATGTCGAAGATGGGGATCTCTGTCGTGGACAGCTACCGCGGGGCGCATCTGTTCGACATTCTTGGGCTGCATTCGAGTGTGGTGGCGCGATGTTTTGTGGATACACCAGCTCCGCTTTCTGGTGTGGGATTCGCTGAGGTGGAACGACAGCTGCGGCAGACGTGGATTCCGGGTGAGGCTGCGGCTGCGGCTTCGACTGAGTTGCCGGACTATGGCTGGGTGCGATTCCGGAAGGCAGATGTTTCGGAGCCGCATGCGTGGCAGCCGCCGACGGTGAAGGCGCTGCAGTCGGTGGTGGGGAGTGCGCGGAATGTGCCGCAGCCTACCGATCCGGCGGGTGCGTTTGCGATCTACACGAAGGACGTGATTGGGCGTGACCCGGCTGTGCTGCGGGATCTGCTGGAGATTCGTCCGGCAGGTGCTGAGTTGGCGCTGGGTGATGTGGAGACGCCGGCGAGTTTGTGCAAGCGGTTTGTGGCGAGTGCGATGTCGCTTGGGTCGTTGAGTCCAGAGGCTCACCAGACGATTACCGCTGCGATGAATATGCTGGGCGGGCGGTCGAATACAGGTGAGGGTGGCGAGGACTCGACGGTCTATCGTCGACAGCCTGTTGGGACGGATCGAGGCGGCTCGGGCGACGGTGCGAGTCTGCTGGCTCGCGCGGGCGGTGGGACGGCGATTGCGGAGCCCGCGGTTGAGGCTCCTGCGGTGCATGTGTCGTTGAACAACAAGATCAAGCAGGTTGCGTCGGGGCGGTTTGGCGTGACGGCGGAGTATCTGGCGCACGCTGAGGAGATTGAGATCAAGGTGGCGCAGGGCGCGAAGCCGGGTGAGGGCGGACAGCTTCCTGGGCATAAGGTAAGCGGGCTGATTGCGCGGCTGCGTCATGCGCAGCCGGGAGTGTCGCTGATCTCGCCGCCGCCGCACCACGATATCTACTCGATTGAGGATCTGGCGCAGCTGATCTACGACCTGAAGCGGGTGAATCCGCGGGCTGCGGTTGGGGTGAAGCTGGTCTCGGGTTGCGGTGTGGGTACGGTTGCTGCGGGTGTGGCGAAGGCCTATGCGGACTTCATCGTGATCGCTGGGAATACTGGCGGGACGGGTGCAGCGGCGCTTGTCGAGCATCAAGTATGCGGGGAATCCTTGGGAGCTTGGGCTGGCCGAGGCGCAGCAGGTGCTGATGCAGAATGGCATGCGCGGACGAGTGAGACTGCGGACCGATGGCGGGCTGGCGACGGCGCGGGATATTTTGATTGCGGCGCTGCTGGGGGCGGATGAGTATGCGTTCGGGACGGCGGTGCTGGTGGTGCTGGGCTGCGATATGGCGCGGCAGTGTCACTTGAATACTTGTCCGACGGGAATTGCGACGCAGAAGCCGGAGCTGCGGGCGAAGTTCCGTGGGAAGCCGGAGCATGTGGTGCGATTCTTCGAGCAGCTCTCGGGAGACCTGCAACATCTGCTGGCGCGATATGGGCTGCCTTCGATTGAGGCGGCGATTGGGCGGTCGGATCTGCTGGAGCAGGTTCGGTTTGATGGGAATCTGGATCTGCAGCCGATGCTCACTAGAGTTTCGGATGGGCCGGTTCGGTTCATGGGCGTGAGGAACAATCAGCCGTTGGCGCAACCGCCGCTCGACGAGGCGTGGGTTGGGCCGGCGATGACGGCTGTGGATGCCGGGAAGCCGTTTGTTGTGGACTCCAAGATTGCGAACTGTGATCGTGCGGTTGGTTCGCGGCTGGCAGGCGAGTTGGCGTTGCGTCGTGCGCAGAGCGAGCTTGCTGCAGATGTGACGTTCAATCTGCATGGGACGGCTGGCCAGTCGTTTGGCGCGTTCACGGTGGACGGGATGAAGCTGGTGCTCGACGGACAGGCGAATGACTTTGTCGGCAAAGGCCTGTCGGGTGGGGAGCTGGTGATTCGTGCGCGCGGCCTGGCGGCGAAGGATAGCGGAAACCATGTGATCCTCGGCAATGTGGCTCTATATGGAGCGACCTCGGGACGGCTGTTTGCCGCTGGGCGTGCGGGAGAGCGGTTTGCGGTTCGCAACTCCGGCGCTACTGCTGTAGTTGAAGGTGTGGGAGACCATGGCTGTGAGTACATGACTGGTGGAACCGTCGTGATTCTCGGGCGGGTTGGAATGAACTTTGGCGCGGGTATGACGGGCGGGTTGGCGTGGGTTGTCGATGCGGATGGCTCCTTCATCTCCGGCAAGAGGTATCATCCGGAGTTTATTGAAGCAGAAGCATTTAATGCGGTTGATGTTGAGGCGCAGGAGAGCTTGCGGGCGTTGGTTGAGGAGCATGTGGAGCGGTCGGGCAGCGGTCTCGGACGCGAGATGCTTCTGGATTGGCCGCAACGGGCCGCGGCGTTTGTGCGGCTGACTCCTAAACCTCAGGCGTAGTGTTTCGGCAGATGGTCCGTCTCTCTATTTGATGAGGCGGACCGAATGAGTTGGAGACTCGTATGTTTGTATGTGGCGGCGTAGTGATCTGGTCCTGATCTGATTTCAGTCGGGCACACCTAAACGATCGAAAGTGCATAAAGATCCACTTTGTTGGGAGTGAATGATAATTCATTCTTGGCAAAGTCACGCCGATTCATTACAGTTGCGGCACCGGAGATTTCCGGTTTGAGGCCTGGACTGAAACGAATAGCGAAGAAGACGGGGCCTGACTCGACCATAACGGTAGCTCCAGCAACAGGGCCGGGAAGCGAGAAGTATCAGCGCATTCTGGATGCGGCGGTGGAGGTGATCGCGGAACGGGGCTACTTCAGCTCGCCGGTGAGCGCGATTGCCAAGCGTGCAGGGGTTGCGGACGGCACGGTGTATCTCTACTTCAAGAGCAAGGACGATGTGCTGCGGACGGCGATCGATTCGACGTTCGATAAGTTTCATCGTCAGGTTGAAGAAGAGTTCAAAACATTGCATGGACCGCGGGAGCAGCTGGAGTACATCGCTCAGGTTCACCTGGAGAGCCATGCGGTGAACCGGAGCATGGCGGTGTTGATGCAGACCGAGGTGCGGCAGAGCGCGCGGTTTATCGCGGAGTTCTCGCACCATCATCTGGTGAAGTACATCCAGGTGGTGCGCGAGGTGGTGCGGCGAGGGCAGCAGGAGGGGATCTTTCGAAGGGATGTCTCCGATGGCGTGGTTGCTCACTGCATGTTTGGTGCGATCGATGAGTTGCTGAGTTCGGCGGTGTTTACGGGGCGCGTCTATGATTCGAAGGCGACGGCTGCGCAGGTGATCGATGTGCTGCTGAGTGGGATCCAGACTAGATGACGGTTTTGTGAGCAGCTTCGCCCCTCATGGATAGTTCGATTTGTGGGTGGAAGAAAGACGGTAGTAAGGCAGCGGCTTTGTACGGAACTTGGAGATAAGCATGTTTGATCTGGCAACAGTGAACGATGTTTTTGTGATGGCTTCAGGGCGCGGCGATCGCGCGGTGATGATGGGCCAAGGTGCGGATGGGCGACGTGGAAGCCGATCAGCGCGAGTGAATTGTATGGGCGGGTGCGGGCGCTGGCGGATGTGTTGCGTGGATGGGGAGTGGGGAAGGGCGATCGGGTGGCGATACTGTCTGAAAACCGCTGGGAGTGGCCGGTGACGGACTTTGCGGTGCTGGCGGTCGGAGGCGTGGATGTGCCGCTGTATCCGACGCTGACGCCAGAGCAGATTGGTTACATGCTGCGGGATTCGGGGGCGAAGGTGGCGGTGGTTTCGTCGCAGGAGCAGTATGACAAGTTGTCTGCCGCAGGGGAGCTGCCGGAGCTGGAGCATGTGGTGGTGATGGATGAGGGAGAGTTTGCGAACGCGGAGAGCTTCGGGGCGCTGATGGCGGAAGCGGTGGCGAAGCAGAAGCGGGATGCGGAGTTCGATGCGTTGTTGAAGACGGCCAAGCCGGAGGATCTGGCGACGATTATCTATACGTCGGGGACGACGGGCGAGCCGAAGGGCGTGATGTTGACGCATGGAAATCTGGCGAGCAATGTGAACTATTCGACGGGGCAGATGGGCTTCGATAAGAACGACAGTTGTATCTCGTTTCTGCCGCTGTCGCATGTGACGGCGCGGCATACGGACTATGCGCTGCTGTGCCATGGGGTGAAGCTGGCTTACTGCCCGAAGTTCGATCAGCTGCCGGCGGCGATGAAGGCGGTGAAGCCGACGATGTTTCTGGCGGTGCCGCGGGTGTACGAGAAGATCCGGCAGGCGGTGGAGGGGAAGTCGTCTGCGTCGCCGACGAAGCTGAAGATATTGAACTGGGCGCTGGAGGTCGGGAAGGAGCATCGGGCGGAGATTCTGGAGGGAAAGACGCCGAGTGCGCTGAGCTGGAAGATGGCGAACAAGCTGGTGTACTCGAAGATTCGCGAGGCGTTTGGCGGGTGCGCGAAGGTGTTTATCTCGGGCGGCGCGCCGCTGGGGATGGAGTCGGCGGGATGGTTTGCGGATGTGGGGATTCGGATCTTCGAGGGGTATGGGTTGACGGAGACCTCGCCGGTGATCGCGGTGAACTATCCGGAGGCGCACAGGATTGGGACGGTGGGGCAGCCGCTGAAGAATGTGCAGTGCCGGTTTGCGGAGGATGGCGAGCTGGAGGTGAAGGGGCCTTCGATTTTTTCAGGGTATTGGAAGAAGGAGAAGGAGACGAAAGAGACGTTTACGGCGGATGGGTGGTTCAAGACCGGCGATATCGGTCATATGGATCAGGATGGGTTCCTGTCGATTACGGATCGGAAGAAGGAGCTGTTGAAGACCAGCGGCGGAAAGTTGATTGCGCCGCAGCCGATCGAGAACAAGCTGAAGGCGAACTCGCTGGTGGCAGAAGCGGCGCTGGTTGGGGATAAGCATAAGTTTGCGTGTGTGCTGATCTCGCCGAACTTTGCGAGTGCTGGAGGGATGGGCGAAGGGACAGGGGATTTCGACGAGCGATCATGCGGCGTTGGTGAAGGACGCGAAGGTGGTGAAGGCTTATCAGGAGATTGTGGATAAGGTGAATATGGGGCTGGCGAACTTCGAGAGCATGAAGCGGATGAGCCTTGTTCCGGAGGAGTGGAGCGTGGATGGTGGAACACTGACTCCGAGCTTGAAGTTGAAGCGGCGGGTGATTGAGCAGAAGTATGCGAAACAGATTGGAGATTTCTATGCGGACGAGGCGACTGCATCGAAGGGATGATTTTGTTTCTGTGATGGCTCCGTTGGTGCGAGCGCTGGGCGTGGCGGCGCTGGCTGGCGGGATGTGTTTGGCGCAGGTGGGACCGCCGGTTTGTGCGGTTCGGGCAGGGAAGCAGGTGGCCAGCGTTGGACCTGCAGCGGCGGCAAGGCCTACGGTGGCGGCGGCGGTTGCCACGGCGGAGACGGCTGCCGCGGACCCATCGATTGTGGTGGCCGCGGAGCCGATGGAGAACTTTGGGGTGACCCGGTATCGGCTGGAGGACTACGCCGATTGTGTGGGGACGGGTGGCTGCTATTGGGCGGATGTAGAGGCTCAGGCGCGACGTGCGGCGGCGGAGCTGGAGCGGTTGGTCGCGACGCACAAGACGGCCGAGAAGCTGGCGATGGTGCTGGATATTGATGAGACTTCGTTGACGAACTACTGCGAGATGAAGCGGGAGGACTACGGCTATATCTCGGGGCCGGCCAATGAGTGGGCGGTGTCGCCAGAGGCGGATATGCCGCTGCCGGGGACGCTGAGGTTGTTCAATCAGGCTCGGGCGGCGGGGATTGAGGTGTTCTTTATTACGGGACGGCCGGGAGAGCAGAGAGCGGCTACGGCGAAGAACCTTGAGGCGGCGGGGTATAAGGGATGGAAGGGCCTTGCGCTGCGGGAGGGGCCACAGAAGACGATGGCCACGGTCGCGTATAAGAGTGAGGAGCGGAAGAAGATTGTGGATGCAGGGTATCGGATTGTGATGAGTGTGGGGGATCAGTGGAGCGATCTGAATGGGGATCCGAAGGCTGAGGTGAGTGTGAAGCTGCCGAACCCTTTTTACTATCTGCCGTGATGATTTGAAGCGAGGGCCGTGCTGTGGCGACTGTAGTATCCAGAGATATGACGATGTTGCGAAGGGCCAGGAAGGTGGGTCGGAGGTTTTCGAATCCCGTGCCTACTGTGATTGGCGGGTTGAGTACGATTTTTAAAGTGCTGCCGCACTATTTGACGAACAAGGCGGAGACGGTGCCGGTGCGGGCACTGGGGCCGTTCAAGACGGATGTCTCGGTGTATGCGGCGCAGCCGGAGAGTGGGCTGCGCGTGACATGGATGGGGCACTCGTCGGTGCTGATTGAGATCGATGGGGTGCGGGTGCTGGCTGATCCGGTGTGGGATGAACGCGCTTCTCCGTCGCGGTGGGCAGGACCGAAGCGGTTTTTTGCGCCGCCGGTGCGGTTGGAGGATCTGCCTGCTGTCGATGTGGTGCTGGTGTCGCATGATCACTATGACCACCTGGGAGGGGCTACGATTCGGGAGCTGGCCAAGCTTGAGTCGATGCGTGGGGCGAAGTGGGTGACTTCGCTGGGCGTGGGGGAGGAGCTTCGGAAGTTTGGGGTGAACGGGGAGAGGATCTCGGAGCTGGATTGGACGGAGAGTGTGAACGTCGGTGGGTTGCAGATAACGGCTGTGCCTTCGCGGCACTTTTCGGGGCGCAGTCTGTTCAACCGATTTGAGACGCTTTGGTCGGCGTTTGTGTTGAAAGGGCCGAAGCATAAGGTGTACTTCGGCGCGGATTCGGGTTGGTGGGAAGGGTTTGCGCAGATTGGCGCGGCGTACGGGCCGTTCGATCTGACGATGCTGGAGATTGGGGCGTTCGATGCGCTGTGGGAGGCGATACATCTGGGGCCGGATGGAGCGGCTCGGGCGTTTGAGGCGCTTGGTGGCAAGGGATTGATGATGCCGATTCACTGGGGGTTGTTCGACCTGGCGCTGCATGCGTGGAGCCAGCCTATCGAGCGAATGGTGGAGCTGGCGGGCGAGCGGGGGATTATGTTGTGGGCTCCGGAGCCGGGACGGCCTACTGAGGTGGTGGCTGGGGCTGAGGTTCGGTCGGACTGGTGGAAGAACAAGTAGTCTCAGGCATATTTTTACTGCCTCGGAGTGACTACGAAAAGTCCGGAAGAGCCACTGACCAGGGTGAAACCGGTATTCGAGCTTCTCTCTTTGATTCGCTCACGTCAAAACTCTGCGTGTCCTGTTGTTTCACAGCGTGAGACCAAGGATATGGCTGCTGTATGATTTTGCCGTTGTCTAAAAGGAGAATTTTGATGCGGATTGGGATGTTGACGGGCGGCGGAGATTGCCCTGGATTGAATGCGGTCATTCGGGCGGCGGTGCGCAAGGGGATACTGCACCATGGGGATGAGTTTGTGGGATTCATGGAGGGATGGCGCGGTGTGCTCGACGATGCGACTATGCCACTGACTCTGGAGACGACGTCGGGGATTCTGCATCGCGGCGGAACGATTCTGCGGTCTTCGCGCACAAATGTGAAGAAGATTCCGGGTGGGTTTGAGAAGTGCGTTGAGGTGCTGGGGAAGCACAAGTTGGATGCGCTGATTGCGTTGGGTGGCGATGATACGCAGTCGATCAGCCTGGCGCTGAGTGAGAAGGGTGTGAAGTGCGTTGGCGTGCCGAAGACGATCGATAACGATTTGAATGGAACGGATGCGTGTTTTGGGTTCGATACGGCTGTGGGGATTGCGACGGAGGCGGTGGACCGGTTGCACTCGACCGCTGAGGCGCATAACCGGGTGATGGTGTGTGAGGTGATGGGACGCGATGCTGGATGGATCGCGATTACTGCCGGGCATTGCGGGCGGGGCGGATGTGATTCTGGTGCCGGAGGTGCCGATCGACATCGAGGAGGTCTGCCGGCTGGTGAAGTACCGGCGGGAGCATGGGAAGAAGTTTTCGATCGTGGTTGCGGCTGAAGGAGCGCAGTTTCCGGAGTCGGGGCAGGCGACGCATGGGACGTCGGTGGACTCGTTCGGTCACGCTCGGTTGAGTGGGATTGGACAGGCGCTGGCGGAGGAGATCGAGAAGCGTACCGGATATGAGACCAGGAGCGTGAACCTGGGGCATACGCAGCGGGGCGGGACGCCTTCGGCGTTTGACCGGATGCTGGCGACTCGATACGGCGTTGCAGCGATTGACCTTGTCCATGCGGGCAAGTTTGGCCGTCTGGTGGTGCTGCGGGGGACCGAAATTACGGATATTCCGCTGGCGGATGCCATTGCCAAGACTCGAACGGTGGGGGAGGATCTGCTGGCGGTGATGAAGAGCCTGCAACCGTTAGCTTCCAGTTAACAAAGGAGATTTTTGTTGTGCCTCCCGACAAAAGGAGGTACAAAGAGGGTGCCGGGTTGGCTCGATCCGGCACCAGTTGTTTACAAACGGGAGACCTGTGATGGCGTTATCGGTGCAAGCAGCGGTACGCGAGGTGATGGATATCCGGCAGGCGTCGGAGTATCTGGGCATCAGTGGCGATACGTTGTATCGATACGCGTCTGAGGGGTTTATTCCGGCGTTCAAGCTGGGGAACCGGTGGCGATTCAAGAAGTCGCTGCTGGATGCCTGGATGGATGAGAAGTCCGGCGTGAAACCGGCGGCCACGCCGATAGCCGTAATGCCGAAGCAGAAGAAGCCGGTTGCGCGGGCACGGTAGACGGTTTGACTAGTCGGCTCGCGGGACACTTTAGTGTATCGACGGTGTTTTTCGGAGCGATTGCGGTCGCGGCCTTCTGGTTTGCGATACAGCTTTGCTGGTCTGCCGTAGGAAAGCCCTGGTACAGCGTGGCTGGACGCGTGGCGGGCGCGGTAGCCCTGATTGGGCTAGGGATCGTGATGATCTTCTTTACCGCGTTCGAGGGTTAGGGACGGGGCGGGTTCTCGTTCAGGCGGGGTTCAGCGTCAGGACTGTGATCTCAGGCGGGCAGTTGAGGCGGAAGGGCAGGCCGACGGTTCCGATGCCGCGGTTGACGTAGAGCTGCATCTGGTTGAACTGGAAGTGGCCTTCGAGGTACTTTGATCCCCATGGGGGGTAGAACCAGAGCGGCCGAGGAAGGGAAGCCGGATCTGGCCGCCGTGGGAGTGGCCGGAGAGCATGAGATCGACGAGGGGGCCGCGGGGGTGAGCGACTACGGTGTCGGCGTAGTCAGGCTCGTGCGCCATGAGGATGACGGGGCCGTCGGGTTTGACCGGGACAGCGAGGTCGAGGTTGGGATCGCTGGTGCCGGGGTCGTCGACGCCGCAGAGCCAGATGCGTTCGCCGTTGCGTTCGATCGGGACGTACTGTTGACCAGGACGGGGGTGCCACGGCTGGAAGGGCATGAATGACCATGGAGGCGTCGACAGCTACGTCGTGGTTGCCAAGGACGGCGTAGCGCAGAGGAGCGGTGAGGCCGGTGAGGATCTCGGCACAGCGGTGGGCTGCGTGTCGTCCAGCGATGAAGGTGAGGGAGCCGTGGGTGACGAAGTCGCCGGTGAGGAGGACGAGATCGGGGGCGAGGGCGTTGACTTTGCTAACGACGTGCTCGAGGAAGTAGGGCTCGGTGTACTCGTCGAGGTGGATGTCGCTGACCTGGACGATGCGGAAGCCGTGGAAGGCCGAGGGGAGATTGCGGATAGCGATGGGGCGGTCGACGACGTCGAGCTCGTGGCGAGCGATTTCCCCGGCGTAGACAGCGAATGCTGCGGCGGTGGTACCAGTGCCGATGAGGAAGTTGCGGCGGGTAAAGCGCGACGGCTGATCGGGTTGAGAGCCGGGCATACGTCATGATACCGGGTCACAGGTGGCTGGACCAAAGAGGGTGAGTCGAGCGAGTAGTTGAGTAGAATCAAAGGTGATGAATTTCAGTTTGAGGAAGAGAAGGGCCGGGGCGGCGGCGAAGACGGCGGGTGTGGATGGGATGCTGGTCACGCATCTGCCGGATGTTCGTTATCTGTGTGGGTTTACTGGTTCGAGTGCGGCGCTGGTGCTGGTTGGCGGACGCGCGGTGTTGTTTACCGATGGGCGGTACACGGCGCAGGCGAAGGTGAGGCCGCGGGGACGAGGTGGTGATCGCGAAGAAGCCGGCGGTGGTTGCGGCTTGCGAGTGGATTGAGGCGGCGGGAGTGCGGCGGTGTGGGTTCGATGCGGGGCAGACGACGGTGGCGGCTCTGGAGTCGATGCGGAAGGCGCTTTCGGCGAAGTTGCGGCGGGGGATGTTTGTGCCGGTGGGACCGTTGGTGGTCGGCGATGCGCGAGGTGAAGGACGAGGACGAGATTGCGCGGATGCGGGCGGCGGCGCGGTGGGGTGCGAGCTGTTCGAGGGGATGCTTGAGTTACCTTGAGGCAGGGCTGACGGAGGTGGAGGTGGCGGCGCAGCTGGAGTATGCGGCGCGGCTGGCGGGAGCGGAGGCGATGAGCTTCGAGACGATCGTGGCGAGTGGGGAGCGGTCGGCGCTGCCGCATGGGCGGGCGACGACTGCGAAGCTGCCGAAGCGGGGGTTTGTGACGCTGGATTTTGGTGTGGTGCTGGACGGGTATTGCTGCGACATGACGCGGACCGTGCACATGGGCAAGGCGCTGCCCGGTGAGCGGGACGTGTATGATTCGGTGCTGGAAGCGCAGGAGGCGCGGTCGCGGCTGTGGCGCCCGGAGTGACGGCCGGCGAGGTGGATGAGGCGGCGCGAAGCGTGTTGCGGAGAGCAAGCTGGACAAGTACTTCAGCCACTCGACCGGGCATGGAGTTGGGCTGGAGATTCATGAAGGGCCGCGGCTTGCGGCGAAGCAGACGCAGGTGCTAGAGCCGGGAATGGTGATTACGATCGAACCGGGTGTTTATATGCCGGGCGAGTTTGGCGTGCGCATCGAAGATATGGTGCTGGTGACGGCGACGGGCGGAGAGGTGCTGACGCCGAGTGCGAAGGCCTGGATCGAGCTGTAAGAAACGAGATGGTGCCGCAAGAGGCACGGGAAGAGACATGATGGACGGAAATAAGTTGAAAGAGTTCGCGAGCTGGTCGAGTTTCTGAAGGCGAACGAGATCGCCGAGTTCGACATGGAGCAGGACGATCTGAAGGTGCGGCTCAAGTTTGCGGGCGAGCCGGCAGCTGCGGCTCCTGCGGGCGGTTCGATATGGCGCAGTTGAGCCGGTTGATGGCTTCGGCGGCCTGCTGCTGCTCCTGTGGCGGCGGCTGCTCCTGCGGCGGCTCCTACTGCTGCACCTGCCGCTGAGGTGGAAGAGAAGCTGCATGAGGTGAAGTCGCCGATCGTGGGGACGTTCTATGAGTCGCCTTCGCCGGGCGCGCCGCCGTTTGTGAAGGTCGGCGACAGGTGGAGGTCGGGCAGGTGCTCTGCATCGTCGAAGCGATGAAGCTGATGAACGAGATTGAGACCGATGTGGCGGGCGAGGTGGTGAAGCGGATTGCGGCGAGCGGGCAGCCGGTGGAGTATGGGCAGCCGCTGTTTGCGATCAAGGCGCGATAACGACACATCTAGCGATTCGCTACAACGTTTGATGGAAGGCATCTGCATTTATGTTTCGTAAGGTATTGATTGCCAATCGCGGGGAGATTGCGCTGCGCGTGATCAGCGCGTGCAAGGAGATGGGCATCCGCACGGTCGCGGTGTATAGCGAGGCGGACCGGAACTCGCTGCATGTGCGGTTTGCGGATGAGGCGATCTGCATTGGGCCGCCGAAGTCGGCGGAGAGCTACCTGAATGTGCCGGCGGTGATCTCGGCGGCGGAGATTGCGGATGTGGACGCGATTCATCCGGGCTACGGGCTGCTGAGCGAGAATGCGAACTTCGCCGAGGTGTGCCGGGCGTCGAATATCAAGTTCATCGGGCCTCCGCCGGAGGTGACGCGGATGATGGGCGAGAAGTCCACCGCGCGGCAGACGATGAAGAAGGCGAAGGTGCCGATTCTGCCGGGCTCGGATGGCGTGATCGCGGACGAGGACGAGGCGCTGGAGTGGGCGAAGACGTTGGGTATCCGGTGATTCTGAAGGCGGTGGCGGGCGGCGGCGGGCGCGGGATGCGGATCTGCCGGAATACGGAAGAGCTGCCGGCGATGTATCAGCAGGCGTCGACCGAGGCGGCGAATGCGTTCGGCAACGGCGACATGTACATGGAGAAGTTCATCGAGCGGCCGCGGCATATCGAGTTCCAGGTGCTGGCGGATGAGCATGGCAACGTGATGAGCCTGGGCGAGCGGGAGTGCTCGATTCAGCGGCGGCACCAGAAGCTGATCGAAGAGGCTCCGAGCCTGCTGGTCACGCCGAAGCTGCGGGAGGAGCTGGGCAAGACGATCAAGAGGTCGCTGAAGGATATCGGCTACTGGAACGCCGGGACGATTGAGTTCCTGATGGATGAGGATGGCAAGATCTACTTCATCGAGATGAACACGCGCATCCAGGTGGAGCATTGTGTGACCGAGATGGTTACAGGAGTGGACCTGGTGAAGGCGCAGCTGCGGATTGCGGCGGGCGAGAAGCTGACGTCGATTATTACCGAAGCCGGTGGAGATTCGCGGGCATGCGATTGAGTGCCGGATCAATGCGGAGCATCCGGAGAAGTTCACGCCGAGCGCGGGGAAGATTACGGCGTTCAATCTGCCGGGCGGGAATGGGGTGCGGGTGGATACGGCGCAGTATGCGGAGGGCGTGGTGCCGCCGTACTATGACTCGCTGATTGCGAAGCTGATCTGCCATGGCAAGGATCGCGAAGAGGCGATGAACAAGATGCAGCGGGCGCTGAGCCAGTTTGTGGTGCAGGGGATTCATACGACGATTCCGCTGCATCAGAAGATCTTTGCGGATGAGGAGTTTCGGTCGGGGCAGTTCGATACGAAGTTTATGGAGCGGTTCTTCGAGCGGCAGAAGGACAGTTAGGCCGCTGGAGGACGTGAAGAGCATGAAGAGGCTTGTAACGTTGGTGCTGGCGGTTAGTTCCATGGGCTTAGGAGCGCAAACGGCTGCGCCTCCTGCTGCTTCGGATTCGTTGGCTCCGGTTGCGTGGATGGCTGGTGGAGTGTGGCATGGGGAGGTGCAACGCCCCGATGGCAAGACCACAAAGATCGAGACGCGTGTTGAACCGGAGCTGAATGGGAAGGCGCTCAGCTTCAGCAGCAGCTTTGATGGTGTGATGCAATACAGCGGGTTCTTCGCCTACGACGCAGCAAAGAAGGCGATTGTGTTTTCTTATCCCAGTGCAGATGGTGGATTAGCCAACGGTACGGTGACGAGCAAGGACAGCGCACTGCTGTGGGACTTCCAGATGACGGAGGCGGACGGCGGAGTGAGTCACTTTCAGGTGCACACGGTTCAGACCGGCACTGATGACTACACGTGGGCGCTGTTCGCGTTAAAGAAAGATGCCTGGGTGAAGTTGTTTGAGATCCACTACCACCGGACGCAGACGTAACGATGAGTCGAACGCTGCATTCTCTGCCGAAATTTTATGCCATTCTCGATGCGGGCCTGTTGGCGAGACGGGGCGTTGAACTGGCCGATTTTGCTCGAGCGCTTCGTGACGCGGGTGTGCGTTTGGTGCAATATCGTGACAAAGGAGCTGCTCCGCAGATGGTGCTGCAGGAACGCGGAGATTGTACGGAACGTCTTCTATGGGAGCGATTGTTTGCTGGTGATGAATGACCGGGCCGATCTTGCGGTGCTTGCTGGATGGGACGGGGTTCATGTGGGGCAGGAGGATCTCTCGCCGGAGGATGCTCGTACTGTCGTGGGAGCGGACAGGTGGATAGGGGTTTCTACGCATACGGAGGAGCAGGTGCGGCGGGCGGATTTGAGTTGCGCGGATTATGTTGCGATCGGGCCGGTGTTTGCGACGGGGACGAAGGCTGGATGCGGAGCCGGTGGTCGGGTTGGAGGGTGTGCGGCGGCGCGGGCGCTGACGAAGAAGCCGCTGGTGGCGATTGGGGGGATTACGCGGGAGAATGCGCGAAGCGTGATCGAGGCTGGGGCGGATTCGGTGGCGGTGATTAGTGCTTTGATTGTGGAGGGAGAGCCGGTTGAGAAAGTGGCGAGAGACTTTCTCGATATTTTACGGTAGAACTGAGGAACGTGAATCTTAGTGAAAAAAACAGAGGCCCCTTGCTTCGCTGCTGGATGACACGTGGCGCAGGTGTGAGCGACCGACGGCTGCGCCGCAGTTTGTGCAGGGGATGGGGCTGTTTTCGGCGACCGCGATTGTGATGGGCTCGATGATCGGGTCGGGCATCTTTATTGTTTCGGCGGATATGCGCCGGGCGCTGGGGTCGCCGGCGCTGCTGATTGCGGCGTGGCTGGTGACGGCGGCGATGACGATCATCGGCGCGCTGAGCTATGGGGAGCTGGCGGCGATGATGCCGAAGGCGGGCGGGCAGTATGTGTATCTGCGCGAGGCGCTGGGGCCGCTGTGGGGATTTCTGTATGGGTGGACGCTGTTCCTGGTGATCCAGACGGGGACGATTGCGGCGGTGGGTGTGGCGTTTGGGAAGTTTCTCGGGGTGTTCTTTCCGAGCGTGAGCGCAGACTGGATCTGGCATATCGGGCATGTGCTGGCATGTGGGCCGATGGTGCTGGGCAACATGATTGGGTTGAATACGGCGAACCTGGCGGCGATTGTGGTGATTACGCTGCTGACGCTTGCTGAATACGCTCGGCGTGAAGCTGGGCGCGGCGGTGCAGAATGTGTTTACGTCTGCGAAGGTGCTGGCGCTGCTGGCGGTGGTGCTGGTGGGGGTGGTGGCGAAGAACTGCGGCGGCGATCGCGGCGAACTTTGGTGCGGGCTGGCATAACTTCTGGGCGGGTGCCGGGTGGCACACGATGCATGCGGTGCAGGTGGGTGTGGGTGGGCCGACGGCGTATGGTGGGGCTGCTTACGGTGGTGGCGGTGGTGCAGGTGGGGTCGCTGTTCAGCTCGGATGCTTGGAACAACGTGACGTTTACGGCGGGGGAGATTCAGGAATCCGAAGCGGAATCTGCCGCTGTCGCTGGCGCTTGGAACGGGCGTTGTGCTGCTGCTGTATGTCGCTGTGCAACTTTGTTTATCTGAGCGTGCTGCCGATGGCGGGTGATGCCGGCGGCGGCGACGATTGCGGGGCGGGGGATTCAGTTTGCGGCGCAGGACCGGGTGGCGACGGCGGTGATGGAGCGGCGTTCGGCGGGGTTGGCGCGAAGCTGATGGCGGCGGCGATCCTGGTCTCGACGTTTGGTTGCGTGAACGGGATGCTGCTGGCGGGGGCTCGGGTGTACTACGCGATGAGCCAGGATGGGTTGTTCTTCAAGGCGGTGGGCAAGCTGAGCGAGAGGTCGAAGACGCCGGTGAACTCGCTGTGGGTGCAGTGGGCGTGGACGTGTCTGCTGTGCCTGAGCGGGAAGCTATGGGCAGTTGCTGGACTACGTGATCTTTGCGGTGCTGGTCTTTTATATCCTGACGATTGTGGGGCTGTTTGTGCTGCGGCGGACGCGGCCGGATGCGGTGCGGCCGTATAAGGCGTTTGGGTATCCGGTGCTGCCGGCGCTGTATATCGTGATGGCGGCGTGGATTTGTGTTGTACTCTTGCGTTACAAACCTCAATACACATGGCCGGGACTGATCTGGTGCTGTTGGGCGTACCGGTGTATCTGGTATGGAAGCGACAGGCGGCTGTGGAAGCCGCTTAAAGAAGTTGGGAGATTAGAGCACGCATGGCAAATTTGTTTGCGAAGAAGTCGATGAGCTCGATGATGGCAGAGGCGAATGAGCACGGCGTCGAGACGCTGGAGCGGTCGCTGGGGCCGGTGCAGCTGACGGCGCTGGGCATTGGCGCGGTGATCGGCGCGGGCATCTTTGTGCTGACCGGGCTGGGGGCGCAGACGGCGGGCCCGAGCCTGATGCTGGCGTTTGTGCTGAGCGGGCTGGGCTGCGCGTTTGCGGGGCTTTGCTATGCGGAGTTTGCGGCGATGATTCCGCTGGCGGGGTCGGCTTATACGTATGCGTATGCGACGCTGGGCGAGTTGATTGCGTGGATCATCGGCTGGGACCTGACGCTTGAGTATGCGATGGGTGCGAGCACGGTGAGCTCGGGCTGGTCGAATCACTTTGTCGAGTTTCTGAATATCTTTCATCTGAAGTTTCCGCTGTGGCTGGCGTATGACCACTGGACGGGGCTGAAGCAGGCGACCGATATTGTGGCGACGAAGATGGTGCTGAGTGCGAATCCTGCGCTGGTGCCGGGCACGGCGCCTTTCAGCGATGCGCTGGATGCGGTGAAGGCGGCTGCATCCGCCTGAGCTGGTATCGCAGGCACATGCGCTGCTGAACGCGCCGCATATCTTCGGAGTGGAGATGGGGTTCAATCTCCCGGCGTTTCTGATTGCGCTGGTGATCACGGCGGTGCTGGTGGTCGGGATCAAGGAGTCGCGAAGTTCAACGCGACGATCGTGGCGATGAAGGTGGGCGTCGTGCTGTTCGTGCTTGGGCTTGGGTCGCACTATGTCAACAAGGCGAACTGGGGGACGGACTGGCACAGCTTTGCACCGTTTGGCGTAGGCGGCATCGGGCTGGCGGCGGGGCTGGTCTTCTTCTCGTACATCGGCTTCGACGCGGTGTCGACGACGGCGCAGGAGGCGAAGAATCCGCAGCGCGATCTGCCGATCGGGATCATCGTGTCGCTGTCGATCTGCACGCTGCTTTATATCGGCGTGGCGGCGGTGCTGACGGGCATGGTGCCGTGGCGCGAGGTGAACATTGAAGCGCCGATTGTCGCGGGCGTTCCTGGACCACAACCTGGGGTGGGCCGCGAATATCGTGACCATCGGCGCGCTGGCCGGGCTGACGAGCGTGATGCTGGTGATGTTGCTGGGCCAGAGCCGGGTGCTGTACTCGATGGCGCACGATGGGCTGCTGCCGAAGAAGTTCTTCGGCGATATTCATCCCAAGTTCCGGACGCCGTGGAAGGGAACGATTCTTGCCGGGCTGCTGGCGGCGATTGTTGGGAGCGTCACGCCGATCGACGATATCGGCAAGATGGTGAACATCGGGACGCTGCTGGCGTTTGTGATCGTGTGCATCGCGGTGATCGTGCTGCGGCGGACAGATCCGGACCGGGCGAGGCCGTTCCAGACGCCGTTTGTGCCGTTCGTGCCGATACTTGGCATTCTCTTCAACGGATACATGATGTACAAGCTGGGCATCTGGAACTGGATTCGGCTGATCGTGTGGCTGATTATCGGGCTGGTTGTCTACTTCACTTACAGCCGAAAACACAGCACGCTGCAGCTAAGCCTTGAGAGGGCGGAGTCGGTGGAGACCAAGTAGAGGGTGGGGTTGTTGCTTGAAGAAGAGGCGCCCGGCTCGGCTGGACGCCTCTTTTTATTTGTGTGTGCTGCTCGCTAGTTTTTGGCTGGGGTCCGCGGGATTGCGCTCACTGTGTTGGGCGCAGCGGATGCCGGTTGAGGCAGGATCGGTAGGGTTACCGTGTTGGCGGCGGTGGGGTCGTCGCGGAGGCGGAGGAAGAAGCCGGTCTTGGCGGGACGCGGAAGGGTGAGACTGGTGCCGACGAAGCCTTCGGGGACGGTTGTGGGGCTGGTGAAGGTGGGGTCGGTGGCGATGGAGTCTACGAGATAGAGGCTTGAGCCGGTGACGGTGCATGGCTGGGTGGCGTCGGTCGGGCAGCGGAGCGCGGTGAAGGTGGGCAGGCGAACGAGGGTGACGAGCGGGAGCCAGTCGCCGGTAGTGCCGTCGGGTGACACAGGGCGGAGGCGGAGGGGGCCAAAGGCGGAGGTGCCGAAGGCCTTGAGTGGGTCGAGGGTGGCGAGAAGGGTGTGGGGGTTCTGGAGGACGAGGTTCTCCGAGGCGACGCTGAGGGTGGCGTGGAGGCTGTCGTCGGCGTTCGCTATCTCAATTTTTCCGGTGCGCGGGAATGGCGTGGCGGATTTCAGGGAGAAGGTGAGCTGCTGGTCGGCAGGGAGGTCGTCCTGGTCGGCGAGGTGAATGGGATTGCCGGCCGATTCGCCGATGCTTTTGTTGAGGAGCGTTACGGATGGGCGGGCAGGAGAGACGGTGACGGGAAGGGTGAGATTGCGGCCGTCTTTGAGGGAGAAGGTGGCGGTGAGGTGGTCGCCGACGCGCAGTTTGGGCGCCTGGCTGTTAGGGGGCAGGGTAAGGCGGAGCTGGGTGTCGGAGTTTGATGGTGCCGGCGCAGGGGTTGCGGTGTCCTGATTGGAAGGAGTGCTTGGTGGAGCAGGGGTGAAGGTGAGGTTGTTGATGGTGAACTGCTGGACCTGGTCGAGGCTGGAGCCGGTAAGGTCTGCGGTGGTGTCGCCGGCGTGAAGCTCGAGCGCGGTGAGGCTGGCGGGCTCGGAGTAGGTCTTGGCGGCGACGGTCTCGTCTTTCGAGTCGCCGAACTGCTTGATGGCGAGGTGAAGGGCTCCGGGGTCTATGGATTTGAGGGGAACGGTGACGTCGACAACGGCGGGCTTGTCGGCGGGCTTCCACTTGGTTTCAACCTGTTTGCCTGTGGCGGTGTCGAGTGAGATGGCGTCGAGGCAGGCGGTGCCGGTGGAGCTGAGCATGAGGTGGTTTTCGCGGCCGGCGATGAGGACGTCGTCGTCGGCTAGCTTCCAGTCTTTGCCTGGGGTGTCCTGAAGGTGGAGGGGGTCCTGTGAATGGGTCGAAGCC
This sequence comes from uncultured Acidobacteriaceae bacterium, assembly GCA_963771625.1. Taxonomy (GTDB): domain Bacteria; phylum Acidobacteriota; class Terriglobia; order Terriglobales; family Acidobacteriaceae; genus Edaphobacter. The sequence continues at coordinate 941,825 of CAVYUE010000005.1, forward strand.
CCAGAAGCCGCTGATGGTGCCGGTGACGGTGCTGCTGGCGCTGGCCGCTGGCGATTCCGCTGAAGCCGGATGAGACCCGTCGGTGGAGGCCGTCGCGTTGGAGTTCTCGTTTGGAGTTGCAGCCGGTTTTGCAGCCGAGGTTGGTTCAGTGCTCGATTCGAGGGGGAGGGGTTTGCGCTCGGGAGTGTGAGCGAGGACGAGGCCACCTCGAAAGGCGTCTGGAGTGACGGGAATGTCTGTGCCACCGTTTGGACCGTCGACGTGAAGGACGAGGTCATGTGCCAGCGCGGTCGCGAAGACGAGGGGCGCGCCTTCGACGGGGAGGACTACCGCAGGTTTGAGCAGGCAGGCGATTTCTTTGGGGTCGGTCGGACGGAGCGGCGGGGGGACGGCGGCCTGGATGGCGGGCAGGCCGATGACGATGACCGACTTGGGATTGTTGAAGGAGGGAGGGGTGTTGAGGCGGAGGTTAAGGGCGTCGCCGTCGGGGAAGGCGATGGCGGGGATGTACTGATATTTGGCGGTGTGGAGGCTGCTGGTGATGCGAATGAGGTCCACGATGGCGCCGACGTAGGGGCTATAGTTTCCCCCGCCTGCAAGCCTGGTGTAGCTTGCCTGGTTGATGAGGTCGGCGTTGGATCCGTCGTTCAATGCGTCGGCGACAGACTGACCATGACCGTCGTCGAGGAGGGTCTGGTTGCCGGCCTGGGTGAGGCAGGTGGACTGCGTGTCGACTGGTCGCTTGAAGCAGTCGCCGTTGGGCTTGAGGTTGAGGGTGCGGGAGAGGAGGTCGGAGTGTTCGGCTAGTCCCTTGGCGTCGTCGGGCGGGACGCGGCGGATGGCGGCGAGGTAGGTCTCGATGCGAGCTTGCTCGAAGCCGGACTCGATGAGGTCCTGCGAGGCGCGGACGAAGATGCCGGGGCGGCCGCGGACGGCGGAGCGGAGGGTGCTGAAGTCGCCGCCGGTTTCGGGAGCGAGAAAGAGGATGACCTGCTGGGCCTCATCGGGGACGGTGATGGTGACGCCCTCTTCGCGAACCTTCTTGTTCCAGGTCTGGATCTCGAAGAACCAGTTGTCTGGCGGCGGATTCGTGGTACCGCGCAGGAAGGCCGCGACGAGAAGATAGTGAACGGACTGTGTGGGTGGCAGGTCGGCGCGCATCCAGATCTTGTCTCCGGGTTGGAGATTGGGAACCTGGGCGATGGGCAGAGTTTTGCCCGCGCGGGTGACATGGACGTCCACCTTGGGTCCGGCGAGGTCGAAGCGGGCCGGGTCTGCGTGGAGCAACGAGCCAAACAAGAGGACGGCAGCGAGAGTTCCAGCGACGCGCGAACGAAGAAACACTTTTGCCATCATTCCATTTTAGACGGCGTGGAGGCTCTCAGGGGTGCCAAGCGGATGTTGTTGAATCCTTTACTACTGTTGGCCACGGACGCGGGATGAGAGGTGATCGCCGGCGACGACGCCGTCACGGATGGTGACGATGCGGTGGGCGTACTCGGCGATATCGGGCTCGTGGGTAACGAGGACGATGGTGTTTCCTTTGGAGTGGAGCTCGTCGAAGAGCGCCATAATCTCGTCGCCGGTTTTTGAGTCGAGGTTGCCGGTGGGCTCATCGGCGAGGATGATGGAGGGCCGGTTGACCAAGGCGCGGGCGATGGCGACGCGCTGGCGTTGACCGCCGGAGAGCTCGTTGGGCTTGTGCATCATGCGAGTGCCAAGGCCGACGGATTCGAGAACCTCTTTGGCGCGGGTGGTACGGTCGCCAGCGGGGGTGCCGTTGTAGATAAGGGGCAGCTCGACGTTGTGAAGAGAGGTGGCGCGGGCGAGCAGGTTGAAGGTCTGGAAGACGAAGCCGATCTCCTTATTGCGGATGCGGGCGAGTTCGTCGTCGTTGAGCTCGGAGACGTCGTGGCCGTTGAGCCAGTAGCGGCCCTGGGACGGGGAGTCGAGGCAACCGATGAGGTTCATCAGAGTCGATTTACCTGAGCCGGATGGTCCCATGATGGCGACGTACTCGTTGTGACGGATGCGGAGATTGACGCCACGAAGAGCGTTCACCTGCTGATCGCCCATCTCGTAGGTCTTCCAGAGATTGTCGGTGACGATGACGTCGCCGGCAGTTGGGCCGGAGGCGTTGCTGGTGCTGAGGTTGGATTCGACTACAGTTTCGATGGCCATCCGGTTCTCCGTGCTCCTACGTGTTTCAGGATAGTACGTTTGGGGTGGTGGGATGGTTCCGCGGTATTGGCTGAGTCACTCCGTAAGCAACTATTTTAGGGTTTCGATTCAACTTTTGTCAGGATTTGTCGGCGTCGCTGGAAGCAGATTCAACGGTGTTATCTACTTTGACGACGGTGCCGCTCTTAAGTGCTCGTAATATTCGATATCGACCAGTAACGATCTCATCGCCGTCTTTGAGCCCGCTGAGGACCTCGATGTCGGTGGCTCCGGTAACTCCAGTGGTGATAGGAACGAAGACGGCACGGAGTTTTTTGTGGTCCTTCTGTAGCAAATAGACGCCCTGGACGGGGTGGGACTTTCCGGCGGCTCCGCTTGGGGTAATGGTTGCGCCTACCTTGGGTTTGCCGGCGTTGTCGGCGAGCGCCTTTTCGGCGGCGGGGTCGCGCTGGACGAGGGCCTGGATGGGGATGATGAGGGCGTTGGGTTTGTGTGCGGTGGTGATCTTGGCGGTGGCGGAGAGGCCTGGACGGAGTTCGTCGTTAGTTTGACCCGGCGTCTGATCGAGGGTGACGACGACCTTGAAGTCTTTGGCCTCCTCGGTGCCGGTTGTGCTCTGGGTGGTAGAGAGACCGGTGGTGCGCAGGAGGGCCTGATCGCCGACTTCGGTGACGTGGCCTTTGAAGACACGGCCTGGCAATGCATCGACCGTCACGTCAGCCTGCTGGTTGAGGGAGACGTTGACGATGTCCGTCTCGTCTACTTTGACCTCTGCGGTGATGACAGACATGTCAGCAAGGGTCATGATGGTGGATCCGCCGGCGTTCTGAATGCCTACGACGACGGTCTCGCCCTCACGGACGGGAACGTTGGTGACGAGTCCATCGAATGGGGCGCGGCTGACCGTCTTGTCGAGTGCATCGTAGTTGGCGCGCTGGCTGGCGACGGCCTGGTTCATGTGGCCGCGTTGGGACTCCGTCTGAGCTTCGGCCTGGGCGAGAGCTGCCTGGCGCTGGGCGAGGGTTGCGACGGCCATGTCGTAGGCAGCTTTTTTGGCGTCGTAGTCCTGTTTGGCGATCAGCTTTTCGGTGTAGAGCGATTCGGCGCGGCCGTAGTCGAGTTTCTTCTGCTCTAGGTCGGCTTTGCCCTGGGCGATATTTGCTTCGGCAGTTTTTTCAGCTGCGATATAGCTGGTGATATCGGTCTTGGACGAAGAGATGGTTGCCTGCTGGGCGGCGACAGTGGCCTGTGGCTGGACGTTTTCGACGGTGGCAAGAGTCGCGCCGGCTTTGACGTGGTCACCCTCTTTCACGTAGAGGTGGGTGATGCGTCCGAAGGCGGTGGCGCCCACATTGACATAGGTCAGGGGCTTGATCTGCCCAGTGCCATTGACGACGGATACCAGGTCCTCATGTACAGCCTTGCCGGTGGCCACTTTGGTGACGCTGGCCTGCCCATGGAGAATGGTGCCAACGATAATTCCTCCGAGAACCAGGACCGCAACGACGATCAAAAGGATTTTCTTTAGGCTCATTGCTGCTTTCTGTCGCGCCCTTGCCGGAAGGCCAGGCACGTTCTTGGGAGTTAGTGGTTGCTGAAAAGACAATACGGAAGCAAAAGAAGTTACGTTCCGTAATCTTTCCGGAAAGTCCGGGATTGAGTCTAGCTGGGGGAAATCTTAAAAGCCCACAACTCTCCTGTAGACACGACTTGTAGGTTCCTTACGAATACGAGAGATGATAGCAGGGGCGGCTGCGAGTCTCCTCTTGTAACGGAGGTGTAACCGCTCTACAATACTGGTTGGTACCAGGAGCACAACCTCAGCTATGACAAGTTCTCGGCGCTTTGTATCCGGCACGGCTTTCCTCTTCTTGACGATGATGGGAGCAGGTGTTCTGGCGGCACAGCAGACGACCGGTAGTTCCGCGCAGACTGATGGAGTCTCCAAGGGCCCAACTATCACCGAACAGCCTGACCCGATGAAGCGCCCGTTGAGCGATAAAGAGAAGATCGCTCAGCAGAAGGCTGTGAAGCAGGAACTTAAGGGTGTGTACAACAAGTGGGTCAATGAGGACGTTCGCTGGATCATTACCGACCAGGAGTTGCAGGCGTTCAAGAGCTTGAGCAACGACGAAGAGCGGGACCAGTTTATCGAGAATTTCTGGTTGCGGCGCAATCCGAATCCTGACTCGCCGGAAAATGAGTACCGCGAAGAGCACTACGCACGCATTGCGTATTCAAACGACCATTTCGCGGCTGGCAAGCCGGGCTGGAGAACGGATCGCGGCCACATCTATATCGCCTACGGTAAACCGGACAGCATCGATTCCCATCCGAGCGGCGGCAACTACGAGCGGCCGATGGAAGAGGGCGGAGGCAGTACCTCTACATTCCCGTTCGAGATATGGCACTACCGCTATCTGGATGGTATCGGCGACAACATCGACATCGAGTTTGTGGACTCGTGCATGTGCGGCGACTACCACATGACGATCGACCGCTCGGAGAAGGATGCGCTGAAGCATGTTCCAGGAGCTGGCCAAACGCTCTACGAGTCGACCGGCCAGGCAAAGCAGGCGGATCGGTTCTCGGGCGGCGGAATCGAGCAGCTTGGCACGGGACCGTTGTCAGCGCAGAACCAGAGCAAGCAGTTTGATCGGCTCGATCGCTTTGCCAAGCTGATGGCTCCCCCGGAGATCAAGTTCAAAGACATGGAGTCGTTCATGGCGACTTCGAAGATTTTGACCGGGCCACCCTTCTTGTTCGACGTTCGAACAGACTATGTCAAGGTGACGAACGACACGATTCTGGTGCCGGTGACGCTGCAGATCAGGAACGGCGACATTACGTTCACCAATAAAGACGGGGTCGCCATGGGCACGGTGAACATTCTGGGCCGCGTGTCGAACCTCAATCACAAGCCGATACAGACTTTTGAAGATACGGTCAGCGTGGAGGTGCCGAGCGAGTTGCTTGCACGGAAGCGGACTGATCACTCGGTTTGGTGGAAGTCTCTTCCGTTACGGCCTGGACTTTACAAGATCGACATCGTCATCAAGGACGTCAATAACCCAGACCACATCGGCAGATGGGAGCGCAGTTTGAACGTTCCCCAATATGATGACGATCGCCTATCTTCGTCGTCTTTGATTCTGGCCGACGAGATGGAGCGGGTGCCTACGAAGGACATCGGAGCAGGGAATTTTATTATTGGGGATACCCGGATTCGTCCACGTGTACCGAGCGGAGTCGCAGTCCCTGTGACATTTCATCGGGCACAGAGTCTGAACTTCTGGATGCAGGTGTATAACCTTGGTATCGACGAAAAGAGCAAACAGAACGGTGCGACTATCGACTATCAGATTCTGGACATGGCAACAAATCAAACTATTTTGCAGTCACAAGAGCTGACGTCGAAGACCAATCCAAATGCGGACCAGGTCACGATTGAAAAGAGTTTGCCGCTGGCAAGCTTGCAGCCGGGAAAGTATCAAGTCAATATCAAGGTAAATGACGGAATAACGAAGCAGCAGATCGCAGAATCTGCGTCGTTCATTGTGGATTAGGCAGGTGCGAATTTAGAAGGGCAACATGGCTGCGCGGACATCTATTTGCTGTAGCCAGTTACTTCGCACGCTGTAAGACGCCCCCCTATTTTATTTGGGTGCGAATCGGTTAGGACAGCCATCGACGCGCAGGACGGCTTTACTGTGCAACGGCCCCAGGTGAAGATCGCGCTTCTCTCGCTGATGCTGCTCCTTGCAGCCTCGAGCGTTGCTGCGGGCCAAACCGCGGCGGTATCTGGCGTAGTCCGCGATGCGCAGGGTGTGGCGCAGCTAGGTGCTCTCGTCCAGGTAGTAGCGGCTGACTCAGCCATGGTTGGTACGGCGTTTACAGACCTGCACGGACGATATTTCATCCCCCATCTGCTTCCAGGACGATACGAGGTCAGGGCGAGCGCGGCGTTATTTGTGCCGGCGCTGCGTGCCAACTTACAGCTCCGTTCCGGAGCTCAGGCGGTCGTCAATCTCACGTTGAATACGCTGTTCGAATCTGCCACCTGGCTTCCTGCTGAGCGACGTAAAGCCGATGAACCAGGCGATGACTGGAAGTGGACTTTGCGATCGGCCGCGAATCGACCCATCCTGAGGTTGGCTGCGGACGGAGACGTGATCGTCGTCTCGTCGAGCGCAACCGAGTCGACAAGAGGGGCCGAGAGAGCACGTGCCGAAATGACCGCTGGCGATGGCGGCTTTGGAAGCAACGGGGTACATAACGTCTTCGCTTTGGACAAGGTGCTTGACGATGGGGCTGGTCTGACACTGCATGCAGATATCGGGTCACCCATCGGACCCACCTCGGTAGGACCTTCGACCGAGATAGCTACCGGCTACGGGATGCGTTTGGGAATGGGCGGGGCGGCCAGGACGGTGTTGAACTACCAATCGCACCCGGAGATGATTGGGGCGGATGGATCTTCAGGGCTTCAGTCGATGCAGATGGCCAGCGCTGAGCAGATGCAGTTTGGGGACATGGTCGATGTTGAAGCTGGAGGTACCGTGTATGTCGTGCGGACTTCGGGCTTTACATCGGGTTCGCGACCATTTCTGAAGGTGATGGCACATCCGACGGGAACCTGGACGGTGGGATATCGGATGGCGACTTCACAGGATCTTCAGTCCTTTGCGGGGCTTGATTCGGTCAAGCAGCAACTGCCGGTTGCGACGATCTATCAGGGTAGGGTACAGACTGAGGGTGGGCTGCACCAGGAGTTTAGCGTTGGTCGGAAGACCGGTCGCGGGCTCGTACAGATCGCATATTATCGCGATTCCCTTAGCCGGGTGTCCGTTGCAGGCGGCGGTGCTCTGAGTGCGGCCGATATTGCGGAGACGGGGCAAGACGGTGGTAGCGGGATCCTTGCCGATTCGACGACGGGGAACTTTCGGTTCCTAGGGGACGGATATAAGACACAAGGGCTGAATCTGACTCTGACTGAGCCGTTGACCCAAAATATGTGGATCGCGCTGGAGTACGGCACTGGGGCGGGACTGTCTGAAAAGGATGGAGTGGTTATCACGATGCCGACGTTGGCGACGAGTCTGGCACCAAAAAGCGCACAGACTGCTACGGTCGCTTTGCGGGGGCGAGTGATTCGAAGCGGGACGACAGTTAGGGCCGCATATCGATGGCAGCCGACGCGATTGGTAACTGCGGTCGACCCGTATGCTCCTTTTAGCGACCAGGCATATTTCAGCTGCTATGTACGGCAGGCGCTGCGGCTGGGTAACCTGCTGCCACCTGGCCTGGATGCGACAATCGACGTTACGAATCTGCTGGCGCAGGGATATCGTCCGTTCCTGTCGGACGATGGCCAGATGCTATTTCTGGCGCAGGCACCGCGCACGATTCAGGCCGGGCTCGCGTTCACTTTTTAGAAGTATTTCTCCCATAACAGATCCTATGGACTTGGTCTTTCAGCGAGGTGGAGCTGATGGTCGAATTTGCTTGCGCTTCGTCAGCCGAGTGGGACAGTCTGTCGATTACATAGGCAACGGCAAAGGCTTGAAGTTCGCAATCGGATAGAGTGAGTGCAGACCGTTGTGCCATGAAGGAGTTTGAATCTCATGCGAGCAGATATTGTGCCGGGCGCCATATTTCCTGACTATGAACTGAGCGATCACACTGCGAAGCGTCGGAAGCTTTCTGAGTTGCAGGGGCCGCATCCGCTGGTGCTTGTGCTAAGCAGAGGTGGGTTCTGCCCGAAAGACCGTCGGCAGGCGGAGGGACTGGTTGAGCTTCATCGTGAGATGGAGGTTGGGTATTGCAGGCTGGTCACTGTGAGCACTGACAACTTGTCTGAGACGAATGAGTTTCGTACCGGCATTGGTGCTCACTGGACGTTTTTATCCGATGCGGGACGGATGATCCAAAAGGATCTCGACATCGCCGAGTACACGGATGCTGTGCACAATCCGATGATCCCGCACACCATCGTTCTTGAGCCGGGGCTTGTCGTATTCAAGATCTACAACGGCTATTGGTTTTTCGGCCGTCCGACTCTCGAAGAGCTGCGTCAGGATCTGAGAGCTGTAACGAAGAAGTGTCGGCCGGATTGGGACATCACGGATGTTGAACATAAGGCCGCGTGGCAACGGGGTGAGAAGGACGGCTTCTATCCCTACGGGAAGAGCTATGCCAGGGTATTTGGAGAGCAAGACTAGCTGAGCGCAGGCGGTGACGGCGTGGTCCAGGAGTGGTCTGGAAGCTGAGGCTGACGTGGTTCGCAATCTGGTTGAGCGAAGAGATGAATTTTTCGGTCAATCCTTCTGTTTTATGCATCGTTAGACACTCGTGATGGATCGTAGGTGTGGTGGCCGTTTCCTTTCGTAGGGGCAATTGAAATAGTCTCCGCGGCTCGCGGCAATCTGATCATGAAACAGCTGGCTCTATAGGAGATTAACGATGACGCAACGTGCTCTCACTCAACTGTTCACGCCACTACAGATCGGGCCTATGACGTTAAAGCATCGCGTTGTGATGGCTCCGCTCACACGCTCGCGATCGGTGCAGCCAGGGGATGTTCCCGGCGATCTGATGCTCGAGTACTACACGCAGCGAGCTTCAGACGGTGGCTTTATCGTCTCCGAAGCGACTCCAATTTCGACCAGTGGTCATGGTTGGTTTGGAGCACCTGGGATGTACTCGGATCAACAGGTTGAAGGATGGAAGAAGATTGTGGGATCGGTCCATGCCAAGGGCGGCTGGATGTTCTCGCAGCTATGGCATACCGGACGTTCGGCGAACTCTGAGTCCATGGGTGGAGCTACGCCGGTTTCAGCCTCTGTCAATCCATCGTATTGGCAGGATGGATCGGATCATCCTGTCTCGGCGCCCAGCGGTTGGGTGAATCCGTCTCCACATCGAGCTTTGGATATCTCTGAGATTTCGGGAATTGTGGATGACTATCGAAAGGCTGCAACGCGCGCGAAGGCAGCTGGCTTTGACGGTGTCGAATTGCATGCCGGGAATGGGTATTTGGTGGACCAGTTTCTTCAGGACGGCAGCAACAAGAGGACTGACGCTTATGGCGGCTCGATCGAAAACCGGTCGCGTTTTCTGTTGGAAGTCCTGGAAGCGATGGTGTCGGTGTGGGGCGGCGATCGCGTCGCGGTGCGGCTTGCGCCGAGCGGAACGTGGAACGGTATGTCGGATAGCAATCCGCAGGCGCTGTTTGGTTATGTGGCCGAGCAGTTGAACCGATTCGGACTGGCGTATCTCCACATCATCGAGCCGCGTGTAAAAGGGAACATCGTTCTCGTTGAAGGACAAGAACCCGTTGCATCGGAGCGGCTACGTAAGATATTCAAAGGCAGGATTATCGCGGCAGGCGGCTTTGAACCAGAGACCGCCAAGGAGATCGTTGAGAAAGGTGATGCGGATGCGGTTGCGTTTGGCCGTCATTTCGTATCAAACCCTGATCTGCCGAAGCGTATCAAGCTAGGAGTGCCGCTTAACGATTACGATCGCGATACTTTTTATACCTTTGATGCTCGTGGCTACACCGACTACCCGTTCTACGCGGAAGCGGCCGCTGTTCTCGTCTAAAACTGGGTCAGTTGTGGCTGTTCGAAAGATTCGGGTGATGTTGCTCAGGCAGGACTCTTCGCAGAGGTCTACTGTTTAGCAATCGTTGATTTGTAAGTTGTGGCCGCTGCAGCCCCATTTGCCGGTGGCATATACACGATTACCTCGCCCGGCCGTGTGTAATGCAGCTCTTCTCGCGCCTGATGCTCGATCGCATTCGGATCGCTCTGCAGTCGGTCGACGTGGCCCTTCAGTAGGTCGTTCTCTCGCTGCAGGCTACGGAGTTGACTGTCCAGACTCTGCGCATCCTGCCGCTTCTGCTGATAGACCGTAAGCCCGTTCTGCCCGAAGATGACGTGATATCCCATGGCCACTGCGAGCAGAGCGGCCGCTCCTGTGGCGACCTTTCTCCAGCCAAGCCTGCTCCGCTCGTACAGGCGCACGAAAGCAGTCGATTTCTTTGCCCCGGTACCTGTTGTGTTCGAACGAGCCATAAAATTTAGTACAAACTTCGTGCTGCTCATCGTCAAGTGGAAAACCCCATTCATGTGAGAACGTACCTACTTCGTACCGCTCTATTTCAAGACGAGACATGAAGTCCCAACGCGAATCAAGCCGGATTGCTGAATAAACTGCACGAACCCCATGCACCTTGTTATCCTTCTTGTGGAGCATGCGAACCGTTTTTTCCATTTCGATCCTTGGCCTCCTCGCTGCCATAGCGGCCGGCATCACAGTCGCTCGATACCTTCACTCCGGTCGCAAGCTCGACAGGATTTCTTTTCAGGCCCTATGCGACTCTGCTCAACAGCTTTTCGCTGCGGCAAGCGGCCTGTGCGTTTTCTTTCCGGCGCCTCGTGTCCAGGCCGTCTCTCTTAGTCTTAGTCAAGCAACTTCACCAAAGCGTTTTTAGCGCGAAAGGACCTGCCCTATGCAATCCGCTACCTCTACACAACTTGGTCTCACGCAACGTTCCGGATCGCTTGGGGAGTCCCTCTCCGGCAGAGTCATCCTGGTTGTGGCCGCGAGCGCCTTTGTAGCCATCTGCGCCCACATCTCGGTTCCGCTTCCTTTTACGCCCGTGCCTCTCACTCTGCAAAACTTTGCGGTCATCCTCGTTGGTATGCTGCTAGGCCCGGTCGCCGGCTTCTCCGCGATGGTGCTCTATCTCGCCGAGGGAGCGATGGGCCTGCCCGTCTTCACGCCGCACAGCGTGGGTGGCATTGCACACCTGCTCGGTCCTAACGCCGGCTACCTGTTCTCCTATCCGCTGGCTGCAGCGACCGCAGGCTGGGTCGTGGTTGCGATGAAGCGCGTGGCCTCCCGCTTTCGAGTCGGGGTGGTCGCTGCTACGGTCGCCAGCTTGCCGATCTTCATCATCGGTGCGAGCTGGTTGGCTCACCTTCTGCATTTGGGTGCCGCCGCGACGTGGACCATGGCTGTTGCCCCATTCCTTCCGGGAGAGGTGGTCAAGATCATTGCTGCTGCCGGAATCTTCAGCTCACTACAACGCTGGCGCCAGTCTTGAACTGAACCGGACCAGTTCACACCCTCACCTCCCCTGCGTGGAGCCCACTAGCTCGCCTGCGCATCTCATACTCATAACAAAGATTGAAGGATCAAGCATCATGACAGCCGCAACCGCCGCAATTCAAGAGATCAGCATCGCCCATAGCCCCGACTCCGACGACGCCTTCATGTTCTATGGTCTGGCGACGAACAAAGTTCGTGTTCCGGGTTTCAAGTTCAGCCACACCCTTACCGACATCGAGACCCTCAACCACCGCGCCATCAATGAGGCGTTCTACGATGTCACTGCGATCTCCTTCCACGCCTACCCATATCTGCAAGAGAACTACACTCTGATGGCATGTGGTGGCAGTGTCGGAGAAGGCTACGGCCCCATGATCGTCGCCAGCCGCAAGCTCTCGCTCGACGAGGTCAAGAAGACTCGCATTGCCGTTCCCGGCACTCTCACTACGGCTTATCTCACTCTCAAGCTCTTCGCGCCAGAGATTGAAACGGTCGTTGTTCCGTTCGACAAGATCATCCCCGCCGTCGTCTCCGGCGAGTATGACGCCGGGCTGATTATCCACGAAGGACAACTTACCTACGCCAACGACGGACTCATCAAGTTGCTCGACCTTGGCCAGTGGTGGCGCGAACAGACCGGCCTCCCGCTCCCTCTGGGTGGCAATGCTATTCGTCGCTCCCTCGGCGCCGAAACTCTGCTGACGACTACCAATGCTCTGCGAGACAGCATTCAACACGCGCTCGATAACAGGGAAGAGGCTCTGGCCTACGCGATGCAGTTCGCACGCGATCTGGACCCTACACTTGCTAACCGCTTTGTCGGTATGTACGTGAATGAGCGCACTCTGAACTATGGTGAGGACGGCAAGGTGGCGATCCGAAAGCTGCTCGACATGGGCTACGATCGAGGCATCATTCCTCACCGCGCCAATGTCGATTTTGTCGGCTAAATTGCGGTCCAAATTCGTTGCCAACTCACAGCTTGCAGTGTCGGTTTTCCCCTGCAAGCTGTGTTATCTTTAATAAGTCGAGTGATTGCAGTCTTGCGTGCTTCAACCCCTGCAAAGGCTCTCACCGGCCTCCTTCTCCAGGAGTAAAAACCAAAAGGACGCGTAGCTCAGTTGGTAGAGCATTCGACTCTTAATCGACTGGTCGTAGGTTCGATCCCTACCGCGTCCACCACTTTCCAGCAAATCAAATTAAATTGTCTGTTTCATGGCACCACGTTTTCTTGTGCCATTTCGTAACGTTTTATAGCGACTAGACGACAGGCGACGGGTTTATGTTGATGGCGACTATGACGATATATGGCGATATGGCTAACAACAAATTGATTGGTGAATACGCAATTGAAGAATGGATTGAAGAGCAAAACGAGATTGCGGATTACATTTTCGGTCTAGTGGCGGGACGGGACGGCAAGCCTGCGGACGAGACCAAGAGTGCTTCGTGGCTGCGGGGTTGGGCTGAAGCCCAAAATAGTTCATCTCCCACTATCCCTCGTGGGTAGGTATCCGCATCGCAAACTGGAAAGTGACCGAGGGTCTTTCCTGATGCACGTGTGTTGACTGCATCGGATGAGAGACAGTGACCTCTGGTCTGGGATACGCTGCTGGGATAGAGGACAGTGGATGAACTTTGATATTGAAAAGGTTAAGGCTCGCGAGACGTACAACCTGCTGATCGGGCTGGTCGCTCCACGACCGATCGCCCTGGTGACGAGCATGAATGAAGAAGGCCAGCTCAACGCTGCACCTTATAGCTCTTATAACTACCTGTGCACGGATCCACCGATCATCGGAATGGGGGTTATGAATCGGCCCACCGGAGATTTCATACCGAAAGATACAGCGCGGAATATCCGGCGAACGGGTGAGTTCGTGGTGAATGTGGTGACCGAAGACATAGCGCAGCAGATGAATATCTGCGCCACTGATTTTCCGGCTGAGATGAACGAGCTGGAGATGGCCGGTTTTACGACTATGCCCTCACAGATGGTGAAGGTGCCGCGGATCGCTCAGGCGCACGCGGCGCTGGAGTGCAAGGAGTTCACAACGATGGAGATTGGCCGGTCGCGTATCGTTCTTGGGCGAGTGGTGTCGATTTATATCGAAGATAAATTCGTCGATCCGGCGGGGCCTTACGTGTTATCAGAGGAGTTACATGCAATTGGCCGGATGAATGGGCTTGGTGCCTATGTGAAGACGCGGGATTCATTTTTGAACATACCGCGCATTCCATACGAGGAGTGGAAGAAGGGTAAGCGTTAGCCGAATTACGAGAGATATTCTTTAAGCCAGGGATCAGAGGAGTGGACGAGCTCGTGGGTGGTGCCGTCGAAGACGATCCGTCCTTCGTTCAGGACGAGAAATTTTGTGCTGTCGTCGATGCCGCCGTTGGGAATCTGCTCCACTTTGCCTGTCTCGGAGTTGAAACGGTTTCTTGCGAGCAGGAAGGCGTCTTGTAGTCGGTGAGTGATGACCAGGGCTGTCGTGTGGGTGACGTCGCGCTGCTTGATGACGAGGTCGATGATGGTGGTTGATGTGATGGGGTCGAGGCCGCCGGTGGGGGAGTCGTAGAGAATGAGATCAGGCTTCGAGATAATTGCGCGGGCGATGGATACCCGGCGGCGCATACCACCCGATAGTTCGGGCGGGAACTTCTCGTAGGTGTTCTCGAGTTCGACGAACCGGAGCGCTTCAATGACGCGCTGGTGAACTTCTTCCTCCGCGATGTGATCTTCGTGAAGACGATAGGCGACGTTGTCTCCTACGGAGAGTGAGTCGAAGAGAGCTGACTCCTGAAAGACCATGCCGATGCGCCCGCGCAGCTTGAAGAGATCGACTTCGGGCATTTCGGTGACGTCTTCGCCGAAGACGCGAATGGTACCGGAGTCAGGCTTGAGGAGGCCGTTGACGAGCTTCATCAGGACGGATTTGCCGCCGCCAGCGGGGCCGAGAATGATGCGGGTTTCGCCGCGCTGGACGGTGAAGGAGATGTTCTGCAGGACAGGCTTTACGTCAAAAATAATAGAGACATCTTCGACGACCACGACCGGTTCGCTGGAGGCGGGGTCTTCTTGGTTTGGCTGGGGGCGGGTCTGAGCGAGGTCTGCCGTCATGGTTGAGGTCTGGCCCTACCTGCCGAAGATGCCGATCATCGCCCGGGTGACGAGCAAGTCGACGATGATGATGAAGACGGAGGAGACGACGACGGCCTGGGTGGTCGATTTACCGACTCCCTGGGTGCCACCCTTCGTGTTCATGCCGAAGTAGCAGCCGACCGTTGCGATGATAAATCCTGAGAAAAGGGGTTTGGTGAGCCCTTGGACAACGTCGCCATACTGCAGGGCGCGATACGAGTTGTGGAAGTAGGAGGAGCCGTTGAGGCCGAGCAACGCCACACTGATCAAGGCGCCACCGGCTATACCGAAGGCGTCCGAGAGGATGGTGAGGAAAAAAAGCATGAAGATGGTGGCGTAAAGGCGCGGGGTGACCAGTTTACGGACGGGATCGGTGCCGAGGGCGCGCATGGCGTCTATCTGCTCGGTTACCTTCATGGACCCTATTTCGGAGGCCATACCGGAGGCGTTACGGCCGGAGACCATGAGGCCGGTGAGGACGGGCCCCAGTTCCTTGACCATCGAGAGGGCGACCAGGTTTCCGGTAAGGCTGACCGAGCCAAAAGCCTCCAGGGAGGTCGCAGACTGAAGGGCAAGGACGCAGCCGGTGAAAAACCCGGTGAGGATCACGATAGGCGTGGAACCGACGCCAATGGAGTCCATTTGGTTGTAGATGTCAGCTATATATCGCGGACTTGAGAAAAGATTCACGACGGCCCGCCACGACAGGATGGAGTAGTCCTGGATGGCGGCAAGTCTTTGCTTGGCGAAGATCTCTGGAGAGACAAAGGGCATGTTTATGTGGCTCAGATTATCAGATGCAGAGGCTGCGCTAACGATTGCATGTTCTTGAGGGGTCTGATAATTGGTCGAAGGTGCGTGGACGGGGCGGGGAATGAGAAGATAGAAGGGTGAAAGCTGATATGACGGCGGCGGTACTGTACGGCAAGGAAGACCTACGGCTGGAACGCGTGGCGGTGCCACAGGCTGCTGAAGGAGAGCTCGTTGTCCGGGTCGGTGCGGCGCTGACCTGTGGGACCGATCTGAAGGTGTACCGGCGAGGTTACCACGCCATGATGTTGAAACCGCCGATTCCGTTTGGGCATGAGCTTGCCGGTGTCGTTTCGGAAGTTGGCGCCGGGGTTACTGCCTTCCGGGAGGGGGATCGGGTCGTGGCCTTGAACTCGGCTCCCTGCGACGTTTGTTTTTTCTGCCGTCATGGTCAGCAAAATCTATGCGAGGACCTGCTGTTCAATAACGGGGCCTACGCTGAATTTATTAGGATTCCGGCGCGGATTGTGGAGAAGAACACTTTGGCGGTGCCGGACGGGGTGCCGCTCGAGTTTGCTGCACTGACTGAACCGCTCGCCTGCGTCGTTCGTGGGCTAGAAGAGAGCGGAGCGCAGGCTGGGGACATCATGGTGGTCATTGGCGCCGGGCCCATAGGTTTGATGTTTATGCATGTGGCGGAGCTGGCGGGCGTGCGTGTGATCGCCGTGGTGAAGCGGGAAGACCAGATCGATGCGGCCAGGTTGTTTGGGGCAAGCTGCGTCGTAAAAGTGGGAGCCGTCGAGAACGTCGTGGCATCCGTTCGTGCCCTGACGCCTGAGGGTCGTGGCGCAGACGTCGTGATTGAGGCAGTGGCGAGCCCATCGACGTGGGAGTGGGCGGTCGATATGGTGCGGAAGGGAGGGCTCGTCAATTTCTTTGGCGGGCCTCCTAGCGGGACGAAGGTAAAGCTCGATACGAATCGGCTGCACTATGGCGACATCACGCTGAAGGCAAGCTTTCACCATACCCCGGCGACTTGCCGGACTGCCTTTGAGTTGGTGACGAGCGGGCGATTCAAGTGCGCGGAGTACATTACGGGGCGTGCGGGGTTGGGTGAGGTGCCTGAGATCTTTTCGCGCATGATGAATCGGAATGGCGGTTCGCGGGATATCAAGACGGCGGTGTTTCCCGAAGGAGGGCCGCGGTGAGCGAGACGACTACGACACACTATGCTCTTTTGGGAGCTCCGGCTGAGTATCTGACGCCAGTGGAGAGGCCCACCCTTGCGGAGGCGCAGGCCTGGTGCCGAAATCTTGCTACGACGCACTACGAAAACTTCCACGTTGCGACGTTCTTTTTACCGGGCAAGGTGAGGCCACACTTCGAGAGCATCTACGCCTACTGTCGCGTTGCGGACGATCTGGGAGATGAGGTTTCCGATCCGCTGGTTGCGACGCGGCTGCTGGATACGTGGGGAGCCATGCTGGAGGAGTGCTACGACGCGCCAGAAAGGTCAACGCACCCGGTTTTTGTGGCATTGCATGAGACGATTCGCGAATGTAATCCGCCGCGGCAGTTGTTTCTGGATCTGCTGCACGCGTTTCGCATGGATCAGTACAAAACGGAATACGAGAGCTGGGAGGAGCTGCTGGAGTACTCGCACTACTCGGCCAATCCTGTGGGACGACTTGTGCTGTGGGTCTGCGGGTACAAGGAGGAGTCGCTGGCTCTACTGTCGGATAAGGTGTGCACGGCACTGCAGTTGGCGAACTTCTGGCAGGACGTTGTGGAAGATGCGGAGCGCGGCAGGCGATATATTCCCGCCGAATCGATGTTGCGGTTCGGAGTGGATGAGGGACAGATTGAGGGCCGAGTCTTTACGCCGGAGTTTCGGGCGATGATGCAGGATCTGGTTGTGCGCACCCGGGCGATGCTGCTGGAAGGCGGGGCAATCAGCTCTCGCGTCGATAAGGAGCTGAAGGTGGTGCTGGATCTGTTTCGCAAGGGTGGGGAGGCGATTCTGAACGGCATTACCAGGCAGGACTTCGATGTATTGCGGGGGCGACCGGTGGTGTCGAAGGCAAGGAAGGTGGGGCTGCTGATGGAGGCGCTCGTCGGCAAGATGCGTGCGGGGATGGCCACGTGACGATCGACGCAGCTTACGCCGTTTGTGCGGGGATTGCGCAACGGGAGGCCAAAAACTTCTATTACTCGTTTCGCGTGCTGCCGGAGCACAAGCGGAATGCGATGTGCGCTGTGTATGCGTTCATGCGAAGAGCCGACGATATTTCGGATGACGAAACGATGCCTTTAGCTCAGCGGCGTGTGGTGATGACGGAGTGGCTTGAGACGTGGCGTGAGGCGCGGCGGAGCGGCGTATCCGAGGATCCGGTTTTTCTTGCGCTGAATGATACACAGAAGAGGTTCGCGATTCCTGATCAGTTGCTTGAGGACCTGGTGCGCGGTACGACCATGGACCTGGAGGAGTGTCAGTCCGGTGTGGTGACTGTGACGGAGACTGTCGAGAATCGAACACAGACGCTGCAGGTTTATGAGAACTTTGATGGCTTGTATCGCTACTGCTATCTTGTCGCGTCGGTGGTGGGGCTGGTTTGCATTCGAATCTTTGGGTATACCGATCCGCGAGCCGAGGAACTGGCCGAGAAGACGGGCGTTGCGTTTCAGTTGACGAATATTTTGCGTGATGTGAGTGAAGATGCGGAACGCGGACGCATTTACCTTCCTTTGCAGGACATCGAGGCGAGCGGAGTTGATGTCGGGCGTTTGATGGGTGTGGTTCATAAGGATTTGAAGCCGGAAAATGCTCGAACGCTGCTGGCATTAGAGGGCGCGCGAGCGAAGAAGTACTATGCTGCCGCAGAGGAGCTACTGCCGCTCATCGATCGTGACAGCCGCGCGGCGCTCTGGGTGTTGGTGACGATCTACCGGGGACTGCTTGAGAAGATAGTGGCAAAGAACTACGACGTATTCTCGGAGCGGGTCAGCGTACCAAGCTCAAAGAAGCTGTTGATCCTGGCGCGAGGAATGGGGATGGCAGTCCGGAATCGGTTCATCTCGTGAGTGGGGCGGAACATAGCGACGTGATCGTGGTGGGAGCGGGAGTTGCCGGCCTGGCTGCCGCTAGTTCGCTGGCCAAGGCAGGGAAGTCGGTCACTGTGCTCGAGCGTAAGCCTTACGTCGGGGGGAGAGCCTATTCCTACGAGCATCCTGCATTGCAGGAGGTGGTGGACTCGCAGCATGTGCTGCTCGGGTGTTGCACGAATCTGATTGAACTTTGTGAGCAGGCGGGGATCGCGGACAAGATTCGCTGGTACGACGAGCAGACCTTTCTAGAGCCAAACGGCAGAGCCAGTACGATTGTGACAAGCGGGCTGCCGGCGCCGTTTCACTTCGCTCCCAGTTTTTAAGCATGCCGATGTTGGGGTGGAAGGACAAGCTGGCGATCGCGCGTGGCTTGATGGAGTTCTTTCGGGGTTATCCGGCGGAAGATCATGAGAACGTCGAGCAGTGGTTGAAACGTACGAGACAAACCGAGCTTTCGAGCCGGCACTTCTGGCGCCCAATTGTGATGGCGACTCTCAATGATAGCCCCGAGCATTGCTCGACTCGATATGCCGGTAAGGTGTTTCACGAACTGTTCGTGAAGTCCTCGACCGGGGGGCGGCTGGGAATCCCTACGGTTCCACTGAGCGAGTTTTACGCCGCGGCTGCTCGGTCGATTGAGTCTCACGGCGGCATGGTTCGACTTAGGGCGAGCGTTGAAGGAATCGTGCAGGAACCGGATGGCCGGTGGCGTGCCGATACCGCTGACGCAACCTACACGGCAGACTCGATCATTCTGGCACTGCCATTTGAGCAGACGCAGAAGCTGCTGCCTTCGGTTCAATTGAATGAGCACTTCGCTCGTGTTGCCGCAAACGAGAAAGACGAGCTTGAGTTCAAGATGGCGCATCAGATGCATTCGCCGTTTACATCGATCTTGCTCTGGTACGATCGCGAGATTTGCGATCTCGATCACGCGTGGCTGCTGGATACGACGATTGAGTGGTTCTTTCACAAGTCGCGGATAAGGCGGTATGCGCCTGAGAAGGGCAGCTATATCGAGTTGGTGATTGCTGGTTCGAAGGCTCAGTTGAGCAAGACGCGGGAGGAGATACTTTCCTCAGCTTTGAAGGAACTGGAGATGTTTTTTCCCGGGGTGAAGCGGGCGAAGCTTGTGAAGAGTGGTGTTTTGAAGGAGGCTCGGGCCACCTTTTCTGTGACGACGGGATTGGATCGATTTCGGCCGAAGCAGGCGACAGAGTGGCCGGGACTCTTTTTGGCAGGCGACTGGACGGCTACGGAGTGGCCCTCGACGATGGAGGGCGGGGTTCGGAGCGGGCGGCTGGCTGCGGGAGCGGCGGTTGGGGACGCAACCAGGTTTATGGCGGCGGAGACTCCAGCGAGTGGGCTGATGCGGTGGTTGAATCGCGACTGAGCTGAAAGTTATCTTGCCAGCAAGGCTACTCCGGCGCAGACGAAGAGTGCTGCCAGCCAGCGGCGCTTGTCTACATTTTCCTTGAGAAAGATCTTCGCGCCTGCTGTGGTGGTGATGAAGGTGAGCGAAGCCGTCGCAGGGGCGATCAGGCTAAGGTCGGCGTCGGAGAGGGCGAATAGAAGCGAAAAGAAGCTCAGGGCCATGCACGTGATGCCGATGAGAAACATTCCGCTGGAGAGGACGGCTTTGATCGCGCCCAGAAGGCCGGATTTCGCGCGGATGTCGTCCAGGTCACCGAGTCTCCGCATGCCGCCTGCGATGAGGAGGTCGCCGGCGGTGGCGGTAAGAACAACGGCGAAGATCGTGGCCCAGGTGTGGAGGGTAGAAGGGGTCATGGTAAGGCCTCAACTTTTGCTTCAACGTGCTCAGTGCGCGAGGGTCCATTGGCAACGAAGCCGACGCCAACGACGATGAGGGCGACGCCAAGCCAGCGGGAGCGCGAGACTTGTTCGTGGAGCCAAAATTTCGAGAGCAGAGTAACGATGACGTTGCCGAAAGCCGTCGCGGGAAGGACGAAGGTGATGTCGGCCCAGCTGAGAGCCGTCATGTACGAGGCCATGAAGCCCATTAGGACGATGATGCCGGAGATGATCCAGGGGCTTTTGAGCGCGATGAAGAGCGATCCCAGGTGGTTCAACGAGACGGGGCCGAGCTGCTTCATGCCGATGCCGAGAAGAGCGTCACCAACGGAGGCGCCAAGCATGACGGCGATGAGAACAAGCCAGCGGCGAGGTGTGAGGGTGTGTTGCATTCGTAGAGCGATCCGTTCAAGAGGTTACAACTAAGAGAAAGCGGCCAGCATTGGTATGCTGACCGCTTTAGATGCTGCAAAAACCGGATAGTTACGCGTTCATGCTGACGGATTCCTGCGCCTTGGCGGCGTTGGCTTCCTTCACAGCGCGGACGGCCTTGTTACGCTGTGAGCGTAATTGCATGAAGGACTTAGCTTCTGTGTAGAGGCGCGGCACATCGCGGTTGACGATGGCCTGCCAGACGACGCGGAAGGCAGCCTTGGGGCGGAAGTAATACTCGTCGTAGAACTTGTGAACCATCTCCATGACGTACTCGACCGGGAGGCCGGGATACTCGATGTGCGCCATCTGGTGGCCGCCGTCGTCGGACATGGCTTCGTTGGTGATGAAGCCGTTGGTCTTGGCGTAGTCGAAGAACTCGGTGCCGGGGAAGGCGTGAGCGATCGAGACCTGGATGGTCTCGCAGTCGATCTGCTTGGCGAATTCGATGGTGTTGCGGATGGATTCGCGAGTCTCGCCAGGGAGACCGAGGATGAAGTCACCGTGGATGACGAGGCCGAGCTTATGGCAGTCGCGAGTGAAGTCGCGTGCGCGCTCGACGGTGGCACCCTTCTTGATGTTCTTGAGGATCTGCGGATCGCCGGACTCGTAGCCGACGATGAGGAGACGGCATCCTGCCTCCTTCATGGCCTTGAGCGTGTCGTAGTCGGTGGTGACGCGCGAGGTGCAGGACCAGGTGAGGCCGAGGGGCTTCAACTTTTCGCAGAGCTCGATCGTGCGGGCCTTCTGGATGTTGAAGGTGTCATCGTCGAAGAAGAACTCCTTGACGTGAGGGAAGAGTTCTTTGGCCTGCTTCATCTCAGCTGCGACGTCGTCGGTGGAGCGCTTGCGCCAGGCGTGGCCGCTGAGAGTCTGGGGCCAGAGGCAGAAGGTGCACTGGGCCGGGCAACCGCGCGTGGAGTAAAGCGCGACGTACGGGTGCAGGAGAAACGGCACGTTGTACTTGGTGACATCGAGGTCGCGGTGGTAGATCTCGGTGGCCCAGGGCATCTCGTCGAGCTGCTCGGGGGTGACCTGCGCGCGATCAGGGTTGTGGAGAATCTGGCCGGTTGCTTTGTCCTTGTAGCTGACGCCAAGGATCTCGTTGAGCGGCTTACCGTTGGCGTACTCGACGACGGAGAAGTCGAACTCGCGGCGGCAGATAAAGTCGATAGCCGGGCACTCGTTGAGGGCCTTGTCGGGTGAGGTGGTGACCGGGGGGCCGACGAAGGAGATCTTGATATTGGGATAGGTCTGCTTGATAACCTCGGCCATCTTCTGGTCGCCGTCCCAGCCCATGGTGCTGGTGAAGAGCACGAGGAACTCATAATCCTTCAGAATCTCAACGACTTCCTGCCACTTGATGTGGTGGGGGGGAGCGTCGAGGAGACGGGAGCCTTCTAGCATGCCTGCCGGATAGGTGAGCCAAACGGGATACCAGTAGGACTCGATCTCGCGTGTGGCAGGCCAACGGGAGCTGGCGCCACCGTCAAATTTTTCAAAGGAGGGCGGATTCAGAAACAGAGTCTTAAGAGGCATAATGATAACTCGATTTTACCATTCAGTTAAGGGGTTAAGTGGCTTTTCTGGGTTTTCGTCTTTGGTACGTCTCGACGCCTTAGGTTTCACTATTTGATTCATTTCAATAAGATAAAGGCCTTCTGATGCCATTTTCTACGGCTTAGAGGGGATGGTTGGTTGAGTCTGCAGGGATGCTGCAATCCAAGTCTCCAGATCGCCGGTCTGCCGCATAAGATTGATCTCGGCCTGCTGGGACTCGAAGTTTGCGTTGATGACCGCAATATACTTTTCCCGCTCGGCGATCCGAGATGATTGCTCATCCTTAGGGGTCATCTGCGCGCCTGACATATTTCCGTTTCCGGCGTTTAGCTGGACCAGCAGCACCTCCAGATTCTGCTGGGCAAGTTGCTGGTCAAGAGACGCAATCTCGGCGCGAGTGGAGAGTTCCGCCGCGGTGTGTTGGGCTTTGAGGCGGCTGTCAAAGAACTGATCGCGGATGCTATCGGCTTCGTGTTCGGCATGGGCCGCGTCGGCGGCAGCCTCACGTGCTTTGGCTTTGTGGACGTAGTCGAGGACGGGAATGGTGATCTGCACACCAACCGCCGCGTTGTTCTGCTGAAACCGGAAGTAGTAGTCCTGAAGATTGTTGAACTTTGCGAAGCGGCTGTATTGCCCCTCGAAGGTGATCTGGGGCCTCCACAGATAGCGGGCTTCTCCAAACGCTGTCTCGCGCTTGGATTTTGCAATGGCATATGCGGAGTCGACCGCAGGGCTGGTCACTACGTCCGTGCTTGTGGAATCGGCTAGCGCACTGGCATTGAACGCCGGGACGCTGACGCTGGTAGTGCCGAGCCCCTGCGAGGGAAGACCGAGAAGACGAGCAAGATGGGCCTGGTCAGCGACGGTCTCGTCGTCTGCGCGAAGCCTGGCAAGGTGGATTTGCGCGGCGGAAAGACGGGCTGTCGTCAGATCGATTGCGGTGTCCTGACCTGCGTCCATGCGCTCCTGGACGATGCTGACGAGGTGATCGGCGAAGCCTTGCTGCTCGCGAAGGGCGGCCTGACGCTGAAGGTCGCGGTCCAGGGCAAGGTAGGTGATGGCAGCATCCTCAGCGACTGCTTCCCGGACATCCTTGAGAGTGAGAGCGGTTGCGTCAAGCGCCAGTTGCGCCGACCGTATGTAATCGTGTTGCGAGTAACTGAAAACAAGAGACTGTGAGGTTATGTTGAAGATGGAAGGTTGGCCAAGCGGGAAGCCGTAAGAGGGTGGGCCTAGCCCCGAGCCGCCAACGACGTTAGGAATGTAGGCATCACGAAGTTCTTGCAGGGAGGCTTTCGCTTTGTCGACGTCGGCTTGTGCTGCTGCGATCTTGGGGCTGTTCTTCAGCGCCAGCCCGACTGCGCTCGTGAACGATATCTGCGCAACGGCAGGCGTTATCGAGCAGGCCAAGGCAGAGCACGCGATAAGTTGACGAAAGAGACGGATCATACGTCGTGAGAGATTCCTTGAGACTGGTGAAAGACCATGGTATCGCTTTTCCTCTACGATCCTTGCAACGCTTTGCGACCAGGTACATACTTCGATGCGAGGGAGATCGCCGCGATGTATTCACTGTGCGCCCCCACGGAATCACCGCCCAGTGCGAGGAGTTCGCCAAGCTCGAGATGGACCTTGAAAGCGGGCGCACTGTCGGACTTGGCGGGAGACGCGAGGTAGGTGCGAAGAAGGCTGATGGCGAGCTGAGGGGAGCTATTGGCCGAAGTGAGGATACTGGCCGCGTCCACGAGCGGTGGGCCCTTTCTGCGGTCGGCTGCAACCCCTGACTGTAGGGTTTGGAGCATCTTGTCGAACTGATTCTGGCGCTTGTAGAAGTGACCGAGGTCGATGTAGGCGTCGGGTGTCTTACCTGCAGCGACCGCGTTAATAAACTCGGCCTCGGCTGTCGGGATCTCTTTCCTTTTTTCGGCGATCAGGGCAAGTAAGCGATGCGATTGAGCAGGGAATTTGGGTTGCATTTTGGCTGCGAGGGCCTGGGCTTTATCAATTCCACCGCCGACAAGAGGAGGAGCCGCAACGTAATATTCGCCCAGGTCGCTCATGGCTTGAACATTGTCCGGATCGAGTTGTACTGCGAGCTCGAACTCGGAATGAACCCTCCCGGCGAGGCTGAGGGCGGCGAAGGGGTTGGCGTGAGAGGCTTTAAACCCGTAAGTGCGGGCCAACCACATGTGGTTTTCGCTGTTGCCGGGTGCGTGTGAGACCGCCGCTTCGCATTCGTGGATGGCGGGGTCAGCCATCTCCTGGGCATAATAGACCCGGCAAAGGAGCTGGTGGGCCTGTGCGTCCCCGGGTTGCGCGGCAAGGAGCGTTTGAAGCATTGCGGTGGCTTCATCCATGCGGCCCTGTTGAAGCAACACGTTGGCCTGCGAGTCATCGGCAACAAGAAAGCGCCCCGTCAATAGAAGCAGTAATAGGAATATGTGGCGAAGGCGGAACCGATAAACCGAAAGGGACATGGCTACTCGACTATCTTGACCGGGAGCCCATTTGTGAGTTCGTGGTTGTTGGCTGCGCTGAGGGCTACTGTGTCTTTTTCGGTGAGTCCACTCAGAATCTCGACCCGAGTGAGATTGACGCCCACTCCAACTTGCACAGGAGTGCGGACGAGTTTGTTCGCGACCACCCGATAGACGAAGTCGCCTCCTTCGGTGTGGAGGGCCTCACGGGGGACGCTCAGAACATTGAAGCGCTGCGAAGTGGTGACAGTGACTACGACGTTGGTGTTGGGGAGAAGGTCGCCGCGGGCGTCATCGACGGTGATGATGCACTCGCCCACATTGCGTGTGCCGTAGGTGATGACGGTTGTGGGAGCGCGGCTGATATGACCGTGCCAGATCTGGTTGGGCTTCGCATCCCATGCAATTTTAACGGCTTGGCCAATCGCGAGCTTGCCGATCTCCGGCTCGTCGAAGTAAGCGCGAACCTGAATCCTATTTAGGTCGGCGACATCAAGCAGGTTCTCACCCGCTGGGACAAAGTCATAAGCGGAGACGGGGATGGAGTAGACCGTCCCGGCGAAGGGTGCGCGCTTATTATCGTTGTCATAGCTACTCTGTGCCGCTGCAACCGCAGCGCGCGCATCAGCGAGTTGTGCCTCGGCTCTGTCGCGGTCGGTTTTGCTGTAGCGCTGGGTACTGCGGGTGTGAGCGTTTAGCACGGCCAAGTTGGCGGCTTCCAAGCGTTGTTCCGCTGAGGCGACTTCGCTGGCCGAGGCGGCACCTCTCTGCTGGAGCTGCTTGAGAGCCGCAACGTCTTTCGTTGCCTGTTGCTGCTGTTGCTGTGCCCGGTTCAGATCGCCGGAGAGGCCGATGCGCTCATCCTGTGATCCGCCCTGCTCAATATCGTGGAGGTTAGCTTCGGCGGTGCGGAGCGTCGCATTGGCTGCAGCGAGCCGGGCGATTGCGTCGGAGTCATCCATTTTGATGAGAAGCTGGCCGGCTTTAACCTTTTCCCCGACATCTACGTAGACCTTTGATACGACGCCGGGGGCAGGAGCGTACGCCTGAAACTCTTCAATGGGCTCGACTTTCCCGTTCGTCGGGACAGAGCTTACGATGTTCTGCCGGGTCACAGCCGCAACACGAACCTCAATGAGGTCGCGGGTCGTTGAGCGAACAACGATGAAGACGAGAACAATTACGGCTAAGAAGATGCCCCACAGCATTCCCGTATTCAGGCGTCTTGTCTCAGTCGTAGGCATCAGTCGAATGTTCAGTATATAAGACGCCGCATGCACCTAGAACGGAGCAGAAAGTTTTGAGGACAAGATAGTTAACCGGGATCCTCCCTGATTTTTGATCCATTAGAGTTGGAAAATTGACTGTTCGTTTGGTCTCGGGTGATTGGCACCATAGGCCTGTGACTCTCCGCCAACGAATCTCAGTGCAACGGGCGGTCTTTGTCGCTGTGAATCGATTCGCCCAAACCTATCATTATTGTTAGTGGCGACAAGTCTGGACCAGGGCTAGCATAGTTTCGGAGAGAGCATGCCCTTCGTTATTCCGTCCGATCTTCGAAAGTGACCAACGCGGGATCAGCTTCTTTAGTATCTGGATGCGTTCCCCACACTGCTTGGACAACTACGGCCGGCCATGCTCCAATGCAGCTTCCCGGTGATAGGTTGGAATCCTTAAGATGGGTCTTTTAGCGAATTTTAGAATTCGAACTAAGGTGTTCGTTGCTCTGCTCCCGCTGGCTGTCATGGTCATCGTGGCAGCACTTTACTCGTCGATCCAGATAAGAAATATCGACACCAGATATAGCAGTCTCTTAGACAAAGATGTCAAAGTCCTGCAAAACCTGACAGAGGCACGAGCGCTGAACAACCAATTCAGCCTGCTCCTGTATAAGGAGATCGCCGAAACCAATATAGATAGAATGCGCGTGATTGATGGGGACATCGACGAGGTTGACGCCGAGTTTCATTCTGTTGTTGAAGAAGCGAAGCGCGAGAATTCAAGTTTGGCACCGCAGATCCAATTGGCGACGGACTACTTCGACCTGGCAGTTTCTGACTCGCGCCCAGTCCGTGCCGCAACGATGATCCAAGACAATGACAAGGCCATGAGGATCATGCGCGAGAGCACAGATCCCGAGCTGACCAGAGCGCAAAAGGCGTTTATCGGGCTGGCCGAAGAATTACATACGAAAGTCGATCAGCAGTCCGACCAACTCACCGCCAAGACTCACCGCACGATCTTAATCACGTGGGTCGTGATCCTTCTCGGTCTCGTTGCATCTTTCATCATCGCCTTATCCATCGTGCAAGTTGAAGTCGTTAAGGTTGTGTTGTCGTTTCGGACTCGAATCCTGGATGTGGCCGAGGGTCGGCTCGACCTGCCGATAGCAAATCTCGATCGCCCCAATGAGATCGGGGAGATGAGCCGAGCGTTGAACACCCTACAAATCGCTGCTCGTGAGCGGGAGATACTGGGTTGGGTCAAAGCCGAGGTGGCGGCTACGACTTCGCAATTGCAGTCGACGGAGGATTTTCCAGCATTCGCCACAGTCTTACTGTCGCGAATCTCGGAGACGGTGGATCTGTTGTACGGCGGATTCTACTTAGCTGACGAAAGCCGTACGCGTTTCGCTCGCGTGGGTTCCTTCGGGACGGACGTCGCGAAAGAACCTCGCGAATTTGCTCTCGGTGAAGGCTTGGTGGGACAGGCGGCCGTTGAGAGGCGCACTCTTAGAATCGTCCCGGGCGCTGACAACGCCCTCACGGTAAGCACAGGCTCTGGCAGCGTATCGCCGGCGTGCGTGCTGTTCGTCCCCGTGACGAATCAAGACGATGTACTGGCTGTTATCGAACTGGCCCCATCGGCTCCGGTGTCGGAGCGTCAGCAGGCGTTACTCGATGCAGTGTTGCCGACAGTTGCCCTCAATACGAAGATCCTGGCAAGCAAGCTGGTGACCATAAAGCTGCTCGAACACACTCAGGTACAGGCTGCCGATCTCGAGGTGGCCAAAGAGGCAGCCGAAGCCGCGACCAAGGCGAAGTCTGACTTCCTGGCCAATATGAGCCACGAGATCCGCACACCGATGAACGCCATCATTGGGATGACGCACCTCGCCTTGAAGACGGATCTCTCTGCGAAACAGGCAGACTATCTAACAAAGGTGAAATCTGCCGCCCAGGCGCTGCTTGGGATCATTAATGACATTCTGGATTTCTCCAAAATTGAAGCAGGCAAGCTCGATATTGAAAAGGTAGACTTCCGGCTCGAAGACGTGCTCGACAATCTATCGACGATCGTAAGTCAAAAAGCGCAAGACAAGAACCTCGAGTTTTTAATTGCAGCGCAGCACGACATTCCTCCTAACCTAGTGGGAGATTCACTGCGCCTCGGACAAATTCTGATCAATCTGGTAAACAACGCAGTGAAGTTCACAGAACGTGGGGAGGTGGTAGTAACAGTTGCGCTGGAGGAACAGCTAGAGGATCGGGTCAAACTGAGATTCTCCGTTCGCGACAGCGGTATCGGCATGACCCCCGAGCAGAGTGCCAAGCTGTTCCAGGCGTTCGCACAGGCAGATACTTCGACGACACGAAAATATGGCGGCACGGGGCTTGGACTATCGATCTCCAAACGCCTCGTCGAGATGATGGAGGGCACGATCTGGGCTGAGAGCGAGCCTGGCCGAGGAAGCACCTTCATCTTTACCTCGTGGTTTGGGATCGGATCAGAGGATAAACACAAGCGCATTATTCCTGATCTGGCGGGCGTTCGGGCTTTAGTTGTGGACGACAATGCGCAAGCGCGCGAGATTCTCACCGAAGCACTCCGTGTGCTCGCTCTCCGCGCCGATTCGGTGTCGTCTGGGGAGGATGCAGTGCGCGAGTTGGCTGCCGCAGATTCGCAGGATCCTTATCGTCTTGTGCTGATGGATTGGCACATGCCGGGAATGGACGGACTGCAGGCTAGCCGCATCATCAAGCGCAGCGATCGATTGCAGAATATTCCTAAGATCCTGATGGTTACCGCGTTTGGACGGGAAGATATAAGGACACAGGCAGAGCAGATTGGCATTGATGGTTATTTGTTGAAGCCTGTCAATCAATCGCTGCTCTACGACACTCTGACAGACCTGTTCGGCGTAGAGGGAGTCGAGGATCACCGTACTCGGAGTCAGAAGCACGACGCTATAGAGCACGATGCCACGGGAATTCGTGTCCTGCTCGTCGAAGACAATGCGATGAATCAGCAGGTTGCGACAGAGCTGTTAGAGAGTGCCGGAGCAATCGTTACCATCGCTAATCATGGTGGCGAAGCTGTCAAAATCCTTACCGCTGGCGACCAGCCACCACCCTTCGATGTAGTGTTCATGGATTTGCAGATGCCCGAGATGGATGGGTTCACCGCAACCAAGCTACTGCGCAGTGACCCGCGTTTGCAGAAGTTCCCAATCATTGCGATGACTGCGCATGCCCTGGTGGAAGAGCGCCAGCGCTGCCTCGACGCTGGTATGAATGACCATGTATCGAAGCCGATTGATCCTGATAATCTCTTCGCGACCTTGATGCGATGGGCGAAGCCGCGGCCGAAGCAAGTAGCCGACTCCCAAGCACCACCCCTTCCCACAAAAGCGTTCGACGAAGTAGTTATTCCGGAGATTGCGGGAATCAATACTGCCGATGGCCTCAAGCGCGTTGCCGGGAATAGGCGGCTTTATCGTGATCTATTGGGGCAGTTTGCGGCTAAAGAAGGCAATGCGGCCGATCAGATTTCAACCGCGCTCAAAAGTGGCGACCTCAAACTGGCTGAACGAATTGCCCATACTGTGAAAGGCGTTGCCGGCAATATCGGAATCACAGACGTGCAGTCACTGGCGCAAAAGCTGGAGAAGGCACTACGTGACGGTGAGGGAACTGTATCGGCACTGCTTGTTGATTTCGCAAACGTGGTGAGCGCCCAAGTGCATGCGATCGAGCGAGCACTATTCGATTCAGCGCCCACTCAGCCAGAAGAAGTGCGGACGTCGCCTTTCAATGAAGAGGCAGCGGCAGCCGCGATTGCTCGACTGAGGGTTTTGCTAGAGGCAAGTGACGGTGATGCCGAAGAATCATTTCGCAGTCTGCAGCATGCTGTCGCAGGCGTCGTCGAAAAGACGCAGTTGGATGGTTTGATCGCATCGATCAACGACTTCGATTTTGATGCAGCACTCGTAAAACTGGATGGGATCGCCAAACTTTGCACGCGTAATGGAGTGACTCAATGAATCAGGCCGATCAGAAAAAGACAGTGCTGCTGGTGGATGATGCTCCTGCCAACATTCAAATTGTCAATTCGATTCTGAAAGACATCTACAAAATCCGCATTGCAACCAGCGGCGCGAAAGCGTTGGAATTGGTGAAAGTTGCACCGCCGCCTGACCTGATTTTGCTCGACGTCATGATGCCGGAGATGGATGGGTATGAAGTGTGCACGCGGCTGAAACTGGATCCGACGACGCGAGACATTCCAGTCATATTTCTTACTGGTCAGACGGAAGTCGAGGATGAGACCAGAGGATTTGAAGTAGGCGCAGTGGACTACATCCATAAACCGTTTTCCCCTGCGGTCGTAAAGGCGCGGGTGCACACTCACCTCGTGCTTCGCGGGATCCGCGAACAACTGGCACAGCAGTTGCTCACGATCCAGAAGGAATTGGAAACAGCGCGGCAGATCCAATTATCGATTCTTCCATCCGAGATTCCGAAGATCGAGGGCCTCGACATCGCGGCACGTTACATCCCCATGACTTCGGTTGCTGGCGATTTTTACGATTTCATCGTCGTAGATGAGAAGCACATAGGAGTTCTGGTAGCCGATGTGTCCGGACACGGAATGCCCGCCGCTCTTATCGCCTCGATGCTGAAGATCGCACTTTCAGCTCAGGCCGCGCACGCCGCCGATCCAGCGCAAGTGTTGCTGGGTTTAAACCAGGCGCTGTGCGGAAAGTTCCAACACCATTTCGTCACCGCCGCGTATCTCTACTTCGACATGCAAAAAGGAACGCTGACATACGCGGGCGCAGGCCACCCGCCGTTGCTTTTGTCGGGTGGATCCGAAGGCGTGCGCAGTATTGAAGAGAATGGCCTGTTCCTCGGAAAGTTCTCGTTTGCTACTTATACTTCGGTGGTGCTTGCCGCTCAAACCTGGCGATCGAGTTTTGCTCTATACCGATGGCATTCCAGAGACAACTAACCCCGCTGGCATCGAGTTTGGCACGGAGGCTTTCAAGCAGTTTCTGGAGACAGAGCGAAGCACCTCGGCAGATCAATTTGCCGATCGACTGCTTGAGGAGTTGTCTCGCTGGTCGGCGCGAGGTTCCAGCGAAGAGCAGGACGACGATATTACGATTGTGGCAATCCACGTAAAAGTCGATTAGGCGTGGAAAGCGTATCTTCGCAAGCCTGCCGACAGAGGCCTTAGTGACGAGTTTCAGTAGAAGCGGTGGTCTGGGTAGACTGGTCGCCTTCGCCTAGCTTGCGGTGAAAGAGATCAAACACCAGGCCGTAGAGGCTGTAGGCAAGCTCTGGGTCGTAGCGAAGGCCTTCGTCTCGCATGAATGCGTGGGCTCCGTTGACCTCGTGCCAGGTGAGGCGCGTGCCGAGTTCATTGAGGCGGGCCAGGACGGCCATACGACCTTCAGTGGGAATGTGGGGGTCTTGACGGCCCCAGATCATGAGGAGTTCGCCCTGGATGTCCTTTGCGCGCTCGAGGGAGTCATCCTTCATGTCTTTGCCGAGGCCGTGCTTGTGGATGTCGGTGGCATAGAAGCATGCTGTGGCTTTGACGTCGGGGTTCATCGCGGCGCGGAAGGCTAGGTGGCCGCCGATGCAGATGCCCATTGCTCCGAGATGTCCAGTGCAGTCGGGGCGCGCGGCGAGGTGGTCGAGGACGGCGCGAGCGTCTGCATCGTAGCTGGAGAGCTCCTTGGTGGTCTTGAGGACGTTGCCGCGGTCGGAGCCCGCCTGGTCGTAGGCGAAGACGGTTCCCGCAGGTTCGAACTCATGGTAGATCTCGGGCATCGCGACGATGTAGCCGTGGCCGGCAAACATCGCGGCGGTACGGCGAATGGGCGCGGTGATCTGGAAGATCTCGGAGTAGAAGATGATGCCGGGATAGCGGCCGGGCGCGGCAGGGCGCACGATGTGGGTCCGCATGGGACCCTTGGGGGTGTCCAGGGTGACGTATTCGTCGTTGACGATGATCATGTTCTTCCTCGGGGATCTTTCGATCCGGACTTTGAGTTTACCTGCTGACGAGGAAAGAATGTTTACATCTGTGTTTTTCGAATAACAGCAGCACCTGGCCAGAATAACTCACCAGGTGCTGATTGTTGGATGTGGCGTTATTTGTGGTGTTCGCCGCCGTGTTCGACGTGTTGTGCGTGGGCCTCTACGCGAGGGCCAGCAGGATGGGCGTAGGGATGCGAGTATAGGGTGAACGTAGACTCCACGGTTGTAGTAGGTGCGGGTCCAGGGACGGTGGTCGATGAGGATTGCGTGGGTTCCCCAGCCGAAGCCCGCGCCGTACCAGCCGTAGACGCCGAAGGCTGGGCCGATGGTAACGACCGGGCCAAAGCGGAGGGCTCCGCCAACGTAAAAGCCTGGACGAGGAGCATAGAAGACGACCGCGGGACTGTAGACGGGAACGTAGTAATAGGCAGGGTTGACTGGCTGGATCGCGATGTAGCCGCCATCGTCGACTACGTTGTCGTACGAGTTGGTGTCGAGGTAACCATAGCCATGAGCGATGCGACGCTGGCGCTGTACGGCATCCATGACGTCAGAGCGCTGGCCGAGAACTGCGTTTCCGAGTGTGCCGGTGAACTGTGGGTCGCGCGCCATCATGTCGAGGACTGAGGGGAAGGCAAGAAGAGCGAGGACGCTGGGATCCCAGGGGAGGTTGTCGGCCTGGATAGCCTGAGCAAGCGCGTCGCCGGTGAGGTTCGCGTGCTGCTGGGCCCAGGTGGCTGCGTCGGGGATCTGGTCCCAGAAGGTGGAGGCGGTGAGGACCTGTGCGAGTAGCGGATCGGGATAGAGGGCGATGCGCTGGACGAGCTGATCGAGCTGCTGAGGAGCCATCGGCGGCGGTGGTGGCGGCCCTTGCTGCTGATCGGGCGGAGGCGCCTGCTGCTGATATTGGGGCTCACCTTGCTGGGAGTTGTCCGTCTGTGTGGGCTGCTGATCAGTTGGCTGGCTGGCCTGGGGATATGTTGGCTGCGCTTGTTGCTGATCAGGCGGTGGAGGCGGTGGTGGCTGGCGGACGATGGGAGCTTGTGCGAGGGAGATTCCGCTGAGAGTCAAGAGAGTCAAGGCTGACAGCGTTTTGTGAATGGTCTTCATACCTTCGTTATACCTGCGTTCCTTTTGGCGCTTTGCGCACTCTTACTAGACTCCATTTTTGAAAGGAAGTTGCTTATTGTGCTGTGGCTCAGCCTATGAGGAAGCGGAGAGGTAGGTCGGCGGCTTTGGTGATTCCGATGCGTGGGGTGGTTTGGATTTCGGTGGGGCGGTGGCCGTCGTCGGCGATCTGGATGGCGGAGGTGGGTGAGGTTACGTCGAGGCCGTTGGAGTTGTTGCGGGTGATGTCGAGAGCCTGACAGAGACGGCCGGGGCCTCCGGTGAGGAGCTTGGGTTTTGTGTTGTGGGGAAGGCCGCGGAGATCGGCCATGGTTTCGATGCCGTCGATTGGATCGAGGGCTCGGATGAGGACTCCTCCGGCTTCGCCGGGAAGATGCGAGGCGACGTTGAGGCAGTAGTACATGCCGTAGATGAAGTAGACATATACGTGTCCGGATGGGCCGAAGAGGATTGCGTTGCTGGGAGTGAGACCGCGGGCTGCGTGGGATGCCGGGTCGATGAGGCCGAGGTAGGCTTCGACTTCGGTGATGCGGGCGGTGAGGCGTTCGCCTTGGAGGTCGCGGATGAGGAGTTTGCCGAGGAGTGCTCGGGCTACGATTTCGGGGGAGCGGGAGTAGAAGCGCTGTGGGAGGAGTTTGGGGATGGGACGATTTTGTGGGAGACTGCCCATATCGTTTTGATTTTCACATCTTACCTTTCCGTCTGTCCCCTTTGGGTAGGGCTTGGACCATAACGCTTTCGGACGGAGGGGTTTTAAAGATAGGCCACCCTCCTCAATTGCTGATTGGTAGCTTTAGAGAAGAGGGGGATATAAATTGCATTCCATCTACTCGAAATTGTTCGGGTTTCCCTGATTCTAGGTCGACAAACTCGGCGTCAGTAGGGTTCCACTTTATATCGGGGAAGACCTGTACTCCCTCCACTAGAAGGGTTCGGGGTTCTTTGAGGCTGCGTTCGATCGGCGAATCCTTTCTAATTTGATATTCGTAATATTCTGATGGAAGTGCTACCACGTCGGTACACGACACGGTTATTTCATCTGTAGGAGCATTCATATAATGAGCTCGAATTATCACGGTGTTTACTCTCCACCGAGCGAATTCACTTAGCGCATCAGATGCTGCGTAGCCTTTATCCGACACTCTGAAGAAATCTCTATCTTCGCTGAGGGCTTCAATCATTCCTCGGGCTTCTAGCTTTTTCAGCGCACCCCGCCACTCGGCAATTGAACGCGGTGTAGAGTTCAACAGGAAATGTCGGTTATTGGATCGAATATCTTCTCCGTCGAATGTTACTGAATGCAGTATGTGTCCATCGGGATCCTTCACCGCATTCCAAAGTAGCTCCATTTCCTTCACGTTCATCTTTTCGTCGAATTGCACTCTGGTCAACCTAGCACGTGGGGCCTCCTTGGAGTGCATCGGATTCTCTTCAAAACGGGGTTTCTCGCCGATTGGTGGGATTGAATCGTTACGATGCAAAGTCCGCAATAATTTATCAAACTCGACTTCGGATGGAGGTTCTTGTCGCAAATCTGCGCCCATCCTCGCCTTTAGCCATCTTGGACTTGATGTAGTCCACTCTCCAATTCGAAGGATTGGAATGAACTTCGTTGTCTCGACATCGTCGGCAAGTTCGCTTGTAATTACTGTCGCTTCATACCCCACCCCGCCGCTTCGCCGGTTGCCCTTTTCTCCATAAATGGGAGTGCAAATAACCAAAACGAAATCAGATTCGGCGATTGCTCTCTCCATAAATAATGTACGGTCGGCCCCGAGTTCAAGGTGCCACTCGTCAAGAATTACGTTGACACCGTTGCTCCGAAGTCTGCTCGCTAAATTTTTCACCCAAAGTCGATGTTCTTCCGAATCCCACGAGTAGGAGATAAAGACCCTTGGATGATCAATTCGTGATTTGCTCTGACTTGCCGCCGCGTCGTCTGATGACAACTTCGTGTTTTCCTCTGCCTTAATAGAATGATGTGTTTGTTTAGCTTGCGCTTTTGTTTCGCGAAGACGATTAGCCGCCTTGCGTCGAATAGCATTTGTGGTCCGTTCCATTTCCATGGCATAGGAAGATTGAATAGCTTGCAAGTTGACGGCATGCTTCAGGCCAGGCGGAAGACTTAGGTATTTCGGTGTCGCCATCAACTGAGCAATTTGAATAAGCATTTCTCTTTCGATTGAGTCATCGAGAGCGATTCCCCAGATACCTAAGGCCTCAATGTACTTGTCAATCGTTTTTTCAACTCGATTGATGAATGCGTGCAGAGCTGCTTCGCGATATGCTTGCAGCACTGCTCCCTGATTGTTAGTCTTTTGAGCATCGAATATTAGCTTCCGCTTATATGCAGCTTCTTGCTCGCGTTCGCTATCGCTGACCTCAACCATCAGTTCATGTAAGTGGTGCAGAAAATCTTTCGTTAGCGGCATATTCTATCCGCAATGCTAACTGAAAAGGAATTCTTTGGTGCGGAGTTCTTTTACTGTGTCGCGGAGTTTGGCGGCTTTTTCGAATTCGAATTTTTTGGCGGCTTCGCGCATGTCGGATTCTAGTTTGCCGATGTAGGTGTCTAGTTCTTGTTGGGTGGCGAAGTCGGGCATGCCTTCGGCTTCGTCGGTGAGGTCGGCGTAGTCGGCTTTGAGGATGCCGGCGAGGCCCATCTCTAGTGGGCGGATGATGCATGCGGGCGTGATGCCGTTTTCTTCGTTGTAGGCGACTTGTTTTTCGCGGCGGCGGTCGGTCTCGTTGATGGCGCGCTGCATGGAGTCGGTCATCTTGTCGGCGTAGAGGATGGCGCGGCCTTCGATGTGGCGGGCGGCGCGGCCGATGGTTTGGATGAGAGAGCCTTGCGAGCGGAGGAAGCCTTCTTTGTCGGCGTCGAGAATTGCTACCAGCGAGACCTCCGGAAGGTCGAGGCCTTCGCGGAGGAGGTTGATGCCGATGAGGACGTCGTACTCGCCTTTGCGGAGGTCGCGGAGGAGCTTGATGCGTTCGAGGGTTTCGATCTCGGAGTGCATGTAGCGGCAGCGGACGCCGACTTCGGTGTAGTAGCTGGCGAGGTCTTCGGACATGCGTTTGGTGAGGGTGGTGACGAGGACGCGTTGGTTTTTGGCGGTGCGGTCGCGGATCTCGGCGAGGAGGTCGTCGATCTGGCCTTTGATGGGGCGGATCTCTACGACGGGGTCGATGAGGCCAGTGGGGCGGATGATCTGTTCGACGACTACGCCGGCGGATTTGGTGAGTTCGTAGGGGCCGGGGGTGGCGGAGACGTAGATGATCTGGCCGGTGCGGGACTCGAACTCTTCGAAGCGGAGGGGGCGGTTGTCCATGGCGGAGGGGAGGCGGAAGCCGTAGTCGACGAGGTTTTGTTTGCGGCTGCGGTCGCCGTGCCACATGCCGTGGAGTTGAGGGACGGTGACGTGGGACTCGTCGATGAAGAGGAGATAGTCCTGCGGGAAGTAGTCGAGGAGCGTGGGTGGTGGTTCGCCGGGGAGACGCGCGGAGAAGTGGCGGGAGTAGTTTTCGATGCCGTGGCAGAAGCCGACGGACTTGATCATCTCCAGATCGAAGCGGGTGCGCTGGTGGATGCGTTGGGATTCGACGAGACGGCCTTGGTTTTCGAGTTCTTTCTCCCACCACTCCATCTCTTCAAGGATGGAATTGACGGCTGTCGTCTTTCGTTCGGGCTGCACGACGTAGTGGGACTTTGGGTAGATGGGGAGGCGCGAATACTTTTGTTTGACGGTGCCGAAGAGGGGATCAATCTGCGAGAGTGAGTCAATTTCGTCGCCGAAGAGCTCTATACGGTAGGCGTTTTCGTCGTAGGTGGGGTAGACCTCGATGATGTCGCCGCGGACGCGGAAGGTGCCTCGACGAAAGTCTACGTCGTTGCGGTCATACAGTATTTCGACAAGGCGGCGCGTGATGTCTTCGCGCTTGATGCGCTGACCCTTTTCAAGGAGCATCAGCATGCCATAGTAGGCTTCAGGTGAACCGAGGCCGTAGATGCAGGAGACGGAGCTGACGATGATGGCATCGCGACGCTCGAAGAGGCTGCGTGTTGCGGCGAGACGGAGTTTATCTAACTCTTCATTGATCGTTGACTCCTTTTCAATGAAGAGATCGCCGGCTGGAATGTAGGCTTCAGGCTGGTAATAGTCGTAGTAGGAGACGAAGTACTCGACGGCGTTGTTCGGGAAGAAGGTTTTAAACTCATGGTAGAGCTGAGCGGCGAGGGTTTTGTTGTGCGCAAGAATGAGGGCAGGGCGCTGCAGCTCTTCGATGACCTTGGCCATCGTGAAGGTCTTTCCGGAGCCGGTGACGCCGAGGAGAACCTGATCTTTTTCTCCGGCGTGAATGCCGGAGACAAGTTCTGCGATGGCGCGGGGCTGGTCGCCCTGGGGCTTGTAGGTGGTAGCGAGCTGAAAGTCCATCTTTATAGGATAGTTTATTGACAGCGGAGGTTGCGATGAGTGTAGGAACTGAGTTGTGGCTGGTGCGACATGGGGAGACGGAGTGGAGCCTGAGCGGAGCTCATACCAGCCGCACAGATATTCCGCTGACCGATCACGGACGGAAGCGTGCAGAGGAGCTGCGCGACTATCTGAAGGGTACGAAGTTCAATGCGGTGTTTGAGAGTCCCATGCAGCGGGCAAAAGAGACCTGCGCGATTGCCGGGTTTGGCGACCAGGCTGTGGTGGAGAACGGCCTGAAGGAGTGGGACTACGGCGTATATGAAGGGAAGACGACGAAAGAGATTCAGGCGGAGATCCCGGGTTGGTCGGTGTGGAAGAACGAGATTGTTGGCGGTGAGACTGTGGAGCATGTGGGTGAACGCGCGGATGGAGTGATCGCTCGTGCGCTGGCCGCCGCGCCCGCTGAAGGTAAAGTGGCGCTGTTTGCCCATGCGCACATTCTGCGGATTCTTGCCGCGCGATGGATCGGATTGCCTGCGACCGGTGGAAGCATGTTGGCGCTGGGAACAGGGAGCGTGAGTGTGATGGGATGGGAGCGAGAGACGCGCGTGATTTCCAGCTGGAATCGTGGGTTTGAGTAGAGGCTAGAAGTTCTTGATGTGCTGCGGCTGGAGTCCTATCCCGACGAAGCGTGCAGGGATATTCTGGAAGCCCGGAATGCTGGTCAGGATACGAAGAGCCAGCGGGGGCTTGATGGGGCCAGTCTCGCGAAGGACGCGGTTGAGGATGCGGTGGGCGAATACTTGTACGCGCTGGGTGTTCCGGACTGCCTTTTCGCGATAGTGCTGTACCTGGGCTAGGTTGTGCTCGCTGAGGGTGTTCGAGAGCAGCGCTTCTGTGAGGATGTTGGCTGTGGCTACGGCATCCTGAATGGCGATGTTGATTCCGATGCCTCCCACCGGAGACATGGCGTGGGCTGCGTCGCCGATACATAGAAGGCCGGGAGACGACCACTGCTGGAGGCGATTCACTTGAATGGTGAGGAGCTTTACCTTATCCCAGGAGTCGATCTCGGCGGTGCGTCCGGCGAGGAAGGGAACGACACGTTCGATGCTTTGCTGAAAAGCTGGAAGGCCGGCCTGCTGGATGGTGGGGAAGACACCTTTAGCGATAATGTAGCCGACCTGGAAGTAGTCGTTGCGATTGATGAGGATGATAAGGCGGCCGAAGTTGATGTAGCCCAGGGCGTTTTCGGGGTCCGAGGGGTGGCGGGCGATGCTTTAGCCAGAGGACATCGACTGGGGACGCCGTCGTCGTCGAGCGGGAGATGGCCGGCTTCGCGTGAGATCGCGTGGCGGCCATCGCAGCCAACTGTCAATGTGGCAGGGATTTCGACGGGACCGTCTGGCGTGTTCGCGCGGACGCCGGTGGTAACGCCGCTTTGCTGGATGATCCCGGTCGCCTCCCAGCCCATGCGGAGGGTGAAGTTAGGAAGATGGCTGGCTTCGCTGGCGAGAAAGTTGAGGAAATCCCACTGCGGCATCAGGGCGATGAACTTACAGTGAGTGGGGACGTGAGAGAAGTCGGCGATGGCGAATCGCTGGCCGCCAATGGTGGCAGAGAGAGCTGCGACCTGGGAGTGTGGGATGGTCAGGAACTTTTCGAGGAGGCCGAGTTCGTGAAGAAGCTCGAGGGTGGAAGGGTGTATGGTGTCTCCGCGGAAGTCACGGAAGAAGTCTTTGTGTTTTTCGAGGACCGTGACCTGTACGCCGGCGCGAGCCAGTAGAAAGCCGAGCATGATGCCGGCAGGGCCGCCGCCAATGATGCAGCAGGTGGTTGCGAGCGAGTTGGGAGCCGTAGCCATCCGTGGTGATGAGGGTAGCAACGTGCAGCGATAGCGTCAAAACTAAAGTTTGAAAGCATTGAGCTGCAGATTCCATGGGTGGTGTGGTTCATCTGCGCAAAAAAAACTACGGAGCACCGATTGAGGTGCTCCGTAGTCTGAACTGCTTTGTCTGAACTGCTTGTTGCTAGCCGGCTTTTTCGAGCAACATTGGCAGGGTCAGGCTGTGCTTCTTGACCATCTCCGCCGTGATGGTCAATTCCTTGACCTTTTTGTTACCAGGAACGTAGTACATCAGGTCGAGCATCAGCTCTTCCAGAATCATCCGGAGACCACGCGCCCCAACCTTCCGCTGTAGCGCCTCGCGGGCAATCTCACGAGCTGCCTCATCGGCAAAAGTCACCTTTACGCCTTCATAATCAAACAGCTTTGTGTACTGTTTCAAGATCGCATTGCGGG
The DNA here is from genome assembly GCA_963771625.1 of uncultured Acidobacteriaceae bacterium. Lineage (GTDB taxonomy): Bacteria > Acidobacteriota > Terriglobia > Terriglobales > Acidobacteriaceae > Edaphobacter. The sequence continues at coordinate 981,517 of CAVYUE010000005.1, forward strand.
GCTTAGTGAGAATCTCAATCAGGGCTGCTTCATCCAGCTCATCGAGGATTCCCAGCACCGGGAGACGACCCACGAACTCGGGGATCAAACCATATTTCAGCAGATCCTGTGGCTCGGCCTGCCGTAGCAGCTCCGCATCGCGCTGCGCACGGATAGGCGTCACCTCGCCGTCTTTCGCATCGGGATCAGCAATTGCCTTGAATCCAAGCGCCTTCTTGCCGATTCGCCGACCGATCACCTTTTCGAGGCCAACAAATGCGCCGCCGCAGATGAAAAGGATGTTCGTCGTATCAACGGCCGTAAACTCCTGGTGCGGATGCTTCCTGCCACCCTGTGGCGGAACGTTGGCCACCGTGCCTTCCAACAGCTTCAACAGCGCCTGCTGCACACCCTCGCCAGAGACATCGCGTGTTATCGAAGGGTTTTCGTCCTTGCGTCCAATTTTGTCAATTTCGTCGATGTAGATGATGCCGCTCTGTGCGCGCTGCACATCGCCGTCAGCGGCCTGCAGCAGCTTCAGGATGATGTTCTCTACATCCTCGCCCACATATCCGGCCTCGGTGAGAGTCGTCGCGTCCACGATCGCAAACGGCACATCGAGCATCTTCGCCATCGTCTGGGCCAGCAGTGTCTTGCCGGACCCGGTCGGCCCTACCAGCAGAATATTCGACTTCGCGAGCTCCACGTCGTTGCCACGCGTCTTATTCATCTGGATGCGCTTGTAGTGGTTGTAGACCGCTACCGCAAGCTTCTTCTTCGTTTGATCCTGTCCGATAACGTACTCATCCAGGAACGCCTTTACTTCCTGTGGTTTGGGCAGGTGCGCCGGCGCGGCGCCAGGCTGCGTCTCGGTGCGGTCGTCTTCCAGGATCGAGTTGCATACTGCCACACACTCATCGCAGATGTACGCCCGCGGATAATCCGATGGCGATGAGATCAGCTTGGCAACAGCATCCTGCGATTTATGGCAGAAGGAACAACGAAGAGATTCGTCTGAGCCCCGTGACGTTTTCATAAATGCGACTTCTCCTGACTGTTCCCACAACAAAGTCTTCTAATAAGTTTACACCCGTTCATGCGGCAAAGCATGGCAGGAGGAGACAACGATGTACCTCGAATTGGTCATATACGTGCCCATAGCGATGGGCAAGCGGCGCACAACGCAAGGAGCCCGAACCAAAGGCTCGGGCTCCTTCGACTAAACCTCAATCAATTACGTGCGAGGACGGTCGATGATGTCATCGATAATGCCGTATTCCTTTGACTGCGCGGCGGTCATGATGAAGTCGCGTTCTACGTCCCGCTCGATCCGTTCCAGCGTCTGGCCCGTGCTGGCGCTCATCAGCTTGTTCGTAATCTCGCGAATACGCAAAATCTCGCGTGCGTGGATGTCGATGTCGGTAGCCTGTCCGCTCAAACCGCCCATCGACGGCTGATGGATCAGAATACGCGAGTTCGGCAAGGCGAAACGCTTGCCCTTCTTGCCCGCCATCAACAGGAATGCGCCCATGCTGGCTGCCTGCCCGATGCAGAACGTTACTACGTCGTTCTTGATGTACTGCATCGTGTCGTAGATCGCAAGACCGGCAGTAATCGATCCACCCGGCGAGTTGATATACAGCTGGATGTCCTTCTCCGGGTCCTCGCCGCTCAAAAACAGCATCTGCGCAATGATCACATTGGCGATATTGTCGTCGATCGGTGTGCCCAGAAAAATGATGTTGTCCCGCAGCAGACGGCTGTAAATGTCGTAGGCGCGTTCGCCCCGGCTCGTCTGCTCGATCACCATCGGTACTAGTCCCATAACACTCTCTTTCTTTCTTCCGTTAGGCAATCCGACAACCCTACCCTACGAAGCCAGCTTCTCGTAGAGCACGCTTCCAGTCTTCTCGCGCCTCATCTGCTCGCGAATTCTATCCAGTCCACCGTCTTTCGACAGCCTGTCACGCAGCGTCTCCAGTGGCTCGCGCGACTGGATTGACAGCAACAACAGCTCCCGTTCGACGTCCTCTTCGCTTAGTGAAACTCCCTCGACCTCGGCGATGCGATCGAGAATCATCGAGACCTTCACCTCGTTCACAGCCAGATCCCGTTGCGATGCACGCAATTGAGAGAAGTCCAGCTTGCGCATATCCTCAACCTTCATGCCTTGCTGTGCTAAAGCACGAAGTCCACGATCCAGCCGGGCCTCAATCTGTTGCTGCACGAACGCTTCGGGAACAGGGAACTGGAACTTCTCGATGAACTCACCGAGCATCTTGTCCTTGGCGGCATTCTCAAGCGCGCTCTTCTTGCGATCGGATGCATGCTCGCGGAGCTTGGTCTCAAACTCGTCCCAGCTCTCGTAGTTGCCGAGCTGCTTCGCGAACTCCGCATCCCGCTCGGGGAAGCTCTTGCGCTTGATGCTCTTGACGGTCACGTCGTAGCTAACCGTCTGACCTGCCAGGCGACGCTCGCCGAAGTCCGCAGGGTAGTCCACCTCAAACTTCAGCTCCTGCCCCGGCTTTGCACCACGCAGCGCTTCGTTGAAAGCAGCCAGCGTATTCTTCCCGCCGATCTCGATCAACACATCCTCGCCTGTGATCGGTTCGGTGGTCGAAGCGCTCTGCACCCCATCCTCGGTCACTGTCTGCGCCAGATCCTTTACCTCGCCGCGGAACTGAATCTCGGCCCAGTCGCCATCTACCAGCGCACGATCCTCTTCTACAGTCTCAACGGTCGCATGGCTGTCGAGCACGCGGGCAAGCTCTGCGTCGTACTCCTCGCTTGTCAGCGCGGCGTCCGGCTTGCTCACGGAGACGGTGTCGTATCCTGTCACGTTGATCTCGGGCGCAACTTCAAACGCGGCCTTGAACTTCAACGGCTGACCGTCGAAGAGTTGAAGATCGAGCAGCTGTGGCTCCGAAACCGGACGAAGCTTTTGCTCGTCGATCGACTTGCGGAAGCGCTCCGACACCAGGCTCTCCAGAACCTCCTGCCGAACTTCCTTGGCAAACTTCGACCGGACCAGCGACTCAGGCACCTTGCCGGCACGGAAGCCAGGAATCCTAGCAAGCTTCTGGTAACGCTTTACAACGGTCTTGAAGCTCTTTGACACCTCATCCGCCGCAACTTCTACATCAATCTCTCGGGTCAGTTCAGGGTTCAGCGCGGGGGCGTGCTGATGTGTGTGCTCATGATCGTGGTTGTGGTCATGATGCTCATGTTCTTCGATATTCGCTACTTCAACCTGCGGATCCGCAGTCTCATTTGTCTCTGTCATCTCAGTCGGGGTCAAGTCCATGCCTTCCAAATAGCGCCTGTGTATGCCGCGCTGTCGCCGGTACGCTGACGAGCGCGATCCACGCCTCTTATCTACTGTACGAGTCTTGGATAGGGAGGGTCAAACCACCATCCATCCAGGACATGGTCGGGATGGTCGAGTAAGCCACAATAGGGTTCCTTGAATCTCAAATCCACGACGGTCTACAGGTGCTGCGTCGGCGCGGAACTCAAGGAAAATATCTCCAGCCGGATCTTCCACTGCGTCGACTCACCCGGCTGCAGAACCACCATCCCGGTATCTTCCCTCTCCCATTCCCGTCCGAACGGATCGTCGTAGTTGAACTGGGGTTCGATCGAGATAAAGGAGCCATCCGATGGCGAATAGACCCTCATCGCCTTGATTGTCGAGGTCATCGCGGTGATTCGCAGTCCGTAGTCGCTCTCGGGGTCGCGCAACTCCGCAACCGGCCCGTCCTCCATCAATCCCTCCTTCAAATGGACGAAGGTGTCATCCAGCTGCAGCCCACCCAGCCGTGCTCCGTTTTGGTCGGTAAAGTCATACTCGGTTCCGGTGACCGGCAAAAGCTTCCCACTCAACTGCCCAGTGCGCCGGTCCTTCACCTCTGCCCGCAAACCCTGGGGTAAGTGCAATAGCATCTGGCCGCGATGGCCGCTCAGAATCGCAAAACGTGGGTGCCAGCCAATTCCAATCGGTTCGGCGGCGTTGCCGGTATTGCGTGCAACGATCTTCATCTCGATCGCCCGTCCGCTCAGGGAAACAGTAGTCGTAAACTCAGTCTGCGATGGCCAATGACCATCGAAGTTGCCTGGACGAAACGTAGCCTGGGCCTCTCCGCCATCTGGCATCACGTTGGTGCTCACCAAATCGGAAGGTTGTTTCAGCAGCAAGCCGCCGGCCGCCATCGCGCCTTCGAGGCCGTAGCTGTCCTTTACCCCCGTCGGCAACGTAAGGTGTATGCCTCGCCAAATGGTGGTCAGATTGTCCCCATCTGGCGTCAGTGCGCCAGCGATCCGGCCCGCCCAGGGCGCCTCGATTGCCGCTCCCATCGTCAGGCTTTGGGCTCCGCTAGCATCCACCCCGGTCCCGTTCAGGCGTTGGCCGGCCTCCTCCAGCGTAGGAGAGGCCAGGAGATTGACCTCTCCCTTTTGTGGAAGAAACGCCGTGATCTGCAGCATATTCATCCCGCGCCCCGGCAGCAGGGTTGCCGAAAGAAACTCCGGTCCACTCCCGCCTACCAATGGCGAGCGTTGTAGTTTGATTACATCTTGTCCGCCGGGCCGGACTACGACATCAACTTTTGGCTTTTGAGCGAGCTCCTTTTTGAGCCTGCCGAAGTGCCCTAGCCTATGCTCCTGCCACCCAAACGCCAGCCCCAGCAGTAGTAGCGTCAAAACGAGTATGGTCAGCATCCCGGAACGCATCACTGCCGCATGCCATATGCTGCTGCGGCGCTTAGCGAACCATTGCTTCAGAAGCGCCCAATACATCCTGCTCAGCCTTGGATCTTCCAACTCGTTGCCTACCCCATCTTTTCTTTCTTACGAAGACATTCTACTAAGCAGTGCGATCAACCGCATTTCCCTGCGCATCTCACTCCTACTATCATCAATACAGTGCCGTCTCTCAATACACAGAATACGTCCCCACTCTTCCAGCAGATTCGCGAATCCATCATTACCTGTGAACGCTGTCCCCGCCTGCGCGACTACTGCCGCGGCATCGGCGAAACGAGACGCCGTGCCTATCAGGATCAAACCTACTGGTCGCGCCCCGTTCCTGGCTTCGGCGACCCCCGTGCCCGCATTCTCATCCTCGGCCTAGCCCCCGGCGCCCACGGAGCGAATCGCACCGGTCGTCCCTTCACTGGCGATGGTTCCGGCGACTTTATGTATCCCGTGCTGCACGAGCTTGGCCTTGCTAGTAAGCCTCGTGCCATCACCCGCGATGATGGCCTCAAACTCCGCCACGCCTGGATCGCCTCCGTCGTCCGCTGCGCTCCGCCAGGCGACAAGCCGTTGCCCCAGGAGATTCGTAACTGTTCCTCCCACCTTGCCGACGAGATTCACGCGCTGCCACGTGTACGCGTCGTCGTCTGCCTCGGAAAGATAGCCTTCGATGGCTACCTCGCCTACCTGCTGTACATGGGCGTCATTGCGCGCAAATCCGAGTATCACTTCTCACACGGGGCCCAGTATCTTCTCCCGAACGGTATGCATCTGCTCGCTACGTATCACCCATCGTTACGCAACACCAACACCGGCCGACTGAACAGCACAATGTTCACGAAAGTATTTCTGCGAGCCAGGGAACTTGCTGGTCTGGCTGTCTAAAGGCGATTCTTCTCGGCGAACACGTTCAAAGCCGCGAATGCCGGCCCTACAATCATTGCTACAAAAACGATCATCACCAGAATGTCTTTCACGCACCACCTCAACGTCACTGTAGCTCGCCGGAGCCCGGTCTTTGCGGTGAACAAACGACACGGGGACTGCTCCTGTCATTACCTGATAGGATTCCCCTTTAGGTCGCTGCCAGTTTTCCGGATAAGAAACAAATAACCAACCAATCCGGATCCACCCGAATCCAACCAACCAGAGAAGCAAAATCTCGCACGAGGTATTTCGAATGAGCGCAAAGAATTACTGGTTCGCCTTCGGCATCGGTGTCAGCGCAGGAGCCGCAATCGCTCTCCTCTATGCACCACAAACCGGCATCAAGACCCGCAAACAGCTCCGTAAGAGGGCAGAAGACGCTGGCGACTACTTGGAAGATGCTGGGAACTATCTGAAGGCTCAGGCTGAGCGCCTTAGCGACGAGGCCCAGAAGGCGATCAAACGCACCAAGGGACAGGTAGATTACGCAGTAGACAAAGCTGGTGATGTCGTCCAGAGTGCAGTCAAGACCGCACAATCCCTCGTCTAGGCTCTCCCAAACTCTGCTGCACAGGCATCCCGGCCCAACCCGCCGGGATGTTCTGCGTTAGCCCTCGGGCGGCCCAACCGTGACCACGAAATAAGTCACCGGAGTGTCGCCTGTATTCGCGATGAAGTGCTTGTCCCCTGCGACGCAAATTCCGATATCGCCCGGCACCATCTTTTTCGCAACGCCATTCGTCGTCAGCTCCGCCATCCCCTCACGAACGAGCCAGATCTCACTATGCAGGTGCGTGCCAACTGGTTCGTGTTGCGCGCCTGGTTGGATCGTCGATTCGTGCATCTCCAGGCGTATATTTCCCGCCTCCAGAAGTCCCAGCAAATAGCGACGGGACGAATGACCTTCTTGAGAGCCGGGCTTCGACGGCGATGGGTGGAACACGCCTGACTCGATCACAGGTAAGCTGCTCATCGAAGGCCCCTGCGCCTCGATGCTTTCCGGTATTAGAGCTGAACCGGCCAGTAGCACGGGAAGCAAAACAGCAAATTCACGACGATCCATGAGCTCCAAAATCCTCCACGTTAAAACATACGCCCCGGCACTTGGCCGGGGCGCGTGGTCCACCACTATTTTCGAACTAAACGGTCGTAAGTTCCAGTCCGGCCATCTTCTCTTCGCCATCGGCCGAGATTGGACGGTAGAACAGTTTGTTGTTCTCCATGTAAACCTCGAGGAATGCCGGCCGTTCGACGATACCGCCGCCGATCAGCGCCTCCGACAGAGGATCTTCGACAAACCGTTGCAGTGCCCGACGCAGAGGGCGCGCACCGTAGCTGCGGTCTGATGCCGTCTTTTCGATGATCCACTTCTTGGCATCATCGGCAACAGAGATCGTGATCGCCTTGTGTACTAGGTTCACGTTCAACTGCTGCACCAGCAGCTCGAGAATCTGCATCAGGTCGGCATCCGACAGGGAAGTGAAGATGATGATCTCGTCCAGACGATTGAGGAACTCCGGATTGAAGGTCCGCTTCACCTCACCGCGAACCAGCTCCTCCATCTTGTCCATCACCATGTCTTCTTTATCGCTCTGGAAGCCCAGCCCCTGCCGCTTCTGCAGGTGCTTCGCTCCAATGTTCGAGGTCATGATGATGATGCAGTTCTTATAGTCGACCGTGTTGCCGAGTCCATCGGTCAGCTGCCCATCTTCAAACACCTGTAGCAGCAGGTTGAACACATCAGGATGCGCTTTTTCGATCTCGTCGAGCAGCACGACGCAGTACGGATTCCGCTTCACGCGTTCCGTCAGCTGGCCGCCCTCCTCGTAGCCCACATACCCCGGAGGCGAACCGATCAGCTTCGACACCGAATGCTTCTCCATGAACTCCGACATATCGAAGCGGATTAGCGCCTTCTCGCTGCCGAAGAGGAACTGTGCCAGCGTCCGTGCCATCTCCGTTTTACCGACGCCGGTAGGTCCAAGGAACAGGAAGCTGCCGATCGGCCTCGCTGGATTCTTCAATCCAGCTCGTGACCGACGAATCGCCCGCGCCAGTGCAGAGATCGCCTTATCCTGCGAGATCACGCGCTTGTGCAGCTCTTCTTCGACGCGCAGCAGCCGCTGCGTCTCCTCTTCCTTCAGCGAAGTAATCGGAACACCTGTCCAACGGCTTACAACGTCCTCGATGTCCCCGCGCGTCACAATCCCCGCCGAAGAATCATCCAGGTGATACTTGTCCCGCAGCGCCCGCAGGTTCTCCCGCTCCTTGCGCTCCTCGTCCGAGTAGAACCGAGCCTTCTCGAACTCGTGATTCGCAATCGCGTTCTCCATCCGGTGAACGATGAACTTGATCCGCTTCTGTACCTCGGTCAGCTCCTCGGGCATCGAGGTCTGCCGCAGCTTCACCCGCGCACCCGCCTCGTCGATCAGATCGATCGCCTTATCCGGCAGGAACCGATCAGGAATATAGCGGCTCGAGTGCGACACCGAGAAGGTAATCGCATCGTCGGTATAGCTGACCGCGTGAAACTTCTCGTACTTTTCCTTGATCCCCATGATGATCTTGATCGCATCTTCCTCGTTCGGCGGAGGCACCTTCACCGCCTGGAATCTGCGCTCAAGCGAGCGATCCTTCTCGATTGATTTGCGATACTCCGCAGGAGTCGTCGCGCCGATGCACTGAATCTCGCCGCGGCTCAACGCCGGCTTCAAGATATTCGCTGCATCGAGCGAACCCTCCGCCGATCCAGCGCCCACCAGAGTATGCAGCTCGTCGATGAACACGATGGAGTTCTGATTCTCCATCAGCTCCTTCATGATCGTCTTCAGCCGCTCTTCAAACTGTCCGCGATACTTGGTCCCAGCCACAATCAACGAGAGATCGAGCGCCAGCACCCGCTTGTCAGCCAGGAAGCTCGGCACCTCACCATCGGCAATCTTCTGTGCCAGCCCTTCAACGATCGCAGTCTTACCTACGCCCGGCTCACCGATCAGCACTGGATTATTCTTCGTGCGACGGCACAGAATCTGGATCACCCGATCCACCTCTGCGTCGCGGCCAACGAGCGGATCAAGCTGCTGATCCATCGCCGACTGTGTCAGATCGCGCGAAAACTCCGCCAGCATGCTCTGCTCGCCGCGCTGTCCCTTGCCGCTGCCTGAGGCAGGTGCCTTCTCCTGCGTCGTTCGCTGCAGCTCCTCACGAATCGCCGGCAGCCGCAAGCCGCGCTCCTGCAGAATCTCCGCCGCAAAGCACTTCTCCTCGCGCAGCAGTCCCAGCAGCAGATGTTCGGTCCCAATATGTTTATGCGATAGCCGCTCAGCCTCTTCCGCCGCATACGCCAGTACCCGCTTGCACTCATTCGACAATGGCAGATCGACCGAAGTCGAAACCTTCTCCCGAATCGTCGTATGCCCTTCAATCTGCTTGCGTATCGACTCCACCGACGCATGCGACCGCAAAAAGCGGTTCGTCAACGCCTTGTCCTCACGCAGCAACCCAAGCAGCAGATGCTCGGTCTCGATGTAAGGCGACCCAAACTGACTAGCCTCATAGCGAGCAAAGAAAATCACCCGTCGCGCCTTCTCCGTATAGCGTTCGAACATGTCATCCCCTTCAAGCCGGCCACCACCAGCCCGAAGGCCGCATAGCGCCGTTGGTCCCAACAACCGTCTCCGTGCAGCTTGCTCCCGGAGACAAATCAGGCTACTTCAACGTGCGAAGCACCCATCCCACTCCTATCAGTGTAGTCGTCTGCACCAAATATTCGAAATCCCTCAAAAGTTATGCATAACTTAGCACTCTTCTTAGACGCTGCCTGTGTAAAACTAGCACCAAATTAGGTGCAACCCAATTCGATACCCCGCAAACTCCACAGAAGTCCCGGCGATCTTCATTATCTGAACAAACGAATGTGTAATATACCGATCTAACCCGCCGGGGCCGGTACTAAATCGCTGAACCTTATCGCATTTACGGCGCCAATCAGGTAGCCAAGGCGAGTGCAATAGCAATGCTGTGTCGCTGGAAGGACAATCGCAACTCGGGGACCATTTGCAGACCCCTCAGCCAAAGATCTTCGCTATCTCAGACGGTAACGGAGTCTGCGGCATTCCCTTCACCCACAGCTTTCGCATCGACCAGCCGCCCCTCCCGTAGCCTTAACACCCGATCGCACCGTTCCGCATACTCCAGGTTGTGAGTCACCAGCACGCTCGTCAGCCCATGCGCCTCATGCAGCCGTTGAATCAACGTGAATACGGCCTCGGCCGTCTTCCCATCCAGATCGCCTGTAGGCTCGTCGGCCAGCAGCAGCCGCGGCTCCGTCACCAGCGCCCTTGCCAAACTTACCCTCTGCTGCTCTCCTCCGCTTAACTCGCCGGAACGATGCTCCGCGCGATCAGCCAGCCCCACCTCGCCCAGCCAAAATCGTGCTTTCTCCAACGCCTCACCGCGTCGCATCCCACGAGACAGCAGCGGCATCGCAACATTCTCTACCGCTGAAAACTCTGGCAGCAAATAGTGAAACTGCCAAACATACCCCACATCACGATTACGAAACTCCGCCGCCTGCTTCGGCGTAAACGAACTCAACCGGCTCTCGCCGCACCAAACGTCCCCGGCCGTCGGCGTATCCAGCGCAGCCAGCAGATGGAGCAGGGAACTCTTGCCCGCGCCGCTCTCGCCCACAATTGCAACCATCTCGCCTGCATGCACCTTCAAATCCAGTCCGCGAAATAGCTCCAACGCTGGTCGTCCTGCCCCAGTTCCGGCCGAAACGGCAGCATACGTCTTCGTCAGGCCCACCGCCCGCATTACAACCGACCGCTCCTTCACGACAGGCAACGGCTCGAGAGTGCCCTCATTCTCGAACTGCACATCGCCATCGATCGGGTCGATCAAGCAACCACCCCGCCGGCATCACTCGAACCAGCAACACTCGATTCACCATCGCCCACACTGCTACTGTGGCCCGCACTGCCGTGCCCCGGAAAAGACCCCAGCGAAATTGCAATCCGGTTCCAGGCGTTGATCGTCGTGATCACCAGAGTCAAATTCACTGTTTCCACCTCGTTGAAGTGTGCTCTCACCTCGTCATACAGCACGTCCGGCGCATGCCCGTCCTGAATATTCGTCACTGACTCCGCCCATGCCAATGCGGCCCGTTCTCGTTTGGTGTAAATCTCCAATCCGCGCCAGTCAGACAGCCCCGCAATCCGTTCCTCCGTCTCATTCAACTTCTTCAACTCCGAAGTGTGCAGACGAACGCAATACTCACAGCCATTCATCAACGAAACCTTCAGCCTGCACCAAATCCAGCAACGTAGCCTCAAGCCCCGATCCTGTGTTCAGGTAGTGCTCAAGCTCACTCATCTTCGCCAAACCCTCTGGCGCCAACTGGCCGTACTTTAGTCGTGGTCCCATATCAAATAGTCTACCGATTTCTGATCCTTCCTCAAAGATGCGGGATGAAAGAACTTTGCATCTTTTGATTACGCCCATCATCAAAAAGCGCAATAGGAAACGGAGGTCATATGCGATCCGCCGTTCGTGCTCTCGTTGCCGTATGGTTCTTGTTCATCCTGATCCTCGCTCTAAACCATGGCTTCGTTAACCGTCCAGGGACACCCCCATTGGCCTTGGGCATAGCCTTCCTGGCTCCCATACTTCTCTTCCTGGCGGCACTTCGATTCATGCCTGCCTTCCGCATCTACGTACTGCAGATCAACCCAGTCTTTCTCGCGGCGCTTCACGGATGGCGATTTGTTGGTCTCGGCTTCATCATGGCGTATAGCGAACATCTGCTGTCCGCAAGTTTTGCTTTGCCAGCCGCCATCGGGGATATTACAGTCGCCTTGCTCTCTCCATGGATAGTTCTGCAACTTGCGACGGACAATCAGTTTGTCCGGAGTTCATCTTTCCTCGCCTGGAATCTATTCGGAATCGCTGACTTTATCTCCGCATTGACCTTAGGGGCGCTCAACCAGGGCTTTCTTCCCACTTTTCAACCGCCGATTCCGAGCGCACTCATGGGAAGGCTGCCCTTCATTCTCATCCCTTGTTTCTTCGTTCCATGGCTCTTTATTACGCACCTTATCTTGCTGATGCAACGTCGCGCGGCTAATCACTCGTAACGAAGAGCCTCCGCCGGCAACACCTTCGCCGCTGATCCACTTGGATAAATCGTGGCAATCAAACTCACGCCTAACGAAACCGCCGCCACAATCACCGCGTCCAAAACCCTTGGCGCGAACGGCAGATAATCAATCGAATAAACTGCCGCATCGAGCCGGATAAATCGGTAGTGGCCACCGAGCCAGCTCAGCCCATAGCCCACAAGTAGCCCCAATACTGTCCCGATAACACTGATCAGCAAACCTTGCAGTAAAAAAATTCTGCGCACCTGATCGTTCCTGACGCCAAAGCTCATCAGCACTGCAATATCCCGTGTTTTCTCCATTACCATCATGGTCAGCGCGATCAGAATATTCAGCGCAGCGACACAGACTATCAACGCCAGCACGATAAACGTCACGACCTGTTCCAGCTTCAACGCTCGAAACAACTCACGATTCTGCTCCATCCAGTTCGTCGTCTGAAATCCCTTGCCGGCGGCATCTTCAATCGTTCGTCCCACGCGATCAGCGTGATACAAATCATCGACCTTAAAGCTGATCACCGAGATCAAATCCGGCTCACTAAACAGCCTCTGCGCATCCACCAGACGCGAAAACGCATAGCTCGAGTCATACTGATAAAACCCCGACTTGAAGATGCCCGCCACTTGAAACCGCTGATACCGCGGGACTAACCCGAGCGGCGTCAACTCCCCCTGCGGACTGGTCACCAGCACACCATCTCCAACCTTTGCGCCCAGCGACTCCGCCATATCCTGCCCAATAACAATCGGCGGAATCTCCCGCGCAAAGCCGACCCCACAATCATTTCGAGCGCTCGAACCCGCGGGGCAGGGAACAGCGGTCTGCACAACTGGCTCTAACGCCGCTGCCGACCCCTGCACTACGCTCTGCAGAAGATCTCCAACAGTTTTCTCGTCAGCAGGAATCACGCCCTTCACGAGAGCCCCGCCACTGCGCGCTCCTTTTGAGATCAGCACCTGCCCATAAAGCCCCGGAGCCGCTGCCGTCACATGCGGCACTTCTCGTAGCCGCGACAGCAGCGGCCGCCAGTCTCGTATTCCATCCCCCGCAACCCGCATCAGGTCTACGTGTGAGGTCGATCCCACCAACCTCTCCTGCAAATCCCTCCGCATCCCATTCGTAATCGCCAATGCGATGATCAGAGACGCTACACCGGCGGCCACGCCGATCACCGAAATAGCCGTGATCACCCCCACCACAGCTTGTCGCCGCTTCGCCCGCAGATACCGCGCCGCAATAAAAAATTCAAATCGCATCGAGTCCCAGCTTACTATCGAGCACTCCGCTCGCGCCGAGCAACGCTCGGAACCATACGATCCTTATCATCCCGACCGCTATAAAAGGTCACGAAGTGACGGCACCACGCGTAGTGGGCCCGTCCGGCAGGACATGCAGCCTCAATGCGCCATCACCTTCGGCAGATTCCAGTGCCGCGCCACGGCCACCATCCGCAGCGCAAAGCAACACACCCCACCCGCCGTCATCGCAATCGTTCGCGGTACCTTCAGAGCCAGCCCGATCACCATCATCGCCGACCCCACCAACGCCGCCGAGGCGTAGATGTCCGTGTTCAAAATCCCTGGCACCTGCGTCAACAGTACATCCCGAATCGTTCCTCCGCCTACTCCCGTCAGCACTCCCATCAACACGGCAATCATCGGATTGATCCCAAACTCCAGCGCCTTCGCCGCGCCAGCCATCGCGAACAGCGCCAGCCCCGCCGCATCCAACGTAATCAACAACTGCTGCGGCACATGCTCAAACGGCTGATAGAAGCAGAACACCGCGCCGCCGCCCGCAAACGCTGTAGCTCCGTATCGCCAGTCACGAATGCTGTTCGGCGGCACTGCTCCGATCAGCAGGTCCCGCACCGTCCCTCCACCCAGCGCCGTTACGAACGACACCACCAGCAGCCCCAGCAGATCCAACTCGCCGCGAATGCCAGCCAGCGCGCCTTCGACGGCGAACACAAACGTCCCCACCAAATCAACCGCCAACAGCACCACATCCTGCCGGTACTTAGGAAACCAATCTCGCAACGCCATTACCGCACGACCGCCTTGACCGCCACCACATTCTCATACCGGTCGTACACGCGCACCGCCAGCACGTGCTCCTTCGCGTCGTTCACTGGAGTAGTCGCCGTTGGCACATCCACCGTAAAGTCGTATCGCTCCATCAGCGAGTCCGAAACCTTTCCTAGCGGTTCGAGGTACTGCCAGGGCCCCGCGTCCACCGAGTACTCCGCATGCGTAATCGGCGACGTCGCATCTCGGGCCTCCAGCGTCGCATGGATCTTCGCTGGCGATCCGGGCACCATCTTCGCTTCCAGGACTCCAGGCATCGGCGGCGTCGTATCGACAACGAACACGTCACTTGCACGCTCACCCGTCAACGCCTCAGCGTCGTTATGCACGGGAGCATCACTCGCCACCACCTTCACCTCGTAACTCCCATCCGGTAGCAGCGCCGAATCGAAGCTATAAAACTTCTCGGAGATCTTGTCCTTCAGCAGCCGCCAGTTGGTCTCACCCACTCCGCGATACCACACTGCAAACATCAGGTCATCGCCGTTATCGTCATGCGCCATCCACCTAATCGTCACTGCTGTTTTGTCCTTCTGCGCAGTCAATGGTGTAGTACTCGCATCTGGTGTAAAGATCGGCACTGTCGAGGCTCCGGCAGTAGCAGGGAATCCCACCTGTACCGTCGCGTTGGCCGCGACAGCAGTACTCGCGGCCACACGCGCCCCTGGCTGCACCACCACCTCGTCCACCACAGGAGCAAGATTCTTCTGCAGATAATTCAGCGCGACAGCGTCCACCAAGCCACCCTCACGCAGCACCGCCTTCCACTGCACAAAACGTCCCGCCGGCACTGTCAAACTTCCATCCGGCCCAACTCTCGCCCAGTCACTCCAACCCATCAGTGGACTCTCGACATTCCCACTCCGCAAAAACAGGTCGAACCCTGTCGGCGCGCTCGCCCTCACCTCCACGCGGCCCCACTGTGCGAATCCCTGTGCATCGAACACATCGCTGGTATAGGTAGCAGTTGGAGCAATCGCATCGCCCAGCCGAAACACCTTCCCGCTGTTACTGGTGGCAACCAGCAAGCCGTCCTTCACCGGAGCAAACGCCATCCCCTGCGAGGCCTCCAGGTGCGCGACATCGGTAAAGCGTCCGCTCTCCTTCGTGTCCACCCGATACACGCGCCCGCGGTTTCCGGTAGCTGCCAGCAGGCTGCCGTTTCGTACTGCCAGCGCATACACAACGTCATCTTTCAGCGTCAGCAGTCTCTGCGGACTGCCATCCGCCGCAATCTTGTAGATCTCCGATCCGTCCGGCACCAGCGTATTAGAGCCCGCTGCCGTTGAAGATCCCGGCTGCGCAAACGTGATCGTCACGCCCACGCCGCCTGTCACCGGCAGCGGTGGCAGGGTCGTATGGCCTTTCGTTCCGACCCCCGCTGCATACACATTCCCAACCGCATCCATCGCGAGCGCTGTAATCTCTCGTCGTCCTGCTGCATAAACTGCAAACGGCTTCGCTCCAGACGTACCCGTCGCAAATCGATAAACCACACCCGACCCATCCGATCCTGCCCACAGCGTTCCATCTGCTCCCAACAGCAGGCAGCGAATATGCTGGTCCGCTGTCTTGAACAACGCCTCCGCCTTGCCCCCGCCCGCAGGCACGCGATACACAACAGCCGGTGCTCCCGCCGCGACGTATACCTCACCGGCCTTACCCACTGCCAGATCCCACAGATACTTCGGCTTTTCCTCGGTCATCGAAGGATCGAACACCACAGCAGCGGCACCACCGCCTTGCGGAATCCGATACACCTTTCCGTCCGGCGAGGTCGCGGCCAATACACTGCCATCGGGCGCCACGCGAACTGCCTGCACCGCCAGTTCCTTGCCCGCAAAGATCTGCGACCCCTTTCCGTCAGGTGTCACCTTCATCACCAGAGCTGACCCTGCGGCTGTGCCACCCAGGCCGACATAACTATTTCCGCTCGCGTCGCTAGCCATCGACCACACGTAGCTCTTTCCCGTTTCATACAGCAGGGAAGTACTCGGTCCCGCTTCCAGCCGCCCATCGCTGCGAATCGCGACACCTTCGGTCGAGCCTTTTTCCATCTCGTCGTAGCGCTCAACACTCCACAGCTTCGTGCCCTGTGCGCTCGCCAACCCAGGCAGCACCACGGCCGCCACCACCAATCCTGTCACCAACACTCGTCGCATCATTCTGTCCCTGAGTCTAAAGCACCATCGCCATGATTCGCCCGGCAAACAGAAAAGGCGAGAGCCACAGCCCTCGCCTTTATCCTGTACTTCACCTAAACCCTATACACCCGGAGGGTAGTTTTTAGAGCCTAATTGGTCAGAACAGCCCGATATCTCACCTGGTTCTTCTTGACCTTGGTCACGGCATCGTTAGCTTTCGCCATAGCAAATCGCTCCGTTATCGCCTTTACCCCATGCCGCGCCGCTACATCGAGCATCTCGGCCAGGTCATGCGGACTCCCGACCGGACTCCCTGCAATTGCCCTCTGGCTAAGCAATAACGACGCACCCTGAATCTGTATCGGCGAAGGCGCCGCGCCTACAAGACAAAGCGTGCCCTTTGGCCGCAGCGCATTCACATACGCCTGCCAGTCCTGATCCGCGCTCACGGTCGACAGCAGAAAATCAAACGAGCCTGCCACCTTCTTCAAAGCGCCAGTATCCCGAGTGTTCACAAAATTGTGCGCGCCCAGCGTCTTCGCCTCTGCCTCTTTATCCTTTGAGGTCGAAAACGCCGTTACCTCCGCGCCAAATGCCTTCGCAAACTGAACTCCAAGGTGTCCAAGACCACCAATTCCGATCACGCCAACGCGCGACGAAGGCCGTACACCATGATTTCTTAGCGGAGCATAGACCGTGATCCCTGCGCACATTAGAGGAGCCGCATTTTCGCTATCGATCGCCGTCGGCACCGGAATCGCGAACCGCGAGTTCACACGGACGCGGTCGGCAAATCCACCATTCCGCCCCACACACGTCGGCTGCGACTTCGCGCAGAGATGTTCCTGCCCCTGCCGGCACCATTCACAGATGCCGCAGCTATCCGCCTGCCAGCCCACACCAACGCGCTCACCCATTGCGCGATCCTTAACATCGGAACCCAGAGCCACTACGGTTCCCACGATCTCGTGCCCCGGAATAAATGGATATTTACTGATTCCCCAATCGTTGTCGATCAGGTGAACATCGCTGTGGCACACACCACAGTGTGAGATCTTGATCTCTACCTCGTGGGTCTTCAACTCACCCGGATCGTATTTGTAAGGCAACAAATGTGCACCGGCCGCGTGCACAGCGAGACCATGTAGTTCACTCATTCGAAATCTTTCCCTTTTAGCGCATGACGTTGTCCGCAGCGCCTACTCTTTGATGCTACAACACCGGACCGAGCAAAAAGAAAAACATCGACAGACCAGCCGCACCGACAAAATGTTCCTGTAACAAAATGCCCATCAGCACTTATCAAGGGCCCAACGACCAACCTACTTCACCACTAGGTTCAACACCTGGTACCCGGTCACCGCATACCCCGCATCGACCGATCCTGCCTCCACAACGCTCTCCCCCGTCAGTTGCATCTTCTGTGCCTCTTTCAAAGGTTCCAGCACATTGGCCATCGACAAAGGCACTCCCGGCAAGGTCTCTCCCTCAAGCACCGCCTGCGTCGCATGGTCCAGCAGCGTTACGTACACACGATCGTTTGCATGCATCCGGTTCAACGCAGCCACCGCGTCGGCCAATCCCATCGAGTGATCTGCTCCGGTCCGCGTCATCAAACGGTCTACGGTCCCACCATCACTCACCACCACCCGCATCGGCCCCGAGCTCAACTCCGCAGGCAGCTTCACCCTTACCCGCACCAACCGTGCTTCGGCCTGATAAGGATGCAGCGTGGCCTCCACTTCAATCTCATCACCGGCATGCGCTTCGATCTGGCTAAGTCGTGCCGACTCCAGCACTGCCGTCATCCGCGATGGAATCGCTTCGACCTTCAGCCGAAGCCCCGTCACTACCGGCTGCTCCAGCGCATTCCCGTACACTTTGCTGAACCGGTCGTTCACCAGTAGCGCCGCATTGATGGTCGCCGGATTGAACTCACTCTGCGCCATCAAGCCCCGCATCCGTACCGCCGGAAGACCCTTCACATCGATCTCTCCGGTCATGCGGTAGCTCAGCTCTTCCGCAGCCGTATTGTTCGTCTGCAGACTCTGATACACCGAGACCAGCATCGCCGACGGCGTCAGCTGCCGATTATCCAGCACCTCAAAGTGAAACGTCTTCGTCTGCGCTGACACCGACTTATCCATGCCCGGCGGCGGCACGACTTCCACCACCACGGGAATCATCCGCGCCTCAACTCCGAACCGTCCCATAATCGCCGAGGCTCGGTCTTCAGTAAACGCCCCTACCGTCTCCGTCGTATTGATGATCTTGAACGCATTCAGCGGCGACGCCAGCGAAGCCAACACCGTTGCCTTCGTCATCGGCATATCCACCGGCCCATACTGCGTGATCGGATGCCCGCACGCCAGCAGCCGCTTCGGATCAACGTACGTCACCGTGCAGGTCCCTGCCATCGACAGATCCCCGCGGACCAGAATTGCACTCACCGCACTACCCGGTACCAATGGCTCCGGCTGCACCGCTGCCGAATCCGCTCCACCTAGCCCCGACACCGGCGTCAAACCCATCGCCCGAAATCTGTCACCAAACCGCTCCACCGTCTCCTGACTGAATCCGCCAAACACCAGCGGAGTCTCCATCGCCCGCATCTCCGGCTGTCCTTCAATCTCCCGGCTCACGCTTGCGAGTTTCATCCCAACCGTTCCCTCGTCATCGCGCACCTGCAGCATCGACTCGATCGGCGTAATTCCCGCAATCGGCTCCTTACTGAACTGTCCGATCCGATAGCTCAGCGCCCCGACCAATCGCCCATCGATATACACCGGACTGCCGCTCATACCCGCGACGACGCCCGTATACTCCGGCTTGTCCCCGTGCAGCCGTGCCAGAATCATGTCCTGACCCGGCCCCAGCGCCTCCTTCAGCACGCCCAGAATCTCCACCTGCATCGGCTCCGGGTTCACACCTTCAAAGACCGTATAAGCGACCCCGCGCATTCCGCGCTTCACCTCAGACAAAGGGAAGAACTTCGTCACGGCAGGAGCAGCCGCTGGCATCGGCACCGGCGTCCATCCAGCCGCCACCTCAGTAACAACCCCACCACTCGGCGTTTGTGCCCGAGCACCACCCACCAGCACTGAACTCACAAACGTCCCGCCCACTGCCAGGCCAACCATCCACCATCGAGACTTTGCTGCTGAAATCACGTCTACAGACTACTAGAAATGGCCCTCAAACGGCCGTCCATCAGGCTGTATGCGAATATATGAGGCACGATGAACCGGAGGGACCTCCTCACTGCCGCCTGCCGCGCCGCGCCCTGCGTGCTATTGACGACGGGCAGCGGCCAATCGACCACGCCCGCTAACCCGTACCTGGGGTCTCCTGAGCAAAGAGCGTCACTCAAACAGACCGGCGATGCCATCCGCGCGGCATTCGCACGCGGCGATCTCCCCGGTATTCTGGCTTACCACCACCCCGACGTAATCAAAGCTCTCAGCTACCAGAAGTACCTGAACGGCATCGATGCCCTCAGACTGGATCTGCTCGGTACCCTGCAAAGCGTCAGCCTGGAGTTCATCGACAACCAGGTCGAAAACACTTTCTTTCAAGGCGAAACAGCGGTGGAAGATAGTCTCTTCACCATAAAAATCACGCCAAAGGCAGGCGGCAAATCCTCCATCTTCAAAGGGCGCTCCATGGTCGTCTACGTTCGTTACGCCCCAAGCCCGACAGGGTGGGCTTCCATCCGAGAGATCGTGCAACCCGCCGCGTGAGCAAGAAATCGTTGGACATAAGCCGTTCGTTACGCCCAAACCAATACTAGCCTTGACCCTGAGCACCCACTCACCATCGAATAGAAGAGCCGTCCAACATTCGGAGTAAAGTTTCAGATGATGACCATTCGCCCTCACCATCAGGCCCGCTTGCTTCTTCTAGCCTTCTGCCTCTCCGCCCCGGCTCTTCCGTGCGCCGCCCACGCGCAGGACGCTCCCGCCAGCCAGACCCCGCCCCAGAAGCCCACCACCGCGCCACCCGACGACGCCGGCCCCCAGACCGACAACGGCAGCATCATCCTCAAGAAAAAGAAGGAGGCTGACGAACCACCCCCTCCTCCAGCACCCGAAGCCCCGAAGGTTAAAAACCCAAACAACGACACCTACTCCCTCCGCGTCGACGTCCCCATCGTCAACATTGACGCCAACGTCATCCTCGACAAAACTCACCAGTTTGTCCCCGGCCTCAAGGCCAACAACTTCCTCATCCTCGAAGACGGCGTCCCCCAGACCATCACCAGCGTCCGCACTACCCAAACCCCTATCACCGCCGTCATGCTGCTGGAGTTCGCCGCCAACAGCTACTACCTCATTAACGACATGCGCAACGCCTCCTACACCTTCTTCCGCACGCTGCGCAAAGACGACTACGTCGCCGTCATCACCTATGACCTTCGCACCCACATCCTCACCGACTTCACCAACAACAAGGAACTCATCGCCCAGTCTCTCCAGTCCCTTATGATCCCCGGCTTCTCCGACACCAACCTCTTCGACGCTCTCTACGAGACACTCGACCGCACCAGCCGCATCGAAGGCCGCAAGTACATCATCCTCATCGGCTCTGGTCGCGACACCTTCTCCAAGCTCACCCTCGACAAGATCCTCGCCAAGGTCAAGTCCACTCCGAACGTCACCATCTTCTCCATAGGTACCGGTGCCATGCTCAATGAGTTAAGCGGTGGTGGCGGCCCTCGCCAACTCGACTACCTCCAGGCCCAGAACCAGATGAGGACCTTCGCCGCGATGACCGGTGGCCTCAGCTTCGCGCCTATCTTTCAGGGCGAACTTCCCGACATCTTCGCCACCATCAACGACTCCATCCGCAACGAGTACGTCCTCACCTACCGCCCGACCAACACCAAGAACGACGGCAGCTACCGCAAGGTCAAGGTCCTCCTGGTCGACAACGAAGGCCATCCCCTGCGCATGCAGGACGAAAAGGGCAAACCCCAGAAGTACTCCGTTATCGCCCGCGACGGCTACAACGCCAAGCTCCCCGTCGAATAGTTCAGTCCGACATCGTTGGGGACGAGCGTTCGCTGATGCCGCTTAGGCCCGGACGCGCGCAGTTGCGGGGCAACTCTTGAACCTAGTTGTTGATATCTTTCTTGCTCTCCAGTTGGGCAATCAGCCCGTCCAGATAGCTCTTTTGACTGGTTGGAGCAGCCGCTTCCGCCAGTTTCATCTCTTTTACGGCATCGTCGAACTTACCCTCCGAGGAGTAGACGCGGGCTAATCCTGAATGCACAAACCAATCATCAGGATGTTTCTTGGCATTCTCCCGGAAGATTGCGAACGCTTCTTCCTGATGTTTTTCGCCTTGCAACTGCCGGGCGTACATATGGGTCTGCAGCGGGCTGGCGAGTTCGAGCGCCTTCTTTTGTGCTACAGCCGCGTCATCCTTACGGTTCAGCGCTACCAGCACCTTTGATTTCGTCATCTCGTTATCAAAGCGATCTTCAATCGCGATGGAGTTGTTCGCGTAGGTCAGCGCATCATTCAAGTCCTGCTTCTCCGCCAACAGATAAGTCGCTGCATCATCCCAACTCATCCAGGTGTATTGGGACAGGCCTCTTAGCTGCTTCTTCAAGCTTGCCCGGGTCACACTGTCCACATCGACCGAGACCTTGAACGGAACTGCGATCTTCTCCCACTCCAGCTCAACCACCGCCGAGTCCGGTTGCAACTGATCGAAATCGTATGTGAGCGCGTTATGCATATCGTTTGCTCTAGGTTTCACATTGACGCGGAGCGCATCTTCCGACTGGTCATAGCTGAAAGAGCCCCACGCTGTCGCGCTCTTGGAAAAGATAATCGTCCATTCGTCGGCGTTCGGGATCATATGCAATCCATAGGTTCCCTTATCGAGGGGCTTGCCTTCGATCATCACCGGATCGCTGAACGTGATTGTGGAGTTTTCATTCGCGCCCGCGCGCCATACCTTGCCGTACGGAACAAGACCGCCCCATATCTTGCGATCGCCAGCCAGGGGACGATGATAGTTGATCGTGATATCGGTGACCCCTAATCGTTGTGTGACCTCGGCCCGCTGACTCGGCAGAGGCAGATCGAGCACGAACGATTGAGCGGGACTCATAGGCGAAACGGCTGCAAGCAGAAAAAATAAGAATCCGCGAAAGGCTGCTTTCAACATTCAAAACCTCCTGAAAAAGAACTGGGGGCATCGCTTCTCTGAAACGACTCAGCACCACATATACCTTTTAAACAAACGTCTTATTCAGTATTTGTGACGGACGACACCCTATTTATTTGTGACGAATGGCGCCTCAATTTTGCGAAACTGAAAAGAGAAATTGCTTCGAATTGATCCTTCATACGAGTGGTTGCTCTGCAACGTGTCAGTGCGAAACCTCAGCAAATCGGCTTGTCAAGCCCATCCCATCCCTAACCCCATATCTCACAACGACTTCCGCGTGGCGCATAGGCTCAATTGAAGTAGCTATACTGAATGTGGAGAGAGATAAAACGACGCGTGATGCGAGGGGAAGGACGTTGCCTCACGTCATAAGCCATTCAGATTCAGTATTTTGCAGGCAACCCTTTTGCAACGAATATTTTACAGAGATCTCAGCTCGATAAGTCGCTGATAGTAAATTGTTTATCCGCAACATACCCCCAGGGGGGAGGGTGCCCTCTCAGAGTCGAGTTGCCAAGATCGATCAACGCTGCGAGACACGAATGATCCGGAAGAACGAAATGCGAATAGCCTCCCTGCAGCCATCGATCACCATCACTCTCGCCGCGCTGAACCGTCTGGATCATCTCAGCGCTTGCACCCGCTACTGCCTCGAAGCTCTCCCCGAGCTGGCCGAGCGAAATCCTTACATCCTCCACGACAGCTGGACTGCAAACACCGACGAAATCCTCGCAACGAAACCCGACCTGGTGATCGCCAGCGTCCCCTACCGCATGGAGTCCCTCGCCGCAATCCTCAAATCCGGCCTCCCGGTCCTCACACTGGCTCCTCACACCCTCGCCGACGTCCACAAAGACATCCGTCTCATCGCCGCTGTGGTTGACGCACAGTCCGAAGCCGAAGCCCTCATCACGCAGATGCAGTCCGCACTCGAAGCCACTCGTCTCCGCAGCGCCCGCGCGCTCCCATACGCCAACCGTCTACTGCGAAGAGTGGGGAAAGCCCCTCATCCACTCTCAACCCTGGGTCGCCGAACTGGTCGAAGCCGCAGGCGGCACCTACCTCGGCACACCCGGCGCCCATACCACCCCTGAAGCTGTCGCCGCCGCCGACCCGGACGTCCTCCTCTTCTCGTGGTGCGGTGCAGGTTCTCGCGTTCCTCTCGAACGGGTCATCGCCCAACGCAACTGGCACCACCTCAAGGCTGTCCGCGAACGCAGAGTCTTCTGCATCCCCGACCAGTTCCTAAACACTCCGGCCCACACGCTATTGCAGGGCCTCGCCTGCATCGCCGCAACTACCCATCCCGGCCTACACCCGACCCACCCCGAGTTAATTCAACTCGGTCGCCTCAGCGAGGACGAGGCATCGTCAGATCCAGATCCGTCGCTGTCATCTGCTTGGTCAACAAAATAATCTGCCCCACGTGCTGCTGAACATGCCCAACCACCTGATAGATCGCTTCGAGGAC
This sequence comes from uncultured Acidobacteriaceae bacterium, assembly GCA_963771625.1. GTDB lineage: Bacteria > Acidobacteriota > Terriglobia > Terriglobales > Acidobacteriaceae > Edaphobacter. Next base: position 1,005,221 of record CAVYUE010000005.1, read on the forward strand.
ACTCACATCGCGTCCCTGCGGAGTGATTCTTTCGATTAACCGCTCCGCAGGCACCGTGGCAATCACACTCTTAGCCTCGGCCATCGTTGCACGGAACAGTGCGCTCAACTCCGCACTACTCATTCCACTATCTGCACTGAACTCCGCGTCCCTCACCCTAACGTCAGCCGACCCACCTACCCCATGCATAATCCACTGCCGTGCATTTCCGCAAAGATGCAGCACCAGATTCCCGACAGCATTCTCATGTGCCCCCTGCCGCTGCCAAACTTGATCATCCGTCAGTTTTTTCAAACAAACTTCGAGAGCCTCGGTCATCATCTCCAGCCTGCGACAGGAAACATCCACAAAATTACTAGCGATCGCGTCAGGCAACATAGTCATAGCCGCATTCTAATCTGCTGGGCGGAAACCAAAAACTATACCGCCGTTGACCTTATCTCCCTCACCTCGTACACTCATACAAGGCAGTCAGCGAGCACCCGCTCGCGACGCAGAGCGCATCACGCTACGCACTTTGCCCCCTAGTTCAATGGTAGAACAGTCGGCTCTGAACCGATCAATCGGGGTTCGAATCCCTGGGGGGCAACCAGTCACGCACTTCCTGAAACTTACCTGAACCTCTTTACACCAAAAAACTCAGCAAAATCAGCGATTTATGGCGATCTAGCGTCCGCACGCGTCCGAGTAGGTGCGGTGCCGACAAACTTTTATGTGGGTACCGATGTGGGTATCATGAGTCCATTGTGTGGGTACCGAACGGACCCGCCCTCGGGAGGCTCACTATGCGACTAACGGCCAAAGAAATCGATAACGCAAAACCAACGGCCAAGCAGTACAAGCTAGCCGATGGCGCTGGGCTATGTCTGCTCATTGCACCGTCTGGCGCCAAGCTGTGGCGCTGGCGATATCGCTTCGACGGAAAGGAAAAGATGATGGCGCTTGGGGAATATCCGCTCGTCACGATTAAGGGGGCCAGGGAACGTCACTTTGAAGCACGCAGGACCTTGGCCGCTGGCATCGATCCGATGGCTGAACGTAAGGCAGAGACGGAAGCCAGACAGCGGGAAGCCGAAGCGCGTCAGCGCGAAGCTGAAAACAGTTTCCAGAATGTCGCGCGTCAGTGGTGGCAATGGTGGTCTATTGGTAAATCTTCGCGTCATGCGGATACCGTGAGACGCCGCCTAGAGGCGGACGTTTTCCCGGCTTTCGGTCACAAATTTATCGGTGCGGTAACCGCTGCCGACATTAGGGACCTCATGCTCGCAATCGAGAGACGCGACGCGAGAGATGTTGCCAAACGTGCGCACGAGACCACATCTCAGATCTTTCGATTTGCGATCGCTCGTGATATCGCCGGTCGAAACCCTGCCGCGGATTTCAAACCTAGAGACATTCTGGCTGAGGCCAGATCGGAGAACCGAGCACGCGTCGATGTCAGAGAGCTGCCGGAGCTGCTGGCGAAGATGGACGATTACAACGGGGACGCAATCACGCGATTTGCCATGAAGCTGATGGCTTATACATTTGTTCGCACCAGTGAACTAATAGAAGCGCCGTGGACAGAGTTCGGATTGGAAGAGGCGCGCTGGACGATTCCGCGGGCTCGCATGAAGATGGATACTGCCCATATCGTTCCACTATCGCGGCAGGCCATTGAAGTCCTGCGGGCACTCAGACTACTTACCGGTAACGGCAGACTCGTGTTTCCTGGAGCGAATGACAAGAACAGGCCCATGAGCAACAACACGATCCTGTACGCACTCTACCGGCTGGGCTATCGAGACCGGATGACCGGACACGGATTCCGTGGGCTAGCATCGACCATCCTGAATGAGCAGGGATTCGATGAGGCGCATATCGAATTGCAACTCGCCCACATAAAGCGCAATAAAGTGGCTGCGGCCTATAATCACGCGAAGTATCTCAAGCAGCGAACCAAGATGATGCAGTGGTGGGCTGATTATCTGGATACCCAGCTTGCTAAGGGCAGGAAAGCATTGGCAGCGTAAGTTGGAGAACGCCTTGCGCTCCAGCAATGCCAGTCATGTGAAAACTCTTTAGAGGTACGGCGCGATTCATCGCGACGCACGTACGCGCTCTATAGCCCACTGCCTAACCTCAGATCGTACCCACGCTACTGTGCGCGCTCCGAGCCGAACAGGCTCGGGAAAGCTCTTCTCGCGAATCAGCGCATAGAGGCTCGACTTTGAGAGACCCGTGACCGCTTTGACTCCGGGCAAACGCAGAAATATAACTTCATCAAGATTGTTCAAAATTTCGATTTGAACGGATCCCGCAGGCTTCTTGGATCGGACGATTTTGTCCGCGACGAATTGGGGCGGCGTCGACAGAAACGAGCTACCGTAGCTCTTCTCTTGAGACTGTTTATCGACTGTTGTGATTTTGGTAGGGGCGCTTGGCATGCTTCACCTCTTCGATTGTGGATTAGTTCGCGCGGATGCTCGTGAAAGAGCGAGGGCTGAGGATAGTTCGCCCGATATTTATATATCGCTGATATCTATATATCACAATTCAACACAATTGTTTGAGCTAATGTGCGATGAGCTTTGATTAAGTAGACGCGAGTCTGGATGCCCGCTATAAACCGTTCAATACTCATGAGAAATCAAACGGCTTTAGAATCCCTTACAGCCGCCGATCCCCAATCTCAAATTTGCCACACAAAAAGGGCGGAGCATGGTACTCCGCCCAGTTGCGACTCTCAGTCCAACGGAGCCAACCACGGTTCCGGTGTGACTGATCAATTGGATGGCAAGGGTCGATCTGAGTTTTCTATTAAAAAGTGGGGCAGCGCCAGACGCATTCGGAATGCTAGACAACTGCCCCAAATCGGAAGCTCTTGTAAATCACCGCTCGTGAGTGATTTGTGGGGTTGACGTCGCTAGCCCGAAGATAGTTTCAATCCTAGAGAAGGCCAGACTGGGAAAGGCATAGATATCGTAGTTAAGTACTAGCTAAACCTGTAGGCAGGTCGGCAACTTTGAATGCATAGGGCTTCTGTTTATCGGAGTGGAGGCCGTATTGCATTGCAGACGAGGTACGAGTCGGCGCGCAACTCCCAGAAAACACTTTCGCCCAGCTATAGCGCGCTCTCAAGGTATGTTTCTTTCATGAGTTGGGCTGCTACCGCAACTGTTCGATGCAATGAATCGGCGTGCTTCGGGGTGGCGTCAATATGAACTAAAACGGCACCCGCTGTGAGTTCATGCGGGATAGATTTTAATTCGATGTGGTCGAGCTCAAAATAGATGGTAAAGATCCCGCTCAAGCTGAATCCAACTGCTATAGCGGTACAACTGATTCGTGATCTTATCCCACTGCGTATACATCGCCTGCCATGAACCGACTGGGCCGCCGGCCAACTTACCCCGCATCACGATCAATACGCCGTCACGTCTCATATCGAAAAGAGATGCATCCTGGTCAGATTCGTTGAAACTAGATTGCAGAGATTCCTCCCGATCTGCTGCCACGCTTGAAGGACTCCACAATCTTCTGTTTGGAGGCCAAGAGCCCCTCCGGAGCCTCCCGGTGAGGCGCACCCCGGCATAACGGACACCGTGAGCCTCCGGATTTGAGGAGAGCGGAATTCTAAATATCTCTTGGCACGAATAGTGAGCTTTTCCCGCATTCATCAAGTGAGGGACTCTGGTGTGTCCTCTATGTTCAGATGAATCTAGGAGGAAGTCGTGGCACTGGATATAGTTGTAGCCAGCGTATCGGGGTCGATTCTTGTAATCGTTTGTGGGGTCGCTTATTGCATGGACCTGAGACACTCCCGTCGGGGGAAGCCTACAAACCTGGCCGAATGAATTGACCGGTGCATACAGCCGCGCACAAACAATTGCAGTATGGATGCAGCAGCTTACGTGGCGATTCACACATGCGACACGGGCTTTAGCCAGCACGAAATGTGCGGCGGATAGGTCTTGGGCGCGTTCCTCAAACGATACAGCGGCAATCCTGTGACTCGTTCTTGACCGGTTCCAACTGCGGTCACTCAACTTTACTTAGTAAGTAAGTTTCACGGAGACCAAAGAATCGCTACCAGAACAGATGCCATCTTAGACGGGTTTACCAGAAAGACGCGCGCAATTCCCCAGCTCCGCGTAGTCAGCGCATGGAGGGGGTATAGGAGGCTCTGTGTGAGCGGCAGTTGGTAAGTGCGATGGTAAATTCGTCCGCTATGCAGAATGGCCATTCCATTCTAGAGAGGTCCGCTGAAGAAGCCAATCGAGGTTTCGCTTTTTGACTCCCGCGAGGTAAACCAACCGATAGTCCTGACGCGCTTTGAACGTCGCCCCCACTTCGGACCGGGCATACGCACCGTGCAGTTCTAGTAAAGCGGCGACAGCCCAAAAGGGAATGCGCTGGAAGTTAAAATCTGGGTGCAGGGACGCGCCTATCCCCGTGAAGCTCACAATCGGGACGTGCGGTGGCCAAATGATCATCTCTTTCCTACCCCAGTGAGTCGCCATTCGATAGTCCCTTTTTCTCGCGGACTGTGTATTCCTTTCGCAGCGTAGCAGCCACATTGTGTTTCGCCGCGTGGACACCACTCGTCGCCTTTCCTATCCAGTTGTCGGGTACCGGCTTGCCCAAAAGCATGGGCTTGAGAAGATTTACTAAGAGCAATTGGGTGGCGACTAGCTCGGTAAACAGCGCATCGTCGGGGGAACCGGCCGCCAATAAAAGTGCCTCGCGAGACCATTCCCGAAGAGTTTTCCCGCTGGCGTGAGCCGCCAGCGAAAGATGGGCTAGCTCCCGCTTAGTGAAACGGGTTGCGAAGCTTTCACTACGTGGCTCACGGCCCCGCTTCGGCGTCAGTCTGGCAGCAAGATCAAAATCTTCGCTCATGTAGTTAATCTCCCAGAAACTCCGGTTCCAAGTGAAACCAACCCGGTTCCGGTTGGAATCGGAATTTCTTGTAAGTTGTTGTTTTCATGATGCGGTTCCAAGTGGAACCGTTTTGGCCTTAAACACGACCCTTTGAGGGGTGGAGTGTCAAAATTTGTCCGGTGCGAAGCACCGTAGTGGTCTCTGCGCTGATTTGGGATGAGGATCATGCCCTTTTTCCTGCGGTTGCTGGTGTAGGAATAGATACTGATGGAACAGTGGAAACCGACCTCTTTCCCGGCGACTCGACCGCTTCCGGAACGGGCGTCTTTCGGATGCGAAGGGTACAAGCAACCTGTCGCGCCTCCGGGGTCTTCAGAAACTCCTGAAATTCACGATCTTTGGAGAAGACATAGCACAGAGCTTGCTCAACCACCTCGTCGGCACAAGCACGAATGAAAGCCGCGTACTGATCGACCTGTGTAGCGGTCGTATGAGAGATGCGAATAGAGGCGCTGATCTGTCTGGTTTGGCTGACTTCGAGTAGTGGCATTGGGTCCTCCTGTCTTGTTGAACTAGGTGATTCTTCTGCGGACTATCATGCGTGCTGCGGTTGCTGTGATCTCTCGCGCACGAGCCGAGCAAAGTGCGTTCGAAATCCCGAGACGATGTCTGCCTTCTAGCATCGTTATGATGTCTTCCTTAGAGACTCCCTTCAGCATCCAAATCCGAGCAGATGCGACGTCAACTATTCGTTGCGCGTAGTAGAGAGGATTGGGCTTATCAGAACGGCGGGAGGCAAGCTCTTTAGTCAGTTTCGCGGCACCTGTGCCGTCAGCAAGCTCTTGCGAAATCCACGCCCAATCGCTCTCAGAAGTGCTCTGTTTCCTGGCTCTTTTTGGCGTCTGGTGTAAGCGTTCGGAGAGTAAGGAATCGAGGATAGATTTGGGCAACCGGAAGTCGCCCAGCTTATACACAGAATCGCCAAAATACTCGGCGCTTACAAGAGGAGCTGGATCGTATTTGCGATTCAGGAAACCAGGTACTCGGAGTACACGGTTGCAATCGGTGCAAGCGGAGTCGCCACCGAAGGCAGTTGCGACCTGCTTGAGCGTATCTTCCTGGCTCACCAAGTCGAAGCCGCAGACACGCCAAAGAGCCTGATACTTTCCGGGCGATGTGGAAAGGATAATCGTAGGTTTGGGTACGAGATCGGAGGAGCGGATAGTCGCTATGCGGGCATCGTCGTCCGTGTCGAGGTCGATGTAGATATGACGTACCGATGCGATGCTTTCTTTCGTACGCTTTTTACTACGCAGGCGTAATGGATTGGCGGCTACATAGATGTTCGCACCATTCGTATTTTGGTACGCAAGCCATCGGAGATATCGAGGAGCGAGTGCTTGCTTGACGGTTACGATCCGTTGCATGACTTTAAGAGGCGCTTCGGATCGCAATAGCAGAGCGATCGTTTCGTAGGGGGCGAAACACCGAATTAAAAATTCTTGAGCTATTTTCAGGTTCATTGCATGACCATCAGAGTGATGGAAGCCCAGCGTGAGCCGAGCTTCCGGAAACTGATAAGGAAACGGCCTATGCGGCCGCATCCTCCTGAGGAGCGTCGTCTTCATCCTGCTCCTCTGCCGTCGCTTTGGCGGCGCGATCCAGCTTGAGAATCGAATTGACCCGAATCTCCCAGACGGTCTGCTCCGAGTTAGTTTTTTTGCTGTCATACTTTCGGCTGCGTAGTTCGCCCTCGACCTGGATATGAGCGCCCTTCTTGAGCGTGCTCGCGAACTCTCCGAGCTTGCCGAAGACGACGCAACGGTGCCATTCGGTGTGCTCGATGTACTTACCATCCTTCTCGAAGAAGCTCTTGGTGGCCAGCGAGAGGTTGGTGAGGCTCAGGTTATCGTTGGAGCGAACTTCTGCGTCGTTACCGAGGAAGCCGATGAGGGTGACTTTATTTTGGTACATGATGGTGTTCTCCGTTTCGTTGAATTTCCCGTATCCTGCTCGGGTCACTCCCGGCAAAGCCTGGCGAGCGGGCCCGGCTCCCAAGTGCCAAGCTCTGCATTTGCGGAGGGTCCGTCGTAGACGGAAACCGTAACCCGGAGGGCGGCGAAGACGAAGCAGAAGAGCGCCGTGCCGCAGGGCGCCGGAAAGGCCCCCCAAGCGTGATCCCGAGTAGAGGACGGGATACGAGATGGAAGAACTCTCAATGCACCAAGTCAGCCTTATCGTCTAAACGGCGAAAACTCATTCAACCCCAGCCGAATCTTGTCTGGCCAAGCCATCGTCACAGGACGGCGTCAAGCGGTGCTCGTTACGCCTTCTGAAGCTCGAAAACAGCATGCGTGGGGCGCATTCAGAGGCGAGTTGGACTGTGCAGTCAGATTTGCAGCACTAGGTACATCAAAGTGACCTCCAATTCGGGTTAGAAACTCCAGCGGCATTGTCCGGTGCAGGCAGCGGAAGCACGATAAATGTCCTCCGTCTGAAAGGATTGGTCGGCATGGGTGTAACCATTCACTTTACTAACTCGCGAACTCTACGCCGATCGGTCTGGTCGCGCTTGCGATAGAGTACGAAGTCGGTCGCCTTTGCTTTCTCAGAGCGCAAAAGCATGGTTTAGGTTCACTCGTGCGCGCGCTAATCCGAAAGCCGATTGAGATCACCACACGCCGATTTTCCGTACACGGGCGATAGTGTTCTCCGTACTGATTGATATTCAGAAGGTCGTAGCCGCACTTATCGCGAAATGCCCGATGATGATGGGCCAATGGCGGTCGCGGCAGCTAATAGTCGACCAAGGCCTGGGTTTGAGAGGCGATCGAATGTTTACCATGCTCCCTCCAAAAACGGCTCAGACGGCGACGGGTAGTAGCGATACCTTGCCAATAAGAACGGGCAGAAAAATGCTCCAGATGTACTCTGATATCTGTATATCACCAAGGATACGGAAATACCATATAAAAAAGGTGAACGCTGTGGAAAAGTAATCGAGATCTCGCCGAACATGCATCCCAAGAATGCTTATCCGATCAGGACGACGTTCGATGATTATCGGATTGATCCGTTTCATATGCCCAAATTGCGCTATTCAATAAAGCGTTCATCGTGCTGTTTCTCTTGAGCGCAACTTGCTTGAGTCTTTTGTGAATCGCTTCAGGCAGTTTCACCGTAGTAGGGTTGAGCTCTTGAATCTCTGAGCTAATCTCTAACAGAGGGATCGTGGTCAGATCGACTGTTTTTAGCATCAGAACAATCAACTTCACCAGTTCTCCGCGACGATAAATCATATTACGCAGCTTCTGATCAACTTCGGTAAGGAACCTGGGTTGAAAAAGTACAGTCTTGTCGGACATCATCATGGAATCACTCTAGCGCCTCGATGACTGGGCGCTGTACTTCGCACTGAGATTTGAGCGGAACGATGGCTGGCTCTTAGACTCATCAAGATAAAGTATTTCGCCGTATGCTCTTCTGGAACCGCACGATAGTAGTAACCGTTCTTATCATCATTGATATTAAACATCGACAATAAACTGTGTAGTCGAAATAAGGAAAGAGGGGCACTTAAGCCGGGTTTTGACCGATCGGGCGCACCGCCATTGCATGCCGTACGGCAGCTGAGTTGAAGCTAGGCTATAGCTAATGCGTGAATAAGGTGAATCACGCACCGGCATCGCAAGTGTAGTAGGTGTCGCTGTCATACAGCGTCAACGACGCCTTTAGCGAATCCTCCTCGGAAAGTCGGGTTCCGATCACTTCTTCGGCGTCGGACTCAAAGCCAACTGTTAGTATCTTCTCGTTAAAGATTTTCAGCACTTGCTCCGATGCCATCGAGGCCTGCCCCCATGAACACGTTGCCTTATCGCTAGCTAAATAATGTAGAAATAGGCGAGGCAGCCATTCTCGGCCAAGCCTATAGCCTTGGCAGGAGCAGCCTTGCGGTAATGCTCGACGATCTCGACAGTCTCGGAAATCGTGAGAGTGTACGATCTGACGACGGTTGTACCCATCCACTCGGCACGGAGAGCAGTTGGGATGGGTTCTGCCAGTCCGTGGAATCCACTGAAGCGGAGACCGGCCTCTCACCGCAACTCATCTGAACGTGAGAAGCAGCTTGTATGCCACAGCTGAGCTCATCTTCGTGCTCGCACTCGTGATTAAATCACTACTCTGATTTTTTTGTTGAACATCTCCAGCCATCGAAGTCGGCGAGACGGGCGTCATAAGGGTCAGTCGATTTCAAAGAGTACTTCGACGGGTTGGCAATAACTGCAAACTTCACTCCCGGACGATGGCTTGCTATGACAATGGATTCACGTGTCTGGTTCGAGTTGCTTCGCCGCACTTATGTCGAATGGAACGACGATGATGCCACACGTCTCGGTGCGGCTCTGGCCTTCTACACTATCCTTTCAATTTCTCCGCTCGTAATCTTGGCAGTTGCCGCTGCGGCGCTTGTCTGCAGTCGATCAACTGCAGAATTCCATCTTCTGAATCAAGTCCAAAGAATTGCCGGGTCAGAGGGGAGAGAGGCGGTTCAATCGATTTTGGTCAGCAGTCAGAAGGAGTTCTCCGGCATAATCGCGACGCTCGTTGGCCTGATCACTCTACTTTTCGGAGCTTCTGCTGTTTTTGGAGAGTTGCGATCTGCGCTAAACACCATTTGGGAGGTAAAGCCTGAAAAGACCCTTGGCATGTGGAACATGATCAAAGGCAGGATCTTTTCTTTTGGAGTAGTTCTCAGTGTTGGCTTTTTGCTCTTGGTTTCACTCGTCGTGAGCGCTGGGTTGGAGGCAGCCGCAAACTTTTCCAGCTCAGCATTGTCTGTTTCGCCCGTTATTATCGAACCCTTGAACGCCGTGTTCTCCTTAGTGGGTTTAACGATTCTTTTCGGCTTCCTGCTCAAATACCTTCCAGAGGCAGACGTTCGTTGGCGTGATGTCAGACTTGGGCCGGGCTCACCGCCTTTCTATTCATCATTGGAAAATCGATACTAGCCTTCTACCTGGGCAAGGAAAGTCCGGGATCAGCCTATGGGGCTGCCGGATCTTTGGTAGCCCTGGTGATCTGGGTATATTACTCGGCGCAAATTTTCTTCTTCGGCGCTGAATTTACTCACGTCCACGCTCTTTGGTTGGCACAGAAGTTATCGCCGCCAACTTCCGTAGATACTCCTGGATCCTGAAAGGCATTCCTGTTCGGACAGACCTACATCTTCGGTATGAAGATCTGTGAAGCGTCTAACGGTGCAGGGTTGTAGTCTTGGAGTGCTAAATGCATTGAGACAGGTTTGTCAGGTTTGTCAGGTTGAGTGCGAGCCAATGAACAAGAAATCTAACCTAACTGAAACGGCGCGTCTCTTGCGGATTGTCACGTTTGTGCCTGCATATATGCGCTTCCGTCCTTGCGATCACGTATGAGGGCATTATGTCAGAAGATCAGACGGAAATTCCTGGTCTAAGCATCATTATCTGTCTATGGCATTTTGCTGGAGATCTTGAACAAGATACAGCGTCGATTGTAGTCGTCGTTGGTGATACGGTCCTAATTACTCTGCCGGATGTAATGCAACATGTGCGGGCGACGATACAGAATGCCGATCCGTCGACCGTGATTGTGAAACATCTGGAGCCCATTGACTTAGTAGAAAGCTTATCGATCCCTACAAGAGAGGATTGAGCTTGAACAGACCGCCGTTGGCTGTCGAGGCTTCTCAAGCTAATAGCTTGGCATCAAATGCCAAGGGGTGAGTTATGAGACGCACTATCTGTGCTGTGAAAGAGGAACTGGAAGCAAAGGTGCGAGATGCAGTTGCCCGCGAGAAGGAGCTAGAGACAGAACTTCCGGAGCCTGAAGAGCGAAAGACGGCCCAAAATGAAGTAGAGGTGGCAAGTCTAAACCTTATAAATCACCCGAAGCAGTGCACTCGATGTTGTTTAGATGCGGAGTAATCGTATAGATCGCCACACGTTGCTTCTCGTTTCATCTGAGTCCTGGGTTGTAGTTACCAGAGCCACCTTCATGAGCACAGTTCCGTCACTTGTCTGAACAGCCGTTTTTGTTTAGCGTGCGAAACTTTCGATAGAAATATCGATCCCCTCGATCTCGCGATTCGCATCAAAGTTTTCCAGTGTAGTACTGGGATGAGATCATGCCGCGAAAGAAGCTACGTCTACAGATTATTAATGATCCTATAGACTCCGCAAAGGCTGCTGGCTTGCGATACGTCTCCGATATTAAACCCGGAATCCAGCGCAAGCCTTGGCGCAAAGCCTTCCGCTATTTTGACTCCGAAGGAGCCATAGTGCGCGATGCCGAAATATTAGCGCGAATTAAATCCCTGGTCATTCCTCCCGCATGGACTGCGGTATGGATCTGCCCAAGTCCGACCGGGCATCTCCAAGCGACAGGCCGGGATGCGAAGGGAAAAAAGCAAAGTCGATATCACCCGCGCTGGCGTGAAGTGAGGGACGAGACTAAATACGAGCGAATGATCCTCTTCGGCTCCACTTTACCAACCATACGTGAGCGCGTAGAGCATGACCTTTTAGTCCCCGGCTTACCTCGCGCTAAACTGCTAGCGACAATCGTTCGGCTCATGGAAATCACCCTCATTCGCGTCGGCAATGAAGAATACGCCAGACAAAATCGATCTTATGGTCTTACAACGATGCGAAACAGGCACGTCGACGTCGATGGTTCGACCGTGACCTTCAACTTCCAGGGCAAAAGCGGGATCAAGCACACCATCGACGTTTCAGATCGACGCATAGCAAGAGTCGTACGGCGCTGCCAGGATATTCCGGGCTACGAGCTGTTCCAATATATTGACAAATGCGGCCAGCATCATTCCATAGATTCAGCCGACGTTAACGATTACTTGCGCGAAATATCCGGACAGGAATTCACAGCAAAGGACTTCCGTACTTGGGCAGGGAGCGTGCTCGCATGCAAGTTCTTGTATGAGCTCGAGGCATTCGACTCAGAGGCGCAGGCTAAGCGAAACGTCATCCAGGCAATTAAATTCGTGGCTGCCAGGCTCGGTAACACTCCATCTGTTTGTAGAAAGTGCTACGTCCACCCGGTAGTTATGGACTCTTATATAAGTGGAGCGATGCTGAATACAATAAAGCAACGTATACACGAAGAGGAATCTAACTCTTCTACCCAACTGCAGAAACAAGAGCGCGCTTTTTTAGATCTAATCCGCCGCCAACTCGACCGCGCAGTTGCATAGCGCCTAATACTCGCTCAGGCTGTGGCGGATAACGCAGATCAGCTTAATGGTTAACTTTGGCTGCCTCACTTTTTCAGAAGAAAATTTAACTAAATCTTCGCATCCAATCGTCAAGTCACAGCGGACACCGTGGTTGGCTAGTCGACGCATCTTATGCGTCGCACGGAAGTACAGGAAGATATCGGGAGATCCCTTTTCCGAATCAGCAAGGGTATCGATGAACCGCTTCGTTTTTTGGTTGAAGATAATATACGCAATGATGTAGCAGTCGCTGGACGCATGGCTACTAGGAAACGAGCTTAATCTCCGCCCTGGCTGGGGGTTGTTTCGGGCGCCGGTGTGGAGTTTTTAAGTTCAATGGCGGTCGTAACTACCTCGGCGATCCAATGGAGCATCTCCTTTTGCTTTTCGTTGATTTGCCGAGGGCGAGTGTCAAGGACACATAGCGACCCCATCACTGTGCCATCGTGAGACTTGAGCGGCACGGCCGCATAGAAACGGATAGCGCGTTCTCGGAGGAACGGCTCATCGGCGGAAAGGGGGTCTTCGGCGGTGTCTGGGATAATGAGCATGGATTCGGATGAGACCATGCGAGTCAACACCGAAGGATCATGCATCGCGTCTGCGAAAGAAAGCGCGTCATCCGGCAAGCCGCACTGAGCCTCCCAGATCTGTCTTCCGTGTTGGGCTGCGGTAACGAGCGCGATGGGTGCGTCAAAGGAGCGCGCTAAATTTGAGGCGAGTCGCTGGAACGCTCCCTCTTCGGATTCGTCAAGTACCTCCAAGCGCTGCATTTCGAGAAGAGCTGAGGCGAGATCATCTTGAGCCTTGGCGGCATCGTCAGACTCCTCAACATACTCTTCGGGGATGTCAGCCGGATAAAGAAGAGTTGAGAGATATTCCTCCATGAGTTGAAGAGAGCAGACCACGTGCTGGGCGTCTTCGGTGGGAACCCGGCTCCTGAGGTTCGACAGGTCACACTGCTCGGTGAGAAGGCAGGCGAAGACAACCGCTTCCGGGAACCGAGCTCGGATCTGGTGACAACGCAAACGAATGTGCCGGAGCGACTGAGGTGGAATCCCAACAACGCAAATTGCATCGGGATGAATGCTGTCGATCGTTTGCAGCAAGTCAGAAATCGAGGTGTCAGCAGCGATAACCCGAATGGTACAGGTATGGGTTTGATCGGTACCAAGCGACTAATGGATCATTTTCACATAGCCTCGACCGATATCGGCACGGAGGTCGCGTGTGGTAAAGAGCTTCCCGTTATTGCCGCCGAGGTGACTCCGTCTCGTGTCAAAAGCATCTCGACGAAGCTTGCCGGCGGCCACGCCATCGATCCCTTCGATGAGATTGAGCGCCAGAACCAGGAGTTATTAAAGACGTTGGCGGAACTCAAGGAGAAACAAGAGCAGCTTGCGGATCTGAATCAGGAACTGGAAGACACTAATCGCGGTGTTGTCGCTCTTTATGCCGAACTTGAGCAGCACGCGGACGATCTGCGTCGGGTTTCCGATCTCAAGACGAGTTTCCTTTCCAATCTTTCCCACGAATTCAGAACGCCACTCAACTCCATCTCCTCGTTGAGCCGTTTATTGATCGGTCGTACGGATGGTGAACTGTCAGCCGAGCAAGAGAAGCAGGTGACATTCATTCAGCGCTCCGCCGCAGACTTGTCTGAGTTGGTCAACGACCTCCTCGACCTTGCAAAGGTTGAGGCGGGCAAGGTTGATGTGAAGCCGAGACAGTTTGAAGTAAGCGAGTTTTTTGGCGCCTTGCGAGGTATGCTGAAACCGCTGTTAGCGGGCAATAGTCTTGACCTCATTTTTGAATCGCATCCCGATATTCCGACGTTATTTACGGACGAAGGCAAGGTTTCTCAGGTATTACGCAATCTCATTTCCAACGCGCTGAAATTCACCCGCAAAGGCCATATCCATGTGACCGCGGAGCACACTGCTGAAGGTTGGATAGTCTTTCGGGTCGCTGATACGGGCATCGGTATTTCAGGTGACAATCTCGACCGAATTTTTGAAGAATTCGTTCAGATCGAAGGCGAACTCCAAAGCCAGGTCAAAGGTACTGGGCTGGGTTTGCCACTCTCGAGGAGGCTAGCCGGGCTTTTGGGCGGAACATTAGATGTCGAAAGTACGCTGGGCCAAGGCTCCACCTTCACACTGAGAATTCCGGCGTACTTCGGCCAATCGCAGCCCCAAGCGCAATTGCAGTCGCAAATCGAAGAAGGATCCGGTCCGGCAATACTGTTTGTTGAAGACAACCGTGAAACTAGCTTTGTTCATCAATCTGCTTTGAAAAACAGCGACTATCGCACCTTTTTCGTCGCGAACATTCCCGAAGCCCGCATCGCAATGAAACAGATCAAGCCGAGGTTGGTGGTTCTAGACCGCTTGATCGACGAGAAGGATTCTCTCTATTACATTGAAGAGCTAAGAACCCTAGGATACTCGGGTCCGGTTCTGGTAGTGAGCGTCGTCGATGATGCACAGTCTGCGACAAACGCCGGAGCCACGGCGTTTCTGGCTAAGCCTGTCCCTCCCTTTACCTTGCTCAATACTGTCCGGGAACTCGTCGAAGACAGCCCGGCTAAAAAAATCCTTCTTGTTGATGATGATGAAGTCACGCGTTATATGGTAGGCGGTGCTTTGGCAAAGGCGGGTTTCCTGCTCAACTTCGTCAGGTCTTTTCTAACATTTTCCGTAACGCGATCGACGCCTCCGAAAGGGGGGGCACAATCCACCTTAGGATCTCTCGTTCCTTTCTCGGAAGGAATTTTGAAGAGATGGCTGCCAGAGTAACCATAGCGGATGCCGGAGTTGGCATTGGTAAAGAGAATGTCCCCCGGATCTTCGATGCTTTTTTTACGACGAAAGAACTGAAAGGAACTGGTGTTGGTTTGTGGCTTAGTTCTACAATTGTGCAGGAGCACGGAGGGCGAATTCAACTCAAGACCCGAGGTCAGTCCGATCGGACCGGAACAACGATTTCTGTTCTTTTGCCGGTGAAGCGGCAGTCCGTTATTGGCTAATAGTGAGATTACAGTCTACTGTGACCACCATCGGATTTCCAGAAAGTCTCTGCTTCATCTGATGATCACGATTTGCCCGGGCTGTACTTCACTCTGAATTAAAAGTCTGTCGGCTACCTAACATAGCAACGTGAAACCCAACGACTGACTAAGGCAACACCGAGTTCTTCGTGATAATTACTTGGTCCGCCTGCGGCCCCTTCGCTCCCTGGACAATGTCAAAGACGACTTGATCGCCTTCTCTGAGAGATTTGTAACCTATCCTCTGAATGGAACTGTAGTGAATGAACACGTCCTTGCCACCCACAAGCTCTAGAAAACCGTAACCCTTGGCATTGTTAAACCACTTTACTGTTCCTTCGTGGTGAGACATCGAATACTCCTTGCACTAAGCTGGAATGGCGATAGCAGAATCTGCGAGGGCCTTAACTGCCGATACTAGCCTTGCGGGACCCTCCATCGAATCGAAGACCTGGCTTGCTATCCGTGAGTGACAGCTAGTCTTCCCCGCGATCAAAACCAAGTTTTTCATTGAGGGATTGGACGCGCTGAGAGCAATAGCGCGTCCGCATTCCTCCATCGATAAGGAATGACAAAGCAATATAAGATCGATCCGTTGCGATTCGATTGTTCTTTGTACGACAGCTAGATCTGAAGCAATCGTAACGGAATAGCCACTTAGCTCTAGAATGAGCCGTCGCGTTTCGAGAAGGACGGGGTCTCGTCCGTAGATAAGTATTGAGGTCCGATATCCCATTTTGTCCGCCTTTCAGGACATTCCTCTTGCTTTTGGGTGAAAGCATAGGCCCGGGTACCGACTGTGGTCTGTTCGACACCGGACTTAAAGTGTGTGGCAGTTACTGCATCAACAAAAACCGCATCGCGTTTTTCCCAGCTTTGCCACAAAGCTAAATGCAATATCCGCAGAAATGCCTCGATGCGAGTATCCTTCACCTATCTGGTGTTATGCGGTATGCCGGCTTCTAATCAGAGACGTAAGCTTCGCTGATACCTAATCAGCCTTCCTTTGCGAACTGAAGCAAAGGAGCTAACATGCCCTCGTATACCCAGAACCGTCTCCTGTCTTCACTTTCTCAAGAAAAGCGGGATCTTCTTCTTCTGCACTGCACGGCAGTGGACCTCCCCCTGAAGACAAGCCTTTATCGGGCTGAGCACACTCCCCCCTATGCTTATTTCATGACGTCTGGGATGGCTTCGATTGTCACAGCTATGGAAGATGGAGATACTGCGGAGGTGGGGGTAGTTGGAAATGAAGGCGTGATTGGTAGCCTCTTCCTTCTGGGGCCGGCGAAGGTGTCGACCAGTGCTTTTATGCAGCTGAAAGGGACCGCTCTGCGAATCTCGTTGGCCGACCTCAGACATGCATTTCGGACCTCAGAGGAAATTCGTGATCGCCTCCTCGAGTTTGTCCAGGAACAAGCCGTGAGCGTTAATCAGATTGCGGGTTGCAATCGACTTCATGAGTCTGAAGAGCGTCTGGCTCGTTGGTTGCTCATGGCTCAGGATCGCACCCAGTCCAATGTGATGAACTTCACGCAGGAGTTCCTTGCAATGATGCTCGGCGCACGCCGTACCACGGTAACTCTGATTGCCGGCTCACTCCAGAGAGCTGGCCTTATCGAATACTCGCGCGGTCGGGTCAAGATTCTGGACCGCGAAAACCTCGAATCAGCCGCCTGTGACTGCTACAAAATAGTTAAAGATGTCTGTGCAAATCTGTATAGTCGCGATCTTCCATCACACGAGGAGCGGGCGGACACGAATTCGACCAATGGTCGCATTGGATCTGGAACATCGGCGGGCTGACTAAGGTTAGGCATCCGGCAAGGCTAGTTAAGATCTGGACACAAAAGTTGGAAGCGATAATCTGAATGTCGTTCCACTTTTTCCTTCCTTCACACTACTTCGCATTCGGATTTTGCCTTGATGTCCCTCGATAATTTTCTTCGAGATATGAAGACCAAGGCCAGTCCCTTTATCCTGCTTCGTCGTAAAAAATGGTTCAAAAATTCTGTCTGCATATTCGCTCGGGATGCCGTGGCCATTATCTGCAATCAGAATATGGACAGCCGAAAAGTCTTTTCGAACTCTGAGACGGAGGCTTCCGCCTTCTGGAAGCGCATCCAGTGCATTACCGATCATATTTGATAGGACTTGAAGTATCTCGCCGGATCGAATCTCCGCAGCGAGGTCTTCAGGAACTTCAGGAACAAGGTGGATTTGCTTGCTGACTATCGTCTGGCGGTGTATTCGGACGGCAGCTTCCGCTAAATGTCGCAATTTCTCTTTCTTGCATAGAGTCGACGACCTGGCGAGCCCCAGCGTTTGGCTGACGATTTGTTTGAGAATGCACACTTGTTCTTCGATCTGTTGAAGATAGGCCTGGATGTGGGGTACGTCACCCGCTCCTTCTAAAGCAAGATATGCAAGGTTTCCTAGAGCATCGAGTGGGTTATTAATTTCATGCATCAACTCGAGAGCCAATCTTCCCGCAAGCGCAAGCTCATCGTTTTTTCGAAGGACCTCGACCGATAGAGAGGGTGCGAGCTGGGTTGAATCCGCCATATTTCTCTCCTGAACTCTGGAGAGAACGCCGTTGAGGCGTTGATAGAAGGGCTTGCCCCACGGACCAGTCTGGCAGGTATGATGCAAAAACTCGCCCCTATGTCCGGTACATAACATAATTATTCCCCTAAATATCGGAGGCACCTGCGAATTCAGTCAATCCGGCTCAGGATAGGATGTTTCCATGAAATCAGTGGCCGATCCCACAAAACTCAAACCCCTTGATGAAAAAGATCACCTTCTCCAGGTCACCATCGAAGCGCCCGCGGGCGTCCGGAATAAGTTCGCATTCGAAGGAGAGCATGTGCGGGCAAGCCACTCCAAGAGTCGCGGCAAATCCTATGGGGCCTATTGCTCCGATCAAGACCTCGGCAGCCTCAACGGTGGCTTCGCCGCTCGCCGTGCGGATGCCAATTTCTCCTTGGTTTTGCTCACATGGCATTTCTTCTTCGCGCCTTTCTATTGATGGTTAGTTCCTTCTTTCCAGAAGGGATGCTTCTTGCTGTGGTACAACGAAATTGTGAGTATGCTACAGAACGGTAGAAGCACAATTTTTCATCCCGACCTGGCAGACCTGGATAGCGATGGCGGCGTCACTGTGCAGCGCCGGATATCCGCAATGGAGCTATTCGGGTGATTGCGATGGAGCCGCAGCTTGCAACTAAAAAGCCCAAAGTATAGCGGGAGAAACGCGGGGTCACGTTGCCAGAATTACGCATCTAATTTGTATGGCTATGTTTGTATTGAACCTGATTCGTGATGAAGACCCCAAACCTTTTCGCGCGGTGTGCTCGATATTGGGAGAGGGAACGGGCTTTGATGGAAGTATCCGGCGCTTTGAAGATGAACTTGAGATGGTCAAGGCGTTCGACAGTGTTGGAATTCAGCGTGAACGATACGCTGTTGCGGTGAGGGTGGTACTTTCCGGCAAGCAAGGGTCCTTCGATCTCGACCAGAACGAAGCACAAAAGCTAGGTGTCCTCCATACTGATAGTTCAGAGTAGAGAGACTCCTGGGCGCGCCGCGAGAAAAGATCATTGGAGAGACCACGGACGACACGAGTCACTAAGCCTTAGGTCGGCATACCCATTAAGAAGTGTCCGACTGCAATAAGCGATTCCGCCTTACAGGGTTCTTAGTGACGGCATTACCCTATCTCGATTGTCGCTACGCCTGGGTGGGAGTCAGTAAAGCGAAGGACAATGTCCTTCGTTTCGTTGCGGGTAGAACGTAGCTATGGACCAGACTTAACACATCAGAAGGGCGTCAGAACACTTCTGAATGAGATGAGGGACGGCTAATCCGTTCCTCATCCCACAGTGCGTCCCGACGTGCTCAATGGTGCTTGCCGCTTACAAGTTCTCGCCTCCCACTGGATTCCCGTTGGGGAGGTAGATGTTGACGATACGGAGGTCCTTGATTATCAATTCGAGGAAGCGGGAATGGCTGTCCGCCTCATGGCCGGCGAGAGCTGTGCTAATCGTCTTTATGGGGTGATGGGATAAGATTGCGACGCCGTTATAAGCCTTGTGCGTTACAGCAACGCTCTCGTACCCAAGCTTCTTGAACACGTCGGCCGGAAATTCGGTTCCCTTGAGCTCCTGTAGCAAGAGTACATACGGCTTGCGGGTTTTAAAGCCAGGTCACGACCTGGTCAAGGCGAGCGCGAATTGAATTGACGTTCCAGCTTGCGATTTCGATCATGGTGATCTGTACTTTCTACGAAGTTGACCTCATTCTAGAGATTGCACGTTGGATAACTCTAGTGTACGTCGCCGAATTTGATGCGATCGAGTAAGCCGATAGTGCCTTTGTCAACTTGGTTGCGGAAGTACTTTGCCAGAGCTTCGTTGTACACTGTAGAGTGAAATCGAAATGCATGAGCTGCCTTCGAAAAGAGAGTCATCGATGAGTGAAACTTAAGGTCATCAGGGGATCCAAAGATGTCACCAATGGTGCGATCTAAGTTAGCGTTTACAAGAGACGTGCATTCTTCCAACCGTCGTCCTAGAACGGAGTTCTCTAGATAAGCCGCACCCTCCTTCAGCCCCGAGATTGCAAATCGCTGAGCGGTGGGACTTGATCCGAGACCGCGAATCTGGGGAAAGATGAACCACATCCAGTGAGAGCGCTTCCGGCCGGCAACCAACTCGGCTCTGACCTGCTCGTAGACCGATTCTTGTGCATTGATGAAGCGCTGAAGGTTGAATGGATCTGAGTCGTTTTCCAAGGACTATTCCTCGTGAAGTTCGATGCAGCGGCATCCTCGTGAGATAGCAACCGACGAGGATCATTTCGCATAAATGCAAATGCAAACACAACAGGGTCTCAGCGACTTCTACTTCTGACACATCCTGGATATGGAGAGAAGCCAGTGGAAGATGAGCATGCAAAAGCGACAACACGTTCTGACCTCGCAGTGTCGTAGGTGACTACAGTCAAAGCGGCAAAGAGATTTGAACGCAGTACTATCTGCTTGGGCGTTGGATCAGGCCAGCTCGAACTCGGTGAAATGTTCGATAGCATACGCTCGGGAGCCTAAAACGTGCATCAAATGCAGCATTGGATTGAAGATATCACGACATGCCTCGCCCAGTTTTAGCGATCCACGATAAGGAATGAGGTACCAAATGGCGAAACTCTCGACTCAAGCGCGAAAGGCAATACCATCTAAGTCATTCGCAGAACCTGACAAACGAAAATATCCGATTGAGAACAAAGCGCACGCGAAAAATGCCTTATCGCGCGTCTCTCAGTCCGGGACTGCCGCAGAGAAGACTAAGGTTAGAACCGCGGTGAAAAAGAAATATCCCTCGCTAAACAAGAAAGATAAATAAGACTTGCGTTGCGATGAACGTAGTGATCGCTCATCGGTTGATACCGACCAACGCGCTCATTGCGTGTCACAGTTTGGGACAGACACTAACCGTTAATGGTCTATTGATCATGCCGCCGCACAAGAACACCATGTTCGCTTTCTGCGCTACTTCTTCTGAGACTTCGAAGCTGTGGGCGCGTTAAACGTGGCACGACAGAATCCTGATGGCTCCTGGCACGCAGACACGCTTTATGGTCTTGCTTTCGTTGCAGGTCAGAAGAAGCAGGTCGCCAAGTTGGATGGGGCATGGGTTCCTCAGATTGGCGCCGGAGGTGTGGGTTCATATACACCGCCTTTGTTTTTCTTGAATCATCGAAAGCCCTTCCTATATTACCGAGATCTTGATCCCACGACAATAAGGATTGTCATGTGTTGCTCTATTCAATCATTTCTATAAACGTAATCAAGATTTCTCAGCTCATCTCTTGATGATGCACGATGTGCGGCGGCGCAGATATCGATAGAAGCAACGCAGATTAATAGCCAATGTGCACTAGAGGGAAGAGCTCAACGACGAATCTTGGGGTTGACTACCAGCCACAATTTCCTCTACCTGAGTGCAAAGAGCAGTCGGCCTGAAAGCGACTGATCCTAACGCCATGAGCAAAATCAGCATCCAACGGCAAGACCTGCATCTGTAATGGAAATGAGGCTAGATTGACATGTGGATTGTCCGGCTCGCGCTTCGTAGGCCGTATACCTTTGTCGTCTTTTCGGTACTTATGCTGCTGTTCGGCATTGCAACCTCCATCGAATCCCCCAAGGATATCTACCCCTACATCGACATTCCCGTCGTGACAATTGTTTGGAGCTACAGTGGTTTGCCCCCACAGGATATGGAGGGCCGCATTGTCACCGTGTGTGAGCGGGCTCTTACCACCACTGTCAACGACATCGAACATACTGAGTCTGAGAGCTACCAAGGGGTGGCTGTAATCCGCGTTTACTTCCAGCCGAAGGTGAAGGTGGAACTGGCACTGGCACAGATTACAGCCGTGGTGCAGACGATTTTGCGCGTGCTGCCGCCGGGGACCTTCCCGCCGAACATCCTAAAGTACGACGCCTCGAGTGTTCCTATCCTTCAACTCGGACTTGCCGGACAGGGAGTCACCGAAGAAGATCTTTACGACATGGGGCTGTCATTCATTCGTCCGCGGCTGGCGAACGTCAAGGGCGCCTCGGTGCCGTTGCCGTATGGCGGAAAGGTGCGTCAGGTCCAGGTGGATGTCGATCCCAATCTGATGTACTCGAAGCATCTATCGGCGACGGATGTCTCGACTGCGATCAATCAGCAGAACCTCATCCTGCCCGCGGGTCTAGCTCGCATCGGGGATCGCGAGTTTATCGTCAAACTTAACTCCAGCCCCGCGCTCGTCGCCGCGATGAATGATATGCCGATCCGCGCTGCTAATGGTGCGGTCGTGCAGATGAAAGACGTCGGGCAGGTGCGGCTGGGTTACGCGCCGCAAGTAAATGTTGTCCGACAGGACGGAAGACGCGCCGCTCTGCTAACGGTTCTAAAGAACGGCGAGACCTCGACACTCGACATCGTCAAGGGAGTTAAGCGCCTTCTTCCCAGCATCATCGCAGCACTGCCGGTCAAAGGGCTTACGATTACGCCACTTTTCGATCAATCTATCTTCGTTAGTGAATCCATCTCGGAGGTCGTGCGAGAGGCAACGATCGCGGCAGGTCTTACTGCGTTGATGATTCTGCTCTTTCTTGGAAGCTGGCGCTCCACGTTCATCGTTTGCCTGTCGATCCCGTTGTCGATCGCGACCTCTCTCGTGGTTTTGTGGTGCTGCGGACAGACGATTAACGTCATGACGCTCGGCGGACTCGCTCTTGCGGTCGGTATCCTCGTGGACGACGCCACCGTCGAGATCGAAAACACACACCGCAACATGGTCCATGAGAGTTCGCTCATCAAGGCGATTCTCGACTCGGCCAGCCAAGTGGCTGCACCCGCGTTGGTCTCGTCGCTCTGCATCTGTCTCGTTTTCACACCTGTGGTCTTGCTAAGTGGCCCGGCCCGGTATCTCTTCACGCCGCTGGCGATGGCGGTTGTATTCGCGATGTTGGCGAGTTACTTTCTCTCTCGCACGCTCGTCCCGACGATGATGCACTTTCTGCTTGAAAGCGAGATGCCGCTTTATCAAGATTCCGAGGCTTCACGTCGCGAAGAGGAAGAGAACTGGCTCTGGCGGATTCACTCGAAGTTCGAGCGTTGGTTCGACGCGCAGCGGGATAAGTACGATCGAGTGCTCGACTCGGCACTCGGAGCGCGTCCGTTGGTGCTGGGAATCTTCGGGCTCTTTGTTCTGCTGTCGCTTCCCCTGATCTTTTTTATCGGCCAAGACTTCTTTCCCTACGTCGACTCCGGCCAAATGCGTCTGCATGTGTATCCTCCTCAGGGTACGCGGCCCGAGGACTCCGAGTTATACTTCGCTGCGATCGAACGCGAGATCCGCCTGGTAATTCCGCCAGAGCGCGTCGAACTTCTCCTCGATAACATAGGACTCCCTAATGGCGGGTTCAACCTCGCCTTCTCCGACTCGTCTGTCACTTCGGATTCAGACGGTGACATCCTGATCGCGCTCAAGCCGGGCAAGCGAGACACGCAGCTATATATGCGAGAGCTTCGGGCTCGTCTTCATTCGAAATTTCCCAACGGCATCTTCTTCTTCACGCCAGCGAACATCACCAACCAGATCCTCGACTTCGGCCTCCCTGCGCCGATCGATCTTCAGGTCGTAGGTCGCGGCAAGAACAACTATCAAATCGCACAGCGACTGCTCGCGCAGGTGCAGGCAATTCCGGGCGTCGTAGACGCGCACATTCATCAGCAACTCGAGCAACCGACCATCGATGTCAACGTGGACAGGCTGAAGGCGCGGCAGATCGGGCTCACTCAACAGGACATCGCCAACAGCATGCTGATCTCGCTTACCGGCACGGGCCAGACTGCGCCTAACGAGTGGCTCAATCCACAGAACGGTGTGAACTACCAGGTCGTTGTGCAGACCCCGCAATACCGAATCGATTCCATGCAGTCGCTCGCGCGCACGCCCCTGACCTCGCCACAGGGCAATGCCAGCCAGATGCTCAGCAACGTCGCCAATTTCCAACGCGACGTCACGCCGATCATCATCAACCATTACAACATTCAACCCACCTACGACATCTACGCCGATGTCGATCAGAGAGATCTTGGTGGAGTTGCGTCGGCCATTCGAAAGGTGATGAACAAATCCGTCGATGACCTGCCACAGGGCACGACGCTAGCTCTGCGCGGCGAAGTGGAAACCATGCGCGAGTCGTTTCTGCGTCTCGGCCTCGGCATCATCTTCGCCATTGTTATCGTCTATTTATTGATGGTGGTTAACTTTCAGTCGTGGATCGATCCGCTGATCATCCTGATGGCTCTTCCCGTCGCGTTCTCCGGCGTTCTCTGGATGCTCTTCCTCACAGATACCACCTTCAGCGTTCCGTCCCTGATGGGATCAATTATGACCATTGGCGTTGCACTGGCTAATTCCATTCTGGTGGTTGTCTTCGCAAATGACGAGAGAGCCCGGGGCCTCAATGCCAGTGAGGCTGCACATTCGGCCGGAATTACGCGTCTGCGCCCAGTGTGTATGACCGCGCTCGCAATGATTATCGGCATGGGACCTATGGCTTTGGCGTTAGGCCAGGGCGGTGAACAGAACGCACCGCTAGGCCGTGCTGTTATCGGCGGCCTCCTTTTCGCTACTTTCGGCACGCTGTTCATCGTGCCGATTATGTACTCGCTGCTCCGTAAAGACCCTCCGACAGATGTCGGCGAAGAGGTTGATCAGGCTCAGCAAAAGATAGACGAACGGGAACAGAAGGCTGCAGAAGTTCGCAAACAAAAGAGAGGCCGTTCCGCCGAGCTGCCCTCGGAGGGCACGGCATGAGCGACGATCTCGAACAACGTCAGTATCCGGAAGACGAGCGCCTGCGCCGCATTGCAGAAGACCCGGACCGGCGCATGACCCGCGAAGAGTGGGAAAACGAAGAGTCTGCCGCGCGACAGGCCGCGCACAAGAAGCGGCGACAGGTACATCAGGACCGGGCACAGCAACAGGAATACGACCGCAAGCGTCGGATCCACCATCTGCCATGGGGCACCATCTTCAAGTGGGTCGCTATCGGCGTTGTCGTGCTACTGGTTGTCTTCTTCCTGGGCTGGTTGCCGCATCACAGCCACAGCAAGAGGGCTGCGGAGAATGCGCGGCAACGGCAGAACGAACAGCCGGAGGTCGAGGTGGTACAGGCTATGCGCTCGCACACTCCAGGCGAACTTACTATACCGGGAACCACTAGCGCGCTCACTGTGGCGTACGTGTACGCTCGAGCTAACGGCTATCTGCGTCAACGATTCGTTGACATCGGCGACCACGTGAAGAAAGGTCAATTGCTCGCAACGATTGATGCGCCCGATCTCGACGCACAGGTCGCGCAAGCCCGGGAGCAGCTTCGTCAGGCCGAGTCCGACGAGGCACAGCAGCAGGCGCAGCTTGCGCTGCGCAAAGTGACTTGGGATCGCTGGCGCATTCTTGTGGGACGCGGTGTTTTTTCGCAACAGGACGGAGACCAGCGTGAAACCGACTATAAGGCTCAACTCGCAATCGTCGCCTCCGCGCACCGCAACGTCGAGAGTTACCGCGCCAATCTGGATCGAGTCATGTCCCTGCAGGAGTACGAGAAGGTGCGTGCCCCCTTCAACGGAGTTGTCACGCAGCGGAACACCGATGTTGGAGCTCTGATCGCTACAACAGGCGCCGCTTCGACTGCACCTAGTCCTGACTCGATGCAATCTTCAGGAGGTACCCTGAATTCCTCGACCTCTAACAACGGAGGAACGAGTGGCTTTCCGAACACGTCCGCCACGCCGTCCACGGGTGGGTCCCAAGGCGGCGCCCTGTTCGCCATCGCACAGACTGACGTGCTTCGGATCCTGGTTTCGATTCCGGAGGGCTACGCGAGTTCGATTCACCGCGGCATGTCGGCCAAGCTCTATGTGCAGGAGCGACCTGGCGCAGCGATTCTTGGTAAGGTGACGCGTACTGCGGACTCGGTGGATACGAACACACGAACGATGCTGGTTGAGGTCGACGTCGACAATCGTGACGGCCCGCTCTTTCCCGGCATGTACGCCCTTGTCAGTTTTGTAGAGGTTACGGGCGTTTCACCAATTGTCATCCCAGGCGACGCTGTCGTAGTACGCAACGATCGGACTTCGGTGGCGACGGTTCACGACCAGAAGATTCAGATGAAACAGATTGAGATCGGGCGCGATT
Source organism: uncultured Acidobacteriaceae bacterium (assembly GCA_963771625.1). GTDB lineage: Bacteria > Acidobacteriota > Terriglobia > Terriglobales > Acidobacteriaceae > Edaphobacter. The sequence continues at coordinate 1,031,170 of CAVYUE010000005.1, forward strand.
ACGGACCTGAGGTCGAGATCTTGTCCGGGTTGAAAGAGGGCGAGTGGATCGTTACCTCGGTGACTGACTTCGTCCAGCAGGGCGTGAGCGTTCGATCCAAGATTGACGAAACGGCGGCGGAACAGCAACGTGGCGGCGGACAGCAGACGAACCAAGTCCCCAACTCCGGACCGAACCAGTACGGCGACCAAAGCATCGTCAACTCCGCGACCGAGAGCACCAATCAAAAGGGAGGCCAGCAGAAGCAGCAGGGCAAGCAGACCCCTGGAGGCAAGGAGCAGAAAATTCAGAAGGGGAACGGGAGTTCGCAATGATCCATAAGTTCCCCCTCGCATGGATGCTAATAGCCACGACTCTGCCGGCGTGGGCCCAGACACCTGGGCTCAACCCCGGGCAAAACATACAGGACGCCCCAGGCCAGAAGACTCCTCCTGCGGCGGAGAACCCCGTGGTGCCGCAGAACGTCCCCCAGATCGAGCCGAACCGCACAACGATAGATGCGCGCCATATCAGATCGATGGCCGCTCAACCCGCCACGCCGGACGCGCCATCTCCCACCGTCCGAAGTGCAGAGAGCACAAGCACACGGCCCGATGCGGAGTCGCCCCATTTTCCCTCTATGCGTGTGCTTAGCTTTATAGGTTCGTATCATCGGTCGACTCTAGCTCCACTGCCCGCGGGAACAACCGGTCGCGTGAAGACCAGTCTTCGCGAAGGACGATTGTATCTGTCGCTGCACGACGCTATCGCGTTGTCCATCGAGAATAACCTCGATGTTGAGGTGAGCCGCTACAACCTCTCCATTGCGGACAGCGATCTGCTCCGTGCCCGTGGCGGTGGCTATCTGCGCGGCGTCGATCTCAACATTGAGCAGTCGCCTGTTGGTGTCGGCGAGACCTCCGTACCGCTGCTGATCACCTCGACGACCCAGAACGGCGGCTCACCTCTAAACGTAAATGTTGAAGACCTCTCACAGGTCACGCAGGCTGGCAATACAACACAACAGAACCTCTCCGCGAACGGAACCTACGCTTACTCGCCGGGGCCCCCACTTCCGCTCTTCGATCCAACGCTCATTGGGCAGGTGGGCTATCTCCGTCGTTCCGATCAAACCTCGCTGATCAGCGACACTGGCAGCACGAGCGGCAGTGACACTTCTACCTCAGCCGGTCCGCTGTCCTTTGTGAGTGCGGCACTCGACTACCAGGAGGGCTTCGGCCCCGGCACGCAAATCGACGTCAACATCAGCAACGCTGCGCAAGTTCTCTACTCGGGCAATTCTCAGTACGATCCATTCCATGCGCCTTCGACTTCGGTCACGATCACTCAGCCTCTGCTGCGCGGATTGGGCCGAGGCATCAATCTTCGATTTATTCATGTCGCCCGGTTGGATCAGAAGATTACGCAGCTCGTTTTCCTGCAGCAAGTGCTGGAGGTTGTTTATGGCACGTCGCGGCTGTACTACGATCTCGTCTCACTGGGTGAGAACGTCGGCGTGAAAGAGGAGGCCTTGGCCGCTGCGCAGAAACTCTACGAAGACGACGCAAGCCAGGTAGAGCTGGGTACCCTCGCGCCCATCGAACTGACGCGTGCGCGTGCGCTTCTCAGCTCAAGCCGGCTCGATCTCGTGCAGGCCCGCGCTCTCTACCGTCAACAAGAGGCGATCCTTCGCCAACAACTGCTCCGCCACAGCGACGATCCCGCCGCATCGTTCACTGAGATTGTCCCGACCGACAGCATCACGGTTCCGGCCGCCCCCCCGTTACTCGATGTGTCTGCGCTCATCAAAGATGCGCTCTCGAACCGTCCGGATCTAGCGCAGGCCGGGCTGCAACTCAAGGCGGATGAGGTCTCGCTTAAGGGATCGCGCAGCGGGGTACTGCCGAACCTGAGCGTCTATGCCAACGCGCAGACCCGAGGATCCTCGCTCGTGCCCTATCAGATATTGGGCTCTCCCGGCACCGGCGAGGTCACCGTACCCGGCTCCATTACCGAAGGAGGACTGCGGCTTTCGACAATCTACCAGGGCGGCGTCCAACTCAACCTTCCTTTGCGCAACCGCATCGCGCAGGCCGACGCAGCACGCGATGCAATTCAACTTCGACAAGCGGAAAGCCGCCGCCTCAAAATGGAAAATGAGATTCGTGCAGAGATTGAAAACGCCGCTATCGCGCTCGAGACTGCACAGCAAGCCTACGAGGCTGCCGTCGAGAGCCGCGACTATCAACAGCAACTGCTTCAGGCAGATCTCGACAAGCTAGGAGTGGGAGCTACAACCAACCTCAACGTCGTGCAGGATGAGTCGTATCTCGCACAAGCGCGCGCTACTGAGGTTGCGGCACGCTCTGACTGGATGAAAGCACGCATTGCGCTCGATCGCTCCCTTGGAGACCTTCTAGACAAAAACAACATCTCACTCGATGATGTCATTCTGGGCCGAATGCCGTAACGGCACCGATCGATTGCGGAGTCAATGTACTCACATTCCTGTGTTTCCTACCTTCTGTCCTAAGGCTGCTACGAGCTCTCATCAAACAGACATCCCCGCAACGCGGGTTGCGTCCGGCTTCTGGCGTGCGATTTCGAGAATGTTCCCGAAGCTGTAGTGATGGAAACGGCCCATTGCGGTGAGGTAGGCGGTGAGTCCTTCGCTGTGGCCTGCCTCAAGTTGCTCGATGAGGAGTTTTACGTTGGCGGCGATTACCTCTTTCGCCGTCTGAGCTTTGGAGGTCGAGGGAAGGGAAGTGACGTTGCTGATTTCATTCGTGGTGGCGATGCTGCTCATGGGTGAATCCTCCGTTTTTGAATGGCTGTGCTGTGTTTGCTCACAAACACGCCTTGGCTTTGGCCCACGCCAGCGAGGGCGGCAAGTGCAATGGTGTGGGAAAAGGGACCGCAGGTCCGCTGAAGGCCGGAGGAAGCGAATACCTGGAGCTGCACGGAGCTTTTTCCATCACCTTGCGCGCGCCAGGAGCAGCGCTCCTCAGCAAGGTCTGGTTTCCTTGCTTTGCGCGAAGCGCAGGAAGACGTTTTGGTTTCGGGTAGTGGCTGGCACGAAGTGCCTGCAGAGGTGGGGCAGGAAGACGGCGATTTGTCGCAGGTTGAAGGCGGGCAGGAGACTCCTCCCGCTAGTGAGAGAATTCAGGAAACGGATCACCGTGCTGCCAAGCTTGATGTTGGCGCTCTCGAGCAGCTTTTGAATGCGACTGCTGATACCTGACTGCTCCTGCGAGAGGGTGGCACGGGTCCGCGTCAGATCCCGCAGGTCGCGGATCACCGCCGACGGAACATAGCTGCCACGCAGCAGACCATGGCGCAGCAATTCGGCGATCCACTGACAGTCCATCATGTCGGTCTACGGCCTGGGACCGCCTTGATATGTTGGGCGTTAGCAAGCACCATATGGAAGTGCTCTTCGAGCACGTTCCAGACAGGCTTCCAATACACGCCGGTTGACTCCATGGCGACATGCCGGACACTAAAGCTCCTGAGCCACTCAGCCAACTCACGCAGATCTCGCGTGGTGCAGCCAAAGCGGCGCAGATGCTTCTGCGGCTTGTGCGTCTGCTCGAGCAGAATACATACCGCTACCGACGTAGGTCGTACAGGGAGTTTAGCTTGGAATCGTTTATTAGGCTTACTGCCTAGTCACAGACAAGTTCTGCGGATGAGTGCAGCATGGATGGCACAATCTACACATTGGCTAAAAATAGAGGCGGGGCCTCAGGGGCACCTCGCCTCACCCGAATATAGAGAGATTCTGTTGATTTAAGCAGATTTGATCTCTGCTCTAAACCTCTTTGATGCAATTCTGCAAAGACCAAGTTGCCACCCAAAAAACAGGCTTAGCTAACAAAAGGAGAGGTGCGCCCTTGCGAGACACACCTCAAACGCTTTTGGATTGCTTTGTTCGGCGCAACCTTAACCCATTGTCGCCATGTAATCAGATGCAGGTTAGCCAGCCATCAAAGCGGCCCTGCCAGAAAGATGTGATTTATAAATTACAAACCCTCGGGCTACGACAGCTTGAGAAAAGGGACAATGGCTCCCAACTAACGGACATACCGATTGCTCAGATTGCAAGATTCGGTGATTTGTTTGGTGGTGGAGGATCTGATAGCGGAGAGTCTGTCAATCCCCAAACTGCGATGCAAACCAGCGCAGTCAATTGCATGTGTCAGGCTGCTCTCTGAATCAATCGCCAGTATGAATCCGTTGCTCTATGAGCGGGTTGGTAATGAAGGCACGAAGCTTTCAATAACCCATTGCATGATCTGCACTGCCTCCAACCAAATCCAGATTCATCTGCATTCACATTGTGGGATTTGTTCGTGAGTTCAATTGCTCTGACTGGCAATGGTTACTTGGAACTCACCAGAAACCAGCAGAAGGATGTTACTGGGCTATGGTTCCTTAATCCTGCTTGCGTACAGCCCATACGTCAGGCAGATGGTTCAATTGCGTATCGCACAACGGAAGGCTTAGCACCTGGAAACTTCAAGCTCTTACAAGCTGCTGATGTCATCCATGTGCCGTGGCACAGTCTGAATGGAGTGACCGGAATCAGTCCTATTGCACAAGCAAGAAACGCCATTGCTTACTCGATTGCAATGGACAAGTTCAACGGACGCTTCTTCGCCAACAACGCTACACCGTCAGGAATCTTGACACTGCCAGCTGGTCTGAAGGCGAAGCCCGAAGACAAGCCAAGATGCGTAAAGATTGGGAGGACCAGCAGCTTGGTGGCAATCAGCACCGAATCAATATTCTCGATCAAGGTGCGACTTTCACACCAATCACAATTTCACAAGCTGACTCTCAGTTTCTTGAGAGTAAGAACTACACGCGGCAGGAGATTTTTGGTCTGTTCCGCATTCACCCTTCACAGATTGGTGACACGGCGCGTGTGGCAGGAGAAACGTATACTGCACAGCAGTTGACGTTTTTGAATGATTGCCTCAGACCTTGGCTCACCGCATACAGCAGGAACTGACAAGGAAACTCCTTCCAAAGTCACAAGGTCTTACTAGCAAATACAGCATTGCTCATGATGTCTCTGACCGTCTGAAGATGGATTTGAAGAGTCAGATGGAAGCATTTGCTTGGATTCGGAGCGAACTTAGTAACGGACGCTTATTACCCTTTCCTTGTTCAGGACAGTGAAGGAAAGGTTCTGGACGGCGGGAAGAAATACACGATTACATTCCCCAAAGGTCAGCTACCCCAGCCGGTGCATTCTGGTCCGTGACTAACTATCAAAACCACTTTCTGATCCCTGGTACAAAGAAGTTCTCTGTGAGTTTTCTGGATGAACCCGAAGGCCAATGCTGATGGATCGACGACGATTTACATGCAGCCGACGAGTCCAGGTGCGGATAAGGAAAGTAATTGGCTGCCTACCTCTGCAAGCATCCCTTCGATGACTCCCCTGATGCGCCTTTACTGGCCATTGTCACCGGCTCTGGATGGAACATGGAACCCTCCACCTCCAGTAGAAGTGCAATAAGTCGCCTAAGACCCGGATACTCCTGCAACTAGATCCAGTTCGTTACAACAAAGCCCTGCTGTTCTCAATTTATCGAGGACAGCAGGGCCTTTTCTTGTTTAAACCGTCGATGTGCAATCTGAGAAAGGAAAGCATCTCTAAGGGCGATGTGCTCCCGTTCAATTCTGACAAAATGGCCTATCGTTTCTTTTCTCCATTCATCGTGATCTGTGGCATGACCTCGGCCTAGTGAGTAGACCTCACCCTTCTCGAAGGCAATCCTTTGAGCACTGGCGAATTCTGCCTGGTCATTGTGATGTATGGCAAGCCGTCGTAGATCATCATCAGTCATTTCGTACACCTTCCCAAAATTACTGTGTTTCTAGGTGAGCAAGGCTATCACTCTGCATCAGACAATCTGAAGACAAATTTGGAGGACTCTCCTGCGTGAATGAGGCTCAGAAGATTGCTGACGCTTTGATGGGTGTGATTAGGCTCATGGCAGATTATCCCGAGCGTGCAACAGCGACTGTCATCAGTGATGGCTCTGGGCTCTACACCATCAAGATAGATACACATCCTTCTGATGTAGGCAAAGTTGTAGGCAATCAGGGATGCGCGGCCAGATCCTTCAGAATTTTAGCGAGTGCTATGGGCTCAAAGGCGAACTCAAGGATTCGTCTTGATATCGCCGTGCGATAGTCAGAATGGGCTCTCACCACAGCACACGTATGCCAAATGATGAGGGTTTCCGTCTGATGCCCGTACGGCGAATCCAGTTGGTAGTTGTTTATTAAGCGAACCTGCGCGAGTCCTCACCGAACCCAAGACTCATGATTTGGTCTGAGTCCAGTTCGATAGCCTCACAGCTGACCTCCAAACGTCACTGTCTCATGCCCTATTCGCCGTCCAGTTCAGATTGTAGACGTCCCGTTGGGAAACTTTTGCCACACGTTCGAAAGCAGCGTATACAGACGGAATTCCAAGTCCCGTCCATATTCAATTTTCGAGGAAACGCTCCTATAGAAGGCATGCCATTGGGTCACCGTCCAACGCCGCGAATAAATTAAACAAAACACTTCAAAAAGTCGGTTATGTAGCAGACATTGGGAGCCTTTTATGTCGAAAGGATCGCCAAGAGGCCCGTACCCGGTGATATAGTTCAGGAACTCACTTGCGCCATCTAACCCACCTTGGACAGGGCGTCGTCAGGTGGGTTTCTTTTTGGCTTATTGAGAATCGTGTGGTGGGCCTCAGGTAGTCGTCTCGCACGCTACTGTCCCCTCGGTTCCGTAGATACGGGCCTCACCGTCAACCTTGATCCAATCAGCTCTTCGTCTCAGAAGGGGTCCAAAGAGCGACATAGCAGGCAGGAACGAATATGCTGCTCTAAAGCTTGCCTTGTAACTTTGTATTCAGCCTTCACGCCCTTGAGATCTTTTTTATTCGATATTGCTCGCGCGACTATCACAATTCTTTCAAATTCTTCAGCGAGTAATTCCGTTGCAATGGACAAGGAGTGCGCACAGTTCGTCTTCCTAAATTAGACTCCATGTTTCGGCGTAGCTTCAATATGCACAGTCCCCATTGAACCAGCAAGAGCAGGTGGGACCGCTTCCAGTTCTCGATGATCTAGGTCGAATAAATGTTCAACGTCCTTCTCAAGCTGTTCCCAGCTGCTATACCGATACAACGTGTTGGTGATTCTGTTCCACTGGGTGTACATCGCCTGCCAAGAGCCAACAGGACCGCCGAGATACTCACCGCGCATCACGATTAGAACCCCTTCGCGTCTCATACGGGAAAATGATGCTTTTTGACCAAATTTAGTTGCGTCATACGCTAAATCAACGAGCCGGAAGCGCATTCCGGTCTGGGGTTTTTTCAGTAGTCGTGCGGTTGCTACAAGTACCCCTTAGTTTTGTGACAGATAAAGTCGGATGAATGACCTCTTCGGGAGAGGCGTTGACTATTCTTGGGCCTCAGCCCAACCCCTTTGCCACGCTGCACTCTTGGTGTCATCGTTCTGGCCACCCTTCTGCCCACAGTCAAAGCCTTTATCGTAGTCGGCAATCTCTTCGTCGGTTCGTTGCCGCAGCATAAACGGTTCGGTATCGTCGGGCACAGGATCAACCCCGGTGACCACAGGATCAGACACGTCTACTATTTTGTGTTGGGGCAGCATTGCATCCTTCGTCAAAAAAAGCTTTCCTTAATTAGGAAGGCTAGATGTGCAGCTGATGTAAGAAGTATAGCGAACAAAAGGCGCAAATATTAAAACTTTCTTTTTTGAAATAAAGATGCTTTTTTCGCGGACCGCTTAACCTAACATGATTGTGCAGTCAGAAGTGTTGACAACCTGGTGAGCAGATCCTTCTGTGCGCGTCATTGATTTTCTGCGGGGAATAGCCTAGATTTCTATCTCTATTCAGAGGGCGACTCCGTGCGAGACCTGTTTGCCAGTACATAGTTTTTCGTACTGTGTTGCGTAGTTGCAACCGCTGGTCAATCATCACCTGCGCTCTCATTACCGGCAAAGGCGTTTCTTCTTGTCCAGGCTGATGTGGATTGCTTTTTTACGATTGATGGTGAAAATCCAACACAGCTTGCTAAAGATAAGATCATCCGACTAGAAGTCAGTTCCGGTGATCACATTTTGGAAGCCGTGAGCAAGGATTTCTCTGATGCCAAATGGAGGGCCATTGTTTCCGGCGTAGCTGGACAACAAAAGGCTGTTCTCATAACACTCAAAGCTGCTGTTACGGAATTCATGGACACTACCGATTGCCCTGAAGAAGTGGCTTCGTTATCGAATAACAAATTAGCTCTGCAAACCTTCGTCTGGCGGCTTCTTCTTTCTGAGATCGCATCCGACCGAGTAGTGCGATGAGGTCTGGCAATATCATTTGTTACTGGCGTTATGGTACCCAGAAGACATGCCAGCTTGCTCTGAGGGAATGATCCTTGCTAGAGAGTTCCTGATTAGCTGTAGTGAAGGCGTCAGTCACGAAAGACACCAGACAAACAGAACATTGCCGATGCCTTCAAAATGCGAAATCTGCTACCAGGGTTTGAGTTAGGTTGCGCCCAAAACCTGCTGAGAACCAACGCTTGTGCCCTGACTAAATGGTTGTTGACTATAATCCCTCGCATGGATGTCAGAATCGTGGTCTACAGCAGCAACGACGTGTTTAAGGTCCATGTCGTGGACACGAGGTTTCCTAGAGGCGTCTGGGTAAAGTTTTACGACGAGAAGGACACATGCCTCACAGAGCTAAGCGAGGCAAAGTTGAATCAATCAAGATGAGTATATCGAGTTGTGCTCCGATGACTTTGACATAGGGTCAAGATGTCTCGTGTTTCGAGCGAAACTCGACTTCAGAGTTTTATAAGACTAGGGTTTGTCGATCAAAACAAAACTTTAATCGGATGCGAACCACAACCATTCCTTTGGAAGGACGCTAATGGAAAGTGGATTAGGCGCAGACCATAATTTTTCTCATTCGGTTACTAACGCGAAACTTGATCCGTGTTGCAACTCTAGTGGCGACCTAGGTCGAGGCTCATCTTAATCTTCGCTGTCATAGCCATCGCTGACACTATGCTTCTCAACCTTCGCGCTGGATGACCGTACTTGCCAATTAGTTTGCCCATCTCACTAGAGGGTCCAGAAATTTCGATTGTGTAGCTGCCGGTCGGTTCCAGCATCAATATCCCCGACATGTCACCTGGCGATCGACCATAAGTTTAGCGACGGCGAGAAGTGCATCAGCGATCGTCTGAGCTTCATTCCTGTAGGGCAATCCTCTACTTGGCTACTGTGTTAGATGCCGCTTTTGCGCTTTTTGAAATCGGTAGAAACGAGTGTCGCAGCGTTCGCAACGGAAGGGATAGACGTGGATGAAACCCAAGACTTTGTCGAGAGTGTGACGATGAGACCGTCTCACCTTACTAGACTCCCCGCACCAGGGACATTTTGGTGTCATGATCTATGCTCCGACTAAATGTAGGCTGTTTTACAGCTTAAATCTTCCGATTCGCCAAGCTAGAAGGAAGCCTGTTAGGAATACCATGCACCACACGGTCGCATTACCGGAGAACTTTGTCAGACATTTGCATCTAAAAATCAAACGGTATGACTGGAATCCGAGCGTTGAAAACGCTGGAGCCGATGATAGATGCAGGTTTGTTAGAAGCCAAAGTATCACCTTTTAGAGCCCTGCAAAATGCGTGCGAAAAAAAGCATTGAAAAAGTTCAGAGCCAGTTGAGGGCACTCGCAGGGCTGTAAGATCGGCTCATGGCCATATACACCCGACAGCTTCTAATCGAGCAACTGAAAAAAGTTGAGAACAGCATCGAAGCAATCGAGCTTCATATCGCGTCTGATCCACCAGATTCGTCGGACCAGCTTCTTGAGCTTAGGCAACTCCAGAGGCAGTATCGTGAGCTCGGCGTGAGCCTCAAGGGAGCAGTCTACCTTTTCAGATAAGCCTCTTTTGCTTGGGGTATCGCTTGCCTGTCTTCGCTTTCTTAGCAGCTGCAATCCTTCTATCTAATTCCTCTTTGGACACAGACATTTCTTTTCCATAGCTTTGCCGAACCTCTTGACTGCAGCGCTTGCGCACAGCAAACGAGATGGCTACTTATCGGCATCTCGCAGGGCTAGAGGTCGCTTAAGCGGAGGATCTCGTCAACGACGTGGACGAGCGGTGCGGTGGCGTCAATGATGATGCCGTTTTTCGGAACGTCTTCTTTCGACTGATGCAAGCACACGGCATGTTCCCGTTCCTCTGGTTTTCCGCCGAAGTCAGTTGGGTCCAGTGCCACTCGCTCATCAATTCACCGGTTCATGGTATCCAGGTCGACATCCAAGACAAACACGCCGTCCAGTAAGTCTATGAATTTTGAAAAATTCCTTGAACCGCCGCATAAAAAGGTGACCGCAACATCCTGGTTGGCGATGTAGGCTTTTACTTTCTCTATATCCCAAATCCAGTGCTTGGACATCCAGGTGACCGTCGGTGTACCTCTCCCCGGAGTCAGCGGTCGGCCCGTTTCAGGATCGCCTCGATACACTAATTCCCGATCACCAAGAATGGCCTGGAAACCGCGCCTCTGCAATTCTGTGGCAACTGCCGTTTTGCCGGCGCCGGAAACGCCCTCGATAAGATAATTTTTTATACCCATACGACGTGATTTGAGTAATTATTTGTCGTAACTTTTATGGTGATATCTATCGTCAGTTGCCGTGTGCAAATGCTGGCTGAACCGTCGGCAGACGAACGCGCCATCGCACTGAAACGCTTCCAATTGTTTGGACCGCGCCTTCAGGACGGCCGTGAGCTCCGTTCCATAAAAATCGCCGAACCCGTATCCGGCGTCAGGGTGTCCCGCGGGGATCTCCTTCTTCATCTTCGGCGCGGCCTGTGAGTTAGTCGTGGGGCAGCAAAAGGCGCAGACTTATCGTTACAACCAGTGGATGTTAGGAGCACGAAGGTAATCATGAGGCTGAGTGAGCGCAGGGCGAGCCATAGACCTTTCATAGGATCTTGAACCTCACAAGTGGGTCATGTCGACGTGCGCAAGTAAATCCTCCGGGGAGGCTTGCCACTAGGGGCAAATCTGCGAGTGTCCGTGTTCCGAAGCGGAAGTTAGCTGATTCTCCGAGTCACTCCCTGAACGTCGCGGGCGTGTAAAGGTTTGTCAACGATTGCCATTTCAAACTAATCACCTGCCCAAAGTCTATCTAAGTTTCCTTGACGACTTTCTTAGGGTCTTTGTCTGTAGCTTCGAGAGTTAAATGTCATAGCGGGTTCAGAGTTATTTGTCGCTGGTCGGGCGGCGTGTTCTGCGTAGAGACTCGCCGATGCATTATTGATTGGCCTAAGCTGTTGATTGCTATCACGGCGGTCCAGACATTAGTCTCTCCGAGATAGAAAGAAGCTAAACCCAGGCGGCTTTGGCACTGCGCTGACACGACAAATAACTCTGAACCACTGCGACAAAGGCTCGGCCGAGCACGTCCAGAATCCCCATGATGCTCCCTAAGAGATGCTGTGCTCCGGCGAAGAAGGCGTTACGTCTGCTGCATCGGCTGCAGCGAGTGCCAAACAACCTGCCGAAACGGAAAGCTCCGAAGAAAAAACCTTTGACTCGACAGCCACTCTTGTAGCTCTTGTGTGACCGCGTCGTGCGCCTAACGCTATTTGGTTGGAACAGTGTGCGGCTGAGCAGTCGCCTTCTTGGCTGCCATCCTCTCGGCAACACCCCCATTGATGTCTATCGAGGTGCCGTTGGATGTCTCAACGCCTTCGAGATAATCTACAGTCCCATACTTGTTAAAGAGGATAACCGGATTCCCGCTTGTCGTCCTCGACGATGGCCGCCCTTCAAGCAATACCGTGTGCGTACCAGTACTATTTTGAAGATTGAAGGCCTCCGGATCATCCTGCATCTATCTCAGCGTGTAGGTTCCTGCAGGCAGTTTCGCATTTCCGGCGTAGAAGCTGGATGTCATGGCGAAGGTCACCTTGACCTGCGCCATAGCTGGCAGACAAGTCATTACAGTTATTACACCTACTGCAAAAGTAAATAGCTTAATTCTATTCATCGTGATCTCCCGGTTTGCCTTCCATCTATTTTTGACAACTACGTATTCGCAAAGTGCGCTGACTGTCGGCTGGCTGGTTCTGGCCCTAATTCAAACCGTCGCGCACAGTAGCCATTCGGATCATCCCATATCTGTCAGCTTCTATATGTCGCTACTAGTTATCATTCGACGTACTGACAGATTAAGTAACTAGCATAAATGCCAGTCCGTATTAACAAATCTCATAGACGCTAAAGTACCACTGGCGAAATCCATCGTTCGCTTGACGGACTACCGCTCAGGGTGCGGCACTTAACGCTAATAGGAGCGCCACTCGCAAATCAGCACATGTCCGTAACGTCAACCTCGATAAGAACGACGAGCTTGGGATAAAGAGCTATGGCGAACAACCCTTTCGTCTGGCGAATGTCTACCCACAGAAATAGTTGACTCAGATTGGTCTTTGAAGTCAGGAGCATCTGTCTATTATTTTTGCTAGTTGATTACGACAGATAAGCCGTAGAAAATTCGATCGGAACGTTACTGCTACCTTCTGCTGCAATGGGCACACCGGAACGTGCCGATCTTTTCCTAAGGAGTGTCTAAATGAATGCAACCTTCGGAAAGAAGATTCTGTCTGGCGCGTTATGTTTCGCGCTTGTTGCGATGACAACGTCCGTCAATGCCGTTGCGGCTATGGGATTTCAGACACAAGAACCGGGGTCTACACCCGGCTCCGACTATTCTGGACAAGGAGCGTCCATGACTGCCTCCGAGCTGCAAGGACTCGTAGCGCCCATTGCACTGTATCCTGATGCGCTGGTAGCCCAAATCCTTAGTGGCGCTACATTTCCGGATCAAATTGCGATTGCTGACAACTGGCTCCAGTCGAATAAAGCACTTACCGGCAGCGCATTGACCACAGCAGTCGACAAACAAACATGGGACCCAAGCGTTAAAGCTTTAACGGAGTTTCCTGCAGTATTGAACCGAATGGCCCAGAGCCTGGCTTGGACTTCGTCTCTTGGCGAGGCATATCACAATCAGCAAGCCGAGGTTATGACCGCTGTGCAAACCCTGCGAGCACAAGCGAAGGCGGCGGGTAATCTCAAATCCGGTCCTCAAATTACGGTCGTCCAGCAGGCCCCTCAGACCATCGTAATCCAACCGACTAACCCGCAAATAGTCTATGTTCCAGAGTACAACCCGACCATTGTTTACGGCGTTCCTTATGTCACTCCGGGGTACAGCACGGGCGCCTTGATTGCGACTGGTCTCCTTTCTTTCGGCGCCGGATTGGCGGTCGGGGCGATGATGAGCGGGGGTTGGGGATACAGCAGTTGGAATTGCAATTGGCATGGTGGCGCAGTCTACTACCACGGCGGAGCTTACTACGGAAACAGCGCTTGGCATGGTGGCTACTACGGTGGCGGATATAACAACAACGGATATCACAACAACAACTATAACCACAGTAATTATTCCAACAATAGCGGCCACAACAGCTATAACTCCGGGAACCGTAACACGAATATCAGCGGCAATACGGTCAATGTGAATCGATCCGGTGCAGGAGGATCGAGCTCATTTGGCCAGGGCGATAAATCAGGCGGCTGGGGTGATTCCGCGTCTTCCCATGGATGGGGACAGGGCGGAAGTGGCAGAGGAGCAACTGCGTTTAGCGGATCCTCCGGCGGGGGCTGGCAATCACGCTCATCAAGCGCGCGCGGGTGGGGTAGCAGCGGCGGCGGAGGTGGTTGGGGCGGTCGTAGCTCCGGCGGCGGTTTTGGAGGCGGGGGTTTCCGCGGTGGAGGACGGAGATAGGCCTGGTCCGACGGTTTGAAAAGCACGTGTGCCCAGATGATATGCAGAAGGCTTTCTTCAAACAGCAGTCAACGATGTTACGGGAGAACAGTCATGTTGAGGATCGCGCTAGATCACAAGACTAGTACATTCCGCCTCTTGGCGGCGGTTGTTATCTTCGGGGTCTTCAATTCCCTCGTTTCCTGCAGTGCTCCGAAAAGTCCGGCGACTTCAGAAGCAGGCCCTAAGACTTTCGCGACAGTCGACGACGCCGGCACAACTCTTGTGGCCGCTTCGAAAGCGGATGATCGCGGTGCCCTGCTTGCGATCTTCGGATCTGGTGCGGCGGATCTCATCTTCTCGGGAGATCCTTCTGAGGATAAGGTCACGATGAATAAGTTTTCGACCGCCTATCAAGCCATGAACCGTTGGCGCAAACAGCCAGATGGCAGCGAGGTTCTCATGGTAGGGACCGACAATTACTCTTTCCCAATTCCCCTTCGAAAGACGAACGGCGGACAATGGTATTTCGATTTGGCAGCTGGAAAAGGTGAGATTTTAGCTAGACGTATCGGGGATAATGAACTCGCCGCAATTGACGTAGTAGCTGCAATGGTGGATGCCCAGGCCCAATACTTCTCTCAGCGCCACGATGGAGTAAAGCAGTATGCCCAAAAATTCATCAGCGACAAGGGAAAGCAAAATGGGCTTTACTGGAAGTCGAAGGAAAGTGAGCCTAAAAGCCCGCTTGGCCCATTGGTTGCGTTTGCTACTACGGAGGGGTTCATTGCTCAGCAAGGGAAGCAGCAGCCATTTCATGGTTACTTCTATCGGATTTTAACCAAACAGGGTTCCGATGCCAAAGGAGGCGCCAAAGACTACGTCGTCAATGGGAAGATGACTGGAGGATTCGCATTCATCGCGTTCCCTCAGAAGTATGGCGATACGGGCATCGCTACATTCGGTACTAATCAAAGTGGTGTCATTTATGAAAAGAATTTTGGTAAGGACACGGCCGAGGATGCCGTGGCATTGACAGATTTCAATCCAGACAAGAGCTGGACTTCGGTGCCCGAATGAGACTCTATCACTGAAACATTACTATTCTTGCCTAGAAACGATGGACTGCTGAGTCAATGGTCGGTATACGACTTTGAGACATTCTAAGCATGCTTGCAGAAGGGGCGAAATGAACGATCGAGTGCGAGACGAAGTCGAAAGCGGCTTAGATCATTATGATATGGAAGGGCGCGTTTTTCCCAAGATCGCAGCAAGAGTTTCTGCCGGCCAAGAGCTGACAAAGCACGACGTTCTCCAGATCATGGCCTGGAAACTCGGACACATCAAGGAATCTAACTCCGATACGGTCTCTGATGAAAACCTGGTCGTAATCAATAAAGCGATCAAATGTGCACGAAAAGTGAGATGCAGCGTTGATGCGCTCGAGACATTAGAAAACATCCATGGCATTGGCTTGGCCACAGCAACCGCCATACTTGCGGTTTGTTACCCCGAAGACTTTACGATAATCGACTGGCGTGTATCGGAAATGCTCAATCAGGGCGGAGCTCGAAAACGCGGTTGCCCACTGTTTACAGCGAGCGAATACATGGCAGATTACCTCCCCATGGTAAAAAAACAAAGAGATCGCTGGGGGTGGACCCTGCACGATACGAGCCGGGCGCTTTGCGGACTATGGGTGAAAACTCGGATCGCTGAGCTTGTCGCAATTTCGTCCAGAGCTCATACGTCCTAACGACGGCGTCAGCACAGTGCATACCCATTTGGCCAAACTCTTGTGAATTCATTGGAGAGCCTCAGGAGGCGCCTAAGCCGCCCCCTGATAACAATGAGCTTCTCAGGTTTGGTTGATAGGGTCCTGACGCTGAGCTCGTTCGATCAAAATGCTTCGCCTACGCCCATGCTCCAGGTCCAGCTATCCTTCCCTTTAGCGAAATCAGCACGAAGATTGACATGGAACTTCTTACTCAGCTCGTACCTCGGCCCGCCACCTATGCTCGGCAAAAGATTATTAATCCTTAAGACTTCTTT
The DNA here is from genome assembly GCA_963771625.1 of uncultured Acidobacteriaceae bacterium. Lineage (GTDB taxonomy): Bacteria > Acidobacteriota > Terriglobia > Terriglobales > Acidobacteriaceae > Edaphobacter. The sequence goes on from CAVYUE010000005.1 coordinate 1,047,100, forward strand.
GCCGCCCGGGACGACTTCCCCAAGACCGCCGAACGCGGCAACACCGAACCTCTTTGGCAACGAGAGGCGATACTCGGCTTGAGTTGCGATCATATAGCGATCGAGATACCGACCAGCCTCATATCCGCGCAATTCGTTGTTTGTGCCGTAGACGCAGTTCCCATAGAACGGTGGCTCACCGCCGGTTCCGCAGACGAAGAGATTGTAGGCAAGGACCTGGTCCTTCGCGACGGTTCCATATTTGTTGAAGGTGAATCGGTAAGACTGGAAGGTGTATTTGCTGCCGAGCGCCTTCGCGAAGAAGTCTGAGGTGAACTGCGTAAACATTCCGGAGGTCGGATAGAAGTGGTTTGGGCGAGTGTCGCGAACCACACGCAAACCTAGTGCGCGCAAGGTGGTGTGCAGACCGAGGTCGGTTGGTGGAACAGAGGTTTCGTTGGTAGTGGGCCTAACGGTGACGATGGAGTCTCCGGTCCAAAATCGAGGTCCGACGAAGAACTGTCACGGGATGCGGCGCAGCGCTTCACCGAAGTAGAGTTGTCCGGCCTGATCGAGGGGTACTTTGAGGTTCCCATTCCCTGCGGGAATGCCGATGCCATAGAGGTTATAGTTCACATTTCCGTGAACGTACAACGAGGTGATTGCGTATCGGTTCTCTTTCATGAACAGTTGTGCGGCCAGGCCGAATCCGCTGCTGCCATTGTTCGTGACGAGACCGGCCGCCCCAATGGTCGACGGAGGAGAAATCTTGTCGTTCTTGCTAAAGGGAAAAATATATCCGACAACCGGGATAATTCCCGAACCGATAGCCGGACTTACGATTGGAAGCGGCGCCGCCACGAGAGCTCCACGACGGGAAGAAATCCTTTTTTTCTTCTTTTCCAATTGCTTTCTGGTTTCGGTGGGTTGCAAAGGCAAAATCTTATCCGCGGATTCCTGACCACCGGCCGCAGACGCGGCCGCGGAAGGCAACAGAGTACTGGGAGCCGCAGCGTAGGCATCGGAGTTACCCACGAGCAAAGCAAGTGCAAAGAAAGCGAAAAGAGGCGTCTTCATAGGAGGCCCAGATATATCCCAAAACATGAGTTAACGTAATTGGCGTTCTTCAATCCTGAATGTAAGGACGAACCCGTGTCGCAACGCTAGTCGATGCTTCATCTCAATGAATACTAGTAAAAGTCCGAGTTTAGTTCCGAATAGGAAGAAGACCATGCTTAACCAACATTTTCAAAGGGCATCAGTATGCGGTCACGTGCAGACCGCGCTGTTACTCTAAGACCTGAGCGAGAGACAGATAGATCCAGTTTCTGCCGCGCTCAGCTCGCCGTGGACGCTCCGCTCGCGGCAGCGAAGGAAATGAAAGAGCTTGTGCCGCGAACATCTCATTTTGGACAGAGCACTTAGCCCTGGACAATTCGTCCTTAGAAGGTCGCGACAGTTGCCGCTATCAGTCATATATTTGGATGGCAAGGGTTGCGGACTGCTTGAACGAAACCGTTGCCTTATTTCAGGAAACGAGTATTTTTGCTAGTCCACTAGACGAACTTGAGAGGGTATGATCCTGGAGAATTAGGACATTCATTCCTTGCAATTGGAGAAGATATGACGATTCGTCCAAAACTCTCAAAATTTGTCCTTAAGAGCCTTATAGTATTTGGCATCGTCATGCTCGGATCCCATTCTGGATTCGCTCGGGACAAATATGAAACCATTGAAGCGCAGGCGTGGGGTACTGGTACTCAGATGGGCGCAAGCGTCGGCGTGACCTTGAATATCTATGAATTCTCTACCCCTGCTGATAGAGCTACCCTGGTTCAGGCTTACGAGAAGGGACAGAACCAGGGACTGGTGAACGCCCTCCAGAAGATGAAGGCTGTGGGTCACGTTGAGATCACTGGGACGCTCGGCTACGACTGTTCTTATATCAAGATGACGCCAACCCCAACCGGACGCAAGATCGTCTTCGTGACCAATCGGCTACTTCGATTTGGCGAAGTCTACTTCGACACTCAGTCCCAATCATTCAATCTGACCGCCGGCATTCTCGAGCTCAACGATCAAGACAAGAGCAAGAGTACCGGAGTTCTTTATCCTGCGGCGCAGTTGGTGCTTGATAAAGAAGGTCAGTTGCAGTGGGACTTGAGACAGAATCCCTGGAGGCTCTCTGACCTCCTTGATTGGTCTGGAACTTCTGGCGTCAACTAATGCAGGAAATTGAGGTTTGATGTTGCGCTAAGGTAGCTTCTCATCAAAAACCACATACCCCAGTAATGAAGCGGTCTGAAGTCCCCTTTGAGGCGAATCATGACTACAAATCGGCGTTTTGGAAACAAGTGTACTTCGCTATTAGTATCGATCGTTATGGTGTCCGCTTGCGCTACGGCCCAGTCCAAGAGCAACAAGTACGCTTGCTCCGAGGCAAAACCCGCCCAACTTTGCAATGCAGGCAATACTTGCGGCTCAGCTTCTACCCCGTGTGACGTCGACGTGAAGCGGACCGCCAATGCGGCTTCATCGACACCCGGTATACCAAACGCTAAGAACGGCTCGCTCTTCTGCGTAAAGGCGGGCACGGCTGTACAGTGGAAGAGCACAGGCAGGAATATTGGTTTCGTCGTGGACCTTGGCCCCACGTCGCCGTTTGAGCCGGGCGGCGCAATTATTGGTGGCACAGATCGCTCTGTTTCAGTCGTTGCCAAAACACCTGGATGTTATAAATACTCCGCGGGCGCGTGCATGTCGGGTGCCATCTACGGGATGTGCGGGCAAACGAATGCCGAGTTAGTCATTATCCCGCAGTGAAATAACGTGGGTCCGTGCTCTCGAAGACCTCTGAACCTGAAGAGCGGCAGGCCGGAGCATGAGCATGATCCGCTTTTCGCGGCGGCCCACCGGTTCCAAACGCTGCAAGTCGATCGTTTGACCACTACTTCGGTGTCTTCGGCGGGCGACATGAGTCGTAGGTCGTTTGCAATTTCTTTAGCTTGAGAACTCCATAAAACACGGTCAGCGCCATGGTGACGACAAGAAGTCCGACAAACTTTCTTTCGACACCATACGCGGCCTCTCGATTAGCAATGTAACTACCAATAATCAGGCAGATGATGCCGATATTGATGGTCCAGTTCGCGGCCTTTGAGACTAAGAAATGCAAGGTGCCAAAGCCGGCGAGTTGGTAGATCATGAACGGCAGGATAGCTACCGCCGGCAGTAACTCAGAGGCGCCCAGCGAAGCGTCAATGGTGCCGGGTACCGTAATGTGGAGCAACCTACTGTGCGCCAGTTCATGGAACAACGGGGGTACCGCACATAAGAATGGCACCACGGCAAGTAGTTCGAGCACGAGCGATCCGCTCCAGGTACCAACCTGAGAGGAAGGATCAGCGCCAGCGCCAGCAGATTGCGCACCGATGAACAGCCCTCCTACAATGGCGGCGCCGCTAGACAACATGAGCAGTTCAACTGTGATGCCGAAGCTCGCAGGTTCGCCGGCTTTGATCAAGAGCAACGCCATGAATCCCGGGAGATAAAACATCACGCGCACCAGTCGGGCCCAAACGCGCGTCGCGGTCAGGTGGTAGGACAGGAAGTACAGCTCCGTCAATTCCGGTAACTGGTCGGTCTTTAGACACTTGGGATCCTTATGGTGAAGAATATGGATTTTGGTCTTGGCTCGTAACTGCGGAAATCGGATCGAATGCTTGAGTGGGAATGAGTATCTAGAGAATCGGCTTCGGTCAAGAATTCATAAACGTATCAGTGCGCTGGGATTGAGCCGAGATACTTTCGATTGCATCTAGAGTGTACCTCCGAACTCTAAATGCCCAAGAATGTAATGGTCTATCGCGCAAACTCTAAATTTGTAAGCTAGCAGTTTTGCTAACTGTATTCCCTGAGAAAAAGGATTATTCTCATCTCTCGTCATGTATGGATGTTCGATCGAAGCGCATATGCAGTGCGCCTCACAGACTGGTAGTTCACTAATGCTTCCATCATTCTGGAGCTATAAACATGTTTGCCGCAATTCGCCCGGCCAATGACCATATGTAACGACCCCGAGAAGGATCCCCCATGGCAGCCCAAAAGTTTCACATTGCAATGTACAAAGTCCTCGTAGTCGTTGGCCTCCTAGCTGCTTCGTATCTGCACGCGGCCGAAACCCCCAAAGAAGACTTCGACGCTTATAAGCTACGTGTCGATGCAGGCTGGTTTTACTCAGATCCTACGGGCACCATTCATGGCGCGAACGACAGCGGGTCAATCGATATAAATAAGGATCTTGGTTTTAACAGCTACCCAACCTTCTCTGGGAAGGTGGACTGGAAGTTCACGAGGAAGAACCATCTCTACGTCACCATCATTCCACTCGATACCTCGCGCCAGACGATTTTAAAACGGACATTTACTTTTCAGGGCCAGACCTTCGACGCTGGACTGACCACTAGCAGCTCGCTCAATACCCTCGCCGTTGCGCCGGGATATGAGTATGACTTCATTCGACGTAAACGAGGCCACGTTGGTGTTGCGTTGCAGATGGACCTGTTCAACACAACCGCCAAAATAAGCGCTGCGGCGCAAGTCACCGGCGATGGCACGCATCATGATGCGGTTTCGGCTTCTGGATCTCTCCTTGCGCCGATCCCCGTCGCTGGACCTGACTTCCGTCTCTACCTGACTAATTCTCCGAGGGTGTTTGTTGACGGAAACGTGTTGGGCATGTACCTGTTCGGATATGGAAATTTCGTTTCTGCGGCTGGCGACGTAGGCGTGACCGTGTCGAAGCACTTCGCCATACTCGCGGGCTATCAGTTGGGTTCACATCTGGTTGTCAACAATAACCACGATCGCATCGGCCTTCGTTTGATTCAGAAGGGCGCACTGGTTGGACTCCAGACTTCTTTCTGAGGGCACGTGATCTCCTGACGAATTATTTCGTCAGGCGAATCGCCAGAAGGATTCACCGGGCAAGAGAAAAAAGCAAACTGATTACCCCGCGTCCGCTGGACATATTCACTTGGTAATGCGCCTGTATTGGCCGAAGGAGACGCCACCTTCAATCCTACCTGCGGGCAAAGGCACTTGGCAGCCTCCGGCTATTGTCGCTGCTTTCTAAGCCGGTCTTGCCGACGCCATTGACCTTAATCTGCGTGATTGAATCTTTTACTATTCGATGGGATGCATAGTTCAACAGAAGATGCATGAATATTGAGGACGAGCTCTTAGACTCGGTTGCCATTCAAATGTTGCCAAATCCATTAGCCAGAGACCGTAGACGCTTGGCACTCCAAAAGGGGCGCATTCTAATTGCGCAGACCTGGCAGTCTCAGCTCAACCTTTCCCTATTTCTAGGCTTGCTGATTCTCACCCTATTCCTACTGCCATCGCTAGGCGTTGATCATTCGTCTGGGCGATTTGCGCGCGACTTGGTGTTTTCAGTGGTTCTTATCTCTGGCGTGGCAATCGGTTGGGGGCAGCGCCGACTATTCATTTTCAGCTCATGTGTCGCAGCGGTCGCTCTGATCATACGTTGGGTAGCATGGTATATCCGAACCGATGACTTCGACCTTTTGCGTGAAATATCCACCCTTGCCAGCGTCTTGATTATTTGCCTAGTGCTTCTTTCGCAGATATTCCGCACAGGGATTGTGACTTCAGCGCGGATCCAAGGAGCGGTTGCGGTCTATCTGCTGCTAGGTCTAGGGTGGGCGCACTGTTATCAAATTGCTAATCGCCTAACTCCCGGCTCGTTCCAAAGCTCCGTCGGCAGTTTCTTCTCCGTCGTTGAGTGGTACTACTACAGCTTCGAAACCCTCACCACTCTGGGATACGGTGACATTGTGCCGATCAAGCCGGTGGCCCGCAGCCTTGCGATTGGGGAAGCATTGACAGGGCAACTTTATCTGACAGTTTTAATAGCGCGCCTTGTGGCCTTGGAAGTTATGTCATGGAATCCGGATTCGAAGGATCAACCGGGCGAATAGGCCTATTAGTGCGACATCTCAATCAGCGAGTCCTAAATCGCCAATGCACGCAATATAAAAGGCGCCCAAAACTGCACCACGTACAGCCGACCGTCATGTACGAGAAGCAGAGCAGTCCATCCACGCGTTGAATCTCTCATAAGGCCGTGCCTTCGGGGGCGGCCTTGCTGCGTCTGTGGCCTTGCTCTGGCCTCTGTGCTGCCCAGATCAAAAAGCTACGCTGCCTACGGCATCGGAAGTAGGGTGACACGACACCTATTCAACGCCTGCATCGCCTCGAACGTGAGCTCGCCCGCAGTCTGGGTGGTGCAAGAATTTATGCAAAGCGGGATGATTTGATGAGTCTGGGTGGAGGCGGAAACAAACTACGCAAGATCGAGTTCCTGTTGGGAGAGGCTATCGAGCAGGGCTGCGATACGTTCATCACAACCGGGGGCCTGCAGTCGAACCATGCACGGTTGAGCGCTGCCGCCGCCGCACATGTTGGGATGGCGTGTGAGCTTGTGCTCGCGGAGATGGTCCGTCGGGAGGATGACGCCTATCGCCGCAATGGCAACATGCTTCTGGATCAGATCTTTGGTGCGAAGATCCATCTGCTTGGGGGCACGGAGAATGTTCTCGAGTTCGCTCATGGAAGGGCGAGTCTTTTGAAGAAAGAAGGTCGGCGGCCCTATGTAGTTGGTGCAGGAGGCAGTTCATCTATTGGATGCCTCGGCTATGCAGTTTGCGCAGTTGAGCTGGCGGAGCAGGAGCAAGCTATCGAAGGTGGATTTGCTCATATCGTCGTTGCAAACGGAAGCTCCGGGACGCATGCTGGACTTGCGGCGGGCTTAGCCGCGATTGGGATGGACCCTGCAAAGGTGCATTCATACGCTGTCGTCAATTCCCAGGAAAAGACTGACAAAACTACGTGGGAGCTCGCTAACGCGACGCTCGCACTCATCGATCCTACAAAGTCAATCGACTCCGTTGGGATAAGGGTGTCAGGCGATCAACTGGGGAGCGGATATGGCATTTCCACACCAGCCATGTGGAACGCGGTCCGAACAATGGCGAGGACGGAACGGCTTCTGCTTGACCCGGTATACAGCGGTAAAGCATTTGCTGGCGTCCTGGCCGCGGCAAAGAGCGGAACTTATAGCGGCCGGGACGCCATCCTGTTTGTGATGACCGGTGGTCTCCCTGGACTATTCGCGTATCAACCTGTTTTCGACAACGCCTTAAAAACCCAAAAGGACAAAAGAATGCGTCTCATGAACTACAATGCTGCGGCTCTGCTCAGCGTCATTATTGCATCAGCTTCCATCAGCCAGCACGTCATCGCCCAGACGTCCTCCTTCGAGCAGCCCGACAACTATCAATGGCTTGAGGACGTCTCAAGCCCACGAGCTTTGGCTTGGGTTAACACAGAGAACGAACGGACTGCGAAGCTACTTGAAGCCGATCACCGTTATACTGTGCTGGCTTCGAAGGCGCTCCAAGTTTTGGAGTCTCCAGACCGCCTTCCTTCGCCAGAGTTTCATGGTGACCAAATCTACAATCTCTGGCAGGATCCGGGGCATGCTCATGGCGTACTTCGTCACGCAACATTATCGAGCTATTTCAGGACAAAGCCGAATTGGCACACGGTCATCGATTACGACTTTCTGTCCAAGCAGGATCATGAGGACTGGGTTGGCAACGGCCTTAGGTGCCTCTATCCAGGCAACACTGTTTGCCTCGTTTCTTTGTCCTCAGGCGGTGAAGACGCGGAGACGCTCCGCGAATTCGATCTGCGCACAGGCATGTTTGTAGACGGCGGATTCGTTCTCCCCAAGTCAAAACAGGATGTGGCATGGGTGGACAAAGATACATTACTGGTCACGCGCGACTGGGGCTCTAGCACGATGACCCATTCCGGATATCCCTTCGTCATGAAGCTCTGGAAGAGGGGGCAGCCTCTTTACCAAGCGACAGAGGTGTATCGCGGCAATGACTCCGACGTCGACACTATCGCGAAAGCGCTTGATGATGGTAAGGGGCATCGCGCGACGCTCCTCATCCGTGAGGTCGATTATTTCAACCGAATAGTCTCGCTTCTCTCGACGAAAGGTGCGCAGCCCATCGCGTTGCCGGGCAAGATCGAAATCGGAGATCTGCTCGACGATCAATTGATCATCACCCTGAATGAGGACTGGAAGCCCGAGGGGTCAACTACCCGCTATTCCCAAGGCTCCGTTCTCTCGTTTGATCTCGACGATATCAAGCAGGATCCCCTGCACCTTAGGCCCACTCTTATTTTTGCGGCTTCAACGCACGAGTTCGTGCAGTCCGCCGCGGTGACCAAGAACCGTCTTCTCATCACCACGCTCGACCACGTCCAGGGACGCGCTTATGTCTACAGACGTGATGCAATGGGTGAGTGGACGAAACGCAGACTGCATGTACCTGACAACGTCTCGGTTTCCATCGTCACGACCAGCAATGCCACGGATAAATTCTTTCTGAGCGTCACCGGCTTCACCACTCCTACCACCCTTTTGCTTGGAGACACAAGGACCGGCAGCCTAAGGACGGTGAAAACTTCACCGTCACAATTCAACGCTATTGATCTTGTTGTGGAGCAGATGGAGACGTCCTCACCCGATGGCGCCAAAATTCCTTACTTTACGGTCCATCGCAAAGATATCCGATACAACGGCTCCAATCCAACGCTCTTATATGCCTACGGTGGCTTTCAGTCTTCGCAAACTCCGGGCTACAACGGAAAGATCGGTAAGCTATGGCTCGAGAGAGGAGGAATCTACGTTGTGGCAAACATTCGTGGCGGAGGTGAGTTCGGCCCTGCGTGGCATGATGCCGGTCTCAAAACCAATCGGCAACTCATCTTTGACGACTTCGCTGCTGTTGGCAAGGACCTCATTAAACGAAAAATCACTTCACCCCGACGGCTCGGAATCTATGGTCGGTCCAACCGGGGCCTTCTTATGGGCGTTATGTTCACGCAACACCCCGAGATGTGGAATGCCGTCGTCATACAAGTCCCTGTGCTCGACCTGATGCGCTTTGAACATATAGCTGCAGGGGCATCTTGGGTTGGTGAGTATGGTTCGGTCTCAAACCCCAGTGAGCGGCAGTTTCTCGCTTCAGTTTCTCCATATAACCAGCTCAATCCGGTCTCCTCTTATCCTGAACCGCTCATACTTACCACTACAACGGATGACCGTGTTGGGCCAGCCCACGCGCGTAAGTTTGCCGCGCGGCTGAAAGAATTCCATCAACCGTTTCTTTACCAGGAAGCAGCGAATGGCGGACACGGATTTGGGGCCGATCTGAAAGAGCAAGCCAAGACTTGGGCGACGATGTACACCTATCTCACCCGGAAGTTGATGGATTAGCGGTGAGTGCATAGGTGATTTCGACACTCGATGAATGTCGAATGTTGATCCGCTCAAGTGAAGAAGTAGCCGGATTTGAGTTCGGAGGACTAGTTCATACCGCAAACTGCATACCTGTGGCTGAATTTGCGGGAAACGCGAACTCAGATGGCGATCACTCAAGACGGCTTGACGCAATATTTCTAGCGTTGCCCGCACGCTCCTCGCAGTACTCTTGGTAGAGTTTCAGATCTGCAGGTCCCTCTGTCCGATTATGGGGCCGAACGTGATGATCTCGTCCTCACCGCGACCGAGCTCAATCGCCATGACTGCTGCGAGGTTTCGGCTGACGTGAACAGACCCACTCATTGAACCCCCGCACAGAGCGGATCACTTCCGCAAAGAGCGTTTATCGTTACCAATTCTGCTCTATGGACACAAGCCGCATATGAAGGACAGACCGTCTAGCGACGGTCTGTCCAGGTTGAAGGTTTTGTGCGCCTAGGTTGTCGTCTTCTCTTGTATGACTTTTGCGGCATCGCGGACCACCTCGATGACTACGTCCGGCTTGGAGAGCATTGGAACATGGCTGCTTTCCACCTCCGTCACCGTTGCTCCCATGCGCTTCGAAACCCAGCGCTGGAGGTCAGGATGCACGGTGTGGTCATTCGTCGCCAGGATGTACCAGCTTGGCTTCGCTTTCCATGGAGTGCTCTTGATCTTTTGTTGTTGGAACAGGTCCGCGACAGGCGGGAAATGCGTGGCCCAGACAAGCTTCTGCTCTTGCTCGGAAAGGTCCCCGCAAAAAAACTCAGTCCCGTTCGGAAGCATCCAGGCGCACCCGTCCGCGACCTCGACGCGAGAAAAGATATCCGACGGATACTTGTCGAGTTGGTCCTGTACCGTCTCCCCCACATCCGGGGCAACTGCTGCAATGTAGACGAGGCCGGCTACGCGATCATCGACTCCCGCGGCGGTAATGGTGGCGCCGCCGTAGGAGTGTCCGACGAGCAGAACGGGTCCGCTAACTCGATTGAGCGTGCGCTTTATCGTAGCCACGTCCTCTTCGAACGACTCCATGCCATATTGAGCCGCAATGACCTCGTGGCCGTCCGCCTGCAATGCGGGAATGACCTTGCTGAAGCACGAGCCATCGGCCCAGATGCCGTGGCAGAACACGATGCTTGGTTTACGTTGCGATGACATATTGTTACTCCTGAGTTTGAGTTTCGGACCTTCGAGCATTGTCCGTTGGCTATACGTTCCTACGTATCAGGCAAGTGCACAAATACTTTGATTGTTTAAGCTATGCTTGTAAGGCATAGATGGAGGGTTGAATGGAGCTTCGTCATCTCCGGTACTTCATCGCGGTTGCCGAGGAGGGAAGCCTTCTACACGCTGCTGAGCGCCGGCTTCATACTTCACAGCCGTCGCTGAGCCGCCAAATCCGCGATCTCGAGGTAGAACTAGGCGTGAAGCTGCTGGAGCGAAAAGCTCGCGGCATTGAACTCACTGCGGCCGGACGGGTGTTCCTCGATCATGCACGGCTGACCTTGATGCAGATAGAGGTAGGGTGCGAAGCTGCACGAAACACAGAGCGACCTCACAAGCCAGGTTTTGGATTGGGTTTTTTGCCCGGACAGGAAGTTATCTGGTTGTCGGAGGCACTGCGAATCGTACGCGCCGAGGCCACTGAAGTCGACGTTACGATCGCGACGAAATCTTCACCTGAACTTGCCAATGCATTGATGCAGGGCGAAATCGATGTGGCTCTGATGAGGCGAGAGACGCGGACTGCTGGTCTGGATTTCAGATTTCTCGTCAAGGAGCCTCTCATCGCGATCCTTCCTTGTCACCATCGCCTCGCTCGGCATAAGACAGTAAGGCCGGAGGACATCTGTCGCGAGGACTTTATCAGCACAGCAGGTGCTGCACCCGTACTTAGAAAGATCATCGAGGAGTATGCGGAGATGATTGGTATCAAACTGAAGCAAATCTACGATGCTGAAACTCTATCGGCCGGAATGTCGCTGGTCGCGTCCACGGGCGGCTTCACCTTAGTGCCAATCTATGTTCAGAATTCGCTGCTTCCTTCAGTAGTCGCTCGGCCTTTGCACGGCGAGGTTCCAACCATCGATCTTGTGATGGGATACAACAAGTCGAATACCTCTCCGTTACTGAAGAAGTTTTTGCTTCGGGCAGATGAACTGGCCTCGTATGGACCTCGAGTACAAAGAAGCTCCTTCAGTAAACCGGGAAGACCTCAACCGAGGGCCGTAAGACCGAGGCGGTAATTGAGCTTGAAATACGGTCGATACCGTCGACAACAAGCCGACGCGCTCACCGAGTTCAAAGGGTGACTTGGCGATTTGGCATCGACCCAGAGGAATAAGTGACGGGAAGAGCGTTTCTCGGTACTAATCGTTGACTTGCACTGAGTCGACCTGCATGGGATGATCTCACAATGAATGAGGACTTCCAGTTTAATGCAGTCATTCAGGCCGGGGACGGGTGTGGAGCTTTTGTATTCTTTCCTTTCGATATGCTCAAGTCATTTGGGACTTCTGGGAAGGTGCTCGTCCAGGGGACCATCGATGGAGTTCCGTTCAAGGGAAAGCTACTTAAATACGGTTTCCCGCAGCATCTCTTGGGCATACTGAAGAGTGTGCGATCCCAGATTGGGAAGGAACTTGGGGACACAATAACGATAATTTTGAGGCGTGCTGACTGACTCCCGATGCCTATTAAGCGGGGTTATGACCAACTTCGGCCAACTCAGTTTCGAACTTGCCGATAAGCTGCCCGGTCTCAACCGGTCGGTGCAACACCATCTGATATGAATTCAATTTCAAAAGGTGGTGGTTATGGCACAAGGAAAACGGAACAGGCTTACCACGGAGCAGCGGATCGAGATGTGGCGCCGTTGGAAGGCGGGCGAGTCGTTGCATGAGATTGGCCGTGCCTTCGGAAAGGGCCATGGTTCGATTCGGTTCGTGTTGACGCAGCGCGGCGGGATCGATCCTCCTCTGCGTCGGCGTTCACCACGAACGCTGACCTTGTCCGAGCGGGAAGAGACTTCACGAGGAATCGCGGCCGGCTTGTCGATTCGTGGGATAGCCAGCGGATTGCAACGGCCTGTGTCGACCGTGGGTCGCGAGGTCGCGCGTCACGGAGGCCGTCCACTCTATCGAGCCAGTGAAGCCGATCGTCAGGCATGGGAGTCAGTCAGCTCTGCGACCCAAGGTCTGTCTTCTTGCCAACCACGAGGAGCTGCGGATGATCGTGGCCAGTAAACTGATCCTGGACTGGTCGCCGCAACAGGTTTCGAAATGGCTGAAGGTCCACTATCCCAGCAACGAGAGCATGCGTGTGTCCCACGAGACCATCTACCGCAGCTTATTCATCCAGGCCCGTGGAGTGCTGAAAAAAGAGCTGGTTCAGCATCTCCGGTCCAAGCGGCTGATCCGTCGTTCACTCGCCGGAGTTTGAAAACCCAAGGTCTCTCGGGGGCGTTGATTGAGAGACTGTCCGGCTGACTCCAAGCCAGTGTTGCACCGACCGTTGAGACCGCCTGACTTTTTAGAAACCCCGTCAGTACGCAGAGGTTTTGAAGCACTCACAGAGATGAACGGGATAAAAATGGTTCATTTTTGGTCGTTCATATCCGCCTTAAGTCGTAGCATCTGTCGTTGATCGATTCGGATGAACCCGCTGCTCGGCGTATCGAGGTCGGCAATGAGCGTGACTGTAATTGCGATGGTCAATGGTGCCAGAAGTATCGTTAACCAGAAGCGTCGTCCAAGCGTCAAACCGCGCGTAAAAACTGCGATCGCAGAGACAGAAAAGATCAGCAGCCAAACAGAGGTAGGTACGCGATTCTCAAAACTGGCGACGCGTTTTTCATGAAGATCGATGAGCTGGTTGAGTGAACTCAGATATGCCGCGGCAACAGCCGAACGATCGGTCTTTGTGATTTCAACCGAACGATACCAGAGCCGCTCTTGTATCTGCTTCACAAGATGATTGGCATCTGTTGCGCGAGAATAGTCCAAGCCTGCCTTGTCTTCATCTAGGCGCGCATCGACGTATTGTCTCAACAGCTGCTGAGCCGGGCTGCTGTTGGAGGCTAGTAATGTCTCCGCGCGTAGGTACGCAACTCCGATAGCGTTGGCCTCGTCTATCATCAACGTCCGGCGCTCGGAATATCTAGCAGCTGCCAGAGCCAAACTGAAGCCCATTAGTAAGCTGACCAGGACAAACAGTCCGTCTCGAAGTGCAACCATCTGGTCTTTTCGGTGTGAGTCTTCTTGAATGCGCGAGCGAGCCGCTGTATATCGCCCGACTTCGATGGCAAGCGCCAGGAAGATCGCGGTGAGTATGCCCAGTGGCCATGGGTGGTCGAGGAAGAATTGCATTCCACTAAGCTACTACCTCGGAAGCTTGTCGCAGCACGACGGGCATTTGGGAAACTTCTTCCCGTTCTGATTGCTTGGCCGGCGGCTTAGGATCGCTCCCCAGGGACGGATGCCCGATCCCCCCGAAAACCCGACTTTCGGGGAGTTCTCCTTCATCTTCCCCGAACCTCTTGATTGTTGCTGCTATCGGGCTTTGATGGTGTTGGCCTTTGCTTCGGAACCTAGCTGAAGCCGCTGGGTCGCGAGACTATGAACGTAGTTGCAAATTCGCTTAGTTTCCGAACCAAGCCAAGGAGCAAGTCGCTCTTCGTTTGCTGCCCATCCAAGCCACTTTTTAACCTCAATCTTCATTAGCGTAGCCAAGGCGTCGTCATGGCGGGCAGCAGCCGAGACATCCTCCAAGAATGCGCAGATTGGCGGGATCGTTCCGGGGTCTCCTTTTTCCAAAGCGGCGGTCAGGGCAGATATCAGGATCGAACCGAAGACGACATACTGTCCGGGTTCTTCGTCTCCCATATATGCAAACTCTGCACGATAGGTAGCTTCTAGCTTGGGAAGCCGAGCAAACAACGCAGGCACGACCGTCGCATAGTTCATCGGATGAGAATATCTGAATGAACTTGCGAAGCCGAAGGCTTACGGAAAGGATGCATCGGTCGTTCCCGATCGGCCTAACGAAGACTATGACCGGATCTACGTCTTCCAGATCAAAAACGCAGGAAAGAAGAAAGACTTGACGTTCAGCATCGAGCAACAGCACCTGACCGACTCGCTAAGCGACAAATACCCTGCCGAGTGAGGCCTACGCTGATGTCTAGGCAAGTGCTGTGAGATAGTCGATGACGCCTTGATTTACGAGTGGTCGTGCGTGGTAGCCGATGTATCCGTCGGGTCGGACGAGGTAGGCGGTAGAAGAGGTGGGTTTGTAGGTGGCGGCAAATTCGCCGGCCGTGTCGGTAATGATGGGGACACCGATGTGGGTGTGGAGCGTCGCGCCGTGTGAGACGATGGCAGAAATGCGGCAACTTGGGCCAGGAAAGGTTTTGAGTGCTTGAGAGAGATCCTCGAGTTGTGTGGCCAGCTCTTGGGTGGGGGTTTGGCGAGGAACGTAAGAGGCGCAGGCCGTCCGACAGGATTCACAAGTGCGGGTATGAATCCAGCGAGGGATATGACTAATATCACTATCGCCATAAAGGTGAAAAACCAGAGTTCAACAAACGTTCTCGCTAATTTTTGGGTCGGGGTCTGATTGGGTACCGTAGCCATGAGTGATCCCTCGTTCTGCTCATAAGGCTAGACGTCTCTGAGTTTCGCAATAGTAAAAATGCGACATCACACTTGCACTACGCCAGCTTCTTGGATCGAGTATTCAACTAGTGCTAACAGATGGGATGAGAAGGCCGGTCTCCAGCGGGATGCGTTAAGCTCCCAGTTATCGACGCGCTGGAAGCGCGGGAGACAAGGAGACCGGCGATGAAGAAGCTTACTACTACGATGATGCAGGAGACACTCAACAAGCATGACGGGCACCTGACCGTCGGTCTGGATCTGGGCGACCGGTCGAGCTTTTATTGCGTGCTGGATGGGGCAGGTGACGTGCTGCTGGAGCAGAAGGTGAGCACGACGCCCAAGGCGCTCAACGAGATTTTCGGAGCGATGCCTCGGAGTCGTATCGCAGTGGAGACCGGAACGCATTCCCCGTGGGTGAGCCGACTGCTCAGTGAACTCGGTCACGAGACGATCGTGGCGCACGCACGCAGTGTACGACTGATCGGAGAGAGCAGGCGGAAGGACGATCGGCTCGACGCCATGACGCTCGCACGACTGGTACGGATCGATCCACGGCTGCTGTGTCCGGTGAAGCATCGCAGCGCCGAGACACAAGCGGATCTGACGGTGATCCGGGCGCGAGCCGCTCTGGTCCGTACACGAACGATGCTGGTCAACGCGGCTCGGGGACTGACGAAATCGTATGGGGAACGGCTCCGCGGATGTAACGCACGCGGGATGAAGCCGAAGGCAGCTCAGGATCTGAGTCCGGAGTTGAAGTATGCACTGGAACCGATGATGCACGAGATAGAGTCGGCCAGCGAACGGATCTGCCAGTACGATCAGATGCTCGAGTCCATGGCGCAGAACCGATATCCAGAGGCCGAGCGGCTGAAGCAGATCAAGGGAGTGGGAACGCTGATCGCCCTCACCTACATGCTGACGCTCGAAGATCCACATCGTTTCCACAAGAGCCGGGATGCAGCCTGCTACGTGGGACTGCAACCTGGACGGCGCAACTCGGGACAGAGCGAGCCGCAGATGCATATCAGTAAAGAGGGCGATCCGTACCTGCGAGCACTCCTGGTGCAGGCTGCACATCATGTGCTCGGTCCGTGGGGAGTCGACAGCGACCTGCGCCGATGGGGCATGCAGCTGGCTGAGCACGGAGGCAAGCGCGGCAAGAAACGCGCCGTGATCGCAGTCGCGCGTAAGCTGGCCGTCCTGCTGCATCGACTCTGGGTAAGCGGAGATAGGTATGTACCGCTACGGCCAGGTGCCGGGGCCGCACTGTCGGCAGTGGCATAGTTCAGTCCAGATATAACGGAGGTTTGCCGTCATAAGCCGAGTTCCGGTGACTGCGTCATTGGCCTGGCCCAACACTCCATCTGCAAGATCGAGTGAAAGGTCGCACTAACAGGTGGCAGCACCGGCTGAATCGAGAACACCCAACTTGCACCGAGCGAGCAAAAGGCTCACACCAGAGTGCGGATGGAAGGGTGGCGACAGAACGGCTCGGAAGCGCAGACTGCGTGGTCCACCAGAAAGGAGCTCATCAGCGACTCTCTTCGCCCGGATGCACTTTGATATCGCCGGATCGTCCGCAGTCAAGGCTCAAGATGAACTCCCTGCGCCCGGCCTTGACTGTGCTCCTCGCCGGCCAAACACTCTAGCTATCCGGGCGAAGGGGAAAAATAGTATGACTTCCCAACTACACAACACTTGACACTGACCGGCCTTCTCATGGAAGGCCAATGCGCTCATTGAGTGCATTGGCGATTTGGCATCAATTCAAACGCCGAAAATAATGATTGTCGGCCGCTTACTTGATAAGAACGATTCTTATCGGCCCTGAAAGGCCTGCTTATCGTGTTGTTCTCGCCATACGAACGAATTTGCCCGAACACAATGAGGTTCATCTATGGAGTTCCGAAGAACCAGGGTGATGACAAAGGGCAACCACCTCGACCTCCATAAGCGGGTAGAGCGGGAGCGAACTGAGAATCTCGTGGAACTCGGCCGGGCTCTCCACTTCGAACACACTGACGTTTGCGTATTGGCCAGCAACCCGCCAGAGATGCAGCCACTTCCCCTGCAACTGCAATTCTGTTGCGCGCTTATGTTCTCCGTCTTGGAGCTGCTTTAGCTTCTGGGGATCAAAGTCCGGCGGGATGCGAACCTTCATGACGACGTGAAACAGCATTTCTACTCCTCCGATCAACTATGCTTCGATCTCCGCCGGACATTAGACGACCAACACCGGACTATGGCCGGTCATCAGGTGCAGGAGTGCAAGGGCGTATTCCGATGCTGCAGACTGGTCTTGGCCGGTGATGAGCTTGCCATCGACGATCACCTTTGGAATGTAAGGTTGAATGCTCGAATAGACCGCTCCGGCTCCCTCAAGCACCTTCTGGGGATAATGCGGAATGATGAATCCACTGCCGAACATCGACTGTAATTGTTTGTCGGCCTCGTAAGTGAATCCTGTGACTTGGCGGCCGCGGATGCGATCGGGGATATTACCGAGAGCGATCGCTCCATGGCATATGGCGCCGACGACTTTGTCCTTCGCCCAGAAGTATTCGAGTGCTCGCGCTAAGTCTTCATTTGGATAGAGATCGAAGGTCGCTCCGCGGCCGCCGGCAACGTGGATTGCGTCGTAAGCGGTCAGGTCCACCTCGCTCAGCTTCAGGGTGGTTTCGAGTTTTGCGGCAGCTTTCTTGTCCGCGAGGAAGCCTTTGCTCACAAGGTCCTCGGGCTCCATCGATTTCTCGAAATGGGGATCGCTGTATCGGTCATAAATGACCCGACCACCGTTGGGGCTGGCAAAGTCGACTTCGACGCCACGTTCGGTGAGATGCCAGTAAGGATGCGTGACTTCCGAAAGCCAGAAAGCAGTCTCGGAGCTGCTGATGATAAATAACACTTTCATTGTTTTTCTCCATTGGTTGAGCCTGTTGGAATGCCAAGCGCTCGCCGCTCGATACTCTTTGCGAACTTCGGCGTTTCTTCCTGGTTATGAGCGTGTGAAGCCTGCGTCGAGCCAAGCGCGCCTGCTCGAACGGAATGCCATGTTCGGCTAAGAAAGCCAGAGTCTGATCGACGGCGCTCGAATGAATGTGGTTCGTGAATTCGCAGGTCTCATCGTCGATCTTCCGGGCGGTAGGTTCCCAGACGACCTGAAGCTTGGTGCGCCCGGCAGGCGAGATGGAGTAGGAGATCGAGACCATGCGGCAGAAGTGCGGCTCGCGAACTTCTCCAACGTAGTGCTGCACGACGAACGCGTCACCTATCGTTTCAACGTTGATCGACATGGGTCGGCCGTCGTCAGTCATTGTAGTACCCGCTGCGATATGCGCATGCGAGCAGCGCTGGTATTCAGCGTCGGGGAGGTGGAAGAGCCATTCGGCAATGTCCACCTTCTCGATGGGGGCACTGATCGTGGCGCTGACGGTTGAGAGTGAGAGTGTGCGGTCGTCTGTCATTGGTTTCGTTCACTTCTTCTTATTGATGACATCAGCGATACCGTTGGGGAACATGCCATCTGCTGCTGCGAGCACGTTGAGAGCTTCGCGAAGCAGTATGATCTTGCCCTTCGACACGATGCAGTGACCGAAGAAGCGCTGGTGCACGTCCCGGCCGGAGATGCCGGATTTTTGGTGGATTGTGTATTCGCCGAATGCCTGGTCGGGCGTGTCGATGTAGATCTTCACGTCAACGAATTTGAATCCGGGATACATCTTTTCGTGCAGAAACGTAAGAAAGCTCTCGATGGTTTTTGGCCCCTCGTACCGAGGGTCGACACCGAGATCCGCGAGATAGGGCAGCTCGAGTGCACCGTTTTCGGAGAAGAGCGCGGCCGAGTCTTTTGCCGTGCCGTCGATATAAGCCTGGAGAAGTTCTTTTGCTGTCTTCATGAGTATGTCCTTTCACTTATTGAGTGCTAGAGTTTCGTAACCGCCCTGAATGAAGTCGCAGGCGAGTTTGGCGTAGGTTTCCGCTTCGTCTTCCCACACGAAGTGACCACAGTCGATGACGTTGAGCTGGCTCTTTGGCAGGCCCCGGTGCAACCACTCAGCATTCGACACAGGAACGAAAGGATCATGCAGGCCAACAATGATCTGACAAGGCATGGTGATTTCCGGAAGCAGCTTTGCAAGGCGCGGAAGCGAATCGGGATAGTCCCGAATAAAGGCCATTGCATCCCAAAACTTCTGTCCAGCGTAGGAGGCGATGTAGTCGTCGAGGACGGATGCGGGAAGCTTGTATTTCTTCATGTCAGCGACTGCACCGCGTACGAACTGTTCACCGGTGAGGTCCTTGAAAAGTTCCAGCGATGGCGCATTCACGATCTGGTCCAGAATTCCAAGAATGTCAGTGTGATCTGTTGCGCCGCTGCCGATCACGAGACTCTTGAAGACGCCGGGGTGCCTGGCCGACGCAAAAAGACAGGCGGGAGTGCCGATATCGGGCGCGACGACATGAGGCTGTTTCAGCCCGAAAGCATCCATGACGCGGAGAACGAACTCGCCGACAGTCTCCGGTGTTCGTATGTGAGCACCTACCTCGGAGCGGCCGAAGGGCGGAATATCAACGGCGATGACCGGGCCGAGTGCGGAGAACATCTCCCAAGTGGGGAGAAAGGCAAGAATACTTTCCGGCAGCGGGCTGAGCAGGAGAATCGGCTCGCCGTCTAGCTTGTCGTTCATGGCATAGCGAATCTGCAAGCCATCGATGGATTTGTACTGCGTAGCGTGCAGGCCGGCGGTGCTGTCGGTGATCATCTTTGAATTCCTTTCGAGTCTCTCAATTGAGCTCAGGACTCGGTTAGTGTTTGGTGCACCATGTGGACGACGATGGAACCTTCTCCCACCGCAGAAGCTACTCGTTTCACGTTTCCTGATCGGGCATCTCCGACGACAAAGACACCGGGCAGGCTTGCTTCGAGCATCAAGGGACGCCGTGAGAGAGGCCACGGAATGGGCGGCTCGGAATTCTCAAGATCACGGCCAGTTAGAACGAAGCCTTTGTTGTCGAGGGACACGCATCCAGAAAGCCAGTCGGTCTTAGGCGACGCTCCAGTCATGACGAAGACGTGTCGGATCGGACGTGTCGTGATCTGGTCGGAATTTCTGTCGATCCACGAGACCTTCTCGAGATGCCCATCGCCTTTAAGGCAAGTGACTTCATTCGAGTAGTGCAAGTGGATCGATGGATTTTCCTCGATCCGCTGAATGAGGTAACGTGACATGGTGTCAGTGAGGCTCTTTGAGCGCACGAGCATATGCACGCCGCGCGTGTTCTGCGAAAGGAACACAGCAGCCTGGCCGGCAGAATTGCCACCGCCGATGACGACAACTTCCTCGCCGACGCAAAACTGAGCCTCCATGAAGGTAGCGTTGTAGTAGATTCCCTTGCCGGTAAACTGTTCGAGCCCCGGGATGGACGGCTTGTTGTACTCGGCTCCGATGGCGAGCACAATCGCGCGTGTCTGCATCACCAACCCGTCATCAAGCGTTATCTTGTAGGGCCGTTGGTTGCACTCAAGACGCAGGGCGGAGTGGGCGACCATGATCTGCGCGCCGAACTTCTCCGACTGTGCGATCGCTCGGTCCGCCAATTCCTGACCAGAAAGCCCCGTAGGAAAACCGAGGTAGTTTTCAATCTTTGAGCTTGAAGCCGCCTGCCCGCCCGGCGCGCTCTTTTCGAGGACCAGCACATCGAGTCCTTCCGAAGCGGCATAGACGGCAGCGGCCAATCCCGCAGGCCCGGCGCCGACGATGACGAGGTCCCGGACGTGAGAATCGTCAATGTGACAATTGAATCCCAGGCTGTCAGCAAGCTGGTTCATGGAAGGATTTCTCAGGACTAGAGTGTTGTTGCAGATCACCACGGGAATATCCGCGACGCCGACTCCGAAGCGATCAAGCAGTTCCTGAGTGGTCTGGTCCGAATCGAGATCGAAGTAGACAAAGGGATGTCCGTCGCGGGTAAGAAACTCGCGGAGTGCTAACGTATCGGCTGAATAGCGAGAGCCAAGGACGACTACATTTCCATGGCCGGCAGTTTTTAGCGAGAGCCTGCGGGCAAGAAACGCCTTCATGAAAATGTCGCTGAGCTCCGCATCCTTCGCGATGAGCGTGCGCAGATCTGAGGCCTGCAATTCGAGCACAGCGCCGGATTCGATCGCCTGACATCGATAGATCGACTTCCGGCCGGCAATCATCAGCAACTCGCCGGAAAACTCCCCGGCCCTGTAGCTCGTGACCGTCGATTCCTGCCCACCACCGATCGCTAGAATCCTGATCTCGCCGGAGAGGACCACGTATACAGGAGGAGTGTCGAAGCCGGGCTCATAAAGGATTTGGCCAGCCTCGATGGATCGAGGCTCGGCGAATAGGCGGATCCGCTCGATTTGTTGTTCGGTGAGAATGGGGGCGTACGACATAATCAAATCCAGGGTTGAGCTAGGTCCAAACCGGTTCCCGCGAGTGGATCCGATGTCATTTCAAAACATGCTGTTGTTGTTCTTTGGGCTCTCTGGGATGGGCTGGACGACGTCCCAGTGCTCGACGATCTTGCCGCCCTCAAATCTCACGATGTCTACGACGGCCTCGCCCCTTTCTCCTGGGGTCCGGATCCATTCGCTGTGCAGTAGGACAAAATCTCCGTCGGCGAAGACGTGCTTGATGTCGAGGCGGGCCTTCGGATGGTTGTCGCGGAGCCAACCGACGAACTTCTTTAGACCGGCCCAGTCGTCCTCAATCAGAGGATTGTGTTGTTTGTAGTTCTTCCCGCCGTAAAGGGCGATCGCGGTGTCGGTATCGAATTCGTTGATTGCCTTCTCAAAGTAGGCGATAGCGGCCCTTTTGTTTTCTTTGGACATGTGGCTCCTCGCCGGGACAGGCTTGACGTAAAGCGAGTCTCCTAGAGATTGAGCCGGGAATAAAGTCAGCAGAACTCAAATGCGGATCAAAAAACAGTCAAATGGCGAAGTCGCCCGCTTTCAAGGGGATATTGCCAGTTTCGCAGCGAATTTGACGGTGCAATGATCGGTTAGACTCGAATCCATGACTCGCCAGAACGCAGATCGGACAACTCGAGTGAGTTTCGGAGCCTTCGAGCTCGACGTTCGTAGCGGAGAGCTGCGGGCAATCGAGCCGAGTGACGGCGAGCCCGCGATTCTGCAGGAGCAGCCGTTCCGCATACTGCGGCTACTCATCGAGCGGAATGGCGAAGTGGCGACTCGAGAGGATATCCGCCGCGTTCTTTGGCCGGACGAACGAAACGTCGATTTCAACCACTCTATTAATGTTGCAATCGCGACGCTTCGACGGGTGCTGGACGACCCAGCGACCGAGACGAAATACATTGAGACAGTGGCCAGGCGCGGCTACCGGCTGATCCCGACTCCGACCTGGCAGTCGGCCGCGTCCGATCCCCCCGTAAAAGAAAATGGCCCAGGCCTCGATCAGGAATCGTTACACGTCCAGCCGAGGACGCCAAATCAGGCAGCTATTCCTCCCGCGGATGCCGGAAAGAGAAAGACGCTCATCTGGTCGTGGGCATGGCCGATAGCGTTGGCGGTTCTGGCAGCGGCCACCGGAGGAATCTGGTATTGGAAGCTTCGTCCTACTATGCGACTTGCGGCCAACGACACGGTGGTTCTGGCAGATATCAGCAACCAGACCAGTGATCCTGTCTTTGAGGATGCGTTGAACACGGCGTTGCGTATCGAATTCGAGCAGACGCCTTACTTCAATCTCCTGGGTTCAGATAAGGTGCGTGGGACGATGAAGCTACTCGGCTATCCGGATGATCAAAAAGTTACACCGGAAAATGCGCGCGAAGTATGCCTTCGCAGCAATAGCGTGGCTGTAGTTGCGAGTTCAATTGCGGATGCCGGCAACCGTTTCCGGATCGAACTCAGCGGGATTGAGTGCCGTACCGGGAAGACGTTTGCGAGCTCCGCAAAGATTGCCGCTAACCGCAATGAGATCGTGCAGGCGCTGGGACAGCTGGGAGAGCAACTGCGGCGCAAGATGGGAGAATCCCCGTCTTCAGTCGCGAGATTCAGCAAGCCGTTGAACGTGGCAACTTCGAGTTCCCTCGATGCGCTGCAACTACTCACCACCGGATACCGTCTCCATCTAGAAAGGGATAAGCAAGCTGCGTCATATTATCAGCGCGCGATCGACCTCGACCCGAAGCTGGCGCTGGCATATATCGGACTGGGTGCCTGGCACTCTAATTTCGCGGAAAACACCGAGGCCGCAGCCGCCGAGGCCAAGGCCTTTGAACTGCGGGATCGGTTGACTGGCGCGGCCCGGTTTTTAGCGGAGACACTCTATTACAGCTTGGTCACGGGCGATCTAGAGAAAGCCTATCCGGTTTATCTAGAGTGGGTACAAACATTTCCTCTGGATGTAAGAGGACATATCAACTTCAGCTTCTGCGCGCTCAAACTCGGGCGGCTAGACAGAGCTGTGACGGAAGCTCGCGAAGCCGTACGGCTTCTGCCCATTCCGGCAACCTACGGCAACCTGCTAGAGATCATGCTTGACGACGACCAGATCGAAGCAGCGAAAGCCGCATTGGGTGAGGCGGAACAGCAGGGGATCGTTGACCCATTGCGCATCTGGAGGCACTACGTGGCATTTTTGCAGGGCAGTCCAGCCGGCATGCGAGAACAGGCAGCGTGGGCGGAAAGCACAGCCAGTGGAGACGCGGCCATGGTTCTCTACGCAGAAGCGAATGCTGAGGCGTACTCCGGACGCTTTCGAAGCGCCGAAGGATGGTTCAGGAAAGCGAAGGAGAAATCGGCCAGGAACGGCTATGGTGCCATTCCGCTCGGCCTTCAGCAGGAATTCGCAATCCAGGAAGCCGAAGTCGGCAACAGAGCCGGCGCGCAAAAGCTTCTGCCTGGCCTGGCCACCGAATCGAAAGACCGTAAGACGCGCCTCGATCTCGCCATGCTGCTCGCGCGCGTATGCGAGACCGAGAAGGCAAACGAGCTTGCTGGTGCACTCAGCCACGAATACCCGTTGGACACGCTTGCGCAGAACTATTCACTACCAATTGTTCGTGCCGCCGTCCGGTTACAGGAGAACGACCCGGCGGGCGCGATAGAAAGCCTCCGTCCAACCCTGAAATATGAACTCTCAATTCCTGACACCGTCAACAGCGTCTATCCGGCGTATCTACGCGGCCTCGCTTATCTGCAGATGGGCAAAGGGGCACTCGCTGTTCCCGAATTTCAGAAGGTGCTCGACCATCCTGGAGTGGTGGGCCGATTCGTGACCGGAGCTTTGGCACAACTGCAGCTCGCGCGAGCCCAAGCAATGTCCAGCGACAAAACGTCGGCAAAGAAAAGCTATGAGGCATTCCTCGATCTTTGGAAAGGTGCCGACCTGGACCTTCCGATTTACCGCAGAGCCAAAGTCGAATACTCAAAACTGGAATAATCGGACACTTCGATTTTATTGGGTGCCATGAGCCAGCTTCCTTTTATCTATGGAATTGCTGATCCGCCACATCAATCCTAAGAACAAGCCTTAGCACTGGATGAGTGATTTGGCTATTTAGCGCCAAATGACGAAAGTGTGACGGACCTACTAGGATCTCAACTCGCACGAAGTTCAGATCTGTCGCTTAGCTAGCTCGAAGTGCTTTCACGCATGGCTGGGCGTCCTGCGCTAAAAACGGACACTTGCCGCATTGTTCGCCTACAGGCAAGATATTGGAGTGAAAGAACTGGCTCCTGGCACGCTGCTCGGGCACTACAAGATCGTCCGCAGGTTAGGCCAAGGCGGCATGGGCGTGGTCTATGAGGCGATTGACCAGAAGCTTGGCCGCCATGTCGCCATCAAGCTCCTCGCACATGCTGACGCACCCACCACCCGCGACAGCGACTCTGCGCTGGAGCGTTTCTGGCGCGAGGCCCGCTCTGCTTCTTCGCTGAATCATCCCGGCATCTGCATCATCCATGAACTCGATGAGACCGCGGTACCGCCGTTCCTGGTATTGGAGCTGCTTGAGGGCAGCAGCCTGGAAAAGCTCTATCGCGGCCACGCCATGCCATACCCAAAGCTGATCGCGATGGGCACACAGCTGGCCGACGCGCTGAACGCGGCTCATCGCAAGGGAATTCTGCACCGCGACATTAAGCCGTCGAACATTTTCATCACCAACTCGGGCCAAGCCAAGCTCCTTGATTTCGGCTTGGCGAAACTCGACGAGGCCAGCGTTGGCTCTGGCCCGACTGCGGCAACTCCGCTCACAGATTCCGGTTCGACGGTTGGCACCATTGCCTACATGTCCCCGGAACAGGCGCGCGGCGATCCGCTGGACCTGCGCAGCGACCTCTTTTCGCTCGGAGTTGTTCTCTACGAAATGGCGACCGGGCAGCGCCCATTCAGCGGGTCCACGACGGCTGTGGTCTTCGATCGCATTCTGAACCACCCTCCGCCATCACCAATTTCGCTCAATGCGGAACTCCCCGTAGAGTTTGAAAACATTTTGAACAAAACGCTGGAGAAAGACCGAGAGCTTCGCTGTCAGTCGGCCGCCGAACTTCGCGCCGACCTGAAGCGCCTGCAACGCAACAGCAGCTCCGGCAGAGTAGCGATACATGCTGGTCCCGCGACTTCGCCACCCGCGGCTTCCCCTCCACAGACTCAAACTGCGCAGCACCCGCATCAGTCAAATGCAAGCGGCATCGCCACGCCGGCCGCGAATCGGAGGCGAAGAGTCACTGTCGCGTTGGCGGTGTTGGTTGTTCTCGGGATTGCCGGATTTGTGGGTTGTCGTTTCTGGCCGCGTCCCCGGCCCTTCGCCGCAGTCTCCATTGAACAGATCACCAATATCGGGACCATCGAAAAAATAGCGCTCTCAGCCGACGGCCGCTTCCTTGCCGAAGTGAAAAACGACAAAGGCCAGCGCACAGTGTGGGTGAGAAATACAGCGACCAACACTGAGACCCAGGTACTGAGCGCATTTGGACATGACTACCTTGGGATCACCTTCTCGCCGGATGGTAATCATCTCTACTTCACCCGTTTAAGTCCGGACAACGAGACGGCGAATGCCTTTTACGTGATGTCCGTCTTTGGCGGCACGCCGAGGCAGCTTATCTTTGACGTCGACAGCCCGGTAAGCTTTGAGCCTAATGGCAACAGGATTACCTACCTCAGGTGGTCACCCGAGAGGAAGGGCGAATTCTCGCAGATCCATATCGCCGATAAAGATGGCGGCAACGATCAAGTGCTTTATTCGACTGTGGAGGAGGCGCTGGCGCCGGTGTGGTCTCCGGATGGAAGGATTATCGCATGGCTACAGACGGAAGCAGGAACGACGAGGATAGGGCTCAAAGTGATCGAGATATCTTCCAGGAGGCTTATGACAGTGGCGCCGCCGCCGGGGATCTCCTGGGTGAACCCCGGTTTGGCCTCCACAACGCTTGCCTGGATGCCCGACAGCCTTCATCTGCTAACGCTTTATCACAAGCAGCACAGTGACCGCGCGCAGATCGGCGTCATCACGGTGCCATCTAGGAAATTCCATTCGGTAACCAACGATGTAAATTCGTACAGCGAATTGGCGCTCTCCGGCAACGGACGCACCCTCGCTACGGTACTGACCAATGTCGATTCGAACATCGCTCTGTATGGGCCCGATCGCGGTGAACCGATCTCCACGTTGCCCTTGAGGATTACGCCGAACGCCATCGCGTGGGCCGCGGAGGATCGTTTGCTCTATATAGTTGGTGGTTCGAGTATCGGAACCATCGATCGAGCGACGGGGAGCGTGCAGAACTTCGATACTGGCGAGATCACCCCCGGAAACTTCATCGCCTCCTGTCCCGACGGCCACATCTTGTTCACCGGATTCCCGAATGGTGGTAGCGAGCCGCGTCTCTTCCGCATGAAAGCGGACGGCGGAGAGATCGCTCAACTCACGAGCAGTGGATTCGCGCAATCTCCCAGTTGTTCCGCCGACAGCCAGAAGGCGTATTACGCTATTGGAAGCGACGTCAACGTTGCCTTATGGAGCATCCCCGTCTCTGGAGGGACGCCGAAACAGCTGATTCCAGCGGTAAATTACTCCGCAGCGTCGGTATCACGCGATGGAACACAGGCAGCTCTTTTCGCGCTTCGGCAACAAAAAATGTGCGTCATTATCACTGACCTGGGATCCGGACGAATGCAAGCACCCTTCTTCATCGATCAGAGCCTGGCGAACCTTTCCAAATTTTCGCCAGACGGCCGGGCCATCGTAACCGACGCCCTCCGGAGTGGCGGGAATACTTTGCTGTACCAGCCCTTGAATGGCTCTACTCCCAATACGCTCTTCAACCCGACGCCTGAAACCATCAACGACTTTGCCTGGTCTCCTTCCGCCAAGCAGCTGGCGGTCGCAAGTTTGAAGTCTAGCTCCGATGTGGTGCTAATCATCGACCAGGCCGGCAAGGAAACGCGTTAGAGGCTTGCTTGACGGATTCTGCGACAGAATCGTTGCTCCCGCAGGAGTCTAGACTACTGGTAAGTCGATTCTCAGTTGTTGCCAACAGAGTAATGCACTCATCGACCGCGGGTTGCGCGTCCGCGACGGGATAGTATCGATAACGAGCTTTGCATACCGATCTAAGCCTTCTGCTGCATCTGCAGTTCGGGCAAAAGTCTGGTTCGGCTCGAATTTTCCGAGAACCCCGTTTCCAGGGAGCGACGCTACTGCGGTGCCTATCTCCGATGACTTGCCGGGCAGACAGGTAGGCCCGTCAGCAGTAATGCGCTAGCATGGGCAGCAGGAGTTGGCACGCTGTTCTATCGGCTTCAAAATCAGTCGGCACGGCACTCGTGATTGTTGGCGTATTCGCTATTGTGATTTTTGGCGGAGCGTCACAAAAGCAACGGCGGTTAGCGGCATACAAGAAGAGTGGCCGCTTTGTGGACTTGCTTAAGATTTTCTCGAGATACTGACTCGTCTATATCAGCCGATTCAGCCTTAGGTACGACCAAGACCGCCTCCCGCGAAGTCTTAGTTTTTCGGAAACTTCCAGATAGTGAGAACGCTTCGGGCGCAACTCACCGATGGCCCAAGACACGATTCCAAGACGGAGACTCCCGAGCAGTTCACTCTTAGAGTCAATTCCATTCTCGAAACCGCACTTCGTTATTATTTCCGTCCGTAGACGAACAAATCGATGCCGCCCGTACCCGTGGCGAACACCTCGATGGAGAGATTGATGCCGGGTAAGGGATACCAGGCCGATTTACCTTCCAGTGCGTTCAAAACGAACGAGTCCAGTGCCCCGGCGACTGGATCGGTTCCAACATGGTCATGCAGGTCAGGGTTAATCAGGTAGACTGTTAGCTGCGCTGTTTGCGGCCTGACAAACGCGTAAATCCTGATAGATGAGAATTCCTCGACAGAAAAAGTGGTGATTTGGTTACGCCCGGCCACAAGTCCGGTTGAACCGGCAGAGGAGGAGAAGACAAGGGAAGTCGTGGACATAAATCGTTCACTCCAAAACGCTTGCAAAGTATATACCCAGCGGGCCTTGCCGAGGCATCGCTTCATCAATGAATCTAAGCGGGATTAGATACCTATTCGTAGAAGCATGAGAGGAGTCGTTCATGTCTCTAATTATCCGATGTCCCCGAACGTCGGGTTTACGGCAAGTTCAAGATTGAAGTTTCTCATAACTCGTTTTGCGGGCGCTATCTTGATTTTGCATGCTGGCATGTCCTCGGGGTACCACAACGCTAGCAAAGCTTTCTCATCCATAGGGGGTATGGGATGCCAATGGGCTTGGTAAAGGATGGCCAAGAACCAAGCAGACAAGAGTCGAATTTCGATTCGTCTCTTGCACGAAAAGTGAGACTTCTCCGCATTAACAGAATGAGGACCTGTAAACCCTCTAGCCTTTCAAACGAGTTTCGGAGGAATTATGGCACTGGAAATTGTTGCAGCCAGCTTATCGGGGTCCATTCTTGTAATCGTTTGTCGATTCGCTTATTGCATGGACAGTAGGAACTCCCGTCAGCGTAAGCCTACAAATCTGTCCGGATGAATTGAAGTGATTAAATGAACGTCTGGTTAGCTTTGAGACAGCCTCTTCACGGACGCTGACATCCTACTAATTGTTATGACTTCTATTGAGACCATGCACATAGTCGCGCTAAACAGGACGCACGACGGACTATTCATTTCCTTCGCAGATGGCAGAAGTGCCTTCTACTCTGAGGAAATGTTGTATTCATTATTGGACCTAGCACAGGCAATCTCGAAAGAATCATAGATACTTCTAGAAATACGAAGCCCCAAAACACCATCACAGAACCGGGCCTTCGTCTCAAAGCGACCTAAAGTTCGCTCAAAAAGCGGCTGGCACTCTGGATCACTGATGCAGAGTGGATTAGTGATGCGTTAGTGGTTCTATTCAATATCCATGACGGTATTCGCAATTATTAAAAAAAATCTCTCAAACTTACACCCATATTTCCACATTTAGAGTTACGCTATGCAGCAAGCAGTTACGAGATGCTGCAGCTCATGTATTGAGGCTTCTCTGCATGTTGACTCTTCCGAAAGCGCTGTCCGCCACACAGGCCCGTACGTACCATGCGAGAGTTCGCGTCTGAGAAGCAGAACTATTGGAGTCGCGACCAGCAAGACTACAGTGAGTGGCAGGGATCACTTGCTCGTGAGTGGGGTTTGCATGGCGCAGTCGCTGATGAGCACTTTGCTCGCCTAAGCGAAGGCCAGCATCCAGAGAGTGCTGCACAGCTCGTCAAGCATCAACCAGCGAAAACATACGAAAACGAGTACGGCAAGCAGATCATCAGCTCTGAGCATCGTGCAGGATGGGATGCGACGTTCTCCACGCCAAAGTCCGTTTCTCTTACATCCCTCGTTGGTGCTGATGAGCGCGTGCGCGAAGCACATCGCGAGAGTGTGCGTGTTGCAATGCGTGAATTGGGAGCGCTACACACAGGCTCGTATCGGCAATATCCATGCGCTTGAGACGACAAACAAGTTCATTGCAGCAACCTTCGAGAATGACACGGCGCGGCCTGTTGAGGGATATGCGGCACCGCAGTTTCACACCTACGCCGTGATTTTCTACATCACGGAGCGAGAGAACGGCCAGACACGCGCACTGCAGGAGCACAGTCTCTTTCAGTCTCAGCATTACGCGACGAGCGTATATCGTTCGGATCTTGCCATACCGATCACGGTTACATCCAACACACCACATACAACCGACCTCCTGTGCCGCAGACATGCCCGACACCATATGCGCCTACGCGCACCAAGATCGCAGCCTGAACAGGCTAGACGAGCGTACAGGCGTTTTATCGAGACTGAGTTTTTGCGGAATGTGGAGTTGAATGGTTTTTGCCAGCGCAACGGTGTTTCGCGTGTCAATCTGAACAAGGGTGCCAATCCGCCATCGTGTATCTATCAATTCTACGAGTGTTGACACATGACCCATCGAGCGTAGGATCTTTGCAGTCTGGGATCATTCCTAATGAGGTCATTTCGAAGAATAAGCATTGACTACTGCCGCATCTGACACAGCTCGAGGCGACCTCGCTCTAGGTCAGGACTCGGAAATCGGAATCTTCGCTTCACGATCTGGAACTGACATTTGAGTCTAGATCAGCAGTTTCGTGACAGCCTTCAGGAGAATGTCGAATGGTATGGCGCCAATCACTACCGGTATAAAAGGGATGAGTGCGGCGATCACGAACAGATAGACATTGATTTTGGCTACAGGTACGATGCGGATCTCCTCGATATTACTCACCACCCGATAGAGACTATTGACGGCGGTAAAGTCCGGAACCGCCAGAACATCTTTGGTGAGGCTATCCTCGCGGTCCAGCCACTTCTGTTCAAACTGCTCTCCTACGGAACGCGCGAGGGAACCATACTTCAGCATGCCGCGGCGTCTCATCTGCATTAGAGTCGGCGTGAAAAAGAAATATGGCGCGACGGATATCAGTAGAGCGGCTGCGATGAGAATAGGCGCAAGGAAGCGATAGGCAAGCACCTTCTGTCCTTCGTAAAACACCCGATTCGCTATCGCGCCAGCCAGCCCAACACCCAGGCAGAAGCTGAAAGGAAGTTGCCCAAGAAGGGAGGCTTCGAGGAACCCCATTCCTCCCAGATGATCGGGATGAACGGCGATCAGACGAAGGTTCAGCAGGGTCGTCGACCGCAGGAACCGCGACCAAATTATTTGCCTCCAGATCCATACAAGGGTGAGGTAGACGAGAATCGGATAGCTAACAAATATCGCCCATGTGCCCGCCAAGGAGAAAAAGCTGAAGCCGCCGCCTCCTTTCCACCAATAGAGGAATTCAGAGCCCCCGACTTGTAGGTACTCGCTCAGCCACCCCGCCAGGGCCATCGTCACCAACGCCAATAGCACTCGGACGATGGTAGAGTCTTTGAGAGCTTCGTAGGATCTCCACTGCGACTGAAACTTGGACTGCTCGTTGTCGGCAACGAGAGACATCTCGAAATGATGCGCTACCATGGCGTAACGGGCCTGGAGGGGCCGCTCACCCAGTATTAACACAGGAATGATGATTAGAAAACGGGATTGCGTGGCGAAGTCGGTGAGGAAGGATAGCAACGCTTCCTGCCCGCGAAATGCGGAAAGGATCGCTGGTGGAACCCACGCAATCGCGACGGCAATTGTGGCGCGGATGAGCATGGTTGACGTGGCGTAACGAAAGAGGTCCAGCACCCTCCATGGATGCAGACCCTGAGGTTGAGCGGGGTTGCTTGAAGTATCAGGACGTGATTTGTTGTTGAATTGCACGCATCGTCCCTACCTTTCGACTCTTCAGGAACGTTGGAATTGCTTGCAGCATCCAGCGAATAGGAGCGGTCAGAGAGCCCTCAACTCGGTACTCGCCGTTAACTTCCCGGCCGACTCGTCAGAGTCGGCCGGGAAGTTACGATGGAACTGTACGGTTAGTCGGCTGCACCTATCGTTTGCACGAGCTTCTTGATATCCATCAGAGGCAACGGGTTGTCGGGATGTTGCAGATCCGGATTCATATCGTTCGAGGCTCCGCCAGGGAAGCGCTTGATGTTCGGATAATCGACGATGGACTTGTCAAACTCCATGACCGGGATTGTAATCAGCGAAAGGACCCAGCCATTGTCGTAACCGGCATAGCGTCCCGGCGAGGTGGTCGGGGTACGCGTGCTTACGGCACCGTTGAACGTCATGTCGTATTTCTCGAACGGGTCCATCGTGAGGTTGTAGGTCGAGCCAATGGCGCCGAGATTCTGCTGCGGACCGAGCCAAGTGTCCTTGGAGGTATACAGATATTTCCAGGCGATTTTGATATCGGGGTTCTCGGGATCGCCGCCGATGTCAGCACGAGCACCAGCGTAGGTTTCCCCGTCGATATAGATCCATCCGTTGCGAGCGGAGTGCTTTTCTTTGCCCAGAATGTAGGCGCTGTTGTCGATGCTGTCGAAGTAGATCGGCTTGCCGTCATTGTCCTTCCACGCACCGTGAGGCGGCGGAGTGATACCGGCCATCGTTGCTAGGGTTGACCAGCAGTCAATGTGCGACATCATTTCGCCATAGCGTGCGCCAGCAGGAATGTGACTGGGCCACCACATGATGCCGGGCACGCGGAAACCACCCTCAAACGGCGAACCCTTTTCTCCGCGGAACGGAACTGTACCGCCGTCTGGATAGGCATCCTGCCAGGCGCCATTGTCAGCAGTGATGACGACGATGGTGTTGGGAGCCTCCGCACGGATTTCATCCATAATTTGGCCGATGTTGGAGTCAAGTTCCATCATGGCGTCTGAATAGTTGCCGAGATGCGATTTCCCAAGAAACGCTTTGGCGGGAATATTCGGATTGTGCATCTTCATGAAGTTGACATCCATGAAGAACGGCTTACCCCCTTTGGCGTGGGCCTTAATGTATTCGACCGCTGAGCCAGCCTGACGGACATCGAACTCATGCAGGTAGTCATAGTCGATGCGCGCAACCTTGGTCGCGGGTTTTCCGACGACGCCCTCCCATTCATACAGGTTGACGATCTTTTGATATTCTGCCCAGTAAGCAGGGTTATATTTCGGGAACCAGGGATGCGCGAAGCTGGACGTGTCGTCGTAGGTATAGACGCCGGGATAGTAGGCAGCGAACTCCTTCATTTCGTCGAAGCCGTGCTCGATCGGGTAGAACTTGGGTTGATCTCCGAGATGCCACTTGCCTGAGAAATAAGTTGAATAGCCGTTCTTGCTGAAGAACTCGGCGATTGTCGGCGTGCTCTTGGTGAGTCCGTTCGGGTCGCCAGGCACAACCACGACTGAAAGGGCCGAGCGGATGGGAATGCGTCCAGTCATAAACGAGGCCCGGCCTGCGGTGCAACTTGCCTGCCCGTACCAACTGGTGAAGACGGCGCCTTCCTGGGCAACCTTATCGACGTTTGGGGTCGGATGGCCGAGATTCGCGCCACCTCCATAAGCCCCGAAGTCGTTCCAGCCGGTATCGTCTGTCATCAGGATGACGATGTTTGGTTTGCCTGTTTGTGCCTCCGCTTTGTTTGCCCCGCATGTCAGGAACAAACTTGAGAAGGCAATAGCGCACGTCGTCAGCTTTCTTGAAGTGTTAGCAAAGTCCATGTTAGTCACTCTCCGTAAAAATTTTAGGCTTGATGGCATGCCATCGGCGTGGAGCGCACCTTTAGAAACAAAGCTGCTTTCTGGCGCCTCTTTGACGTTGTTTATTCGTCAATGTGCTAGGTCTTCCGCGGAGTCTATTGGCTAGGTGCACAGCGGTCAACTGGCAAAAGTACATGGATCTACCGTCAAACTTCCGGCCGGTCGCGTCGACTAGGCAGGAGGCCTGAGCGATGGTCTCTCGTAACTACGATTAATAGTTTTGACTTACTAGCATTTTTGCTAATTGTGCGATCAAGAATGTATAGCCTATCTTGTTCACTAGAAGAGTGCGCCCTATGATGGATCTTCGATAAATTTCAGGCCACAGTTGGGGCAAGATGCACAACCTAGTTAGCAGGGAGTTTGCTCCGCACAAAGAGTGCTCTCAGTCGGGAGCTGGCAGCGCTCGCGGCGCCAGCTCATAGCGGGCTGGAGGTTTTATGAAGAACAATTTGAGTCGTAGAACGTCGTGCGCCTAACGCTATTTGGTTGGAACAGTATGCGGCTGAGCAGTCGCCTTCTTGGCTGCCATCCTCTCGGCAACACCCCCATTGATGTCTATCGAGGTGCCGTTGGATGTCTCAACGCCTTCGAGATAATCTACAGTCCCATACTTGTTAAAGAGGATAACCGGATTCCCGCTTGTCGTCTTCGACGATGGCCGCCCTTCAAGCAATACCGTGTGCGTACCAGTACTATTTTGAAGATTGAAGGCCTCCGGATCATCCTGCATCTGTCTTAGCGTGTAGGTTCCTGAAGGCAGTTTCGCATTTCAGGCGTAGAAGCTGGATGTCATGGCGAAGGTCACCTTGACCTGCGCCATAGCTGGCAGACAAGTCATTACAGTTATTACACCTACTGCAAAAGTAAATAGCTTAATTCTATTCATCGTGATCTCCCGGTTTGCCTTCCATCTATTTTTGACAACTACGTATTCGCAAAGTGCGCTGACTGTCGGCTGGCTGGTTCTGGCCCTAATTCAAACCGTCGCGCACAGTAGCCATTCGGATCATCCCATATCTGTCAGCTTCTATATGTCGCTACTAGTTATCATTCGACGTACTGACATAAATGCCAGTCCGTATTCCCAAATCTCATAGACGCTAAAGTACCACTGGCGAAATCCATCGTTCGCTTGACGGACTACCGCTCAGGGTGCGGCACTTAACGCTAATAGGAGCGCCACTCGCAAACCAGCACATGTCTGTAACGTCAACCTCGATAAGAACGACGAGCTTGGGATAAAGAGCTATGGCGAACAACCCTTTCGTCTGGCGAATGTCTACCCACAGAAATAGTTGACTCAGATTGGTCTTTGAAGTCAGGAGCATCTGTCTATTATTTTTGCTAGTTGATTACGACAGATAAGCCGTAGAAAATTCGATCGGAACGTTACTGCTACCTTCTGCTGCAATGGGCACACCGGAACGTGCCCGCATTGTCTGCTCCCGCTCGTGCCGATGCTCTCGGGACTCTGCTTGGTAAGCCTGTGGTTCCTGGATCAGTTTGCACCGAACATTGCGGCCACCAACAAAGCTCTTGCCTTCGGTGACTTCAAGTCGTACTACACGCTCCGCAACGTCGGTCAGTTCGAGATTGCGCGTGACCCTTACACCTACTTGGTATCCAGGGATGCCGTTGCCTTCATCGGCTATGGCCGTGGTCGTTCTTTCATCACCGACGCAGGCGCATCCTGTGAAAATTCTGACGCAGCACGCCTAAGATTGAGACCGAAGGAGCATGAGTAGGAAGACCTTGCTCCTTCCGTCTCTTTAATACTAGTTTTTCCAAATACGGTGCGCAGATGCAGAGAGATTGATTTAATAGACCTCAAACCTACGTCGAAACGCACCAAACATAATCAGTAGCCCTGTTGCCATAAAGACGATGCTCGAAGGTTCTGGAACTGGGGAGGTATCGGAAGATATAGTGAGGGTTTCTGGAGTTCTGGGATCAGGGAAATCTCCATTGGAGAATCCAGAATAAGTGCCAAGATTAAGTACGGATCAGAGTTTGGCCCACTGAAGAGTAGAGGCGGAATACCTAATCCGCCCAAAGCCCCGTTGGTGTACACGATATTAAAAAAGCAGGGATCATAAGGATTGAACGGGCCAGCGCAAGGAATGTAGGGAAGCACAAACTGATCAGGGCCGTAAAGCAGTTCGGCGTCGACGTAACTTACTCCGTTGATATTTAGATTTTAAGTTGTTGAAGAAGCCGAACCCAAATGGGACATCGCCATCTGAAAAGTTTGGATCGGTACTAGGCATGGACGGTAGTGAGAACGTTATTACATTACCGCCGCCTCTGATGGTGAGGGTGTCAGCCCTCGAAACTGATGGCGCCCCGAGGGCAGCGCAAAGTAACAAACCTACGAGGAAAGCGCATGGCGAACTCCTTCAGGACTAATGGGGACTTTTACCAAATTCTGTGCCGAATCAACTAACATGTCGAATCGAAATTAGGGGCTCCAAGCGAGACTGGCACTTATGTAAATGCGTTGAATACACTCTTTATGCTTGCGCCCGCAACCAGAAGAAGAGTACTAATGAAGTCCTTCAAGGGCCAAGTAGTCCATTTGAGCAATCAGGACGTTTCTATGCGCCGTTTTCTAATTCAAGCAGCTCTCGTCGTGATAATGGCTTCCTCTACGGTCGCCCATGCCGACAACTTCACTCTCATTTCGCCTAACTGTTATCTTGACGACTGCCTCCCGCCAACAATAGTCACGTTTTACCTTCCGCCAGTACCGTTGGACTATTCTCAAGTTACGACTGCAACTGTTGACGGAATTGAATTTTCGTTGCAATTGGGGTTCTACAGCCCCGAAGATACTGCTGATGGATCTGGCAAACTGCTTTTACTTCAGGGTGGACTATTCGGACCCAACGGGCCCTGCGGCGGTTACTGCGGGACCTTTCTTTTCTTTGATGACTTGCTGATCAACGATCTCACCCCGGGCGGCTGGTTCTTCATCGATGGAACGCATACTGGATCATATGCACTTGATTCTGGCGAAGGCCTGTTACCCAGCAGCTACCCCGTCACTCTCGTCATTACTCCAGACGCATCGACTGTGCCGGAACCATCCAGTTTGTTACTGCTGGCGACAGGACTTCTCGGGCTAGGCGTAACTGTGAGTCGAAGGTCTCGTTGACTAGGTAGTTAGTCAGCTGTTCAGTCACCCAAACAAAGCCCTGCTGCTCTCAATCCATCGAGGACCGGCAGGGCTTTTTCCGTCTCAAGGATTTGGTCGTGAACCTACCTCACTGAACCCTAATGCGGCAAGGATTCGTTCGTTGGCTCCCAAATCAATTTTGACTGTACGCTTGCCCTTCTCCATGTGTAATTCAGGAATGTTGCTAGCGAGACCATGTTGTTTAAACATCTCTTCGAGCCTTTCAACACCGATGTTGTGAGAACCATAATGTCTATCGCGGGGTGGTTTGGGATCTATGTAGCTAAGACCCACAAAAGCACCTTCAGTAATCGAGATTTCAAGCGTGATTAGGAACGGTTCCATTTGTCGTACACCTCATCTAAATTCCTCTGCTGCGAGGTGCGCCAAGCCTACCACCCTGCATCTGACAATCTGAAGAAAAATATGGAGGACTATGCTGCATGAATGAAGCTCAGACGATCGCTGATGCACTTCTCGCTGTCGCTAAACTTATGGTCGATCAGCCAGGTGACATGTCGGTGAGAGTGATGCTCGAACTGACTGGCAGCTACACAATTGAAATTTCTGGACCCTCTACTGAGATGGGCAAACTAATTGGCAAGTACGGTCATACAGCGCGAAGTTTGAGAAGCATAGTGTCAGCGGTGGCTATGACAGCGAAGATTAAGATAAGCCTCGACCTAGGTCGCCACTAGAGTCGCAACAAGGATCAAGTTTCGCGTTAGTAACCGAATGAGAAAAATTATGGTCTGCGCCTAATCCACTTTCCATTACCGTCCTTCCAAAGGAATGGTTGTGGTTCGCAGCCGATCAAAGTAATGTTTCGATCGACAAACCCTAGACTGAGTAGAACTTTGAAATCGAGTTTGGCTTGGAACACCAGAAATCTTGACCCTATGTGTCCTTCTCGTCGTAAAACTTTACCCAGACGCCTCTAGGAAACCTCGTGTCCACGACATGGACCCATCGAGTCAGGGCACAAGCGTTGGTTCTTAGCAGGTTTAGGGCGCAACGTTGTAATCAGGTGGCAGTTCAAACCCTGGTGGCAGCTTGCCAACCTTGAAGGCATCAGCAATCTTCTGTTTGTCTGAATGTCTTTCGTAGCGTCCGCACATAGCTACTCTGTATTAAAACTGTCATTCAGCAAGCGAGTCATAGACGCAAGACGCTCCTCGGACATATTAGCGAACTGACGAACTTTCCCTGGATGTTCAGCCTCTTCACATATGAGGTATGTGAGATTCCATAATGCTTCGACAATGGTTGCAGCTTCTTTTAGAAAACGCTCACTTTGGATCTCCAAAACCCACCTGCCGATCCTTAGATTTTCGTACGGCGGAAAACTTTCGATCCGTTGTTGATTGGAAGCATATCCTTCTCATATGGTTGCAATTGAATCAAATACTCGCAGTTAGCGATCTCAGATACGAATTCAGTACGGATTGTACTCAGCCTCGATGTGTTTCTCACCACCACCGTCATTGCACAACGGGCAACTATTGCAATGTTCAGAGAAAAGCCGATCTGACTCGGACGAGTCTCGAACATCCTTTTTCGACATCTTCTGCCGTTGAGTCTCCGCATAAGCACGCACAGCATTATCCAATAACCGCATACCGTACTTACAGGAGATCAGACTCATGATGCACTTTGTGGGAACGGTGAGAATCTTACGACAAACGGAGAGCTAGTGTCTCTTTTGCGGCCCTTACCCACCTTAACCGAAACCTTCAGATTTACGATGATTTGCCATGCAGAGTAAACAGCTCGCTCGATGGTTGACGAATGCCAGACGGGCTTTTGCCATCTTGAGCTGTGCAGCATGTCGTCCGTGGGACCCTGCTGAGTCCAATTCCCGAATGGCATCGGCAAAGGCTTTCCTCAGGCGAAGTTCCGTCTCACAAACCATAGTCAATAGACGGAGGAATCAGCCTTCTGGATTCAGGGGGGGTAGTCTTAGCAGTTTGATGTGACTTCGCTTGCAAGCGTGCTTTGAGCCTCAGCCCAACCCCTTTGCCAGGCTTCGCTCATTGTTTCGTTCTTCGGTCTTCCTTGCCGACGCGCTGCTATACCGCAGAGGTATTCCGCAATCTCGTCTTGCGCTCTAGTATCTTCAGCACTCGGTTGAACTGATTCACAATCAAACTGGGAGTCCATGTTTCTAAATACGTCAGGCAGGCTTAAATAGAACAGACGCTTCCTTGCTCTCAATCTTTGCCACGTCCCTCAAGCAGACCGCACACTGTGCTCTATGGACGACATAGTTATATCGTTGATTGATTACTAGATCGTGTGCTGCGGCGAGGGCCTCAACAACATCGCGTTCGAGCTTATCAGGAGCTCTGTCCAACGAACTTTGGGCTCTACCGCACGCTAATTCAGCGTCTGTCAAGGCTTTACGCAGTATCGTGCCGGTTGAGCACACCATGCAGGAATTATATCTCTGTAGTCCCACCCGACATTTCTGCTGAGCTTCATCCCAACACCTCTTGTTTATTAGGCCAACCTGCGCCAATCCTCACCGAACCCTAGACTCTTGATTTGATCTGCGTCCAGTTCGATAGCCTCACAGCAGACATCCAAACTGTTATTGTCCCAGGCCCTATTCGCAGTCCAGTTCAGACTGTAGAGATCTTGTTGTGAAACATTTGCCGCACGCGCAGCCATAGTAAAAACATCAGGATCAAGATGAATAGCGACTAATAAAGGAGTGCCCTGTGCTGATGCCGTAACTTTTAGGTAACCGTCTTTCGTTCTTAAGAACGCGAGTCTATATGTCATCTCGAACTTCCTACAGAGGAGCGGATGCCGCGTTGTGACAACAGTGACGGTGGGCAAACATGGACCTTCTCAATCTTTTCCACCTCTACCTCCAACTTGTTCACGGCTATCGTTTGAAAGCAGCGTGTGCAAATCGAATTCCATGTTCCGTCAATATTTAATTTTCGCGGAAACGATCCTATAGAAAGGCGTGCCACTTGATGACCTCCAACGCTGCAGCATAAACAAAAAACTTCAAAACGTCGGTTATGTAGCAGACATTAGGAGACTTTTAGCGAAAAAGGAGTCTTTTTCACTGATTCTTGCTCATTAGACCTCGTTGCATTTGCCACACTTGTCGCTGTGATTCACCATTGCGTTGTACGTCCACAGCAGGTCTGCGCGACTCTGAACTTCTCTTACGAAAAGCCTTTGCTGATGCAAGTCAGCAGGCACACCTCAGTAAGTACATGGAGTCTGCACATCTCCAGCTGGTGAGTGCTCGTCTGGAATTGGTGAGCCACAGAGCAAGCTGTCCAGTCTGTCTTGCAAACCATCGGCAATCTGAGGGTTTGGACTAATAGCTATGTCGACGGGATGCAGACCAGAAAACTCGTAATCAATTGATGGCAAAAGAAACCCACATGGCGACGCACTGTCCAAGGTGGGTCAGTTGTGGCGAAGTGAGTTCCTGAACTATATCACTGCGTGCTAATATCAGTTCAACTCAATTAAGGCGCAGCCCTCTTCGGAGGGCTTTTTTTGCTACTTCATGGACATAGGAACGGGAACCTTTTGGGTATTACCAACCGGATCGAAATGCAAGGTGATCCTGCGCTTCGCCTTCTTTACCATAGCCAGAACTATGATGCGCAGGCATTTTGCCGTACGACCTTCCTTCCCAATGACCTTTCCTGCGTCGGCTGCCGACACGGATAGGTGAATTGCAGTTTCATCTTGTGGACCAACAGTAAGGATCATTGTCATCACCTCAGGTTCGTCCACCATCAGCCTGATGACACCCAGTAAAGCGTCTGCGATTTTCTGAGCCACATCCATGCAGGGCAGAGATGCCGCTTTTGCGTTTTTTGGAATCGGTAGAAACGAGTGTCGCAGCGTTCGCAACGGAAGGGATAGACGTGGATGAAACCCAGAAGCTAGTCGAAATAATGACGATGAGACCTTCTGACCTTATCGGACTCTGTGCACCCGGGGCATTTTGGCATCATGGCTTGTCCCTAGGAACATGGAAGTTATTGGCGAAAGCGCCGATAGTCTGGACGCCGTTCAGAAGAGCAGAGAACTACGACCGGACCTTGTATTGCTGGAGACCAGGCTCCCGAATACAAATGGCTTAGACACCGCTCGGCAAATCCGCGAAACTTCTCCGGACATGAAGATCGTTTTCCTCAGTTCATACCATTGTCCCAATACGATTCGAGAGGCGTTGAGGATTGGAGCTGGGTTCGTTGTCAAAGCAGATGCTGCGCGCGACTTGCTGCCTATCGTTAGGTCAATTATTCGCGATGAACTAGTGATTCGATTTAGGTTTTTAGATAATAAACATTCGGGTCGTTACCAAGATGTAGATTCTCGGCCCGCGACAGTGGGGAAGCTTACCAACGACACCACCACTAACGTCTTCACGTTCATCGTCATCTCGACAGACTCTATGAACTGTCATGGAGATATTGAGACTTTGTTCAGCAATAGTTCATCCACTTCACGCTTACCTTTCTCCAAGTTTGGCTATCTGGGTCGTGCGTCAGCAACCAACCGGATAACATTCGGCAATAAGGTGACAGGCCTTCTGCCTGAGCAACTCCGGTATTTGATCTATGTGACCAGAATTTTTCGATTGAATCACCCTTTACCGCAAAACGTTTGACGTCAGAGTTAGGTATGAAGAGAGACTGCCCGTCGTTGGCCCTAACGAGCAGTCCTTCAGGTTCTTTACTAAGATCCAACTCCTTGCTCAGATCCAATTCTTCGCTCATGATTCCTCCAATTCTTCACGACATCGGGCCGTGAGCCGCCATTCTAGTCCGATTTGAGAGAGCATGGTACGCTGTCGAGGTTCTTCCGAGAGGCGGTTCGAATGCACTGAATAATAAGCGAAGCGCGCCACATTGCTCCGCCACGACAGGTGGCTCTTCCGGACTTCTATCCGCGGTCCTATGACGAGTCCCACCCGCCGATTGATCTTCCACGTCATCACGAGTCAGATGTCCACGAGATGACCCGATACGGCATAGGCCCCGTTGATCTTCGAATAGCCGGGGTCGCCGCCTCCCTGACCGCCGTCAGCATCGAACTGAAGCGTGGCTGGCCCATTAATGTAGATCCGGACATTGTGATTGAAGCCATACCATATTCGGTCGGTAGCAAAGACCGCCCCTGGCGCCGCCCATTGGATCCAGGGAAATCCGAAACTGTAATCACCGACTGACAGATATGCGGCACCAATAAGCGCACCATCGCCGTAGTAATACCCCGTAACGGTCTCAAGAATTAGCTGCTTTCCTGCTGGCACTGTATCCGGAAGCACGCAACGCCCGACGCTCCCCTTGATCGTTGAAACTCCCCCCAGATATGAAAACGTTGTTCATTCGTTCCCTCCGTGCGCAAGCTGCGCGGGGCCCGTTTGTCAGCAATTCTATCCCGCGCATACCGACTGGCCACAAACAAACAATCATCTACTCGTTGCGTTTCCGTAGATAGAGACAAGTTGGTAACAGCTTTCCCCGCAACGTCTTGTTTTCGGCAAGTTCGAATGCGTCTCGGTTGTTGCTGAAACTCGGTCTTGCGAGAAGTTACTATCGGTATGGCGTTGTGGGGACTTTCAACCACGCACATTTCGCCGGTTCAGCTAGCTGCGAGATCAATTCTGATACGCCAACTGTATAGCTAGCCGAAGCTGATCGTGGATGGGGGGCTGTCGGCGCCAGCATCGGCCTGCTTTCCTTACATGCTAGCTAAAGCATTAGATCTCTGATGTGGCCTGGTCCGGTCCCGAACTCGAAAGCGCACCTCTCGCTGTGAGCGCTTCATATAGGACCGGGTCACGGAGACGGGCTAGGACATATTCCTGCAGCGGCTGGGCAACCGAACAGATGAGTTTTCCATTTTCCTGATACCGCTGCTCAGGGGTCGAATCTCCCATGAAGTAACCAGAACAGGCTCCATGTAAGCGGCAGGCCCCACAGGTGGCCTCCATACGACCGTCGCAACCCTCGATCGAGAGCCCGTATCCGGTAGAGGCTCGCATTTCTCCAAATCCCTGTTCAAAGACGTTTCCGTGGGACAGCCGGGAATCGTACGCGTCGCCATTCGAATACAGACTTCCGTCGGTATCTACAATATAGACAACCTCAGCCTCGCGGCGGTTATACAAATGGAGGTCGACTGCTTCGATGTGGAGGAAACGGACTGCATTGATGACATAGTCCTGAATCGGCCGGACTTGAATTTCGCTGTCCGACGCGAACCAGAGATCAGCCGCCTCGATGAAAGCGGTTCTAATCTCAGCCGCAGTTAGAGCGTGTAAATCCTGTTGTCCTAGATAACTGGTGCGGTAAATTGGCAGGAGCCTGAAAGATAGCCCGCAGGTCTCGTAAAATCTGTAAATCTCGCTGACATGCTTGACCGTGGCCCGCGATAAGACCGTAATGCAGCCTACCTTTACTCCGGCTTCACGCAAACTTTGAATATTAGACACAACTCGGCTCTCCAAGTGCCTCCCATTGGCCGTGACGCGTTCGGTGCCGAAGAGATCGAGCGAGACCCCGACATGAGTGAATCTCCTCTTTAAGAGAGAAACAATGGAGTCTGAGAGCAGCGTTAGGTTGGTCTGAATAGAGTTGCTAAAATCTATCCCCGCCGCTCCAAGCGTCTTCTGCTGAAGATTGAATATTTCATCATAGTAGGCAGGTTCGATCAGTAGCGGCTCTCCGCCATGCCAGACAAAATCCATTTTCCGACCTGATCCGGTATACGCCTCAGTGATATTTTCAAACATTCTTCGCAGCTGAGACAACGTCATCCTGGTGCGATTAGATAGATTCGTGTATTCGTAGCAATAGTTGCAGCGCAAGTTGCAGAACTTGGATATCTTAACCACCCATTGCAGTTGGGTGGGAAGAGTTCGGCGCCCGCTCCGTTCGAGCGGTAAATGTGAGCTAACTTTCTTATCGAGAGGCCGCATTCTTCACTGCTTTGTAAAACCACCAGCCTTTAAGGTTGCGTATGCCTGGACCACAGACGATTTAGAAAGAGCAGCTGCACGAGCTCCAACACTCTTATAGAGAGATGAAAGTTCGTCGACGTTTTCTGAGATGGTTACAACGTCACCAAAAGCTTCGTGCCAGCTGCCTCCTCCGCCTTCGACAAAAAAGTCGGAGTAGCCGTCAGCGGATAAACGCAA
This sequence comes from uncultured Acidobacteriaceae bacterium, assembly GCA_963771625.1. GTDB lineage: Bacteria > Acidobacteriota > Terriglobia > Terriglobales > Acidobacteriaceae > Edaphobacter. The sequence continues at coordinate 1,091,196 of CAVYUE010000005.1, forward strand.
TCCATCGATGGCGGCCATGCGGGCTGCAGAGAACTGTATATTTTCCGAGATGGTTACAACGTCACCAAAAGCTTCGTGCCAGCTGCCTCCTCCGCCTTCGACAAAAAAGTCGGAGTAGCCGTCAGCTGCTTGGATTAGTTGTGCAGCCTTTAGCGCGGACGCTTGTAAGGCCAAGACGCGTGAGATGGCGTTATGCGAAATCTTCTTAGGATCTGGCATGGTCCGATTCCTCTGAAATGAGTTTTGGAAACTGGGCCTGACTGATGGCCTGAAAGATGGAGCCTGCAAAACACGGCCTGAGGGAACCGAGGCTGAAGAGCCAATTGAGCCCTTCGCCGAGCGAGATAATAGTACACCCAGAACAGCTCCTGATACCAACTTGCAGGAAAATCTATCCGGCGCGTATGCGCAACGCGGTCAACACTGAGCCGTCTCACCTCACCCAAGGAATATTCCACCGGAGTCCACGCGTGGACATTCCGGCGGTACCCTTTTTGTTAGTCCGCGCCGAACTTCTTCGTTGTGTTGGCTGGTCGTATAGGGCTACAAACAGAGGGAAAATCTTCGACTATAGTGTGTATCACGACTTTTACAGTATGTTCTAGGGCATTCCAAAAGAATGAGATTTGCGATGACGCGAACTCCGTTTCTCCGAATCGAGACTCGTGCGGATGTTATTCTTCTCGTGTCGGAAAAGGCAGACTTGGTTTGGTAAGCCCAAGTCCTTCGGAAACGAAAGCTCTGGTCATTTACTCTCTGCAATGATCTCCACGACGAACAACAGACGCTATGCGTCCATCTCTGTTCGTCCGTGTGGTTCCGCAACCTATGAACCGCTCAGGTCGAACACCTTGAGGAGCGGTTTATGCAAGACAATACCCATGATTTCTCTATGAGTTCCGTTTACGGAAAGAAGATCGCCGTCGTTGGCGGCGGACCGGGTAGGCTGACGGCAGCCCGACTACTGCAACAGGGTGGCGCGCAAGTTGTGGTGTACGAGCGTGATCACAGCCGCAGCGCACGCGTCCAAGGCAGTGCATTAGACCTTCACGAGGCGTCCGGACTGGCCGCCCTGGAAGCTGCCGGACTGATGGAGGCGTTCTGGGCCAACCATCGTCCGGATCTAGACCGGCTTCGCCTTACCGATGCTTGCGGGACGGTTCTCCACGATCATGCTCGCAACATGTCCGGTGCCGGGAAGCGGCCAGAGATTGAGCGCGGACCACTGCGCGATCTCCTACTCGACTCGCTTGAGCCCGAGACGGTGCAATGGGATTGCAAGCTGGAGTCGGCAGAAAAGCAGGGCGACCAGGTGCTCTTACGTTTCGTCGGTGGAAAGATGGCATTGGCCGACATCGCCATCGGAAGCGACGGATCGAACTCTCGCGTGCGCAAACTGGTCACTCCAATCCGTCCGGATTATGTCGGTGTATCGCTCGTCGAAGCGCTGGTTCCTGCTGCAAAGCGAACCATACCGGAGTTGTGGAGTCTCCTCGGTGGGGCAGCGCTCATGGCCCTCGGAGGGGAAAGAACGATCGGCATCGGGACTAAGCCTGACGGTAGCGTGCTGGTGTACGCGGGATTGAAGACGCACGATGACTTCGCGAGGGAGAGCCTTGAAGGGGCCACTAGCCCGGAGCAGCGGGTCGCATGGTTCCACGCCAATTTTGGGGGCTGGAGTGAGTTTTGGGACCCGCTCTTCAAAGAAGCCGAATCGATGGTCTGGCGTCCGCTTGTCACTTGCCCATCGAATCAGCATTGGGATCCAAAGCCCAACGTCACGCTAATCGGCGATGCCGCGCACGTGATGCCGCCATACGCCGGAGAGGGTGTGAACATGGCAATGCTTGACGCCCTGGTGCTGTCCAAGGTTCTTCTCAACGAAGAATCGGCTTCCAGCGCCATCGCAAAGTATGAAGCGGAAATGTTTGCTCGGATGCGGCACATGACTGCGGACACGATGGCAAACACAGAGATGTTTTACGCGCCGGATGCTGCTGACCGTGTTGTAGCTTTGTTCCGCAGCTTTGGTGGAGCAGAAATAGATCCAAGTGTGTCAGAGGCTTAGTAAGCCTTCGACACAGCGATGTGAGACGTGTCTCGTCGCGTATTGGATCCCTACAAGTCGGCTTCTCGGAAGTGATGAATAGTAGAGTCTCTACGTGATTCCTGGAAACGGTGTTATAGGGAACTTCCAAATCAACGTTGGCGATAAGCTGACTTTGCAGGAATCTCGAAGAATTGCGCAAGGGATAGGCCGGTGAATCCGATCTACATGTGAAAAGCGCGCAGCCTGTAACATCGTGTGACGTGCAACGATGCGCTTTTTATCAGCATCTTGTAGCACATGAACTACCAGTTTGAGCTTGAGTCTTTCCAACCGAATTTGCAAGACACTAAGGCGCAAGATGAGATAGCGGAATACCTCTTCGGTATAGCAGCGCGTCGGCAAGGAAGACCGAAGAACGAAACAATGAGCGAAGCCTGGAAACGTGGCTCGACCGAATCTCAGGAGTAGTTTCTGCTACGCTCGCTGCATTATGGCTAAAACGCGCAACCATCCGCAGTTGCAGAATCATCCGCCATGCCGCACGTCGGAGATAAGGTCGTTCCAGAACGCTCTGAATCTATTTGGGTGATCACGCGAGTCAGTCCGAGCGGTGACGAAGTCGATCTCAATTTTGAAGGAACGAGCCTTGAGCGTTTCCAAGTTAAATCCGCGTACCTCAAATATATCGACAGAGTTAAACGGTCTGGCAAGCCAGCGGTCGAAGCTATTCCAAAGCTGGATGCCGGCGAAGTTCTTGATCGCATCGGCACCCTCCAGCGTGAGAGTCTTAAGCGGCTCGAAGATGACATCGATATTCTCACGAAATATCTAAAGACGAAGGAAGTTCCGCAGGGTGCAATCGACGCATTTGAAGTTTTGCAAAGGAAGCAGCAAGAGAGTTGGAACCTCACCATCGCGCAGATTGCTGAACTGCTGGAGCACTAATTTTAGATTGGTCGAGCGGTAGTCTGTGTTATGCCACGAACCGCTCCGCAGCTCTTCCAGGCAATCCCTGATGGAATCTAGTCTGACCTCAATGCAATAGGACGCCAGAAGACGATTGAAACGTTCGCGCAGGGACGCCGAAGCAGCCTCTGACGGCTGTCAAATACCGCAGGAATTCCCGGTCATTGTTTCTGATCAATCGTAATTGCAGGAAGGGAGGGGAATGTATAAATTCTAAGGGTGAATAAGCGAGTTCAAAAATTAGAAATACCGCATCGTGCTGCTCGTTGGGAATCTCTTGATCTTGTGGCGCGATTTCTAAACCATGATCCCTTTTCGCCCGAACATCAGCATGTATTGGAGATCGTCGCGGAACTTCAGGAGCTTGACTTACTTGTCAGCTCCCTTCGCTTTACGCCATATGACGAGAGCATCTCTTTCTGCGACCTCAATCAGCAATCGCGTGGACTTGCTTTGCAGCAGGCCCTCAACGAGAAACTTGCGCGCTACTCTTTCACCCCATCTGTAGGAACTCCTTTCAAATTGGCCGGTGAGAGGCATCGTCTTGATGTTGGCCTGAACGCGCTCGCGGCAACTTCACACAGTGAGACGGCCATAATCAAAATTATTGTGGAGTTAGCGGATAACAGTAAGCTACGTATGCTGAAAAAGTGCGAAAACTGTAGTAACTGGTTCAAGCAACTCAAAAGCGATCGTCAGCGATGCGCCATTTGTTGCCAGACCGATTACCGCAAAACCGATGCCGGAAGGCAAACCAACAGGAAACATGCTGCCGCGAACTACCAAAAGCGACGGACCGCGAGGTTGGAAGAGGTGCGCCAGGTTCTTAAGAAGTGGCCTGCCAAGTCGGATAAGAAAGCGAACGCAGACTGGAAGGATTGGGTTCTCCAGAGGGTGAATAAAGATTTCAAAATTTATCGTAGCTTCCTTACTCGCGCAGCCGACCGAAACGAGATAAACCCGCCAGCGTGAAAGGGGTTTTGCGATTCCCTAGTCGTGGGAATTGCGCGGAAGGATCGCAAGCTATTTCGTATACCGCATTTTTGGACGTCTCAATGAATCATCTTGTTCAACACATTCAAGACTGGAGCTGGCGAAATACGGAGTATTCTTTTGAAGGGAGAGTACATCTCTACGATGATTAACACGGCCGTTGAAACGGTCAAGGCACCGAGAGTGAATGCGACCAATACGGAAGGTTTACGAGGTGCAAATATCCCGATGCTGAAAAAGATGGTAGCAAGCGACGCAACAACAACCGTCAAAAGCGGCACCGGCATTGAAGTTTGCTGGGTTTTAAGAAACATGCGCCATTGTGACTGCTGCATGTTGATTACCATGGGTATGGCCTGAGATTATATGGAGGATTGAGCTACCACCTGGCGAAATTGCAAGGAAACTCCCCCAGTCTCCGGACCATACCGAGCTCACAAGCTATCGATAGCTACAACTTGCGTGAGCAACAGGCGCTTAGGGTCGCGCTTTTCACAAGATCTCCTGAGTCTGTGAGTTCAGCGAGAAGGCTATCAGAGCTTACGTGCTCCGCTAACTGGCATTTCTGCCAGTGGTTACCTTACCAACAAAGGCGTAGACTCCGGGTGTCTACCCCATCACCTAGGAGTAATCAGCGCGACCTGATCGGCAACACTTGCATTTCACAAAAATCAAAAAGGAGCGTCGATGCGATTAAACTACGAGAAAGCACTAGCATTGCTTGCAGTTACCATTTTTATGCCGTTATCAGGCTTGGCTCAAGGTCCAGTTTTTACCGTCACACCAGTTTCAAGCAGCGTCACGTTCAACGTAAAGTACTCGGTATCAATTACAGGAAAATTCGACAAGTGGGATGCAACCCTTAGCTTCCCACACCAGATGTTACGACCGGCGTCTTAAGTCTTACCGTCCAAGCTGCGACGGTGAATACCGGCAGCGGCATGAAGGACGATAAGCTGAAGAGCAAAGATTTCTTCGATGTCGCGCAAGACCCGGAAATTACTTTCAAATCGACCAAGATAATACAGACCAGCCCAACGACTTTCGATATGCCCGGCACTTTTACCATTCGCGGAGTCTCAAAGCCGGAGACCTTGCATCTGACGCTTGATGGCAGCAAGGGATCCGGCGAGGGCGAAATCAAGGGAGTCATGGCCTTTGACCGCAAGGATTACGGGGTCGATGGGAATATTCCCTTCATCAAAATCGCCGACCGCGTCGAAGTGGATGTAGATCTCAAGGTAAAACGAATCAGCGGACCCACGCTGGTCTTCAAACAATAGCCGCGAATCTCCTGCTGCTAATTACTAATGCGCTCTAGTCAAGTGACCCTAAATCCTTCTTGTCGCAAGAGTCATAGTCCGCGTAATTTTTCCCGGTAATGTGCTCGCATAGTGCGAGGTTGCGATTACGCTCCAAGACGAATACAAGTGGATTGCTGATTGACGGCCATAGGTGCTTTGAGAAGAGGAAGAACTGTCCCGAAGCGGGGATGCAAAGTTTTGTACGTTGACATACAGACTTAGCCTCCAATTCCTAAATAGGCCGTCGCTGATAAGTTCATCGCAGTTTCAAGTCTGAGAAAACGACTGGCAAATATCCCGTAGGTTTTTTGGTGCATGCCGCTCAGGCAGTAGACGGCAGCCAGCACGCCAGTCTCCTCTTCCGCACCTATGTCTATTCGAGAGAGGGCATACTCATCAACACCTTTGCGAGGCACCGCCTAGTTCAGAGGTGGCGGCAATATCCTCTGCGTGCCCAACTTCGGAGCCTCCACCTGGTCGGCCGGGTGTACCGTAGTCGGGTCGGCGAGCACCTTCGGGTCCGCTACCCGGAAGGTCACTCCCGTCGTTCGGATATACGCCTTGCTCTTCGAAATGGACACTGCGATACTGTGATGCCCCGGCTTGAAATCGTCGCTTCGCGGAAACTCCAGGATGTATCGGTGGCGCACCATGGTTACCAGCTCTTGTGGCGTTTGGTCCAGTGTCTGTCTGGTTGGAAACAGCTCCACGCCGCCGGTCAGTTCACAAATAGAGTCGAACGGGTCCTCTGGGTCCTCGCTGTCTTTCGTCAGCACCCCGAAGATGGCCACGGACTCGATCTGCGCACGCTCCTGCACCGTCCACCACGTTGCCTTGGCACTTCCCGAGTCCGCCGCCCTGTCAGAGATCGTGACGAGCACTCTCCGCCCTGGCTGTTGATGGAGTTTTTCGGTCACATACGACAGTGCGTCCCAAAGGGGCCTGCAAGCCCTGGTGTGTGCGTTAGAAACCACAACACCTGGACCGCCCTCTGCCGGATCGCCCACGCCGCCATCGCAGTCTTCATCGCGCTCTCCAGAGAATTCGCATCTGGCGTAATCTGGTCGGCTGCAACGGTGAGGTCGCAGCCCATCGCATAGATGGATACACGGTCTTGCGGGCCCAAGGACCCAGGCGCTAACCCCGTCACCGCTTCTTGCACTTGGGGCAGCAATTCACTGTTCGGTACCATCGTGTCGATCAGGATCGCCATCGACATCGGGTCGTCGCCCTCCATCCGCACATGCGTCGGTTGAAACGCCGGTCCCGAGTCAAGGCTCAGCCGAAATTGCGCATGCTGCACTGGATTCATCTCCTTGTGAGTGCGCGTTAAAACCAGTGTCGGCACCTCCGCCACGGTCGTATACACATGCAGCGTCGTGACGGGACCATAGTTCGCGGGCGAAACCTGCTGCGCCAATCCACAGCTCGCACCCATCAAACCTAACCATACCCACCATAACCAGCCAGGCGCAAAGCTTTGCGCGGGCACCAGACGCCTCCCCATAATGCCAATCAGTATGCCATGTTCTGGAGTCTTCGCAGTCGGTCAACCCGACCCTCACAGGCCAACGCACTTACTGAGCATTGTTGGAATATTAGTTCTGTAGACGCGCTTCTGTCACTAACGACTAATGATTTCCGGAAAGTCAGGTTTTCGGCAGGTTCGAGGTAGGGGCCGGGCCTAAACGTATCGATATTCGACGTTTGGTGTAGTGAACCCAGATGGGTCGCGTTGCGGCACGAACAGGCCCCCGCCTGTCATTCTCGTAGGAGCCGGGCTGCAGCCTGGGACGGGGATTTTTCTTTCCCATCTACTTTTCTACGTATCTAGATGTCGCAACGTGGAGAATGCTGAACCGTTTCACGCCCTGACGCACCGAAGAAGTCGTTCCTAGAGCCTTTGGTCGAAAGTCGCCGGAACTTGTCAGTTTGCGTAAACAACACTTACCTTTGCGCGATGGCCGCACCTACAGACCGGGAAGTACGTAGGTTATTCGGAGAAGCTTCCAATGCACTGATGCACTTGGCCGCTTGCCATGCGCTGAAGGGAAACGAAGAAGCAAAACGTCATGCGCTCGACCTTGCGCTCTTTGCCTTTATGAAAGAGCACCAGGAAGAAGCTCTAGGATCAAACGACTGGGAGCAATTCGAAGATCTTGAGGGGAAACTCTTCCCCTGATGATGCTGAAAATTACCCACGATAGTGTGTTTGACATGGGTGATTGCCTATGCCTCAGACATGTGAAACCATAGGCCAAGCACTTCGGAATCTCTTCAAATAGCTAATGCCCAGACCAGCCCCTTCCCGTGCTCCATCGAACGACGTGGGCCTCTGTCGATGGCGATCAGAGCAGGGTAAGGAACTCCGTCGATATAGACATCTTTAGCTCGCCGATGATGTCAAACGCTTCCTTGACCCGAACCTATTTCATCTCTGGAATCGAAGCTCCCGTGAAGTCGGGTTTGCGGCAAGTTCGGATCCAAGTTTCTCAAACCCCGTTTTCAGGCAGCCGAAATTCATCCACGCGGCTTGGGTCGTAATAGGACGGTCTTTCGGTGTACGATCACCAGCAGAACGCTGAGACGAGGTGGATCGTGCCTTTCGCAAGCGTCACTCCTCGTATGGAAGTGGGCCGGCCTTCCATTGCGACGCTGCTGCTTTTTCTCTTCATGGGTCCGGCATGGATAGTTGTCCCTGCCCAGTCAGTACCCGACGTCCCCCATTCCGCAAGCACCGCATTACCCCTCACCTTCGCACGCCACACCGGCGACCTCGACCACATGATCAAGCGCAAAACCGTTCGCGCTCTTGTCCTCTATAGCCGCACCGGCTTCTTCTACGTCAACGGACGTCCCGAAGGCATTTATTACGAGGCGCTCAACGCCTTCCAGCAGTTCGTCAATCAAAAGCTCCGCGCTAACAGACAGCATATCGACATCACCTTCATCCCCGTCCGCCCCGATCAAGTGGAGGCCGCATTAAACGACGGGGTCGGTGATGTCATCGCGTATGGATTAGTCGTAACCCCCGCGCGGCAGCAGCGCGTAGCCTTCTCAATCCCCATTCAGACCGACGTCAAACAAATCGTCGTAGCCGGCAAAAGCTTCGGACCAGTTACGTCTCTCAACGATCTCGCTGGCAGAAAGATCTTCGTCAATCCGCTCACCGCCTACCCCCAAAGCCTCAGCGACGTGAACGCCTCCCTGAAGAAGCAAGGCAAGCGTGGGATCCAAATCGAGAATGCCGACCAGAGTCTGATGGACGAAGATTTGCTTGAAATGGTGAACGCGGGCCTTGTCCCCGCGACCATCACGACCACTGAGCGCGCCGATCTCTGGTCACAAGTCCTACCCAACATTAAGCCCTATCCCAACGTGGTCGTCGGTGACGAAGGCCAGCTGGCATGGGCCATGAGAAAAAGCAATCCCGAGCTCAAATCGCTCCTGGACGAGTTCATCAAGACACGCGCCGTTGGTAGTTCCTTCGGTAACACGCTGGTCCGGCGCTATCTTGAGAAGGACCAGTTCGTCAAGAACGCGACCTCCGAAGCTGAACTCAAGAAATTCGATGAGAACGTCGCATACTTTAAGAAGTACGCAGGCCAATACGGCTTCGATTACCTGATGATCGTCGCGCAGGGCTACCAGGAATCGATGCTGAACCAGGCCGCGCGCAGTCCCGGCGGCGCTGTCGGCATCATGCAGTTGAGGCCATCCCTTGCCGCCGCCGCCCCCATCAGTATTCCCGACGTCACCACGGCCGATAACAACATTCACGCCGCGGTCAAAGAACTGCGTGACATCTCGGACAGATACTTCAATGATCCAAAGATCGATCCGGTTGACCGGCTGCTTTTCACGTTCGCAGCCTACAACGCCGGCGCCAATCGTATCGCAGATCTCCGCAAGAAAGCGCCGGCGGCGGGACTGGATCCAAACAAATGGTTTGGCAATGTCGAGTTGCTGGTCGGCCAAAGCGTCGGGCCAATCACTGTCGAATACGTCAGCAATATCTACAAATATTACGTCGCTTATAAGCTGATCGTTGCGCAAGGACAATCTTTGTAGAAGTCACAATGATGAGTTGCTGTCACGCCGAATTGAAGCTCCCGCAAAGTGTATTTTCGGCAACTCCGCAGGCATCGCCTGTAAGTAGGGCCAAGTTTCAGAAAAGCCGTTTTCCGGAACCGTTATAGCGTTTGGCCGAGGTTGGAGAGGCTGATCGCCTTTCGTAGTCTCGCTGAGGGTTAGCGTCTCGAAACGCTAATAAGTCTTCTTGGGTACTGGCGGAGTTAGCAGCCTTACTGCCTCGACCAGGCGGTCGACGTCCAGCTTCCCTTTTTCGTCAAGAATAAAGTGCAACGTATCGCCGCTTCAACGATGGGGTTCTCCACTCTGACATCCCCGGAGTCTACGCCAATTCCCTGACGCAGCCTGTACAATTCCGCACATGCCCCTGCCACCATTCGTTCCTCGCCCAGATCGCCCGGTGAGTCGATCTGCACGAAATGCTTCCTCACCGTGAGGGTAGTGCCGGGGGAGCTCAATCTTGAAGAGGCTCAGGAGAGGCACGAATGTGCGGGAATTGACCTCGAGGCAGTTCAGGACCAATCTAAGAAGATTTCGAACTGAGGCCATCGAGGTACTTGGCCCGGACGGGGGCCAATTTACGCGTTGGTGGGTCGCGACCATGGGATTGTTGTCTCCACGACCGCAAAATCGGCAAGTTGGGATGGTAGTTGCTCAAAACGCCGTCTTTGAAGAACGAGCCAGCAGCCGTTGTATCCCGGTATACTTTTACCGCTATGCGTCTAGCCATCGTGCTGCTGTTCCTAGCCCCGTCTTGCCTCCATCCCCAAGCCGGCTCTGCCAACAAGTCACCATCTCCGGTCGCGGATAACCCGGCATTGACCGAGATGTTTACCGTCGATCAAAAGGCGAGAGAGGGCGATCATATTGACTGGGCAAAGCTCACGAAAGACGACGAGCAACGGAGAAATGATCTTCGTCAGATACTCTCCACCGGAGGAGTTCGCACCGGGAATGACTATTATCACGCTGCGATGATCTTCCAGCATGGCCAAAGTCCCGACGACTATCTGATGGCTCATGTGCTCGCAATGGATGCGGTTGCACAAGGTAGCAAGGAGGCTCGTTGGCTCTCCGCAGCCACGTTAGATAGGTATCTACTGTCGATTTGGCAGCCACAAGTGTTTGGCACCCAATTTCATGGAGGGCCTAACTTTGGGGGTATGACGCATGACAGAATGAACCCGGCCATTGTCAGTGATCCGATGAGAACTGCTACATGCGTAGTCTCTGCTTCGGACCAAGACAAGGTGATCGAAACCGTGAATCATGGCGGGAAGTTCGGGAGCACTCAATTCAAGGAAGATCGCTGCAAAGAGTGAGCAGCCTTCTCTGTTGATTTCTGTACGCAGTACTGGAGATTCCCACGCGGCCGCATGGGATCCTCAAAAGTCGGGTTTTGGACCAAGTTCGCCGAAGTTTCCCAAGACGCCGTTTTCAGGGAACAAGGATTGGGTGGCCAAGAGCCTTTCATTTGAGATGGGCGTCAACTTCGGCTTCTTCCTAGATATCTTCCGCTTGAGGACCTCATCTCCAGGCAGGTAGACGCGGAAGATAGCGTAGAAGGGGCCGTCGGGAGCAGGAAGCCAATTGGATTGATTGCGGGGCCTGGATTGGCGTGAGCGAGAGAGAAGGTAAGCGAACCGTCGGGGCCGTAGGTGTACGCTTCCAACGTGGTGGAGTTGAGGAGATAGCGGTTAAGAGGATTGGCGACGAGCAGCTGGGTCTTGCCGTCGTACATGGTCAAGCGACCAGAAGGCTTTCGTTGGAGGCAGAGCGCCCTTGTCGAAGTGGAGTTCGTAGCTGGACTTTGAGGCGTCGAGAGGTTGGTGGGTCGCATCGACGAAGTAGCCGAAGTAGAGGGCATCCTGCTTGGAGTTGCCGTAGAGGCCGAGCTTGGCTCCTACATAGCGGTAGAGATAGTTGTCCTTGAGGAAGTCGCGGGTGCCGAACATGTCGCCGCTGGAGATGGTGTCGGTGTTGACCTTTTCGACGACGGCGGCGAGGTCGGCGGCGGAGTCCTTGATGCCGTCGTTGATGGCTTGCTGGATTTCTGGCGGGAACCTATTGAGGTCGAAGGTCTGGTTGGGGCCGACGTTGAGTTTCGCGAAGCGGGCAAGGAGGGTGGCCTCGGAGGGGTTGGGCGGGCAAAACTGGAAGATGAAGTTGACGTAGGGGAAGGCGGTCCGCGGCCGGTAGGAAGGTCGCGCTGATGGTTGGCCAGGAGACGGCGGGCGCTGCGGGCGGCGGTGGCTGTTTGAGGAACGCGCTGAGTGGCTGTGCGCTGTAGCCGGACTGGATCTTGTTTACGGCTGGGAGGTCGGCGGCGTTGAAGAGCTGGGTGCGGAAGAGGAGGTAGGCGAATTGTGTTTCGCAGCGCAGAACATCTTTGACTCCGGTTGGCTTGTCACCTTTCCAGTCGGGGCCGGCGATGAGGAAGGTGCCACCGTCGTTTCCATAGGAGCGGGTGCCGATGTAGGCGAAGTTGTAGGTGTAGAGGTCGATCATCTGGCCGGTGTAGTAGCGGTTGGGTTCGATGGCCGGCATGGTGACGATGAGTGGCTCGGCGCGGAGATCCATCCAGAGATAGGAGTAGGGCGTGTCGGAGTTGGGGGTGACGACGAACTTGTCGTCGGGCGTAGCTACGGATTTGGCGTTGGTGAGGGTGTTGAAGGGTGCGCGGTAATCTGTACTCGAGGTATCGATGGCTTGCTTGTACATGGTCTGGTAGTTGGCGGCCATGGGGAAGCCGTAGATGAAAGCGTCTTTGGCGATGGCGCGGGCTTCGGCGACGGAGAGAGGTTTCGGAAGGCATATTCGTTCCTCACTTTTAGCGGAGACGGGTTGCTGCGACGTGAACCTGGATTCGGGCGCGGACGCTTAAGCGGTGCGCTGGACGGAGGGGGATTTCCATTCGCCGCTCAGCAGTTCGGGCTTAGGCCAGTAGTAGCGAAGGGTCAGCATGAACGGGCCCTTTGGCGCGGGAAGCCAGTTGGCCTGCTCGTCAGCGCCGGGCGAATCGGCCTGGATGTAGAGCGTAAGGCCGCCGTCGCCGTCGAGCTTAAGCTGCGGCAGCATGGGCGAGTTGATGAGATAGCGCTGGATGGGGTTCTACAAGCAGCTGGCTGGGAAGGTCATACATCGTGAGCGACCAGAAGGCGTTGACGGGTGGAAACTGGCCTTTGGCGAAGTGCAGCGTGTATTTGCTTTTGCTGCCGTCGAGGGGTTGCCCGTCGGCGTCGTTGCTGAGGATGGGATAGAGGGCTTCGTCGCGAGAGTTTGCGCCGATGCCCATGACGGTGCCAGTGGCGCGCGCGAGGAAGTTGTTCTTCAGGTATTCGCGCGAGCCGAAGAGGGTGTCGGTTTTGCCGCCGGTCGCGGCGCGGCTGGCGTCGATCGCCTTCTGTCCGTCGGAGATGCCCGGCCTAGAGCGCGTTTTGTATATCCGGCGGGAAGGAGGAAGGATCAAAGCGCTTGCCGGGCTCGATGCCAATGCTGCGCGAAACGCTGCCGGAGTTCGGTTTCGCTGGGATGCGGAGGGACGCAGAACTGGAGGAGAAAGGCCATCTGGCTGAAGAAGTCGAGTGAGGTTTGCTGTGCGGCGGTGATGGGCTTGGGCCAATCGGGCGCGGGCGGCGCGCGGCGGCGCGGAGGTGTTGGTGAACTCGTGTAATGGCTGGACTTTGTATCCTGCCTGGATTTGCTTCACGTTGGGCAGGTCGCCCGGATTGAAGAGCTGGGTGCGGCCAACGACGCTGACAAATTCTGTTTCAGCATGGAAGACCTTGCGTAATCCCAGCAGGAGCTTCGCCCTTCCAGGTTGGTCCGGCGATGAGATACGTGCCGCCGTCGTTGCCCGTCGTGCGGGTGCCGATGTACGCGAAGTTGAAGGTGTAGAGGTCCAGGAGCTGGAAGACGAAGTAGCGGTTGCTCTCCATCTTTGGCGCCGTGATGACGACGGGCTCGGCGCTGAGGTCGAGGCAGGCGAAAGAGTAGGGCGTGTCGGAGTTCGGGGTGACGAAGGCAGTGTCTTCGGGAGTGAAGACGCGGGCGATGTTGAGGATGGTGTTGAACGGGCCCATGTATTGGCGCCCGCTCTTGTCGACAGAGTACGCATAAATGGTCTTGTACTGGGCGACGAAGGGGACGGCGTAGATGTAGGCGTCTTTGGCGATGGCACGGGCTTCAGAAGCAGATAAGCTCATCGGATCCTCCTGGGTGCAGAATTTCTATTCGCTCGCGAACTTCAGGGGAACTAATTAAACTGAAGTTCCGGAGAGTCAGGCTTTACGGGGTGCATTGTGATCAAGAAGTTGGTCCTCCGGTAGTGTTACTTCTTTGTTTTTGAGGAAACAGGAGCGCAATCTGGAGCCTCAAGCCCCAGGGCGAGGCGCCTGGAGGATGTACGGCATTGCCGTAGAAATTCACGGAAAAGCTTATCGGCTGGGCTCCCATGCGAGTGACACGTCCGACTCCGCCACCGTAGGGTATCGTCCACCTTCCTCCTGAGGTGGTGTCGTCCCCGTCGGCCGCGTCGCCGCTTGCCTGGTTGTTCCAGTTGGCAGCGACGATCGGCTGCTGTTGATATTCCAGCCCTTCTTCAGGTTGTAGGTAATGAAGTATTGGAGGGTCATCTGATTCACCGATGGGCGATGAGAAGAACCGGCCACGGAGAACACATTGTTGACCAATACGCCGAAGGTCCAGTGTCCTGGTTGCACCAACGCGACAACCGATGGGCCGAAGCTCAGCTTGCCCTGGCCGAGTTGGGTGCTGGTCGCGGTGGGAATCACGATCGCGGGGGTCCGACTCCCCAGATCAATTTTCCAGGTTTGGCGGGGGACAAAAAGAGGGTCGGATTCATGTCGCCGATACCCGCTTGACCTCCCGTATTCTCGGTTGTGTAAGGCTGCCATACAAGCGGTTGGATCACACGTGTGATCAACATCCAGTTTTCACTGATGCGTTTAGGGATTACCGGCTGGATGTTGAAGATGTCCTGTGTCCGGTTGTAAGGTCCGATATTGAAGTTTGAGTTGTTCTGAAGAGGAACGCTGATCAGGCTGGCGACGGGATTCTGAAGTCGCTTTGGTCTAATGCAGCAGCGCTATCCGGCAGCCGACTCAGGTGCAGGAGGCATGTGAATTCGCACCCGCGTATTCCCTGACCCCTCCTGCGCCGCTAGCGATACGGAAGGAATCACAATTGCCAATGAAACGTACAAGCGCAGAAGCCATGGGCCCTGGAACATAAAATACCCCTAAGCGTCCGCATCTAAGCAGTACGCCATGCTAGTGCTTCGATGACAAAAATCGCGAATTTAGCCGGTCGGCCTCTTCACTTTATGAGGAAGATTAGCCAGCTGCGAAGAGACCGACAACTGTCAAAACATACAGTCTTGAAGCTCGGGCCGCCTTTGCCCAGCGCGGGGCGGCACGGCTAAAGCCTGACACCTGTGTAAACGCCTGAAGTGTCCCGAAGGCCAGAAAGGGACGGACCCAACTGTATTTCGGAAGCGCGATTCCGTTGACCGACAGGCGCACGTCGTCGAGCCCCTTGAAAATCGGGTTTTGAGCAACTACGCCAAGTTTCCGAAAACACTGTTGTCGGCGGGAGTGCCGGGTTATGGCGCGAAGAACCACTCGGTTGTTGGCAGCCATTCCGCATAGCATGGCAAGCAGGTTGCGCATGCGCGGCGTGAGATCTTCGTCGGCGTTCTCTAGGATCTCAGGCATGCGTTCGCGCAGTTTAGTCGGGCTCTTGGCAAAGACCAGACCGCGCTCCAGCAGGAAGGCACGCAGCTGGTTGATGACGGAGGTT
This sequence comes from uncultured Acidobacteriaceae bacterium, assembly GCA_963771625.1. Lineage (GTDB taxonomy): Bacteria > Acidobacteriota > Terriglobia > Terriglobales > Acidobacteriaceae > Edaphobacter. The sequence continues at coordinate 1,106,421 of CAVYUE010000005.1, forward strand.
CTTCGTGCGATCAAACGATCGCGCACTCTATGCACCGCTTGCAGATCGAGCTGGTCGTCCGTCTTGATCGGAACAAACCGCATGTTCTGACGATCCACCGCCTCAGCGATGGCCTCGGCATCCAGGAAGTCGTTCTTGTTCGACTTCACGAATGGCTCCACGAACTGGGCCGGGATCAGCTTCACATCGTGCCCCTGTGCTCGCAACGCACGACCCAGGAAGTGGGCCCCCCCGCATGCCTCCATCCCGATCAGGGAAGTCTGCAGGTTCGCTGTGAACGTGATCAGCTGCTTTGGGTGAACTTCTTCCTCAGAGCACGTGCCGTTATCGTCAAGCGCTACCAGGTGAAACGTCGCTTGCCAAGGTCGATCCCGACCGAGTGAATCTGCATGTCGATGATCCTCCTTGTTAGAAGCACCCACCACTGATCCCCTACAGTGGCTGAGGA